>NZ_LLXM01000015.1:0-1236531 GCF_001447135.1 Marinobacter sp. P4B1
TGAGGTGGACCCCATCAGTTGGACAGCCTGAAGGTGCAGTTAAGCTCTGATCCGGCTGTATTCCCGGCTCAAGCTGCCAGGGTCATGGGTTGTTGGTAGTACACCTCATCCGGTGTTTGGTAATCAAGGGTTTGGTGGTACCGGGTCTGATTGTAATGCCGGAAGTACCGGTGGAGCGCCTGCTTCAAGTGTCGGCCATCCTCGAAGGCAGTGAGGTAGACGCACTCGTGTTTGACGCTGCGCCAGAGCCGTTCCACAAAGATGTTGTCATGGTAGCAGCCTTTGCCGTCCATGCTGATCCGGATGCCATGCTCTTTGAGAACGCTTGTGAAGGCCTCGCTGGTGAACTGGACGCCCTGATCGGTGTTGAAGACCTCCGGTGTTCCGTGGCGCTGTAGAGCCTCCTCCAGTGCATCGACGCAGAAGTCTGTGTCCATGGTGTTGGAGACTCGCCAGGACAACACCTTGCGGCTGTACCAGTCGATGATGGCAACCAGATACATGAAGCCCCGGGCCAGCGGGATATATGAAATATCTGTTGCCCACACCTGGTTGGGGCGGTCGATTTTCAGCCCTGTGAGCAGATACGGGTACACCTTGTGCCCATCGCCCGGAATGCTGGTTCTGGGGCGCGGATACACCGCCTGAATGCCCATGGTGCGCATCAGCCGCTGCACCCGCTTCCGGTTGACCCGATAGCCCTGGTGCTGCAAGTGGACCCGCATCTTGCGAGAGCCATAGTACGGCGTTTCCAGGTGCTGTTGATCAATCAGGTACATCAGATCCAGATCCTCCTGACACTGCTCACGAGGGACGTAGTACACCGATGAGCGGCTCAGCTTGAGCAGCTCACACTGGCGCGAAAGACTGACTTGGGGATGACCACGCTCGATCATCGCCAACCGCTGTTGACGGCTTACTGATCGAGCTTGCGCGACAAAAAATCGCGTTCCACCGTCAGTCGGCCAATCTCTCGGTAAAGTTCGTCTGTGCTGGGCTCATCGGATTGCTTGCCGGCTTTCTTCTTGCCTTCGAAGAGGCCCGGGGCATTCTCCAGCAGTTCGCGCTTCCAGGTGCTGACCATGGTGGGGTGGATCTGGAAACGGGCAGCAATTTCGGATGTGGTCTGGTCGCCCTTGAGGGCAGCCAGGGCGACTTTGGACTTGAATGATGCGCTGTATTGCTTGCGTTTCTTGCTCATGATTCTCCTCCTTATGGAGATGATGAATCAGAGCTTAGGCACCTGTCCAAAATTTGGGGTCCACTTCAAGGCTTGGCCGGTTTGTCAGTCATCTGGCTTATTTCCTTCTGGTTTACCCACAAAAACTGTGGATAACTTTGTTAGCAAGGTAAGGACACCCCGCGCCAGGCTGCTGTGCGCCTGAGTTTGCGGGCCATGCGGTTAATTTGATCAGGTATACTGCACTTTTTTCCAGCCAACAACAAAAGGACGTTTATCCACATGGCACTGGCGAGTACTTCCGGGCGCATTATCACCACACTCATCGCCATTGCCTGCCTGGCCGGAAGCTGGCACCTGATGAATCAGGGACTGGAACAAATGACCGAAACCCGCCAGATGCAGAGACTGCCAGCCACCCCACTGGCGGCACTGGCAGAAGGGCCCTACCTGATGGAAGCCACGGTAACCGATGCCCTTGGCGCTCGCCCTGCCCCCTATTCCGGCGCGCCCGCCGTGTTCTACCGGTATCGGCTGCAGGAACGTTATCGGGACTCCGACGGCGATACCCGGCTGCGAACCCTGGAATCCGGCCAGTGGGGTGATCGCTTCCAGGTCAAAGATGCAACTGGAGCTGCCACCGTTAACCCGGAAACCAACCAGCCAGATGTGGACTGGAACCTCCGGCGCACGTTTAACCAACAGGAGGGTGACCTGATCTATTCGGAGTGGGCCCTGCGCCCCGGTGATACTGCCTATGTGGTTGGGCATTTCAACCGTGAGCACCGGGAAGTCAGGTTTGACGGGCTGTCCGGCTTCTCCCTGCCCGCCCTCATCTCCACTGGAAAACTGGAAACCAACGGTGGCGAAAGGCTGTTCTCCGCCGGCGTCCGGATATCCATAGCGACTGGCCTGCTGGCTCTGGGGCTGGCCCTGGCGCTCACCGTCCTGAAAATCCACCGGCTTTGGGTCTACATTCTGATGGTGACGGTTGGGGTATCCGGCAGCCTCGCCTGGTTAGGCGTCAGCCGCCTGAACCAGGAGTGGTCTGCCATCGCCACCTTGTATGAGAGCCGCTACCAGCAGCTTCGGGAGGGTTCTGCCTCACCACTGGTACAGGCCGACATTGCCGCCCTGGAACAACTGATCCGCCTGAGCACCAGCGGCTGGCTGGACCGCTGGATGTTCCGCACGATAGTGGAAGAGCGCCTGCCGGCACCGGAACTGGACGATCAAACCGCAGCGCTCGCCGCTGCCGCTGTGGAGAAAAAGCAGCCGGCTCGGCTTGAGTACTCCATACCGGTCATGGTGCTGACCGCCGGCGCGGGGCTGCTTGCGCTGTTTCTGATGTACCTGGCCATTAAAGGTGTGAAACTCAAGCGACTGATCGAGGCGGTGCCTACCAGCAGCGCCGCCGGTCTGAGCTTTGGGTTATCGGAGCTTAAGGGGCAAATCCGGGCCGACGAACAGTATCCGCTGCTGACCGACCCGCTGAAAAACGAAAACTGCGTCGCCTTTTACTACAAAGTCGAGGAAAGGTCCGGGTCCGACAAAGACGAAAAATGGAAAACCATTGAATCCCGCAAGGAACAGGTTCCCTTCTGGTTAGAAGATGACCACGGCCGCGTCCGGGTGTACCCGGAGGGCGCCACCATCGACTATCCGAAAACCCACACCCACAACCGAGGCGATCGCCGCTATACCGTGCGCCTGCTGGCTCCGGATGTGAAGGTGTATTGCCTTGGCTTTGCCGGCCTGGATAACCAGCGCCCAGACCGCCTTAGTGTCCAGCAGGACAGCGAGACGCCGCTTCTGATCAGTAGTAAAGATGAAGATGACATTGTTCTTAACCGCGGCGCCCGCAGTTTTGTCAGCATTGCAGCCAGCCTTGGCCTGTTCCTGTTCACCGCCACCTCACTGCTCGCCGCCGATGGCCGGTTCAGCCCGGACAACCTGCTGCTGTCCGCCCTGATGGTGCCACTGGTGCTGTGTCTTTATCTGGGCGTGCTGCATTACAACGACATGGTGTTCCTGAAGAACCGGGTAAACCGGGCCAGGGCCAACATCGACACCATATTGCAACAACGCCATGACCTGTGGCCGATGCTGGAGAATACGGTAAAGGCCGCCATGGCCCATGAAAAACAACTGATGACCCACATTGCCTCACTACGGGCCGAGCCGCCCGCCAGCATGGAGTCCGCCGCGAATGTGGAGCGAACGCTTGCCCGTGAACAGGCCGCAACGCAGGTGCTCAAAGCCAGGATTGAAGATTATCCGGAGATGAAAAATCACGAAGTGGTTGGGCGCTTTATGGCGATCATGGCGGATACCGAGAGCTACCTGGCACTGCTGCGCAACAGCTACACCGACAGCGCCATGATCTACAACACTCGAATCCAGACCCTGCCGGATCTGCTGCTGGCCTGGCTGTTCCGGTTCCGCCCGGTCAGCCAGTTCAGCAAGGATGGAAGCTAACTATCAGCCCATCAGGTCAAAGTGAGCGAAGTCTTGCTCGATGCAGCGATCCAGCAGCGCCAGGTAATCGGCTTTCACTTTCAACTTGGTCTGCTTGTGGGCCGTCATGTTCAGCTGTTTCATCTGGGTAGCCACGGCAAGCGCACGCTCCATCAGCTGTTCCGGGGCTACCGCCTCGTCCAGGAAACCGGCCGCAATGGCGCCTTCCGGGTTAAAGATCTCGGCATTGACCACAGAACGGTAGAAGTAAGGCGCAGGCATGCGATGACGGGCGATCTCGATGCCGGCGTGGTGCATGGTCATGCCGATGGCCACTTCATTCAGGCCCAGCTTGAAGCTGCCTTCCACCCCAATCCGGTAATCCACAGACAGGAGGATAAACGCACCCTTGGCAATCGCGTGGCCGCTACAGGCCGCAATCACCGGCCGCGGGAAGGCAGACAAGCGGCGAGTCAGGGTTGAACCCACTTTCACCAGGGCCATGGCCTCTTTCGGGCCCTGCTGCATTTGTTTCAGGTCATAACCGCCGGAGAACATACCGGGCTGACCGGTCAGGATCACAATGGCTTTGTCCTGTTCGGCCTGGTCGAGGGCGGCATTCAGCCCCTCAAAAACCTCGTGGCTCAGGGCATTGGCCTTGCCGTTGTTCAGGGTGATGGTGGCAATGCCATTGTTCAGTTCGTAAGTTACGAGTTCTGTCACCTGGATATCCTCATGTACTGCGTTTTATTTAAGTGAGTGTTTGTTAACTTTATAGCTTACGGCTTCTGCGGTAAACCCACGCCAGGCCCAGCAAGGCCAATCCGAGCCCCATAAAGGCAGCAACCCGCCAGAGCCCCTGCAAGCCAGACATATCCACCAGGAAAATCTTGGCAATTACCACGCCCAGCAGCGCCATGCCAACCTTGTGCAACATCAGGCTATGGTTTCGGGCAGACCATAGAATGGCCGCTACAGCATACAACATGCCCACCACCGAATAGGTGTAGAGCTCGCCCTCGCCCACACCGAACTGGAGGGGCATGGCACTGCCCTGCCAAATCTGCCGGATTTCCAGTGCTGTAAATAACAGGAACGCCGCACCGGCCACCGCAAGCGCCCAGTGCCGGGGTACCAGCTCCCTATAACGGCTGATTACCAATGCCAGCAGCACCGGTGCGCCATAGGCCAGTAACAGCAGGTTGAAGACGGGCGTTTCACCAATCACCCCGCTGGTCCACCACGGATTGTGAACCACAACCGCCACCAGATAACTTAACCCGGCCATGGCCAGCAAAATCCACGCAAACAGCCGATACAGCCAGACCAGGGTCTCGCTGGCCCGGGCGCGAATCACATAGACCACACTCACAGAGCCCCAGAGCAGCGTATTGATAGCTGCCTCGGTCAGGCTGTAGTCCCGAACAAAGATGTCACCGTCGTACAGCGCAAAACGCAGGGCCACCCCCATAAACAAAACAACCAGGTGCAACGACGCACCCTCCAGCCACGGGCGAATAGCACCGCTGCGCCCGGCCAGCCAGGTTGCCGCTACCGCAAAGCCGGCAGCACCGACGTAGGTCAGCAGCGTCCAGTGGCTGGCCGCCTGATAGTTGTCCAGCCAGGGATTAAAGGTCAGCCGAGCCACCACAACGGCCAGCACCAGTTTTAACAGCCAGTACAGCTCCGATGCCTGATACCGGCGGGCCAGCCACACCAGGCTGACAAACTGCGCTGCCAGCGCCAAGGTAAGCGAGGCTTCCTGCAGCCACATGACCACCGCCAGAGAGTAACTGGCGTGTGCTGCCAGCAGGGCCCAGACCAACCCGGCACGCCACTCACTGCGCTGCTCCAGCCGCCAGGCCAGAGCGCCATAAACACCACCAGCGAACAAGGAAACCAGGGCCCAGGCGCCAGACGCTTCGCCTGCCGGCACCAACAACAACCAACCCAGCAGCAACCAGATAACCGGTGCCAGCATCACCAGTGAGGCCCAGCGCCTGAGCTGCAATTGCTGTCGCCACTGCCAGAGCCCGGACATCAGGGTAGCGACAGCTGCCAGCATCAGGTAAGTAAGGAACATTCCGTGATGCTCTTCGGCCAGGGTAACCAGCAAAAACTCTCCCGAAGCCTTAGCCGCAAACCCGAGCCAACCCACAACGGTTGCCAGCACCGCCAGCCAGGGCAAGTACCAGAACGCCCCGCGCCCGGAAGGCGAGAGAATTGCCACCGGCAATATAAACAACCAGGCCAGAAACAGCACCTCTGTAGCCGGTTGCTGGTAAATGGACACAGCCCAGGCTGCCAGCAATGCAATCAATGCTTCACGACGACGCTCTCCGGAAAGACTGACGTCACCGAGCCACATGGAAAACAGCACAAACAACGCCGAAAGGTAGCCCGCAGTCGCCAGCATTGCGGCCGAGCCCATACCCGCCAATAACCACCATCCCAGAGCGCCCAGCAGCGTGCCATACCAGAGCCAGTCACGGTAAACACGCCGCATCAACAACATGGAGCTTAGGGTAATCAGAAAGCTGTAGCTCAGCACGAACAGGACGCTGCCGCCTTCGCCACCCACCAGCAAAGGCACCACATAGGCGCCAAACAGCCCCATCACTGCCAGTAACGGGCCGTGAACCAAAGCCAAGGCCATGGTCGCCAGCGATACGACTGCCAGCAGTATCAACCCGGTTACGGGGCCGATAAGCTCATAATGGCGAACACCCGCCAGCAAGGCTGCATAAAGAGTAATACTGCCGCCGCCCGCCAGGGCCGCGAATACCTGGTCTGCCGCCATGTGACGACGGCGCAGATACTCGGCACCGGCATGCAACGCCAGCCCACTCAACAGAGCCAGCGCAAATTGCTGAACCGGGCCAATCAGGCCTGCGCTGATGGAATGGCTGACCATGAAAATTCCGGCCAGGCTTACACTCAGGCCACCCAGCCAAACCATCCAGTTTGCTTTCAGGGCGTTGATCAGCCGGGTTTCAAGGGAAAGTTGCCGGGGTTGCGGCGGCGGTGTAGGAGTAGCCTGGGGAGGATTTTCTTCCGGAACAACCTGAGATTCTGCTTGTGCAGGATAAACGGGCGCAGCCGCAGGCGCCTGCTCGGGTGCCAGGTCTGCCGTTGATTGCGCAAATTCTCCGAAAGCATTCCCGCTCTTGAGGGCGGCAAGCTCCTGCCGGAGAGTTGCGACTTCACGGCTCAGCGCTTCAACACGGGAGGCGTGCCGGTCACGCTGGCGAAACGCCAGAAAGCCCAGCAGCGAACCGACCGGCACCAGCAGGGCAGCGCCGGCCACAAGGATAATGAAAATGAATTCCAAACGACGATTCCTTGTCTACTGAAAAAATCAGGGCTGAACCCGGCCCGACTCCGGCACCAGGCAATTCATCATGGTAATCGAAACATCCCGGAAAACTGCTTCTGATGTCACGTTGTCCGGAAAGTTATCGTAAATCGCCCTTCGGCAGGTGGAGGTACGGGACTCCGCCCGCTCCACGCAGTCATCAAACCGTTTTCCGCTACCCCCGGTTGCCTGGGCGCAGACTTCCGGAATCTGTGTAACAGCCCAGTCCACCACGTTACTGCGCTTGGCCGGGCTGGCAGCCAGGTTGGTGTACCTGGCCGGGTTCTCAGGGGCTGGCTCGTCCTGCATCTGATCCCACAGCACATACAGCAACGCACCAGCCACCAGTACAACCGTTACGGCAGGAAACCTCATCCCGCCTGCCCTTGCAGCCACTGGCTGATCTGGGCCTCACTCATGGCACCGCTCTGACGGGCAACTTCCCTGCCATTCTGGAACAGGATCATGGTCGGGATACTGCGAATGCCATACTGCCCGGCAGGCTCCGGGTGCTGCTCGGTATTCAGCTTGGCGAAGCGCACCTTACCCTTCCAACTCCTGGCCGCTTGTTCGAACTGCGGCGCCATCATCTTGCAGGGCCCGCACCAGCTGGCCCAGAAATCCACCAGCACAGGCAAGTCACTGCGGCCAGTGTGAACCGCAAAATTCTGCCCGGTGAGTTCCAGCACCTGGTCAGGCCAAAGCGGCTGCTTACAGGCACCGCAGTTGCCACCGGCGGCAAGTTTATCAACAGGCACCCGGTTTGCCTTATGGCAGTGGGGACACACCACAAGTTTGGTTTCGACGGACATACGCATTCCTCTTGTCAGCTTCTTCCGTGAGAATCTGGGTTACCCGGGGGAAAATCAAGCGGCCTTGCCACAAATGTTACGCACATAATCTGTGGATAACTTTGTTAACAGGCTAAGGATACCCCGGCTACAACCGCTAACGGCGGGGGCCGGGGCAATGTGACTGTAAAATGACCGGTGTTACTGGATGGTGTACTGAATAATCACGGATGCCAGCAAAAAAGGTTCCTAACCTTCCTTCAGCTGTTGCATAAACTGTTCTATTTCCGATTCTATTTCGGCCAGGCGCTGCTGCCACTCGGCTTTGTAGGCGGCAAATTCCTCTCCTAATTCACCCAGCTGTAACTGGGTCTTTGCGGCCACAACGGTGCTTTCGGCCAATGCCTGAAGGTCGGCGTCTTCCAGTTTTTGCTGCTGCGCTTCAAGCTGGATAACGGCTTCATTCAGCGTGCGCCGGTCTTTCGAAGAAGCCGAAGGATTGGCTTTCAGGGCCTCTCGCAATGACTGGGACCAGGCTTCCATTTGTTGCCCCAGCTGCTCACCATACTCTTCTGCCAGGCCCGAGAATTCACTACTCATCTGTGCAGCCTGCTGCTGAAGCTCCTGCCCCATCAGCTGAAGTTCCTGTGCCAGCTCATCGGATTGCTGTGCCCAGCGGGCTTTAAGATCCTCGCCCAGCTTTTCCAGCTCGCCAACCAGGCTGCCCCACACCGGGCCGTCTTCCAGGGCGTCGCCGGTGCGGTAGTAGTCCACCAGCCATTCATCCCCCTGGCGCACCAGGTAGGTGACCGTTTCAACCGCTTCATCACGCCCCTCCAGCCCGCTCAGGGTGGTGGTTACCCGGGCAACCTGCTCATCAATAACGACGCGGCCCCAGGCCACTTGCACGTTCTGCCAGTTCTGGCCAAAACTGTCGAACGCAGCCTCGTCGACCAGCGTGGAGTAGTCGCTGGCGTCACCGGCATCGCCTTCAACAACCGCCTGCCAGAAGACTTCAGAAACTTCCTGCGGAGATTCCGGCCCGGAGCAGCCCGCCAACAAGGCAACACTGGCCGCCAGCAATGTCATCAGAAATGTCTTCAACATGGTAAAACGTCTCTTGCTTCAGGTTATGCCCCTTATCCTACACCAATCGGGGCCGTGGCAACCGACACGGGGCACTTGGAAACCTGCGTGATGTGATAGGGTAAGCGTAACGAAATCAGGAACCTTTTTGTGCATGCGCATTCGAATTACCCACCAGAGAATCACCGTTGCCCTGCAACTGATACTCCTGGCCGAGGCCGTGTTTGCTGTAATCGGCCAGAGCTGGTTTACTGCATTTCTTACCAGCATGATTATTGCCATCACATTTTTCCCGGTGCTGTTTGAGCGAAAGTTCCGCATTCACATTCCACCGGAACTGCAGCTGGCCGCCATCGGTTTTGTGTTCGCGTCCCTGTTTCTGGGCGAGATTCGCGACTACTACACCCGCTTCTGGTGGTGGGACATGGCCCTTCATACCACCTCCGGCTTCCTGCTCGGGATTCTCGGTTTTCTGCTGGTACACATCATGAACGAAACAGAGAAGCTGCAGGTTCACATGAAACCGGGATTTGTTGCCTTCTTTGCGTTCATGTTCGCACTGGGAGTGGGTGCCCTGTGGGAGATCTTCGAATTCACCATGGATTCATTGTTCGGGATGAACATGCAAAAGCCCATGCTGGGGGACCCGTCCGGGCTGACCGATACCATGTGGGACCTGATTGTGGATGCCATTGGCGCACTGATCATTTCCATTCTGGGCTGGCGTTACCTGAAAAATCCGAACCAGGCCTCGTTCCTGGAGCGCTGGATTGATGCCTTTATCGAACGTAACCCCCGCTTTTTTCGACGCTGAGGAAGCCCATGCTGAAAATCTCCAACGCCGTTGAACTGGCAGACTGGGAAATCGAAATCACCCAGATACGCGCCCAGGGCGCGGGCGGGCAGAACGTCAACAAGGTTGCCTCTGCCGTTCACCTCCGGTTCGATATCCAGAACTCCAGCCTGCCGCCGTTCTACAAGGAACGGCTGATGGCGTTGTCTGACCAGCGAATCAGCAAAGACGGCGTCATCGTAATCAAGGCGCAATCTTTCCGCACCCTGGAGCTGAACAAGGATGATGCCCTTCAGCGCCTGAAAGAGCTGATTCAGGAAGCGGTAAAGCAACAGAAAGCCCGCCGCCCCACCAAGCCAACCAAGGGCTCTCAACGTCGGCGTGTGGACAGCAAAACCAAAAAAGGCAAAACCAAGGCGCTCAGGGGAAAAGTTCAACTTTGATATCCCCAGTTACCCACAAACTCTGTGGATAACTTTGTTAGGAACGAAAGGATAGGCGGTGTAAACCGTGTAACCCCAAGGGCTGGCGGTATGCGTAGGTTATTTGATCAACCTGATCACCCCGGCGCCTGAGTGATCAATTTATCCACAGCAGAGCAGCGAAAAAAGATGGCACTGCCCTACTACCTCGGTTGTCCCCAGTGGCAAGATCCGAACTGGAACAACCAGCTGCCACCCGGCGGCACTCCCCTGGCGCGCTATGCCCGGGTGTTCAACACCGTTGAGGGCAACACCACCTTCTACGCCAGCCCCAGCCGGGATCAGTGTCTGCAATGGCGGCAGCAGGTGCCGGACAGCTTCCGCTTCCTGTTCAAACTGCCCCGAGCCATCACCCACGAACGCTTTCTCACCGGCGTGGGCGATGAGCTGGATACTTTTCTATCGCTGATTGAGCCGCTAAACGATGTGCTGGGCCCCATGTTGCTGCAGCTACCCGCCGGCTTTGGCCCTCAGCGGCTAGACCAGCTCTGGCATTTCCTGGATACCGCACCCGAGTTTCTTCACTGGACTGTAGAAGTCCGCCACCCGGCATTTTTCGCCAAGGGTGACGAAGAACGGGCATTGAACCAGGGTTTGCGGGCCCGAAAGCTGGCAAGGGTGGTTCTTGATAGCCGGGCGTTGTTCTCGGCAACGCCCGACTGTGAATCAACCATCGATGCCCAGCACAAGAAGCCCCGCGTTCCGGTGCACATCCTGCCCAGCGACGCGGCGCCGGTGATTCGCTACATCGGCCACCCCGACCTGGAAACCAACCGAACCTTTCTTGCGCCCTGGGTAGATCGCGTGGCTGCCTGGATTGAGGCTGGCATTCAGCCCTATGTATTCATGCACATGCCCGACAACGGCCATGCGGTGGAGCTGGCTGCGTTGTGGACCGAATTGCTGCGGGAGAAGCTCCCAGAGTTGGAACCACTGCCGGTAGAGCTATCCACGCCACAGATCGGGTTGTTTTGATAACGGAGCGAACGTTATGCCAAGGCTGTTTTTCGGACTGGAGATACCCGAGGCCGTCAAGGCGAGCCTCCTGCAGATGAAAACACAGGTAGCCGGGGCTCGCTGGCAAAGCCGTGGACAACTGCACCTGACCCTGGCATTCCTCGGCCAGGTCGAAGAGCCGCAGGTGGCTCTGGCCTGCGACCTGGCAAGAGGCGTTACCCGTGCCCCCTTTGAACTCAATGTGCAGGGACTGGGTTGCTTCGGTTCCCCGGAGAGCCCGAAAATTCTCTGGGCTGGAGTATCGCCGGAAGACCAACTTCGGGAGTTCCAACAAAACCTCGCAAACCGACTCACCAACAACGGGTTTACGCTAAAAAACCCAAGCTTCAAACCTCACATAACAATCAGTCGATTCCGCCCACCGACCGGTTCGGGGGCGTCACTGCTTGAGAGCCACAGGAACACTTCATTCGGCACCATGCCGGTCAAGGACTTCGTGCTGTTCGAAAGCACACCCGGTGCAAGTGGCTCGGTGTATACCGTGCTTGAGCGGTTTGTATTGCCGCCCCATACCGATTGACGCATTACAGCTGTTCAAGATATTTGAGCCCGGAGAGCTGGTTCATCTGCTGCTGAATCCAGACCACCCGTTCCTGCACATAAGCTGTGGGTGCCGTTACGCTCAACACTTTTGGATTGGGTAGCACGGCGGCCAAACGGGCAGCCTGGGTCTGGGATAATTTGCGGGCAGGTTTGCCGAAGTAGATCTCGCTGGCGGCCTCTACTCCGTAGATTCCGGGCCCGAATTCCGCAATATTCAGGTAAACCTCCAGCACCCGTTCCTTTGGCCACAGGCCATCAATCCCCAGTGCCAGCACGGCTTCAAGCGCCTTGCGAACAAAGCTGCGACCATTCCAGAGAAACAGGTTCTTGGCGGTTTGCTGGGTAATGGTGCTGGCGCCCCGCAAGCCCTCTCCGGCCTTGTACTCGGATACTGCCTTGCGGATGGCCTCGAAATCCACCCCGGCATGATAGGGGAAGCGCTGGTCTTCACTGGCTACCACGGCCAGCGGCATCCAGGGTGAAACCTCCGCCATGAGCACCCATTCCTGCCGAAGCGGCTCTGGCGCAGTGCCAAGTTGATAAGCCAGCATAAAGGCGGAGGTAGGCGGGTTCACAAACCGGAACAAAAGGATGGTCAGAAAAACCATGGCCACAACAGCCCCGAATGCCATGGCTAGAAGGCGCAGGGATTTACGAATGAAAGACCTTTTGGCCATAGCCGGAACCTGTCGTACTCGGTTGAACATGTTTCAAACAGACATTACATGTTAGCCGACACGACAGACCTTGGCGGTTACGATATGGAAAGCCTTAACGCGCAGGAATAAACCGGCCGTAGCCCATTTCCCGCCCAAACTCCGGCACCAGTTGCTCGTCGTCCACCGCCAGTTTGCCGTTGATCAGCACAGTTTTCACAATGCCCGGGTTACGGTTAACCAGCCGCTGCAAGCCAAAGTTCTCCATCTCGCCCCAGTGCACCTGTTCCAGGTTCTGGTCAAACCCTGACGGGTCGAACACCACCACATCGGCCCTGTCCCCTTCCCGGATTTTGCCTGCGTCGATACCAAACCAGTCGGCCTGGTCGCCGGTCAGGCGATGTACCGCCTGCTCCATGGTCATGATCGGGGAACCTTCCTCGATGGATTCCTGCACCAGCTTCAGCATGCGCAGAGGCAGGTTGTAGAACGCCATATTGCGGATGTGGGCGCCGGCGTCGCTAAAGGTAATCAGAGAGCGGGGGTCTCTGACGATGCGCTTGAGCACATGCTTCCGGTGATTGCCCACGGTGGTGTACCAGCGGATTTTCTTGCCGAACTCCACCACCAGGTCGAGGAACAGATCCACCACATGAACACCGCGGGCCCTGGCGACTTCCTCGAAGTTTTTGCCGATCAGGGACTGGTCAGGGCAATCGATGATCATGGCGTCACCAAAATCCCGCTGCCACACCCGGGGGCTCAGCTTTTCGCCGTAGAACTTACGGAACTTGCGCCGGTACGCTTCATCCTTCAAAAGCTGATTGCGCTCAACCGCGTCTTTCAGGTCCAGCGCCATCTCGCCGGCGCCAAACTCTTCAAAGAACACCACATCAATACCGTCTGCATACACAGTGAATGGCGTAGGCAGCACCTGCCAGCGGAAATCGCCACGTAAGGCGTTGGCAAAGAACGAAGTCAGCCGGGTGAGATTGGTGAGGTATGCGCTGCCCTTGAGATCCATCTGGCTGATCAGGGTGGTTTTCAGGGGCCGGCGCAGCCAACCCAGGCATTCACGCACATACTGCAGAATCTGCAAGGGGGTCGCGGCGTTCGGCGCTCCCTGATGCACCCGATTGTACTGCCGCACCAGCTTGTTCAGCCGTGCCACCTCTTTCCACTTGGCGTAGGTACTGGGCAGGCTTTTCGACCATTCCCGGTCGCCGTCCACCTTGTCCCACTTCAGGCACATAGTCGAAAGCCCGAGAAAGCCTTCATCCAGCGCTTCTTTCAGCAACCGCTCCATGGTTTGCATTTCTTCCTCGCTGGGCTGAACCGCCAGGTCCGTCGCCCGGCTCAGCCCCATCACCCCCACCCGCAAATCGCTATGGCCCAGAAAGCTGACCACATTCGGGCCCAGAGGCACCTGCTTGATGTGCTCCACCCATTGTTTAGGGGTAGACCAGGTTTTATGGGCCTTCAGAATGGGTAGTACCCGCTCCCGTGGAACGGTTTCCACCCGGGTAAATATGTCGGAGGCATCTTCGTAGTCGCTGCAAATCATGCTCAGAGAACAGCTGCCCACTAAAACCGTAGTCACCCCATGGCGAACGGATTCCGACAGGCTCGGGCTGACCAGCAATTCGGCATCGTAATGGGTATGGGTGTCCAGAAAACCTGGGGTTACCCACTTGCCATGGGCATCGATAACGCGCCCGGCCTGGCTGTGGGGAATGGGTTCATCGGTGACCTTCGCAATACGGCCGTCCCTGATCGCTAGGTTACGGACAGCAGAGGGGGCTCCGGTGCCATCGAAATAGCGGCCGCCTTCGATGATGAAGTCGTACTGGGCCATAGCTGCATTCCTTTTTGTTCGTATTATTATTGTTCACGCTATGGCCAGCTTACTACCTACTTCGCCATGTGCGCCACATAAGCTGCGGTAAAGGCGGTTTCCTGAAAGGCCTTCAAGCCGGTTTCAGCAAACGGAATGGGTAACGGGTTCGAAGCCAGTGTGGATTTAATCAGGGAAGACGGCAGCAACCGGACTTCCGGCTCGTTTCCGGCCATCAGTTGAATCGTCGCCTCCAGCTTGAAGCTGATGGCCCCGCCGGCGAACTTGCCCTTGGGCATCCGCTCCTTGATCGCCACACACCCAACCTCGTGTTCAGCCATCAGGGCCGCGAATTCAGCCTGAAACTGTTTCAGGTCTTCGCGGGTATGGTTTTTGCGCAGCGACAGCTTGCGAACCTTACACTCCGGCAGGCTGAATTGCCCGCGGTCGAGATTCAGCAAACACACCACCGCATCGCTGCCGGTCAGTTCAACGCCACATACAATCATTTTAGTTTCCTTAACCTGTCGCTGTTAAACCAGCCGGGCATTCATGCTGTTGAGGGCGAGCCGCCGGGCCTGGTCTTCTGTCATACCGAGGCTGTCCCGCAGCGCGGTGAAGTTCTCCAGCACATAGCCACCGAAATACGCCGGGTCATCCGAGTTCACGGTCACATTCAAACCGCGTTCCAGCAGTTCAAGAATATTGTGCTGCGCCATATCCGGAAACACGCACAACTTGATATTAGACAGCGGGCAAACCGTTAACGGAACCTGCTCGTCCGCCAGCCTGTCGAGCAAGGCGGGATCTTCGGCCGCACGAACACCGTGGTCAATCCGGTTGACCTTGAGCAGGTCCAGAGCCTGCCAGATATACTCCGGCGGCCCTTCCTCGCCGGCATGGGCAACCGCCAGAAAGCCCTCGGCCCGGGCCTTGGCAAACACCCGCTCGAACTTGCTGGGCGGATGACCCTTCTCGGAGCTGTCCAGCCCTACGGCAAAGAACTGATCCCGAAACGGCATGGCCTGCTGCAAGGTCTGAAAGGCTTCCTCTTCCGACAGATGGCGAAGAAAGCTCAGAATCAGCCCGCCGGTTATTCCCAGCTGTGCACGGCCGTCACGCAGTGCGGTGCTGATGCCTGTGATGGCGGCTTCGAACGGAATACCACGTTCGGTATGGGTTTGGGGATCAAAGAAAGGCTCAACGTGCACCACGCCCTGGGCATGGCATTTCTGCAGATAGGCCCAGGTAAGGTCATAGAAATCCTGCTCCGTGCGCAGAACGTTCGCACCCTGATAATACAGGTCCAGGAATTCCTGAAGGTTGTTGAAAGAATAAGCCTGCCGCAGTGCCTCTACATCGGCCCACGGCAGTTCAATATTGTTGCGCCGGGCAAGTGCAAACATCAGTTCCGGTTCAAGGGCACCCTCAAGGTGCAGGTGTAGCTCTGCTTTCGGCAAGGCTGTGAGCCAGGCATCATCCATAGTGATCTCCGGGGATTCAGGGAGGTGATCAGAACGCCATGAGTTCTTGCAGGTCCCGCTTGAGCTCATCCGGCGAGGTAATCCACAGCTCGCCCTGCCCACCGGGGAAGACGCCCACGTCCAGGCCATCGCGACTCAGGCCGGTTACCCATTTCCGGAAGAAATCCGGCAAAGAAACCGCTTTGGGAGAGAGATCGCCGGAGTCTTTGGCGTAGTCAGCAGCAAATTCTGAACCAGGCCAGACCGGCAGGTAAGCCACGCCCTCTTCGTCGGAAACAATTTTCAGAAACTGGTTATCAGCATTGACCAGAATCCAGATTTCCCGCTCTTCAACAACGGCATCCAGGAAGTAATCGTATCGCTCCTCGCCGTCCATCTCGAGAATCTGCGCCAGGGGGTTATCGCTCATGAAGGCTCCATAAAATAACGCCACCGCCTAAAACGGCGGTGCTAAAACCGAAGCCTATCATGAATTCTGCCGAGGCAGCCCTGCTTACCCGGGAGTTAACTCCCGATCACCACACTACCGCTGCCGATGGTTACACCACCGCAAGACACGGCGCTGCCGGTGACGGCCGCAGGGATGCCATTAATCAGCACAGTAGCAGAACCCGCCGCTACGGCGCGGGGATGAGGCGGATGCTTGGGTTTGGAGTGCGGTGCCAGGGGATCGCCCACACGGGCGACAGGCTTGCCATCAACCAGAACATCGGGGGAACCGGCAATCACCGGGGTGGGCGGGAACCCTTCATGGTCTGTGCCCAGATCGCCCAACAAAACCACATTCTTACTCATTCCTTTGCTCCTTCAATCCGTGACGGAGAGTGTCCATAATTTTCTGACCTCACGGGTACCGTTGCAGTACCCATGAAGCAGCAATGCTAAACACAAATGCGGCAATAACCAAGCCTTAACCGGCCAGCGCAGCCCGCACCATCTTGCTTAACTGTCCCATATCCACCCGGCCGGTTACCTGGGGGCGCAACTCGTTCATTACATTGCCCATGTCCTGCATACCCTTGGCACCAGTGGTGCTGATGGCCGCACGAATCAAACCTTCAAGCTCTTCTTCGCTGAGAGCAGCGGGCATGAACTCTTCAATAATGGCCATTTCTGACCGTTCTTTGTCCGCCAGCTCACCACGACCCGCTTCCTCATACTGGCTGGCCGCATCACGGCGCTGCTTGAGCATTTTATCCAGCACTTTCAGAACGTCGTCATCGCCAAGCTCACGGCGCTCGTCAATCTCGATCTGCTTCACCGCCGCCTGGGCCATCCGCAGGGTAACAAGCCGGTCCTTCTCCTTGTTGCGCATGGCATCTTTTACGGCGTTGCCAAGCTGTTCTTTGAGAGATGATTCCGCCATGGTGAGCTCCTGTTCTGTCAGTTGTGGAAGACGCACATAATATCAAAGAACCAGCGACATACCGCGTATCGAACGCTTCCCGGCTGCCTTGATTTGTGGCCGCTATCAGCCACAGCACTTTTTGAACTTCTTGCCGCTGCCACAACTACAGGGATCATTCCGGGACGGTGCTTTCGTTGTGGTAATGGTTTCAACCTTGTTCAGGAGTACGGTCAGCTCAGCGATGGACTCAACTGCGCCGTCACGGGCATCTACCGTGATATTCGCAAAAAGACCAGCCTCGGCCACCAGCGCTTCAACTTCTTGCTTGCGCGCCTCACTGGTGACAACCAGTGTTAGCGGGTACTTCTTGCTACCACTTTTCTGACTGGCCCTGGTTTTGAACCCGCCATAAGTAGTGTGATGCTGACGTGCGTCCTGCCGGCCCTTGTAGAAAAATTTGTCTGACATGCTGACATCCTGAGAAATGGAAGAGTGCCCGGTGCCCCCAAGAGTGCTGGCGACGGCTGGCCGACGACGTTTTAGCATGCTTGCTGCATTGGTGATATAGGCAGAAGCAGAAATCAGGAGGCGGACAAAAACGGGGCTGTCTCGGTTTCCCGAACTTTTATTAAGTTGTAGTCGCCCCCATATTGGTTAGCATCATACTATTGCCCACCCACCATCAGGACACCCCTATGAGCACGAGTCTCAAACAGTTTCTTCTTATTTCAAGCATCTACCTGTTAACTCCAGCGGCTGGCGCTTTCAGCCTGAACGATGCACTGAGCACCGGCACACAGGCGCTTTCATCCACAACGGAAGTCACCGGAGAAGCCCGGCAACTGGTGGGCCAGCTCCAGAATGACCTTGGTGTTACCGAAACCCAGGCAATTGGCGGCACCGGCGCCTTGTTGCAGCTAGCACAGAACCAGTTGGGCGCAGGTGCCATGGGCAGCCTGACCAGCGAAGCTTCCGGCCTGTCCAGCCTGCTGGGCGGCGGTGGCGGGCTGGGTGAAAGCCTGCTGTCCAACGTGTCTTCGATGGACAGCGTTCAGACCGCGTTCTCGGCCCTTGGCATGGACGCAGGCATGATCCAGCAGTTTGTGCCGATTGTGATGGGATTCCTGGGTAACCAGGGGGTGGGCTCGTCGTTGCTGGGACAGCTGCAAAGCTTATGGGCACCAGCGCCGTAAGCTGAGTTCTGCCGGGGGTGCTCTGAACACCCCCGGATATAACTACTTACTCGTTTTTAAAAAATTTCCTATCTAATGCCCATTAATTAGCGTACTGTCTCTCTTGTTGGAAAGATTTAGCAAAGCATTTCACGAATCAGACCTTTTGTGTTGCAAAACCTCTTGTCCTGTTTTTGATCCTGCCAGTTTTTTATTTCCCGCATACCGCTGACCAAGGGTCACAACGATCTATCGGCAGCAACTTATTGATTAAAATCAGGATAATTATTATGTCTACTATTAAAGGCAACGTTAAGTTCTTCAACGAAGCAAAAGGTTTTGGCTTTATTACTCGTGAAGGCGGTGCAGACGTATTCGTTCACTACAGCTCTATTCAGGGTGGCGGATTCAAGACTCTGGCCGAAGGCCAGGAAGTTGAATTCACAGTGACCGACGGCCAGAAAGGCCCGCAGGCAGAGAACGTTATTGGTCTGTAATTAACAGATAATATACGTAATGAAAAAAGGCAGCCTCGGCTGCCTTTTTTATTGATCCTGCCCGGAAAACAGTAACATTACGGCTTGCTCGGGTTATTGCCGGATCATCAATTGCTCTTCAGGTTAATCTGCTTCGGGCCAGCAGTGGTCAGCTGCCCACTCTTACCTTTTCCCACATGTTCAACACGCCCACCAGACTTCAAAAAGGCCGCTGTCTGCGCCTCAATCTCGGCGGAAGTCAAAGTCGATTTTACGGCTTTCTTGCTCATTATATTATCCACGTTAAGTCTTGGCATATTCGCCGGGTTCGCTAGCGCAGTATAACCGAAACAGGAAATAATTGCTGAGATACTGACTTATACACCAACGTGTTATAAAGTTTTCCGACCCTGCGCAGAAAAACTGGATTCGATGGCCACTAACCTGCCCTACTCCCAGGCTTGTGAGAACAACAAAGCCCCCATCCTCGAGAAACTCAGCGAGACCTTTAATGCGCCGGGGAAAGTACTGGAGGTGGGCACAGGCACCGGACAGCACGCGGTGCATTTCGCGACGGCGATGCCTCACCTGCAGTGGCAACCGACCGATCATCCGGACGCTGTGGACAGTTGTCGCGCCCGCCTTGAGCAAGCCGGCTTGGCCAACATCCTGCCGGTGATTGAATTGGACGTAGGTGCGGCTCCCTGGCCCGTCGCAACCTTCACCTGGGCGTTTTCCGCAAACACCGCCCACATCATGGCGTGGACTGAAGTCGAACAGATGTTTCGCGGTATTGGCGAGCGGCTTCCCAAGGGCGGCGCTTTTTGCCTGTACGGGCCTTTCAACAATCAGGGCCGGTATACCAGTGAAAGCAACCGTCAGTTTGATCAATACCTGAAAGCCCGTGCGCCCCACATGGGCATCCGGGACCTGAAAGATCTGAGGGCCCTGGCGGAATCGGTGGGTCTCACTCTGGCCGAGAACCATGCCATGCCCGCAAACAACCAGTTGCTGGTGTTCAGGCGACTATCTTGAGTGTCAGTTACGTTCCTTCAAGACCCCGTAAATGCTGCGAACAGCGGGATCCTCTGGCGCGCCAGATTCAATTACATCTTCCAGAAGTTCCAGAACCCGCTTCTCATCATTACTTCGGAAACTCGGCCAGAACACATAGGGAACAACATCCGGATTCCGGATATAGAAAAGTGCGGCTTCTTCCGGTTTGGCAGTATCGCCCCGAAGGCCTACGGTGAACCGTTGCCCCTCGCTGTCCACAAGAATAACGACCAACGACTTTTCGGACTCCACTTGCCGAACTTCACCAACGGTGATCGGAGCCTCAAGGCCAGGTACGGAAGTGATGTAATACTGAACACCGACAAACCCCAGAAGGACAACTAACAGCACCGACAGGGCGATTGATTTCATCATGGACACAGCCTGAAAAGGTCGACTTGGATCTCAATGGATCTCTGAGAGATTTAAACGCAGGCCAGTATAACCGCCTCACGCCTCATTCGCTTTCCGATACTGGCCCTGATAATCAAACACCCGCTCCTGTACCTGCCAGTGGTGCTTATGCTTGCGGGCAATCACGAAATCCGGAGCCGGCAACAAGGCCTGCATTTCCAGCACCTCATCTGCCCGGCTGAACGTTTTCGGAGCCTGGCCATTGGCAACCCTTCTGCCAAAAAGTTTGTTGAACACGGTGCGCTGGGCCGGCTTTGTGAAGTCGAACGATTCCTTCAACTCCTCCCCATCTTCGCCATGATAAGTGAGCCGCAGCCTGGAACCTTCAGAACTTAATGAAATCCCGGCGCAACGAATCACCATGGCATCCTTGAGTTTCAGGGCATCCCGCAGCTGATCATCCGGGTCGATAATTGCCTGCTGGCAGTGCCCACAGTTACGGGCGGCAATATCATTCTCGCCGCCGCAGTGGGGGCACTCCTTGAAGCGGAAACGGTAATCGCACTGCCGGGCGCGCGCCCCATCCCCGGCCGCAGGCTCCAGCAGCCCCTGACAACGGCGGCCGTAATGCTCGATCACCCGGCCATCACGGTCGGTTTTGCCCCAGAAGATATTGGCAAACCCACAGCCGGGGCAGAACACCTGCACTGGCTCACTGTCGGGATCGGGTTTTGGCTCCCCCACTTCCGGATGATACAGGTTTACATGGTTACCGGCGTAATCAATCACCAGGCAATCCTGCTTGCCTTCGTCCAGGCGAAGACCGCGACCCACCATCTGCTGGTACAGGCTGACCGACTGGGTTGGCCGAAGAATGGCGATCAAATCCACATGGGGTGCATCAAAGCCGGTGGTGAGCACAGACACATTCACCAGGTACTTCAACTGCCGCTGTTTGAAGCGCTGTATCAGCAAATCACGATCTTTCAGATCGGTGCCACCGGTCACCAGGGCGGTTTCCTGCTCCGGCAGATAACCGGTGATCTCCCGCGCATGGTCCACCGTGGCGGCAAAGATCATCACGCCTCTGCGCTCAGCGGCCAGCTCCATCACCTGCTCAATGATGGCGCGGGTCACCCGCTTGTGCTTGCTCAGCAGCTGGTTGACGTCCTTCTCGGCGTACTCACCAAAACGGTCCTGCGTGAGCGCGGAGAAATCGTATTGCGCCACCGCCGCGTTAACCAGCTCGGGCTTTGTCAGATAGCCCCGATTAATCATATAGCTTAACGGCAGCTCGTAAATGCAATGCTGGAAGGGCTTGTCCTGATCTTCACCAGAGCCGCGCACAAAGCCCCGGTAGTGATAGCGGTATATCCAGCCCATGGCCAGGCGATAGGGCGTGGCGGTAAGCCCGAGGACTTTCAGCGAATCGTTTTGCTGCCGCAGCAGCTCGATGATACGTTGATACTGGCTGGTTTCCTCACCGCTGACCCGATGGCACTCATCGATAATGACCAGCGAATATTCATCCCGGAACTGCTCCAGGTTCGCCGCGACCGACTGCACACTGGCGAAGGTCACCTGGTGCCGGTTTTCCTTGCGCTTCAGCCCGGCGGAGAAAATGCCGCCCGTTAAGCCATAACTCTCATACTTGGCGTGATTCTGCTCCACCAGCTCCTTTACGTGGGTCAGAACCAGAATCTTTCGCCGGGCAAGGCGCGCCAGTTCGGCGATAACCAGGCTTTTACCGGCACCGGTGGGCAGCACGATGACCGCAGACTCATCCGATTTGCGGAAGTGGTCAAGCGTGGCGTCGACGGCTTCCTGTTGGTAGGGGCGGAGTTTGAAAGGCAAGGTCATGGTCGAGCATCAGATCGGTTGGAGATGGGCAAGGCGAACATAGTAACAAAAACGATGGCCGTCACCCGCGCACGGGCATCGCCGCCCAGAATACTGTATAAATATACAGAATTTATGTTAAGCTGCCCACTTATCAACGGTCTTACCAACCATCATTACCCCGGAGGCGATGGCATACCATGGGCGTAAAAGCACTTTATTATTCCGAGAGGGACGGACTGGACATGGCACTGAAAAACCCGGACAAAATGCTGTTTTCGTCCAAAGCTGAAGCCGATGCCCGGGACAAAATCCTCGAACTTTCCGAAGAGGTCGCCGCCTTCCTGCAACGCAAGGTCAGCGGGCTGTCAGAGGAACTGGCCGAACAATGCGCACTGGCCATTGCAGAAGAAAAAGAACTGTTCACCCGGGCACTGAAAAAGCCGGAACTATTGAACGAAGCCGCCGCGGCCGAGTAAAACCCGACCCGGCGTTTCCATGGCCAACGGCCTTAGTTAATGATGATGACCGCCCGGGCCATGAACATGGCCGTGGGCGATTTCTTCGGCCTCGGCCGCACGCACCTCGATAATCTCGATATCAAAGGTCAGCGTCTTACCAGCCATCGGATGATTGGTGTCGACATCGGCGAACTTGAGCCCGACCTTGGCGACGACCACATGGCGCCGGCCATGCTCTGTTTGCACCTGGGCAACCATGCCCGGTTTCCAGCGCTTTGCACCTATCAGATGCTTGACCGGTACGCGCTGAATGGCGTCTGGCCTGCGAGCGCCATAGGCCTTGTCCGGTGACACCGTTACACTGAAGGTATCGCCTGCCTCGCGGCCTTCCAGAGCCTCTTCCAGCCCCCGGATAATACCGCCGTGGCCATGCAGGTAGGCGTTCGGCTCTCCGCCACGGGAGTTTTCAACTTCATTGCCCTGCTCATCTCTCACGATGTAGTGAAACAGGACCACTTGATTCTTTTCGATTGGCATAGCGTTCTCTGCAATGATTAAAGGCACTCATTAAAATGACCTGAACTCAGGCCCGGCTTTCAACACCCGGCTCGAATCGCTCCTGCAGCCAGGCCTTGATGTCATCGGATTCGTAAAGCCACTGCTCACTGCCATCCTCCTGACGAATCTTCAGGCAAGGCACTTTGACCTGACCACCGCCAGCCTCCAGCGCGGCACGATGCTGCGGGTCGTGCTGGGCATCGCGGGTTTCAATGTTCAGCCCCAGCCGGGCGATTTCCTTACGCACCTTGATGCAGAATGGGCAAGCTTTGAACTGGTACAGGGCAAGGTTTTTGCTGGCCTCGTCAACGCTGGCTTGCAGTTCAGCACTGCGAGTTACGCCCTTGGGCGTGCTGAGCTTTTCGCTGAGCAGCATGAACGGCGTCAGGACAAGACGCAGGGCGCGGAAAAAATAACGAATAATGATTCTCATGGGTAACACTCAGATTCCGGATTAAAGGTAACCTACCGGGTGCCGGCACTTTGGCTTGATTTGCGAACTATAAATTCGGGGGAGAGGATACCATTTCCCCGGTTGACCCGGTAATGCCCACTGAAAGGAGTTCCCGATGAAGCTGATGATCCTTGGCGCAACCGGCGCCGTCGGCAGCCAGGTGCTGAATCAGGCAAGTAAAGATAGCTGGTTTGAAACCATCGTGGCGCCCACTCGCCGGCCGCTGGCGACCCCGGGGCAAGTCCATAACCCGGTCACTCCGTTCGATTTGCCGCTGCCGCCAGCCGACTGGTGGGCAGTCGATGCCGTTATCTGCTGCCTTGGCACCACGCTCAAACAAGCCGGCTCAAAACAAGCCTTCTACCGTGTTGACCACGACCTGGTGATCGCCTGTGCCGAACAGGCCCGAGCAGCGGGAGCCAGGGTGTTTGTGCTGAATTCGTCGCTCGGAGCAAACGAGAAAAGCCGGAGTTTTTATCTACAAACCAAGGGCGAGGTGGAATCGGCCGTGGCCCGGATGGGCTTTGAGCGCGTGGTACTGGCAAGACCGTCGCTGATCGACGCCGAACGGGAAGAAAGCCGGCCCGCCGAAAAACTGGGACTGATCACCAGCCGCCTGCTGGCCCCCGTCATCCCGAAGCGCTATCGCCCGGTCAGCGCCGCCACCATCGCTGCCGCGCTTTTGCGCGAAGTCACGGGGGAGCCTGGCGTGAGTTACCTGGATAACTCTGCAATGACTTTGATGCCAAAAGATCATCCATGATCACTGGCCCGCACATCACAAAAGCCCATTTGAGCAGAACGAAAGTTTCCCAGGATGACTGTCGCTCTGGCACTGCCGGGGCAGCCCCTCATCCTGCCAAGTAAACCGGGATTGCCAACTACGTTACACACAAAAGCTGTGGATAACTTTGTTGGGAACCTCGGGTTAACCACCTCTAAGCCTTGTGCAGCAAGGGTTCGCGGAAATTGGTTCAAAAATGGGCTATGCGGGGATGATCAATGCCGTGCTTTATGAAAACATCGGCAACGGCCTGCGGTCGGGCATCCGGATTGGCTTTGAGAAGGTTGCCGATTTCGATGGCACAGGCTTGCTCTTTTGGGTCGGTGTTTTGCTTGCTGCGCCAGATCAGGAAAGCGACGATGGCGGCGAACAGTCCGATGATCAAAAACTCCATGGCGTAGCACCTTACGGTAGAGCCAAGAATTACAAGGCTGAACGACAGCCCCATAAAGCGACTCCCGGATGAGAAATATGAGCGCTGAGCAGAAGCTTCAGTGCGATCTATTGCTACACAGAGCTGGTTAAGCTTGAATCAGGTTACCTTCAGACTCTCCAGGAAATCCAGCTCACAGCGGATGACTTCACTGAACACGGGTTCAAAGTAGGGTTCAAAATGGTTGGCTTTCACCGTTGCCACCCTGATGTGGGGGTTATTCACCCTGCGGACAGACGACTCGACAAAGGGGGCAACCGTATCTTCGGTCGCTCCCAGCAACAAGGTCGGTACTCTCAAATTTTTCAGTAGCTTGAACGGGCGGTAGGGTCCCATGGTCATCAACGAACGGGCAGCAACACGGTTATCGTACTGGCGCCCGATACTTTCCTCGGCAATTTTCATTGCCTTGCTCGCATCATCCCGGTCCATTGAAGAAAAGGCTCCGGGTTCACTCAAAACCGGTATGTAGAGAGGTCGGCCTGGTTTGATCATATCGACCAGACTGCAGAGAGCGAACTGCATCAAACGCAACAGTGGCACTGCTCGTACCGCCGCCATGCCATCCAGCATGGGAACCTGAGCGATGACCCCCGCCAGCTCAGGGTGATCAGCGGCCAGCTCTACGGCGTGGCCACCGCCGAATGACGAGCCCCAAACCACGATTCGAGCAAGATCAACGCCCGGTTGGGACTTCAGAAACGCCAGGGCCGCATCAGCGTCCCACATGCGCTGGCGGGCAGAAATGGTCTGCCGCGGCAGCCCCGCGCTATCCCCCCACCCCCGATAGTCGAAGGTCATGACCAGATATCCGGCCCGGGTGAACTCTTCGTAGAATGAAACCGTCAGTGCGTCCTGAATACCACCCCAGCCGTGAAGCATCAGGATGGCTGGCGTGGATTTTCGGCTGGCCCCCACAGGCCAGTGGAGTGTAGCTGCGCACCAGACACCCCTGGAATAAAAGCCGGTTCGCTCACTCTCGCACGTAAGATCTTTGGGGCTATGCCTCAGTGTTTCCATCATCGTCCTCTCCGGGTAGACTCATCTTGTATGGCGTTCAAGATGCAATCCTACCAATCTTGAATACCGTTCAAGATTGTCCCAAGAGACCTCAGGAGCTGGCGCATTGGCCAAGAACAAACGCAACATCGACCTGGACGTAAAAAAGAAAGAACTGGAAGAGACAGCGGCACGGCTGTTCATGGAAGACGGCTTCGAAGCCACCTCCATGAACCGTATAAGCCGCGCACTGGGGGTGGCGCCCAATACCCTCTACTGGTACTACGCAAGCAAGGATGAACTTCTGGTCGGGGTGCTCAACCGGCTGTTATCAGACACCCTGAAACAGATCCCATCGGTTACAGGCAAGCCCCTCAAGGAGCAGATGGACTGGGCTTTAAAGCAGTTTGAGCAAAGCCGTGCCCTTATGACCACAGTGCACAGCAGGCTGAACCAGTCACCCGTAATTCATGACTGGCATGAGCAGTTTCACAGCTTTGTAGAAACCCTGGTGGTCCGTTCACTGAAAGCCAACGGGATCGGCGATCAGCGGGCCGGCACATTGGCGACCGTGGCAATCTTTCTCATCGAAGGGTTACTCGCGCACCCCCACAGTGAAAAGCAGCGCACCGATATTCTGGAATGGTTTGCCCAACACACAGCGGCGGATCAGGAATGATGCCAGTTACAGCGATGCCCTAGTCAAAGAACACGGGGAAACTCGACAGCGGTCACGTCCGCCACAACCCGCCAACCGAGATGAGTAGGCTCCCTCCGGATTCAATCGACTATTGAGGGCACTCGCTAGCCGAAAGCCCCCAGATACCAACCTGAAAAGAGAAACGGAAAGATTAGAGCCAACACCTACGATCAACGCTAAATCGGTCAACTGCTCCTCAATCATTAATAGCCTCTTCTCTCAAGATTTCGCCCATGCGTTCCCCGACCATTCCCCGATACCGTCAACAACGCCGCCAAACACTACTAACAAAATCAGGCCCACTATTAACAATACCGTAAAGCAAACGTACAAAAACACCGGAGGCAGCACCGCCCATAAAATCAGTCGAACAGGCAATTGCGTTGATATATCACCAATTTTCGCCGCTGATCGATTGAGCCGGCTTGAGGGGGCAGACCGAAGCACGAGAAACGAAAACACATAGCCACTTCTCATTAATCGGCCCAAGGGATCGTTACCCCAGATTTTTCTGTGTTCCAGTGCAGAGGTGCCGGGGCGTGAAATTTTCTCCTCGATTATCGACACTCGCGAAAACGCCAAGGTGAGAATTACGAATAGTGAAACCAATCCCAAACCAAGAGCGCCAGCCCGAGGCCGTCATTGTACTCACCTTAGCTGGCTATCCTTGCTGCCCCGCCGATTAAAACCGCGTGAAGTCGATTGCTGCTTCTCAAGCGCGGACTGGCAGGCAATGCAAAGCCGCACACCCGGAATGGCCTTGCGGCGAGCTTCAGGAATCGCCCGGTCACACTCCTCACAATAGCGCGCACTCTCACCACCACCAAGCTGGCTCCGTGCCCGCTGCACTTCGTCGTCAACACTCGCGTCTATCTGATCCTGAACTGCGCCATCCCGTGACCAACCACCAGCCATAGCGTTCTCCGTTCATCAAATGAGTAGATTCAGCCTAGGGAACGAGAGGGTAAGCCGCCCTCACCTGTCCCATCATTATCCGGGCGTCTTCCGGTTTCAAGCCATGCTTTCGCAACTGCGGCATCACCATCGCGCCCAAAGCCTTACACCGAGGTTGATCAATGCCGTGCTTTTGGAACACATCAGCAATGGCCTGCGGTTGGGCATCCGGATTGGCTTTCAGCAGGTTGCCGATGTCAATGGCGCAGGCCTGCTCTTCAGGTGCGGTATTTTGTTTACTCCGCCAGATCAGGAAAGCCACGATGGCGGCGAAAACACCGATGATCAGAAACTTCATACTACGGCACCTTTGTTCCGGTTTTTCCTAGCGAATACCCTGCGATTGCAGCCACTGGCTGATCTGGGCCTGATTCATGGCGCCACTCTGGCGCGCCACCTCCCGGCCGTTCTGGAACAGAATCAGGGTCGGTATGCTGCGAATCGCAAACTGACCGGCCGGCCCGGGGGCTTGTTCCGTATTCAGCTTGGCAAAGCGCACTTTCCCGCGCCAGGCCTTCGCGGCCTGCTCGAACTGGGGCGCCATCATTTTGCACGGGCCACACCAGCTGGCCCAGAAATCCACTAACACGGGCAGATCGCTACGCCCGGTATGGGTAGCAAAGGTCTGCTCCGTTAGCTCCAGAACCTGATCCGGCCAAAGCGGTTGTTTGCAGGCGCCACAATTGCCGCCGGAGGACAACTTGTCGGCCGGTACGCGATTCACTTTGTGGCAATGGGGACATACCAGGTGTCGAACGTCAGTCATGATGAACAGGCCTCTGATTGGCTGATGGTAGAAATAATCAGGGCAAGAGAAGAGAAATCAAGCGGCACTAAAAATCGCGCATCTCACGAACACGCATCAACCGCTTTCCGCTACTATCAAAGTAAGTCGGTGTCAGAGGCTCAGCCGCCATGGGACTGTCGATAAAACAATCGGAATTTACAGCGGAAGAATTTGATCGCTTTTCGGGAGGGGTGGTGATGGGCTGAACGGGGGCGTTCAGCGCATGCGGAGGAGAATCAGCCTTCGACGGACTGCGCCGACATATCCATCACATAACGGTGCGCAATCCTGTCTGATATTTGCCTGATTCTCTCCACCCCGGCAAAAGGCAACCAACAGCCCCTGCACCAAGCGGTCTCAATGTATCTCGGTTTTCCGAAGTTTTTTTATAGGAATGTGCCCCAACCTATTAGGTTGCAACTCAAATAAACCATCAGAGGGAATCTTGATGACACAGATTATCGAACAGTTTCTCGAAGTTTCGAGCACTTACCTGCTATCACCCTGCGACAGTGACTGCTGCCACAAATCCGCTGCCTGATCTGGTTGCCCCTGAAACCACAGGGTAATGCCAGGCAACGGCCAGAGTGCTGCCCCCCTCGCTTAAAAAAGCTTACCCCCTTGTGTAACGAGTGGGTTCTCCGTAAAAAGGCATAGGAATCACAGCGGCCAACCCTCAGGCAAGGCCATCATCAATCCCAGGAGTGTTAACCGTGATTGTTCGCGAGCGCCCCGGCCCACTCCGGCTGTTGCTGGCCTGGAAAGGGTCTGTTGTCCCCCACATTCTGCCGCACATTCTGCTTACGGGAATGTTTGCAGCCGCCGTTACCTGGGTTTCGCGCCACCACTACCTCGACGGCATGGTCGACTACACACTTCTGCCGTTCACGATCATGGGCATCGCCCTGTCCATCTTTTTAAGCGTGCGCAACACCGCCACCTACGACCGCTGGTGGGAAGCCAGAAAACACTGGGGGCATATGGTGTACGAATTTCGCAGCCTGGCGCGGACTGGCACCATTTACCTGAGCCCGGAGCGACGCCGGGAGCTTCTGACTCGATGCCTTGCTCACGCTCACCTGCTGCGCGGCCAGTTGCGGGGAGAAGATGTACGGTCTGACCTGCCCGGGTCACTGGCACCCGAACTCATTGACCAGGCCCTGAGCACACGCAACCCCGCCGCCTTCATGCTGCACCGGGCCGGAGACGTACTCGCCGAAGCCCACAAGGCGGGCGATCTGGATTCTGTAGCAACCGCGGCCTTAGACCAGCACCTTCATGGCCTCGCGGGCATTCAGGCGGCCTCGGAACGCATTGCCCTCACCCCGTTGCCCTTTGCCTACACCCTGCTGGCTCACCGCACGGCGTATGTGTTCTGCTACCTGCTCCCGTTCGGTCTGGTAGGCGTCGCAGGCTGGTTTACGCCGGTGTTCACCGCCATCGTGGCCTACACGTTTTTCGGGCTGGATCGCCTGTCTGAACAGCTTGAGTTTCCCTTTGGCCGACACACCAACGACCTGCCGCTGGATGCCATCTGCCGCATTCATGAAATCAGTGTTGCCGAAGCCCTGGGCGACCCGGCACCCGAACCGCTGCAGCCGGTCAAATACCAGTTGCAGTAAGGGCCCGGCGGTTACAACGGCATGCGCCCGGTTCGCTCCAGCCGCTCGCTCACCCATTTGTGATACAGCTTTGCCAGCGCTGGCCGAATTACCGGCAAACCAATCAGCCAGGCAAGCGGTTTCAGCAGCCAGACCCGCGACATCAACAGAATATAGGCATCCAGTTCCCGGTGGATGTTGCCCTGGCCATCTTCCACATGGAGCTCCTGAAGCGCGGCTTTCGGGTCTATACCACGTTCCTCCAACTCCTCATCACGGCCGGTGATATCTACCCACTCCACCGATTCGCCGGTCCTGCCCGCGAGTCGTTCATAGAGCCTGCGATCCTTGACACAGCTCGGGCAGGCGCCATCGTAGAACACACGAAGCTGATCGCCTGGTGCCGTCATCGCTATCCCCCCTGTTTGCATCGCATTCATCTGACTACACGATAAAGCACTGCGAGGCTCCCGTTAACCCTTCGGATCTCAGGCATAACCCGCGAGAAGCTGTACCATCGCCCTGAAATTCCAGGGGCGTTTCGATCATTATTTGGCTCGCATGCTTGAAGGTCGAGAGTCTCAGGATAGCTCATTGCTTCTGGATCAAACCGGCAGTTCAATAATCTCACCAACCACACTGTCTTTACTCACCTGCAACCGCCCTACCGTGATCGGCAGCGTAAAACGCCGGGGCCCGGCGCCACCGGGATTGAAGTAAAGCACATCGCCAATCCATTCATTGCGAGGTTTGTGGGAATGCCCGGCGATCACCACGCGGTAACGGCCTTGCGGATCGAATTCGAGGGTTTTGACGTCGTGAAGCATGTAGAAGGCATGGCCGAGGAATTGCAGATTCTGAACATCGGGGAGCATCGCTGCACGGCCTGCTGTATCGATATTGCCGCGGATAGCCACCAAGGGAGCGATGACCTCCAGCGATTCCAAGACTTCATCCCGCCCTACGTCACCGGCATGAAGAATCAGATCCGAGCCTTCCAAAATATCCAGGGCTTCGGGACGCATTTTGCTGTGGGTGTCTGCGATTACCCCAATTTGCATGTTTACGCCTCGTTCTGGGTCTCAGTCGACCTGCCCACAGCGCCCGAGCCGGCGCGCCCCTATTCTTCGTAGTACCGCGCTACGGTCACTTACAACTCGATTAGTTCTGATGAGTCTTCTTTGGGCTGAGCTATGAATTGGACAAGCAATAATACTTTGCCCCGTCCATGAGTGAACGTTTCGCCTATCAGCAGAATGCTCTCTCGCCAAATCAAGAATCTCAGTCATTGAATTACGCAAGGGTACAGAATCAAAAATATCGGTGTCGCAGGATTGCATCGAAGATACTCCTAACGCTTGCTGCATGCTCACCATTGAAATACAGCCGAAAGCGCAATGGAAAGGGTGTCGCTGCGCCTGCGTTTATTAAGATATCACCGGCACCTATCCTATTGCTATCATTTAGATGGCCGTCAAATCAATAGTTTCACCATATAATTCTTGATAATCCTCTAGTGACTGAGAAAGAAAGCTACGTTCAAGTTCCCCACCACCAATATAGATTAGCTTCGATTTTTCAGGAAAGTAAGCATCTTTAACGTCTTTAACACTGATTTTCTCGATAGGTTTAATATCTTTCCCGTCTCTAATCTCAGGATCACTTTTGACGTGCTCCGATATAGAAATGAATGTCTGGGTATCCTCCGGTAGGTTGTTGCTAACAAATGATAAAATAGTCTTTAAATTAGTCTCATCTATATCTTCTTTGAGAATGGCGTCCAACAAAAATGGCAACCTATGTGCAACTTTTGTTCTCGCAATGATAGCATTCAATGCAAAGTGATAGGCCATAACAGTCTTATGAAGCTCGACACCTTGTCGAGGGAAAGAATTGATTGAATATAGACTAAGATATCTAGAATCAGCTAACGGATTAAGCTTCAGCTGCGACGCATAATCAGAAAATAATATTTTAAAATCTTTTTCTTTTGCTTTCCTTGCGGAGACTGTTTCCTGCTCCGTATTCATAGAATTAATTGACGACCTAACAGCGTCTAATTCACTTTCGGAATCACCAATGTCTTTTTGCATTTTCTTGTACAATTTAACATTTGCTTTGTTATCCACCCATTGATCAAAGGTAACTCCGTCCACATTTTTGCTTAAAAGATCGCCGTAATCTTCATGAATTTCTTTTCTAAATTTTTCAATCAATTTATTTGATGAGTGTATTTGTGACTTTTTCGTTGTCAGCTTGTCAGCAATGTGTGACTCTAGCTCAACTGTATCATTGTATTTCTGATAATGACTATACAAACCCTCTAAAGAATACGTTAATACTTGAGTGCAGGCTGGGCAACGATCAACATCATTATACTTCTGTCTCTTGACATTACCCCTAGTTCTCTTAAGAATTTTATGGTGATTCTGTAATAACGAAAGCTCATTGCATAGCTTTATATATTTAATCCTTTCTTCTTCCAAGCAGCTCGACTTTTTAACGTAGTTTTCAATGTACTCTTCTGCCTTATCACCAAAGGTTTCGTCAACTAAATTTGAAAACTGGAATTCGGACTTTTTGCTATATCGATTGAGGTTTTGGATATCAGCTGTCAGCCGATCCCTTTTCCTGGCAAGCTCTCTATACTCCACCCTATCGAAGCTGTTATTTACCCCAAGATAATAATCTAGGTAATCATCCTTAAACCCTTTGTAATATTGAAGATTAGAAAATGACTCACGCAAATAAACCCAGCCTACAGACTGAGAAATATAATATGGCAAAAACATACTTTCTAGAGGGGCAGACTTAAGCTCCCCTTTTTGTTCTAAAAGCAGGGTAAAGCCGACCAAATTGCGTATGTAGTCTTTTAGCTTGACGTGCTCAACACTATTATCAGCATCTATTCCATGAAAAGGAACTATTTTTCCCTCCGGCTCCCTTATATAGATGGATTTCGACTCCCTAATAATTATGTATTCTTCTTTAAATCCATCAACAGACTTTGTGAAGTCCACTCTAAAAGTCGGATTGTAACTAAGAATTTCGGCTAAATTTTCACGAACATCATTTATACCAAAAGCAAACAACAAGCTCTGAAGTAGAGAGCTTTTCCCTGATGTATTACGCCCACTAATAATATTTACACCGGAGGAAAATTCATCAAAAAAACAGAGGTTATGCGAACCTGAGCTGACAAACAGCCTGTTGAAAGTAATAGTTACACTCATTAGATATCCCCACCATGGCATTCTACATATGCACACAAAACAGAGAAGAAGATGTCGACATCCATTAGATTTATACTATTCCCATTTTTTATATCATATACATACTTATAAAACATGCCTTCATGATCATAAAAATCCATGGAGTAATCATTCTCCCTAACAAAGCTTTTTATTATTTGATGTTCTCTGTTTGCCATATCCTTCATTAACTCAAAGGTATTCCTGATATAGTTTTCATGGTTGTTCTGGATACCTATAGGAACTTTGAATTTACGAGACAACTCCGTTGAATAACTTCTCCATAGATTGAATGTCTTTTGTTCAGTCTCAATAACATCAATTGCTCTCTTGATCTCGCCGCCTTCAACCCTCTTACTGCTGTCAAGTAAGTTAATAATCCTACCTTGATTGTACACAGCTTCAACTTCTCTAAATAAGCTAAGAAGTAGTTCAACTGCTGCATTAGGATCTGAAACATGCGGAAAATTCCTACACATAAGTCCAACCAAAATATCTTTTTGGTCTTTTTTTCTGCGTGGCAGGTCGACCCATTCAATACGCAGATTATCGAGTTCAGGCTTGTAATATTTTATCTTTTCCTTTTTACAGAAACCTCCTACTTTCTTGTCAATCAATTTTTGAATTTCTTCAGGTATACCATCAAAACTACACTTAAAGTTCTGCTCGTTAAGGAGGTAGGTTATTTCCTTTTTCCCATCTTCCTTTTCATCTTTGCTAGGTTTATAGCTCAATTTAATATCGGTATTTGATATGAATATCAAATCATGAGTGTAGCTTTGACATTTTGGAGCTGGATCGTTTATTAGATCGTTTCCAACTTCAAGCATCTTCGCAACAGCTTCGGCAAAGCGTTCGTTTATAGTCCAGACAGCGCCTGTAAGTTTCTTAGCCTGATAAGAATGGACTTCTTCTATTTTTTCCCGGCAATCAGATCTGTAGCAGAAGAGAAAATCATCATGGTGTTCAATGCAAAGGAAGAACTCTCTCCCCTTGAAACGGTCATAATCATTAAGCAGCAAGTACAGTGCGCAATTTCGCTGAAACTCGAAGCCCAATATAGCATCCACACCTGCGTTTGCTGCCTTTTTTGTTTTGGTCAAAGCTTCACCTTTCAAAATCAGAATACTTGAAATTATTTTAGCCCTATGCACCTACTCATAACGCGTGCAGCATGCGCGCCCATGGGATGGAGCCAAAGGCGCAATGTAATAGGCGTCGTTCCGCCTGCGTTAGTTAAGCATTTTTCGGCCTGTAAGCAACAATATTGACAATACCTTTCCCTTTGTATTTGGTCATTTCAAACTCATTGTCCAGCAGCGCAATCACCTCAGGAAGTTTGGTAACACCGTAGGTTCTGGGATCAAAATCAGGTTTGGATCGTTTTACGAAACTCCCAGCAGACGCTACGTTTGCCCATCCATTATCGTCTTGATATTGCTCCCACGCTTTTCGGAGAACTGGTACCAATGCAGAGGCACCCTCGACTGCGTCCTTATTGTTTGACTCCTGAGAGACCCCTCCCGCCCCATCGGAACCAAGATTCTCTGTAAAAATGAAGTCATCACAGGCATTGCGGAAAGAGATCGGTGTCTTTTTCTCTCCGACGCCAAATACAAAAATCTCAGCTTCTCTCAACCTAGATGCTAGTTTGGTAAAGTCACTATCACTCGATACGAGTGTAAACGCATCGAATTTCTTCGAGTAAAGCAGATCCATAGCATCAATTATCATTGACGCATCAGTTGCGTTTTTTCCGGTAGTGTAAGCGAATTGTTGAATCGGTTGGATGGCGAGCTCATTCAAGGACTGCTTCCAATTTTTTAAGTAATCACTTGACCAGTCACCATACGCACGTTTGATCACGACGTGCCCATGCGCAGATATTTCGTCTAGGATGGCTTTAACTTTGGAGTATTGAGCGTTGTCCGCATCGATTAGAACAGCGATTTTTTTGTGCTCATCAAGATCTTTCATGCACGTCCTTCGATAAATGATTGTGCTTAACAGTAATTAAATAGCGCGCTTCGTTATTGCAATCATGCGAGCGTCAATAACAGCTCGGAACCGACACTCAAAACTCGAGAATTTAACCTTTTAAATCAATCCAGTAAGCTACACTAACACTCTGCCCGCGCCGTAATCATTTTACAGCTTCGTTACTGCAATATCGAAGCACCAACCATCCCCCGGCACTTTGGAAATGCCTTGCAGCCATAAAACTCCTTCCCAATATTCTCTCCGCGCTTCACTGTACGCTTTACCATCTCTCCCTGGCACTTCGGGCACCGTGGCACACTTTCTTTCTTGGCCACGATCTCCTTCACATGCGCCACGTGCTTCCGGTGATTGCTGAAAGTAGCCGCTAGCCGCCCGGATTCAATGGCTTCAATCACCTTCTGAACCTCAGCATTCGACAGCCGCTGCTCGGTTTGGGCTTTGATAAAGCGAATGTATCCACCACCGTAAGTGACGTTGTCCGGCATCGGCGTTTTGAAAGTTGAATCCCCCACAAACACCACCAGCGAAATTACCTGCTCATCGCCGAGTCCCAGCAGGCTTTGCAAAGTCTTCAGGTGCTTGTAGTTCTGGTGCAGCGGGTTCTGGAATTTCTGCGAGTGCTTGAAGATCTTCTGTGTCCAATACCGCTGTTTGGCGTTACCAAAGATCCAGCCCTTCATGTTCTTGGTTTCCACCACAAACACGCCATACCGGGAGACAATGATGTGGTCGATTTGAGTGGTGCCGTCTTCGGTCGGCAAGGTGACGTTTTTGATGAGGTGGTAACGGGTTTTGTCGAGAAACAGCTTTGCGGCTATGTTGACCATGGCTTCGCCGGCTCTGCCTTTGAACCAGGGTGTTCTCAGAATGGGTAACAGGATGAACAGCGGTACGAAATACCAGACTTGATTCGGTAGAGAGTTTAGTAGGGTGTTGAATAGCTGGCCGAAGTCCATCCGTTTTCCTTAACAGCGGCGTCAATCCGTTTCTTATAACTACACACTAACCTACTCTTCAGTAAACTTCCCATACCGTCAAGGTCAAATTTTGTAAACCATATACTAAAAAAAGCCGCGCGGTTTCCCGGGCGGCTTTTCGTTTCCGAAGGTACTACGGAATCAAGCAGCGGCCAGATAAGCGCCCGCCACAGCCAGAACTCCCCCAACGCCCCGACTAAACCGGCTATCCGCCCTCAGCATCAGACTACCCAGCCCACGGCCAACCAGCGTGATGGCCAGTGTGGCGATGGAGAAGCCCGCCAGATAGGCCGCCAGCGTAGCGCCTTCCGGCATTTCCGCCCCATGCGCAAAACCGTGAAACAGCATGAACGCACCAACCAGGGTGCCGCCCACGGCGGTGGGCAGTTTCGCCCGGGTGGCAATGAGGATGCCGGCCACCAATACCGAGAAGGTGATGCCGGTTTCCACGCCCGGCAGGCTCAGGCCGCCCCAGGCCAGGGCTGCGCCGAATACCATGCCGCCGATGACGAAGGCGGGGGTGGCGTTTTTCATGAGTTTGCTCTGGCGCACGCTCCAGAAGCCGATGGCCGCCATGGCCAGCAGGTGGTCCAGGCCCAGCATGGGGTGCAGCAGGCCGCTGGTGAAGCCGCCTTCGGTATGGCCGGGGTGGGCCATGGCGGTGGCGGAGGCGGTCAGCAGCGCGGCGGTGGCGAGAAGTTTTGAAGTCAGTTTCATGGTGTTGCTCCTGGTGGTTCTGTAATCGTATTGGTTCGTTTGCTCAGGCCATTTCAGCCAGTTTTTCGGGCCTTCTCTCAGGCAACATGCCGCGCTCGAGAATGAAGCTGATGATGGTGTCCAGCCCTACCCCGTCGTACAGGTTGGTGAACACGAAGGGACGTTCGCCGCGCATTTTTTTGCTGTCCCGCTCCATTACGTCCAGGGAGGCGTGTACCTGTTCAGCAATGTCGATCTTATTGATGATCAGCAGGTCGGATTTGGTGATGCCGGGGCCGCCTTTGCGGGGGATTTTGTCGCCGGCGGACACGTCGATCACGTACAGGGTGAGGTCGCTCAGTTCCGGGCTGAAGGTGGCGGAGAGGTTGTCGCCGCCGGATTCCACCAACACCAGTTCCAGGCCCGGGTGACGGCTTTGCAGGTCGTCGATGGCGGCCAGGTTCATGGAAGCATCCTCGCGAATCGCGGTATGCGGGCAGCCGCCGGTTTCCACACCCAGGATGCGGTCTGCGGCCAGGGCTTCGTGGCGCAGCAGGAAGTCGGCGTCTTCCCGGGTGTAGATGTCGTTGGTGACCACGGCGATGTCGTAGTGGTCCCGCAGGGCGGTGCATAGCTGGCGCAGCAATGCGGTTTTACCAGACCCGACCGGGCCGCCGACGCCTACTCTCAGACAATGTGTCATGGCTGTATCTCCTTGATGTTTTTATTCAGCTTCTGAAAAGCCGTGAATACTGGGTTTCATGCAGGGCACTGCCGAGCGCGAGGCCCGGCAGGATGGGCCCGAGTTCGTGGTCTTGCCGGGCCAGCGCCTGGTCGGCGGCAATCACCAGTGCCGGGCGCAGTTTTTCGATAATCCGTTGGGCGGCGGTGTGGCCCAGGGGCAAGGCTTTGCAGGCCACCGCCAGCTGGTTTTCCAGCCAGGCCCAGGCAAAGCCCAGCAGGGTTTGCCGCACCGGCACCCGGCGCACCTGAGCGGCCCAGGCAAACAGGGTGATGTAGCCGGGCTCGGCCGGAATCAGGTTTTGCTCCGGCAACAGGTTGAGGTTGCCCAGCAGGGTTTTCAGGGCGCCGCCCAGGCGAGTGTCTTCGTCGCTCAGTTCTGCGGTTTCCCGGGTGGCGTGCAGCCACTGGTTCCAGTGCGCGATGGTGGCGCCGTTGTCGTTCGCCCAGGCGGTTTGCAGCCGGGCCAGTAATGGCAGTTCACACCGGCTCAGGCCGTCTTCCAGTACGCCTTCAATCCACCGGGCCAGTTCCGCTTCGTTGTTCACCCAACCCAGCTCAAAGGCACTTTCCAGGCCCTGGGACCAGGCAAAGGCGCCGATGGGCAAAGCCGGGCTGACCAGCTGCATCAGCCCCAGCAAAGCCAGGTCGCCGCCGGGCTCGCTCTCACCCGCCATGGCTGCTGGCTCAGTGGGTGTGCTTGTGGCCGTGAGCATGGGTATGTCCAGCAGCGTGAGTGTGGTCATGGCTTTTACCGTGCAAGTGCTCATGAGAGTCCGCGTGGGAATGGCCATGGCTATGACCGTGCGAATGGCCCTGGCCGGCCTGGTTGTAGGCTCCGGGTTCCGGGTCGAAGGTGGCGGTGTGGTGCACTACGGTGGCGCCCAGGCGTTCGGCCAGCTCTTCCAATACGTGATCGGGCGGAAAGCGCACGAAGGCGCCCTGCTCGTCTTCACCGATCGCCAGGGTGACGTGGCGGTTGCCCAGGTGGTAACACAAGCGGGCCAGCGGCAGGCCGGTTTCTACGCGGGCGGTGACCACACGCTCCTCGGCAGCGCGAATGCGGATGATCTCGCCGGATTTCGCTTCCAGCAGGTCGCCATCTCTCAGCACCGGGCCCCGGTCCAGAAACAGGCCCACGTCCAGGTTGGTTTCGGTGGTGGCCCGCAGGCGGCCGCGAATGCGCAGTTCGTAGGGCAGCACCAGGTTGTCGTGGATTTCGCTGGCGTCTACTTGGGTAATGCGTTTTATCAGTTCCAACATCCGTTCGTTCCTCTCCCAGCCTTGAGCTGTCTTGCTTAAAAATCAGCCTTAGGCTGTATTGATTAAAAAAGGTGGTAGCGCTGGGCCAGGGGCAGTTCGGTCGCTGGCTCGCAGGTGAGCAATTCGCCATCGGCGTGCACTTCGTAGGTTTGCGGGTCTACGGTCAGGTGCGGGCAGGCGTCGTTCAGTTTCATGTCTTGCTTGCGCACGCTCCGCACGCCTTTGCAGGCGGAGAGCGGGCTGTCCAGCCCCAGTTCTTTGCCAATATTGGCGTCCAGCGCAGCCTGGCTGACAAAACTCAGGCGCGTGGCACTGGCGGCTTTGCCGAAAGCGCCAAACATGGGGCGATAGTGCACCGGCTGCGGCGTGGGGATGGAGGCATTCGGGTCGCCCATCGGGGCGGCGGCAATCATCCCGCCCTTGAGGATGCAGGCCGGCTTCACGCCGAAAAAGGCCGGGCTCCACAACACCAGGTCGGCCAGCTTGCCCACTTCCACCGAGCCCACCTCATGGGCGATGCCGTGGGTGATGGCAGAGTTGATGGTGTACTTGGCGATGTAGCGTTTGGCGCGGAAGTTGTCGGCGCCGCGTTCCTGGTCTTCCGGCAGCAGGCCGCGCTGCACTTTCATCTTGTGGGCGGTTTGCCAGGTACGGCAGATCACCTCGCCCACCCGGCCCATGGCCTGGGAGTCGGAGGAGATCATGGAGATCACGCCCATGTCGTGCAGGATGTCTTCCGCCGCGATGGTTTCCCGGCGGATCCGGGAATCGGCAAAGGCCACGTCTTCCGGGATGTTCGGGTCCAGGTGGTGGCATACCATCAGCATGTCCAGGTGCTCATCCACGGTGTTCACCGTGTAGGGCCGCGTGGGGTTAGTGGACGACGGCAGTACGAAATCCTTCGAGCAGGCGGTGATGATGTCCGGAGCGTGGCCACCGCCGGCACCTTCGGTATGAAAGGTGTGAATGCAACGACCCTTGAAGGCGGCCAGGGTGTCTTCCACAAAGCCGGATTCGTTAAGGGTGTCGGTGTGGATGGCCACCTGGATGTCGTAATGGTCGGCCACGGTCAGGCAGTTGTCGATGCTGGCCGGGGTGGTGCCCCAGTCTTCGTGCAGTTTGAGGCCGATCACGCCGGCTTTCACCTGCTGTTCCAGCGCCTCCGGCAGGCTGGCGTTGCCTTTGCCGAGAAACCCGATGTTCATGGGCAGGCTGTCCACGGCCTGGAGCATCTTGCCGATGTGCCAGGGGCCCGGGGTACAGGTGGTGGCGTTGGTGCCGGTGGCCGGGCCGGTGCCGCCGCCGAGCATGGTGGTCACGCCGCTCATCAGGGCTTCTTCTACCTGCTGAGGGCAGATGAAGTGGATGTGGGGGTCGATGCCGCCGGCGGTGAGGATTTTGCCTTCGCCGGCGATGATTTCGGTGCCGGGGCCGATGACGATGGTCACATCGGGCTGGGTGTCGGGGTTGCCGGCTTTGCCGATGGCGGCGATGCGGCCTTTCTGGATGCCCACGTCGGCTTTGACAATGCCCCACCAGTCCAGTATCAGGGCGTTGGTGATGACGGTGTCCATCACTTCGTCGTCGCAGCGCTGGCTCTGGCCCATGCCATCGCGGATGACTTTGCCGCCGCCGAATTTTACTTCGTCGCCGTAGTGGGTGTGGTCCTGTTCTACTTCTATCCACAATTCGGTGTCGCCCAGGCGGACTCGGTCCCCGACTGTGGGGCCGTACATGTCGGCGTAGGCTTGTCTGCTGATTTTCATTATATCCCTCGTTGTAACTTGGGTGCCGGGGCCGGTCGGGTAAGGCTTTCCAGGAAACGCTCCTGGCGGCACATCCATGTGGCGCTTGTTCTCCGGCATCCATGCCTCCGCACATTCCTGGAAAGCCTTACCCGACCGACCCTCATAGTTATTTCGTGGAGTCCAAACTCCCCATTACTTCACCCCGGAAACCATAAATTTCGCGCTTTCCTGCAAACGGAATCAGCGTCACAGACCGGGTCTGGCCGGGCTCAAACCGAATGGCGGTGCCGGCGGCCACGTCCAGGCGGTAGCCGCGGGCTTTGGCGCGATCGAAGTCCAGGGCGGGGTTGGCTTCGGCGAAGTGGTAGTGGGAGCCGATCTGCACCGGGCGGTCGCCGGTGTTGCCGACGTTCAGCTGGATGCGTTCGCGGCCGGCGCAGAGTTCGATGTCGCCGTCTTTGAGTTGGTATTCACCGGGGATCATGTGTCTGCTCCTTAGACGATGGGGTTGTGGACCGTCACGAGTTTCGTTCCGTCCGGGAAGGTGGCTTCCACCTGGACTTCGTGCACCATGTCAGCCACGCCGTCCATCACATCTTCGCGGGTGAGGATTTCGGTGCCGGCGCTCATCAGTTCGGCCACAGTGCGGCCTTCGCGGGCGCCTTCCATGATTTCGGCGCTGATCAGGGCCACCGCTTCGGGGTAGTTCAGTTTCAGGCCTTTGGCTTTGCGGCGTTCGGCCAGCAGGGCGGCGGTGAACAGCAGCAGCTTGTCTTTGTCTCTGGGGGTTAGCTCCATTACCTTTCTCCGTGTTTGTTCTCTTGTCGCGCCTGATCCACGCACGAAGTTTGAAGAAGCGAGCGGGTACGTCCCTCCGGGACCGTCGGCAGCATGGATGCTGCCGTCGAGCTTACAGGGATGTATTTACAGCGTGTCCCGGAGGGACGTACCCGCTCGCTTCCTGCTCCCATGGTCAGGTCATCCAGATTCTGGGTGTGTGGGCCGGTACGCCGGCGAGCATGGGGCGTAGCAGGTGCCAGGCTTGTTCGCACAGGGCCCAGGCTTCGTTACGTTCGGTGCCGAGATAACGCAAAAGCAGCACGCCCCGGCGCCGGGTCACCGCCCAGCGGTTGTGGTCTGGTAACTGTGCTCTCAGCACTTCGATAGCGCCGGCTTCGTCGTCCAGGCCGACCGCCCAGAGGGTCGCCTGTACAGTGGCGCAGCCCTGGCCCCAGGGGCCGGTGAACCGGCGGTGTTTCGGGTCCAGTAGCTGGCGCTCAAGCCACAGCGGTTGGTCGTCCAGGCTTAAATGGAAACGCTGTTCCAGTTCGCCAGTGGCAAACGGCAGGTCGCTGGCCGGGCGGCCCAACGCGAGCACTTCCCAGCCCAGGGTTCGGGCGTCGGTTTCCAGTTCAATGGTGGTGGTTTGCAAACCACGGGAGCCGTCGAAGGCGATGGTTTCCTGGGGCAGGTATTCCAGGATCGCGTCTTTGGCTACCTGCAACCGGGTGTGCTGGCCCCAGGCCACGCCATGGCTATCGGCCTTGTACAGTTTCGCCGCGGCCGGGGTGGTCAAAAGCGCGTGGCCACCTTCGGCCACAGAGGCTTCGATGCGCAGTTCGTCGCCGCTCACCAGGCCACCCGGGGGGTGCAGCAGGTACACATGGCAGCAGCCGGTTTTGCCCTCCGGGTAGAAGGGGCGCTGCACCCGCAGTGGACCATGGTGGCGCCGGCGCACCAACCGGGTTACCGGCGCAGGTTCGCTCTCGGCGCGTGCTTCAAACCCCAGTTCCAGGGCCGCCGCCCAGCGCCGTTCGGTGTCGAAACGGTGGCCGGAGGCGTGGCGGTCGATGGCTTGGTAGGCGGTCATACGGTCAGGTGCTGTTTGATGAGTTCATCGGTCAGCCCGGCAATGTCGCCTTCGGCCACGCGCCGACCCCGGTCGAGGATGGCGAAGCGGTCGGCGTATTTGCGGGCGAACGGCAGTTTCTGTTCCACCAGCAGCACAGTCAGGCCGTCTTCTTCAATCAGCCGGCGAATCACTTCGCCAATCTGGGCCACGATGTTGGGCTGGATGCCCTCCCCTGGCTCATCGAGGATCAGCAGTCTCGGCTCAATCACCAGCGCCCGGCCAATGGCCAGCTGTTGCTGCTGGCCGCCGGAGAGGTCGCCGCCCCGGCGGTGTTTCATTTCTTTTAGCACCGGGAACAGCTCGTAAATGCGCTCGGGGATTTGCTTACTGCCATCGGCCCGCACCGCCAGGCCGGTGCGCAGGTTTTCCTCCACGGTCAGCAGCGGGAAGATCTGCCGGCCCTGGGGCACATAGCCGATGCCCAGGCGGGAGCGGTCTTCGATTTTCTTTTTGGTGAGTTCCACATCCCGGGCAAACTCGATGGAACCGCTTTTCACGGTTTCCTCGCCCATGATGCATTTCATCAGAGTGGTCTTGCCTACGCCGTTGCGGCCCATCACGCAGGTACACTGGCCCTGGGGCATGTCCAGTTCCAGGTCCCAGAGGGTGTGGCTTTCGCCGTAGTACTGGTTGAGTTTTTCAATCTTGAGCATTACGCCTCCTCCCCGAGATACACCTTGATCACGTCTGGGTCGTTGGAGACCTGGTCCATGGAGCCTTCGGCCAGCACGCTGCCCTGGTGCAGTACGGTGACTTTGCGGGCGATGGAGCGCACGAAGCCCATGTCGTGTTCCACCACCACCACGGACTGCTTGCCCGCAAGACTGGTGAGCAACTCGGCGGTGCGTTCCATTTCCTGTTCGGTCATGCCAGCCACGGGCTCGTCCACCAGCAGCAGCCGGGGTTTCTGCATCAGCAGCATGCCGATCTCCAGCCACTGTTTCTGGCCGTGGGAGAGGATGCCGGCGGGCTTGTCGCGCAGCGCCTGCAAACCGATCATTTCCAGGATTTCGTCAATCCGGTCCCGGTATTCCGCGGTCATGATGGCGGTCAGGGTGGGCAGGATGCGTTTGTCGGCGGCCATGGCCAGTTCGAGGTTTTCGAATACGGTCAGGGCCTCGAACACGGTGGGCTTCTGGAACTTGCGGCCAATGCCCAGGGTGGCAATGTCCGGCTCGTTCATGCGCAGCAGGTTGTGGCGGCTGCCGAACCACACCGAGCCGGTATCGGGCCGGGTTTTACCGGTGATGATGTCCATCATGGTGGTTTTGCCCGCCCCGTTGGGGCCGATGATGCAGCGCAGCTCGCCGTCGTCGATGGTGAGGTTGAGGTTGTTGATGGCCTTGAAGCCATCGAAGCTCACGCTCACGTCTTCCATGTACAGAATCGGGCCGTGGCGCACGTCAACCGGCGAGGCCACGGGGGTGAGAAATTCAAACACCTGGTCCCGGTTGGCAAGTTGTTCAAAGATGCTCATGCGGTGGCCTCCTGAGCGCCGGGTTGGTCATCGTCCTTCTGGCGGCGTTTCTGTAGCAGGCCGGCAATGCCCTTGGGCAGGAACACGGTCACCAGCACAAACAGCGCCCCCAGGGCGAACAGCCAGGCGTCTGGCATGACGCCGGTGAACACGGTTTTGGCGTAGTTCACCAGGATGGCGCCGATCACCGCCCCGTAAAGCGTTGCGCGACCACCCAGGGCGACCCACACCACGATTTCGATGGAGAACAGCGGCGAGAATTCGCTGGGGTTGATGATGCCCACCTGTGGCACATACAACGCGCCGGCCACACCCGCCAGCATGGCGGAGACCACGAACACAAACAGCTGCACCCGCTCCTCCCGGTAACCCAGGAACCGGGTACGAGCTTCGGCATCGCGGCAGGCCACGCTGACCCGGCCCAGCTTGCTGGTCACAATGGCACGGCACACGACATAGCCCACTGCCAGCGCGATGCCGGTCGCCAGGAAAAGGCCAAGTCGGGTGGCGTCGCTGCGCAGGTTGAAGCCGAGGATGTCTTTGAAATCGGTCAGGCCGTTGTTGCCACCGAAGCCCATCTCGTTGCGGAAGAACGCCAGCATCAACGCAAAGGTGAGTGCCTGGGTGATGATGGAGAGGTACACGCCGGTTACCCGGGAGCGGAAGGCCAGGAAGCCGAACACCAGCGCCAGCAGGCCCGGCGCCAGCAGCACCATGATGAAGGCGAACCAGGCCATATCGAAGCCCTGCCAGTACCAGGGCAACTCCTGCCAGTTCAGGAACACCATGAAGTCTGGCAATACAGGATCACCATACACGCCGCGATCACCAATCTGGCGCATCAGGTACATGCCCATGGCGTAGCCGCCGAGGGCAAAGAAAGCGCCGTGGCCGAGGCTGAGAATGCCCAGGTAACCCCACACCAGGTCCACCGCCACCGCCAGCAGGGCGTAGCACAGGTACTTACCCAAAAGGGTAACGGTGTAAGCACTTACGTGCAGGGCACTGTCTTCCGGCATAAACAGATGCAGGAAGGTAACCACCACCAGGGCGGCGAACAGGACTCCGAGGAAAACTTGGGTGGAACGCTCCTGGAACGGCCGGAGCAGCCAGGTTTGTGATGTCGCCATAACTCAGCCCTCCGCCGCCCGGCCTTTCTGCGGGAATAGCCCGCGTGGCCGCTTTTGAATGAACAGAATGATCAGCACCAGCACCATGATTTTGGCGAGGACCGCACCAGCCCAGGGTTCCAGCAGTTGGTTGATGGTGCCCAGGGAAAGCCCGGCAATCAGGGTGCCCCAGAGATTGCCCACACCACCGAACACCACCACCATGAACGAGTCGATGATGTAGTTCTGGCCCAGGTTGGGGCCAACGTTGGTGATCTGCGACAGGGCCACGCCCGCCAGCCCGGCCACACCGGAGCCCAGGGCGAAGGTCATAATGTCCACTTTGGTGGCTTTAATGCCCATGGAGCGGGCCATGGCCCGGTTCTGGGTAACTGCACGGACTTCCAGACCCAGGCGGGTCTTGCGCATGATCAGCATCAGCCCGGCGAATACCACCAGGGCAAAGCCAATCACGTACAGGCGGTTCAGGGTGAGGGATAAGGCTTCGTTGATCATGATCGAACCGCTCATCCACTCCGGGGTCACCACGGTGCGGTTGAGGGGGGAAATCACGGTACGCACCAGTTGCTGCAGGATCAGGCTGATGCCGAAGGTGGCCAGCAGGGTTTCCAGCGGGCGGCCCTTCAGGTACTGGATAACGCTGCGCTCAATGGCGATGCCCGCCAGCGCCGCCACCAGGAATCCGGCCGGGATGGACAGGATCAGGGCCAGGCCAGGCTGGCCCGGGAACAGTTGCTGCATGCCCCAGGTGGTGTAGGCACCGAGCATGATCAGCTCGCCATGGGCCATGTTGATCACGCCCATCACACCAAAGGTGATGGCCAGGCCAATGGCGGCCAGTACCAGTACCGAGCCGAGGGACAGGCCAAAATACAGGGTCTCTGCAGCGCGGTTGAGTTTCAGTTTCTGCTCAATGCTGGCCAGGGCTTTCTCGGCCGCAGCCGCCAGCGCAGGGTCATCGCTGTTAACGGCATTATTCAGGGCGGCACGCACAGTCGGGTTCAGGCTGCCAGACAAAGTGGCTACCGCCTCAACATCGCCCTGCTCCACCTGGTAAATGGCCAGGGCATTGGTGAGCATGTCACGCACCTGGCCGTTGTCTTCCACCTGCAAACGGGCCTGCAGCTGGGTGGCCAGCGCTTCATTCACTTCGCCCAGCAGATTGCGCGCGGCATCAAGGCGTTGGCCTGGGTCGGCCACGGTCAGGTCGATAACCGAGAGGATGCCCTCGATGTCGGCCCGCAGGGCGTTGTTCACCCGCAGGCTTTGCAGATCACGGCGCGACATTTCACCCAGGTCTTCGCCGGTCAGGGCGTCGGCGATCTGCCAGTTACGGCCCCGGTTGTTAACCACAATCACCAGGGCACCGGTGTCTTCAATCATCGCGAGTTTGCCGTCGCGAACGGCTTCCAGCCAGCCCCGGGCGCGTTCGTCGCCGGTTTCGGAGAGGGCTTTGAGTAAGTCGGTTTTTTCAGCTTGCCCGGCTTCTACGAGCCGTTTCAGCAGCGCTTCGGGCGCATCGGTCTGCGCCTGGGCATTCGCCAGTGTGGCCCCTAGGGCCAGACAGACAGCCAATACCATCCTGGCGAGCAATCGGTGAATGCTCATGATTCATTCCTGTTGGCTTGGGAATTCGGGAGCGGTGCCGGGCAGGCTCAGGCCTGCCCGGCTGTGCCCGGTTGGAGCTTAGTTGGAGGCGACGTCAGCCGAGCCACCACCGCACTTGCCGGTGACCACGTTGAAGTTGCCGCAGCGCAGGGGCGCGCGCCAGTCGCTGATCAGATCCTTGGAGCCCGGCAGGAAGTCAGACCAGGCATCGCCCGCCACGGTAGACGGGGTTTCCCAGACTACGGAGAACTGGCCGTTGTCCTGGATCTCGCCAATCAGCACCGGCTTGGTGATGTGATGGTTCGGCATCATGGTGGCGTAGCCGCCGGTGAGGTTGGGCACGCTCACCCCGATGATGGCGTCTTTCACTTCATCCACGTCGGCGGTGCCGGCTTTCTTCACCGCTTCAACGTACATGTTGAAACCGATGTAGTGGGCTTCCATCGGGTCATTGGTGACGGCGGCATCGTCGCCCTTGTAGGCAACCCAGGCGTCGATGAAGTCGTAGTTGGCGTCGTTATCCACGCTCATGAAGTAGTTCCAGGCAGCCAGGTGGCCAACCAGCGGAGCGGTGTCGATGCCGGAGAGTTCCTGTTCACCCACGGAGAACGCAACCACGGGAATGTCGGTGGCGGAAATGCCCTGGTTGCCCAGTTCACGGTAGAAGGGCACGTTGGCGTCGCCGTTGATGGTGGAGACCACGGCGGTCTTCTTGCCGGCGCTGCCGAATTTCTTGATGTCAGACACGATGGTCTGCCAGTCAGAGTGGCCGAAAGGCGTGTAGTTGATCATGATGTCGCCGGCGGCCACACCTTTGTCTTTCAGGTAGGTTTCCAGAATCTTGTTGGTGGTGCGTGGGTAAACGTAGTCGGTGCCCGCCAGCACCCAGCGCTCAACACCCAGATCGTTCATCAGGTAATCAACCGCTGGAATCGCCTGCTGGTTGGGCGCCGCACCGGTGTAGAACACGTTTTCAGATGATTCCTCACCCTCGTACTGAACCGGGTAGAACAACAGGCCGTTCAGCTCCTCAACCACTGGCAATACGGATTTACGGGACACCGAGGTCCAGTTACCGAAGATCACGTCGACCTTTTCTTTCTCCAGCAGCTCACGGGCTTTCTCCGCGAACAGCGGCCAGTTGGAAGCCGGGTCAACCACCACCGGCTCCAGCTGGCGGCCAAGTACGCCACCGGCGGCGTTCTGCTTTTCAATCAGCATCAGCATGGTGTCTTTCAGCGCGGTTTCACTGATGGCCATGGTGCCGGACAGGGAATGGAGAATACCCACCTTGATGGGGTCTTCGGCGGCAAACGCGGTATTGATGGAACCGAAAGAGACAGACAGCGCCAATGCAGAGAGGCCCAGTTTCACGTGTTTTTTGATGCTCATGTTGTGCGTCCTTTTCGTTGGGTTATGAGTCGTCAACGCCTGAACCCCATAGCATCAGCTGTTCCAACACCACAGAAAATACCTTAAAAACATCATGTTATATATTGTTCATCGCGCATTTCGTAATCGCGCCACAAGATAGCGCACTAACCTTTGCTTCAATTCAGTGCACTGGGCAACCAAGCGCGCTGTTTGTGTGCACGACGCTCGCAGCACCCAAACCATGAACCCAAATTCACCGAAATACTCACAACGATGTAAGACATCTCGCACGCACCAACAAGCCGATGTCCGGTATTCCCCCCATTCATGTTCAGTAAAATGGCGGTTGTCAGGGATGATAAGCCAGCACGGACGTTGGCTCAGGGATGGAAACTCCACGGATTCAGGAGTTGCCCGAAGGACAGGGCTGCAAGGATGAACGCAAGGACGAAGTGCTCAGGATGATGCGCGCCTGACGGATCAGGCAGGGGTCAGCCACGGAATGTCGGGACTACACGGATCGTAGTCCCATTCCGTGCACTCAGGCTCCAACACCCACCTGCCGCCCAAGCTCACCGGATAACTCCAGCCTACCGCCCTACCAGCAACCACTCGCTGTCATGCCTGACTGTTCATAACAACATTATCGGCACTCAGGAGTTCTCCGATGAAACACAACGCCCTTCTGGCAACCCTCGTTTTGCTGTTCAGCCTGGCCACCGGCTTTGCCTACGCCAACGAAGCTGAAACCATCAATATCAATACAGCCGATGTAGCTACCCTGGCCTCGCTGAACGGTATTGGCGAAGCCAAGGCACAGGCGATCATCACTTACCGCGAAGAAAACGGCCCGTTTTCCGCCACCGAAGAGCTTGCCAAGGTGAAAGGCATTGGTGCCCGTACGGTTGAGAAGAATGCCGAGCGGCTCGCCGTAGAGTAAGACCCTGTCGGGCAGCCCCGGCTGCCCTTCCCTGCCCCTCTGGCGCAGCCATGCTGCCACTGCTACCCTTGCCGGCCAACCCACACCAATCCGGCAGATTCAGATGATTCAAGGCGCCCTTTTGATTGCCCTGGCCGCGCTGCTCTGGGCCACCACAGGCATTGTTGCCAAGTTTCTGTTTACCGGCACAGAGCTTGAGGCCATCACCCTCGGTTTTCTTCGGCTGGTGGTTGCCCTGCCGTTCTTCTGGCTGCTGATGCGCCGGGAGCAGAAGCAACTGCTTGCCGCCCACCCCGGCCAGCAGGTTGCCGGCAGCTCGCTGCGTTCGCTGGGCCTGAAAGCCTTTTTGCCATTGGCCGCCCTTGGCCTGTTCCAGGCGTTTTACCAGGGCAGCTACCTGCTGGCCGTCGACCTTACCGGCGCTGGCATTGCCACCCTGATTTCCCTGTGCCTGCCGCCCGTCCTGGTGGCCATTCTGGCCGCGCCGCTTCTCGGGGAAAAACCGAACCTGCTGACGGTCATCGCAGCACTCGCCGCCATTGCCGGCACCGGCATGCTGGTGGTCAGCGATATGGATACCGCCGGTTCACTGCGCCTGGCAGGTATTCTGATGGCGTTGCTGGCTGCCGCCGTCTATACCGGCTTCACACTTACCAGCCGTTACAACTCTGCCGGCACACCGGTATTCACAACCGCCTTTATCTGCTTTGCCACGGCAGCGTTACTGCTGTTGCCGGTGGTTGCATTCAGTGGAGGGTTTGAAGGGCTGGACACTCTGGGGCTGAAGCACTGGCTGATGATTGTCTACATCGGCGTGGTGCCCACCTGCATCGGCTATGTAAGCTTTTTTAGCGGTATAAAAACCACACCTGCCACCTTGTCCAGCATTATCGTAACGCTGGAGCCGCTCTTTGTGGCGCTACTGGCCTGGGTGATTCTGGGGGAAGTGTTGGGGCCTGTCGGTATTGCCGGAGCACTGATTCTGACCATAGCGGTGATCGTGGCCTCCCGCTATGGCAAATCCCCGGATACCAGTGCCGAGCACTGATACCGGGGCTACCGCTGGTTAACACGCGCAGAGATCAGCTGTCTTTGCGCTGTTTTTCCAGCATGTTCGGCTGCAGGATTTCAATCCAGTAGCCGTCCGGGTCTTTGATAAAGGCCAGGCCTTTCATCTTTCCGTCGTCCGGCTTCTTCACAAACTCCACGCCCAGTTTTTCGAAACGCTCGCACGCGGCGTAAACATCCGGCACTGCAACACCGATGTGGCCAAAGCCCTGGGGCTGGTCGTTGCCATTGTGGTAAGCGAAGTCTGCATCGTCTTCGGTACCCCAGTTGTGGGTGAGTTCCAGCATGGCTTCGCGCCCGAAGGTATAGGTTGTGCGATGGGCATCGTCTGCCGGTACAGATTGGGCCTGTTTGTCATCCAGGTAGCCGAGGAAATAGAGCGTGAACTTCATTTCCGGGAAATCCAGTTTACGCACCAGCCGCATCCCCATTACCCGGGTGTAGAAGTCCAGGGAGCGCTCAGGCTCTTTAATGCGCATCATGGTCTGGTTGAACACATAACCTTCGGTTTCCGGTACCGGAGCGTCGTAAAGACCGGGCGCCTGCTCGAAATGCTTGGGCATCGTGGTTTCCCCTTTGGTTTAGAGGGTGATTTTTGGGATTCAATCCCTATAACTGCGTGCTGCTGGCGCGGATTTCAAGGTCATAGACCGCTCCCATGCGACCAGCCGGTTTGTGAAACAGCGCACAGATACCCGCGCCCTCCCCGCCTAAAGTACACCTGTACAACAAATAACCACCGCAGCCTTGGTTGTGTTGTCCCTGCGGGCTTGTCAAAACAACAACAAATTGTCGAATGAAACCCGGGGCCAACATGTACCGCACCTATTCCAAATTGCCACTGGCCGGCACGTTACTGGCCGCAGCCAGCTTGCTGCCCGTGCCTGCCGCTGCTGACTTCCAGCCGCTGAATGATTCAGCCATGTCGTCGGTTACCGGCCAGGCCGGGGTCACCATCGAGCTGGAAACCAAGCTGAACATCGACAGCCTGACCTGGACCGACGAGGGCACGCTCGGTGTGAACGGCATCCGCCTGTCCGGCCACAACGATTCCGTGCTCGATAACCTGAAACTGACGGTCGATATCGCCGGTGAGGGCGAAGTACTGACCCACGGCTTCTCTGAAATCGCCCGCAGGGCAGACGCCGGCCTGCTGAACAGCTCTGATCCCGATGTTGCCGATGCCCTGGCCCGCTACGCACTCTCCGGCGGTTACGGCAAGAAATTCAACAGCGGCGACCTGGTTATCCACCTGGGCGCCACCGATTACGGCGACCCGACCAGCCTGGCCGACTACCTGCAGGCAGTGGACTTCGAACTGGCCATCGACAGCGTGACCACCACCGGCTCGGAAGGCAGTGCCAACCTGTTTTCCAATATCTTTTTGCAAGGCTATGTCGGCCCTACGGACCTGGTGATTCGTAACGGTGGCACATCTACCCGCACCCTGGCTAACGGCAACAGCGTCTCCGGCTCGGAGCTTCAGTTGGATACCCATTTTGAGATCACCAACGGCAGCCTGGACTGGGAAGCGGCAGACGTAATCCTGCTGTTCAACTTCGCCGCCGTCGGCATTGAAGGCCTGCAGATCCACAACCGCAGGGGCGACGATACCCTTGGCCACTTCGGTATGGCCCATGCCACCGCACGCCTTGCGAAAGGCACCAGCGCGGGCTCCGGCAAAGACGGGCTGTCCATTCACGATGTCGAGTTCCGGGCGGACATCGATATGCCGGTTTTCAAGATTGGCGGCACCAGTATCGGTACGGTGCAGTTCACCGATTTTGCCATTACCGACACCACCATGATGGTTTACGGGCACTGATAGAACCTCGCGTGGCACCGTTCACTGGACAAGGCCCACGCCGGTCAGGGTAAACTGCCTGCCCTGATACGGCGGGCGAGCAATGGCAAGCGAGACTGACGGCGATTACCAGAAACGGACCTCCTGGCGCAGGCTGACGCTGTTCAGCCTGGTCTTCCTGCTGATGACCGGCGCAGGCCTCTATGCCGTATACGACCGCTTTGCCGGCCGCAGTTTCGAGTTTGATAACCGCCTGCTCTCCCCCACCTTATTGATCCCGGCCGCGGCCCTGTTACTGGTGTATTACCTGGCCGATGGCCTGCGCCTGCACTACACCCTTCGGGCGCTCGGCCACCGGCTGCCCTTGCGCAAAGTATTCCGGCTGGTGTTTATCAACCTGTTTTTCTCCAACGTCACGCCCATGGCCACGGGTGGTGGCTTTGCCCAGATCTGGTACCTGACCCGCCACGGCGTGCCGGTTGCCCGCGCCACGGCCGCCACCACGATTCGCACAGTACTGGCGGTGATCTTCATTTTCTCCCTGACTCCGGTCTTTCTGCTCACGCTGGACGCACTCGATGGTGGGGTCTTATCGTCTGGTGTCAGCACGGCCCTGGCCGTGTTCGTAACCCTGTATCTGGGATTTTTTGCGGTGCTGCTGCTCCGCACCCGCTGGCTGATTGCCCCTCTGAGCGCCCTGATCGCCGGGCTTCGCAAGGCCCACCTGATCAACGCCTGCCGTCACGACCGGTGGCAGTTCAAACTGCGCCGGGAAATGCTCCGGTTTGCCCAGTGCTTCAGCGATTACCTGCGAGGCAACCCCCGCGATATACTGCTCTCGGTGGGCTTTACCGCGCTGTTCCTGCTCAGTTTGTTCAGCTTTCCGGCGCTGCTGATCCATGGTCTGGGCTATGAGGTGGATTACCCGGTCACTCTGGGGCTGCTGGTGGTGACAACCTTCATCATGTACTTCTCGCCTACCCCGGGCGCTTCCGGCATTTCCGAAGGGGTGTTCGGCAGTTTCTTCCGGGATATCCTATCGGGTAACCACCTGGTGCTGGTCACCATTGCCTGGCGCTTTCTGACGATCTACCTGGGTATGCTGATCGGCCTGCTGGTGATGCAAAGGGAACTGATCAAAAGCCACCGGAGCGTGTCATGACCCGACGAAACCCGCTGAAACTCCTGTTTTACCTGTGCCTGGTAATTGTCGTGGCCTTGATCGGCTACAAGGTGTACCTGAATTTCTTCAAGCAGGATTTCGAAGCCCTGCACAGCGAGCAGGTGGAGCGAATCCACCAGCGCACACCACCCGGCGAAGGTATCCGCTTTGCGGTAGTCGGCAACATCAACAATTCGGTCGGCATTTTCGAGCGGCGCTTTATTCCGGAACTGAACCAGGCCGGCCTGGATTTCCTGGTTTCCGCCGGCAACGCGGTCAGCGGCGGTGGTGAAGACAAATACCGGGCGCTGTACGGCACCCTGAGCCACCTGGAGATTCCCTACTTACTCACCTTCGGGGCCCACGAATACGAGGACTTCGGCAGCTTCCGGTTCTACGACCACTTCGGCCCGCATTTCTACAGCATCCGCACCGGCAATACCCGGCTGATTTTTCTCGACAGCACCGGCAAAACCCCCTGGCGCTGGCAAATACGCTGGCTGAGGGACCTGCTGGCCCACGACACCAGTAACGCCCAGATCCTGTTTGTTGGCCATCCGCTGTTGAAACCGCAAACCCCGATCCTGTTTGACGGAGAAGAAGACTACTTGCAACCGGAAGCCTTTCGCCAGGCGTTGATGCAGCTGGTGAAGGAGCAGGATATCGACCTGGTGCTTTCCGCCAACCTGTCCCTGTATGACGAACAGGAGATTGACGGCACTCCCTACATCACGACCGGCGGCGCCGGAGGCCTGGTACTCAACACCGAAGAAAGCTTCTACCACTACGTTGAGGTGTCGGTCTCGCCGAACGGCGAGGTGCAGCACCAGATGCAGCGCCTCGAGGTGGGCCAGCACCCCCTCTGGAAACGGCTGGAAGGTTTCTGGTTCTTTATCTACTCCCTGTTCTATACCGGCTTTTTGAACTTCATCCTGATTGTGTCGGTGTTTGTGGCCATCACCATCAAACTGTACCAGGTGATCTTCATCGGCAAAGACTACTATCCGGACTACGACCTGGACCCTACGCCCTGGCTGGAGAAACCGTTACGGGTGGCCATGTTTACCAACAACTACCTGCCGTTCATTGGCGGTGTGCCGATTTCCATCGAACGATTGCGCAACGGGCTGGAGCAACTGGGCGACAGCACCCTGGTTGTCGCGCCAAAATACCGCGACCAGTCTGACCAGGAAGATGCGGTGGTTCGAGTGCCCTCGCTTTTGGCCATGGGCGAGAAACGGGAGTTCCGGCTGGCCAATATCTTCCTGGCCCGCATTCGCAAACAGGTTCGGGCGTTCCGGCCTGATGTGATTCACCTGCATCATCCGTTCTGGCTCGGCAGCCTGGGGCTGTTTATGGCCCGCCAGCTCGGCGTTCCGGCCATCTACACCTACCACACCCGGCTGGAGCACTATGCCCACTTCGTGCCCCTGCCCGGCATGCTGTTCCGCAACCTGATTTCTCACGCGTTGATCAAGCGTTTCGCTAACCGCTGCGATGGGGTGATTGTGCCCACCTACTCCACCGAGGAATACCTGCGCATGATCGGGGTAACCACGCCCACCTTTGTGCAGCCCACCGGCATCGAGTACCAGCGCTTTCAGTCGGTAGAAAAAGCAGACGTTGACGCCCTGCGCAACAAACTGGGGCTGACCAACGAGAAGGTTTTCATCAGCGTGGCGCGGTTGTCTAACGAGAAAAACATCGACTTCATGATTGAAGCCATCGACCAGCTGAGGACAGAAACCAGCGTCCCGTTCCGCTTCCTGATGATCGGCGACGGGCACCAGCGGGACCGCCTTCAGAAAAAAATTGAAAGCCTGGGCCTGGCAAGCCATTTCACCCTGGCCGGTGCGGTGCAACCGGAGGAGATGGCGCTCTGGTATAACCTGGGGGATGCCTTTCTGTTCGCCTCCAAATCCGAAACCCAGGGCATGGTCATCCTGGAGGCCATGTCTGCCGGCTTGCCGGTGGTGGCTGTTCGCGCCAGTGGCATTGAAGACGTGGTGCGCGATGGCCTGAATGGCTACAAGACACCGGAGAACCAGGCTCGCTGGCTCGAGAAGGCCCGGCAACTGCTGGAAGATGACGCACTGCGTGCGGAACTGTCCGACAAGGCCCGCAACTTTGCCGCAGACTACTCCATCGAACAGTTTGCCCGGGATGTCAGGGGCATTTACGCCACCAGCCTGGCGGCCAGGCAAAAGCGACACTGACCCGCACACTCCGGTGTTGGGCGCAGCCGCCTGATCGGTTTACACTGAAAGTACGTAAGCGGTATCAGCAACGTCACTTTCAAGACTGGAGAAGCCTGTGAGCGGTATACCTGTTGGCATCAGCACCTGCCTGCTCGGCAAGGAAGTTCGCCACGATGGCGGCCATAAACATTCCCGTTACTGCACCCAGGTGCTGTCAAAGCATTTCGAGTTCCGTTCTATCTGCCCGGAACTGGAAGCGGGCCTGGGCGTGCCCCGCCCGGCCATTCACCTGCGCGAGCACGAAGACGGCCTGCACCTGATTGAAAGCAAAGGCACCAAAGACCACACACAACCCATGCAGGACTTCATCCAGCAGATTTTGCCCTCCCTGGAGAATCTGCGCGGCTATATCCTGATGGCGAAATCCCCCAGCTGCGGCATGGAACGCATCAAGATCCATAACGCCGAGGGTGCCTTCATGCATCGCGATGGCCGGGGCATGTTTGCCGATGCCCTGATGAAAGCCTACCCGCTGATGCCGGTGGAAGAAGAGGGCCGCCTGCACGACGACATGCTGCGGGAAAACTTTATCGAGCGTGTGTTCGCCTACGACGACTGGATGCAGAACGTGGCCGGCGACCAGCTCACCAAGCAGTCACTGCTGGAGTTCCACCAGCGCCACAAGTTCACCCTGCTGGCCCATTCTGAAAAGATCTACCGCCAGTTGGGGCCGATGCTGGCCGATTTGAAATCCGAGCCGCTGGCGCAGGTTGCCGAGCGCTATATTCACGGCTTTATGGAAGCCATGACCCAGAAAGTGAGCCGGGGCTCCCACGTGAATGCCATGCAGCATTTGCTGGGCTACCTGAAAGACGGTATGTCCGCTGAAGAGAAAACGGTGCTGCTGGAGCAGATTGAAGCCTACCGGCGCGGGGAGATCCCGCTGGTGGTGCCGATGACACTGCTGCGCCTGGCCCAGCGCAAGGAGCCGGTAGACTACCTGCACACCCAGAAATACCTGACCCCCTACCCGGACGAGCTGGGGCTGCGAAACAACGTATAACCGGTTTCCGCAAACAAAAACGGGGCAGATGGTTGAACCACCTGCCCCGTTTTTTTTAACCGACGCTGCTCAGAAACCGTAGAGCAGAGACAGCGACGTTTCGGTATCAGTCTTGTCTGAGCCTTCCGGCGCATCCGACACATGCTTCACCCGGAATGCCACTTTCATGGACAGCCTGTTCACGATGGTGCTCTGCAAGGAGGTCTCAGACTGGGTGATGGTGTTGTTGTCATCCAGGCCGATTTCCGTGCTCAGTTTCTGCCGGAACAGGGAGGTTTCAGACAAACCGTAATCGAACTGGCCTGCCAGCCGCGCGATGGCTTCTTCTTCCACGTCACGACCGGTGTCCACATCCACCTGCTTGAGCTTGTTGTAGCGATAACCGGCGCCGGCAGACAGGTCCAGGAAGGAACGGTCACCCGCTTGCCACACTCGGTTGCCATAACCGGTGGTCAGGGTGGATTCGAAGTCGTACCCGGAGAAACGGTCATCTTCCCAGGACCCGCGCACAAACCAGTACTGCTGGTCGTCGAACTTGTAGTCAGCTTCCAGTGCCGCCTTGTATTCCTCGGCGGTGGTTTGGTCTTCAGCCTCGGTGTACTTGGAGCTGAAATCGCCGCTGTTACGCCAGGTGTCGGTTTCGTGAATCAGTCCCAGCCGGCCGTTCACCTTGGTTTCCTCACTGTTACCGGAGGTCACCAACACACCCAGTTCGGCTTCGCCTTTCCAGTTTCCGCTTTCCTGGGCATGAACCATCGGGGCCAGTGCCATACAGGCGACTACCAGCGGTTTCCTGATCAACATAGTTTCTCCTTGGTTGGGTTTTTCTTCAATTCGACGCAGACTTACGTGCGCTTTCCCCCTCCAGACTTCTGCGGGCCTGTTGCTCCCGCTCGGCCTTCTTGCGGGCCTTGCGCTCGGCAATGATGCGGGCGGCTTCGCCACCTACGTGGGATTCACCACGCTCTTCGGCAAGGCGCATCTGGCGCTCACGCTCCTTGAACCGGGCTTTCTGTTCCTCGGTCAGGGAGTCGATGCACTGGTGGCAGCTCACACCCTGCTCGTATTCCGGGCGCTGTTTGTCCTCTTCGGTAATGGGCCGGCGGCAGGCGTGGCACTGGTCGTAATCACCACGCTCGAGGTTGTGGTTGACGGTAACGCGGTCATCAAACACAAAACACTCGCCCTGCCACAGGCTTTGCTCCTGGGGCACGTCTTCCAGGTACTTCAGAATGCCGCCCTTGAGGTGATACACCTCGTCGAAGCCCTGTTCTTTCAGGTAGGCGGTGGATTTTTCGCAGCGGATGCCGCCGGTACAGAACATGGCGACCTTTTTGTGTTTGGCCGGGTTCAGGTTCTGTTTTACGTACTCCGGAAATTCACGGAAGGTGTCGGTGGCCGGGTTGACGGCATTCTTGAAGGTACCAATCTCCACTTCATACTGGTTACGGGTGTCGACCAGCAGCACTTCCGGGTCTGAAATCAGGTCGTTCCATTCTTTGGGGTCTACGTAGGTACCCACGACGCGTTTCGGGTCGATACCTTGCACGCCCATGGTGACGATTTCTTTCTTGAGTTTGACCTTGGTGCGTTTGAACGGCTGGAATTCCACGAAGGATTCTTTGTAATCCACGCCATCAAAGCGGTCGTCGCTGGCGATCCAGGCTTTGACGGCGTCGATGCCTTCACGGCTGCCGGCGATGGTGCCGTTGATGCCTTCACGGGCCAGCAGCAAGGTGCCGTGGACGTCTTTTTCCAGCATGAGGTTCAGCAGGGGCTGGCGTAGGTCTTTGTAATCATTCAATACTGCGAACTTGTACAGTGCGCAGACAACGATGTTGTTGCTCATGGTTTTCTCCTGCGGGCCGGATCGTAAATCCGGAGCATGGTTTGTGGTGTTCACGGAAGGGGGCAGAGTTTAACCAACCTGAGTTTGGACGCAAGTAGGTGCTAGCCGTGGAAGGTGCCGTGGATGCCGCCCTGACTGGGGGATGTCTTTCCAAAATACGCTGTGAATACGTCCTTGTACGCTCGGCTCCGCCATCCATGGCTCCGCACGATTTTGGAAAGACATCCCCCACCCAGGGCTAACTCTTCGCCTAGCCGCCGCAACACATGCTGCGTTACCAGGCGAGAGCTTTAGTCTGCCGTTTTATTCAATTCACGCTCTACGACCGCAGACAACTGCCCCCAACCCGGGCGGGTCAGCTGGATGTTGTCCACCATCACTGTCGGAGTGCTGGAAACACGCATTTGAACGGCAACCTGCAGGCTCTGTTCTACCGCTTCTTTGTGCAGTTCGGTTTCCAGGCAGCGGCGGAAGCGGCGTTCTTCGAGGTCCATGCCGTTGGCGTAGCGGGTGAAGGTGGCTACCGGGTCGTTGGAGCCGCTCCACTCGCGCTGGCTGTCGTAGAGCTGGTCGTGCATGGCCCAGTATTGATCCTGGTCACCGGCGCAGCGGGCGGCCTGGGCGGCGGGCATGGCGTTCTGGTGTTGGCGCAGGGGGAGGTCGAAGTAGACGAAGCGGACTTTACCTGTTTCGACGTATTCCTGCTTCAAACGCTGGCTGGCTTCGGCGAAGCGGGCGCAGGCGGGGCACTGGTAGTCGGCAAATTCACGCACGACGACTCTGGCGTTTTCGGAGCCAACGGAGGTGCCGTACTGGTCAAGGAAGGCCGGGAAGGGTTCGGCGTTCGCGGCGGCCACCGGCAGTTCGTCGGAGGTCGGGGCCGGTGGGGTTGTGAGGAAGTACAGGGCGGCGGCCACAGCCGCAAAAACCACCAATGCACCTGCAATCAGCAGGGGCTTTTTGTTGTTTTTCCTGGCTGGCGCGGGCGCGCCGGTTTGTTTGCGTCGTTTGGCTTCACCCATCTGGGGCTCCTTGTTATACGTTCGGAAACTGGCGGGCGAAGGTTTGGAGTTCCGGGAAGAACGTCAGGAAATTCGCCTCGAGTTCCGGCTCATTGTCCCGAATTTCGTCAATTATTCCAGTGAATTGGTTGGGGAAGCGGATGCGGCCGGCAACCCGGTCCAGGGCGAAGCCTATGTTGTCGAGGTCCTGGTAGGCGCCAAACCAGTCGTGTTCCACCATACGGCGGGTGACTTTGACCATGGCAGGTGGCATGACCTGTTCGTGGCACTGCAGCTCCTGATAGACCGTCTGCACAAACTGCCCACTCTCGCAGTCGGCAAACCGGCACCAGTGCCGCAACAGGAAGTGGTCGTAGAGAATGTCCAGAGCCACGCCGGCAAAGCGCCGGCGCTGGTTGGAGAACAGTCGCTTGCTGGCCAGCACTTGCGGGTGCTGGTCGGTGAAGCTATCGACTGCCAGGTGGTGGCGAACGCCCTCCAGTACCGGGGGAGGCAAGGCCGACCAGTCCACACCCCGGGAGAAATCCCCGAGGATGCTGCCCACACGTGCCTCGGGGGAGTCAGGGGCGAGGAATGTGTGGGCGAGGTGGTTCATTTTTGGGCCTTAATCATCATCGTCTTCTGCGCATTCCAGCTCATCAACAACGTAGCCGGTGCTGCCGCCTGCCAAATATTCTACCTCGACAATATCGCAGTCCGGGACGGGCTGCGTGTTATCCAGCACCAAGCCCAACACCTTTATAGAGCCTGAGCCAGTGTAAGCTCTATCAATCCTGCCGGTAAGCTCATACTCTGTGCTGATATCGCTTTCTACCTCCACGGTGAGCGCTTCAAGGAAGACCTTTCCATCATTGCCGGTGCGCTCTATACCCTCCACTTCAGCCGAAACACCCGGAGAAATGGAGGATAAGCCATCATCGAACTCAATCACGGTGGAATTTGTCAAAACAACGATAACACCGCCGATATCCCAACTGTCAGGCAGACGGCCCGCTTTTATAACAGAAGCCTCAACCTCCGCATTCCCTTCAAACAGCTCAACCTCTTCCGCCACTATAGTGCCATCACGGAAGTCACCCTCCACTCTGACGAGCATATTGTCCGTCAGCTGGTCTCGATCAAGATCGTCAAATTCTGTGTCTGACGTGATCGAGACGGCAACGCCGTTAACGAAGAAGCTTGCTGCACGAGGCGTGTAACCAGAAACCGTACCGGTAATTTCAATATCCTCGCCCTCTTGCCCCTCGTAACGGCGATCATCGGCCGGGCGAATGGTCCTTGCGGTTATGATTGCACCGTCATACTCACCTTCAACTTCAATACGCTGGCCAGCCTGCCCTATCGCATCAGCAGTCAAACCATCAGCGAAAACGCTGTCGCCAGGAACGATGATTCTTTGTGTCCCGATCAGCAGGTCGCCAGAATCGTAACGCCCAAGGCCCTCCAGCTCGACCAGGTTCTCGGGCAAAGTGTCCAGCTCACCGATATAGCTCGCCCGATAACTATTCCCGGATGGCCATGCACTGATTCGAACCCGCTTGCCTTCGAGAGCGCTTGCATCTGCAAACTCGTTATCCAGCCGGATAACGGTGCGTCGGTCGAACGAAATAGTCTGGCCCAGAACGGAGAAGGTACCTGCCTCCGGCGATCCGGAGGAGTCGACTGTCGTTACCGAGACATTAGCCGCGGTACCACGGAAAGTGTCATCGTATTCGAGGGATTCGGCTGTACCCGTGCCGTCCGGGCTCCATTCCCCCGCAACACGAAGAATCATGCCTTTTTCAAGATCATCTTCGCTGGACAGGCCGTCGTTATTTTCAACACGCCGATTCAGAATGTTGCTGGTCTCAAACTTCACCCCATTCACAAACACACTACCAAACCCGGAAACCGGCCCGACGCTGGAGCCGGTGCCGCGAATGCCGCCGTCGGCTATACCGATACCGCCGCCTCCACCGCCGCCACAGGCACTGAAAATGCCGAAAGCCACAGGTGCGATTGCCAGGGAAAGGCGTTTACGGAGTTGGTCAGACGTCATTGTGCTCTCCCGCCAGCCATCCGGGCCGGCCATGGTTATCAGGTATCGTTAAAGCGACGGCGGGGAATGCCGTTGCTGAACAGGTCTTCAGGCTCAGCCAGTACCGATTCCGGTTCAGGCTGCCCCGCAGGAGCATAGGCGCTGCGTCTTAACAGAACATGACCGCTCTCCAGGGCCTCGACAATGCCCTTGCGCAGGAGTTCGTTCAGCACAACAGCAGACACCAGGTCGGGGTTGGCGCAACGCACCAGGTCGGTAAAGGCGTCATCCCCTTCGGCCAGGGCCAGCAGTATTCTGGGCTGGTGCTGCTCATCCAGGAAGTCGCCGGTTCCCAACCAGCAACGGATCACCTGCCGGGCTCCGGGTGACAGCAAGGTGGTCACCAGCCCGGTCGGCTGCCATCGGGCAGGCTCCACCGTTGTGATCTTCGGGCTCATGAGCGTTTATCTCCGCTGGTGTCCGGTTGTATCGGTTCTTCGAAATAGAAAATGCCAACGCCGGTACGCACTTTGTTGGCGCCTTCACCCTGGCTTCCAGATCCTTGGCGGTCATGGGGCCCCAGCCAGTCATCCAGTTGTTCCAACAGCGCCTGGGACCGTTCCGCCGAAAGCTTCCGCCACCGTTCAATCACATCTGCCGGGATGTTGTCGTAGGTCAGGGTCCGCTGGAACAGCGGCGGCTTCCCGGCCGAACGGCTGATCAGGTTGTGATCGATGGTGGCTACAAGATCAGATACGTCTTCACCGAAGATTTGGAGCATATCCTCACTGTCACCGGCCGGTACGTAGGCTCTTTGTTTTAGCTGGAGCCTGCCGGAGTCCGGCTCTACCACAGCCACGCCCACCCGCATCAGCTCATCCAGCACAGCCCGCGGCGTCATGTCGCCACTGTACTTGCGTACCAGTTCGGTGAAGCTGCCGGCACCTTCAAAATCCAGCATGGCGGGCTGCTTGTCGTCAGCCTGATAAGCCGGATCGTGCACCCAGCCAGACACCACACGGGATGCCCGGTTGGCGTTAGACCGGGATTCCCGCGCAGGGTTCTGGCCCGCCAGGATTTCCCGCTGGCGTTTGACTTCCTTGCGGGTAAGGCCGGTCATAACCGCTGCCCGGGAATCCGTAGGTTTACGCCGGCCATCACTGAAATCTTCCAGTGCCGCTTCCACATAGGCGCGTTTGACCAGTTCGGAGAATTCGCCGAAAGGCACACCATTGCGCAACAGCAAACGGGCCAGGGGCCGCAAAATGCGGAACAGTGCTTTGTGGAGGGGGTTGGCATTGGCATCAGTCATGTTTGGGATTGTATTCCCATAGCGATTATAAAAGCCAGAACGGGCCGCCAGCGCTGCGGCCCGTTTCGGGGTTACCGGTCAGTCGTCATCATCGTCATCGTCGTCCTCGTCTTCACGCTCGATGGTGAAGGCTTCCAGGTATCCATCCCGGCGGCGACCTTCCACTTCTACATAGTCGCCGACCATGAAAGCGTTGATGTCGTCTACCCGGCTACGGCGGCCATCGTCATCGTCGTCATCATCAATCAGGGTGCTGGCCGTGAGTTGAACCCGAACGCCACTGACAATCAGCACTTCACCGGCCAGGTCGATCTGCTCGATCCGGCCTTCCACTTCGTCATCGCCTTCCCGGCCTTCAATTTCCTCGGCCAGCAAGACACCGTTGCGGAAGTCGCCCTCTACCTTCACAAATACACCGTCCTGCAGGCTGCTGGCGCTGATGTCATCGAAATCAGTGTCGCTGTCGATCTGCACCGGCACACCATTGATGCGGAAGGTTCGGGTACTGCTGTCGTAGTCGTAGAGATCACCGGAGATTTCGACGTCATCGTCGTCATCAAACAGGTCGTCTTCATCGTCAATTTCTTTAGCCATCAGGATGCCATCCTGCAGATAGCCTTCCACTTCTACCGCCATGCCGTCGCTCAGGTCATCCAGGTCGAAGTCGTCATCGCCACTCGCCAGTTGGTAATCAATGCGGAAATCGTTAATGGTGAAGGTTCGGGCTATGGCATCCAGGTTTTGTACCACGCCTTCAAGCTCAACCTCATTGTCGTCGTCGAAATCCGGTCCGCTAACCCTGGCGCCCACGTAACTGGCCCGGAAGCTGCCATCGTCCAGCCGCCAGCCGCTCACCCGCACCCGGTAGCTCTCCGGGCTGGCCGCCAGTTGCTCCGGGGTCGCGCCACGGAAGACCGTTTCATTGGTCAGGCCAATCACCTGGCCCAGCATTTTAAGCTGGCCGGTATTGGCCGAGGCGTCCCAGCTTGCCGCTGTCAGCGGGCCACGCAGGGTGTCGTCGTAGGAAATGTCATCGGCCCGGCCTTCACCCCGGTCGTCCCAGCTGCCTTTCACTTTCAGGATCATGCCCTTGTCCAGCTGGTCTTCCCGCTCGAGCCCGTCATCGCTGTCCACCCTGCCATCGGTGGTAAAGCGAGTGCCGTTCACATACACACTGCCAAAGCCGGTAACCGCACCCACACTGGTGCCCTGGCTGCTGGCGCTGGTGTCAGCGGAACCGGAAGAGCCGGAGCCACCATCGCCACAGGCCGCCAGGCCACCCACCAAAGCTCCGGCCATCACCAACTTGATCGCTTTCGAAAGTCCGTTACGTTTCATGTTCCATCTCCAGGCTGATTTCACTCAATCCGGCGCATGCTCACTGCGCGCCGCCAGTTTGGGATATTTTTCCCAAACCGCTAAATGGGAAAATAATCCCAATTTTTGAGATTGTCCAGTTTTTGGATATGAAACTTTTGTGAATCGGGGGGTTTTACTCGCCCATCAACTGACGAATCCGTTGATTAAGCCGGTTCACTTCCCGGCGCATGTCCTGCACTTCGTCCAGTAGCTCCAGGGACATTGCAAGCCCCGGCAGGTTGAGTTTCAGATCCCGCTGCAGGCGCAGGGCTTTCTGAAGACGCTGGAGTGCGGCCACATCAAACTGCCACTGGCGCACTTCCGGCAGTTCCTGCAGCGGGGTGATCACTCCGTAATTCACCAGTTTGATCACAAACTCCGCGTGGCAGGCACCACGCTCGCAGATTTCGCGCAGGGTGAAGGTGCTGCCGTTGGTGTCGGTCACTTCTACGGTCACTATCTGGTCTTTATTTGTCATGTTCACCCCCACTCACACGTGCAGCTTGCTGCGCGGATTGAAGTCTTTTTCCAGCTCCGCCAGCGTCTCGTAGAGCTTTTCCGCCTCCGGCGTGTGTTGTTCTGGCATGGCCACCTGCAGCACCACTATCTGGTCGCCCGGATGCTTGCCGGGGAAGCCCTTGCCTTTCAGTCGGAGCTTGCGGCCGCTGGAGGAACCTTTGGGCACTTTCACATTCACCTTGCCACCCACGGTTGGCACGGTCACCGTGGCACCCAGCGCCGCTTCCCAGGGCGTAACCGGCACTGTTACCAGCACGTCGTGGCCCTCGATGGTGAAATGCGGATGGGGCGCCATTTCCACTTCAATGAACAGGTCACCTGGCTCGGCACCACCCACGCCGGGTGCGCCCTGACCTTTCAGGCGAATGTGCTGGCCCTCCCGCATACCCGAGGGAATTTTCACCTTCAGGGTTTTCTGACGGGGCACCATCCGGCCGTGGCTGTCGATCTCGTGCACGGTAAACGACACCTGTTTTTCACAGCCGTTAAAGGCCTCTTCCAAAAACAGGGCCAGGCGGGCGTGAACGTCTTCCCCGCGCATTTTCGCGCTCTGGCGGAAACCACCGCCACCGAAGTCTGCGCCCGAAAACCCGCCATGCCGGCCGCCGCCAAAAATCTCCTCGAAAAACTCACTGAACTGCCGGGCATCGGCTTCGGTATATCCGCCGCCACCAAAGCCGGACGCACTCTGCCAGCCCGGTGGCGGCTGGAAGGAGCCATCGGCCCGGGCGCCGTATTTGCGCAGCTGGTCGTACTCGGCCCGCTTTTCCGGGTCTTTGAGTACTTCGTAGGCCTCGCCCACGTCCTTGAACTTGTCGCTGGCGTTCTCTTCCTTGCTCACATCCGGATGATATTTGCGCGCCAGCTTGCGGTAGGCCTTCTTGATGTCCTCGGGCGTAGCCGACTCGCTAACCCCCAGAACGGCGTAATAGTCTTTGAAGTCCATGTAACCACTCGCATCTGACCAAAACGTGATCTCTGACTCTTTATATTTGTCGCTGCTGTGGAAATTACAAGCCGCTTCCTTGCAGCCTTGCTGCAGGTCAAACACTGAGACCGGGTTCACACCCTTTCTCCCGTGGCCGGATCTGACAACCTTTCACCTCTGTTTGCGGTCGAGAAACGCCGGAGCTTGGACAATAGTTGAAGGGCAGTATCCTTAGACGAATGGTCTACCCCTTACACATGGAGCTCTAACAATGATAAATAAAGCACACCGCTGGTCGCTCTCGGCGCTTGCCAGCAACGCCCTGAAACCCGCACTGGCACTCAGTGCAGCCTTACTGTTTTCCGGTTGCAGCGAACTGGGCTACCTGCTGAGCAACGACAAAGTGACCGATGCCGACAACGACAAGGTAGTCTTTGTGGGCGATTCCATTTTTGCCCTTTCTGGCGAGATCCAGAACCAGCTGGAAGCCAAGGCCGGTGAAACCTTCCGTCGCTATACCGTCTCTGGCGCGGAGCTGTCAGGCGAGCTGATTGCCCCGTCCATCCCCCAGCAGTTCCGGGATGCGGTTGCTGACAACCCGGACATCGAAACCGTTGTGGGCGATGCTGGCGGCAATGACATCCTGATTCCGGCTATCGCCCTGAACTCCAATAACTGCAAAACACCCTGGTGGCGCTTCGGCCGGCTGAGCAAACAGTGCCGGGATTTCATCGATGACATCTACGTGGAAGGCGTGAACTTCCTGAACGAGGTGGCCGAAGCCGGCGTCCAGAATGGCATTCTGACCGGCTACTACTACACCAAGAACGGTCTGTTCCGTCTGGATGATATGAAAGAAGCTGTGGACTACGGCAACGCCACCCTGGCCCGGGCCTGTGAGAACTCCGTGCTGAACTGCACCTTTGTGGACCCGCGCTGGGTGATCAACGACCGGGACATCATCTTTGATGGCATTCATCCGGCCGACAGCGGCTCGAAAAAGATCGCGGACCTGATCTGGCCGAACCTCCAACCACTGCTTTAAACAACGCACTACCGGGTGCCGCCTTAAGCGCGGCACCCGGCTTCCGGAGCAATTGCCATGAAAGCAAAAACCCCACTTATGGTCGTGACCGCCCTTGGCCTGGTGTTAGCGGGTGGCCTCTATCTGACCCTGGGGCAACCTGAACCCGGCACTGTTCACAAGGCTCCCGCTGCGCAAACGGTGATAAGCAGCCCGGCGCCCGTGGATAACAACCTGCCGGAGCAATCCGCCGACCCGGCACTGGAACTGGCGGTGATCTGGCTCGAGCGTTATGGCGAAACCATCCACGAACCGGCCACCCAGGCCCGGCTCTATCCCGAACGGCAGGCGCTGATACAAGCCCGCCCGCAGCATGGCATCCACCTGTTCCGCAGCGCGGTTGAAACCGCCTTCCCGGAGGCTACGCAACAGATCCTTACCCTGATGGCGAACCTGGACCGCTACCACGACTGGCTCGACCTCAACGAGCTGCGCCTGCAGGCCTTGCAACCGATGCAGCGGGAACTCCAGATCTGGCAACAACGGGACGAGATATTCGGTGCCCTGGCCCGGCAGATCTGGGCTGACGAGGAGTCCTACCTGGAAGAGCGCTCCGAAACCTTCCAGCAACAGCTTGCCCAGCTGGATCAGAGCAACAACCTGCCGTTGAGCGAACTGGCTCACCAATTGAAAACCAGCGCCGAGGAAGTCTACGGCAGCGACCTGAACCGCCAGTTTGCCGGCTCCGGCGCCCTCGGCCATGCCCTGCTCAGCCTGAACAGCGTGCAGTCGCAACTGGCCGCACTCCCCCCGGAACAACGCCAGCAGGCCATCAACGATTTACGTCGACAACTGGGCTACTCCGATACCGCCATCGAACGTATGGCGCAACAGGACCAGGCCCGGGAAGAGAAATGGCAGAATGGCGAAAGCTACACGGCCAAGCGCGAAGCGCTGGAACAACGCCTGACCGGTGAGCAACTGGAGGCCGCCCTCAGCCAGCTGAGGGAAGAACACTTCGGCATTGCCGCTCCAACCATTGAGCGGGAGGAAGAACAAGGCTTCTACCGGTTTGAGAGGCCGCGCAAGTATGGGATGAACTGACGTTTCGGTCATTATCATTCACTCCCCTAAGCCAGTAGAATAGCGTGTTTTGACGACCGCTCTACCTGACCACGGAGTGAGACACCGAACGGATGCCAAACCAGTCGCAGGCACATACTGCCCAATCCTCAAAACTGCTGGCCCAACTGGCCCGGCTGGGTGCGCCTGCAACTTCTGACACCCTGCCCTGTTTCGCAGAACGCCTGAGCCGGCTGTTTGGCCTCGGCGACACCATGACCCTGGACGCCGCCACCTCCTACCGCGCCCGGCAACCAGGCTCGGTACAAAGCGCTATGGTCGACAAACTGACGGACGAGCTGGCCACCACCCGCCGGGCACTGATCCGACGTATTCAAGGCTGGGCAGACGAACTGGAGTTTGACGACGAGCCGGAACTGGAGCCCGCGTTGAATGCCTGGCTGGCGCTGCAACGCAAAGTGGCCGCCAACAGCCGCCAGCTGCGGGATAAGGTCCGAAAATCCATGAAAGACCAGGGCCAGAACCTGGCCAGGCTGGCCGAACTGGACGCCGTGTTCGACCACACCATGGCAAGCTACACCAGCCAGGTTTTTTCCAACCTGTCACAGGTGCTGGAGCAGCGGTTTCAACAGTTACAGACATCCTCCGAACAACATCAAACACAAGGCCAGGCACCCGACAACTGGTTCCACCGTTACTGCGAGGATGCGCAGGCATTGTTACTCGCTGAACTGGATGTTCGGCTGGAACCGGCACTGGGCTTGCTCGAGGCCTGCCACAACGAGGTTAACAACACCCCATGAGCAAACTGTTTTTCACCCTGGCCTTTGCCATCGGCCTCGCCGTGGTGTGCTGGATTGGTGCGGGCTTTGTCGATTCCGACCTGCTGGCCTTAGCGTTTACCGGCCTGATTGGCGTGGTGTATTGCCTGGGCTTCGGCGAGCTGGTGAACTTCCGAAGGCAAACCCGGCAGCTGGCCGAAAATGTGGGCCAATTACCCGAAAACCACGAACAGGTCTCTGGCTGGCTGAACGCCCTGCCCCAGCCCCTGCAATTTCCAGCGCAAAGACGCATTGAAGGCCATGCCGCAGGCCTGCCTGGCCCGCAGCTAACCCCCTACCTGACCGGCCTGCTGGTGATGCTGGGCCTGCTGGGTACCTTTGCCGGCATGATCGTGACCCTGGGCGGCGCCGCCTCGGCACTGGACAACAGCACCGAACTCAGCGCCATTCGCAGCGCCCTGGCCGCACCGATTGCCGGATTGAGCCTGGCGTTTGGCACTTCCATTGCCGGCGTGGCGGCCTCGGCCATGCTGGGGCTGGCTTCCACTCTGAGCAGGAGGGATCGATTACAGGCCTCCCGAGCGCTGGATACCGCCCTTCGGGAAAAGCTGCATCACCTGTCAGCCGATCACCAACGCCAGCAGGCCTTCCAGGCCCTGGAAAGCCAGGCACAAGCCTTGCCGCAGATGGCCTCGGCCATGGAACGCATGACGGCGCGCATGGAACAACTCGGCGAGCAACTGGAAAGATCCCTCACCCGGAACCAGCAGGAATTCCACAGCACGGTCGGCAGCCACTACCAGACTCTGGCCGATTCCGTGGCCCAGTCCCTGAAAACGGCGCTCGATGTCAGCTCAAAGCTGGCGGCAGAAAGGGTGGAGTCGATTGTCACCCAGGCCATGGAGCATCTTCAGAAGGATGCCCACACCCTACAGCAGAGTTGGTCAGACGATGCCCTCCGGCAACTGGCCGAGCTGACCGCCGGCTTTCAGAAAACCACCAGTGAGGCTGGCGAGCGCTGGCAGCAGAATCTGAACGAACAGCAGCAACTGAATGCCAGAATACTGGAGACCCTTGAACAGCGCAGCCAGCAAAGCCAGCATCAGCTGCTGGAACAGCTAAAAACCTGGGCCTCAGACATCACCAAGCAACAACAGATCGGGCTGACAGAGCAGCAACAGCAACTGGCGGAAAGCGCCGAACACCTGAAGTCCAGCAGCGCAGAGTTGGTTGAGTCCCAGAGGGCGGGTATCGAACAACTGGTAGCGATCATTGGCAAACAGCTTTCCGAACTGCGAGAGCAGGAAGCCGGGCGCACTGACGCCTCTGCGGCACGCATGGAGAGCCTTGAAGCGACAGTGACAAAGCACCTGGCAGAACTGGGCACCGCGCTGGAAGCCCCCATGACCCGCCTGATAGAAACCGCCTCAGAAACACCGAAGGCCGCCGCCGAGGTGATCCGCCAGCTGCAGTCGGAAATCGCCCGCAACAGCGAGCGGGAAAACGAGTTGCTGGAAGAACGCCAGCGGCTGGTGCAAGAACTGGACAGCCTGCTGGAAAGCCAGCGCAGCACCGCTGACAGTCAGCGGGAGGCGGTGGATACCCTGATCACCGGCGCCGGCGAAACCCTGACCGGCATCAGCGAGCGCTTCAACACCCTGATCCAGGAACAGAGCCAGCAACTGGGCAAGCTGGGCGACAGTATTACCGGCAGCAGCCAGGAAGTGGGCGCATTGAGCGATGCCTTTGCCCAGGCCATTGAGCTGTTCAGCCAGTCCAACGAGCAGGTCATCGGCAGCCTGGCGGATATCCAGAAAGCGCTGGACAAGGCCGGTAACCGGCACGATGAACAGCTGGCCTACTACGTGGCCCAGGCCCGCGAGGTAATCGACCTCAGCGTCAGCGCCCAGAAGGACGTCATCGATGCCGCCGCGGCACTGCACCGGGCAGAACCCAGCGAGGCCGGCTGATGGAACAGCTGGAAGGCGGCGAACAGCAATCCGCACCGGTCTGGGCCATTTTCTCGGACCTGATGGCGGCGCTGGTGGGAATCCTGGCGCTGATTCTGGTGTGGGTGATCGGCATTCAGCTGGAGCTGAGCCAGTCCCTAGCCCAGGAAATCGAGAAGCGGGAGGCGGAAGAACAACGCCGGATCGCCCTGGAACAGGCCCTGGAAGACCCGCTCACCAAGGGGCTGGTGACTTTCCGGGATGGCCGCATCGGCATCAGCGGCAACGTGCTGTTCGAACTGAACTCGGACCAACTTCAGGCCGAAGGCGAGGAGGTTCTGGAATCATTGATTTCACCTCTGCAAACCTATCTGGCCCAGCACGATGAGCTGCTGATGGTGAGCGGCTTTACCGATGACCTGCCAATGCACCCGGGCAATCGTTACCAGGATAACTGGGGCCTTTCAGCCCAGCGGGCACTTACCGTTACCCGCTCGCTGACAGAACTGGGCCTGCCCAACGACCGGGTGTTCGCCGCCGCCTTCGGCCCGCACCATCCGGCGGTACCCAATGTAGATGCAGAATCCCGGGCCCAGAACCGGCGGGTGGAGATCAGTACCGTGCCCCGGGCGCCTTCGGCGGTCACAGAAGCCGAAAGGGAGTCGGGCGACCAATGACCACGGTAACATCGCTGCTCGACCCGCTCAGGCAATCCGGTGCAGACAGGCAAGACCCGGTGCGCTTTCGCTATCTGGAATCCTTCGAACATCGATTGCGCGCAAAGGGCCTTCAACACGGTGAACACTGGCTGAAGCTGCAGCAGGCCGTTTCTGATTACCAGGCAAGGCAGGGTATGGCCGATGTGGCAGAGCCGGTCACAACACCTGCGGGCGATCAGAGCCCGTCGCAACTTAGCCGCCTGCTGGATGCACTAAACCAATCGACGGAAGTGCCGGCACAGGCCCCTCGCTCGGCACTTGAGCAGCGGATCTTCGGAGGCGAAGAGGAGGTTCCCGATGCAGGCCCCAGCAACAACTCACCCAGGCCGCTGAAAGCCCTGGCCCGGGTCAAAACCGGCCAGGACACGCAGCAACTCCAACAGCGCATCCGCCAGGCTATCGAAAGCACACCCGCAGAGGCCGGCCCCATGAACGCACACCGGCTGGTCAGCCGGGCGCTGGCCGAGATGCAGAAACTCTCGCCCGAGTACACTCTCCGCTTTGCCCGTTATATCGACACCTTGCTGGCACTGGAAAAGTCCTCCCGGAAAAGCTGACATCCCACACAATCGGATACATTCTGGCCCGATTCGCCCCGGGGATGGCCTCTTTCGCTGTCTGAAACCCGGCATCGGGTTGCTACGCTGGATTCTTTATCAGGAAATCCAGCATGCAGAATGTCCTTCGAATCCGGAACGGGGCCGTTGGCCTCAATGTTGTTACCCGGGGCCGGGAAGAGAATGAGCCGGTCATCCTGGTTCATGGCTACCCGGACAACCACCGGGTATGGGACCCCGTGGCCGAACGGCTCGCCAGGTCATTCTATGTGATCACCTACGATGTGCGCGGGGCCGGCGAATCGGACATTCCGGGAGATACCTCGGATTACCGCATGGCGGCACTCGCCTCGGACCTGGCCTGCGTGGCAGATCAGGTGATCCCGGACAGGCCATTCCATCTTGTTGGACATGATTGGGGCTCTATCCAGAGCTGGGAATCTGTCACCCAGGGCCGCCTGCAAGCTCACATCAAAACCTTCACCAGTATCTCCGGCCCCTCGCTGGATCACGCGGCATACTGGGCGCGCAGCAAGCTGACCAGCCGATCACTCGCCGACAAGGTGAAAGCATTTCGCCAGCTGGCAAGCTCCTGGTACATCGGCATGTTCCACCTGCCCCTTCTGGCACCGGCCGCCTGGCGTTTCGGGCTGGATTCCGTTTGGCCGGATTATCTTCGCAAGCAGGGGGTTCCGCTGGAGGCGCCCAACCCTTTCCAGAAGCAAGACGGACAATTCGGGGTCAACCTGTACCGGGCAAACTTCCGCAGCAAACTGCTGTTTCCGGAACCACGGTATGCCTGCTGTCCGGTGCAACTACTGGTTCCGCTCCAGGATGCCTACGTGGGCGAGCAGTTGTTTGACGATCTGGGCAAGTGGGTGCCGGACCTGACCCGCCATAACATTGATGCCGGGCACTGGGTGATTCTCAGCCACCCGGAAAAAGTGGCTCAGCTGATTGCAGACTTTGCTCAAAGAGGGCTAAAACAAAAAAGCCCCGACCACCAGGGCCAGGGCTTTCAGGTAAACGAGGCGGAAAGCCTTATTTAACCTTCGGGTCCAGCTCGCCAGCGGCGTAACGCTCGAACATCTGCTCGAGGTTCACCGGCTTGATCTTGCTGGCCTGGCCGGCACAACCGAAGGCTTCGTAGCGAGCTACGCAGATGTCGGTCATGGCAACCATGGTGGCCTTGAGGAATTTGCGCGGGTCGAATTCGGCCGGGTTCTGGGCCATGAAGCGACGAACCGCACCGGTTGAGGCCAGGCGCAGGTCGGTGTCGATGTTGACCTTGCGCACGCCGTGCTTAATGCCTTCCACGATTTCTTCCACCGGGACACCGTAGGTTTCCGGAATCTCGCCACCGAATTCGTTGATCACCTTCAGCCATTCCTGGGGTACGGAGCTCGAGCCGTGCATCACCAGGTGGGTGTCTGGAATGCGTTTGTGGATGGCTTTGATTTGCTCGATGGCCAGGATGTCACCTGTCGGCGGACGGGTGAACTTGTAGGCGCCGTGGCTGGTGCCGATGGCGATGGCCAGTGCGTCTACGTGGGTTTTCTTGACGAAGTCTGCCGCTTCTTCCGGGTCGGTCAGCATCTGGTCATGGTCCAGGGTGCCTTCGGCGCCGATGCCGTCTTCTTCACCGGCCTGGCCGGTTTCGAGGGAGCCCAGGCAGCCCAGTTCACCTTCTACGGAGACACCACAGGCGTGGGCCATTTCAACGGTGCGACGGGTAACGTCTACGTTGTATTCGTAGCTGGTCGGGGTTTTGCCATCTTCACCCAGGGAGCCGTCCATCATCACGGAGCTGAAGCCGAGCTGGATGGAGCGCTGGCACACGGCGGGGCTGGTGCCGTGATCCTGGTGCATAACCACCGGGATGTGCGGCCATTCTTCGATGGCGGCCAGGATGAGGTGGCGCAGGAAGGGGGCGCCGGCGTATTTGCGGGCACCGGCGGAGGCCTGGACAATGACCGGGGAGTCGGTTTTGTCGGCGGCTTCCATGATGGCGCGCATTTGTTCGAGGTTGTTTACGTTAAAGGCTGGCACACCGTAACCATGCTCGGCGGCGTGGTCCAGAAGTTGCCGCAGCGAAATCAGGGCCATGGGTTGTCTCCTTCGTTGACTTTTTGAGGTTTGATTTCTGTTCGTTTTCAGACTTGGGAGTCTGCTGCGGAGGGTGGGGTAAGTCTTTCGCGGAACCGCTACGAGCACATCCATGTGCGCTTCTCTCAGGCCATCCTTGGCCTTCGAAATTCCGCGAAAGACTTACCCCACCCTCCTTGCGATTCTGGCCCTGTGCGGGCTTCTCTCAGAATCGCTTTGTTGATTACGCTCCGCGCTCTTCCAGTACGGCTACTGCCGGCAGGGTTTTGCCTTCCACGAATTCGAGGAACGCACCGCCACCGGTGGAGATGTAGGAGATCTTGTCAGCTATGCCGTATTTGTCAACGGCGGCAACGGTGTCGCCGCCGCCGGCGAGGGAGAACGCGTCGCTTTCGGCGATGGCTTCGGCCAAGGCTTTGGTGCCGTTGCCGAACTGGTCGAATTCGAACACGCCGACGGGGCCGTTCCACAGGATGGTTTTGGCGTTCTTGAGCAGGCTCGCGAACTGGCCGGCGGTTTCCGGGCCTACGTCGAGGATCATGTCGTCGGCGCTGACGTCGGAGATGTTTTTCACGGTGGCGGTGGCGGTTTCGGCGAATTCGCTGGCAACCACTACGTCGACCGGCAGCGGGATTTCAACGCGGCTGGCGATGTCTTTGGCGGTGTCGACCAGGTCGTGTTCGCACAGGGACTTGCCTACCGGGTGGCCGGCTGCGGCCAGGAAGGTGTTGGCGATGCCGCCGCCGACGATGATCTGGTCACACACTTTTTCCAGGGCGTTGAGGACGTCCAGTTTGGTGGAGACTTTGGAGCCGCCAACGATAGCAACCACGGGCTTGGCCGGGTGGTCGAGGGCTTTGCCGAGGGCGTCGAGTTCGGCTGCCAGCAGGGGGCCGGCGCAAGCTTCGGGGGCGAATTTAGCCACTCCGTGGGTGGAGGCCTGGGCGCGGTGGGCGGTGCCGAAGGCGTCCATCACGTAGACATCGCACAGGGCAGCGTATTGCTTGGCGAGGTCTTCGTTGTCTTTCTTTTCGCCCTTATTGAAGCGAACGTTTTCGAACAGTACGACTTCGCCGTCGGCCACTTCAACGCCGTCGAGGTAGTCTTTGATCAGGCGCACTTCCTGGCCCAGCAGGGTGCTCAGGTGCTCGGCTACGGGCTTCATGGAGGAGGCTTCGTCGTACACGCCTTCTTCCGGACGGCCCAGGTGGGACATCAGCATGACTTTGGCGCCGGCGTCTTTGGCGGCCTTGATGGTCGGCAGCGAGGCGCGGATGCGGGCGTCGCTGGATACTTTGCCGTCTTTGACCGGTACGTTCAGGTCTTCACGAATCAGAACCCGCTTGCCGGCGAGGTTCAGGTCAGTCATTTTTTTGATGGCCATAATCAGGTTCCGTAGTTATGGGTTCACAGGTGCAAATGTTTAAGCTTTTGGGCGGGGTCTGACCCCGTTCGGGGTCAGACCCCTTTGTATCCGTCAGGTTCTGGTTAGCCAGACCTTACTGACATCCAGCATCCGGTTAGCAAAGCCCCATTCGTTATCGAACCAGCACAGCACTTTCACCATGGTGCCGCCGGTCACCCGGGTCTGGCCGCCGTCGACCACGCCGGAATGGGCGTCGTGGTTAAAGTCTGAGCTGGCCAGGAGTTCGTCGGTGTAGCCGAGAATGCCTTTTAGCGATCCGTTAGCGGCGTTTTTCAGCAGCAGGTTTACTGCCGCAACATCGGTCGCTTCACGTACGTTCACCACCATGTCTATAGCAGACACATTCAGCGTTGGCACGCGCATGGCCACGGAGCTGAAGCGGCCTTCCATATGGGGCAGCAAGCGTTCGATGCCGCGGGCCAGGCCGGTGTCTACCGGTACGATGTTATGGAGCGCGCTGCGGGTGCGGCGCAGGTCCTGGTGGTGGTAGGCGTCGATCACCGGCTGGTCGTTCATGGCGGCATGGATGGTGGTGGTGCTGCCCTGTTCTACGCCGAAGGCGTCGTCCAGCACCTTGATCACCGGTACCAGGCAGTTGGTGGTGCAGGAACCTGCAGCCACAATCACATCCTGCGGGTTAAGGTCGCCATCGTTGATGCCATAGACCACGGTGCGGTCAACACTCGGCTCTCCCGGCTGGGAGAACAGCAGGCGCTGGGCACCGGCTGCGATGTGTTTTTCCGCAGTTGTCCGGTCCGAGTAGGCGCCGGAACATTCCAGCACCAGATCCACGTCCAGCAAACGCCAGGGCAGTTCCGCCGGGTCCGGGTGACGCAGTACTCGAATGCGGTCGCCGTTCACCACCAGGTTGTCGCCATCCACCGCCACCTCACCGTGAAACCGCCCGTGGGTGGAGTCGTACTTGGTCAGGTGGGCGATGGTGTCGATATCCGACAACTCGTTGATCGCGACCACCTGAAGATGGTCGCGATAGCCGTTTTCATAAAGAGCCCGCAACACGCACTGGCCGATGCGGCCGTACCCGTTGATGGCGATGCGAAACGGCGTCGAGTTGGTCATCAGGCGTCCAGCAGTTCGTCAGCCACTTCCAGGATATTGTCGACGGTGAAGCCGAATTCCTTGAACAGCTCGCCAGCGGGGGCAGATTCACCGAAGGTGGTCATGCCCACAACGCGGCCGTCCAGGCCAACATACTTGTACCAGTAGTCGGCGATGCCGGCTTCGATGGCGATACGGTTGGTGACTTCCAGCGGCAGTACCTGTTGCTTGTACTCGGCGCTCTGGGCGTCGAACACGTCGGTGGACGGCATGGAAACCACACGCACGGCCTTGCCCTGCTCGCGCAACTTGGCGGCAGTGTCCTGGGCCAGGCCCACTTCAGAGCCGGTGGCGATCAGGATCAGTTCCGGGGTGCCTTCGCTGTCAGACAGCACGTAGCCACCCCTGGCGACGTTGGCCAGTTGTTCTGCATCACGCTGCTGATGCGGCAGGTTCTGACGGGAGAACACCATGGCGGTTGGGCCGTCGTTGCGCTCCAGGGCGGCTTTCCAGGCTACCGCAGATTCCACGGCATCAGCCGGGCGCCACATGCTCATGTTGGGCGTGGTGCGCAGGCTGGCCATCTGCTCGATGGGCTGGTGGGTGGGGCCGTCTTCGCCCAGGCCGATGGAGTCGTGGGTGAATACATAGATGGAACGCTGCTTCATCAGCGCGGCCATGCGCACCGCGTTACGGGCGTATTCCATGAAGATCAGGAAGGTTGCGCCGTAAGGAACAAAACCGCCGTGCAGGGCGATGCCGTTCATGATCGCAGCCATACCGAACTCACGAACGCCGTAGTAAATATAGTTACCGGAGGCGTCTTCTTTGCTCACGCCTTTGCAGCCAGACCAGATGGTCAGGTTGGAACCGGCCAGGTCGGCAGAGCCACCCATCAGTTCCGGCAGCAGCGGGCCGTAGGCGTTCAGGGTGTTCTGGGATGCCTTACGGGAGGCGATAGTGTCGCCCTTGTCCTGGCACTCCTGGATGTAGGCCTGGGCCTTTTCGGAGAAGTCTGCCGGCAGCTCACCCGCCATGCGGCGTTTGAACTCGGCCGCCAGTTCCGGCTCGGCCTTTTCGTAGGCGGCGAATTTCTCTTCCCACGCTTTCTCGGCGGCGGCGCCTTTTTCCCTGGCGTCCCAGGCGGCGTAGATGTCAGACGGAACCTCGAACGGGCCATGCTGCCAGCCCAGGGCTTCGCGGGTCAGAGCGATTTCATCGTCACCCAGCGGGGCACCGTGGCAATCTTCCTTGCCCTGCTTGTTGGGGGAACCAAAGCCGATGATAGTCTTGCAGCAGATCAGTGTCGGCTGCTCGGTGTTGGCCCGGGCCTGTTCAACAGCCGCGCGGATGGCGTCGGCATCGTGGCCGTCAACGTCCGGAATTACCTGCCAGCCGTAGGACTCAAAACGTTGCGGAGTATTGTCGGTAAACCAGCCTTCCACTTCGCCGTCGATGGAAATGCCGTTGTCGTCATAGAAGAACACCAGCTTGCCAAGGCCCAGAGTACCGGCCAGGGACGCCACTTCGTGGGAGATGCCTTCCATCAGGCAGCCGTCGCCCAGGAACGCATAGGTGTAGTGGTCCACAATGTCGTGGCCCGGGCGGTTGAACTGCGCCGCCAGGGATTTCTCGGCCAGCGCGAAACCAACGGCGTTGGCAATGCCCTGCCCCAGCGGGCCGGTCGTGGTTTCAATACCCGGTGTGTAACCGTATTCCGGGTGCCCCGGAGTCTTGGAGTGCAGCTGCCGGAAGTTCTTGATGTCGTCAATGCTAACGTCGTACCCGCTCAGGTGCAGCAGGGAGTACTGCAGCATGGAGCCATGGCCGTTAGACAGCACGAAACGGTCACGGTTGGCCCATTGCGGGTTGGCCGGGTTGTGGCTCAGGTAATCGTTCCACAGTACCTCGGCGATATCCGCCATACCCATGGGCGCACCCGGGTGGCCGGACTTGGCTTTCTGAACCGCATCCATGCTCAGCGCGCGAATGGCGTTGGCGAGATCTTTACGGGACGGCATTGACAATTCTCCAGTGTTTTTCAGGAAAAGACTTCAAGCTGCAAAAACTGCTCAAAAAGAAGGCGCGTATTTTCGCCGATTACTGTGTGCCGGGGCAAATCCATATGTAGTGGTTTTCCGATGGCGCCGGTACAAAATCACCAAAGCGACTGATTTCACAAACGCTATAAATCTATATCAAAAAATTTTGATATGGCTATTGATCGACCAACCAATCACCCCTACACTTGCCAACCATGACCTCACTCAATGCACATGCGAACGAATTGTCCTCGGTGGACACTCTGGTACCGATCTTCAAGGCGAGCGGCGATCCCTTGCGCCTGGAGATCCTGCGGGTGCTGCGCCGGGACACCTTCGGTGTGCTGGAGCTGAGCCAGATGTTTGATATGCGCCAGTCCGGCATGAGCCACCACCTGAAGGTGATGCACAAAGCCGGGTTGCTTGAGCCCCAGCGGGAAGGCAATGCCATCTTCTACCGCCGTCCGCTCCATCTGGACAGCGACAAGCTGGCTGACCAGGCCATCCGGCAGATTTTTGAGACCGTCGACCGGGTGCCCCTGCCCCCGCAGCTCGAGGAAAAGATCGAGGCCATCCGGGAGCAAAGAGCTGAACAATCCCAGGCGTTTTTCTCTCGCCACTCGGAACAGTTCCGGGAACAGCAGGAGCTGATTGCCGCCTTTGACCTGTATGCGGAGCCCACCGCCGAACTGATCCGCAAGCGGGCAGCACGGCAGGACTGGCGCAGCGTGCTGGAAATCGGCCCCGGTGAAGGCGGCTTCCTGCCGGTGCTGTCACAACTGTTCGATCATGTGGTGGGGCTGGATAACAGCAAGGACATGCTGGCCAAGGCCACCCGCACCTGCATTGAGGAACGGCTGAACAACGTCGACCTTATTGAGGGTGTCACCGATACGGTACTGGCCCGGGGCGATGCCTTTGACCTGATTGTCGCCAACATGGTGCTGCACCACGTACCCAGCCCGGCGGACATCTTCCTGGACGCTGCGGCCCTGATGAACAGCGGTGGCTGTTTGATCGTCAGTGATCTGTGCAGCCACGACCAGGACTGGGCCAAGGAGAACTGCGGCGACCTGTGGCTGGGCTTCGAGCCGGAAGAACTCACCGCCTGGGCGGCCGATGCCGGCCTGACTGCGGGTGAGCAACTGTTTATCGGCCTGCGCAACGGCTTCCAGGTGCAGGTACGGGAATTCTGGAAAACGTCTGGAACGGCCTGAAGCCCGCGCAGACACTGGAACATCAAAAAACTTTGATATTGACGTACGTAGAATTACGTACACCGATTTTGAAAACGCTCACAGAGGAGCACCACTATGTCTGACTACAACATCTTCACCTCCGAGTCGGTCTCTGAAGGCCATCCGGACAAACTGGCCGACCAGATCTCCGACGCGGTACTGGACGCCATCCTGACCGACGACCCGCACGCTCGCGTAGCTTGCGAAACCATGGTGAAAACCGGTGTGGCCATCGTTGGCGGTGAAATCACCACCAGTGCCTGGGTCGACCTGGAAGACCTGGTGCGTGGCGTGATCAAAGACATCGGCTACACCTCCTCGGATGTGGGCTATGACGGCGACACCTGTGGCGTAATCAACATCATCGGCAAGCAGTCTGTCGACATCGCCCAGGGCGTTGACCGCCAGAAGCCGGAAGACCAGGGCGCGGGCGACCAGGGCCTGATGTTCGGCTATGCCAGCAACGAAACCGACGTACTGATGCCGGCGCCGATCACCTTCTCCCACCGTCTGGTACAACGCCAGGCCGAAGCCCGCAAGAGCGGCCTGCTGCCGTGGCTGCGCCCGGACGCCAAGAGCCAGGTCACCTGTCGCTACGAAAACGGCAAGGTCGTGGGCATCGACGCCGTGGTTCTGTCTACCCAGCACGACCCGGACGTGACCCAGGAAGACCTGAAAGAAGCGGTCATGGAGCTGATCGTCAAACACACGCTGCCGGCGGAACTACTGCACAAAGACACCCAGTTCCACATCAACCCAACCGGCAAGTTCGTGATCGGCGGCCCGGTGGGCGACTGTGGTCTGACCGGCCGCAAGATCATTGTTGATACCTACGGCGGCATGGCCCGCCACGGTGGCGGCGCGTTCTCCGGCAAAGACCCCTCGAAGGTTGACCGCTCTGCCGCCTACGCTGGCCGTTACGTCGCCAAGAATATCGTAGCCGCAGGCCTGGCTGAGAAGTGCGAGATTCAGGTGTCCTACGCCATTGGTGTGGCCCAGCCGACCTCCATTTCCCTGAACACCTTCGGCACCGGCAAGATCAGCGACGACAAGATCATCGACCTGGTACGCGCGCACTTCGACCTGCGCCCGTATGCCATCACCAACATGCTGGACCTGCTGCACCCGATGTACCGGGCCACCGCAGCCTACGGCCACTTCGGCCGTGATCCGTACGAGATGACCGTTGGCGGCAAGACCTTCACCGCGTTCCCGTGGGAGAAGACTGACCGGGCGGCAGCTCTGAAAGACGCTGCGGGCATCTAAAAGACTTTTTGGCCACGGAATCCACGGAAGGACACGGAAAAAAGATAAAGAAGAAATGATTTGCCACGAAATCCACGAAAGAACACGAAAAAAAGACTGATCACTAAAAAAGCAGTTGTTTTTACTTTCGTGTCCTTTAGTGGATTTAGTGGCAAAAAAAATCTTTTCCTTCCGTGTTTTTCCGTGGATTCCGTGGCTAACCATTTCAAACATGACAGGAGCACCACATGAGCACTCCGAACAACTTCGAAGATTACAAAGTCCGAGATATCGAACTCGCCGACTGGGGCCGTAAGGAAATCAAGATCGCCGAAGGCGAGATGCCCGCGCTGATGAAACTGCGCGAGAAGTACAAAGCCGAGCAGCCACTGAAAGGCGCCAACATCATGGGCTGCATCCACATGACCATCCAGACCGCCGTGTTGATTGAAACACTGGTCGAGCTGGGCGCTGATGTGCGCTGGTCATCGTGCAACATCTTCTCCACCCAGGACCAGGCCGCCGCTGCCATCGCAGCTCAGGGCATTCCCGTATTCGCGTGGAAAGGTGAGACCGACGAAGAATACGAATGGTGCCTGCACAAAACCGTGGGCGCAGACGTAGACGGCTGGGAGCCGAACATGATCCTGGACGACGGCGGCGACCTGACCGAGCTGCTGCACAAGGAATACCCACAGGTAATCGCCAAGTGCCACGGCGTGACCGAAGAGACCACCACCGGCGTGCACCGTCTGCAGGAAATGCTGCGCGACGGCACTCTGAAGATCCCGGCCATCAACGTCAACGACTCGGTGACCAAGTCAAAGAACGACAACAAGTACGGTTGTCGTCACAGCCTGAACGATGCCATCAAGCGCGCCACTGACCACCTGCTGTCCGGCAAGAAAGCGCTGGTGATTGGTTACGGCGACGTGGGCAAGGGTTCTGCCCTGTCCCTGCGCCAGGAAGGCATGATCGTCAAAGTCACCGAAGCCGACCCGATCTGCGCCATGCAGGCTTGCATGGACGGTTTTGAAGTGGTGTCTCCATACATCGATGGCATCAACACCGGTACCGAGCAAGGCATCAACACCGACCTGCTGGGCACCACTGACCTGCTGGTAACTACCACTGGTAACGTCAACGTGTGTGACGCGAACATGCTGAAAGCCCTGAAGAACGGCGCCGTGGTGTGCAACATCGGCCACTTCGATAATGAAATCGATACCGCCTACATGCGCAAGAACTGGGAGTGGGACGAGGTCAAGCCGCAGGTACACGTGATTTACCGCGACAAGGCCAGCAACGACCACCTGATCCTGTTGTCCGAAGGCCGCCTGGTGAACCTGGGCAACGCCACCGGTCACCCGTCGCGGATCATGGACGGCTCCTTCGCCAACCAGGTGCTGGCGCAGATGTACCTGTTCGAGCGCAAGTTTGCGGACCTGCCTGAAGAGTCCAAGGCCAAGGGCGTTTACGTCCAGGTTCTGCCCAAGCAGCTGGACGAAGAAGTGGCCCGCGCCATGGTGGAAGGCTTTGGTGGCGTGATCACCAAGATGACTCCGGACCAGGCGAAATACATCGGCGTACCGGTCGAAGGCCCGTACAAGCCGGAAAGCTACAGGTACTAAGCGGAAACGATCATGGAATCCCAGAAGCAATTCAAACGCCGCTTCAGCTTCGAGTTTTTCCCGCCCAAGACCGATCAGGGCAAGGAGAAGCTGCAGGCGGTACGCAACCAGCTGGCCGAGGTAAACCCGGACTTTTTCTCGGTCACCTTCGGAGCCGGCGGTTCCACCCGGGATCGCACTATCGAAACGGTGCTGAACCTGCACAAGCAGGGTATTTCCACAGCACCGCACCTGTCCTGCGTGGGTGGTACCCGCGCAGAGATCGGCGAGCTGCTGGACGTGTATAAAGAGAACGGCATCAACCGGATCGTCGCCCTGCGCGGCGACCTGCCCTCGGGCATGGGCGCCTCCGGTGAGCTGCGTTACGCCAACGAACTGGTGGAATTCATCCGGGAACACAGCGGGGATCACTTCAACCTGGAAGTGGCCGCCTACCCGGAATTTCACCCCCAGGCCCGCAATGCCGAGGAAGACCTGAAAAACTTCGCACGAAAAGTACAGGCCGGTGCCAACAGCGCCATCACCCAGTACTTCTTCAATGCCGACAGCTACTTCTACTTCATCGACCGCCTGGAGAAGATGGGCGTCACCATTCCGGTGGTGCCGGGCATCATGCCCATCGTCAACTTCTCCAGCCTGGTGCGTTTCTCGGATATGTGCGGTGCGGAAATCCCCCGCTGGATCCGCAAGCAGCTGGAAGCCTACGGCGACGACACCGACAGCATCCGCAAGTTCGGTGAAGACGTGGTCACCGAGATGTGTGAAAAGCTGCTGAAAGCCGGGGCTCCGGGGCTGCACTTCTACACCCTGAACCAGGCCGAACCCAGCATTTCCATCTGGAAGAACCTGGGAATCAGCGACCGCGAAAAGATTGCTTTCTAAGGCATTCTTCAAAGCAGTACAAAGAGGGGCTTCGGCCCCTCTTTCGTTTTCTAACCACCTGATTTCCTGCAAATCCTTTCAAGATGGGCTAACCTGTATCTGATGCATCCCCATCAATGTTCCCTGTGCAATACCGAACAAACCGGTCATAGCGCAGCCTGCCTTACCGGGCAGACGGAACCACAATAAGAGAAAGGAGCAAGCATGAGTACAACATGGCTGAAAACCCTGGGCGCTGGCCTGGCACTGTCTGTCGCCGCCACGTCGGTAAGCGCAGAGACCCTGCGCGTAGTCACCGACCCCAGCTTCGTCCCGTTTGAAATGATGGATCAGGAAACCGGCGAAATGATCGGTTTCGACATGGAAATCATCGCCGAAGTCGCCGAGCGTGCGGGCTTTGATTACGACCTGAACACCATGGATTTCAACGGCATCATCCCGGCCCTGCAAACCGGTAACGTCGACATTGCTATTGCCGGCATCACCATTACCGATGAGCGTAAGCAAATCGTCGATTTCTCCGACCCTTACTACGATTCCGGCCTGCGTATCCTGGTTCGCGAAGACGATGGCACCCAGGAAATGTCTGACCTGGAAGGCAAGAAAGTCGGCACCAAGATTGGTAGCACCAGCTACGACTTCCTCACCAAGAACCTGGACGATAACGACGGCGTAACCCCCTACCCCGGCAGCTCCGACATGTATATGGCGCTGATGTCCGGCGCGGTAGATGCGGTTTTCTACGACGCCCCGAACGTAGGCTACTTCGCCAGCACCCGCGGCGCAGGCAAGGTGAAAACCGTAGGCCCGCTGTATGAAGGCCAGCAGTACGGTATCGCCCTGAAAAAAGGTAGCGAATGGGTTGGCCCGGTGAACGAGGCCCTGGCAGAAATCAAGGAAGACGGCACCTACAAAACCATTTACGAAAAATGGTTCGGCCCGATGCCTGAAGACAAGTAAACCTCCACTTGACCCGCCCGGGGCACACAATGCCCCGGGCGCCTCCTCCCAACCCAACGGAGAAACACACCGTGGAATTCCAGTTTCAGTTTGACTGGCAAGCGGCCATTGATTCCATTCCCTACCTGGCCAAGGGCATTCCCTACACCCTGATGATTTCCTTCGGTGGCCTGGCCATCGGCTTTATACTCGGCATCGTTTTTGGCCTGCTCAGCATCAACAAAAAATGGTTCCTGCGCTGGCCGGCAACCGCCTATATCGAAATTTTTCGCGGCACCCCCATCCTGGTGCAGGTGCTGTTTATCTTCTACGGCCTGCCGGACCTGGTCGGCGGCCCCATCGACCCGCTGACAGCCGGTATTGCCGCGATCGCCCTGAACTCCGGCGCCTATATATCCGAAGTGGTGCGCGGTGGCGTGCAGTCTATCGACAAAGGCCAGAGCGAAGCCGGCCTGTCACTGGGGCTGTCCCGTACCCAGACCTTCTGGTCGATTATCTGGCCCCAGGCCTTCCGGCGCATGATCCCGCCGCTCGGAAACCAGGCTATCGTAAGCATCAAGGACACCTCGCTGTTCTCGGTGATCGGCGTGGGCGAACTGGTCCGCCAGGGCCAGGTGTATATCGCCAACACCTTTACCGCCTTCGAGGTTTACTTCGTAGTGGCCCTTATGTACCTGGCCATAACCTTGTCCCTGTCCCTGATTCTGCGGCTGCTTGAACGCCGCGGCGTTGCGTCTGTCTGAAGGAGCCCGGGTAATGACTCAGATCGTAAAGATGAAGGGCATGAACAAGTACTTCGGCAAACTGCATGTCCTGAAAGATATAGAGCTGACCGTAGAACAGGGCGAAGTCGTGGTGATCATCGGGGCCAGTGGCTCCGGCAAATCTACCCTGATCCGCTGCGTTAACGGCCTGGAAGAATTTGAATCCGGCACACTGGAAGTGGATGGCCAGAAACTGGCGCCGAAAGGCGGCAACCAGCAGGCCCTTGCCGAAATCCGCAAGGAAGTCGGCATGGTGTTCCAGCAGTTCAACCTGTTCCCGCACCTGACGGTAAGAAAGAACATCATGCTGGCGCCCATGAAGGTAAAAAACACCTCCCAGGTAGTCGCCAACGCTACCGCCGAGCGACTGTTGGAACGTGTAGGCATTGGCAGCCAGGCCGACAAATACCCCAACCAGCTATCCGGCGGCCAGCAGCAGCGGGTCGCCATTGCCCGGGCCCTGGCCATGGAACCCCGGCTGATGCTGTTCGATGAACCCACCTCGGCACTGGATCCGGAAATGATCGGTGAAGTACTGGACGTGATGCGGGAGCTGGCCAAAGAGGGTATGACCATGATGGTCGTCACCCACGAAATGGGCTTCGCCCGGGAAGTGGCAGACCGGGTGATCTACATCCATGAAGGCCAGATTGTCGAAGAAGGCCGGCCTGAAGATGTGTTCGACAACCCTCAGAACGAGCGCACCCAGGCGTTCCTGTCCCGGGTGCTGGCGCACTGAACCGGCGGGTCAAAGCAGCTGGCGGATGACTTCATACTCCCGTTCAATCTTGGCGTGGGAGTCATCCGCCAGAAATCTCGCCACTTTCTTGCCCAACAACGGCACATCGCAACGAACCGACAGATTCACATAATTGATGCAGCGGTTACCGTTACCCTGAAGCCGCATTTCGCCCTTGATCTTCGCCGGCACACCGTCGATTTTCACCCGAAACTCGCAGTGCCACTCATCGTCGTCTTTACGGAACCAGTGTTCCTCCTGCCGCACGCGATTCCACTCCCGGTGAAAGCCTGTGAGCACTCCCGGCACGGGCGCAGAAGCCATCATTTCGCGCTCGATCACCAACTTGCCGGACACATCGTCTTTGCGCAGCTCGGCCAGCTGTACATTGCGGGACCCGATTTTCTCGTTCTTTTCGATAATGTGGCTTTCGCTGAAAAAACGCTCGAGCACATGATCCACACCAGCCTCATAGGGGTGTTTCAGATTCAGCTCCATATTCGACTCCTGTTATTTTTATTCCATTGTTGCCGCAGGCTGGTGCACCAACATTGGCCGGTCTGGCGCCGGGCTATGGCAAGCCGGTCATCCGACTGGTTCACAGTAAGGAGCTGTTAAGGCTGCTGACAGCCAAGTATCATGTCGCATCCGGATATTTATTCACCGCCTCCGCAGCCTGACAGGAGACAACCATGCGCAATGCCGACCTGGTCGCACGGGACCTTAAATCCGTGTGGCACCCCTGTACCCAGATGAAAGACCACGAAACCCTGCCGCTGATTCCCATCAAGCGGGGCGAAGGCGTATGGCTGGAAGATTTCGAGAGCAATCGCTACATCGATGCGGTCAGCTCCTGGTGGGTAAACCTGTTCGGCCACGCCAACCCGCGCATCAACTCCGCTATCCAGGAACAGATCGGCCAGCTGGAGCATGTCATCCTGGCGGGCTTCAGCCACGAACCGGTAGTGAACTTGTCCGAGCGGTTGATTGAGGTTACGCCGGAGGGGCTGAACAAATGCTTCTACGCAGACAACGGCTCGTCTGCCATCGAAGCGGCCCTGAAGATGAGCTATCACTACTGGAAAAACCAGGGCCATCCGGGCAAGAAGAACTTCGTTAACCTCAGCAACAGCTACCACGGAGAAACCCTGGGCGCGCTGGCGCTGGGTGATGTTGCCCTTTACAAAGACACCTACCAGCCGCTGCTGATGGAAGTACTGACGGCGCCCTCGCCGGATGCCTACAACAAGGAGCCGGGCGAAACCGATGAAGACTACGCCCTGCGCCAGTTCGAGGCCATGGACAAGCTGCTGGCCGAACGGCACCACGAAATCTGTGCCGTGGTAGTGGAGCCCCTGATCCAGTGCGCCGGCGGCATGCGCATGCACCACCCGGTTTACCACACCAAACTGCGCGAAGCCTGCGACCGCTATGGCGTACACCTGATTGCCGACGAAATCGCCGTGGGCTTTGGTCGCACCGGCACCATGTTCGCCTGCGAACAGTCCGGCATCACCCCGGATTTCATGTGCCTGTCCAAGGGTCTGACCGCCGGTTACCTGCCGTTGTCCGTAGTGCTCACCACCGACACCGTCTACAACGCCTTCTACGACGACTACGAAACCCTGCGTGCGTTCCTGCACAGCCACAGCTACACCGGCAACCCTATCGGCTGCGCCGTCGCCCTGGCCACCCTGGACATCTTCCGGGACGAAAACGTCATCGAAAACAACCGCCAGCTGTCCCGCTGCATGGCCGAATCCGTCGCCCACCTGGCCGACCACCCCAACGTGGGTGACATCCGCCAGCACGGCATGACCCTGGCCATCGAAATGGTCAAAGACAAAGCCAGCAAAACCCCGTTCCCCTGGCAGGAACGCCGTGGCATCAAGGTGTACCAGCATGCCCTCACCCGCCAGTCCCTGCTGCGCCCGCTGGGCAACGTGGTGTACTTCATGCCGCCTTACGTGATCACCGAAGACCAGATCCGACACCTGGCCCAGGTAGCCACCGAAGGCATCGAAATCGCAGTTAAGGGCTGACCATGCGCATTCCCAGAATCTACACCGACAGCCCCCTGCACACCGGCAGCCCGTGTGAACTCGACGACAACGCCGCCAACCACGTAGGCCGGGTACTGCGCATGCAGCCCGGCCAGCAGCTCCGTTTGTTCAACGGCGACGGTAACGACTACACCGCCACCATCACCGAAGCCGGCAAAAAGAACGTCACCGTCACCATCGAAAGCACCGAGGCCAACGCCACCGAATCGCCCCTGACCATCGTCCTGGGCCAGACCCTGTCCAAGGGCGACCGCATGGACTACGCGGTGCAGAAAGCCGTGGAAATGGGCGTAACCACCATCGCCCCCCTCACCACCGAACGCTCCGACGTAAAGCTCAAAGGCGACCGGGAAGAAAAACGCCTGCGCCACTGGCAACAAGTCGCCATCAGCGCCGCCGAACAATGCGGCCGCGCAAAAGTCCCGAACATCCTGCCGGTGATGACCGTAGCGGAATGGCTGCAATACAGCCAAACCTGCGACCTGCGCCTGGTGCTGCACCACCGCACCGAACAATCCCTCAACACACTCGAGAAACCCGCCAGCGTCGCCCTGATGATCGGCCCCGAAGGCGGCCTGAGCGCCGACGAGATTGCCCTGGCAGAACAAAACGGCTTCCTCCCCGTCGCCCTCGGCCCCCGAGTTCTGCGCACCGAAACAGCGCCGGTGGCGGCCATGGCACTGTGCCAGTGGTTGTGGGGAGATATTGGCGGTTAACCCCGAATGGCCTTCTGTAACGTGATGCAGTGGCGGTTCAGTCATTGACAGATTCCGCTGTCACCAACATGATCCGTGTCTGACAATTGCAGCAAGACGCTCTGCCCATGATGGGCGGCAGTGCGAGAGGGGTTTTCCAGAAATTTGCGGAGCCATGGATGGCGGAGCAGAAGCGCCACATGGATGTGCCGCAAGGAGCGTTTTCTGGAAACCCCCTCTCGCACTGCCGCTTGCACCCAGGACAGAACCAACAGAATCAGAACAAAACCAGCGAGTACCGGATGACCAGCCTACTTACCAACCCGGAATTCTGGCAATACCTAAGTATTCCAGTGATCGCAGCCCTCATCGGCTGGAGCACCAACTGGCTCGCCATCAAAATGACCTTCTACCCCCTGGAGTTCATAGGCAAACCACCCCTGCTCGGCTGGCAAGGCATCATCCCCTCCAAGGCCCGGAAAATGGCCGCCATCAGCGTCGATGCCACCATCTCCAAAATCGGCACCGTACAGGAAATCTTCGAACAGATTGACCCGAAGGTACTGGCCGCCCACATCATCTACACCGTCGACCCCAGGGTAGAAGAGTATGTCGACGAACTCATGCTCAAAGAGTACCCCACCTTCTGGGAAAACCTGCCTGCCTCCGCCCGCAAAATGGTCTACGACCGGGTACGCAAGTCCACCCCGCAACTGGTCGACAACCTGGTAGAAGACGTATCCGACAACATCGAAGACCTGCTCGACATCAAAGGCATGGTCATCGAACGGCTCGCCAGCGACAAACAGCTGCTCAACCGCATTTTCCTGGAGTGTGGCGACGTAGAATTCCGCTTTATCATCAACTCCGGCATGTACTTCGGCTTTCTGTTCGGCCTTATACAAATGGCAGTCTGGTACCTCTATCCCGCTATCTGGGTGCTGCCACTGTTCGGCCTGCTGGTGGGTTGGGCCACCAACTGGATTGCCCTGAACGTCATCTTCCGGCCCCTGAGGGAACACAAGGTCGGGCCCCTGAAAATCCAGGGCCTGTTCCTGAAACGCCAGCCGGAAGTGGCTGAATCCTTCTGCCATATCGTGACCCACGAAATCCTCACCGTTGGCAACATCATCAACGCCATCATGGAAGGCCCGAAAGGCGACCGCGCCCGCAACATGGTAAAGAAGCACATCAAGCCGCTGGTGGACGAAACTGCCGGTATGGGCAAGGCCCTCACCCAGATGGCGTTCGGCCCGACCGGCTTTGCCACCCTGAAGAACCAGGTGGGCGAAAAGGCTATCGAAATCTCCCAGACCTCCTTCAACAACCCGGTGTTCGAGAAGGACCGGGCCCGGGCGGTGGAGTCGATCATGGTAGAGCGCATGATTGCGCTGTCGTCAGAAGAGTTTCAGGACCTGCTGCGGCCCTGTTTCCAGGAGGACGAGATCAAGCTCATCCTGGTAGGAGCCTTCCTTGGCTTTGCCGCCGGCGTGTGCCAGCTGGTGTTCGTATTCGGCGAAGCGCTTATCTGAGCAGCTCCGAAAAACTGACATCTTCACGGCCGGACGAGAGCTCCAGCAACCGCTCCGGCATCGACTGCACCGGCAAGCGCTCCACAACCCGGTCTTCATCCCGGCGCACCGCCTGCAGCACGTTACCCACAGTGATCAGGTCCAGCGCCCGCCCGGGCACCAGCTGGTCACCATTGCGGCCGGCCAGGCTCAGCAGGCCGGCGCGAATCAGCTTGTCGCTGATATTTCGGGTAATTTCCCCCGGCACATGCATCTGGTATTCCAGTGATTCCTGTTGCGGCGCCGGCTCACCCCGGCTGAACGGCCGGGCCACCATCCACATCAAGGCCAGTGCCACCCGCTCTTGCAGCTCCGGTGCCAGCTGCACTTCACGGCGCTTCGCCACCGAGCCCGGGTTCTGCATGTAATACGACAAACTGGCACCGAGCAGCAGGATCATCCAGTTCAGGTAAATCCAGATCAGCAGGATAATCCCCACCGCAAAGCCGGAGTAGATGGCTGCATACTTGGCAGAACCCGCCACAAAGGACGCGAAAATCATACCCGCCGCCTGCCAGGACACGCCGGCAATCAGGCCCGCCAGGAAAGCGTAGCGAAATTTCACCCGGGTGTTGGGGATGAAGATATAAACAAAGGTGAACGCCGCCACCACCAGGAAGAACGGGGTAAAGCGGCTGATTGCCACAAACAGCGAACCGAACGGCTCAACCGCCATCAGGGTCTGCATCATGTCGGACGAAAACACCGTGGCAGTGGCGCCAATAGCCGACACCATCAGCAAGGGGCCCACCATAATCACGCTCAGGTAGTTGCTGAAGCGCTGGGCCATGGAGCGCATTTCCGGCACCCGCCAGATCATGTTGAAGGAGCGCTCCACCTTCTGCACCAGCGAGATCACCGTGTACACCAGCAAGCCGAGGCCCACGGAACCCAAAACCCCCACCTTGATGTTATCCACAAAGCCAAGGATCCGTTCCGCCATCTCGATCCCCTGAGGGCCCATGGGCTGGAAGAACTGGTAAAGGAAGGGCTCCATCTTCTGGTGCACCCCCAGCGCCTTGAGCACGGAAAAGCTCAGGGCCAGCAAAGGCACAATACTCAGCAGCGTGGTGTACACCAGGCTCATGGCGTGCAGGGTGAGCTGGCCACTGAGTACATCCCGGATCAGCGCGTACAGCGAACGCCCGGTTTTGTACAGCCAGGTCCAGGGCCACTTCTGGGGCGGATTGGGGTTGGCAAGAATCCAGTCTTCAGCGGCCTGCAGCCGGTCTTTCAGTTGAATAGAAGCCACGCAAGTTCCTGTTTGTCAGTCTTTTCTACAGCTTATCAGCCAAGGGGCAGTAAACAAGCCGATTCTCTCAGCAATAATGCAACGGCGGCGCTGCCGCTGGCCTGAAAAAACAATATAACCATATCAAGTTTTGTTACTTCCACTTATAACCGGATTAACGTAAAAAGGCGCGCCTAAAGAACTGATTCATTTATAACCACAGGGTTTGATCAATGCGCTTGTCCCGGATTCTTGCCACCACCGCCCTTATTGCCGCAGCACCGTCTGCCGCACTGGCCACCAACGGCTACTTCAGCCACGGCTATGGCACCAAGAACGCCGGTATGGCTGGCGCAGGAACCGCGCTGTCCCAGGACAGCATTGCGGCAGCCACCAACCCGGCAGGTATGGCGTTTGTGGGCAGCCGCGTGGACGGCGGGCTGGAGGTATTTTCTCCGCGTCGGCGTTATGGCGTGGAAGGTGGCGTTATGCCGCCACCTGCTGGAACTTTCTATCTCGCCCCCGGAACCGTGCAAAGCGAAAACGACGCGTTCCTGATTCCTCATTTCGGTTATAACCGGGCCCTGGGCAACGGCCACAGCCTTGGCCTGTCGGTGTTTGCCAACGGTGGTATGAACACAGAGTACAGCGGCGCGAATGGCGGCACCTTTGGTGCAGGCAAAACCGGCGTCAACCTGGAGCAGCTGTTCATCGCCCCCACTTGGTCCTGGGAATTCTCTGACGGCCAGGCACTGGGCATTTCACCCCTGATTGCCTACCAGCGATTTGAGGCCGAGGGCCTTGGTTCGTTTGCTGGTTTCTCCTCAAACCCGAATGCCCTGACCAACAACGGCACCGACGAAGCCTGGGGCTACGGCCTGCAGATCGGCTGGCAGGGTAAATTGACGGATACCCTCCGGGCCGGCCTGAGCTGGCGCACCATCCTGGAAATGGAAGAGTTCAACAAATACGAAGGCCTGTTTGCCGAACAGGGCGGCTTCGACATTCCCCAGATGTTCAACGCCGGCATCGCCTGGTCCGGACTTGAAAACCACTGGCTGCTGCTGGATGTTCAGCACATCCGCTACAGCGAGATTAACAGCATCGGTAATCCGATGATGCCGAACCTGATGCAGGCTGGTCTGGGTGATGACCAGGGTGCGGGCTTCGGCTGGGACGACATGACCATCGTCAAACTCGGCTGGCAGTGGCAGCAAAGCAACGAACAAACCTGGCGTGCCGGTGTCAGTTACGGCGAGCAGCCTATTCCGGACGAAGAAGTGTTGTTCAACATCCTGGCGCCGGGCGTCCAGGAATGGCACTTCACCGGCGGCTTCACCCACCGGTTCAGCGAAGCCCTGGAAGTCTCGGGCATGGCGTTCTACTCACCGCGCAAAACCGTCCGTGGCGAAAACCCCATGGGCCCCGGCCAGCACATCGAGCTGAGCATGAGCCAGGTGGGTGCGTCCTTCAGCGTCGGCTATCAGTTCTGAACCGACGCCAGGTTCCTTGCAGTAATCCCCACAATCCGCTGACGGGCCTCACGGCTGGCCCAGGCGGAGTGGGGCGTCACAATCAGGTTGGGAATATCATCCGCCAGCAGCGGGTTGCCGTTGCGGGGCGGCTCTTCAGTCAGCACGTCAAAGCCGGCACCGGCAATCTCGCCGCTTCTTAACGCGTCCGCCAGCGCCTCCTCGTTTACCAGGCCGCCACGGCTGGTATTGATCAGCAAGGCCGTTGGCTTCATCAGGCGCAATTCCCGCTCACCAATCATATTCCGCGTTTCATCCGTCAGCAGGCAGTGCAGCGACAACACATCCGCCTGCGCCAGCAGCTCATCCAGCGCAATGCGCGGGTAACCATCCACCTCCCCCGGCGCCTGCCCCGGTCGGCAGCCCAGCACAATGTTCATACCAAAGGCCTTCGCCCGTTCGGCCACACCCTGCCCCAGATCGCCATAACCAACAATTCCCAGAGTCTTGCCTTCCAGCTCCATAATCGGATGATCCATCAGGCAGAACATATCGCTCTTGCCCCAGGTGCCATTACGGGCATCCCGGTTGTAATCCAGCAGCCGCGTGGCCAGCGCCAGAATCAGCGCCATGGTGTGCTGGGCCACCGTGGAACGGCCGTAGTTGGTCACATTCATCACCTGAATGCCATGTTCCCTTGCTGCCGGCAAGTCAATGTTGTTCAGCCCCGTAGCCACCACCGCAATGGTTTTAAGCTCCGGACAGGCCTCGAAATGCTCCCGGCCCAGCACCACCTTGTTCACCAGCACCGTATCAAAACCCCGAATCCGCTCCAGCACCTGCTCCGGCGACGTCCGCTCAAAACAGGTCAAACCGCCGGTCACCTGCTCAATCGGCGCCAGGTCCACATCGCTGCCCAGGGTAGTGCTATCCAGAAAGACTGCTTTCATACTTTTCTCCCGACTCAAGAACAGCACAGATTAAGGTAGACTGGGTAAAACGAGCAAATTCAGGGAGACCCACCATGGAACACGAATTCTGGCACGAGCGCTGGGAAAAGAGCCAAATCGGCTTCCACGAAGGCACCGTCAACCAATACCTCCACGACCACTGGCCCGAACTGGCCGGCGAAGGCACCGATGCCGTCTTCGTGCCCCTGTGCGGCAAAGCCCACGACATGTGGTGGCTCCACGACCGCGGCCACCCCGTCATCGGCGTGGAACTCAGCGACATCGCCTGCAAAGACTTCTTCGAAGAAGCCCGCGAAAAAGCCATGGTCCACCCCGGCGAACCCTTCACCACCTTCAAACACGACGACCTGCAACTCTGGTGCGGCGACTTCTTCCAACTCGTCCCGGAAGACCTCAAACACATCCGCCTGGTCTACGACCGCGCCGCCCTCATCGCCCTGCCACCGGAAATGCGCAAAGGCTACGTAGACCACCTCACCGCCATCATCCCCGACGGCACCAGAATCCTGCTGATCACCCTCGACTACGACAGCAACGAAATGAAAGGCCCTCCCTTCAACGTCAGCGACGAAGAAGTCTTCAAACTCTACGGCGAAGACTACGAAATCAACCACGTACTAAAACGTGACATGGCCCACGACAACCCCTTCGCCAAAAGAAGAGGCCTGAGAAACGGCGCCGCAGAAAGCGTTTTCACCCTCACAAAGAAATAGGTTTTCACTAGTCCCCATCAAACAGGGGAGCTCCCTGAAGGCGGCCCCACCGGGGCCCCGATCGACGTATGCCGGGGCAGGATTTTTCAGGGCAAATCTGTATGTCTGAGCGCAGCGAGTTGCAGTTTGCCCTGAAAAATCCTGCCCCGGTGTACGTCAGCCCCCAAAACCCGGAAGCCGCCGCAAATCCCCATACCACAATTTAATGAACCGAACATGACCCCCACCTGTCCAACCCCGCAACTGTGAACTAAGCTCAAAACAAGCAGGCCGGAACGCACCGGACAACGTATACCTGCCAGAACCAACCCATTTAATTCAGCGCCAGACACACCGCCCGGAACGGCGGCGAAACAAAAACGGGGACATTGCGTGACGCTATAACAGACAAGAGAAAAGCGAGGGGCCATCTATGACCATTCTGCAGCACTTCAAAGACCGGTATGCCCAGACTCAGGAGGAAGAGTATTCCCTTGAGGAATACCTGGCGGTCTGCAAACAGGACCCGACAGCATACGCCACCGCAGCCGAGCGGATGCTGATCGCCATCGGCGAACCCGAACTCATCGATACCTCCCGTGACTCTCGCCTGTCACGCATCTTCTCCAACAAAGTCATCAAACGATACCCGGAATTCGATGAGTTTTACGGCATGGAAGAAGCCGTGGAAAACATCGTGTCCTTCTTCCGCCACGCCGCCCAGGGCCTGGAGGAAAAGAAACAGATCCTGTACCTGCTCGGCCCCGTTGGCGGCGGCAAATCCTCCCTGGCCGAGAAACTCAAAGCCCTGATGCAGAAAGTACCCTTCTACGCCATCAAGGGCTCACCGGTGAACGAAAGCCCGCTGGGCCTGTTTGACCCGGCCGAGGATGGCCCGATCCTGGAAGAAGAGTATGGCATCCCCGGCCGCTACCTGAAGAACATCATGTCGCCCTGGGCAGTCAAACGCCTGCACGAATTCGGCGGCGACATCAGCCAGTTCCGGGTGGTCAAACGCTATCCCTCGGTGCTCGACCAGATTGCCGTTTCCAAAACCGAACCCGGTGACGACAACAACCAGGACATCTCCGCCCTGGTGGGCAAGGTCAACATCCGCATGCTGGAAGACTTCTCCCAGGATGACCCGGATGCTTACAGCTTCAGCGGTGGCCTGTGCAAAGCCAACCAGGGGCTGATGGAGTTTGTGGAAATGTTCAAGGCACCGATCAAGGTGCTGCATCCGTTGCTGACCGCCACCCAGGAAGGCAACTACAACACCACCGAAGGTATGGGCTCGGTGCCGTTTGACGGCGTTATCCTGGCCCACTCCAACGAATCCGAGTGGCAGACCTTCCGCAACAACAAGCACAACGAAGCCTTCCTGGACCGGGTGTACATCGTCAAGGTGCCCTACTGTGTGCGGGTAAGCGAAGAGATCGAGATCTACCGCAAGCTACTGAAGAACAGCTCCCTGGCAGGTGCGCCATGCGCCCCGGACACGCTGGACATGCTGGCCCAGTTCTCGGTGCTGTCCCGCATCAAGGAGCCGGAGAACTCCAGCATCTTCTCCAAGATGAAGGTGTATGACGGCCAGAGCATCAAAGACACCGACCCCAAAGCCAAGTCCATCCAGGAGTACCGGGATGCGGCCGGGGTGATGGAAGGCATGGACGGCTTGTCTACCCGTTTCGCGTTCAAGATCCTGTCCAAGGTCTTCAACTTCGACACCACCGAAGTGGCAGCCAACCCGGTGCACCTGCTGTACGTACTGGAAAAGCAGATCGAGCAGGAGCAATACCCGCCGGAAATCCAGGAAAAGTACCTGCGCTTCATCAAGGAATACCTGGCGCCCCACTACGTGCAGTTTATCGGCAAGGAAATCCAGACCGCCTACCTGGAAAGCTACAGCGAATACGGCCAGAACCTGTTCGACCGTTACGTGACCTATGCCGACCTGTGGATTCAGGACCAGGAATTCCGAGATCCGGAAACCGGGGAAATCCTGGACCGGGCCTCCATCAACGACGAGCTGGAGAAGATCGAGAAACCGGCCGGCATTTCCAACCCGAAGGATTTCCGCAACGAAGTGGTCAACTTTGTCCTGCGGGCCCGGGCCAACAACCAGGGCCAGAACCCGAGCTGGCTCAGCTACGAGAAGCTGCGCAGCGTGATCGAGAAGAAGATGTTCTCGAACACCGAAGACCTGCTGCCGGTGATTTCCTTCAATCCGAAAGCCAGCCAGGAAGACCAGAAGAAGCACAAGCAGTTTGTGGAACGCATGGTTGACCGTGGGTACACCGAGAAACAGGTCCGCTTGCTCGCCGAGTGGTATCTGCGTGTACGTAAGTCCCATTAACGGCCAGCGGGAGCAGACCCATGGGTATGACCCACATTGTCGACCGGCGCCTGAACGGCAAGAACAAGAGCGCAGTGAACCGGGAACGGTTCCTGCGCCGGTACCGCCATCACATCAAGAAAGCGGTGTCGGATGCCGTTCAGAAGCGCTCCATTACCGATATCGAGCGGGGCGAGAAAGTCAGCATTCCGACCCGCGACATTGAAGAACCTATCTTCCACCATGGCCAGGGCGGCCGACAGGAAGTCGTGCACCCCGGCAACCAGGAATGGGTGGCCGGCGATACCATTGCCAAACCCCAGGGCGGTGGCGGTCAGGGCCAGGGTCAAGGCCAGGCCAGCCCGGATGGCGAGGGCATGGATGAGTTCGCGTTCCAGATTACCCAGGAAGAATTCCTGGAATTCCTCTTTGATGACCTGGAACTGCCCAACCTGGCCCGCAAGCAGCTTAAAGACACCGAAGCCTTCAGCTATGTCAGGGCCGGCTTTACCAGCCAGGGCGTTCCCGCCAAGCTGGACGTGGTGCGGTCCCTGCGGGGCGCCCATGCCCGGCGGCTGGGCCTGGGCGGCGCCCGCAAGAAGAAGATCAAGGACCTGGAAAAGCAGCTGGAAGCCCTGAAAAGCGCTCCCGATGACCTGGACCCTGCCTTCAGCCACGAAGACCAGATCAAGGTGCTGGAAGAGGAAATCGCGCGGCTGAAAGCCAACGTCAAACGCATTCCGTTCATCGATGAAATCGACCTGCGCTACCGCCAGCACCAGAAGCAACCGAAGCCCGCCACCAGCGCCGTCATGTTCTGTCTGATGGACGTGTCCGGCTCCATGACCCAGATGCACAAGGACATCGCCAAGCGCTTCTTTATCCTGCTGTATCTGTTCCTGAAGAAGAACTACAAGAAAATCGATGTGGTGTTTATCCGGCACCACACCAGCGCCAAGGAGGTCGATGAAGAAGAATTCTTCTACAGCCGGGAAACCGGCGGCACCATTGTCTCCAGCGCCCTGAAACTGATGCACCGGATTATCGAATCCCGCTACTCGCCGGCGGAGTGGAATATCTATGCGGCCCAGGCCTCTGACGGCGACAACTGGAACGATGACTCGCCGGTGTGCGGCAAACTGTTGTCAGAACGCATCCTGCCCCTGGTGCAGTATTACTCGTACATCGAGATCACTCCCCAGGACCACCAGATGCTCTGGTACGAATACGAGAAAATCCTGGAACAGTTCCCGCAAAGCTTTGCCATGCAGCAGATTGCAGACCCTGCTGACATTTACCCGGTATTCCGACAGTTGTTCGAGAGGAAAGCGGCATGAGCAGCCTGATTGATCGCCCGAACGCACCGGAAAGCGAGCAACCCAAGGCAGGTATGCCCATTTCCACCGGCTCGGAGTGGACCTTCGAGCTGATCCAGAAGTACGACGAGGAAATCGCCAAGTGCGCGGCCGAGTTTGGCCTCGACACCTACCCGAACCAGGTAGAGGTGATTACCGCCGAGCAGATGATGGACGCCTACAGCTCCGTCGGCATGCCGGTGGGTTATCACCACTGGTCCTTCGGCAAGCAGTTCCTGCAAACCTCCAAGGGCTACCAGCGCGGGCAAATGGGCCTGGCCTATGAAATCGTGATCAACTCCAACCCCTGCATCGCCTACCTGATGGAAGAGAACACCCTGCCCATGCAGGCGCTGGTGATCGCCCACGCCAGTTACGGCCACAACTCCTTTTTCAAAGGCAACTACCTGTTCCGCACCTGGACCGATGCCAGCGCCATCATCGATTACCTGGTGTTCGCCCGCAATTACGTGGCGGAATGTGAGGAACGCCATGGCGTGGATGCAGTGGAAGAAATCCTCGATTCCTGCCACGCCCTGATGAACTACGGCGTCGACCGGTACAAGCGCCCTGCCCCGATTTCCGCCGCCGAGGAAGCCAGGCGCCAGAAGGAGCGGGAAGAGTACCAGCAACGGCGGCTGAACGACCTGTGGCGCACCATTCCCAGAGCGGAGGAAGACGACCCGGTCAAACGCAAACCCCGCTACCCGGCAGAGCCCCAGGAGAACCTGCTGTACTTCATCGAGAAGAACGCGCCACTGCTGGAAACCTGGCAGCGGGAGCTGGTGCGCATCGTGCGCAAGCTGGCCCAGTACTTTTACCCTCAGCGCCAGACCCAGGTGATGAACGAGGGCTGGGCTACCTTCTGGCACTACACCCTGCTACACCGCTTGTACGAAAAGGGCCTGGTGACCGACGGTTTCATGCTGGAATTCCTGCAAAGCCACACGGCGGTGGTGTACCAGCCACCGTTCAACAGCCCCTGGTATTCCGGCATCAATCCTTACACCCTGGGCTTTTCCATTTTCACCGACCTGCGGCGGATCTGCGAGAACCCCACCGATGAAGACCGGGAATGGTTTCCGGACATCGCCGGCAAAGACTGGCTGGAAACCGTGCATTTCGCCATGCGTAACTTCAAGGACGAGAGTTTTATCCAGCAGTTCCTGTCGCCCAAGGTGATGCGCGATCTCAAACTCTTCGCGATCGAAAACGACGACCAGGAAGACCACTACACCGTCACCGCCATTCACGACGACCCGGGCTACCGGGTTCTCCGGGAAAAGCTGGCCCGCCAGTACAACCTCAGTTACCGGGAGCCGAACATACAGGTGTGGAATGTGGATGTGCGCGGCGACCGCTCACTGACCCTGCATCACATCCCGGTGGACCGGGTGCCGCTGGGACAGGAAACCGACGAAGTACTCCGGCACGTGCACCGGTTGTGGGGGTTTGATGTACACCTGGAAAGCGTAGATGAGGGCCGAATCGTAGCGGCGCACCACTGCCCGCCCCGTAACGACGATGCCGCCGACGACTAAACCGGGAAAATGGCCTTGGCCCGCAACCCGCCCAGCGGCGAGGGGCCAAGGTCCAGGTTGCCGCCGTAGAGCTCCACCAGCTCTTTCACAATCGCCAGGCCAAGGCCAGAGCCGGAGCGGCTTTCATCCAGCCGGGCGCCCCGGGTGAGGGCCTGTTCAATGTCGTCGGCCGACAAGCCCGGACCATCGTCCTCGATCACCAGTTCCAATCCTTCCACACCAAGCCGGGCAGAGAAACTTACCCGGTTTTCCGCCCAGTTGATGGCATTTTCCAGAAGGTTACCGGCAATTTCCTGAAGATCCTGCTGTTCAAAGCGGACCATGCCGGAACCGTTGATATGCAGATCAAGAACCAGCCCCCGACGCCCGGCGAGTGTACCCAGGGCGGACAATACCGGCTCCAGCGCGTCAGCCAGGTCTACACCACCCAATGCCGCCGGCCCGGCGGCAGAAGCCCGTGCCAGATGATGGCGCACGGCGTCGTCAATGCGAGCCAGCTCGGTACGGAACGCGGTTCTTTGCTCATCCGGCAATTTGTCACTCAGGGTGGTCAGCACCGAGACTGGCGTTTTCAGCGCATGGGCCAGGTTACCGGCGGCAGTGCGGCCCCGGTCAATCAGCACCTGGTCGCGCTGAAGCACCTGGTTCATGGCATCCGCCAGCTTTGCCAGTTCATCCGGCAGGTCCGTAGTCAGGGAACGGGCCCGGCCCGCTTCCATGGCGCGCAGATCCTGCTCAAGCCGCCGTAATGGAGCCAGCCCCCAGCGAATCTGAAGGCCTATCATCAATAACAGCAAGACCCCCAGGGTGGTCAGCGATATCGCCAGCAACCGGTTAAACCGCGACACCTGGGTATCCACTTCCGACAGGTCAGCCGCAACAGACACCGACAACCAGCCATCAAAGGCCGGTAACTGTACATCCCGCTCCACCAGGCGGAGCCTCTGCTCCCGCGGCCCCGGAACGTCCACCCAGTCCGGCCCGCGGCCACTGACCTGGGGCAAGCGCTGATCCCACAGCGAACGGGAGGTGATAACCTGGCCGCTGTTATCGTTTACCTGCCAGTACCATCCGGAGTACGCCCGCTCAACGCGGGGATCACCCAGCTGCGAACCCGGGGTCAGTTCACCGGTTTGCGGGTCGAATTCGATGCCGGCAATCACTACGTTCAGGAAGGACAGCAGGCGCTCGTCGAAGGACTGGCTCACAGCCTGCCGGACATTCCAGGCCAGCAGGGTGCCGGCCAGGGGTAAGATAACCAGCACCAGAACCAGCGCGGACACCAGCATTCGAACCGCCACCGGCCAGCGGCGCAGACGTGTAAGCATCAGGCAGGTTCCCCGCCACCACGCATCCGGTAACCCTGCCCGCGTACGGTTTCGATGGCATCGGCACCGAGTTTGCGCCGTAACCGGCTCACCTGCACATCGATCACATTGGAATCCGGCTCCTGGTCGCCGTCATAGACGTGCTCGGATAATTCGGTGCGGGAAACAATTCTGGGAGCCGCATGGATCAGGTGTGATAACAGCCTGAACTCCTGGGCTGTCAAAGACACCGGCATGCCGGAACGGGTAACCTGCCCTGCGTGGGTATCAAGCGCAATGTCGCCCACGGTAATCACCGGGTGGGCATGGCCATGGGCCCGGCGCACAAGGGCCCGCAGGCGGAACAGGATTTCGGCGGTTTCAAACGGTTTGGTGACATAGTCATCGGCTCCGGCGGAAAAACCGGCCGCTTTGTCAGACCACCGTTCCCGGGCGGTCAGAATCAACACCGGCAAATCAATGCCCCTTCCCCGCCAGCCGGCCAGCCACTGGCTACCGTTGCCATCGGGCAAGCCGAGATCGAGTACCACCGCATCGTAGCGCTCGGTACTCACCAGGAAATCTGCGCTGCGGCCGTCCACGGCCACTTCCACCAGCAACCCGGCTTCGCGCAGGGCACCAGCCAGGCCTTGTGCCAGTGCGGTATCGTCTTCAACCAGGAGAATCTTCATCGTCGCTCCATGCCCCGGATATTCCGGCCCTCAATCTCCAGAACCTCGCCAGTCCGGGCGTTCACCTCAAACTCCACCACCTGCCCCTGGGGGCCTAGCAGTTCGATCTCATAAATAATCTGGCCGTCGTCTTTTTCGATATCCACATCAATCACATCCCCGACCCAGTCCCGGGCCAGGCTGTCGAGAATCTCGCTCAGGGGTTTGATGCGGCCGGCTTCCACCTCATGGTGCAGGCGACGCCAGTCATCGTCATCGTCGGCGCAGGCGACCTGCGCAAAGGGCACGGTGCCCGCGACAAGCAGCGCCAGCAGTAGCGCTCGAACCACCCGGCGGGAAAACCGGTCTGCGGGCAATAAGGGCGGAGAAAAACGGTCTTTGTCCATGCTCATTATGGTGACAAAAGTCAGATGAACGAATCATGAATGAGCCTATCACGATGCTGAAAGCCCTGCCCCGTTAATCTGGCCCCAGGCTGGTAGCCAACAGGGCAGAACCGGCAGGTTTCAAAACACAGAGAAACAAGGAGAACACCATGAAAAAGACCCTTACCATCGCATTGATCAGCGGCCTTGTCGCAGCCCCCGCAGCCTTTGCCAAGGGCAGCTTTGAAGACGCCGAACGCATGCTGCAGGTTGGCAGTGACTACGGCATCACCCACTTCCAAAGCATCGAGTTTGACGACGACCGGGCCGATGACATCGAGATCGAAGGCTGGATGGGCCAGGACTGGTTTGTGGAACTGGACCTGAACGGTAACGGTGACATCGAGCGGGAACAGCGCCGCAAGCCCAGAGGCGAGTCGTATGGCCTGACCGCGCAGGAAGTCCAGGTCTTTCTGGATGCCGCCCGCGGGCAGGGCATGGAAACCATCGAAGAGCTGAAAATCAAGCGTAACGGCGACATCGAGGTAGAAGGCAACGATGACAGCGGCCGGGAGCTGGAAGTGGACTTCCGTACCGGCAGCCTGGAACCCGTGAAAGTCGAGCGGGACGACTAAACCGAACCTTGAAAGCGCCTCTAGCCACCCTGCTCACCGGCCAGATAGCAGGGTGGCTGGACAATCGTCTTACCACCTCGGTTTTTGATCGTTTGCGGGCCGCTTAGCCAGTATACTTGCAGGCAACAACCATAAATTGAACGACTGGCGGAGAACAAAACGGAATGAAACGGCTCGCAACACTGGACGCCTCCTGGCTGGCTGTGGAATCTGAAGACACCCCGATGCACGTGGGCACCCTGCAGATTTTTTCATTGCCGGAAGGCGCACCGGAAACCTTCCTGCGGGACATGGTTGCCCGCATGAAAGATGCCGGTGATGTAGCACCACCCTGGGGTTACAAGCTGGCCTGGTCTGGTTTTCTCGGACGACTGCTTGCCCCGGCCTGGAAGGTCGACAAGGATATCGACCTCGACTACCACGTACGCCACTCTGCCCTGCCCCGCCCGGGCGGCGAACGGGAGCTGGGCATCCTGGTGTCGCGCCTGCATTCCAATCCGCTGGATTTCTCCCGCCCCCTGTGGGAATGCCACGTAATTGAAGGGCTGGAGAACAACCGCTTTGCCCTGTACACCAAGATGCACCATTCCATGATTGATGGCATCAGCGGCGTGCGGCTGATGCAACGGGTGCTGACCACCGATCCGGACCGGGTCAATATGCCGCCGCCCTGGACCGTGCGCCCGGAGCGGCGCCGTGGCAGCAAAACCGACCCGGAGGCGAGCGTGCCTGCAGCTGTTTCTCAGGCCATGGATGCCCTGAAACTGCAGGCCGACATGGCGCCACGCCTGTGGCAGGCCGGCAACCGCCTGGTGCATTCGGTTCGCCACCCTGAAGATGGCCTGACCGCCCCGTTTACCGGCCCGGTCTCTATCCTGAACCACCGGGTTACCGGCCAGCGCCGTTTTGCCACCCAGCATTACCAGCTGGACCGCCTGAAAGCCCTGGCCCAGGCGTCCGGCGGCTCCCTGAACGATATTGTGCTGTACCTGTGCGGCACCGCACTGCGCCGGTTCCTGCTGGAGCAGGACAGTGTGCCCGCCATCCCCCTGACCGCGGGCATTCCCGTCAATATCCGCCCGGCGGATGACGAAGGTACCGGTACCCAGATCAGCTTCATGATTGCCTCCCTGGCCACCAACGAGGCCGACCCGCTGAACCGCTTGCAGCAGATCAAGGCTTCTACCCGCCGGGCCAAGGAACACTTGCAAAAGCTGCCCAAGAGCGCATTGACCCAGTACACCATGCTGCTGATGTCACCCTATATTCTGCAGCTGATGTCGGGGCTGGGCGGCCGCATGCGGCCGGTGTTCAACGTAACCATCTCGAACGTGCCGGGGCCGGAAAAAACCCTGTACTACGAGGGTGCAAAGCTCGAAGCCATGTTCCCGGTCTCGTTGATTGCCCACGGCGGCGCCCTCAACATCACCTGCCTGAGCTATGCCGGCTCGCTGAACTTCGGGTACACCGGTTGCCGGGACACCCTGCCGAGCATGCAGAAGCTGGCGGTGTACACCGGAGAGGCACTGGATGAACTGGAAAGCCTGGTGCTGCCGCCCAGGCCGAAGAAGCCGCGGTCAACGGCAAAGAAGAAAAAGCCTGAGGCCTGATTAAAACCTGAGGCCCGATTAAAGTGCGGTGCCGGATTCACTCTGCCAGTGTCCGGCACCCACGAAGATCATCTGCAGGAAGCGGGAAGTGCGCTTGCGTACCTGGCCAACCTGGTAATCATCATCCGCAGCGATACTGAGCAGGTCCGTCAGGCTGAAGGCAACGGTACGAACCACCAGGTCACAGGTCATATCCAGGTCGGCATCGCTCAGATGCTGCATCAGCCGAAGCCGGCGTAGATCGTTGGCAAGCTCACTGGCAAAGAACCGCATTTCACTGCGAATCCCTTCCTGAACCGCCCGGCTTTCACCCGCCAGCCCCTGGGCCATAAACATGAAAAAACTGCGATTGGCCTGGGCATGGGCTACAAATATACCCACGGACTCCTCGATCAGCTTGTCTGCCTGCAATACATTCCCCCTGGCCTCACGCATCATCCGGCGTAACACCAGCCCCAGCTCGTCCACCAGCTGCAGGCCCAGGTCGTCCATGCTCCGGAAATGGCGATAAAATGATGTAGGCACCACCCCCGCCTGACGAGTCACCTCCCGGATACCCAGACTGGCAAAATGCCGCCCCTTACCCACCAGCTCCAGGGCTGCACTCATCAGTTTTTCCCGGGTTTCTCCCGGCCTGCGCCGTTGTTTGTCTGCCATCTTTTACCCGTACCGCGTTTATCAGGTTCACAAGTGTACACATTAGACCGTAGAAAAACCCTTCCAGCTTGTCATTTCGAGCCAACACTCCGGGCAGGTAATTGTTGAAAGTCAAACTTGTGTGTACAGTCGTACACATTAGTGAACACTTGTACACATAGACCCGTACAAGGCACCCGACAAACACGGAGAACGAACATGCTGGCACGACTGACACAAACCAAGGCATTGCACTGGCTTGGCCGGCAATTACTGAACCGGGACGACCCCGCGGCGTGGCTGGACCCCCTCGCGGGTGCCATCAACCCGATGTGGGTACAGGAGTACACACCAGCCCGGGTAGAACGCATTATGGCCGAAACCGCCGACACCAAAACCTTCGTACTCAAGCCCGCCAGCCGGTGGACCGGCTTCGAGGCCGGGCAGCATGTGAACATCTGTACCGAGATCGACGGTATTCGGCGCACCCGCACCTTCAGCCTGTCCAGCTCACCGGAGCTGTGGCACAAACAGGGCCTGATTACCCTGACCATTAAACGCCTGCCGGGCGGCCTGGTTACCAACTGGCTGCACGACTCCCTGAGCGAAGGCGATATCCTCGGCCTGGCCGATGCCTTCGGGGAGTTCCTGGTTCCGCAGCCCGCCAAACCCGTGCTGTTTATCGCCGGCGGCAGCGGCATTACCCCGGTTCTCAGCCAGCTGGAAACCATGGCCGCCAGCCACTACCCGGCGCCGGTTACCCTGCTGTATTTCGTGCGCACCGGTAACGACATTATTGGCCGGGAAAAACTGGAGGCCATCGCCGCCCGTTATCCCGGGCTGAACCTGAACATCATTGCCACCCATGAAGGCAAGGAACCCCGCTTCCTCTGCGATGCAGACCTGGAAGCGATTGACGGGCTGAAGGAACGCGAAGCCTACCTGTGCGGCCCGAAAGGCCTGATGGACCTTGCGACGGAATTGCTGCAGCAGCGTGGCCTTGCCGAATCGCAGATGCACAGCACGTTTTTTGCGCCCCCTGCCCCGGCCGCCCTGGATAACGACCAGCTGGGTGGTGAGGTCAGCTTTACCCGCAGCAGCGTGAATGTGGGCTCCGAAGGCGATGCCAACCTGCTGGAAATTGCCGAAGCCGCAGGCCTCAAGCCCCGTTACGGCTGCCGCATGGGCATCTGCCACCAGTGCAGCTGCCGCAAGACCAGCGGCACCGTGGTTAACCGTTTGACCGGCAAGGTATCCGGCCCCGGCGAAGAAAGCGTCCAGCTTTGTGTTTCCGTGCCCCGCGGGCCGGTTCAGATAGACGTATAACCCCAAATTTTTGCGTTGCGGCCGGAGCGCCGCAGGGAGAAAGCATTATGAAAAAGCTTAGCGAAGAACAACTGAACGGCCTCCAGCAAGACCTGGATGCCATCCGCGATGAAGTGCTGGCTGACCTGGGCGAGCGGGATGCCACCTACATCCGCAAGATCATCCGCCTGCACCGCACCCTGGAAGTGGGTGGCCGGGTGATGATGCCTTTTGGCTTCATACCGCCGGTCTTTGTAGCGGCCACTGCCAGCCTGGGTATCGCCAAGATCCTGGAAAACATGGAAATCGGCCATAACGTGATGCACGGCCAGTACGACTGGATGAACGATCCGGCCCTGAATTCCCAGACCTACGAATGGGACACCGTGTGCACCAGCGAATCCTGGCGCCAGACCCACAACTACGAGCACCACACCTACACCAACATCATCGGCAAGGACCGGGATTACGGCTATGCCGTGCTGCGCTTGGGCGATGATGTGAAGTGGCACCCGGGGCACCTGCTGCAGTTCGTGAACTACATCCTGCTGACGGTACTGTTCCAGTGGGGTGTGGGCGTGCATGAACTGGAGAGCGAGAAAATTCGCCGGGGTGAGTTGCGCTGGCGCGACAAGCTGCCGTTCCTGAAGGACTTCGCCCGCAAGGGTGGCCGCCAGGCCTTCAAGGATTATGTCTTCTTCCCGCTGCTGACCCTGCCCGTGGCCCCGATTGTGCTGGCCGGTAACGTGGGCGCCAACCTGATCCGGAACATCTGGGCATCCACGGTTATCTTCTGCGGGCACTTCACTCAGGATGCGGAAACCTTTACCGAGGAAGAGTGCGAAGGCGAGAGCAAGGGCCACTGGTACCTGCGTCAGCTGAGTGGCTCATCCAACTTTACCGGCGGCAAGTGGCTGCATGTGCTGAGCGGTCATCTGAGTTACCAGGTGGAACACCACGTATTCCCGGACCTGCCGGCCCACCGTTACCCGGAGATTTCCGCGAAGGTACAGGAAGTGTGCAAGAAGTATGACATTCCCTATAACACCGGCAGCTTTGCCAAACAGTACGGCACCGTGCTGAGCCGGATAGCCCGATTCTCCCTGCCGGATGCGGTCAGAACCCGCCTGGAACAGCGGGGAAGTGGCCAGCTTCAGGCAATCTGAAGCAGGCGAACCAACTGTGGCCGGTGCTGATCGCGGATCACATCGGCCAGAGTGTATTTATCGAGCACATCCAGGAACGCATTCAAGGCCTCACTGAACATGTGCTTGAGGCCGCACACCGGGGTAATCTTGCAGGCATTGTTGGAGGACAGGCATTCCACAATACTCAGATCCTGCTCGGTTTCCCGCACCAGGATTCCCACATTGATTTCGTCCGGGGACATGTGCAGGCGCATGCCGCCTTTCTTGCCGCGTACAGTCTCTATGTAGCCTTTCTTGTTCAGCTGGTGCACCACCTTCATCAGGTGGTTCTTGGAAATCTCGTAGCTGTCGGCGATTTCCTGGATAGTTGCCAGCCGGTCACCCTGTTCGGCCAGATAGATCAGAACCCGGAGTGAATAGTCTGTGTAACGGGTGATATGCATTTAATACTCCAAGGGGCCGTGCGGTTCAGCAGGACGGCCGGCTTATCAAGTAAGCGGCGATTGCCGAAAGACACAGGCCGGAAATTGTCAGTACCAGCAGGGGCGAGCCGAGCGCCAGCAGCATAGTCCAGCTCAGAGCCATCATTCCCAGGGCCAGCAGTTTCGCTTTCAGGGGGATGGCTCGCCGTTCCCGCCACTGTTCAATGGCAGGGCCAAACGCCGGGTGCTGCTCCAGCCACAGGGCAAACGCCGGCGACCCTTTGCTGGCAAAAAAGGCGGCCAGCAACACAAAGGGCGTGGTCGGAAGCAGAGGCAACACTACGCCAGCTAACCCGAGCAATGCCGAGATATACGCAAGAATCCGGAAACCGGTTTTGTTTGGCTGTGCGGCCATCATGCGGGCCTCGTGACCGTTCATACCTGTATCCATTCTACCGTGATTAAGGAATAGGGTCTTGCTTTCAGTTTAGCGCCTATAACCTGCATAAAAAATACCCATTAATGGTTGTACGGTGGTAGCGGTGTTTATCCTTACCCAGGTCTCGGAATCTGTCTCAGGCTTTGCCATACTGCATCTATACTCATAACCATGTGTTGCAACAGGAATCCCCCAGATGCCCGCAAACCAACTGACAGACCGCTTCGGCCGCACGGTGAACTATGTTCGCCTGTCGGTGACGGATCGCTGTGACTTCCGTTGTGTTTACTGTATGGCTGAAGAGATGGTGTTTCTGCCCCGCAGCCAGATTCTCTCGCTGGAAGAGATTGCCCGGGTGGCCCGTAACTTTGTGGATCTTGGCACCGAGAAGATCCGCCTGACCGGGGGTGAGCCCCTGGTTCGCAAGGGTGTCCTGGACCTGGTCAGGGAAATCGGCAGTTATGGCCTGCGGGACTTCGCGATGACCACCAACGGCAGCCAGTTACCGGAGATGGCGGATGAGCTGCGCCGGGGTGGGCTGCACCGCCTTAATATCAGCCTGGATTCACTGGATGCTGACAAGTTTCACCGTATAACCCGCACCGGCAAATTGAGCCAGGTGCTTGATGGCATTGAAGCCGCCCGGGAGGCGGGCTTTCGGGGTATCAAGCTGAATACGGTGGTGATGAAGGGCCGGAACGACGTGGAAGTGCCGGAACTGATCGAGTTCGCCCGGAAGAAGCAGCTGGATATCACGTTTATCGAGGAGATGCCGCTGGGGGAAATTTCCGAGCACGACCGTGGGCTGGCCCTGTGTACCAGTGCCGAGGTGCGGGATATTATCCGCCAGCGCCATGAGCTGATTCCCGCTACCGAGGATTCCGGCGGGCCTGCGCGCTATTACCGGATGCCGGACAGTCCGGTTCGGGTGGGTTTTATTTCTCCCCATTCCCATAATTTCTGCGACACCTGTAACCGGGTTCGGGTTACGGTGGAGGGGCGGCTTTTGCTGTGCCTGGGGAATGAGCATTCGATGGATTTGCGGGAGGTTCTGCGGGAGTTTCCCGGGGATGATGAGAAGCTTCGGCAGGCGATTATTTCGGCGATGGATTTGAAGCCGGAGCGGCATCACTTTTCTTCGGAGGGGGAGGTGCAGATTCTTCGGTTTATGAATATGACCGGCGGCTGACCCTTGGAGTGGGCGCAGGTGAGGGGGCGGCTTCCAAAAACCGCTCCTTGCGGCACGTCCATGTGGCGCTTCTGCTCCGCCATCCATGGCTCCGCACATTTTTGGAAGCCGCCCCCTCACCCGCGCTTTCGTGCTTTGGTGGCATAGTCCACAGAACAGACTAATCCTGCCTCCCTGCTCTATCCTGAACTGTTTTTCCCTGTTTCTGCTTCAGTGGTCCATATTGTGACCGCTGTGGTCTTCTTCCATGTTGTCGTCGCCAGCCATTCCGGCTTCTTCAGCCATGTCCATATCGTGTCCATCATGCATACCTTCCATGCCACCCATGTCGTGCATGGTCATGCCGGCGTTGAGGTGCTCCATGGTGATATCTGCAAAGGCGAAGACTTCTCCGCCATGTTCTGAGGCAAAGTCAGCCGCTTCGGTCTCGGTGGCGAAGGAGGCCAGGGTCGGGCCCATGGCGCCGGAGCGTTCGGAGCCGACGACGTAGAAGGCTTCACGGGCGTCGATCAGTTGGGTGTCGTCCGGGTGTTCCCAGTCGGTCTGGGCCATGTTGTGGACGTACAGGGTGTGATCGCGGTTTTCGTTTTCCGGCTGCAGGAACCAGGCGAACATGTCTTTGGTGGAGCAGAACTTGCGGGTGTGCTGTTCGCGCTCGGTGAAGGCCTGGCCTTTGGGGCCCGGGAAGTTGGTGATGACCATGCCGCATACGTGGCATTCGTCGCCGGATTCGAAGTGGACGGGGTCGGGCTTGGCGACGACTTCCTGTTCACCGCCGGAGCAGCCGGCGAGGATGACGGCAGCCAGGGCGGCGAGGAGCCATTTGCTGAAGTGGGTTGTCATGGGTCAGTGCTCTCCGGTGAGGGTCAGATTCTTCGGTTTTTGAACAGTAACAGGGCGCCGCCCAGGGGAACGGCACACCATACCAGCAGGCCGAGCCACAGGCCGCCGGCGCCGATGGGCAGGTCGGAGCCCAGGCTTAGGACGCCGCTCAGCTGGCTGCTGTCGCCGAAGGCGACGATGTTGAGCAACCGGTAGATGTCGGTGGGGTTGAGCATCAGCAGCCAGGGCAGTAATTCGGGGTTGAGTTTGCCTTCGCTGGCCACCAGGACGCCCAGCAGCATCAGGTCAAAGATCAGGACAAAGAAGAACCAGATCGCCAGGGCCATGCCGGCGGCGACGGGCTTTTCGCTGACCCGGACGCTGACCAGGTACGCCAGGGCGATAAAGCCCCAACCCAGCAGGATAGTGGAGCCGATGAAGCGCCCCATGGCCACGGCCAGGGCGCCGATGCCGACGTCTTCTACCAGGACGGCAATGGCAATGCCCGCTACGCCAAAGCCGATCAGGGTGGCGAGGGCCAGGGTCAGGCCATGGCCCATGAATTTGCCCAGCAGCAGCTGGCTTTTGCTCAGCGGGTAGGTCATCAGCAGCAACAGGGTGCCGCCTTCTTCTTCACCGACGATGGCATCGTAGGCCAGCAGCAGGGCGATCAGGGGGATCAGGAAGATACCCAGGCTGGCCAGGCTGGCGATGGTGGCGGGGGTGGAGGCGTAGCCTACCTGCCCGGAAGCGGCCGCGCCGAACCAGGCAATACCCAGTGCCAGGGTGGCGAAGACCACAGAGATTGCTACCAGCCAGCGGTTACGCAGGCTATCGCTCAGTTCTTTGCGGGCGATGGTCCAGATTGCGTTCATTGGCTGCCTCCACGATGTGCCAGGCCGCCGGAGCCGATGAAGTGCACGTAGATGTCTTCAAGGCTGGGCTGGTGAATGCCCAGGTCGGCTACTTCGCCGGAGTTCATCAGGGTCTGGATCAGGGGCATTTTTTCCAGGGGTCTCACGTCTACCTGCAGTCGTCCGTTATCGGTTTTCATCATCAGGCCGGTGCTCTCCCCTGCCTGTTCGATCACTTTTTCGAGCGCCGCCAGGCTGTTGCTGGGCAACAGGCTCAGGGTAACCGGCATGTTGGCTTGCTGCCTCAGGGATGGCAGGTCACCGGCGGCTTTCAGGGCGCCTTCGGTCAGAATGGCGGCGCGGTCGATGTAGGGTTCAACACCCGGCAGTACGTGGGAGCACAGTACGATGCCGGTGCCTTCGTCGCGCAGGTCACGCAACAACCGGTACAGGTCTGCGGTAGCCACCGGGTCCAGGCCGACGGTGGGTTCGTCCAGCATCAGCAGTTTGGGCTTGCCGAGTAGGGCCTGGGCCAGGCCCAGGCGCTGGCGCATGCCCTTGGAATAGGTTTTGGTGCGGGCGTCCATGGCGTCACCCAGGCCCACCTGCTTCAGCAGTTCCGGCACCTGGCGCAGGGGCGCGCCTTTCAGGCGGGCAAAGTGGCTGAGAATTTCCCGGCCGGTCAGCTGCGGGTAGAACATCACGTTCTCCGGCAGGTAGCCGATATGCTGGGTCACGTTCGGGTCGCCGGCCTCACCATCGAGGACTGACACCTTGCCTTCGGTAGGCTTCATCAGCCCCAGGATCAGTTTGATCGAGGTGGTCTTGCCAGCCCCGTTGTGGCCGAACAGGCCGAGAATTTCTCCCGGTTCCAGCCGCAGGTCAACACCGTGCAGCACCGTCGCCTTGTCGTAACGGTGGCTGACGTTATCAAGTCGAAAACAGTTCATCGGATCTCCGATTCCAGGTACTCGGGAATTCGCATCAGCGGATGGGGGTCACTCACACCGGCAGATTTCACTACCGGGAAGGCATCCTGCACCCAGCGCAGGGTGTCGACCGCAGGGCTGAACATCAGCACCTTGGCTTCCGGGTATTTCCACAGCAGCCGGTCCACGTTGTCGTTGGGCTCATAGGGTACATCGCCCAGGCCGTCCTGGTTGCGGTCCCAGCCCAGGTAGTCACTCCAGAAATTGCCTTTGCCTTCTTTGGCCCAGGACTGGGTGCGGGTGGCCACATACTTGACCTGGCGCTCGTTGTTCACGAAGGCGTTGTTGAAAACTTCGTTGTCTTCCGAGCCGGCGGTCAGGTGAATGCCGATGTTGCTGTCGGCAAACAGGTTGCCTTCGAAGGTGTTATACAGGGAGTTATAGATAAACACGGCCTTGCCTTCGCCCCCGGTAATCATCACGTCACCGGTCTGCCCTTCAGACACGCCCTTCACCACGTTGCCCCGCAAGGTGGAGTTGGTGATGAAGTTCATCAGGATTCCGTAGTTCTGGTCGTCTTCCGAGCGGTTGTTGATGACGGTCAGGCGCTTGCTCTGCATCAGGGCATAGCCGGTGCGGGTGCCTCGGGTAAGGTTGCCTTCCAGCAGGTTGTTCATGGAATACATGTAGTGGATGCCATACCGCAGATCCGTCATCACATTGTTGAGGATCTTGTTGTTATTGGCGGTTTCGATGTAGATGGCATCACGGGTCTGGCTGATGTCGTTGTCTTCAATCAGCGCCCCGGTGGTATTGAACAGGTGGATACCGTTGCCCCGGTCCTGGGACCGCAGGCTGATATCGCCTCGAATTCGGTTGTTGCGCACCGTCACATCCGGTGTCGCATCCAGCCAGATGCCGAAAGCCGGCCCCTGCAGCTGGTTGTTCTCGATGGTGGATCCCCTGGCTTCCCGGGCGACAAAAATGCCCGCGTCCAGTTCGTTCAGGTCCTTGCCCCAGTTGCGCACCGTGCAGCCGGATAAAGTGACTTCCTCGGCCAGGATATGCACAGCGTTGCCCTTGCCCCCGCCATCAATCACAGTGTCTGGCGCGCAGGACACAGTAACACCCGGCACCCTGACAGCCAGTGGCGAAAGTGTTTCGGGAGGAAGTTCGATGGCCGAACCCGGTTCCAGGTTATCAAGCTGCTGTTGCAGGTTCGCATGAGCGGCAAGCGATAAGAGAGCGACTGACAGGGCCACCCCATAACGCAGAATCTGGTACATCAAATGTTCTCAGAAAAAGGTGAAGGCAGGAGCCCCGAAACCGGGACTCCTTGCCAGGAGCAGTGATCAGGCCTTTTCGACCAGCATACGACCGCCCATTTCCATGTGCAGCGCATGGCAGAACCAGTTGCAGTAGTACCAGTACACACCGGGCTTGCCGGCCGTAAAGGTAACAGACGCTGTCTGCTGCGGGCTGATTTCCATGCTAACACCGTGGTTTACCATACAGAAGCCGTGGGTTACGTCTTCGATGGTATCCAGGTTGGTTACGGTAACCGTCACTTCGTCACCTTCTTTCACCTTGAACTCGGTCATACCGAACTGCGGCGCTACAGAGGTCATGTAAACACGAACCTTGTTGCCGTCGCGGATAACCTTGTTGTCGGCTTCCAGGGTGATGCCGTCTTTCTTGGCACGCTCCACAGTCGGGGCGAAGAAGGCATCGTCACGGTCCCAGATCTTCTTGGTCTTGATCTGGTCACGACGCACCAGGATACAGTCGTGCGGCTCGGCAAAGGTCGGGCCATCGTGTACCAGCTTCATTTCCTCACCGGAAATGTCGATCAGCTGGTCGTTCTCCGGGTGCAGCGGGCCAACCGGCAGGAAGCGGTCCTTGGAGAACTTGGACAATACCACCAGCCACTTGCCGTCGGCGTCGCGGGACTCGGTCAGAGACGCGTGGTTGTGGCCCGGCTGGTAGTGAACATCCAGCTTCTGGCGGATGTAGTTCACTTCTTCGCCGTTGTAGTGCTTGATGGCATCGGCAATGTTCCACTTACATACCTGGCTGTCGATAAACAGCGTGGTGTAGGCGTTGCCACGACCGTCGAAGGTGGTGTGCAGGGGCCCAAGTCCCAGCTCCGGCTCGGCCACGATGGTGTCACGCAGCTCGATCTTGTCGTCAAACAGATCGTCCAGCTTGTCGATCTGGATAACGGAACAGGTCGGAGACAGCTTGCCGTTGGCGATGAAGTACTTGCCATCCGGAGACGTGTTCAGACCGTGCGGGTTCTTCGCTACCGGGATGTAACGGGTAACGTCGGACTTGCCGCGGCCGTCTACAACCGGAACCTTGGAGTTGCCGATGGTCTTGAAGTTACCGGCCTTGATGGCGGCTTCAATACGCTCGACGTTGAACACAACCACCCAGTCGCGGTCGTTACGCATGGTGCCGGCCAGGTCGTTGGCTTTCTCGGAGTTGTAGCAGGTAGAGGCTGCGTACTTACCGGTGTAGTCGGCATCGGTGTTATCCAGGTTGCCGTCTACGATTACCTGCCAGGCGACTTCCATGGTGTCCGCGTCGATCGCGTTGAACATGGTGTAGCTGTTTTCCAGGCTGTATTCGCTGCCGTCGTTCGGCTGCGGAATAACAAACTCGGCGTTGCAGAAGACATACTTGGTGCGCGGCACTTTCTGCAGACGCAGACCGTGAATGGCCTGGACGTTCGGAATGTGGGTGATCTTGTCCGTCTTCATGATGTCCAGACGGATACGGGCTACACGGGTGTTGGCCTTGTCGTTGATGAACAGGTACTTGCCATCATAACGGCCATCTTCCATGGAGATGTGCGGGTGGTGGCAGTCGCCGTTCAGGTACTGCTGGTCGCCGCCGAGAATTTCTTTACTCTCGTTGGTGATACCCCAGCCAGTAGCCGGGTCCACGTTGAATACCGGAATCCGCATCAGTTCGCGCATGGACGGCACGCCCAGAACACGTACTTCACCCTGGTGGCCACCACTCCAGAAACCGTAGTATTCGTCCAGTTCGCCGGGCTCGACGTGAATCTTGTTCTTGGCTTCCTTGGCGGCAGCGGCGAACGATTCACGGGTCATGATGGATGAACCAAGACCGGTTGCGCCGGCTACGCCTGCGAGCGCTGCGGCGCCCATAAAGCGACGACGGCTCAGACCACCTTCCGGTGCCTCCGGCGTGTCCTTGGTCAGATCATCTCTTTTTTTCATAGCATCCAACTCCGTTATTGGTTATGGCGGTTATTGCTTCTCATGGCTTTCCGGGGCCTTATGTTTGGCTCCTCGGGACTACTCAGCTCACCTGTACCACCGGGATTTCTTCCGGGCGGCCGGGTGCGTTCTGACCACGGCGCTTGCCACGGCGCTTAACAATCAGCGGCGGGCACTTGTGGTCATCGAAATAGGTCATCTGGCAATCCAGGCAGTAGTGGCATTCCATGTAGTTGATGGTGCCATCCGGGTGGATCGCCTGTACTTCACACTCGTGGTCACACAGGCGGCAAGGGTTACCGCACTCCTTGCGGCGCTTGAGCCAGTCGAACACACGCAGCTTGGTGGGCAGCGCCAGCGCGGCACCCAGCGGGCACAGATAGCGGCAGTACACCTTACGGGTGAAGATATTCACCACCAGCAGCAGCACGGCGTAGGTCACAAACGGCCAGCTACGGTCGAAATGCAGGGTGATAGCGGTTTTGAACGGCTCCACCTCGGCCATCTGCTCAGCGGTGGCCATGGACTCCAGGGACACACCGAACAGCACCAGCAGGATGATGTACTTGATCGCCCACAGCCGCTCATGCCAGGCAAACGGCACGGTGTACTGGGGCACCTTCAGCTTGCGGGCAATTTCGTTGATCAGCTCCTGCAGGGCACCGAACGGGCACAGCCAGCCGCAGTAAACCGCACGGCCCCAGAGCAGCACGATGCCGGCAACCACAGACCAGAGGATGAACAGCATCGGGTCGATCAGGAAGGTTTCCCAGGTAAAGCCGCTGATCAAACTGTTCACGAAGGTCAGCACGTTCACGATAGACAGCTGCCCCAAAGCGTACCAACCGATGAAGAACAGGGTGTAAACCAGGAAGCCGTGACGGATCCAGCGCATCATCTTCGGCTTCTGTACCAGCCAGTCCTGGAAGAACAGGATGAACAGCAGCACGGCAATGCCTGCGCCCAACACCATCAGCTGGAACTCTTTCTGGTACCACACCTGCACCCACAGGGGCTGCTCTTCCAGCCACTCTTCTTCGGTCAGAACCGGTTCGGCACGGGTGTAATACTGGTCCGGCAGCTGGTATTCCAGCGGGAATACCGCGAATTCGCTGTCCAGCGGGCCGGTCTGGCGCTTGACTGTCAGCTCCAGGGACCAGGGAGTACCCGGGTCAAACTTGTACTGCTGCCGGGCAATAAAAATGGCCATCTCGGAAAAGTCAGGCATGCCCTCGGCATAGACATCACTGAGGCGGTAAAAGTCGAGATCCCGGAAGTTGAAGGTGTCACCAAACTGGCGAATCTGCACCCGGTCAAAGATACCGCCACGAACGTAGCCGGAACCTTTGAAGGAGTACTCGCCATTGGCCATCACCGCGATGGCGTGCTCATCCTCTTCCAGCTCGGACATCAGCCACTGGTACTGGCTCTCGCCCAGCAGGTTGCGGCCGATGGTGGGGGCATTCAGGTAGGTGGCGTACAGGTCGATCAGCGCGTCGTCCCGCTCATCCGGAGCGGCAGCTTCCACACCTTCAGCGGGGCCGCCGATAAAGGCGTCGTCCACGGTACCGCGGGTCAGCAGCAGGCGGCGAACGGAGCCGTCACCGGTCAACTCGTCCCAGGTCTTGTCCTGGAACGACTCGGTGTCTACTTCCGCTACCGGCGGGCGCTTGCTGCCTGCATTCACTTCGATCAGGCCCAGTTCGCCACCTACGCGGTGGGCGGTGCGCATGATCACTTCATTGATCACCATCACGGTCACCGTGGCACCGGACAGGCCATCTACCGCCACACGGCGCTCGGATGACTTGCCACCTACCGTTACCCTCTGGTCTGCTTTCAGCCCGGCGTACTGGTCGGTGAAGTCATGCATTTTTTGCTCGGGAATACCGATCAGCAGGATCGGTTCGTCGTGGTGGATAACCTTGGAGCCTTTGATCACCCCTTCTGTATCCAGCACCACCATGGCGTTCAGGGGCTTGCCGGAATAGGCCGGAGTCTGGACAAAATCGATCGTCTGATAGGCATAGCCCACCAGCTCTTCCCCGGCATAAAGTTCCTGTACGGCCCGGTTACCCTCAACCGGGCTGAAATCAGTCACCTCGGGAATGGCTCTCTCGATCACCTGGCGCCCGGCCAGGGGGTCATAGTCAGAGAGGGGTTGGGCGGAAACGGTGCTGGCCAGAAACAACAGCAAGAAAGACAAAGCAATCCGGGTGACAGCAATCACAAAGAATTCCCCAAACATGTTTGAATGACTACAAGGGTGGACGAGATTCCTGATAAATCAAATACCTCTATGGGTATAGAGGTCCGAAGGCCTCAACCGGAATCAGAGACTGAGATCCATCAACCGCTGGGGGTCGGCGATGAACAGGCGGCTGCGATTAACCCGCACCAGCCCGCTGGACTTCAGGTCGGCCAGAATCCGTGAGAAGGTTTCCGGCTGCATGGCAAGGCGGGAGGCTACCAGGCACTTGGGCAACGGCAATTCCACTTCTCCACCACTGCGAGTTCCCTCCGGCAGCAGATCGATGAGATAGCGCACCAGGCGGTCACGGGCGCTCTGTACCGTCATGATTTCCAGGTCATGGAACCGGGTTACCGCACGCTGGGCATAGTGGCGCAGCGCAGCCTGTGCGTATTCCGGGTGCTGGGTGAGCAAATCCTGATAGGCCTTCACCGGGATCATCAGCACTTCGCTGGATTTCAGCGCTTCGGCATAGCAGGCGTACTTGGGCGGGTCTGCATAGATCATCACCTCGGCAAAGCAGTCACCGGGCGCAAGGCTGTCCAGGGTGCGATCGATGCCGGAGGAGTCCAGGCGGTACAGCCGCAGCCGGCCGGAGATGACAAAGAAAAAATGGTGAGCCGGCATATCCTGGCGATACAGCAGCTGGTGATGGCCCAGGCGAAGCCGGCGGGACTGCTGGATCAGCCCGTCGAGATCTTCGTCTCGCAGAGTGCGGAACAAGGTGTGGTTACGGAGCGCATCAACGCCGTCCTGTTCGCTCAGGGTCTGGTTTACGGCTACCAGTACGGGCTTGGAGTATCGGTTGTCTGCAACTTGCATCATGGCCATCAGTGTATCCCCTGTGCATTTTCATGCATACAAAATCATTGTTTTAATACTAGAGGGTAGACACGCCGAATTCCCTCCCCCGATGGGGGTATCCGGGCAATTACCGCCTGACATTTGATCTAACTCAAATATTGATAAACGCGATGGCGGGTGCCTACCGCAAACATCAGCAGGCAAAGCCCTAAAAGACCGAACAACAGCATGAAAACCGCCGTGCGGATGCCCAGCCACTGGTTGATGGCACCAAAGGCCACGGGCAGCAGGAAGGCCACGGAGCAAGCGCTCACCAGCAACAGGCCGGCAAACAGCGACGCCTCGGCCCGGTTGGCCAGTATGACCTCCCGCTGCAAACTGCCCATGGCGCAGCCCAGGGCCACCCCCAGAAGGATAACCAGCCCCCGCTCCAGGATAACCGGCAACGCGAAGTTGACCACGATATCCCCTTCCACCCCGCGGATGTGCAGGGTCATGGGCGGGTAGGACAACACAAACAGGGCAACCAGGCTGGCAATCAGTGCCAGGGCGGTCACCGGGGTGCTGCCCAGCCGGTCTGACAGCGCACCGCCGGCAATCTGGGCCAGCGCGCCGGGAATAACAAACCACTGGGCCATGCGGGCACCCGCCCCCAGCTGCAAGCCGAACTGGGCAGAGAGAAAGTCCGGCAACCAGAGGGCAAGGGCAAAAAAGCTGCCGGCCACCACGCCGAAATACAGGCACAGCGGGAGCGAGCGCCCGTTACGCAGCAGTTCGGACACCGGCCGGCCGGCATAGCGAGCTCCTTCTGCGGAGCCATACTGGCGTGCGTCAGTGAGCAGTAGCACCAACGCAATCACCAGCAGCAGCACGATCAGGTAGGCCAGGGGCACCCCCTGCCAGGAGTATGCCTCGTGGAACAGCGGAACCAGGTAATAGTTAAAGGCCGCACCGGTAACCCCGGCGCCAAAAATTCCGAGAACCAGCCCCAGCCTTTGCCGGCAATGGCTGGTCACATAATGCAGGCCGGCACTGTAAAAACCGCCCGCCAACCCAAGGCCCGCGGCCACAATCAGGTGTGCAGGGTAACTGTTGGCCACCAGCAGAAGCGCCATACACAATGCCAGGCCGGTAAGGCAAAACAGCATGACTGCCCGGGCACCGAAACGCCGGGCACACAGGCCCGCCGGAATGGCCAGCAGGGCGCTGACCGCCATCGGCGCCGCCAGCAGCACTCCGAACTGGACACTGGACAGCGCCAGCTGGGCCTTCACATGCACGCCCGCCACCGCAAACAGCGTCCAGCAACCGGCAGCCACCACAAAGCCTGCCAGTGCCAACGGCAATACCACCGCCAGCGAGGCCAGTTCTTCGTCGTCCTGTTCCGGGAGCGCGTGCATTTATTCACCCTGCAAAACACCAATCCTCAGTCTCGGCTTTTACGTAGCGCAAGGTCAAAAGCTATGATGGGTTACCAACTATCGGGGTAATTGACTATCCTCAAAGAGGTATCCCGAGTAGCGGCTTTCAGCCATAATCCGTTCGAAGCTGCCTTTTATATGACTATTATCCGGAACACCTGCTACGCATGACCTCCAGAAGCCCGCTGGTAAACCGACTGGCCGTTGCGATCGGCGCTATTGTTCTGACCGCCATTGTCAGCATGGCCACTACCCTCGGCATTTCCAGCAGCATCGAGGGCAACGCGACCGCCATTAACCAGGCCGGCGCCCTGCGCATGGCAGCGTTCCAGCTTGCAGCCCGCTCCGCCACTACAGACCTGACCAACGGCGATGCCAGTATCGAAGCCCAGACAGCCAGCTACCAGAACCGGCTGGAAACCTCCGCCATTGTGCGCTCCATACCACGCAGCACCGACCACCCGCTGGCTCTGCAGTACCAGAAGGTCAAGCAGTTGTGGCTGACCCGGCTGAAGCCGGAAATCGAGCAGCATGAGGCCGGCACACCGCTGACCCCCGCTATCGTGGCATCCATCGAGCAGTACACCAGCGAAGTCGACCAGCTGGTTGCCATGCTGGAACAACGCACGGAAGCCCGTATCGACCTGCTGCTGCTGATCCAGATCATCAGCATGATTTTTTCCATCCTGATTGTGATGGCACTGTTCCTGGACCTGAAAAACCGGGTACTCCGCCCGCTGCGCAAACTGATCCACATTGCCACTGCCGTGGGTGAGCAGGACTTCTCCCACAAGGCCAACCTGAAAGGCAACGACGAACTGGCCCGGTTGGGCCAGGCCTTTGACCAGATGACCAGCGAACTGGCCCTGACCTACTACGAACTTGAAAGCCGGGTACAGCGGAAAACCGAAGAACTGGAAATCAGCCACTCCGCCCTGCAGGCCATGCACGTTGCCAGCCGCGGCCTGTTCGCCAACCACGACCTGTGCAGCGGTGCCATTCCAATCCTGCAGGAGCTGGAGCGGCTTCTGGGCATCGGCCCTATCCGCCTGTACCTGCATGAAAAAGGCTCACCAGAACCCATCGAGGCGGTAACCACCGCCACCAGCAAGCGCCCGTTCTACTGCCGGGACCACCACTGCAATGCGTGCCTGGTCACACCCGAGGTGTACGACGACCTGCCACTGGAAGGCAACGACGGCCGTCGCCTGTTGCTGCCCATCCGCACTCCGGGCCAATTGCTGGGCACACTGGAAGTCTGGTACCCCGCAGACAAGGGCCTGCCGGACATGTCCCGCCGACTGCTGGAAACCATGACCGACCAGCTGGCCACGGCCATATTCCTGGAACGCCAGATTACCGAAGAGCAGCAACAAACCCTGGCCGAGGAGCGCACCGTCATCGCCCGGGAACTGCACGACTCCCTGGCCCAGTCCCTGTCCTACCTGAAAATGCAGGTAACACGGCTGCGCCGGCTCAATATCAGTGGTGACCAGGAAAAACTGCACAGCGAGATCCTGGACGAACTCAGCACCGGCCTGAACAGTGCCTACCGCCAGTTGCGGGAGCTACTGGCCACCTTCCGCCTGAAACTGGATACACCGGACCTGGCCAGCGCCCTGAGCAAAACCATCGATGAGTTCTCTGAACGGCTGGGCCGGTCGGTGGCACTGGAGTACAACCTGCCGCCCCAGACCCTGTCGCCCAACGAAGAGATCCACACCCTGCAGATTATCCGGGAAGGCCTGGCCAATGCTGTCAAGCATGCCGATGCCACCGACATTGCTGTAGAGGTCGTATTTGAATCTCCCAGAGTCTGTGCCCGTATCAGGGATAACGGCAAAGGCCTGCCCGGAGGCGGACAACCCGTGAACCACTACGGCATGGTGATCATGCAGGACCGGGCCAGGACTCTGGGCGGAACCGTAGAAGTGAAAAACCGGGAGGAAGGCGGCGTGGAAGTTGAGTTAACATTCGTTCCCAAAAGCCGGAACCTGATTGCCGTGCAGTCATCAACCGCCTGAACCGACAAATGCCTTAAACGAGAAAGAATATGTCTGAAACACCCGCAAGTATCCTGCTGATAGACGATCATCCCTTGCTGCGCCAGGGCATCAAGCAATTGATCAGCATGGAACAGGATATGGAAGTTGTCGGCGAAGCCAGCAACGCCGCCGACGGCATCCGGATGGCGACCGAGATAGAGCCCGACCTGATCCTGATGGACCTGAACATGCCGGAGATGGACGGCATTGAAGCCCTGAAAAGGCTCAGGGCCCAGAACATCAGCTCCCGCATTATCATGTTCACCGTTTCAGACCAGGAAGACGACGTGGTTGCCGCCCTGCGCGCCGGCGCTGATGGCTATCTGCTCAAGGACATGGAACCGGACGACATGATCGCCCAGCTGCACCAGGCAGCCGTTGGCAAAATGGTGATCAGCGACCGGCTGACCACCCTGCTGGCCGAAGCCCTGCGCTCCAACAAGCCGCAACAGGCCTCGCGCCCGGATTTCGACAGCCTGACCCCACGCGAAAAGGACATCCTGAAACTGATCGCCGAAGGCCTGTCCAACAAGATGATCGGCCGCAAACTCGACATCAGCGACGGCACAGTGAAAGTCCACGTAAAACACCTGCTCAAGAAACTGAGCCTGCGCTCCCGGGTAGAGGTTGCCGTGTGGGCTGTGGAAGAAGGCCTGCACAAGGGCTGAGTTATATCAAATCACCCCTGGGTTTTTTGCTTTACTCTGGGCGGGTTTCTGACCGCCCGGAGTAAACCATGGCCTTTTCGCTACCCCCCATTGCTGCCCTGCACAGCCCCTTGATGGATCAATCCCTGGCAGTGCTGAAAGAGTTCCTGCCCTCGCCGGCACCGGCTCTGGGCACCATTGACCGGTCAATCCCCATGCCTTTCAAACAGCTGGTCGCGGAAGCTCCGCTTAACCGGCTGTTTGCCCAGGCCATGGCCGAGGGGGAATTTGATGACTTCGAGGGCCGGCGAATCCGGCTGGAAGTAAACGGCGGCCACCCCGGGATAACCTTCGGTTTCTGGGCCGGGCGTTTGCGCATTGTCGACGGCCCGGGCGAAGCCACCATCCGTGGCTCCCTGGCCGCGTTCAAAACCCTCGCCGAGCGCAAGCAGGACCCGGACCAGCTGTTTTTCCAGCGCCGCCTGGTGATTGAAGGCGACACCGAACTGGGGCTGGCCCTGAAAAACCTGCTGGACAGCCTGGAATGGGATTTCAGCCCACGGAAACTGCTCTTCACCAAGTCCTGAACAAGCTCAGGCGCGGCTAAGCGCCTGCAGCTCGTCCAGCGACAAAAGGTCTGACCGGGACAACTGATCAAGCGCCGTTTTGCCCATCAGCGAAAGTGTCAGCTCGGTTTCATACCGGATATTGGTCAGCAGGTTTTCAACAGCCGCCTGACCACCGGCCGCCAGGGCATAGCCCCAGGGGCGCCCTATCAGGCAACCACTAGCCCCCAGGCACAATGCCCGGACAACATCCTGGCCGGTCTGAACGCCACCATCCACCAACACCTGGCACTTCTCACCGATGGCGGCTGCGATGGCGGGCAACATACTCAGGGAAGCCGGCGCACCATCCAGTTGGCGACCACCGTGATTGGACACCACCACCGCATCGGCCCCCACCTTAAGAGCCGAGCGGGCATCCTCCACTTCCATAATGCCTTTGATCACCAGCTTGCCCGGCCAGTGCTGGCGTATCCAGTCCAGATCATTCCAGGTGACCGAGGGATCAAACTGGCTCTCAACCCAGGCTTTAAAATCCTCCGGCTTGCGGCCCGATAGCACCACACTGGCCAGATTACCAAACGTCAGCGGCTTGCCACCAATGGCCACATCCGCCAGCCAGCGGGGATGGCCGAGCAGATCCAGCACCTTACGCACTTTCGCGGGCAACGGCAGGTTGCCGTTCATGCCGTTGCGAACATCCCGGTACCGCAGGCCCAACCTGGCCAGATCGACGGTGAAGACCAGAGTCTTGAAACCGGCCTGCCAGGCTCTTGCCAACAGTTCCTCGGAAAAGCCCCGGTCTTTCAGCACATAGAGCTGGAACCACCGATTGGCATCCGGAACGTCCCGGGCCACCTCTTCCACCGCACAGATACCCACGGTACTCAGGCAAAATGGAATGTTGGCTCTGGCACCGGCCGCTGCTGCCTGCACCTCACCCCGCCTGGCCAACATCCCGGCCAGACCCATGGGCGCCATGACCAGGGGCATGGCGGCAGCCGTTCCCAGCAAAGTGGCGGACGTATCAATACGGGAAACGTCGGTCATCACCCTTTGGCGAAAACACCATTGTTCAAAGGCGCGCCGGTTTTCAGCCAGGGTATGTTCAGAAAAGGCACCGCCGTCCAGATAGTCGAACAACATGCGCGGTAGTTTGCGCCTGGCCAACAGGCGATAATCACTGACTGAAGCGGGGGCGAGCATAGGGGCACTCGTGCTAAGGAGCTTATAGCTCTCGGTTTTTATTGGATATCCGGTTACGACACTTTACGCCACTTCAGCATTGATGTCCCGCGCTCGACACCCTCAGCGCAGAGTCGTCCAGCTTGCCAATGTTTCAGGGAAGAGCCAGACCAAGACTGCGAGCAGTGAGAACACGTAAAAATAGGCGGTAATCAGATAATAGATATAGGGGGATGCTTCTTTCAGTTCCATAAAGTGATCAATGATCAACCTGGCTTTGACCACAATCATTGCTGCAATAACCAACGTAATCACCAACCCGGGTTCGGCCCGTTCAGCAATCAATGCATTGACCAGGGTGAGCCCGACCAGAATCACCCACATGCGATCCAGATGCCTGCCAGCGACCCGCGCTTTGTCAGTCACGTTCATTCTGATCTCCTTTTACAAGTTATCGCCGGTTTACCGAAGGACATACATCAATGGAAAAATCAGAATCCAGGCCAGATCAATCATGTGCCAGTAGCAAGCAGCGGCAATCAGACCATTGTGGTTGGTGGCGGTAAACCCTCCTGAACGAATCCGGAGAATCGCCCAGAGAATCCCCCCGCTACCCCAGAATACGTGCAGCATATGGTTGAAGGTTGTGTAGTAATACACTGCAAAAAAATTACTAGTGTTTGTCTGAATGCCCTGCTCCTGGTTCCAAAGGTACTCCAGACACTTGATAGCCAGATAGACAGCGCCGCACGCGAGTGTGCCCCAGAGCCAGCGCACGGCTTTTTCCGGCTGGTCAGCCCTCAGTGCATAGATACCTTTGACCACAAAATAGCTACTGGTAATCAGAACCAGGGTATTGATCGTTCCTGCAAGGGTGTGCAATTGAAGGGGGCCGGAGTTGAACTCATCCGGGTGGTGAGCACGGGCGATGAAGTAGACCACAAAAAAGATGGCAAACTCCGTCAACTCCGAGAAGATTCCGACCCAGATAGCCGGATTTCCGGGCACGCGCTTACTGTCGAAAACCGGCTTTGGAGGGGACGTTAACTCCGGTAGACAGGCGTCTGTCTGAGTGGCCATATGCGCTTCTTCATTGATCATTAAGATTCATAAAGTCTCTAGCCGGTTCAGATCATTCCCAGCTCAAGCCGGGCTTCTTCATCCAGGTTGTCGTAGCTCCAGGGTGGATCAAACACAATCTCCACCTTGCACTCTTTCACAAACGGAACCTGCAGAATATTGTCTTTAACATCGGCCGCAATCACATCACCCGGGCCGCCATACCAGGAACATTCTGTTTTTCTAATAAATTCAGAAGATAGACCTTGGCTTCCGGCGTCACTTCAGCATTGATCTCCACGGTTAACCACCTCCCTCACTTGACAGAAAATGAGAATAATTCTTGACTACCTATAACCTGCATTCTATATATATGTTAAAGCAAGAGAGGAGTATGAGCAATGAACCATCAGGATATTCTCGGACGCTGCAGCGAAACCACGGTCAGCCAGTTGGCAAGCAAATGCCCGGAAACACTCGATGTATTCCGCCGATACGTGCCGCATATCGAGAACCACCGCCTGGCCACCGTGGCTATGGTCGCCTCCATTGCCAATGTTGACCTTGGGAAGTTATGCCAGGAGCTGTTTGACACAGTCATGGAGCAGACATCTATTGAAGAGCTGGATACTGACGTACTGCTGGAGCTGATACTGCGGGGGTACGATGCTGCTCACCTCGCAAAACTGCCCGAAATCCACCGGCTCGCCCGCAAGATTGAAGCGGTTCACAGAGCCAACCCGGACGTACCGAAAGGCATCACGCTGGCGGTCAAAAAGCTGGAGCGCCTGTTTCGAGACCATATCGAGAAGGAGAACACTCACGTACTGAACCAGATGGCGCATGACCAGCCCCCACGCCCGGAAACGCCCATCGCCCAAATGAACGAAGAACATTCAATCATCAAAAAACAACTGAAAAAGCTCCGCGACCTGACCCGAAACTACCGTGCACCGGAGTCGGCATGTCGTTCATGGAGGCGCTTCTACCATGAACTGAAAGCTCTGGATTTCAGGCTTTCCGAACAAATCTACCTGGAGCGGGATGTGCTGCGGGCCAAACTTGCCCAGAATAATCGTGAGGCCGAACTCTTCAGGGAGCTGGCAGCCAACCAACAGGCAGAAGCCCGCCTGCAATCCAGGGATATTGGGCGGCTGGAAATGTACTAACGACGCACCACCAACGCTTACGGTCCGCATGAAACCCCGGTCAAGCCGGGGTTTCGTTTTTCTGAAGATACTCCCGGTACACCCGGATAGAGGCCAGCAGGCTTTCCCGAAAAGCGGCACCGTATTGGTTGCCACCGGAATCCGACTCCCGAAGGGCAGACGCATACTGGGCAACACCCTGCCGTGCGAAGGTCAACGCCGCTGCCATACCATCACGGTTCTCAACAAAAGCAAGCCTTTGCCATTCCAGACTCTCCGGGGTATCCATTGATCATCTCCAGAGTTATTTCAGCGCTTCATGGAGCATAGCCGGCGTACGCTCGGCTTCAACCACCCCGGTGCGCACCAGAAAATCGCCAAAATGCTCTCCCGCCTGGCGTTGCTCCCGGTAGACACGGAACAGCGGCCGCAATTCGGCGAGAACCGTATCAACATCAATGTTTTCACGGTACAGCCGGTTCATCCGCTGGCCCGCAAAGTCCGCCCCCAGGTACAGGTTGTATTTGCCAATAGCCTTGCCGGTGAGGGCAATTTCGCCCAGGTAGGGCCGGGCACAGCCATTGGGGCAGCCGGTTACCCGGATGTTGATAGCGTCTGGTTCCAGCCCCTCATCGGCCATCAAGCGTTCAATCTGATCAATAAACCCCGGCAGAAAACGCTCGGATTCGGCCATGGCCAGGCCGCAGGTCGGGAAGGCAACGCAAGCCATGGAGTGCTGGCGCAGGGGTGTGCTGCGGTTGCCGGCATCCAGGCCGTACTCTTCCACCAGCGCATCAATGGCAGGCCGCTGCTCAGCGGAGACCCCGGCAATCACCAGATTCTGGTTGCAGGTAATCCGGAAATTACCCGAGTGAAGCTCGGCAATCTTGCGCAACGCTGTGCGTATCTGGCCGCCCTCTTCTGTATCCGCCACCCGGCCCGTGGGAATCAGCAGGGTCAGGTGTTGCAGCCCGTCTTCGCCCTCTACCCAGCCAAACCGGTCGCCATTACTGCTCAGACTGAAACTGCGGGGCTTCTCAAAAGCCTGGCCATGGTATTCCTGAAACTTTTCCCGGAACCAGTCCATGCCATGGTCATCAATGGTGTACTTGAAGCGGGCATGGGCGCGGTTGGTGCGATCTCCGAAATCCCGCTGGATGGCACAGATGGCCTGACAGGCATCCACTATCTGGTCTTTAGGCACATACCCGGCCATGGTCGCCAGCCGTGGGTAAGTTGCCGGATCGCCATAGGTGAGCCCCATGCCTCCGCCAACCACCAGGTTGAAGCCCTGTATCCGGTTATCCTCGACAATGGCAATCAGGCCGATGTCGTTGGCGAATACATCGCAGTCATTCTCCGGCGGAATGGCCAGGGCTATCTTGAATTTCCGGGGCAGGTATTTGTAGCCGTAGAACGGCTCTTCCTCTTCCCCCAGGGCTGCCACTCGTTCTTCGCCCAGCCACACTTCACCATAGGCACCGGAGCGCCAGCGCAGGCGGTCACTGATGGCCAGGGACAGTTCGTGAATCTCCCGGTGCAGGTGGGACAGCTGCGGATTGACGTTGCTGATCACGTTGCGATTGACGTCGCCACAGGCGCCCCGGGTATCCAGCCCCAGTTCGTTGACCATTCTCATGAAGGTCTGCATTTTTTCCTTGAACACACCGTGGAACTGGAAAGTCTGGCGGGTGGTCAGCCGCAGAGTGGAATTGGCACACTCATCGGCAATCCGGTCCAGCCCCAGCCACTGCTGGCTGGACAGCACCCCACCCGGCAGGCGCAGGCGCACCATGAACTGATACAAAGGCTCCAGCTTCTGGCGCCGGCGTTCGTCCCGCAGATCACGGTCATCCTGCTGGTAACTGCCGTGGAATTTGGTCAGTTTGGTGTCATCCTCCGGCAAGGCTCCGGTGGCCCGGTCTTGCAGACCTTCCAGGATAGTGCCCCGGAGGTAGTCGCTCTCGCGCTTGATTATCTCGGCTTCTGGCAGTTTCTCACTCATCAGTACACATCCCGCTGGTAACGTTTATCCCGGTTCAATTGGCGCAGGTAATCTTCAGCCTGCTCTGCAGTTTTGCAGCCCTGCTCACAAACAATATCAAGCAGTGCCTGATGGACATCCGGTGCCATGCACTCGGCATCACCGCAAACATACAGGCTGGCGCCGCGCTCAAGCCAGGCCCAGACTTCTGCCCCCTGCTCCCGCAGGCAATGCTGAACATAACGCTTTTCCTGCTGATCCCTTGAAAAGGCCACATCCAGCCGGGTCAACAGGCCATCCCGGCGCCACTTCAGCCATTCACTCTGGTACAGGAAGTCGCTGCGAAAGCGGCGGTCACCGAAAATCAGCCAGTTATCTCCCGTTGCCCCCCGTTCTTCCCGCTCCTGCATGAAGGCGCGAAAGGGTGCCACGCCGGTACCGGGGCCGACCATGATGACCGGAGCCTCATCGTTGTCCGGCAGTGCAAAGTTCTTGTTCGGGTCGATGTATACGGGCACGGTAGCGCCCTCTTCCAGGCGGCCTGCCAGCCAGGTGGAGGCCACGCCTTCACGATCCCGTTCGTGGCTGCGATAGCGCACGGCGGCGACGGTAATATGGACCTCATCTTCCTCAGCGGCCTGGCTGGAGCTGATGGAGTACAGCCGCGGTGGCAACTTGCGCAACAGGTCCACCAGTTGCTGCGGCTGCAGTGATGGCACCGGCCAGCGTTGAACCAGATCCAGCAGATCCCGCCCCCCCGTCCAGTCCCGGAGCTCGCCAGCGTTGTCAGCAAGGGCGCTCAACTCTTCCTGACCCGCCAACTCTGCCCACTGTTTGATCAGTGGTGGCGTCAGCAGGGTGATCTCACGGTGCCGGGCCAGGGCCTCGCCCAGAGTACCGGCCACGCCATTGATATCCACCGGGGCTTCACTGTCAAAGTCCAGTGCTGACAACAGTTGTGACACCAGTGCCGGGCTGTTTTCCGGACACACCGCCAGGGCATCGCCCGGCTTGTACTGCAGCCCCGAATCTTCCAGGGAAAACTCTATATGCCGAACTTCCTTGTCAGAACCCCGGCCATTCAACAGCTGGTTGGTCAGGATCGTCGCTTGAAACGGGTTTTTTCGGCTATAGAGCGATGCGGCTGCCGAACCAACGGCCGTTGTGGCAGAGGCGACCGGCTGGGAAGCGCCGGCCTCAGACGCAACGGCCTCAAGCACTCGCTCAATCCACTGTTCTGCCAGGTCTTCATAATCCACATCACAATCAACACGTTCGGCCAGCCTGGAGGCCCCCAGCTCCGCCAAACGCTGATCAAAATCCCTGCCGGTCTGGCAGAAATGCTGGTAACTGGAATCCCCGAGCCCCAGCACGCTATAGCGCAACTGATCCAGTTTCGGGGCCTTCTTGCCCATCAGGAATTCGTGGAAATCCAGAGCGTTGTCGGGGGGATCACCCTCACCCTGGGTGGATGTCACCAGTGCCAGGAACTGTGCCTGCTTGAGCTGCTTGGGCTTGTAGTCTGCGAGATCAACAACTTTTGCGGCTACGCCTTTCTCCGCCGCCCGGACCGCCAGTTGCTCCGCCACGCCTTCGGCGTTGCCGGTCTGCGAACCGAAGAGGATGGTCAACTCGCGGCCACCGACAGCTGAAGCTTGAGACGCGGTTGCTGACGGGGAGTTGGAAAAGCAATAGCCTGCCAGGTACCCGGCAAGCCAGTAAATCTGATCAGAGCCAAGCTCAGCCAGTAACTGGCCCAGGCGTTGCTGCTGCTCTGCAGACAGCGGAGATGAACTGAGATTGTTTGTCATGAAAAGCCACCGAAACACATCGTTAATGGCCACACGGGACCTACCCGGGCTGAGCCGAAAATGTCACGGGCACTCTAGGAAGCCAACACAACCCCGATAAATCAGATTATCTTTATTTTGGTTATCCAATTTATCGATTTACATCTTAAGCATTTGTTTTTACAAAGGTTTAAGCATATTCAAAAATAATAAGCCGGAGATGACCTCGATCATTTTATGATATTTGGTTTTAGATTTATGCTTCCTTCCAAACCTTTTAATCTATAGAACCGACAAGTGGAATAGCATTATGGCCAAACCGGAGACTACCCAGCATCACACCGTCGTTGTTATCGGCGCCGGCGCCGCCGGCACCAGCGTTGCCGCCTCGCTACTCCGCCAGCGCCCGGGGCTGGACGTTGCGATTGTTGAGCCCAGCGATGTTCATTATTACCAGCCCGCATTCACTCTGGTGGGCGGCGGTGCCTATTCGCTTGCCAAAACGGCCCGCCCCCAGGCCGAAACCCTGCCAGACAACGCCCGCTGGGTAAGAGCTGCCGTTACCGAATTGCAGCCTGACACCAACACCCTGCTGCTCTCGGATGGCCGCAAACTGGCTTACGACATTCTGGTAGTGACACCGGGCCTGAAACTGAACTGGGACGGAGTGGAAGGCCTGCGAGACGCAATCGGGCGCAACGGCGTCTGCAGTAATTACGACCCGGCAATGGCGGAATACACCTGGCAATGCCTGAAGGCATTCCAGGGCGGTAAAGCCCTGTTTACTCAACCACCAGCACCCATCAAATGTGCCGGTGCCCCCCAGAAAATCGCCTACCTTGCAGCAGATTATGTGCGCAAAAAAGGCCTCAGCGGCAGCAGCGAACTGAAGTTCTACGCAGCCGGTGGTGCGCTGTTCAGCGTGCCCGATTTCGTTCCACCCCTGACTCAGGTCGCCAAACGACATAATGTCGGATTGCTGATGAACCACAATCTGGTTGCCGTTGACGGCGAGAACAAGGTTGCCACCTTCCGTTTCACCAACAGCGCCGGCGAAGTCAGCGAGGTGAAAGAGAACTTCGACTTTCTGCATGTTACACCGCCACAGTGCGCGCCGGACTTTATCCGGAACAGCGCCCTGGCCAATGCCGAAGGCTGGGTAGAGGTAGATCAGCATTCCATGCAACACGTTCGTTACGACAACGTATTCAGCCTGGGTGATGCCAGCTCTCTGCCCACCTCCAAAACCGCTGCAGCCGTTCGCAAACAGTCACCGGTTGCCGCTGCCAACATACTGGCCCGATTGTCAGGCCGTGGTCTTGATGCCAGCTATGATGGCTACACCTCATGCCCGGTAGTGACCGGCTATGGCACCGTTATGCTGGCCGAGTTCATCTATGGCGGTAAGGTAACGCCCACGCTGCCCCTGAGCCCGTTCAAGGAATCCCGATTCTACTGGCACGTAAAGAAGCGAGTTCTGCCGCCGTTTTACTTTGATTACATGCTCAAAGGCAAAGAGGGAGACATTGCCCACAAGGCCATTGGCTGAGGGGCTGCAAGAATAAACATACCGATCAAATCGACTGTGTGCCTATCTGCTATCCTGAGTTTAAACCCACACTTGAAATAAATGAATTTCAGGAGGGCAACACAATGGAGCCGTTAAAGGTACGAATCTACCGCTATAACCCGGAACAGGACTCGGTACCCTGGTATCAGGATAGCGAAGTTGACGCCAGTTTCCGCAATCGGATGGTGTTGGATGTGCTGGAACACCTGAAAACCCAGGACACCACGCTGACATTCCGCCGTTCCTGCCGGGAAGGCGTGTGCGGTTCCGACGGGCTGAACATCAACGGTCGAAACGGGCTAGGCTGCATCACCCGTGTGGCCGATATACTGGGCAAAAAGAACCTGCTGGAGATTCGGCCACTGCCGGGTATGCCAGTGATCCGGGATCTCGTGGTGGATCAGTCGCTGTTTTTCAAACAGTACGAGAAGGTGCAGCCCTGGCTGATTAATGATGAGCCGACACCGGCCATCGAGCGACTGCAAAGCCCGGAAGACCGGGCCAAACTGGACGGCCTGTACGAGTGCATTCTGTGTGCCTGTTGCACCTCGGCTTGCCCGTCCTGGTGGTGGAACCCGGAAAAGTACATCGGGCCTTCCGGGCTGTTACAAGCCTATCGCTTTCTGGTGGATTCCAGAGACACCGCCACCCAGGAACGACTGGCCCGACTGGAAGATCCGTTCAGCGTGTTTCGCTGTCGGGGTATCGGCAACTGCACCGCCTATTGTCCGAAAGGCCTGAATCCGATGAAAGCCATTGGCCATATCAAGACCATGCTGGTAAAAACACGGGGGTGAGACAGGCCCGGCCAGACGCGGTACTGGCCGGGTGCTCAGCGTCTTATTTCCAGTAGTTATTGGCAGCAGCCACGGTCTGAAAGTGCACCGCAATCACTTCTGAGGCGTGGATCAGTGCCTCACCATCCTGGGAATACTCGGCCCGCTCGCGAAACAGCACCTCCTTGTTCGACTGGGTACTTTTCACCCCCATACGGGACAGCTTGATCGCCAGTTCAAATCCTTGCTGCGGGGTTTCGGTGATCAGGCTCGGCAGCCAAACGTCGGTCTTTTTTTCGTCTTCGGCGTGGCCAGCCAGGGGAAACGCCAACAGTACAGCAGCCAGTATCATCAATGACTGTCGTTTTAGATGGGTCATCTGAAGCTCCTTGATCTCATCTCTTGTTATTTGGACATCCAATGGCAGCTCCTTTAATCGAACACCAAGGCCACCATCTCGACATTAAGAACTACGATAGATTTATTTTCAATACATCTTAAGTGCTAGAAATGATCATCAAAAAGCGCTTCTCCCCGAAAAATCACCCTCACGACCAGGATAAATTGATCTGAATCAATTTACCGCTCGATACCTCCGCTGGTTAATCTTATGGTTACCACGGGTTGTGCTGGAAAGAGTCTATCAGGCACATCCGCTTCACTCACATTGAACACGGTCAAATTAACGCATTTTAAATAAATCTAATCGGGAAGATCTATGACGCCCACCATTGCCGTTCTCCTGATCATCACCTTCCTGCTCTCAACCGTCGGCTTGCTGCTGCTGATCTGGTCGATCGCCAACAACCAGTTCAGCCACGGCCAGAAATCGGCCCGAACGATCTTCTCGCCCGGCGAGGAAGGCATTGGAGAAGACCCCGCAGAAGCACCGCAACGACAAAAGCAGGAGCTGTCGGATGCCGAATATCGGGCCCGTTACGATGCCGATCAATCGTCCCGGCTGGCCACGCTGAGCTGGCTATCGTCCAGCGTGTTCTGGCTGTTGCTTGGCTCCGCTTACGGGTTGCTGTCCTCCGCCAAGATGCATATGCCGGAGCTGCTAGCCAACAGCGAGTTCCTGACCTTCGGCCGGGTTCGCCCCATGCATCTGAATGCGGTTACCTATGGCTGGGCCTCCATGGCCGGGATTGCCATTGCCCTTTTTCTGATTCCGCGGTTGTTCAAAACCCGCCTGGCCGGTGGCCGTTTTGCGGTTATCGGCGCAGTGCTCTGGAACATCGGGCTGGTGCTTGGGCTGGGGGCTATCAATCTGGGACTGTCCGACGGCAAGGAATGGCTGGAATTTCCCTGGCAAGTAGATTTGCTGTTCGTTGCCGGAGGTGCGCTCGCCGCTGTGCCGCTGCTGCTGACCGCTAAGCAACGGACGGTCTCTCACCTTTATGTCACCAGCTGGTACTTTCTGGCGGCACTGGTGTGGTTCCCGTTCCTGTTTCTGATCGCCAACCTGCCTTACGTCTTTCCCGGCACCTCGGGCGCCACCGTTAACTGGTGGTTTGCTCACAACGTGCTCGGGCTCTGGGTAACTCCCATTGGCATCGGCATCGCCTACTACATGATTCCTAAAATCCTCGGGCGGCCGATTATTTCCTATCAGTTGTCACTGATCGGTTTCTGGTCGCTGGCGCTGTTCTACAGCCAGGTGGGTATTCACCATCTGGTGGGCGGCCCCATTCCCACCTGGCTGGTCACCCTGTCGATTGTGCACAGCGTGATGATGTCGATCCCGGTGATCACCGTTGCCATCAACCACCACGGCACCATGATGGGCAACTTTCACCGGCTGAAAGACTCACCCACGCTGCGGTTTGTCTGGATCGGCGCGTTGATGTACACGGTGTCGTCGTTACAGGGTTCCATGGAAGCCCTGCGCAGCGTCAACGTGATCACCCACTTCACGCATTACACCGTGGCCCATGCCCACCTGGGCATGTACGCCTTCCTCAGTTTTATTCTGTTTGGCGCGGTCTATTTCATCATGCCCCGGCTGATGAACTGGGAATGGCCGTGGCGGCGGTTGATTGCCCTGCACTTCTGGCTGGTAAGCATCGGCATCCTGATTTACGTGGTGTCTCTGACCATTGGTGGCTGGAAACAGGGCGTGGAACTGCTCACCGCCGACACACCGTTTATGGATATTGTAAGAATGACTCTGCCTTACCTCGAAGCAAGAACTATCGGTGGCAGCCTGATGACTGCTGGCCACATCGTTTTTGCGTTCCATTTTGTCGCCATGCTGTTGCGAAAAGGCCGGCTGCAAGACCAGCCCACACTGTTTCGTAATCCGGCCCGGGAGGTAAGCCAATGAAACGCGCACTCGCAATCATGGTCGGCGCCGCGCTGATTCTGCTGCTGGCCACACTGACACTGGTGGTTATGCCCTATCTGCAAATGTCGGCAGAACAGGTGCCACCAGACTTGAAACCCTACACCGAGCGGCAACTCGAAGGGCGGCAAATCTACATTGCCAATGGCTGCGTTTACTGCCACAGCCAGCAGCCCCGCGATCCGTCCTTCGCCAGCGGCGACAAAGACCGCGGCTGGGGCCGCCCGTCTGTGCCCGGCGACTATGCCTACGACACGCCCCACCTGCTGGGCACCATGCGTACCGGGCCGGATCTGTTCAATATCGGTGCCCGCCAGCCCAGTAAAGACTGGCACCTGCTCCATCTTTATAACCCGCAGGCGGTGGTGAAAGACAGCATCATGCCACCCTACCGGTTCCTGTTCCGCTGGGTTCGCTCGGTGGGTGAGGACGACACGGTCGTCCGCTTGCCGGAACCCTATGCTCCGGAAGAAGGCTACATCGTCCCCACAGAACAGGCGCTGGCCCTGGTGGACTATCTGCTGGCTCTGGATCGAACCTATCCGGCACCGACGCTGCCCGAACCTGAAAAGACCCAGGAGTAACTGCCACCGTGATAACCGACAACGAACGCGCACGCCAGAGAGAAAACCCGGAACCCGAAGAAGGGATGCGGAAGACCCCGATGATCGTTTTGCTGTGGATTGCCGTGCTGATTATCTGGGGGGTGGGCTACTACGCCTACAACATCGGCAAGCCATTACTGGGCGGCGACAGCCGCACTGCGCCAGAGGTAAACGTCAGCAGTGCTGGCGGCGAAGGCGGCAGTGGCATCAACGGAAAAACCGTGTTCAATGCCCAGTGTGCAGCCTGCCATCAGGCTAATGGCCAGGGTGTGCCAGGAGCCTTTCCGCCGCTTGCCGGCAGTAAATGGGTGGTGGCCACCCGCGACATCCCCATTGCCATTGTCCATGATGGTTTACAAGGCGAGATTGAGGTTGAAGGCCAGACCTACAACGGCATGATGCCCGCCTTCAAAGGTACCCTGAGCAATGACGAAATTGCCGCTGTGCTCAGTTACATTCGTCAGGAGTGGGGAAACCAGGCAGAACCCATCACCGGGGCCCAGGTGGAGGAACATCAGGCTGGCGTTGGCGAGCGAGGACCCTGGTCAGCCGATGAACTGAAGGAAACCTATCAGGCCCCCTAATGTGAACGCGCCAGGCGTAGCAAGCAAGCAACAACCAGACGACACCATCCTGTTCGTTCGGGGCATGTACTGCGGCAGCTGTGCAGCCGCGGTGGAAAGCCTGCTCAAACGCCAGCCGGGGGTGCTGGATGCGGCCGTCAACTTTGCCGCCGGCACCGCCCTGTTGCGCTGGGATACCACTCAAACCGGCGTTGCAACGTTGGCGCAGGTGGTTCGCCGGCTGGGTTATCGACTGCAGGATGCGCCTCCGAACGCCAATAGCCAGGGGGTCGATCTGGCCCGAAAAAAACTGCAGTGGCGACTGGCCGCTGCCGTAGTGTTCGGGATGTGGTGCATGATGCCCGCACTGCTGGTTTACCTGGCTCCGCTGGGGCTGGTGGAACCGGAAGCCACCTGGCCACTGGCTCTGGCCAGCGGCGTGTTCGCCCTGCCGGTCCTCACCTACTCCGGTGCCCACTTCTACCGGGCTGGCTGGCGCACCCTGCGCATGGGCGTGCCCGGGCTGGATACCCTGATTACCTTTGCGGTGGTGGCCGCCACCCTGCTATCCGCCTGGCGCCTGGCGCCTGAGCCAGAGCGAGAGCCACGTCTACTTTGATGCGGCAGTCATGCTGATTACCTTTCAACTGATTGCCCGGCTGCTGGATACCAATGTACGGCGCCGGGCCACCGACATCATTCACCGCTATCTGGGCCAGAGCAACAGCAGCCCGGTGACTCTCGACGACGGCAGTTGCCGGCAAATACCGGCAGACCAGGCAACACCGGGCATGCATATTCTGCCGGAGGCCGGGCAACCGCTCTGCCTGGATGGCCAGATCGGCGCGGGCGAAGCACTGATCGATTTTGCGCTGATCACCGGCGAGAGCCAGCCCGTCCCGGTTCGGCCCGGCGACCGGGTGTATGCTGGCTGTGTAGTTATTGAGGGCTGCCCGCAAATCCAGGTAACCGCAGGGGTCGGCCAGCGGCGAATCGATGGTATTACCCGTGCCATACATCAACTCTTGTGCCGGAAAACTTCGCTGCAACGGCTGACCGATCGCATTGCCCGGGTGCTTTTACCCACCGTAGTGGTTGCAGCGTTGGCCTCGGTAGTGCTGGCCTGGTTTCAGGGAGCAGCGCCGGGCGAATCACTGGCCCGGGGGCTGGCCGTGCTGATCATCAGCTGCCCCTGCGCCCTAAGCCTGGCCATTCCATTGGTGATAATGATGGGGTATGCCCGGCTGGCGACCCGGGGCATTTTGTTGCAGGATCCAGCCGCCTTTGAGTTGGCGGCTGATATTGAGGTGGTGGTTTTCGACAAAACCGGCACGCTCACCACCGACCGCCCCGCCATCGCAGCCTGCCATCCACAACCCGGCTGGACACCTCAGGCCCTGTTGCAACTGGCCATCAATACCCTGCAGGGCTCCAGCCATCCCACGGCCCGGGGCCTGGCACTGGAAGGTGCCCCCAGCCTGCCCGAAGACATGGGGGCCCGCACCGCCATACCCGGCCAGGGAACCCTCTGGCGGTTAGCCGAGCATCGGGTACTGGCTGGCCGAAGTCGCTGGCTGGAACAGCAGGGAGTGAGCCTGCCAGAGTTGGCAGATACCGGCATGAGCCTGCACCTGGCGTTTGATGACCAGTACGCAGGCCGGATTGATTTTCAGGAACGGCTGAATCCCGAGGCTGCCAGGTTGGTCAAGCAGCTAAAAGCCCGGGGCATCGCCATCTATATGCTCAGTGGCGATACCCGACGCTCCAGCCTGGCGCTGGCAAAACGCCTGAACATACCGCCAGCCAGGGTGATATCCGAAGCGTCACCGGAGCAAAAACTGCGGTTTGTCGAAAACCTGCAGAATCACTACCCCACCGCGTTTATCGGCGATGGACTGAACGATGGCCTGGCGCTGGCTTCTGCCCGCATCGGCATCGCCATCAACACCGCCCCGGAGGCCGCCCAATCGGCCGCGGCGGTGCAGCTTACCGGTGGCCTGGATACCGTTGCCAGCACGCTCGATTTTGCCCGCCAGGCGCGGCGACTGATGCGGCAGAACCTGGTGTGGGCCATCGCCTACAACGGCCTGGCTCTGCCGCTGGCGGTAGCAGGCTGGGTGCAGCCGGTGATCGCCGCAGTGGCTATGTCCCTGAGCAGCCTGTGTGTGCTCGGCAACAGCCTGCGCATTCACCACGGCGATCAAACCCCGATCAACACCCCCGAACCCGGTCAAACCAGGCCTGAATCACGCATCCCGTAGCCCGAGCTTGCGCAAGATCATCATCGCCGGGCACCATCTGGTAAACGCCGACTGAATCAGATTGAGTGCTATAAAGCCGGTGAACAATAACCAGTAAGGGCTTACGTAATGGGCAAGCAGGATCGACACCAGGGTAAATACCCCGGCCATCAGGCGAAGGCCTTCATTAACCGTCATAATCAATCTCCCAAGTTGGTATAAAAACCTAAACCATCCCCGTTATCCAAAACAGGACGTGTTCATGTCACTGGCCGAAAAACTCTGCCTCAGCGCCGCTGCGCTTTTCTTTATCACCGGCCTGCTGACCGGTGTCTGGAAGTACGCCTGCATGGCCCGAAGCCCCAGGGCTGCGGCACCGCGCTATGTGGACATTGCCCACCGCAGCTCCCTGATGTACAGCTTTGCCGCGCTCTTACTGGCCTGGCTGACCCGCTACAGTGTTTACCCGGATTGGCTGAACACCCTGGCGGCCGCTTCTGCCCTGAGCTTTTTCGCACTGGCCATTGGCACCTACATAATCCACGGCATTCTGCGCGACACCAGCAACCAGTTACGTAAGCCACACCGGCTAGGCACAGCCTCCCTGCCAGGCTGGCTGGTACACGGCTTTATGGTGGCCCTGATTGTTGCTGAAATCGGCGGCTCGCTGATTCTGAGCGCAGGCGCCCTGACCGGAATCTGGAACCTGTAACCAAGCTTATCGCCATTACCCGCCCGGCTCAGTGACAATGTCACCAAGCGCTCGGGCCTGTTGGCAAAACCCGCAGCAAGGACATTGACGATGACTCACGCCCGCAAACCCGGCCCGATCAAGCTGCTGCAACTGCGCATCGGGCGCCTGCAGACTCTGGCCACCAGCGGTGTTGAAACCGGCATCTACAAACAGCCGGTGGATCAGGCCTTCCTCACCACTACCGGCCTTGAGCAGGATGAACACGGCGACCCACGACATCACGGCGGCCCTGAAAAGGCCCTGCATCATTTCGCCTCGGAGCACTACCGGGGCCTGCAGAATGGCCTGCCCGAACCCGCCGCCGGGCACTGCCAACCGGGCGCCTTTGGGGAAAACCTGGTCACCGAAGGGCTAACGGAGTCCGATGTCTGTGTGGGGGATGTGTTCCGGCTGGGCGACGCGCGGTTGCAGGTATCTCAGCCCAGGCAGCCCTGCTGGCGGCTGAATACCCGGTTTGGTATCGCCGATATGTCCCGGCGGTTTCAGGAGACTCTGCGTACCGGGTGGTACTATCGGGTGCTGCAGGAAGGCATGATTCACGCCCACGACAGCCTGCAACTGGAGCAAAGAGACAATTCCGACTGGCCCCTGAGCCGGGTGCTGGAAGTACTCTACCAGCGGCCACTGGAGCTGGAATCGTTACGCGGCATGGCAAGCCTGACCACTCTCTCGCCCAACCTGATCCAGCTTGCGAAAAACCGCCTGGCCCACGGCGAAATCGAAGACTGGCAGCGGCGATTGCTGGGCCCTGCCGCGGAGTGAGGATACATTCAATGTTACGGCAGGCGATTGGTTAACAGAAACTCCCGCAGCGCCACCGCATTGTTGTGTTCGGTATCTTTGGCGGCGAATACCAGCGTGATCCGCTTGTGGTCTTCCAAGAGTGTCATAAAAGCCTGCAGATCTTCCTCAGCCTCCGCTTGCTTCAGCTCTTCCAGATACCGGTTCTGAAACTCCGGCCACTTGTCCGGGTCATGGCCAAACCATTTACGCAGCTCGGTGGAGGGCGCCAGCCCTTTCAGCCAGTGATCGATGCTAGCATCCTCCTTGGCTACACCTCTGGGCCAGATGCGATCCACCAGCACCCGGGGCCCATCAGAGCGGGCGGCGGTGTCGTAGGCGCGTTTCAGGCGAATGTCCATCAATATTCCCCCCATCCTGAAAATAGCAATCCCAGCCTACGCCCGAAACTCCAGGGTTTCAAAGAGCGGACGCAGGGTGCTGCAAACCCGCAGACGATCTTCACCGCTCAGGGGGCAGGCACCATGCCAGGTTAACCGACACTCGAAGTCCACATCGGCCGTTCGCAGCGCATCAATCGCGGCCCAGCTGTCCAGCCCGGCCCGGCGATTGGTGGTGATCAGTTCGTAATCAGAAGGTAACGCCTTGATATCCAGCCCAACCCAGTCCAGATACGGCAACAAAGGCGTCAGCCGTCTGAGTTGCGGCACACCGGTATGAAGGCCGTTGCGGAATCCGAGTGTCCGGGTCTGCTGCATGGCGGGCAACAGCGCGGGTTGGATCGTCGGCTCTCCGCCGCTGAACACCACCGCATCCAGCAGGCCACGGCGCTTTAAAAGGTGCTCCAGAGCTTGCTGCCAGGTGATTTCCCCCGCCGTCATCACCTCAATGTAGGCCTGGTTGATCATGTCCATCTCGGCCTGCAACTCGCCGTAACTGAATGGCATTTCCTCACCGCCAATAATGGGTATCTGTTCCCGCAGGTCGTCCGGGCAGACCCAGTCGAAGGTGATGTTGGTGAACGGAGTCTGGGTGCCCCAGCGGGATGGCACGTTCAGGTTGTAAACAAACTCCTGGATGCACTGGCGCACGGTGGCGTAGTCCAGGTTGTCCTTGCGGATAAACGGGGCCAGGTAGGTGTCGAAGGAGCTGAAGGCCTGGGCGCCGGCCCATTCGTTCTGCAGGGTGCCAAGAAAATTGACCATCTGGCCGATGGCGCTTGAGAGGTGCTTGGGCGGGGCCGCTTCCACCTTGCCTGGCACACCGTTCAGGCCCTCGTGCAACAGGGTACGCAAAGACCAGCCGGCACAGTAACCACTGAGCATGTCCAGGTCGTGAATGTGCAGGTCTGCCTGACGGTGAGCCTGGCCGAGTCACTTTCACAGAATGGATTAAAAAGAGGGAGGAGGCACTCGGTAAACGCTTGGCGCCACGCCCTGCCATCGTTTGAATGCCTGGGAAAACGTAGAGGTATCACTGAACCCCAGCCGGAGTGCAATGTCACTGATGGTCAGATCACTCTGCTGCAACAGCCGGCAGGCCTCAGCATTGCGGTACTGCTCTAACAGCTCCCGAACCAGCAAGGCAGCCGCCACCATATCCCGCGCCAGCACAAACTGGCTGACCTCCGGTTCCAGAGGTGGTGGCGTGAAACACAAAAATCCCTTATCGCCTTCTTCCCGGTATCCGATACCACTGAACGCATAGGTCAGCGGCAGATAGTTCAGGGCCAGTGACAGTGCCTGTGCCGCCGTGTTGCAGCACACCAGACCATAGCCCCACAAACCATAGGCAGAAAAGTGGTAGCGATTGCCAAGAGCCGCCGCCTGGCTTTGCGCATCCGGCACCTGAGCCAGAATGTTCGCGACCAGGCGCAGCTCCTGGCGAGCCAGAATGTCGGTATTGGGATCGTTGAGGTCACCCACGGCCAGCCCAGTTCCTGCCAGAAGCCGTGTCACACTGGCGCCCTGCGCCTGAAAGTAATCCACCATCAGCCGGGCACTGGTTATTCCGCGCCGATATTCGTCGAAGTAGCTCATGGAATGTCCCCAGCCCGCAGGCATTTGGCCTGAAAACTAAAATTAGCAACCAGGCGGCTGGGTGTTGAATGGTCGCAAGTGTTACATCAGTGGCGGTGATCTGGCCCGCAGCCTGACCGTATTCGCCGCACTCGAGGGCGAGGGCATGGAGTCCTGGACCTGCTTCTACGTATCGGCGGACTCACCCGGTTTCAAGGTGGCCCGCACCGAACTGAAAATGGGCATGCGCGCGTCCGGAGCAGCCGAGCTGGAACTCAACAATGTTTTCGTGCCCGACCAAAATGTCGTCGGCGGTTTGCGTTAAGGCTGGGCTCTGAACCGGGCCTCCCTGAATGCCTCCCGCATACCGGTGGCCGCTATGGGTGTTGGTTTTGCCCGAGCCGCCACCGAAAAAGCTATCGCCTTTGCTCGGGACTATCAACTCGGCGGCAAAGCGCTGATTCACTATCAGGATGTTCAGCAGACGCTGGCCACCATGGCGGCCGAAACCCGGGCCATCCGCAGCCTGGTGCATACCGAGGCCAGCCGCGCCTGGCAGCCCGCAGGAGTTTAACCATGAGCAAGTGGCAACAAGACCCGCTCTTTCAGTACCCGCTGACCCCCTTCGAAACCAGCGAAGGCAAGGTTGACCTGCCTATCCTTTACTATGACAACTCCAATTTTCTTGGCATGTGGGAAGTGGATTACGCCAAAGCCGAGGCCCTGTTCGAAGGCCAACCGGGAATACCTGGGCCGCAACTGGATCTGGTGCTTTACTCATGGCATAACAAGGAACTGCTACGCACCCAGGTGATCACCCGTGGCGGCGGCAAGGCGTGCCTGCCGGGCAGTGTTCGCGCCCGGGTGGGCAGCAGCCAACACCCGATGGCCGAACGGCTCCGGTCGCTGGGCATTGATAACCTGAAGCCCCGGGTTGTTTTCCACAGCCACAAGCTTCAGCTGCGACTGTATGCCGGCGCGGCGATCCATCACTCATAAAAAGCAGAGACACAGCATGACGAAAACCCGGGTAGCTGCCCTACAGATGCAAGGGCGATTGGGTGACCTTAACTACAACCTGGATCATATCCGGGAGCTACTGGATGAAGCGGTTCACCAGAAGGCCCGGGTTGTTGCCGTACCAGAGTTTTTTACCACCCCGATTGTTGAAAACCCGAGACTCTGGGCCGCCAGCCTGCCGACCGAAAACCCGGCGCTGGATTTACTCCGAGAATACGCCACCGACCATAACCTGCTGGTGGGCGGGTCCTATTTGGAGCACCGGGGCACGGGCAAGTCTGCCGATGTCTACAATTGCTACACTCTGGTGCAGCCTGATGGCACCGTCAGCCGGCATGACAAAGACCTGCCCACCATGATCGAAAATGCCTACTACACCGGTGGCAGTGATCATGGCCTGCACGACACAGCATTTGGGCTGGTCGGCACTGCCGTATGCTGGGAAACCATTCGCACCGGCACCGTGCATCGGCTCAAAGGCAAAATCGACTTCGCCATGACCGGCAGCCACTGGTGGTCGCCGCCATTCAACTGGCCAGTTCTGAGGGGTTTTATGGACACCATGGCCAGCATGAATGCCGACTACATGGCGGAGGCACCGGGTCAGTTTGCGCGCATGCTGGGCGTTGCCAACATTCACGCGGCACACTGCGGCCCGCTGGAAGGCACCATCCCAATGGCACCTTTCGGCCTGCCCTCTCCCCGATATCAGGGAGAACTGATGGGAGAGGCGCAGATTATCGACCATACAGGCAACCGGCTGGCCCGCCGCCACCGCCAAGAAGGCCCCGGGGTCATTACCGCCGACCTGGAGTTGACGCCCGGAGAGCCCTCACTGGAAACGCCCGAGCGCTTCTGGATTCCAGAGCTCGCCTGGCGCTTCCGGTTCTTCTGGCAGCAGCAGAACTGGTGTGGGCGTAGTCTGTATCAGAAAGCTCGGAAGCAAGGCTGGCTCCAGCACCAGTAAGCGCAGCCCTCAACGCATATCAAAAAACTCCCGGTGCATCCGTTTCGCCGGCATACCCCATTTCCGGAACTGGCTGAACAGGGTCTTGGCCAGACCTACCGGACCGCAGAACCAAAGGCTGGCCTGCTGCCAGTCGGGCACGGCATCCCGGATTTCCTCCGGCGTCAGTCGGCCTTCGGTGCGGCTGCATCGAATGACCAGGTTAACGCCCGCGGCTTCCGCATCTGCCCGCAACTTTGCCAGGGCCTCCTCGTTGACATCCGCGGTTGGATGGAACAGGTAAACGGTGCGATTGTCAGGACAACCCGCCAGGCGACCCATCCGGGCAATAAAGGGAGTAATACCGATGCCCGCCCCTACCCAGATCTGGGTGCGGCAATCATCTTCAAAATCAAAGCCGCCATAGGGCCCCTCCAACGCAACCGGCATACCCTCGCAGATCCGGCGGCTGGCCCGGCGGGTGTGGTCCCCCAGTTCCTTGACCACAAACTTCAGGCACCGGGTTTCCGGGTTCCAGTCTGATGCAATGGTGTAAGGGTGCGGGCCTTCCGCAGCATCCGAGGTGATAAAGGCAAACTGCCCGGGACTATGGCCGGACCATCCCTGCACCACCTTCACCAGAAATTCGAAGACTTTCAGATCAGGATAGTGAGCCACGGAAACCACCTCCCCCGGTACCTTCCGAACCTTGCCCGGCCAGCCCACCAGCAGTAAAACGGCTGCAACACTGCCAGCCACAACAGCGGCCTGAGTCAGCCAGCCAATAGGCGCTGCCCAGTAATCAAACTCCATCAGGATAAAGCTGTGCCAGGCCAGGGGCAGGAAAACCACCGCCAGCAATTTGTGGGTTTTACGGAACAGGTGATAGGGAAAGGCCTTCACCAGCGCCAGCACAATCAGCACGGCAGCCGCATAGAAGGCCCATTCTCCCAAAGTTTCTGCCACCCCCCTTTGGCTGCGGAACCAGGCTTCAAGACCGGTGAGTTGCTGCCCTGCCCCTTTTCCGACCGGCTTTTCCAGCCAGCCCCAGCCCACCATCCACTTGGTGCCCTGCGCCCACCACCAGTGCAACGTGGCCAGCACCAGCGAGCCAATGCCCAGCCATTTGTGCAGCCGGTACACCTTGTCCAGGCCACCAACCCAACGTTCCAGAGCCCGGAGCCGCAGCGCCAGCAACAGGGCCACCGCCATCATGACCAGAGCAAGAATCCCCGAATACTGCACAAACACCGACCGGAACGGGAAGTAAGCAAACGGGCTCACCCAGAGGCTATCGGCTGCGAACCAGGCAGCACTGACGACTGCAACCAGCCCCCAGAAAAACAACGGAATACGCGACATGACAATTTCCTCTGCGTCGCCATCAACAAATAGCAAACTACGCTTACCACCGATCGTAATGCTTGAGGTAAATCAAACCGGATGGCCTTTACACGGCTTTTACCTACACCCTGAACCATGACTTGCCCACCTTGTTTCTTGCGTAATCGGCAACCACCTACCAGAATAAAGCAATTGATTACTTTCTTTCAGGGAAGCTCCAATGGCAACCACAAAAGCGCCCGAAAAACGAACCTACCAAAGCACCGAACTGCGCCAGTCCGCCACTATCGAGGCGGTCGTCCAGCTGTGTGCCGAACAGGACCCGGCCACCCTGACCACCGCCCGGATTGCCGATGAAGTGGGGCTGTCGCAGGGTGCGCTGTTCAAGCATTTCCCGAACAAAAGCCGGTTGTGGGAATCCGTGGCAGGCTGGGTCTCGGAGCAACTGACCAGCCAGGTGTTCCGGGAGGCGGACCGGCACGAACACGCTGATCAGGCCCTGGAAGCCATGTTTCGCGCCCATGTGGGCTTTATCGCCCGACACCCGGGCATTCCCCGCCTGATGCTGGGTGAGCTGCAAAAACCCGGCAACGGCCCCGCCAAAACCATCGTCCGCCAGGCCCTTGCCCGCTACCGCAAAAAGGTGGTCGGTTTACTGAAGCTAGGCATCGAACAGGGGCGCATAGCCGCCGGTATCGATACCGAAGCGGCGGCGGTGTTGTACCTCGGCGCCATTCAGGGGCTGGTGGTTCAGGCAATGGTCAGCGGAGAGATTGCGACGCTTGAGCAGACTGCCCCCCGAATTTTCAAACTTTACAGCGCCAGTTTTCAGGAGATGAGCAATGACCCGGAAAAATAAACTGACGCTGGCGCTGGCCCTGATTGCCGGCATTGCCTTTGTGGTCATCATGGTAAAGCTGAAACAACCCCCGGAAAGGGTCGAGGCTCAAGCAACTGCGACGCCGGTGCGGATTATGGAAATCACTCCCCGTAAGTTCCGTACCGAAGCCCGCGGCTATGGTCAGGTGCTGCCGGCCCGAAGCTGGAATGCGGTGGCCAATGTGGGTGGCCGGGTTATCTGGAAACACCCAGAGTTGGAAAGTGGCAATCTGATCCCAGGGGGCACACGGCTGCTTGAGATCGACCCGACCCGCTATGAACTGGCCGAAGCCTCCGCCAGGGCCGACCTGGCTGGCATTGAAGCGGAGCTGCGACAACTGGACCAGGAAGAACGCAATACCGGCGAGTTACTCAAGCTGGAAGAACACCGGTTAACACTGGCACGGCGGGAGCTGGACCGGGCTGAAACCCTGGTGGCGCGGGGTGCCCTGTCGCAAACCCGCTACGACGAACAACAACGGGCCACCCTGCAACAGGAGCAGGCAATCCAGACCCTGCGCAACCAGCAGAACCTGATTCCTGCCAGGCGGGAGACCCTGCAAGCCCGTATGGCCAGAACCGAGTCTGCCCTGGCCAGTGCCCGGGAAGACCTGGACGACACCCGTTTTGAAGCGCCCTGGGATCTGCGTGTCCACCAGGCCGACATCGACACTGGCCAGCATGTCAGCCCCGGGCAGACGCTGTTTATTGCCGACGACATCACCCGCGCCGAAGCCACCGTGCAGCTGGAAGTGGCGGAACTGCGCCGGGTGCTGTCGCAGCTGTCCGGGCGCAGCCTGCCGGAAACGGGCTCCACCAACCACTTCACCGACTTTCATGACCAATTGCCCCTGGGCGAACTTGATATCCGGGTAACCCCCACCAACGTGCCGGATGCCCACTGGCCCGGCAAACTCACCCGGGTCACCAGCAGCCTGGACCCGGCCACCCGCACAGTCCAGGCCGTTATTTCTGTAGACGAACCCTACCGCAACGCCAATCCGCCAGCACGCCCGCCCCTGGTCCGCAATATGTTCGTGCAGGCCAGCATTACCGCGCAGACTCCCGAGCCCGTCATCGTCATCCCGGCCAGCGCGGTGCATCAGGGTGTGGTCTACCTTGCCGATGAGGACAACCGCCTGCAGCGCCAGCCAGTGTCTGTCGCCTGGCAACAAGGTGAAGATGTCATTATCGATGACGGACTGGCACCGGGAGACCGGCTGGTTCTGGATGACCTGGTTCCTGCCATCGACGGCACCCTGCTTGCTCCGGGAGATCAGCCATGATCCGCTGGTTCGCGGGGCATCCGACCGCCGGCAACCTGCTGCTGATCCTGATTCTGGCAGTAGGCCTGTTCGCTGCCCCCAACCTGACCCGGGAAACCTTCCCCGACTACCTGCCGCCGGAAGTCAGCATCACCATGGAATACCGGGGTGCCACCGCTGCGGATGTGGAGGAAGCCATCTGCCAGCGGCTGGGCGAAGCGCTACAGCGGGTGGATTACATGAAGGAGGTTTCCTGTACCGCCCGGGACAACCAGGCCCAGACCATTGCCAGCATGGAACCCCGGGGCGATATGGGCCGGTTCCTGGATGATATCCGCACGGAAATCGAAGCCCTGACCGACCTGCCCGAAGAGGCCGAAGACCCGGTCATCCGGGAGCTTTACCGCACCAGCCTGGTCGCGGCCATCGCGGTGTACGGGCCCATGAGTTTCTCTCACCTGGAGGCCTACACCAGCCAGCTGGAAGACCGCCTGTTCGCCATGGAAGGGGTGGCCGATGTGATTCCCGTGGGCCTGTCCCAGCGCCAGTGGCACATCGAAGTGTCCCGGGACCTGCTGCGCCAGTACGGCCTGGGCGTGCGGGATATTGCCCGGGCCATCAATAGCCAGAACCTGGACATGCCCCTGGGCACTATCGAGACCGACAGCCAGGACATCCAGCTGCGGTTTGTGGATGAACGCCGTTCCCTGCAGGCCCTGGCCGAACTGCCGGTTATCGGTGGAGCAGCCGGCGCTGTGCTGACGCTGGGCGACATTGCCACCATCACCGAGGCCCACGAACGGGAGGAGGAACGGGTGGATTTCAACGGCCAGCGCGCCATCGTTCTGGAGATCCACAAAAACCGCCATGACGATGCCCTGCGGGTGATGGATTCCCTGGAAGCCTTTATCGACGAGGAAAAAGCCCGCCGTGGTGGCAATGTCGAGCTGGAAATCACCCAGAACATGACCTCGATTGTGAAGGACCGCCTGCAAATGCTGGTGGGCAACGGCATCACGGGGCTGGTGCTGGTGGGCCTGGTGATGGCCCTGTTCTTCCGACCCCGTCTCGCCTTCTGGGCGCTGTTCGGCCTGCCAGCCGCCTTTGCCGGTGCCTTTGTGGTGATGGCCCTCACCGGACTGTCCCTGAACATGATCACCCTGGTGGCCCTGCTCATGGCCATCGGTATTGTGATGGACGATTCGGTGGTGATTACCGACAACATTGCCCAGTGGCACGCCGACGGCAACAGCCCGCTGGAGGCGGCTGCCAAAGGAACCCAGGAGATCCTGCCCGGGGTGCTGTCCTCCTTCCTGACCACGGTGTCCGTGTTCATCCCGCTGGCGTTTCTGGCCGGAGAGCTGGGAGCGGTGCTGGAGGTACTGCCAGTGGTGCTGATTGCCGCCCTGGCCGCCTCGCTGATCGAAGCTTTCTGGATACTGCCTCACCACCTGAAAAGCGGCCTGGGCAAAAGGCGCGAGAAGGCCCCTTCCCGCTTTCGTTCCGCCTTCGACAACGGCTTTGAAAACGTCCGGGAGAAAGTGGGGCAACTGGCCGACCGCGCCATCCGGTTCCGCTACGGCGTACTGGCCGCCATGCTGCTGATACTGCTGGGTTCGGTGGGGCTGATGGCCGGCGGCCATGTGCGCATGGAAGCCATGCCGGAAATCGACGGAGATGTACTGGAAGCCAGGGTACTGATGCCCCAGGGCACCCCCCTGCACCAGACCCGGGCCATTACCGAACGCATCACCTCGACCATGCTCCGGCTCAACGAGGAATACACGCCAGACCAGCCCGACCAGCAAGCACTGGTACAGAACATCCAGACCCGCTTCAACCAGCACGCCGGTGCCGGTGAAAAAGGCGCCCACGTGGCCACGGTGATGGCCGATTTGCTGACCGCGGAGCTGCGCACCGTGGACCTGGCCACCCTCACCGACCGCTGGCATGAAGAGATCGGAGACATCCCCGGCCTGATTGCCCTCAATATCCAGGAACCCGGTTTCGGCCCCGCGGGCATCCCCATTGAAGTGCGCCTGCAGGGTACTGACCTGAATGAGCTGAAGGCCGCGGCCCAGTATCTGAGCGACGAAGTTGCCCTTTATAACGGTACCTTCAACGTGCTGGATGATCTTCGCCCCGGCAAGCCCCAGCGCACACTGTCGCTGAACGACCGCGCCCTGTCGCTCGGATTGACGGCATCCGACGTGGCCAGCCAGATCCGAACCGGGCTGCTCGGGGATATTGTGGATACGGTGCAGATTGGTGATCAGCACATCGAAATCCTGGTGCGCCAGACCAGCGCCGAGCGCAACACCCGCCAGTTCCTGGAAGACACCGCGATCACCACCGGCAAGGGCCAGATGGTGCCCCTGCGGGAGGTGGCCGATATAACCGAGGAACGCCAGTGGGCGCAGGTGACCCGGATTGACGGCCTGCGCACGGTCACCGTGTCTGCCGATGTGAACGGCCGGACAACCAACGCCGATGCCATCGTGGCGGATTTGCAGAGCCAGGTATTCCCGAAACTTCAGGAGCAATGGCCGGAAATCACCCTACAGGTCGAAGGCCAGACCGCCCGCTCCCGGGAAACCGGCCAGTCCATCGCCCGGGGCTTGCTGATCGGCCTGCTGGGGATCTTCCTGATTCTGTCGTTCCAGTTCCGTAGTTACCTGGAGCCGGTCATCGTGATGCTGGCCATTCCGGTCGCATTTATGGGTGCCGTCTGGGGCCACCTGCTGATGGGCTACAACCTGTCCATGCCCTCACTGATCGGTGCCGCGTCACTGGCCGGGATTGTGGTGAACAACGCCATCCTGCTGGTGCAGTTCATCAAGAGCTACCGGGAACAGGGCATGAGCGCACAGGAAGCTGCCGGTGCCGCCAGCCGGGCTCGCTTCCGGGCCATCCTGATTACCACCAGCACTACGGTCGCTGGCATGCTGCCGCTGCTGGCGGAAACCAGCACCCAAGCCATGGCGGTGATTCCACTCGTGATCTCGGTGGTGTTCGGCTTGCTGGTATCCACCGTGCTGATCCTGGTGGCCTTGCCAGCGCTCTATGCCATTCTTGAGGATCTGGGTTGGGCCCGGAATAACGGGTCCTGACGCAAAAGGCCGGGTTCAATGCCCCGGCCTTTTGCTAGTGCTCAGGCACCTACCAGGTCCATGCCCGGCTTGCCATACCAATACCCGTTGCAGGGTGGTGCCTCTACCAGCTGCAGCGGGTCGGCGGCCGGCACTTGCCCCCGGCGGACCTGATCAAAACGTTTGACCACCTCGTCCATGCCCTGATGTTCCGGGCTCAGGCGCACAGTGCTGACCCCCATGCGCTCCATATCCGGTAGCTCCCGCATCAGGTCATAGCGGGAACCGGAGAGTGTGGAGATGCCGTTAATGCGGAACAGTTCCTGGCTCTCCCGGGAGCGCAGTTCCATGCCATCCGGATGCTCCAGGCAACGGAATTCGCAATTGTCCTTGGGCAGGTTGTAATGGCGGGCGGTAAAGCAGCGGGACGACCAGGCCAGCGGCAGGAAGCCCCAGGAGAACACTTCGGCAGGCAGGTCCAGGCCTTCAGCCTTCAGCTCGCTGATTAACTGCCCCAGGGTTTCCTTGCCCAATTCCACCGGCAGGTTCCAGCACTGCAAGCCCTGCCTGGCCAGGATTTTCAGGGTGGCCACGTTGTAGATGTTCATGGACGGGCCGGTGATAAACGGAATCTTGTTGCGGACAGCCACCTGCAGGGCGCTCTGGTCGTTCGCTTCCACCAGGAATTCGTCCTGTTCACAGAACCGGCGCAGACGGCGCAGGTCCGCTTCGGATTCAATCAGCGTGAGGGTGGAGAGCACCACATTCTTGCCACAGGCTTTCAAATCCCGGGCCAGGTCCAGCCAGTCATCAGGTTTCAGTTCCCGGCGGCGGGAGCACACCACCTCGCCAAGATAGATGGTATCGACCGGCCATTCCGCGGCCTTGGCATAGAAATCAAACACGCTTTGCTTAGACCAGAACCAGAGGATCGGGCCCAGGGATAGCTTCATCATGATGGATACAACCTTATTTCCACTTGCGATGGTAGGCGCCGATGGTGGTCAGGCCACCTTCGGAAAGGCCAGACAGGGTGTTACGCCAGGCATCCTCTACCGTGAACATGCCCGGGTGTGCTGCCAGCCCGTCCAGCGCCTGGCGCCAGGTGCGGGCCACGTCGGCAATGTAGGCGGGGCTGCGTTGCCGGCCTTCGATTTTCACCGCGCTGATGCCCAGTTCCTGCAGCTCCGGCAGGATATCCATGGTGTTCAGGCTGACCGGTTCTTCAATGGCGTGGTACACACTGCCTTCCACTTCAAAGCGGCCTTTGCACAGCGTGGGATAACCTGCGTTTTCACCGGGGCCGTAGCGGTCGATCAGCACATCGTTCAGGCGCGACTCCAGCCCCTGCGGGGTTTCCTGCCAGCGCACGGCCTTGGCCGGAGAGCAGGCACCGCGGGTGTTCGGGGATTCATCGGTGAGATAGGACGACAGATAACAACGGCCTTCCGCCATGATGCACAGGCTGCCAAAGGCAAACACTTCCAGTTCAACAGGGCTGTGTTTAGCGACACCCCGTACCTGGTCCAGCGACAATACGCGGGGTAATACGGCGCGGCGGATATCGAAGTTGTCTTTGTAGAACGAGAGGGCCTCGTGGCTGGTGGCCGACCCCTGTACCGACAGGTGGCGGGGGATGTGCGGGTATTTGTTGGCGGCGTAGTCCAGCAGGCCCATATCGGCCAGGATGATGGCATCCACACCAATGGATGCAGCCCGGTCTACCGCGCCTTTCCAGTGCTCCCAGCCGTCTGGCTGCGGATAGGTATTGATGGCGCAGAACACCCGGCTGCCTTTGGAATGGGCGTATTCAATGCCCTCCCCGGCGCGTTTCTCGTTGAAATTCAGGCCGGCAAACTGGCGGGCGTTGGTGCTGTCTCGGAAACCGAAGTAAACCGCATCGGCACCATTGTCCACAGCGGTTTTCAGGGCCGGCAGGCTACCGGCAGGGCAGACAAGTTCCATTACACTCCTCCACATGGTGAAGGAGCTAACCTACTGCCCCGGGCCTGCCGGCGCATTGACCATTGTCAGACCGGGGTCAGATCAGGTCATCATCGTTGTTGCGGGCTCGGCGGACATCCCGGGCTACCGCGCCGCAGATCACGCCCAGCACCACCAGGGTGATGGCCGGCCACACCAGGATATAAGCACCGTAAACCAGTTCGTTTGTCATTTCGCACCCTCCGGAATCAGGCCGGCAGTGTCTTCACTGTCGGCGTCGTCATAGTCACCAACCCGTTTCTTGATCAGGTCGAAGTCAAAGCGTTCTTCCTTGCTGAGCAGGGTCATGGCGGTACACACCACGGCACTGGCACCGTAGGCCGTCAGTGAAGCTACCAGCACCATGTAGTCCCTCAGGAACCCGGTGGCGAACATCAGCATGGCCACCAGTGTTATGGCACCGGCAACCAGTCCTGCCGCGCGGCCAAAGAAACCGAACACCATCATGCCGATCACCACGGCTCCGCCGACAGACGCCAGGACTTCGAAGGCCAGTACGGTCATACCGGTCATTTCCAGCAGCTCAAAGCGGGCAATACAGAACAGCGCCATGGCCACCACCACCGACCAGGTGAAGGCGGAATTGGTGACCCTGTCCCAGTAGCAACTGACGATCACCGGAAACACGATGGCACCCCAGAGTGCGCCGACGAACACCAGCATCACCAGGATATCCAGCGAGAAGCTGGCAAAGATCAGCCCCGCCACGGTAGCCACAATCATGGTGATGCGGCCAACCAGCATCATCACTTTCGGGTTTGGGTTGTCCTTGGCGATATTCTTGCCGTAGACATCCGCCATCATGATGGTAGACAGCGCGGACAGGTCAGAATCCGCGGTGGACGACAGCGAGCCGATCACCAGGATAAAGAACAAGGCCACGAAGAACGGCGACAGGTAGGTAGACACCATCTGCGGAATCAGGTTGTTCATCTTGCCGTCGATGGGCTCTACACCAACCGACAGCGCCATCAGGCCAATCATGCCCAGGCCGATCACAATGGCACCGTAACCGATGGTGGCGGTCACGAAGGTGGACTTGATGTTCTTCTCGCGCACCGCAAACAGGCGCTGGGAAATGGTCTGGTTACCGATGGCATAGGCCAGGACCGCCACAAAGAAAGGTGCGCCCTGGTTCATGATGGCTTCCACCGAGAACAGGTTGGCCTGCTCGTCGGTCATCTTGCTCAGGCCTTCCACCATGACGCTGGGGCCGCCGGCAGAGTAGAGAACCGCAGGGATAATAATGATGGCAATCGCCATCAGCGCCACCAGCTGGGCAAAGTCGGTAAACACCGAGGCCCGGAAACCGGACGTCAGCGTGTAGGCCAACACGCCCACACCGGCCACAATCACACCGGTTTCGAACGACAACGGCGACAGCACCGACACCAGCGCACCGGCGGCCGTGAAGTTGACCATCAGGCTGATAATGCTGCCCAGCACGTTGGACCCGGCCAGGATCAGCTGGCTGGAAGAACCATGACGGGCGTGGATAAGCTCACCCAGGGTATGGCCGTTGGGGGCCAGCTTGCGGAACCGGCGGCCGAAGGGGTAGATGAACAGGATCATCAGCGCGCCCCAGAGGCCATAATGGATCGGCCCGGACACCCCGTAGGTGTACCCGGAGGTGGCTGCCGCGTAGAAAGACGCGGCCCAGATCCAGGTGGCGGTCATACTGGCCGCGCCCATACCGAAACCGACATGGTGGCCGGCTACCATAAAGCCGGAGGTATCTTCTTTTTCCTTGCGAATCAGCAAGGTCAGCAGGTAGGTACCACCGTAGAAGGCGGCAAGCAGCAACAATACGGTGATTGTCGAAAATTGGGTAAATCCGTTCTCGTTCAAATCTCAACCTCTGTTCAAAACGACAGAAACCCACCGGCAGTCTGCAACGCACTAGTTGCTCGCCAGGGTGGAGCCATTCGTCTGGAAAGTCCGCACACGCGGAGGTGTTGCAGCGGGGCAACGGGGTAACGAAAGGTGGGCAGGGGCGCCCGGAGGTCAGACTTGCTAAGGGAAGCTCAGATGGGCCAGCAGGCCACGAAAGTCTTTAGATGTCATGGTATTTTCTGTCCTCTTCACCACAAATAGAAACAGCCCGGAGGAGGGAGCGCCAAACCATACGCATTTGGCACTCCCTAGTCCAGTCTTTAGAGGACAGAATATTAGTGTACGATCAGATAATCCGTGAGAACCGCTGGCTGGCGCCCTCTTTACGGTACAGATCGAAGATCTGGCAAATGGCCCGGATCAGCAGCCGTCCGGCCGGCTGAACCTGCAGCACGGAACCGGAATCCGCAATCAGCTCGTCCTGGATCATCGGCTTCAGGCGGCTCATTTCATCCGCGAAGTAGCGGTCGAAATCTTCGTTCCACTTATCGGCGAACTGCTTGCGATCGAGCCGGAACTGGCAGATCAGCTGACCGATCACCCAGCGGCGAATGCGGTCGTCGCGGGTCAGGCCTACGCCACGGATGATGGCCAGCTGGCCGGCATCGATGGACGCTTCCCACGACGGCAGGTCGTGGTTGTTCTGGAAGTAGGCATCGTCGGTCTGGCCGATAGCAGACACACCCAGAGACACCAGGTCGCAATCGGAGTGGGTGGTGTAACCCTGGAAGTTTCGGTGCAGGCGGCCTTCGCGCTGGGCCACCGCCAGGCTGTCGTCCGGCTTGGCGAAGTGGTCCATACCGATGTATTCGTAGCCGGCTTCCAGTAAACGGTTGATGGTGTTGTGCAGAATGGTCAGCTTCTGCTGTGGGCTCGGCAGGGTATCCGCCTGGATCCGGGTTTGCGGGTAGAAGCGATCCGGCAGGTGCGCGTAGCTGAACACCGAGAGGCGGTCCGGAGACATCTCGATCACCGACTCCAGGGTTTCGGCAAAGCTTTCCGGAGTCTGATGCGGCAGGCCGTAGATCAGGTCCAGGTTGATGGAGCGGAAGCCGATACGGCGGGCTTCGTTCAGCACTGCTTCGGTCATCTCCCGGGGCTGGATGCGGTTTACCGCTTTCTGCACTTCCGGGTTCACATCCTGCACGCCCAGGCTGATGCGGTTGAAGCCCAGCTCCCACAGGGTCGACAGGGTATCTTCGTCCACTTCGCGGGGGTCGATTTCCACGCTGTAGTCCCGCTCATCGCCGGACTGTAGGTTAAACAACTCACCGTAACCAGCCATCAGGTGCTGCATCACATCCCGGGGCAGGAAGGTGGGTGTGCCACCGCCCCAGTGCAGCTGCTGGACGGGCCGGTCGGCACCGAACAGTTTTGACTGGATGGCTGCCTCTTTCAGTACCCGCTCAACATAAGGCATGGCCTTGTCGCGCTTCTTGGTGATTACCTTGTTGCAGGCACAGTAGTAGCACAGGTGCGCACAGAACGGCAGGTGGGTGTAGAGCGAGATTGGCCCGCCGGAGGCCTTGCTGCGGCCTGCCGCTTTAACCATGTCTTCAATGGAATAGTTCGGGGTGAACTCCACCGCCGTGGGGTAAGACGTGTAGCGGGGGCCGCTCAGGTCATAGCGGCGGATGAGCGCCTCGTCCCAGATGAAAGCGGGCAGGTTGTTTGCTGCAGCAGTATCAGAAGCCATAGTAAAACTCTAACGTCGAATAGGATTGGCATGCCGGAAAGCGCGCATTATGCCTGACCGGCGGCTGTCACGATTTGATGCGAATCAGCTGAGTGTATCAACTTAACCAATGAACCACCCTTGCGCCCATGGCGTATTCTGCCTACCTCTAAAGGATAAACTCAGCCGGAGCCCGACATGGCCAATCTCATACTGATTCTGGGCGATCAGCTCAGCCCCCGACTCTCCGCGCTGGATGGCGCAGACAAGGAAAACGACCTGATCGTGATGGCCGAAGTCCACAGCGAAGCCAGCTACACCAACCACCACAAGAAGAAGCTGGCATTCATATTCAGCGCCATGCGGCACTTTGCCCAGGAGCTGGAACGCGAAGGCTGGCGGGTGCATTACCAGCACTACCACCCGGACAACCCGGCTCAATCTCTTGAACAGGTGATAGCGGAGCTGGCCCGGGAACACCGACCGGAACGCGTGATCACCACGGAGTGCGGTGAGTGGCGTTTACACAACCAGGTCAGCCAGTGGCATAAAACGCTGGGCCTGAATGTCGAAATCCGCCCGGATACCCGCTTCGTGTGCGCCATTGACGAGTTCGCCCGCTGGGCCAAGGGCAAGAAACAGCTGCGCATGGAGTTCTTCTACCGGGAAATGCGCAAGAAAACCGGCCTGCTGATGACGTCAGATGGCCAGCCCGAAGGTGGCCACTGGAACTTCGACGCCGATAACCGCAAGAAATGGACCGGCAAACCTCCTGCCCCGGCTCCGTTCCGGGAGGAACCGGATGCCATCACCACTGACATAATCGAACTGGTGAACGAGCACTTTTCGGAACATTTCGGCACCACAGACGATTTCCACTACGCCGTCAACGCCGAACAGGCCCGCCAGGCCCTTGGCCACTTTATCGACTTTGCCCTGCCCTGCTTCGGTGACTACCAGGATGCCATGTCCGACAACGAAGACTGGCTGTTCCACTCCATTCTGTCGCCCTACCTGAATACCGGGCTGCTGGAGCCGATGGAGGTTTGCGAGGAAGCGGTACGAGCCTGGCACGCCGGCCGGGCGCCACTGAACGCCGTGGAAGGCTTTGTCCGCCAGGTCATCGGCTGGCGGGAATTCGTGCGCGGCATCTACTGGCTGCTGATGCCCGCCTACGCCGAGGAAAACCGCCTGGGCAATACACGGGAGCTGCCATGGTTCTACTGGACCGGCGACACTCGGATGCGTTGCATGCACAAGGCCATCGACGCCACTGCCCGTAACGCCTATGCCCACCACATTCAGAGGCTGATGGTTACCGGCAACTTTGCCCTGCTGGCCGGGGTGAAACCGGAAGCCATCTGCGACTGGTACCTGGCGGTGTATATCGACGCCTTCGACTGGGTGGAGCTGCCCAATACCCTGGGCATGGTGATGCACGCCGATGGAGGCTACCTGGGCTCCAAGCCCTACGCTGCCAGCGGCAAGTACATCCAGCGCATGTCTGACCACTGCCAGAACTGCCACTACCGGGTGCAGGATGCCACCGGAGAGCGGGCCTGCCCGTTCAACAGCCTGTACTGGCACTTTATTGACCGGCACCGGCAGGATTTTGCCAACAATCCGCGCATGACCATGATGTACCGGAACTGGGACAAACAAGCCCCGGAACGCCGGCAAGCGATTCTGGCCCGGGCCGACGAGCTGTTAAAGGACATCGAAAACCTGTGAACCGGGGCCCCGCTGCCAGCAGAAATATTGGGCAATCACTGCTATGCTTCTGTCACTTTTCACAAATTGGTCACAGGGATGCTCGCCAAACTATGCAGATTCGGTCTCTGACAATCGGATTGTTTCTGGCTGTGGCTGCCGCCCAGGCGGCAGCGGACCATCGGGTTTACACCCTCTACACCTTTCATTCCCCGCCCTACCAATACGCCAATGAGACACCCAATGGCCCGGAGGTTGCCGGGGAAACCGCAGACACCATACGCTGCGCCATGGAACAGGCCGGAGCCCATACCCAGATCAGACTGGTCCCCCAGAACCGCGCCCTGTATTCGCTGAAGCGCAACCTGGTAGACGGCTACTTTGCAGTCGACCGCTCACCGGAGCTGGACCAGAGCGCCTGGGCAAGCCACCCGGTTGCCCTGGAGAAATGGCACTGGTTCTATACCGGCGAGCAACCGGTACCTGAAAACGCCCGCATTGGCGTGGTGGGTGGCAGCAATGAAGAACTCTGGCTGAGGCAGCAAGGGCTCGAAGCCTTTGTTGCTGTGGGCAGCGCCAGCCAGTTGCCGGCATTGCTGAAACGAAAACGCATCGACCTGGCCCTGCTGGACGAGCGAGTGATGTCCGGGCTGCGGGAAAACCAGCCGGAGCTGCATCAGGGTATTCAGCACACCTTTCTGCGCTACGCCCCGTTACACCTGTACCTGAACCCGCAATTTGTCACCCGGCACCCGGATTTCATGAATCGGTTCAATCTGAGCCTGCCCGCCTGCATGGGCACCCAGACACAGTTATCCGGCGAGGAACACCAGCAGGTAACCAGGATAGCCGGAGAACTGGCCCGCAGCCTGGCAGGCGAGGTAGACCTGCAAAGAGCCCTGCACCAGGGCAGCCACTACAACACCTTTACTGACATCCTCACCCAGGACACCGTCTGGCAGGCACTGGCCCCGGCCAGCATGACACCCCTGGCCCGCCAGATCCTGGAACTGCCAGCCTCCCGGGCCCTGGCAAACTGGCAGTCGAAGCAAGCCCCTCTGGTTACCGAGATTCTGTTGATCGACAGCCAGGGTGCCCTGTCAGCCATGAGCCAACTGTCCTCCGATTACTGGCAGGGGGATGAAGCAAAGTTCCAGGACCTGGTTGAAGAAACCAGTCAGGGCTTAACCCGCAGGCAAGACTTCTGGGTATCCCCGATTCGCTACGATGCATCCACCAGCCGGTTCCAGGTGATCGTCAGCTTTCCCCTGCCGCTGGACGAGCCGAACAACGGCGTAGAAGGCGTATTGTCCATCGGGCTTGCCATCGAAGAAGCCCTGAAAGGCGCCAGCGATTAGGGCGGGCCTACCTCACAGGCCAGCACCAGCGCCCAGAACTCCGAGAAATCATTCACCACCACATCCGGTTTGTCCGGGTGTTTGTGGGTGCCCGGAAAAATCCGGTTCAGCCAGGGCAAGTCCCACTGGGCACCGTTAAAGAATACCGCCGTCATCCCTGCCCGCTTGGCTGCAATCACATCCGTGGTGGAGTCTCCCACGTACCAGACGCTGGGGTCCGGCGGGTAATCCAGCTTCTGTACCGCCAGTAACAGCTGGTCCGGGTGCGGCTTTCGCAATGGGGTGTCGTCTCCGCACACATCCACCTCAAACAGATGGGTCCAGCCGGTGTCTTCCACCGCTGCCAGTTCGTGTTCGAAGAACTCCCGGTCCCGGTTGGTAATCACCCCCACCTGTATCCCCAGCCGGTGCAGGCCCTCCAGCACATCCCTTACACGGGGCTCGAATGCTTTCACCGTGCCGTAGTGGTTACGGTAGTGATGGTTGAAGGCCTTGTGGGCAATCTGCTTGGCGTCCTGGTCGTCGCCGAACAGCACTTCAAAAATATCCGTGCGGGAGATTTTCCGGTCTGCCTTCACTTTCGGGTGTAACTTGGCAAATTCGCGCACGTAGGCCACCAGCCGGGCATCTTCCGGGGTCTTGCTGTCTTCCGGCGCCACCATCCGGTCCATCAGTCCCAGCTTGTGGAAGTCCGGCAACATGTCGTCCACGGCGTGGTACATGGCATCTAGGGTATCTACCAAGGTGGCATGCCAGTCGAACAGGATCACCGCCGGGCGAATCAGTTTTACCACCGCCGGGTGCCAGTCCGGCTCGATCCGGGGCTCCGGCCGCTCCGGTGCCGGGAAAGGCTTCGGGCGCACTTCTGCCGGGCTGACGCTGAACGCATCCGGTTGCTCCCGCTCCAGCAGCGCCATCAGGTCCATCAGGCCTTCAAAGCTGTCCAGAACGGCGGCCGGTGCATCGCGCCTGGTGAACCAGCTGTCGATACGTTCCGGCTCCCAGCAAGCACCGTTGTAGAACACGCCAGACACCCCCGCATGGTGGGCGGTGAGCATATCCACGTAGCTGTCGCCGATGTACCAGGCCTTCTGGTCTGCCGGCAGCTCCAGTTGCTCGAGCACCTTCAGGATGACTTGCGGGTCCGGCTTGTATTCGGTGACATCGTCGGCACACACGGTGGCATCAAACAGGTTGCGCCAACGGCCTTCGTCCACCATATCCAGCTCTTTGTCCAGGAACTCCCGGTTACGGTTGGTGGACACCGCCAGCTTGATGCCCATGGCCTTGAGGGCTGACAAGTACTCGTAGGCACCGGGCTGGAACGGCCTAACCTGGCCAAAATACTTTCGATAGGCGTTGTTGTAGGCCTTGTGCGCCTGCAACTTGGCCGCCTTGTTGGGGCCGAAGATGGCGTTGAAGATATCCGTGCGGGACACCCGGCGCTCCGCCAGAATGCGCGGGTGCAAGCGGCGAAAGATGCGGATGTAGCGTACCAGCCGGGCGTCGTCCTCGGTGCGGCACTGGTCTTCCGGTAAGAGCTGCTCTACCAAGCCCAGCTCTTCAAGCTGGGGCAGCATCTCCTCCATGGCACTGAACATGGCATCGTGGGTGTCCACCAGCGTGCCGTGCCAGTCGAAGATCAGGACCGATGGGGGCTGCAGTCCTTCGTTCAGTTTGGTCATAAGAAAACCTTTGCCGTTTCAGTCACGTATATCCATCAAAACCCATACCCTCAGTAAAAACCAAAAACCCCGGATGCACAAAAAACCACACCTGCCCGAAAAAACCTGCCCGGTCTGCCAGCGCCCCTTCACCTGGCGCAAGAAGTGGGCAAAAGACTGGGACAATGTTCGCTATTGCAGTGAACGCTGCCGCCGCGCCCGGAGCACGCAGCCATGACCACAGTGGTCTGGTTCAAGCGGGATCTACGCACCCGCGATCACGCCCCCGCTGGTGGCTGCCGCGACTCTGGCTGAACCGGTGATTCCGTTGTACGTCATTGAAGACGAATACTGGCAGCAGCCAGACACCAGCGGCCGGCAATCATCGGAATACCCTGCCCCGGAAACAGAAAAGCCTGACCAGCTTCCGCTCCCGTCTGCACTGGCATTGCCACTTCATCCAGAAACTTGAAGACGAGCCGGAGCTGGAGTTCCGCGCCATGCACCGGGAACTGGAGGGCATGAAAACCGGGCCGAACGATTCCGAACGGCTACAGCGCTGGCAGCAAGGGCAAACCGGTTGGCCTTTGGTGGATGCCTGCATGCGCAGCCTACAATATACCGGCTGGCTCAACTTCCGGATGCGGGCGATGCTGATGGCCGTGGCCAGCTATCAACTCTGGCTGCACTGGCGTGATCCGGCCCTGCAACTGGCGCGACTGTTCACCGATTTCGAGCCGGGCATTCACTATTCCCAGGCCCAGATGCAATCCGGCCTGACCGGCATCAATGCCCTGCGCATCTATAATCCGGTGCTGCAAAGCCAGAAGCTGGACCCGAACGGCGAATTTATCCGGCGCTGGATTCCCGAGCTGGCTGGGGTGCCCCGGGAAATGATCCATACTCCCTGGTTGATGACGCCTACCCAGAAAGCGAAGTTCGGCGGCAACACCTACATTGCCCCGGTGTGCGACCATGAACAGGCGGCCCGGGCAGCGCGCAAGGCGGTGGGCGACTTCCGAAAACAACACATAAGCCGGGAAGAGACTGGCCGGGTGCTGGACCGCCACGGCAGCCGCAAGGGGCCGCACCAAACACGGCCGAAAGCGGCAGCCAAGCAGACACAGGACAACCAGCTGTCTTTATTTGATTAAATCACTCAACGGAAAAACAACAAACTCCAAGTTTGTTTACCGCCCTCTCTGGCTCTGCGCCTGGTGCTCCAGCATTTGCTCCATCATCAGTTGCATGTGCTCCATACGCTGCTCCATCATTTCCAGGCGCTGTTCCGGATCCATACCGGCACCGCCGGAACGAGGGCCCATACCACCGGCCTGGCCTTTGGGCTGGTTACCCATGCCCTGGCCACCATCCGACGGCCCCTGGCGCTGTCCCATCATGCCCGGGCCTGCGCCTCCACGCATCAACTGCATATGCTGCTGCATGGACTCCATGTGTTGCTCGCGGATACGCTGGCGCTCGGCGTCGGACTTGGCGTTGCGCATTTCCTGCATCATCTCCTGCATCTGAGACATGTTCTGATGCATTTGCTGCATCTGCTCCTGGTTCATCATGCCACCCTGATTCATCATGCCTCCACGGGGCATTTGTCCAGAGTTGCCCTGGGCAAAAGCCAGCAAGGGGGCTGACACCAAAACGGAGTATGCGACTATTCGTGTAAACCTGTTCATGAGATCCACCTCTTCATCATTATTGATGAGCATCTCTTACAGTTAAGACCATGATCCTTCTTTGTGTAAACTGTCTTGACCCTGCAGTAACTAACAGGTTTTCTAATAGGATGACCCGATTCATGAACCGGAGCTATGAATGAGCACTTCCTGCAACAACTGCTGCAGCAACAGTAAACCTGCAGCAGGCGAAACGGCCCGGAGCGATATCAATGACGCGTCCGGCGATTGGCTGAGCACCTACCGGATTCCCAGGATGGATTGCCCCTCCGAAGAGCGGATGATTCGCATGGCGCTGGGCGGTTTCAGCGCCGTTCAGGGCCTGTCGTTTGACTTGCCGGGCCGCACCCTTGAGGTACTGCATAACGGAGAGGCCTCGCCAATTACCGACAAGCTCTCCACCCTGGGGCTCGGAGCAGAGCTCCGGGATACCCGCAAGGCCAGTACGGAAGCCATTCAGGCAGCTGCCGATTCCGGGGCAAGCCAGCAACAGGAAGCCGGCACGCTCTGGATCCTGCTGGCCATCAATGGCCTGATGTTCGTGTTTGAGATGGTGATGGGGCTGATCGCCCAGTCTGCCGGGCTGATTGCAGATTCGCTGGACATGTTTGCAGATGCCGCAGTCTATGGCCTGGCGCTTTACGCCGTGGGCCATGGCGTGAAGATGCAGGTGCGGGCAGCCCATGTTGCCGGCATTTTGCAGCTTATCCTGGCGCTCGGGGTGTTGCTTGAGGTGGGCCGGCGGTTTGTCTTCGGCAGCGAGCCGGAGTCCACGCTGATGATGGCTATCGCGGTAGTCGCCCTGATCGCCAATACCGCCTGCCTGCTGCTGATTTCCCGGCATCGTGAAGGTGGCGCCCACATGAAGGCCAGCTACATCTTCTCCGCCAACGATGTGATCATCAACCTGGGCATTATTGTTGCCGGCGCGCTGGTGGCCTGGACTGGCTCTAACTATCCAGACCTGGTCATCGGCACCATTGTCGGCTTCATTGTACTGAGCGGAGCCCGGCGCATCCTGGCCCTGAAGGGCTAAGCCGCCGCCCGAACATTCCCCGAACGAGGAAACCATGCACAGCCACGACCATAGCCACGGCCACGATCACAGCCACCAGTTCGGCACCCACAACCGCGCCTTTGCCATTGCGGTGATCCTGAACACCCTGTTTGTAGTGATTGAAGCGGTGTACGGCGTGCTGTCCGGCTCCCTGGCGCTGATTGCCGATGCCGGGCACAACCTGAGTGATGTGATGGGCCTGCTCCTGGCCTGGGCCGCAAGCTGGCTTGCCAGCAAAGCGGCCACCACCAGCAAAACCTATGGCCTGAAGAAAACCACCATCCTGGCAGCCTTGTTCAATGCCCTGATTCTGATTGCCGCGGTGGGCGGTATCACCTGGGAAGCCCTCCAGCGGCTCGGCAATCCGGGAGAAATCGCGGGCCTTGTGGTGGTTGTGGTGGCCGGCATCGGCGTGGTGATCAACGGCATCACCATGATGCTGTTCATGAAAGGCCAGAAGGGTGACCTGAACATTCGCGGGGCCTTCCTGCATATGGCCGCCGATACTGCGGTATCGGTCGGGGTGGTGATTTCAGGCACAATACTGATGTTCACCGACCAGGCCTGGATCGACCCGGTGATCAGCCTGGTTATTGCCGTTGTGATCTTCCTGGGTACCTGGCAGTTGCTGAAAGAATCCATCAACCTGGCGCTGGATGCCGTTCCCAGGGGAATCGACCCGGCTGCCGTGCGCGAGCACCTGGAGCACCTGCCCGGCGTGCAGTCTGCCCATCACCTGCACATCTGGGCCCTGAGCACTACCGAGAATGCCCTGACGGTGCACCTGGTCAAGCCGGACCCGGAAGGCGATGACGAGGCCATCCACCAGGCCTCGGCCATGCTGGCGGCCGAGTTCAACATCCATCACACCACCATTCAATGGGAACGGGGCGGTGCCCCTTGCCCGAACGGGACAACCCACTGAACGGATGGCCTAAAACGCCAGAGAGATCATCACCGGGATAAACGCCAGGCCGAACAGCGTCGTCAGCAGAACCGTGCCCGCGGCTTGCCTGGGCGAGGTATCCAGCAGGGTCGCAATCACCACCGTGTTGGCCGCGATCGGCGTGATGGAAATCAGGAACATGGCCTGGTGCACTGCCGGCTCGTAGACGCCCAGAATCGTGGAATCAACCCACCAGAACAGGATCGCCACCAGCGGCCAGACCACAAACTTGCCGAAAAATGCCAGCGCCGTGAACCGGACGTTACCCGCCAGCCCCCGGAAGCTGGTAATGCTCATGCCGATAATCATCATGCCCAGAATGCTGTAGGCGCCGCGCAGGTTGTCGAACAACGGCACGAAGATGTCCGGAATGCCCACCCCCGCCAGGTTCAGGGCCACGGCCGCCAGGAAAGCGTACACCGAAGGCAGCTTGAGCACCCGCCAGAGCGCATCCTGGATACTGTATCGGCCCCGGGCCGCCAGGTAGAAGCCCACCGAGTTCTCGAACAGGGTGGTGCCCAACATGCACACGATATAAAGCCCCAACCCTTCTTCTCCGAACAGCAGCAGCGCCACCGGCACCCCGAAGTACCCGGTATTACCGGAACCCACGCACAGGGGAATGATGTTGGCACTGCCATCGGTCAGGACTTTTCTCGCCAGCTTCAGCTGAACAATGCCCAGTAACGAGGAAATTCCAAACACCAGGAACGGCAACAGGATGACTTCCGGCGACAGCGGCGCCGCCATAACACCGGAAAACACCACAGACGGCGTGACGATGTACAGCATGATGCCGGCAATATGCCGGCCGCTGGCTTCCAGGTAACGGCCGGCAATCCAGCCCAGCCCAACCGTGACGTAAAGCGGGATCAGCTTGAAGAAAAGGGCAAACGCAGCGGCCATCGACACTCCATATGGACAGATTGTTTACAGACAGGACGGCGGCGCAGTCTATCACCTACCCATCTGGAGGTAACTCCCCGGCGCAATAGAGAAACACCGGGCATTCTTTGATAATCATCAACAGCATTAGGAATGCATCTTTATATCCTAGTGGGGCAGTCAGGTATTTGAAACAACCAAGGAGAGAGACCAATGGCCGAGCGCTTTACCAAAAGCATGGCCAGGAACATATATCTGGGGGGGAGTGCATTCTTCGTCCTGTTGTTCCTGGCCCTGACTTTTGACACTCAGCTGCGAGCTATGCCCGAGCGGGATAACCGCGAGGAGCTTACCGAGCAAGTAGTTCGCGGCAAACATCTTTGGGAGAACAACAACTGTGTGGGTTGTCACTCCCTCATGGGCGAGGGTGCTTACTTCGCTCCGGAACTGGCTAACGTATTCGACCGCCGCGGCGGTGGTGATACCGAGGTCTTCAAGTCCTACATGAAAGCCTGGATGAACGCCATGCCCACCAATATCCCGGGCCGGCGCCAGATGCCTAACTTTAATCTGAGCGATGCTGAGATCGAAGACCTGGCCGCCTTCCTGGAGTGGACATCCAAGATCGACGACAACGGTTGGCCACCCAACATCGAAGGGTAAGGGAGCAGACATGAAATACGAATCTCAAAGGGTAGCAATGCCCTACTTCATCTTTGCCCTGATTCTGTTTGCCGGCCAGATTGTGTTCGGCCTGATTCTGGGTCTCCAATACGTTGTGGGCGATTTCCTGTTTCCGGAAATTCCCTTCAACGTTGCGCGGATGGTTCATACCAACCTGCTGATTGTCTGGCTGCTGTTCGGCTTTATGGGCGCAACCTACTACATGGTTCCGGAAGAAGCTCAAACTGAATTGCACAGCCCGCTGCTGGCGTGGATTCTGTTCTGGGTGTTCGCTGTAGCCGGCACCCTGACCATTCTGGGCTACCTGTTCGTAGACTACGCCACCCTGGCGGAGGTCACCATGAACAAGCTGCTGCCCACCATGGGGCGGGAGTTCCTGGAACAACCGACGATAACCAAGATTGGTATCGCCGTGGTTGTGGTAGCGTTCCTGTTCAACATTGCCATGACTGCCCTGAAAGGTCGCAAGACCGTGGTCAACATCGTACTGATCACCGGCCTGGTTGGCCTGGCGGTACTGTGGCTGTTCTCCTTCTACAACCCCAGCAACCTGGCTACCGACAAGTACTTCTGGTGGTTTGTCGTGCACCTGTGGGTAGAAGGCGTGTGGGAACTGATCATGGGCGCTATCCTGGCCTATGTGCTGATCAAGCTCACCGGTGTGGACCGCGAAGTGATCGAGAAGTGGCTGTACGTGATCATCGCCATGGCACTGATTACCGGCATCATCGGTACCGGGCACCACTTCTTCTGGATTGGGCCGCCTGAGTACTGGCTGTGGCTGGGTTCTGTGTTCTCTGCACTGGAACCGCTGCCGTTCTTCATGATGGTGGTATTCGCCTTCAACATGATCAACCGTCGCCGCCGCAACCACCCCAACAAGGCCGCCATGCTGTGGGCCATGGGTACTACCGTGATGGCGTTCCTCGGTGCTGGCGTGTGGGGCTTCCTGCATACCCTGGCTCCGGTGAACTTCTACACCCACGGCAGCCAGATTACAGCGGCTCACGGCCACATGGCGTTCTACGGCGCCTACGTGATGATCGTGCTGACCATCATTTCCTACGCAGTGCCGATCATGCGTGGCCGTCCTTACGGCAACAGCAACACGGCGCAGATTGTGGAAATGTGGGGCTTCTGGCTGATGACCATCTCCATGGTGTTCATCACCCTGTTCCTGACCGGTGCCGGCGTACTGCAGGTTTGGCTGCAGCGCATTCCGGAAAGCGGTGAGGCCATGTCGTTCATGGCAGGCCAGGATCAGATTGCCCTGTTCTACTGGATGCGATTCGTAGCCGGTTCCTTCTTCATGGCCGGCCTGGTGGTTTACCTCGGCAGCTTCTTCATCAAAGGTCAGGCCAGCCCTGCCGAAGAAGTCCGTGGTCCCGCCACTGAAGATGCCTGATAAGGCATAACCGCCGGGGCCTCCGGGCCCCGGCACATTTCCGAAATCCTGGACAAGCCCTGTGCATGCGCAAACCGTCAACCCGAAAGACACCCTTCAGCAGAAGCGCCTGATTACCCGCAGCGCCTTCTTCCTGCTGTTCCTGCTTGCGCCTGTTCTCAATATTTTCCGTTACGACCTGACCGAAACCCGCTTCATCCTGCTGGGCTTCCCCCTGTCGTTTAACCTGAACCTGGACTGGGTTGCCCACAGCACCCCGGCCGAAGTAGCGGGCCAGATCCTGTTCTGGTTCATTCTGCCCATCCTGGTACTGGTGCCACTGGTACTCTGGATTGCCTTCAAATGGGGCCGTCTGTATTGCGGCTGGCTGTGCCCGCATTTTTCCGTGGTAGAAACCATCAACGACCTGATGGCACGCGTTACCGGCCGCCCTACCCTGTGGGAAGCTCTGAAAAAAGGCAGCACCGGCAAGGCCATCCACTGGGCCGGCCTGACCCTGGTGTGCGCGCTGATCGGCTTTTCCTGGGCCCTGGCGCTGCTGTCTTACCTGCTGCCGCCTATCCCTCTGTATACCGACCTGGTCACCGGCCAGCTCAGCCTGTACCCGGGCATTTTCCTGGCGGTAGCCACCGCGGTGTTTACCTTCGATTTTCTGTTCGCCCGGCACCTGTTCTGCAAATACGGCTGCGCCGTAGGCCTGGTGCAGAGCATCGCCTGGATGACCAACGGCAAGGGCCGGGTAGTGACCTTCGACACCAAGCGGGCCGCCGCCTGCCGGGATTGCACCAAGGCCTGCGACGAAGCCTGCCCCATGCGCCTGCCCACCCGCAGCCACAAGCGGGCAAAATTCAGCTGTACCCAGTGCCTGCAGTGCGTCAGCGCCTGCAGCGAGGTGCAGAAAGACAACCCTGAAGGCTCCCTGCTGACCTGGGAGCCCGGCGAACCTGGCAAGCAGACGGTGCTGATTCCCGTGCGCCAGGTGGAATCTACCCCGCGCCAGACACGGGCCTGATACGAGGACACGAAATGGAAGAGTGGGTCGGACTTAAATGGCACGACTACGTAACCCGCCAGGCCATGGGCGAGTTCCCCGAGTACGCCGTGCACCTGAAAGACGAAGCCCGCACTCTGGGCGTGCTGTTCCGCGCCATGGGCGGCGATCCCGCCCTGAGCCTGGTGACGGCTGAACCCCGGCATTTCCAGATTCGCCGGAAGTTCCTGCAGAAGCTGGCCGGTACCCATCGCAAGTTCGAACTGGCCTGGCGGGACGAAGAAAGCCTGCGCCTGCCGGACCGCCTGGCGCTGTTTCCCTCCCGCAAGGTGAACCGGGAGCTGTACCTGTGGCTTGCCGCCCTGGCCTCTCTGGGCGAGATCAACAACCACAGCTGGCTCAAAGGTAACCAGGCCATGGTGCAGCAGCTACTTGAGCGCTGGCCCGGCCTTGAGCCCATGTACCAGCGGCTGGTGAAACACACCCTGCGCTGGCGCCCGGAACCAGAAAGCCTGAGGGGCAGCGAAGCCGAACGCGAGGCGGCCATTCGCCAGGCCCTGATCCACCCGGGCAGCGTAGACGACCTGCCGGACGCCCTGACCGACCCCTGGCCGGTGGTGCTCTGGCTGTATCCGGTACTGGGCCGTGGAAAACTCAAAGGTCAGATCATTGGCGACGACAACACCATGTCGAAATCCGGCGGCCTGGCCAAAAAACGGAAACGCCGCCGCGCCGAGCGGGTGGATGCCTTCGACAAAGATCAGGGGCTGATGCTGTTCCGGCTGGAAAGCCTGTTTTCCTGGTCTGAATTCATTCCCATCGACCGCGCCGGCGACGACAGCGAAGAGGAAGACGCCGACGCCGTGGCCGACGACATGGACATGATCTCCGTGTCCCAGGACCGCCGCGAAGCGTCTTCCGCCATCAAGTTTGACCTGGACCTGCCCTCGGAAGAAAACGACGACCTGCACCTGGGGCCGGGCATTCACCTGCCGGAATGGGACTGGCGCCGGCAGGACTACCGGGAAAAATTCTGCTGCCTGCAGCCCCTGCTGAGCAAAGACGCTGTGCCCTCGCCCTTGCCCGAGCACCTGAATCGCTCTGCCCAGACCCTGCGCCGCCAGTTCAGCGCCCTGAAGCCCCTGCGCCAGTGGGAGCGCCGGCAGCTGGAAGGCGAAGAGCTGGACTTGGACGCCTGCCTGGAACGCATGGTGCAGCACAAACGCGGCATCGGCGAGGTGGACCAGAAACTCTTCCGCCAGTGCAAGCAGAACCAGCGGGACCTGGCGTGCCTGGTGCTGACCGACATTTCCCTGTCTACCGACACCTACATCAATAACCACCAGCGGGTGATCGACATCGCCCGGGACGGCCTGCAACTGCTGAGCGAAGCACTCACCGCCAGCCGCGATCCGTTTGCACTGTTTGCCTTCTCGTCACGGCGGCGGGACCACATCCGCTTCCACCACATCAAGAGCTTTGAAGAGCCCTACAACGACACCACCCGGGGCCGGATACAGGCCCTGGAGCCGGGCTACTACACCCGCATGGGCGCGGCCATCCGCCAGTCCATCAAACTGCTGCAGGCCCGGCCGGAACACCAGAAAATCCTGCTGCTGCTGACCGATGGCAAACCCAACGACCTGGACCTGTACGAAGGCCGCTACGGTGTGGAAGACACCCGTATGGCTGTGCAGGAAGCCCACAAGGCGGGGCTGACCCCGTTCTGCGTGACCATCGACGAAGAAGCCAACGAATACCTGCCCTACGTATTCGGCAGCACCAACTTCGTGGTCATCAAAGACCCGACCCAGCTGCCCGGCCAGCTACCCAAGCTGTACATGAACCTGACCCGTTAACGGAGTAAGTAATGGCTGACGTTCAAGCCGCCCGCGGGCGGCACCTGCCCGGCGACATCGCCGTGTGGTTTTTCATCTTTGCCGAACTGGCCGTGTTCGCCATCCTGTTCATCGGCTACGGCGTAGCCCGAAGCATGGACCCGGCCACCTTCTCCGCCGGCAAGGCGGCCCTGCATCCCTGGACCGGCCTGGTCAACACCATCGGCCTGATCACCGCCAGCTACCTGGTCGCACTCTCCGTCCATCGCCTGCGCGACCGCAAAACCGGCACGGCCGCCCTGCTCTGGGCCGCCATCGCCGCGTCGTCCATCTACACCTTCGGCAAGCTCTACGAATACGCCGACCTCTACGCCAACGGCTACAACCTGGGCACCGACACCTTCTTCATGTTCTATTTCTTCCTCACCTTCTTCCACTTCATGCACGTGGTACTTGGCCAGATCATCCTGGTGGTTCTCGCGGTAAAGGTGAAAAAAGGCGACTACAACGGCGACGACATGAACGGCATGGAATCCGGCGCCTCCTACTGGCACATGGTCGACCTGGTGTGGCTGGTGCTGTTCCCGATGCTCTACGTTCTGGCCTGAGGAGGTTGATATGTTAGCGGTTTATGTGGCCTTGATGATCTGCACCATGGCTCCTGTTGTGGCCATGCAGGCTGGCGCCGATATGTCTGTATTGGTCTGGCTGGTATTCGCTTTAGTGATCGTAAAAGCGGTTTTACTCGTCGACCATTTCATGGAAATGAAACATGCCCCCTGGGGCTGGCGCATGGCAGCCCAGGGCTGGGCTGTCGTGGTGGTATCAGTGCTGGCTGGTATTCATCTGACAGGTTAGTTACCACCGCCGCGGAATCCCGTAAGAAGGATCGAACGGCAGGGTCGGGTAGGGCCTTCCAAAAATTTGTGGAGCCATGGATGGCGGAACAGAAGCGCCACATGGATGTGCCGCAAGGAGCGGTTTTTGGAAGGCCCTACCCGACCCTGCCCAGCACGGAACCCGAACTTACAGCAACCGCCGCGGAAAAGCAGGCGGCTTGTTGCCGATTGCCTGAGCCAGGGAAATCATGCCCCAAAGCACAAACGATGTGTGCAGTACGACGGCCCAGACGATTGCGTAGGTCCAGAACAACCCGGTGTTGCCGTAGATGAGCCAGCAAACGGCAACGCCGCCGCTGATCAGCACAGCGCCTAGTATCGACATATAGACTGCCGCCTTGCTGTGGGCCCGCCGCAAAGCGTGGGCATCGCCGGATTTCATGGCAATCGTCAGCAAAACGATGAAGCCGATAACCGGCAACGCCAGCAGGTTCAGCAAGTACCAGATAACCGGGGCAATCGCCCCGGGAGATTCACTCTTCGGACTGCCCGAATACGGCATACACCACCTCCATCAGTGCGTTAACAGTAACCGCATCATCCGATAGCGGTTCGATCATCCCGGCCCGGCAGGCTTCGATGTGGGGCATACCGGAAGCAATCAGATAGGCCGTATGGATCAACAACCGCGTCGATGCTGCCTCCTCCAGATCGTGATCTTTCAGTTTACGCAACGACGTGGCCAGCCCCACCAACTGCTTTGCAAGATCCGTATCACAGCCGGATTCCTGCTGAACAATGGTCTGCTCCACATCCGGCGTCGGGTAATCGAAGCTCATGGATACAAACCGCTGCCGGGTACTGGGCTTCATGCCTTTCAGCAAGCTCTGGTAACCCGGGTTGTAGGACACCACCAGCATAAAGCCCGGTGCGGCTTTCAGCAGTTCGCCGGTGCGTTCGATGGGCAGTTCCCGGCGGTCATCCGCCAGCGGGTGCAGTACCACGGTGGTGTCTTTTCGTGCTTCCACTACTTCATCAAGGTAGCAGATTCCGCCTTCCCGCACCGCCCGGGTCAGGGGGCCGTCCTGCCAGTAGGTGCCGTCGGGGCCGATCAGGTGGCGGCCAACCAGGTCAGAGGCGGTAAGGTCGTCGTGGCAGGCCACGGTGTAGACCGGGCGACCGAGTTTTTCGGCCATGTAGCGGACAAAGCGGGTTTTACCACAGCCGGTAGGGCCTTTGATCAGTACCGGCAGGCCGTTGTCTGCAGCGGCGGTGAACAGCTCTACTTCGTTGCCGGCGGGTTGGTAGAAGGTCATGTACAGGTTCCTTTTATTGCAGGGAATCGGGTGGGGCAAAGCCGTGCACCCATTCCGGGAAAAGATTGAATATCTGGCGATCGTCGCTGCGTTTCAGTTCAAGCAGTGCTTTCAGGCACGGCTGCAATCCGGGGTTCTTGGTGTCGGTGCCGGCATACCAGCCAGCACCTGAAACGGGTTCTCCCTGCCAGGTAATGGCCAGGCCCTGGGATTCCAGGAAAGGCGTGACCAACCCGAGTTCCGAGACCGCCGCATGGGTGTTGTTGTGCAGCAACAAGCCCAGGGCAGAGCTGAAATCACCAGCCTCGTAACGCTGGCCCCGTTTCGGCGTTACGCCCTCGGCAGCCAGGGCCTCCAGTGCAAGCCGCCCGGAGAGCGGGTCGGTTCCTGCTACCAGGGATACGTCCCGCCCTTCCAGCTCCCCCAGTGTTCTCACACCGGCGGTTTTCCGGGTTACCCAGACCGGAACCGGATCCTGGCCATCGGCGTTGACGGCCCGGAGCTTGAGCCTGTCTGCCAGGCCATCCTGCCGGTACATCAGGTCACCGTCACCCTCACCGGCTTGATTGAACACCAGTTCTGCCTTGCAGTTCTGTGTGTCGAGATAACGTTGCAGCCGGTAACTGGCGACGGTGACAGACCTGGCTTCAGTGTGTACATCAAGCCGCACCGGTCCGGAAAACTGGCCGGCGCTGACGGCACTGGTGCAAAGCACGAACAGCCAACCGCCGGCGGTAACCCTCACCTCACAAGCCCAGCTGATGCGCCCGGTTGGTGAAGAAGATGCCAGACGGCTTTTGCGCCTGCAGGGTAGCAACTTCTTCCAGGGTGCGGGTGTTGTAGACAGTCACCCGATCGCTGTCCCGGGAAGATACCCACACTTCCTCACCGCGAGGGGTGAATTCCATGTGCAACACGGACTTGCCCGGCTCCAGGGTACGGATGATTTCCCGGGTACGGGAATCAATCACCTGAACCACGTCGTTTTTCGGGTGCGCAAAGCTGACCCAGATCTGGCGGTTGTCCGGGCTGGCCATGACAAACACCGGCTGGCCCTGTACCGGAATGCGCTGCACCATGCCCCAGTCTTCCATATCGGCGACCAATACCTCGTGGCGACCGACTGCCGGCACAAATGCGTAGCCGTCGGCGATGGCCCAGCCTTCCAGGTGCGGCATCTTGTAGACCGGCAAGCGCTGCTCGCCCTTGCCGTAATCCGGCAGGATGGTCTGTGCGCCCTGCTCCGGCTCCCACAGATCCATCATCGACAAGCCGTCTTCCCCGAACAGGCCGGCAATATAGAAGCGGCCGTCGGGTGTGATCAGGGCATCGTAGGGTTCTTTCCCGGCCTCATGGCGGGTCACACCTGGCGGATTGCTGTGCATATCCACGGTCCATATTTCACCGGCCTCGAACAGGCTGAAGACAAACTGGTTGCCCGGGGCGTCTACCAGGCCCACAGTCTTGGACTGATCCTGCTCGCCCTGGGCATTGGTGTAGAACGCTGGAATTTCCACCACGGTATCCAGGGTTTCACTGTCGAAAATATTTACCCCGCCGGGTTCGTAGTTGGACACCGCCACATAACGGCCATCCTGGGAGATGGCTCCGCCAATGCTGTTGCCGGACTGAATAACGCGATCGGTCACCGTGCGAGTGAGCAGGTCAACCTTGGTGAGCCCACCGTCACGGCCAAACACGTAGCCGTAGCGGGCATCCCGCGAGTACACCACGGAGGCGTGGGACAAATCGCCCAGGCCTTCTACCCGGCCCAGGATTTCATGTTCGGAGTGGTCAACCACCAATACCGAGCCGGTGGCCCGCTCTATGATCAGGCCCAGGTCACCCGTGCCGCGCAGTTCAACCGGCTCCGGCGCAGACAAGCTCTGGCAGCCGGCCGTCAGGGTAGCGGCGATGGTCAGTGCAATCGGTGCAAACAGACGTTTCATCGTGGGTCCTTCAGTTATCGGCTTCGGGGGGAATCGGATTCGGGAGCAATCAAGGCACCGGATTTGAGCTGCTGGCTGATCCAGGCAATTTGCTGGTCGGTCAGCAAGGCTTTCCAGGGTGGCATGGCCGTGCCCGGCACGCCTTCCCGGATGATGGCGGAAATCGCAGCTTCCGGCAGGGCTTCAATGTCTGCTGGCCGCAGGGGTGGTCCCAGCCCGCCTTTGAGTTTCAGGCCGTGGCAGGAGCCACAATCCTGGATGACGAAGTTCTTCAGCTCGGCCTCGCTTTCGGGCGCGCCGGCCTGGGCCTGAACGGAGGTGATCGCCAGCGCCATCGCCAGTACCAATGAGTGCCAGGAGCAGGCCTGACCGGTCGTTTTCATTGCGGGTCTCCGGGAAGCTTCAGCACATACTGCAATTCCAGTATTTCCATGGCATTGATATTGATTAAATTCTCCTGCGGTATCCAGTGATCTTTGGTTATACGCCATCTACCCATGGGGAGGTACTCTCTTGATTACCTGTATTTATCTGACATAAATCAATGTCTGAGAAGCCCAACAAGAGAACCCTAGGACGTACTCTTGAATCCCAAGGAGAGAACCTGATGAGAGTGACCGATATGATGATCAAGCCACTGGCCTTCGCGGTGGCCATTACGTCCATGGGCGTAATGACTGCGCAGGCTGCCCCCAAGAATGGCGATGAAGCCACTATGGCCTACGAAGGCACCCCCAGTGCCGTTGACGCAGCGTCTGCGAAAATTGTTCGCAGCCCTGGCGCACCGGATCTGACCGATGCCGAATTCGAAAAAGCCAAGGAAATCTACTTCCAGCGCTGTGCCGGCTGTCACGGCGTACTGCGTAAAGGCGCCACCGGTAAGCCACTGACTCCGGACATCACCCAGGAGCGTGGTATTGATTACCTGAAAGCCTTTATCAGCTACGGCTCTCCGGGCGGTATGCCGAACTGGCTGACTTCCGGTGACTTCGATGAAGAAACCGTAGAACTGATGGCCAAGTACGTTATGCACGAGCCGCCACAGCCTCCCGAGTTCGGCCTGGCCGACATGAAGAAAACCTGGGAAGTGATCGTGCCACCGGAAGATCGTCCCAAGAAGCAGATGAACGATCTCGACCTGGAGAACCTCTTCAGTGTCACCCTGCGTGATGCCGGCAAGATTGCCCTGATCGACGGTGATTCCAAGGAAGTCGTGAAGATCATCGAAACCGGCTATGCGGTGCACATCTCCCGGATGTCTGCCTCTGGCCGTTACGTGATGGTTATCGGCCGTGACGCCCTGATCAACATGATCGACCTGTGGATGGAAGAGCCGCAAACCGTAGCCAAGATCAAGGTCGGCATGGAAGCGCGTTCTGTTGAAACCTCCAAGTTCAAAGGCTGGGAAGACAAGTACGCCATTGCCGGCACCTACTGGCCGCCCCAGTTCGTGATCATGGACGGCGACACTCTGGAACCGAAGAAAATTATCGGTACCCGCGGTATGACCGTCGGCGATCAGGAATACCATCCTGAACCTCGCGTGGCCGCCATTGTTGCCTCCCATGCGCACCCTGAGTTCATCATCAACGTCAAAGAAACCGGCAAGATCATGCTGGCCAACTACGAAGATCTGGACAACATGAATATCAGCTACATTGATGCGGCTAAATACCTGCACGATGGCGGCTGGGATTCCAGCATGCGTTACTTCATGTCTGCCGCCAACAACTCCAACCAGATTGCTGTTGTTGATGCCCAGGACCGTAACCTGGAAGCACTGGTTGACGTAGGCAAGATCCCGCACCCGGGTCGTGGCGCCAACTTTGTAGACCCCGAGCATGGTCCTGTGTGGGCAACCTCTCACCTGGGTGACCAAACCATCCAGATGATCGGTACCGACCCGGACGGCCATCCGGACAAGGCCTGGAAAGTCGTTCGCACCGTTGATGGCCAGGGTGGCGGTTCACTGTTCGTGAAGACCCATCCGAAGTCCACCAACCTGTGGGTAGACACCGCCCTGAACCCGGCTGAAGCCGTAAGCCAGAGCGTTGCCGTATTCGACATCAACAACTTTGATGCCGGCTATGACGTGCTGCCGATTGCCGACTGGGCAGAGCTGGGCGAAGGTCCCAAGCGTGTGGTACAGCCGGAATACAACAAGGCGGGCGATGAAGTGTGGTTCTCTGTCTGGAACACCCAGGACAAGAAATCCGCCATCGTTGTAGTCGACGACAAGACACGCAAGCTGAAGAAGGTCATCAAGGGCGACTACATGGTTACCCCGACCGGTAAGTTCAACACTTACAACACCCAGCACGACGTGTACTGATCCGGCCCCTGGCCCGGAGGAGATAACCTGATGAGACTGGACACCGTCGACCAACAACTGATCAACCACTACCAGCGCAACCTGCCGGTATGTGAGCGCCCTTACCGCGAGATGGCCGACACACTGGGCATTTCCGAGGACGAAGTGATCAGCCGGCTGGCGGTGCTCCAGCAACAACAGGTACTCAGCCGGGTTGGCCCGGTGTTTGAACACAGCCAGGCGGGCGCAAGCCTGCTGGCTGCCGTGGCGGCGCCGGTCGAGCAGATCGACATGGTGGCCGCACGGATCAACAGCGCTCCCGGCGTAAACCATAATTACGCGCGGGAGCACTTATACAATCTCTGGTTCGTGATGACCGCCCCGGATGAAGACACGCTGGATGAGCGGCTGGACGAGCTGGAACATCAACTGAAGTTGCCCATACTCCGGCTCCCCATGGTTGAGGGTTACCATATTGACCTGGGCTTCGACATCGACTGGGACGCACTACCATGAACCACCCAGCGCCACACCCGGACCGCCACAACGGCAGCTATCTGTTTGATACCGAGGCCTTCAGTGCCTGGGGCCTGCTGAGGCTCCGCCAGAAACTGGAAGAAGGACTGCCCTTAACACCCCGCCCGTACCTGGCGCTGGCCGAACAAACCGGCCTGACCGAGCAACAGGTTATGGACGCCGTCCGCCACTGGCAGGATCAGGGCCTGATCAAGCGTTCCGGCCTGATCGTGAAGCACCGCACCCTGGGTTACAGGGCCAACGCCATGGTGGTGTGGGATGTGCCCGATGAACAGGTGAGTGAACTTGGCCGCGCACTGGCTGCCGTACCCTTTGTAACCCTGTGCTACCAGCGCCCCCGCAGACTGCCCGACTGGCCCTACAACCTGTTCTGCATGATTCACGGCGTTAACCGGGAGCGGGTACTGGGCCAGCTGGACCAAATGATTGCCAGCCACCACCTTGAACAGATTCCCCACGCAGTTCTGTTCAGCAACAAAGCCTATCTTCAACGGGGAGGACGCTATGTCAGTAACAGCTGAGCCAGCTGCCCGCCGGGAGTCACCAGACGTAGCCCCTGCCTTTACCGATACCGAAAAAGCCATCATCAACCGCCTGCAATACGGCCTGCCGCTGACCCCGAGCCCGTACCGGGACGTTGCCGAAGAACTGGGCATCAGTGAGCAGACCTTGCTGGATACCCTGAAAGCCCTGCTTGCCAATCGCACCCTGACCCGTTTCGGCCCCATGTTCCACGCCGGTGAAATGGGAGGCGGCCTGACCCTGGCCGCCATGCGCATTCCCGAGCAGGACTTTGACCGGGTAACCGAACAGGTAAACAGCTTTGCAGAGGTGGCCCACAATTACCGCCGGGAACACGAACTGAACATGTGGTTTGTCCTGGCCACAGAAACCCCGGAAGGCATTGCCGAAACCATCGGGCGCATTGAAGCGCTGACCGGCTACCCGGTATACAACATGCCCAAGGAGCAGGAGTTTCATGTCAACCTCCACTTTGAAGTCTGAGCAGGCCCGGCTCACCGACCAGGACCGGGAACTGATCCTCGCCACCCAGGAAGGCCTGCCACTGGTATCCGATCCCTGGGGCGAACTGGGCCGCCAGCTCGGCATGCCGGCAGACGAAGTGCTGTCCCGCTTTCAACACATGCAGGAAACCGGCGTTATCCGCCGCGTGGCTGCCGTACCCGACCACTATAAGCTGGGCTATCGCTACAACGGCATGACCGTGTGGGATGTCTCTGACGACGCCATCAGCACCATGGGCCAGCAAGTTGGTGACCTGCCGTTCGTCAGCCACTGCTACCGTCGCCCCCGGCACCTGCCCTATTGGAGCTTCAACCTGTTTGCCATGGTGCACGGCACCAGTCGTGAAGAGGTGGAGCACAAGGCCGCACAGATTCGTGAACTGCTGGGCGACACCTGCTCCGGCCACACCATCCTGTACAGCTCTGCCATCCTCAAAAAAACCGGATTGCGGCTGAGAAAACAGGCAGATAAGCCATAGGGACTACCCCTCGAAGTACTCCATCAAAGGTATGGATACCCAGCGCCCACGGGGGGATAGTACAAGGGCAGAGAGCCGGTAAAGGCCAGCCCGGAGAGGCAACCAGGCCACTCCCGATGAGAGAGAGAATTTTATGTTTCGCATGACCCGCTACATCAAAACCCTGATGAACCCGACACCCGTCCGCCCGGTGCCCAAGCCCAGTGGCCCGGTGGTGATCTGGAACCTCATCCGCCGCTGTAACCTGACCTGCAAACACTGCTACTCGATCTCTGCCGATATCGACTTCAAGGGCGAGCTGAGCACCGAAGAAGTCTACACCGTGATGGACGACCTCAAAGCCTACGGCGTGCCGGTACTGATCCTGTCTGGCGGTGAGCCGCTGATGCGCCCGGACATTTACGAGATTTCCCACCGGGCCAAGGAAATGGGCTTTTACGTTGGCCTGTCTACCAACGGCACCCTGATCACCGAAGAAAACATCGACAAGATTTCCGCGGTTGGCTACGACTACGTGGGCATCAGCATTGACGGCCTGGAAGCCACCCACGACGAATTCCGCCAGAAAAAAGGCGCCTTCAGGGAGTCCATGCACGCCGTGGCCCTGTGCAAACAGGCCGGCATCAAGGTGGGCCTGCGCTTCACCCTGACCCAGGATAACTACCCGGAACTGCCGGCCATGCTGGAGATGCTGGACGAACACCAGATCGACAAGTTCTACCTGTCGCACCTGAACTACTCCGGCCGCGGCGGCCGCAACAAGAAGCGCGACGCCTGGTACGACATGACCCGCGACGCCATGAACCTGCTGTTCAACCACTGCCACGACGAACTCAAGCGCGGCATCGAGCGGGAATACGTCACCGGTAACAACGACGCCGACGGTCCCTTCCTGATCGAGTGGGCCAAGGAACACTACCCAGACCAGGTAGATGCCCTCACCCAGCGGCTGACCAACTGGGGCGGTAACTCATCCGGTGTGAACATTTCCAACATCGACAACCTGGGCGTGGTGCACCCGGACACCTTCTGGTGGGACCACAACCTGGGCAACGTGCGGCAGACCCCGTTCTCGAAGATCTGGTCTGAAACCACCGACCCGCTGATGCAGGGCTTCCGCCAGCATCCGCGCCCGGTGAAAGGCCGCTGCGCGGACTGCAAATACCTGAACATCTGTAACGGCAACACCCGGGTACGGGCATACAACGTGTCTGGCGACTTCTGGGAAGAAGACCCCGGCTGCTACCTCACCAACGAGGAAATCGGCGTGGTGGAAAGCACACCGCGCAGAGTGGCCGCCGCCGCTATCGAAATCCCGGTCAACAACCTGTAAGGACGCACGCCATGACAACTAACCAAAGCAAGAAGTGCCTGGTGGAGTTCCAGCTGGCGGAGCAACCCTTACGGCCGGGCGAAGTGGCCATCGTGGGCGCTGGCCCCGGCGACCCGGGCCTGCTGACCCTACGGGCCCTGATGCTGATCCAGCAGGCCGATGCCATTGTCTACGACCGCCTGGTATCGCCACAGATTATGGAACTGGTAAACCCCAGGGCCGAGCGCATTCACGTGGGCAAGGCCAGCGGTTGCCACTATGTGCCCCAGGATGAGACCAACGAACTGCTGGTGAAACTGGCCGTACAACAGCGCCGGGTTGTGCGCCTGAAAGGCGGCGATCCGTACATCTTCGGCCGTGGCGGTGAAGAAGCCGAATTCCTGGTAGAGAACGACATCGACTTCCAGGTGGTGCCGGGGATTACCTCCGCCGCCGGTTGCTCTGCCTACTGCGGCATCCCCCTGACGCACCGGGACTACGCACAGAGCGTGACCTTCGTAACCGGCCACCGCAAGGGCGACCAGGCCCTGGAGCTGAACTGGCAGGTGCTGGCCGCGCCAGGTCAAACCCGGGTATTCTACATGGGCCTGCACAACGCCCCGACCATCGTCGAGCAGCTGACCGCCCATGGCCTGTCCGAGAATTGCCCGGTGGCACTGGTGGAGCGCGGTACCACACCATTGCAGCACATGACTGTCACCACCCTGAAAGATCTGGTCGACACCATTGAACGGGAAGATTTCCAGCCGCCCACACTGATCATTGTGGGTGAAGTGGTGCAACTGGCCGACACCCTGGCCCGCCCGGCGCAAGCTGGCTGGAACAGCGCCCTGTCCGGCCCGGCTGCTGCCACAGCTGGCCGCCGGCCGGCCTGAACCGAAACCTGACTGACCAACCGGGAGCTGTTGCAGGTGAACCTGACCCAAGCCCGAACAAAGATTATCTCCACCCTGTTACTGGCCAGCAGCGTGATGGCCACCCCTTTGCTGGCCAGTGAATCCGGCGAAACCGGAACAAACACCCTGTACCTGCAGCAATGCGCCGCCTGCCACGGCCCCGACCGCCTTGGCGGCATGGGCCCCGCCCTGCTGCCGGAAAACCTCGGGCGACTGAAGAAAGCCGAGGCCGAAAAGGTCATCCGCGAAGGCCGCCCAGCCACCCAGATGGCGGGCTACAAAGACATCCTGAACGACCAGCAGATCGCCGCCCTGACCGACTTCATCTATCAGCCTCCGAGCCACGAGCTGAAGTGGGGCGAGGCCGAGATCCGCAACAGCCAGGAAGTCAGCCACGCCGCTGGCTCCCTGCCGGATGAACCGGCGTTCGAAGCGGACATGATGAACCTGTTCCTGGTGGTAGAAATCGGCGACCACCACGTCACCCTGCTGGATGGCGACAAGATGGAGCCCATCCACCGGTTCCCCAGCCGCTTTGCCCTGCACGGCGGCCCCAAGTACAGCCCGGACGGCCGCTACGTGTACTTCGGCTCCCGGGATGGCTGGATTACCAAGTACGACATCTACAACCTGAAGGTGGTGGCTGAGGTTCGCGCCGGCATCAACATGCGTAACATTGCCGTGTCTGCCGATGGCAACTACGTGCTGGCTGCCAACTACCTGCCCCATTCCATGGTGCTGTTCGACGCTGCCAACCTGGAAATGCTGGATTTCATCCCGGTTGAAAACGATGCCGGCGAAAGCTCCCGGGTGAGCGCCGTGTATACCGCACCACCCAGAAGCAGCTTCATCGCGGCATTGAAAGACATCCCCGAAGCCTGGGAAATCACCGTCGAGAATCAAAAAGCGAAGCTTCGCCGGATGACCACCGACACCCTGCTGGACGATTTCTTCTTCGACCCCGGTTACCAGCACCTGATCGGCGCAGCCCGCGACGGCAAGCACGGTGTGGTGATCGACCTGGATACCGGCAAAACCACCGCAGAATTGCCGCTGCCCGGCATGCCCCACCTGGGCTCCGGCATTACCTGGGAATACGAAGGCCGCCGGGTGATGGCTACCCCGCACTTCCGGGCCGGTGCCATTTCCATCATCGACATGGACACCTGGGAAGTGATCAAGACCCTGGAAACCGAGGGCCCGGGGTTCTTTATGCGCAGCCACGAGAATTCCCGCTACGCCTGGGCAGACGTGTTTTTCGGCCCCAACGCCGACAAGGTGCACATTATCGATAAGCAGACCCTGGAGATCGTCAAGACCCTGCAGCCTGAGCCGGGTAAGGTAGCCGCCCATGTGGAGTTTGATCGCCACGGCGAGAAGCTGCTGCTGAGCATCTGGGACGACGACGGTGCCATCATTGTTTACGACGCGGATACGCTGGAAGAAGAAAAGCGCATTCCGATGAATAAGCCTTCCGGCAAGTACAATGTCTGGAACAAGATCAATTACGAGGAAGGGACCAGTCACTGAACTGCCTTGCCTCTTTGCCCCGCACCGACAACAAGTAGCCTGCAGCATTGGAGCAGGCGCTGCTTGTGGGGGGATGCCTCCTGAAACACGCTCCTTGCGGCACATCCCTGTGTCGCTTGGGCTCCGCCATCCATGGCTCCGCACAGTTTCAGGAGGCATCCCCCCACAAGCCGCCCTCCGGCACCGAGTAATCGTTATCGACTAAGTCAAATATCTTTAATCATTTAAGTCATTTCAGATGTTTGTTTTTTTGGTAGCATAATTGACCTACGCCAATGCAGCGAAGGTTTGTTATGAACAGCAGTTTCCGACCACCGATGGCATCCGCACCCTGCCTGCTGGGTGAAGACCACCCGGACATTATTCACCACGACGCGGCACCCGCCGAAGTTGCCCTGCTGAACGGCCTGAGCCGCGCCTTTGGCATTTGCCTGAACGAAAAGCAAAACAGCCCGGAAGCACGGTTTCTGAGCGATATCGCCCGCCTGTTCCATCAACGCAGGATAGACGCAGAAACACCCCTGGAAAAACACGACCGGCCCTGGGCTAACGTGTATCTGATCCAGTACGGCGTTTTGCGCCTGTTCCGGGAATCATCTGCCGGCAAGGTCGCGATTCATCACTTCTTTACCGAAGGCGATCTGATCTGGCCGGTATTCGGGCGCAGCAGAACGGTGCGTAATACCCTGTGCCTGACCAGCGTGCTGCCGGCCACAGTCTGGGTGGCGGATTTCAGCGCGTTCCGTTCGGCCATCCAGAACCATGGCGACGGGCTTTGGCATAAGTTCGCACTGGTGCTGACCGAGGAGATTGCGGAGCTGACCAGCATGCGGGAATACCGCAAACACACCATGCCGGCCAAGGAGCGCTACCAACTGCTGCTCGATGAGTACCCGGAACTGGTCAAGCGGGTGCCGGACAATCAGCTGGCCTCCTGGCTGGGTGTGGTGCCCGCCACTTATTCCAGGTTAAAGGCTGCCAGTACGAAAGCCGGCAGGCGGGCATAAAAAAAGACGGCGGACTTTTCAGCCCGCCGCCCAAACCTGAGTCAACGCTTGCTACTTCGAAATCAGCCGTGCAGCTTCACTGCCAGCTCGGCTACATGCTTGCCCTGGAAGCGGGCAATGGCCAATTCTTTCTCGCTGGGCTGGCGTGATCCGTCACCGCCGGCGATGGTAGAGGCGCCGTAAGGCGTGCCGCCATTCACTTCAGAGATATCAAAGAACTCCGGAATTCCATAGCCCAGAGGTACCAGCACCATGCCGTGATGGGCCAGGGTGGTCCAGAATGAGGTAATGGTCTGCTCCTGACCGCCGCCTGTTCCGGTTGAAGTGAACACGCTACCCACTTTCCCGTGCAGCTTGCCCTCAGCCCACAGGCCACCGGTCTGGTCGAGGAAGGTGCGCATCTGGCCCGCCATGTTGCCGAAGCGGGTCGGCGTGCCGAAGATGATGGCATCGTAGTCTGCCAGTTCAGCCGGGCTGGCTACCGGAGCATCTTGCTCGGCCTTGCCACCAGCGCTCAGGAACGCCTGGTCGGCCATGGTTTCCGGAACTCGCTTGACCACTACATCGGCACCCTCAACGCCCTTGGCGCCTTCGGCAATGGTGTTTGCCATGGTTTCGATATGGCCGTACATGGAATAGTAAAGAACAAGAACTTTTGCCATCGGAACAATCCCCTTGGTTGTTTCAAACTTGGTGCCAGCGTAACTGCCCGACGCAAAAGACGAAAACGGAAGATTTCCGGCAGATCGTTCAGTTTTTCTGAACATGGTCACAGGATGGTCATGGCAAACACTTGCGTACACATGTACGCTGAACTGCATTATACTTTTAGCGAACACAGGCCAGCGCGGATGACAGCAAGCATGAACCACCCAGACGATTCGTTGCCATCTATTCACCTGCGGGTAGAAGAGTGGATCAACAGCGCAACCCACGGCCTTGGCGCCATTCTGAGTGTTATCGGAACCATTGCCCTGATTGCCGGCGCAAGCCAGATGGGAGACACCTGGAAGATTGTCAGCTTCAGCGTATTCGGTGCGTCACTGATCCTGCTGTACATGGCCTCTGCGCTGTACCACGGCGCTCGCCGCCCGGAGCTGAAATCCCTTTTCAAGACACTGGACCACTGCGCCATTTTCCTGCTGATCGCCGGCACCTACACACCGTTCCTGCTGGTGAATATGCGCGGCACCACCGGATGGACGCTGTTTGCGGTGATCTGGTCGCTGGCCCTGACCGGTGTGGTACTGAAAGTCATCTTCAAGAACCGCTTCAAGCTGGCGCGGGTGGGCATCTACGTTGCCATGGGCTGGCTGATTACCTTCGCCTCGTCTGACCTGGTTGCCAGCCTCAGCGAAACCGCGCTGCACCTGACCATTGCCGGCGGCATTGTGTATACCGCCGGCGTGGCGTTCTACCTGGCGGATCGCATTCCCTACATGCATGCGGTCTGGCACCTGTTCGTGATCGGCGGCAGCGCCTGCCATTTCAGTGCCATCTATTTTGGTGTGCTGCCCTACACGGTATAAACTCCGGTTCTGGCCCCGGTAACCTGCGGCGCCTTCCAACCAGAACCCATACCGAGGTCTGTTCAACGTGGCTGGCAAGCCCCTGCACGCATTCTGGCTGTTCTTTCCCGCTGCTGCCTTATGGGCTGCCCTGGTTGTTCCCCTGTCCCTGTTCGCCGTATTGTCTGGCACCGGCTGGCCGCCGGGGCTAATTGGCGCAGGCCATGGCCACGAACTGGTTTTCGGCTTTGCCCTGGCACTGATTGCCGGCTACACCCTTGGCCCCCAGCCCTGGCGAATACTCGGGCCCCTGTTCGGGCTCTGGCTTGCGGCCCGTGTGAGCTGGCTGCTGGCACCGGACTGGCTGGTTAGCCAGCTGTTAAGCCCGGCCTTTGCGCTGTTGCTGGCACGGTACGTGGTGCCCCGTTTCCAGGCCGCCAAGAAGTGGCGTAACAAGGTTGCCGGCCCGCTAATCCTGGTGCTCTGCCTGATGGCCCTGGTCTATTTCCTGGTGCGCGCCGGCCTTCCCTTCCCCGATACCCGTATTCTTCTGCACACCGCCATCATCGGTTTGCTGCTGCTGATGACGTTTATGGGCGGGCGCATCATCGCGCCGGCGGTGGCGGGCACCCTGGAGAAGAAAGGTATACCGCTGGAAGCCCGGGTTCAGCCATTAATTGAAGGCTGGTTACTGGCGATTCTGCCCCTCGCCATGGTGTGTATTCTCTTTACCGCTACTGAAAAACTGGCTGGCCTGCTGTTGCTGGCCGCGAGCCTGCTGATTATCGTTCGGGTGGCCCGCTGGAAGCTCTGGCACTGTACCGACCGCCCGGACCTGCTGGTGCTGGCCATCGGTTATCTCTGGCTGGCGGCCGGGGCGGCGGTTACCGGCGTGTACCTGGTTACCGGCCACGCCCTGCTGCCTGCCCTGCACCTGATTGCCGTTGGGGCACTGGGCACCCTGTCTTGCAGTGTGATGTTGCGTCTGGCCTGGCAACGGGCCTGCCGGCGCTTCCCGCCAGCGTGGCAGGTTCTGGTTATTGCCGTACTGATTGCCCTCGCCAGCGTAGGCCGATACCTGGCAGGCCCGTTGCCGTTCAGCCAGCCTGCCTTGCTCTGGCTGGCGGCCGGCGCCTGGAGCCTGGCCTATCTAGGCCTGTTCGCTCAACTACTGCACCTGTACTCCGCGTTCACCAAGAAAGGAAAGGCCAACAATGGCTAAATGGCTGGTAAAGACCGAACCCTCCGAAAGATGGCAGCTGATTGTTCAGCTGGTGGATTAAACCGCCGTCACAGAGCTACCACCCGCTGCTCCGGATGATTAGAATTGCCGCGCCAACCTAATCCGGAGCCTGAACGATGTCTGTGGACATAACTCCCACAAGTAGTTTTGATCAACTGAAGCGCATTGAATCGAGCAAGGTGTTTCAGGGCGTTGTGATTGCCATCATCATTCTCTCGGCCCTGACCATCGGCGCAAAAACCTACGAACTCCCACCGCTGGTTGAACAGACCCTGACCGTTCTGGATAACGCCATCACGCTGTTCTTCCTGGTGGAAATCCTGTTTCGCTTCGCCGCCTGCCCGGTCAAGCGCCGGTTCCTGATGGACGGCTGGAACCTGTTCGACACCCTGGTAGTGATCGGCAGCCTGATCCCGCTGGACAACTCCGAGGCGGTGCTGCTGGGCCGTTTGCTGCGGGTCTTCCGGGTGCTGCGACTGGTGTCCGTAGTGCCGGAACTGCGCTTTCTGATCAATTCCCTGCTCAAAGCCATTCCGCGCATGGGCTACATTGCCCTGCTGATGTTCATCATCTTTTACATCTATGCCGCCATGGGCTCAATGTTCTTTGCCAGCGTGGACGAAGTACTCTGGGGCGATGTGGCCATCTCGATGCTCACCCTGTTCCGGGTAGCCACCTTCGAGGACTGGACCGACGTGATGTACGCCACCATGGAGGCCTATCCCCTGAGCTGGATCTACTACCTGACGTTTATCTTCCTGACCGCCTTTGTATTCCTGAACATGATGATCGGGGCGATTCTGGAGGTGATGAGCGAGGAACAAAATGCCAAGCAGGCCCAGAAAGCCCACGACGAACGGGATGAAATTGCCCGTCAGCTCCAGGCTGTCCAGGAACAGCTGAAGGAACTGACGAAGCAGGTCAGCGAGAAACGCTGACTCAGAACGGCTTGGCCATGGCCAGGTGGAAGATGGCGCTGACCATAATCAGGGCAAGTACCGCAGCGGTAATCCGGGCGGGCTTGCCCAGAGTGACCTTCAGTGCAAACACTCCGGCCACGATGTAGCCGACCAGCAGAACAACCTTGGCAATCAGCCAGCCCGGCATGGCCGAGGCATAACCCGCCACAAACAGCAGGGAAATCGCCGCCACCAGCAAAATGGTGTCATTGATGTGGGGAATGAACCGCAGCGGTGTCTGGCGCCAGCCCGGCCGGCCTACCGCATCCAGCAGCAACCTCAGCGCAAAGAGCGTGATAGTAAGGTAGGCTGTGGTCATGTGCAGGTGCTTCAGGATCGTGTACGACATGGAAGTTCCTTCGGTTACAAGAGATTTGCGGCCATTGTACGCAAACTACCCCCAAGCAGGTATGGTTAATACAGGCACGCAGACTTAACATATACCTGAAATATATGTATTTGGGAGATCTCCATGCAGGCCATACCCACCTCCGCTGACCAGGCACCCGCCAGCGTCAGCCAGTTATTTTCCTATCCGTTCCGGATTTTCTTCCTGTCCATGACGGTACTGACCCTTGTGGCCATACCGGTCTGGGTTCTGGAAGTAACCGGCGTTCTGCAGTTACCACTGGCCATGCCTGCCCTGTTCTGGCACCAGCATGAAATGCTGTTCGGGTTTTTGTCGGCGGCCATTGCCGGCTTTCTGCTGACCGCCGTCTGTGTATGGACGCAAACAGAACGCACCCACGGCCTTCCCCTGGCGCTGCTCTGGGGCGTTTGGCTGGCCGGTCGCCTGCTGCTGGCCCTGGGTGGAAACCTGCCCGACTGGATAGTTCAGGGCGTTAACCTGGCTTTTCTACCACTGGTGATGATCGATGCCGGATGGCGAGTATGGCATGCTCGTCAGAAACGCCAGGCCATGATTATGGTCGTTCTGGGCCTGCTGTGGCTGATGCAGATCGGTTTCGTTACCCGGCTGGATATGTCCTTTAGCTACGGCGCGCTGATTATGGCCCTGGCGCTGATCAGCATCATCGGCGGCCGCATCACACCGGCCTTCACTGCCGGCTGGCTGCGCCAGCGCGGTGGCAACGCCGAGGCGGTGAAAATGATTCCGGGGCTGGATATGGCCGCCCTGTTTTCGATGATCCTGCTGATGGCATCCCTGGTAACCGGCTGGAAAACCCTGGCGGCCGTAATCGCCGTGGTTGCCGCCGCGCTGATGCTGGTTCGCCTGTATAACTGGAAAGGCTGGCTGGCGCGCTCCGAGCCACTGCTGTGGATCCTGCACCTGTCTATTCTCTGGGTACCGGTCGCGCTGTTGCTGCTGGCAGGCTCGCTGGTTGCAGACTGGCCCTCCAACGCCTGGAGCCACGCAGCAGGCGCAGGTGCTGTCGGTTGCCTGATCCTGGGCGTGATTGCCCGGGTATCCCTTGGCCATACCGGCCGGCCGTTGAACCTTCCGAAGGGGATGGTGCTGGCGTTCGTCGCCATTCAGCTGGCGGCGGTTATCCGGGTGCTTACCGCATTGAGCATCATCCCGTGGCACCCGGGCATTGGCACCAGCACCCTGTTATGGATGATTGCCTACGGACTGTTCCTGGTGCGCTATGCCGGCGTACTGGCACGGCCCAGGGCAGACGGTCGGGAAGGCTGAGCGGCTCAGGCCGCCAGCTTCTCCTTGAGGCACTGTTCGAAGTAACTGCGGGCGGCACGGAAGCGGCCTGCAGGAAAGTGAATACTGACTCCCTCCAGCGCTGCCATCAGCATTTCCAGGTGTGCATCCCAGCCGGCACAGGCAATCGGCACCAGGTGATCATCTGGTAGCAACAGGGTCAGCGACAACCGGGTGCCATCGCCTTCCGGCACCAGTTCCCACCGCAACGGCCGTTCCGGATCATCGCCGGCACTCCAGGAATACGCCAGCAAGCGGTGCGGCTCACAGGCCGATATCCGACAATCAATGGGCGTGCCACTGTTACCGAAATCCAGCTGAACCCGGCCACCGGTGCGGGCGTCCAGCGTGCCCGGCGCCAGCCAGCTGGCCAGGTGTACAGAATCCGTCAGCATCTTCCAGACCAGCTCCGGCGAATGATCTGTCACCCGCTCCAGCCGGGCCGTTACGCGCCCGTCCTGCAGCGACAGGGAGCCTTTGATCACCTCGTGTTCTGCGGACATAACACCTCCTTCCGAACCGCCAACCGCACAGATTTGAATAGTCCGACACGGTAGCAAGGGCCGCGCCCGGGTACCTTGATGAGCATCAACGCCAGGAGCAGGGTTTCAGGCACAAAAACGGGGTGTTTGCGGCAATCATCCACTAAAGGTCAATAGCCGTTTCTGAATCAGGCGCTAAAGTATCAGTACATCATTTTGCAATAGAGATACTGGCAACATGTACCCTGATCACTTTGACAAAGAAGACCTGATCCGCTGTGGCCATGGCGAATTATTCCCTGGCGCCATGCGCCTGCCCATCGACGAAATGCTGATGGTCGACCGCATTACCCACGTGGGCGCCGATGACGGCCTTTACGGTAAGGGCAGTCTGGTGGCAGAACTGGACATCAACCCGGACCTCTGGTTCTTCAAGGTTCACTTCGAAGGCGACCCGGTAATGCCGGGCTGTCTGGGCCTCGACGCCATGTGGCAGCTGGTCGGTTTCTTCCTGGCCTGGAGCGGTGGCGAAGGCAAGGGCCGGGCACTGGGTGCCGGCGAAGTGAAATTCTTTGGTCAGGTTCTGCCTGACAACAAAAAGGTAACCTATTACCTGGATATCAAGCGGCTCATCCGCCGCAAGCTGACCATGGCCATTGCGGATGCCCGCATGGAAGTGGACGGGCGGGAAATCTATACCGCCAAGGACCTTCGGGTTGGCCTGTTCACCTCTACAGATGACTTTTAGGAGTTAGAACGATGCGTCGCGTAGTTATTACCGGCATGGGGATTGTCTCCAGCCTTGGCAACAACCAGAAAGAAGTCGCCCAGTCCCTTCGTGAATCCCGCTCAGGCATTGCCTTCAGCGAGGAAGCCCGGGACAACGGCCTGCGCAGCCACGTTGCAGGCAAGATCGACCTGAACCTGTCCGAGCTGATCGACCGTAAGATCTGGCGCTTTATGAGCCCGGCAGCAGGCTACTGCTACCTGGCAGCCAAAGAAGCCATCGAGCAGGCAGGCCTGACCGACGAGCAGCTGCGTGCCAACACCACGGGCGCCGTATTCGGCACCGGTGGCGCGTCTACCGTGGAACTGCTGGACGCGATCGACACCCATCGCGACAAAGGCATTCGCCGGGTAGGCCCTTACCGGGTTCCGCGCACCATGGGCAGCGCCATCAACGCGTCCATTACCACGGCCTTCGGTATTACCGGCATCAACTACGGCATTACCTCTGCCTGCGCGACCAGTGCTCACTGTATCGGCCACGCGGCTGACCAGATCGCCCTGGGTCGCCAGGACGTGATGCTGGCCGGCGGTGGCGAAGACATCCACTGGACCCTGAGCCTGATGTTCGATGCCATGGGCGCACTGTCCACCAAGTACAACGACACACCGGAACAGGCCTCGCGTACCTATGATGCAGACCGTGACGGCTTCGTGATCTCCGGTGGTGGCGGCACGCTGGTACTGGAATCCCTGGAACACGCGGAAGCCCGCGGTGCCACCATCCTGGCCGAACTGGTCGGCTTCGGTGCTACCTCTGACGGCGCCGACATGGTTGCCCCCAGCGGTGAAGGCGCCATTCGCTGCATGAAACAGGCCATGGCCAACATCGACGGCGAAATCAGCTACATCAACACCCACGGCACCAGCACCCCGGCTGGCGACGTAACCGAGCTGAAAGCCCTGAAGGAAACCTTCGGCGACAAGATTCCACCGTTGAGTTCCACCAAGCCCCTGTGCGGCCACGCCCTGGGTGCCGCCGGCGTGCATGAGGCAATCTACAGCCTGATCATGCAACGGGAAGGCTTTATTGCCCCGTCTGCCAACATCCAGAACCTGGATGAAGGTGCCGAAGGCTACCCCATCGTTCGTGAACGCATGGACAACCAGAACATGGACCTGGTGATGAGCAACAGCTTCGGCTTCGGCGGCACCAACGCCACCCTGATCTTCAAGAAGGTGTGATCAGGACAGCCTGAGCGAGCGGTATTCAGCCGGCGGAGTGCCCATCCAGCGCTTGAACGCCCGGCTGAATGCACTCAGCTCCGAGAAACCAAGCTGTTCGGCGATTTCTACCAGCGGCTTGGTTTTATCCTTCATGTAAGTCAGCGCCTGTTCTCGGCGCACCTGCTCCAACAAGGCTGCAAACGTCAGCCCCTCTTCGCGCAACTTTTTGTGCAGGGTGTAGCGGCTCATATTCAACTGCCCGGCCACCGTTTCCACACCTACCTTTCCCCGTTCCAACTGAACCCGGATCAGCTTACTCACCCGAATGCTCAGGGAACGCTTTGAATTTTCAGGCCTTACAGGCTCTGATGCCATGCTGGTTCCTCCTGCCATTTCATGCTGGCCCAATCTGCAAACTCCATCAGCGTACACATGTTAGCCGAAACTGATCAATAAGACCTTTGAGCGAGATCAATGGCACAGCCACCCGTTTGTGGAAAACTGCAGCCTTTCCATAATAGCCCACCTGCAGCCATCGACTTCCTGAACAAACCCGGAGACACCATGACTTTCCCGGAACTGCTCGCTCCCGCCGGCACCCCCGAACACCTGGAAACCGCCTTTGCCTACGGTGCCGATGCCGTATACGCCGGCCAGCCAAGGTACTCCCTGAGAGTAAGGAACAACAGTTTCAAAGACGTTGCAGCCCTGGGGGCAGGGATTGCACGGGCCCACGAACTGGGTAAACAGTTCTACCTGGTTTCCAACATCGCACCCCACAACGACAAGGTGCGCAGTTACCTGAGAGACCTTGCCCCGGTGCTGGAGCAGAAGCCGGACGCCCTGATCATGTCAGACCCCGGGCTGATCATGCTGGTGCGGGAAAACTGGCCGGACCAGCCCATCCACCTGTCGGTGCAGGCCAACGCCGTAAACTGGGCAACCGTAGAGTTCTGGCGTCGCCAAGGCATCAACCGGGTGATCCTGTCCCGGGAACTGGCCCTGAATGAAATCCGCGAGATCCGTGAGAAAGTGCCGGAAATGGAACTGGAAGTGTTCGTGCACGGCGCCCTGTGCATGGCCTACTCCGGCCGCTGCCTGCTGTCTGGCTATATGAACCATCGGGACGCCAACCAGGGCGCCTGCACCAACGCCTGCCGCTGGAACTATAAGCCGGTGCAGCACAGCCATGACCAGACCGGCGACCTGATTGCCACCTCTGCCGACAGCGTGGAAACCTTCGAACCCAAAGAAATCCTGCTGGAAGAGCCCAACCGCCCCGGAGGCTTCATTCCCGCCTACGAGGACGAACACGGCACCTACATCATGAACTCCAAGGACCTGCGTGCCATCCAGCATGTGGCGGAACTGGTGAACATGGGCGTGCACTCCCTGAAAATCGAAGGTCGCACCAAGAGCACCTACTACGTGGCCCGCACCACCCAGGTGTACCGCAAGGCCATAGACGATGCCCTCGCCGGCAAGCCCTTCGACATGCATATGATGGATGAACTGGAAGCGCTATCTAACCGGGGCTACACCGAAGGCTTCCTGCGTCGCCACGTACCCCAGGAATACCAGTCCTATGAACAAGGCTCGTCCTATCTGGGCACCCAGCAGGTGGTCGGCACCATCAGCGATGCCGATGACCGCTGGCTCACCATCGACGTGAAGAACAAGTTCGCCCCGGGCGACCAGCTGGAACTGATCACCCCGGCCGGCAACCTTCACTTCCGCGCCAACGCCATGGAAAACCGCAACGGCGAAGCCATGGAATACGCACCGGGCAGCGGCCACTTTGTGCGCATTCCCAAGCCGGAAGGCCTGCCTGAATCCCTGCAATTCAGCTACCTGACCCGCATCCTGCCTGCCGGTTAACGCATCCGGAAGGCTTCCTGGTGGAAGCGCACCCGTCCCGGCCAAAGCCTCCGCAGCCCTTTGCGGAGGCTGTCCGCCATCCCTTGTGGCCCGCAAAACCATACTTCTGCTCGCTCACCGCGGGCGGCATCCGCAGCCAGAGCCTCAGCCGTCAGCCTGCCACTGGCCCCACCATGCAGGTGCAGATCAACCCCCGGACGGGCCGCGCACAGGGATTCCAGCCGAGCCACGAACGGATCATGTCCGGGATCTGTCACGCAGTAGTGAATATCAGCCCGAACCTCATCCTCGCCTCGCGAATCCAATGACTCCAGCCAGGCCAGAAACGGTGTAATACCAATTCCGCCTGCTACCCAGATCTGCCGAACACCGGCCCTGGCCCGATCAAGCTGGAACCGGCCATAGGGGCCTTCCACTTTCACCGGATCTCCTGCAACCAAACGACCTGACAGCTTTTGCGTGTAATCTCCCAGAGCCTTGATGGCAAAGGTCACAGTCTTGTCGCCACGGTCTGCACTGGCGATCGTAAACGGGTGATGCCCCTCAAACCGGTCAAAGATCACAAAAGCAAACTGGCCGGCACGATGCCCGCGCCAGGTATCAGCCAGCTTGCAAGTCACCTCGAGAATATCGCGGGACACCCGCTCTACCGAAATCACCGTTCCTTCGCTTGAGCGCCCGGCCCCGATACGCCCCGTCAGCGACCAAACGCTGGCAACGCTGCCCGCTACAAACAAGACCGCCATCAACCACCCCAGTGGCCCTTGCCAATACCCGGCAGGAGCAAGCACCACCGCATGGAACACTACCAACAGATACAGCGCAGGCATTGCGCGATGCAACGGCCGCCACAAACGGTAGGAAAACTGACGCCACAGGCTCAGCAACAACATGGCGAACATCAGATAAATAACAAACTCACCCAGGTCTTCGCCAAGATCCCGGAGCCCGCCCGGAAACGCCGAGAACTCATCGGCATCCAGCCGGGCGCCACGGCCCGCCAGATTCTCGAAAAGGTCCTCCGACATTTCCAGCAACCAGTGCGCTGCGGCAAACAAAACCGCCATAATCCCGCCCCACTTGTGCAGACGATAGATCTTATCCATGCCCCCGAGCGGCTTTTCGAGCCAGGCCGGACGCGTCGCCAGCACCATGACCATCGACATCAACGCCACCGAAAGCAGGCCACTGAGAAACAGGCTTTCCAGATACACAGCCCAGACAGTGGAACCGGCATCCGGATAGCCCGGAGCCATTAGCTGATACGCCCAACCAACGGTTACCAAAGCGATTACACCAACAAGAACAAGCAACATGATTCAGCTTCCCCAGATCCCTCACAGAAGGCGGATTGCCTTCCGCAACCACAGCCTGCAACAGGCCGCCTGAACCTTCGCTGAGCAAGGCGTTAATGTTCCATTCATCTGGGGCTGAAAGGCTGACTAAGGTATAATCCTTACACGACCGATTTAATACCTGACTAAATTACTCTGGTATTGTATAATCACTCGCCAGAAACATCGGGAAACCGGGCCAACAGAGCCCTGCCCCGCCACTCAGGCACCAAGCCCAGATGAGAGAATTACGGAGCGACGATCATGGCGACCACCGATAAAGAGGTGAAAGAGCTGATCAAACGGGAATACGAACACGGATTCGTGACCGAGATTGAATCCGACACCTTCGAGCCCGGCCTCAACGAAGACGTAATCCGCCGCCTGTCCGAGATCAAGCAGGAGCCGGAGTTCATGCTGGAATGGCGCCTGAAGGCCTACCGTCGCTGGCTGGAAATGGACGAGCCGGAATGGGCCCACGTAGACTTCCCGAAGGTGGACTACGACGCCATCTCTTACTACTCCGCGCCCAAGAAAAAAGAAGACATGCCCCAGAGCCTGGACGACGTTGATCCGGAGCTGCTGCGCACCTACGAAAAACTGGGCATCCCCCTGCACGAACGGGCCAAGCTGGCCGGTGTAGCGGTTGATGCGGTCTTCGATTCCGTTTCGGTAGCCACCACCTTCAAGGAACCGCTGGAAAAAGCCGGCGTGATCTTCTGCCCCATTTCCGAGGCGGTACAGAAGTATCCGGAACTGGTGAAGAAATACCTGGGCAGCGTAGTCCCGGCCGGCGACAACTACTTCGCTGCCCTGAACTCCGCCGTATTCTCCGACGGCTCCTTCGTTTACATCCCGAAGGGCGTTCGCTGCCCCATGGAACTGTCCACCTACTTCCGGATTAACGCCGCCAACACCGGCCAGTTCGAACGTACCCTGATCATCGCCGAAGAAGGCAGCTACGTGAGCTACCTGGAAGGCTGCACCGCCCCCATGCGGGACGAAAACCAGCTGCACGCAGCGGTGGTAGAACTGGTCGCCCTGGACGACGCCCAGATCAAATACTCTACCGTACAGAACTGGTATCCGGGCGACGAAAACGGCAAAGGCGGCATCTACAACTTCGTCACCAAGCGCGGCGCCTGCATCGGCAAAAACTCCAAGATCTCCTGGACCCAGGTAGAAACCGGCTCCGCCATCACCTGGAAATACCCGAGCTGCGTACTGCGTGGTGAGAACAGCGTAGGCGAGTTCTACTCCGTCGCCCTCACCCACAACTACCAGCAGGCCGACACCGGCACCAAGATGATCCACCTGGGCAAGAACACCCGGAGCACCATCATCTCCAAGGGCATCTCCGCCGGCCGCAGCTCCAACGCCTACCGCGGCCTGGTGAAATTCGGCCCGGGTGCAGAAGGTGCGCGTAACTTTACCCAGTGCGACTCACTGCTGATCGGCGACCGCTGCGGCGCCCACACCTTCCCGTACATCGAAAGCAAGAACAAATCGGCCATCGTGGAGCACGAAGCCACCACCTCCAAGGTCAGCGACGAGCAGATGTTCCTGTGCCGTCAGCGCGGTATCGACCCGGAGCAGGCAGTGTCCATGATCGTGAACGGTTTCTGTAAGGAAGTGTTCAAGGAGTTGCCGATGGAGTTCGCCGTGGAAGCCGGCAAGCTTCTGGAAGTCAGCCTTGAAGGCTCCGTTGGTTAACGAGACGGCATACACACAAGTATCACGGAAGCCGTCAGGGTGTCCCTTCCGGGATCGTCAAAATCAGGGATGATTTTGTCGAGCGTACAGGGACGTATTCACAGCGTATCCCGGAAGGGACACCCTGATGGCTGACTCCCCCATACTTGGGGCAGGAAAAGAATTCAGACGGTTAAAAAGAGAGAAGCGTACAAATGCTGAGCATCAAAAACCTGCACGCCTCCGTTGAGGGCAAAGAAATCCTCAAGGGTATCAACCTGGAGATCAAAGCCGGGGAAGTTCACGCCATCATGGGCCCGAACGGTTCCGGTAAGAGTACCCTGTCACAGGTTCTGGCAGGCAACGACGCATTTGAAGTCACCAGCGGCGAAGTCACCCTCAACGGCGACAACCTGCTGGACCTGGAAACCGAAGAACGCGCCCGGGAAGGCATCTTCCTGGCATTCCAGTACCCGGTGGAAATCCCCGGCGTAAGCAACCTGCAGTTCCTGCGCACCGCCGTAAATGCCATGCGCAAGCACCGGGGCGAAGAAGAAATGAACGCTGCCGAGTTCATGAAGCTGGCGAAGGAAGTCTCCAAGCAGGTAGACCTGGACCCGGCTTTCCTCAAGCGCGGCGTGAACGAAGGTTTCTCCGGTGGCGAGAAAAAGCGTAACGAAATCATGCAGGCCCTGCTGCTGCAGCCGAAGCTGGCCATTCTGGATGAAACCGACTCCGGCCTCGACATCGACGCCCTGCAAGTCGTATCCAACGGCGTCAACGCCCTGCGTGCCGAAGACCGCGCCATCCTGATGGTGACCCACTACCAGCGCCTGCTGAACCACATCGTGCCGGATTACGTGCACGTACTGGCCGGCGGCAGAATCGTCAAATCCGGCGGCCGCGAACTGGCCCTGGAACTGGAAGAAAAAGGTTACGGCTGGTTGGGCATCAAAGACGAAGACACCAGCAACTGATCAGGAGGCCGCGGAATGAAATCTGTACCTATGCTTTCCGGCGCTTTCCTGCAGCCGGCCGGGCAATCCCTGCCGGAACCTTTGCTGGCACTGCGTAACGAGCGGGCTGCAGCACTGGCAGACATGCCCATGCCGACCCGGAAAACCGAAAACTGGAAATACTCCAGCAAGTACCTGAAGCTGACCGAAGACATGGCCGCCACCCTGCCGGCTACCGGAAAGGCCAGCAGCCTGGACGTACCCGGTTACCGGATTGTGCTCAACAACGGTGCAATCAACCGCGCCGACAGCCAGTACCCGGACCAGGGCGGCATCACCGTTCAGCACTTCAGCGACCTGGATGCGGACGACGCCAGCGCCCTGGCGCAGAAACTGGGCAGCACCCTCGATGCAGAGCAAACCCAGTTTGCCCAGATCAACAGCGCCCGCTTTGAAGACGGCCTGCTGATTCGCCTTGGCGCCAACGCAGTGCTGGACAAGCCGCTGTTCATCATCCATGAAACCGCGGCTACCCAGAATGGCTCTGCCTTCCCGCGCATTTTTGTCGAGGCCGGCACCAACAGCCAGATGACGCTGGTGGAAGCCTACGTCTCCGAAGGCGATTCTGCGGCCCTGGTTGATACCGTTACCGAATTCCAGCTGGCTGATGGCGCCAACATCACCAGCATTCGCCTGACCATGGAAGGCGAAACCGTGCAGCACATTGGCGCTACCGGCGTACTGCAACAGCGCAACTCCCGCTTCGAGAGCCACTGCGTAGGCTTCGGCGGCCCGCTGCGCCGGCACGACCTGCAAGTTCGCCTGGAAGGCGAAGGCGCGGAAACCAAGCTCAATGGCGTGGTGGTTACCCAGGGTAAACAGCACTACGACAACCACACCTCCATTGACCACGTAGCCGCCCACTGCAACAGCGAAGAGACCTACCGCAACATTGCTGCGGACCAGTCCCACGCGGTGTTTAATGGCCGGATTCATATCCACCAGGACGCCCAGAAATCCAACGCGGATATGAACAACAAGAACCTGCTGCTCTCCAACGGTGCCGAGATCGACACCAAGCCGGAGCTGGAAATCTACGCGGATGACGTCAAGTGCGCCCACGGAGCTACCATTGGCCAGCTGGATGAAACTTCCGTGTTCTACCTGGTTTCCCGAGGCATCGGTCGCCGGCAGGCCAACGTATTGCTGACCATGGCGTTCATCAACGAGCTGGTCGAGCAAATTCCGGTAGAAGCCGTACGCGACACCGCCCAGGTGCGGCTGAATGACTTCTTCGATCAAACCTTTCAGGAGGCCTGAGCGGCATGACCGATCTGTCTGTGGCAACCAACACCACCTCGCCGGCGTTTGATGTGGAAAGCATCCGCCGCGACTTCCCGATCCTGGCACAGGAAATCAACGGGAAGCCCCTGGTGTATCTGGACAACGGCGCCTCGGCCCAGAAGCCCGTCGCCGTGCTGGATGCCATGGACCGTTACTATCGGGAAATGCACTCCAACGTGCACCGGGGTGCCCACACCCTGGGCGACCGGGCCACGACCGCCTTTGAAGGTGCCCGGGAAGTGGTACGCCACTTCCTGAACGCCCCCAGCACCAAAGAGGTCATCTGGACCCGCGGCACCACAGAAGCCATCAACCTGGTGGCCAACGGCCTGGCCCCGCGCCTGAAAGCCGGCGACGAAATCCTGGTCAGCCATATGGAGCACCACGCCAACATCGTGCCCTGGCAGATGGTGGCCGAGCGTACCGGCGCCCGGGTGGTTCCTGTACAGGTGACCCCTGAAGGCGAGCTGGACCTGGAATCTTTCAACAGCCTGCTGAACGAGCGCACCCGGGTACTGGCCCTCACCCACGTATCCAACGTGTTGGGAACGGTAAACCCGATCGCGCCACTGATCGAGCAGGCGAAGAAACAGGGCGTGATCACCCTGATCGACGGTGCCCAGGCCGTACCCCACTTCAAGCCGGATGTGCAGGCGCTGGGCTGCGACTTCTACGTGTTCTCTTCCCACAAACTGTTTGGCCCCACCGGCATCGGTGTGCTTTACGGCCGGGCAGAACTGCTCGAAGAGATGCCCCCGTACCAGGGTGGCGGCGAGATGATCGAGCGGGTGTCATTTGAACGTACCACCTGGAACGTGCTGCCCTACAAATTTGAAGCCGGCACCCCGGCCATCGCCGAAGCGGTTGGCCTGGCGGCAGCCATCAACTACCTGGACAGCCTGGACCGCAAGGCCATGGAAGCCGCCGAAAACGCCCTGCTGGCCCGTGCCAACGCACTGGTAGAAACGGTACCCGGCATGGAAATCATCGGCACCGCGAAACAGAAAGTGCCGGTGATGTCGTTCAAGATCGCCGGCCTGCACCCCAGCGACATCGGCACCCTGCTGGACCAGCAAGGCATTGCCATCCGCACCGGCCATCATTGCGCCATGCCGCTGATGGATTTCTACGGAGTACCCGGTACAGCCCGGGCTTCATTTGCGTTCTACAATACGCTGGAAGAGGTCGAGAAATTATTCACCGGCCTGCAGAAGATCCAGCGCCTGTTTGCCTGAGGAGGTGGAAACATGACAGCCGAAGTCTTCACCCCGAACACCGTGAATGTGACCATGACCCCAACGGCGGTCAAACACGTTCGCAAACAACTGGACAAGAAACCGGAAGCCAGGGGCATTCGCCTGGCCATCAAAAAGAGTGGCTGCTCCGGCTTCAAATACGAAACCCAGTGGGTAGAGACCCCCGAATCCGACGACCGCATTTTTACCATCGACGGCGTGGATGTGTACGTAAAGCAGGAACACCTGCCCCTGGTAAACGGCATTGAAATTGACTTTGTCACCGAAGGCGTGAACTCCCTGTTCCGCTTCCGCAACCCCAACGCCACGGCGGAATGCGGGTGCGGCGAGAGTTTTACGGTGGCTTGAATAGAGGTCTTACTGAGCATGCAAGAACGGGAAGTCGTACTGACAAAGCGCGAAGTGGAAGCCCGGCTGGTGCCTTCCGGTACGGAAATCATGATTCCGTCGGATACCTTCGTGACCATCACCCAGTCCCTCGGTGGCACCTTTACCGTGGCGGTGAACGGCAACCTGGCCCGGATTGAAGGCCACGACGCCGATGCCTTGGGCAAACAGCCCCTGGAAAGCAGCTTCGAGACCCCGGAAGACGGCACGGTTAACGAAAACCAGGTGTGGGAAGCCCTGCGTAACTGCTACGACCCGGAAATTCCGGTGAACGTGGTGGATCTGGGCCTGATCTACGACTGCCAGATCCAGAACGGCACCGAAGACGGCAACCACGTGTACATCAAGATGACCCTCACCGCGGCTGGCTGCGGCATGGGGCCGGTCATCACCAACGATGTACAAACCAAGGTGGAGCATGTGCCCAACGTGGACAAAGTGACCGTAGACCTCACCTTTGATCCGCCCTGGAACAACGATATGCTCACCGACGAAGCCAAGCTTGAACTGGGAATGCTATGACCGCCAGCAAGGAACAATTTCTCGAGAACCCTCTCGGTACCAAGACCACTCTGGAAGACGTTCTGGACGCCTTCGAATTCCTGGATGACTGGGAAGAACGCTACGCCTACATCGTGGACCTGGGCAAACAGCTGCCGGCGTTTCCGGATGAGGCCCGCATTGAAGAGAACTACGTGCACGGCTGCCAGAGCCAGGTCTGGCTGATTCATCATTACGATGAAGACAGTGGCAAACTGTTCCTGCTGATCGACTCCGACGCCATCATCGTGCGCGGCCTGGCCGCCATCATCCTGGTGGCCCTGAACGGCAAGACGCCCCGCGACCTGCTCGCTACCGATATCGACGAGCTGTTCGAACAACTCGACCTGTTCCGCCACATCTCTCCCACCCGAGGCAACGGCCTGCGTGCCATGGTTGGCAAGATCCGTGATATTGCAGCCACAGAAGCAGTCTGAGCCGGCTTAAACACAGGGTTTCCCATGCAAACCTATCTGGTAGGCGGCGCCGTTCGTGACCAACTGTTGGGCCTGAAGGTCAAAGACCGGGACTGGGTGGTGGTTGGCGCCACACCGGAGCAGATGAAGGCGCGGGGCTTCAAGCAGGTGGGTGCCGACTTCCCGGTGTTCCTGCACCCGAAAACCGGCGAGGAATATGCCCTGGCCCGCACCGAGCGCAAACAGGGCCGCGGCTACCACGGCTTTTCCGTGTACAGCGCGCCGGACGTTACCCTGGAAGAAGACCTCAAACGCCGGGACCTGACCATCAACGCCATGGCACAAACCGAAGATGGCCAGCTGGTGGACCCGTTCAACGGCCATACCGATCTTCAGCATAAAACCCTGCGCCATGTCTCCGAAGCCTTTGCCGAAGACCCCCTGCGCATTCTGCGCACCGCGCGCTTTGCCGCCCGGCTGCATCCCCTGGGCTTCAGCATCTGTTCTGAAACCATGGCCCTGATGCGCCAGATGATTGCCGATGGCGAACTGGAACATCTGGTGCCGGAACGGGTATGGCAGGAAATTCAGCGGGCCCTGCACGAAAATGCGCCCACCGTATTTTTCGAAGTCCTTCGGGAACTCGGAGCCCTGGCGGTACTGATTCCGGAGCTGGAGGGTGCAACCGTGTTCCGGGCCGGCGTTAAGGCCCTGGCGTGCATTCACCACCAGCAGGGCAACACCGCCCAGCGCTTCGCCGCCCTCCTGGGCGCCGTGCCTGAAGAGCTGGCCATTACCCGGGCAAAGGCCATGAAAAGCCCTAATGATTGCCGGGATATGAGCCGGCTGGTATGCCGGTTTATGGCCGAACTGTCCCGACATCCTGCAGACAGCCTTTCTGCGGAAGATACCCTGGAGCTGCTGGATGCCGCAGACCTGTGGCGCCGCAGCGAGCGTTTCGATGCCCTGCTCGACACATTGGCCTGCACGCTCCCGGAGGCGCAACAGAGCCTTCTGGAGCAGCTGCACGCCGCTGCAGGAGAAGCTACCGGGGTAGATCCGCAGGACTTGCTGAAACTGGGCTTCAAGGGCAAGGAGCTCGGCGAAGCAATCCGGAACGAGCGGCTGGCGCGTATCACCCGGGTATTGAATCCATCATCCTGAGGAAGTCGTTATGGCTGCTCCCGTTGTTCTGATCACCGGTGCTGCCCACCGCCTGGGCGCCCACACTGCCGAAACCCTCCATGGCCGGGGCTGGAATGTGGTTATCCATTACCGGAGCCGGCAAGAACAGGCCCGGCAACTGATCGACAAACTGAACCGGGAACGGGCAGACTCCGCCACCTCGGTGCAGGCCGACCTGACCAATCCTGAAGACCTCGCCCGCCTGGCAAAAACCGCCTGCGAGCACTGGCAGCGGCTGGACGGACTGGTGAACAACGCGTCGGTGTTCTACCCCAACCCCACGGAAATCGCCACCGAGGACGACTGGCAAGGAATTATGGGCGCCAACCTGAAAGCCCCGTTCTTCCTGCTCCAGCACTGCCTGCCGGCCCTCAAGAAAAGCTCTGGTGCGGTGGTGAACCTGATCGACATCTACAGCGAAAAGCCCCTCAAGGACCACCCGCTGTACTGCGCCAGCAAGGCCGGCCTCGCCGCCCTTACCCGCTCCTGGGCCAAGGACCTGGCGCCGGATGTCCGGGTAAACGGCGTATCGCCCGGCGCGATACTGTGGCCGGAGGGCGAGGCCGAAATTGACGCGGATTATCAAAAAGCCATTCTGGACAAGACCCCACTCGCCCGCACCGGCAACCCGTCGGATATCGCCGGCGCCATCACCTGGCTGATTTGTGATGCCCCCTTCGTAACCGGCCAGATTATCAGCGTTGACGGTGGCCGTAGCCTGAACATGTAAACCGCCCACAGCCACTACCCGACCATGGTGGCTTTGGCGCCCCGACACTTTACCGCTACAATGCCCGCCATCTATTTCATACGAGGCGGGCCTGTTCCGAGCCTGCCCACTACAACGGAGATTTCCCATGCGTGATGTCGTGATCGTTGCCGCAAAACGTACCGCTGTCGGCAGTTTTGGTGGTGGCTTGTCCAGCCTGCGTGCTGACCAGCTCGGTACTGCCGTTATCAAGGCCCTGATGGAAGAAACCGGCATCGCCGGCGAGCAGGTGGGTGAGGTCATTCTCGGCCAGGTGCTCACCGCCGGTTGCGGGCAGAACCCGGCCCGCCAGGCTGCCATCAACGCCGGCCTGCCCAGTTCGGTACCGGCCATCACCATCAACAAGGTGTGTGGCTCCGGCCTGAAGGCGGTTCATATGGCCGTGCAGAGCATCCAGTGTGGCGACGCCGAAGTCGTGATTGCCGGCGGCCAGGAAAGCATGAGCCAGGCCCCGCACGTGCTGCCCAACAGCCGCAACGGCCAGCGCATGGGTAACTGGAGCATGATCGACACCATGGTGAACGACGGCCTGTGGGATGCTTTCAACGATTACCACATGGGTATCACTGCCGAGAACATTGTCGAGAAGTATGGCATCAGCCGTGAAGAGCAGGACGCCTTTGCAGCAGCCTCCCAGCAAAAGGCAGTCGTGGCCCAGAACGCCGGCTACTTTGACGGCCAGATCGTTCCGGTCAGCATTCCCCAGCGTAAGGGCGACCCGATTGTGGTCGCTAAAGACGAATGCCCCCGCGATGGCGTTACCGGTGACAGCCTGGCCAAACTGCGCCCGGCCTTCAAGAAAGACGGTACCGTCACCGCCGGTAATGCCTCATCCCTGAACGATGGCGCCGCTGCCGTTCTGGTATGCAGTGCCGAGAAAGCCAGGGAGCTGGGTCTGACCCCGCTTGCCACCATCAAGGCCCATGCCAACGCAGGTGTTGACCCCACCATTATGGGCACCGGCCCCATTCCCGCCAGCCAGCGCTGCCTGGAGCGGGCCGGCTGGAGCGCAGCCGACCTGGACCTGATCGAAGCCAACGAAGCCTTCGCGGCCCAGGCGATCTCGGTAAACCGGGATATGGGCTGGGATACCGACAAGGTGAACGTGAATGGCGGCGCCATTGCCATCGGCCACCCGATTGGTGCTTCCGGCTGTCGTATCCTGGTTAGCCTGCTGCACGAAATGGCACGCCGCGACGCCAAGAAAGGCCTGGCCACCCTGTGCATTGGTGGTGGCATGGGTGTAGCCCTGGCCGTGGAACGCTAAGCCACGTGCTGCACGTTGTACTCTATGAGCCGGAGATACCGCCAAACACCGGCAACATCATCCGGCTCTGTGCCAACACTGGCTGTCAGCTGCACCTGATTGAACCTCTGGGCTTCTCCCTGGAGGACAAGCAGATGCGTCGGGCCGGCCTGGATTACAGCGAGTACGCCACGGTAAAGATCCACCCGGATTACGCCAGCTTCCTGGAAACCGAACAACCAGCCCGGTTGTTCGGACTCACCACCAAGGGTTCACGGCAGTACCACGAAGTGGCCTTCGAGGATGGTGACTACCTGATGTTCGGCCCGGAAACCCGGGGCCTGCCCGCCGATGTGCGGGAGGGCCTGCCGGAAGCCCACCGGCTTCGGGTGCCCATGCAACCACAAAGCCGCAGCCTGAACCTGTCCAACACTGCCGCTTTGGTGGTGTATGAAGCCTGGCGACAGCTGGGTTTTCCCGGGGCGGTGTAGCGCAGGCAAAAGTTTACAGGCATAAAAAAACCGGCATTGGCCGGTTTTTTTATGCTTCGAAGAACGACTGCAGCAATCAGTGCGTCTGCTCTTCCTTCGCTTCGCCTGCGGCTTCTTCCTGCTTGCGCTTGAGCGCCTGGGCGTAGATCGCATCGAAGTTCACCGGCGCCAGCATCAGTGCCGGGAAGCTGCCACGGTTAACGGTGGCGTCGATGGCCTCGCGGGCGTACGGGAACAGGATGTTCGGGCAATAGGCGCCGAGCATCTGGCCCAGCTGGGCACCTTCAATACCGGCTACCAGGAACACACCCGCCTGCTGGATTTCAACAATGTAGGCGACCTTCTCACCCACCTTGGCGGTAACAGTCAGGGACAGAACCACTTCGTACTGGTTGTCGCTGAGCTTGTTGTGGGCGGTGTTCAGGTCCAGGTTCACCTGCGGCTTCCACTGTTCCTGGAATACCAGCGGCGAGTTGGGTGATTCAAAAGACAGGTCCTTCACATAGATGCGCTGAAGGGCGAACTGGGGTTGGTTCTGGTTTTCGTTGCCTGCGGCTTGCTGGTTCTCAGCCATGATCAGTCCTTTCGTTTTCGTAGGTCGGGCGCAGCCCGTTGTTATAGTCACGTGTGCCGGAACAGTCTAAACACAGGCCCCGGCAGGTAATGTGAAACAGTGCTTCAGATCGGCAATCAGATCAAGCCCTGTTACTTTTTCACCAGCGGCAGGTTGCTGGCTTTCCAGTCGGCGATACCACCGTTCAGGCGCACCACGTTGGTAAAGCCTTCTTCCTTCAGGTACTTGACCGCCATTGCAGAGTGCTGGCCCATCTTGTCGACCACGATAATCTGCTTGTCTTTGTGCTTGCTCAGCTCGTTGGCACGGCCCTTGATGCCACTCAGGGGAATGTTCAGAGAACCGGTAATACGACCTTCGCCGAAGTCTTTGCGGTCACGGATATCCACCACTACGGCTTCGTCTTTGTTGATCAAAGACACCGCACTCTGGGCGGAAATCTTGGCACCACCACGGCGGGACTCCAGCACCAGAAGTGCCAGCAGCAGCGCCACAAAAACAGAAACCAGAATGTAGTGGTTAACAACGAATTCGAACAAGCGATCCATGAAACTACCCTGAAAATTTGATTTGGCGGGATTATACACACCCCAGACGGCTCAAAGAAGGCAAGTGGCACGCGTCAGGGGCCTCCTTTATAGCAACAGTGCATCAGGGCCATGCAAAGCCTTGGCGCTGCGCGCGTGGCCTGCACAAATGAAAACGGTTACAATCTGCCCCACTTTTACCACGATTCCCTTGCAATCTGTTTTCGCAACCAACCGGACGACATGATGACCGACACGCGCAAGCCCACTGCACTGATTATTCTCGACGGCTGGGGCCACCGTGACCCGGCTGCAGACAACGCCATCTCCAACGCCCGCACACCATTCTGGGACAAGCTCTGGCAGAATCAGCCGAAGACCCTCATCAACACTTCAGGCATGTTTGTAGGCCTGCCGCAGGGCCAGATGGGTAACTCGGAAGTAGGCCACATGAACCTCGGCGCCGGCCGGGTGGTGTACCAGAGCCTGACCCGTATCGACAAAGACCTGGAAGACGGCCTGTTCCAGAAGAACGAAGCCCTGTGTAACGCCATCGACAAAGCCGTGGCGAATAACAAGGCCGTGCATATCATGGGCCTGCTGTCTCCGGGCGGCGTTCACAGCCACGAAGACCATATGCTGGCAGCAGCGGAACTGGCCGCAGCCCGTGGCGCCAAGGAAGTCTATATCCACGCCTTCCTGGACGGCCGCGACATGCCCCCGCGCAGCGCCCGCCCGTCCCTCGAAAAAGCCGCCGCCAGGATGAAGAGCCTGGGAGTAGGCCGGGTAGCCACCATCGTTGGCCGCTACTTCGCCATGGACCGAGACAACCGCTGGGACCGCGTAGAAGCCGCTTATAACGCCATGACCCTGGGCGAAGCCGACTTTACCTGTGACGACCCGGTAACCGCACTGGACCAGGCCTACGAGCGGGGCGAGAACGACGAGTTTGTAAAAGCCACCCACATCCGCGCCGAAGGCCAGCCAGAGGGCACCATCAACGATGGCGATTCCGTGCTGTTCATGAACTTCCGTGCCGACCGCGCCCGGGAAATGACCCGCACCTTCGTGGAGCCGGAGTTCGACGGCTTCGATCGCCGCAAGCACCCGGAGCTGGCCGATTTCGTGATGCTCACCGAATACGCCGCAGACATCAAAACCTCCTGCGCCTATCCGCCCGAGCAACTGGCCAACGGCCTTGGCGAATACATGGCCAGCCAAGGCAAGACCCAGCTGCGCATTGCCGAAACCGAGAAGTACGCCCACGTGACCTTCTTCTTCAATGGCGGCCTGGAAACCCCGTTTGAAGGCGAAGACCGTATTCTGGTGCCCTCCCCCAAAGTAGCCACCTACGACCTGCAGCCGGAAATGAGCGCGCCGGAAGTAACCGACAAGCTGGTAGAAGCCATCAAGAGCGGCAAATACGACCTGATCGTGTGCAACTACGCCAACGGCGACATGGTTGGCCATACTGGCAAGATGGATGCAGCCGTCAAGGCCGCCGAGTGTCTGGACCAGTGCGTACAGCGGGTTGTGGAAGCGCTGGACGAAGTAGGCGGCGAAGCCCTGATCACCGCCGACCACGGCAACTGCGAGCAGATGACGGACCCGAAATCCGGCCAGGTTCACACCTCCCACACCATTGGACCGGTGCCGCTGGTTTATACCGGCCATCGCAACGTCAACCTTAAAGACGACGGCAGCCTGTGCGATATCGCACCCACCCTGCTGACACTGATGGGGCTGCAGCAACCTCAGGAAATGTCCGGGCACAGCCTGGCCGAGATCAACTGATCCGGCTTAAGGCAGATACCTTGAAGTATGTCCTCGCACTGGCGCTGGCTCTCGTTCTGGGAGCCACGCCACTGCATGCCCGGGATGACGTAACCCCCGAACAGGTGGAGGCGCTGAAAAAGCGCATTGCCAGCATTGACGAATGGCTGAAAGATGCCGAGAAAGACCGCTCCAGCCTGGAGCAGCAACTGGCCCGTACCGAGCAAAGAATCAGCCAGCTGACCCGTGAGCGCCGGGAACTGCGCGAGAAAGCCGATCAGCAACAACAGCGCCTGGATGAACTGCGAACGCAGGAACGCCAGTTGGCCGACACCCTTGAATCACAACGGGAAGGCCTGAAAACGCAGATTCGCGCCGCCTGGATGGAAGGCGACGCCCCGGCCCTGAAAATCCTGCTGAACGAAATAGAACCGGGCCAGATTGCCCGAACCCTCACCTACTACGAATATCTCAGCAACGACACCGTCGAGCGCCTTCAAGCCTTCCAGAAGAGCCTCCAGGAGCTGAAACAGGCCCGGGCCGCGGTGCAGGCATCGCGAGTGGAACTGGCAAAGACCGAAGCAGGCCTGGAACAACGCCAGCAGCAACTGACGCAAAGCAAAGCCGAGCGGGAACAAACCCTGGCCGCCCTGAAACAGGACATCCGCAGCCGGCGCAGCGAGCGGGACGACCTGGAAACTGACCGCAAACGCCTTGAGCAGCTGCTGGAAGAAGTGCAGCAGGCCATCGCCAACATCCCCTCTCCCAACGAATCCCGCCCGTTCAAGTCACTGCGGGACAAACTGCCCTGGCCCGCCAAGGGCCGCGTGGTCACCAACTACGGCGCCGCCTATGCTGACGGCAAATTGCGCCGCAGCGGCCTGATCATGAACACGGCAGAAAACGCGGAAGTCACCGCCGTACACTATGGCCGCGTCGTCTTCGCCAACTGGTTGCGGGGTTTCGGGCTGATGACCATTATCGATCACGGCGATGGCTACATGACCCTGTACGGCCACAGCAGCAGCCTGTTCACCGCACCCGGCGACTGGGTTCGGGCCGGTGAAACCATTGCCCTTTCCGGCCGCACCGGCGGCACCGAAGACCCGGCGGTCTACTTCGAAGTTCGCCAGAACGGAAAGCCGGTCAACCCCCGCCGCTGGCTGGGCAAGCCCTGAGTTTTGTCCCCCGACGCAAAGGGCTGACAAATGGCGCCGCGAACGCCATACTGTCGAAATCAGGAAATTAGTCCAACTATTGGAAACAAAACAGGATATGTGGATGAAACGAGTCACCGGCAAACTCCAGATCTCACAACTTCGCAGCCTTACCCTTGCGACCTGTTTGTTTACCCTGCCCGGACTCGCCCTGGCCCAGGATGCCCAAAGCCGGGACATCATCGAAGGTATCCAGGACGGCGAGCGGGTAGAACTGAAACTGCCGGACCCGGAAGAACAACTGCCGCTGGAAGACCTGCGCAAGTTCACTGAAGTGTTCGCCCGCATCAAAGACGCCTACGTAGAAGAAGTTTCCGACAGCGAGCTGCTGGAAAGCGCCATCAAGGGCATGCTCTCAGACCTGGACCCGCACTCCACCTACCTGGCCCCGAAAGACTACGAAGAGCTGGAAGAAAGCACCTCCGGCGAGTTTGGTGGCCTGGGCATTGAAGTGGGCATGGAAAACGGCTTTGTGAAAGTCATTTCCCCCATCGACGACACCCCGGCCCAGAAGGCCGGCGTGCAGGCCGGCGACCTGATTATCAAGCTGGATGAAAAACCGGTGAAGGGCATGTCGCTGGAAGAAGCCGTCAACCTGATGCGCGGCAAGCCCGGCTCGGTACTCACACTGACCATCATGCGCGAAGGCGAAACCGCGCCGATCGAGATTGATGTAACCCGCGATATCATCAAGGTAACCAGCATCAAATCCCGGATGATTGAAAACGGTTACGGCTATGTGCGCATCACCCAGTTCCAGGCGGAAACCGGCAAACAGTTCCTCAAAGCCCTGAACGTCCTGGAAGATGAGCATGGCAGCGACCTGGACGGCCTGGTGATCGACCTTCGCAACAACCCCGGCGGCGTACTGCAGGCTGCCGTGGAAACCGCCGATGCGCTGATTGATGAAGGCCTGATTGTCTACACCGAGGGGCGTATCCAGAGCTCAAGGCTGCGCTTCAGCGCCAAGCCGGGCGATGTGATGGCCGACACCCCGATTGTGGTGCTGATCAACGGTGGCTCCGCCTCGGCTTCCGAAATCCTGGCCGGCGCCCTGCAGGATCACGAACGTGCGGTGATCATGGGCACCCAGTCCTTTGGCAAAGGCAGCGTGCAAACAGTCATCCCGCTGGATGAAACCCATGCCATCAAGATGACCACAGCCCGCTATTTCACCCCCGACGGCCGCTCCATTCAGGCCACGGGCATCAAGCCAGATATCGAGGTGCGCCCGGCTGAGCTGACCGAGCTGGACAGCCGCCCGTTCTTCACAGAAGCAGACCTGACCGGCCATCTGACCGGCGAGAACGAAGAGAAAGCCAAGGAACAACGTGAACAGCAGGCAGAAACCGAACAGTCTGCCGCCAACCGGGACTACCAGCTGCGCTCAGCACTGAACCTGCTCAAAGGCATGCGCATTCTTAACCGCAAGGACGACAGCGGCCAGCAGGGCAAAGATCAGTGAAACTCAGCACGACCCTGCTCCGGGTAATGCTGCTAGCGCTGAGCCCTTTTGTGGCCGCCCAGCCGGCAGAGCACCAGCCGCCCACCATCGCCATCATCATTGATGACATGGGCCACAACCTTCATGAAGGTGAACGCCTGGCCCGGATGGAACAACCGCTGACGCTGGCGTTCCTGCCTTTCCGGCGCCACACCGTGCCGCTGGCCGAGCTGGCCCACAAGAAACAGAAAGAAATCATGCTGCACGCGCCCATGGCCAACACCCGCAACTTCGGCCTCGGCCCCGGCGGCCTGACCCCGGACATGGACGAAGGCACCATAGCCACCACCCTGCGGCGCTCCCTGCAGTCCATCCCCCACGTAGTGGGCGTAAACAACCACATGGGCAGCCTGCTGACCCAGCAGCTTCAACCCATGGATTGGGTGATGAAAGAACTCAACAAGTACCCGGTGTACTTCGTAGACAGCCGCACCATCGCCAACTCCATCGCTGGCAGCGTGGCCGATGCCTACAAAATCCCGAGCCTGACCCGGGATGTGTTCCTGGACCACGAACAGACCGAGGCATTCGTTGACCAGCAGTTTCAGCTGCTGATCAAAACGGCCAAAGAAAACGGTACAGCGATCGGCATCGGCCATCCCCACACGGTAACGGTGGACTACCTGGAAAAGCACTTACCGGAACTGGATGAGCAGGGAATTGCCATCGCCACCGTACGGGGCGTGTGGGCCATGCGTAATGGCAATAGGGAGATGTTTGCGGAAGGGGAGAAACAGCCGGTGGTGCTTTCCGTAGCTCGGAGTGATAAGGACTAGGTTTTTGCCACGGAAGGACACGGAAAAAAGCAAAAGATAAGGACTCTTTGGCCACGAAATCCACGAAAGAACACGAAATTAAAGACAAAGAAATTCTAGTTATTCAGTCGTTAATCTTTGTTCGTGTTTTTTCGTGGATTTCGTGGCAAAAAAATCTTTTCAGTCCCGAACTTCGATGCCCTGCGCCTTCATAAACGCCTTGGCTTCGGGAATGGTATGCTGGCCGAAGTGGAAGATGGAGGCGGCCAGCACCGCATCGGCGCCGCCTTTGGTTACGCCATCCGCCAGGTGCTGCAGCTCGCCCACCCCGCCTGAAGCAATTACCGGAACAGCCACCGCATCGCTGATGGCTCGAGTCAGGCCCAGGTCGAAGCCGATCTTGGTGCCGTCGCGGTCCATGCTGGTCAGCAGCAGTTCGCCGGCGCCCATGTCTACCATCTTCTTGGCCCATTCCACGGCATCCAGCCCGGTAGGCTTGCGGCCGCCGTGGGTGAAGATTTCCCAGCGGGGCTCTTCGCCTTCTGCGCTTACCTGCTTGGCATCGATAGCCACGACAATGCACTGGCGACCGAATCGCTCCGCTGCTTCTTTCACGAATTCCGGGTTGAAGACCGCCGCGGTGTTGATAGACACCTTATCGGCGCCGGCATTCAGCAGCTTGCGGATGTCATCTACGGTGCGTACGCCACCGCCCACGGTCAGCGGGATAAACACTTCCGCGGCCATACGCTCGACGGTTTCGTAGGTGGTGTCGCGGCTTTCACTGCTGGCAGTGATGTCCAGGAAGGTGATTTCGTCCGCGCCCTGCTCGTTGTAGCGGCGGGCCACTTCAACAGGATCGCCGGCATCGCGGATGTCCACGAAGTTGACGCCTTTGACCACGCGGCCTTTGTCGACGTCCAGGCAGGGGATGATGCGTTTTGCCAGTGCCATGATCTGTCCTCAGTTTTGCAGGCTGTCGCAGTAGGCTTGCGCTTCGGCTACATCCAGGGTGCCTTCGTAGATGGCACGACCTGTGATGGCACCGATCACGCCTTTGTCGGCGACGGTGGCCAGGCGCTTGAGGTCGTCCATGTTGGTGACGCCGCCGGAGGCAATCACCGGGATGCCGCCTTCTTCTGCCAGCTTGGCGGTGGCCTCTACGTTAACACCCTGCATCATGCCGTCGCGGGCGATGTCGGTGTAAACGATGGAGGATACGCCGTCGTTGGCGAAGCGCTTGGCCAGGTCTACGGCCATCACTTCGGAGACTTCGGCCCAGCCGTCGGTGGCTACGCGGCCGTCTTTGGCGTCCAGGCCGACGATGATGTGGCCGGGGAATTGTTTGCACATTTCGGTGACGAATTCGGGCTCTTTGACCGCCTTGGTGCCGATGATGACCCACTGCACGCCGGCCTTGAGGTAGGCTTCGATGGTTTCCGCGGAGCGGATGCCGCCGCCGATCTGGATCGGCAGATTCGGGTACTTCACCGCGATGGCCTTGACGATTTCACCGTTGACCGGCTCACCGGCAAAGGCGCCGTTGAGGTCAACCAGGTGCAGGCGACGGGCGCCAGCGTTGACCCACTTGGTGGCCATGTCCACCGGGTCGTCACCGAATACGGTGGAGTCTTCCATGCGGCCCTGGCGCAGTCTTACGCATTTGCCGTCTTTCAGATCGATAGCGGGGATGATGAGCATTTTGTTCTTCCTATTCAGAAAGTCGGGCAAGGAGTTTGGCGCTCGCACTCTGGAGCAGGGAGGCCTTTCAGGGACACGCTGTCAATACATCCCTGTACGCTTGACTGCAGCATCCCTGCTGCAGACAGTCCCTGAAAGGCCTCCCTACCCCAGAGCGCTATTAAGTGCTTGCCCGCTTACTTTCCAGTCCAGTTCGTAAAGTTTTCCAGCAACTGCAGGCCCGCCCGGGCGCTTTTTTCCGGGTGGAACTGCACTGCAAAGATGTTGTCGCGAGCCACCGCTGCCGCCAGGTCGACACCATAACGGGTGCGGCCGGCCATGTCGGCGTTGCCGTCGGCTTCGGCGTAGTAGCTGTGCACGAAGTAGAAGCGGTCGCCGTCCGGGATGTTGTGCCAGAGCGGGTGGTCTGCGGTTTGGTAGACCTGGTTCCAGCCCATGTGGGGCACTTTCAGGCGTTCGCCGTTTTCGGTGAGGTTGTCGCCGAAGTAGCGGACTTTGGACGGGAACAGGCCGATGCCTTCCACGCCGCCGTTTTCTTCGCTGCGGGCCATCAGGGCCTGCATGCCGACGCAGATGCCGAGGAACGGGCGGTCCCGGGAGACTTCTTTAACAAGTTCAACCACACCCAGGCGGTGCATTTCGGCCATGCAATCGCGGATGGCGCCGACGCCGGGCAGGATTACCCGGTCGGCTTCGCGGATTTTGGCGGCATCGTCTGTGACCAGTACGGTGCAGTCCGGGGCCACGTGCTCTACGGCTTTGCGGGCGGAATGCAGGTTGCCCATGCCGTAGTCGATGATGGCGACGGTCTTCATGGTGGTTCTGTTCCTATAGGTGACCGGTTACAGGGCGCCTTTGGTGGACGGGGTGATACCCGCCATGCGCTCGTCCATTTCAATCGCCATGCGCAGTGCGCGGCCGAAGGCTTTGAACACGGTTTCGATCTGGTGATGGGTGTTCTTGCCCTTCAGGTTGTCGATGTGCAGGGTCACCATGGAGTGGTTGACGAAGCCCTGGAAGAACTCTGCGAACAGATCCACATCAAACCCGCCGACGCTGGCGCGGGTGTAAGGTACGTCCATGAGCAGGCCGGGACGGCCGGAGAGGTCGATCACCACGCGGGACAGGGCTTCGTCCAGGGGCACGTAGGCGTGGCCGTAGCGGCGGATGCCTTTTTTGTCGCCCACAGCCTGTTTGAAGGCCTGGCCGAGGGTGATGCCGATGTCTTCCACGGTGTGGTGGTCGTCGATGTGGAGGTCACCCTTGCAGGTGATGTCCAGGTCTACCAGGCCGTGGCGGGCAATCTGGTCCATCATGTGGTCAAGGAAGGGCACACCGGTGTCAAAGCAGGCTTTGCCGGTGCCATCGAGATTGATCTCGACGGTAATCTGGGTTTCAAGGGTATTTCGCTCTACCCGAGCCTTGCGTTCAGCCATGGAGACTCCGTCTAGAAAACAGGCTTGCTACTGTAAAAATCAGATTCGCAGATTATACCCGTTAACACAGCCGGAGTCCCGCAACCGGATCAATCGCCCTGATAGCTCAGAACGCTTTCTTCAGGTTAGCCATGTAGGTGTCTACCAGGCTGTTAAACTCGTGCTTGATCACCGGGCTGATCGCCAGCTTGAGCAGGCTGGGCAGGGGGACTGTCAGCTGGGCGCTGGTCTGGAAGCGCACCTTGGTGGCGTTGTCGCCATTGGCGGTGATGGTCCAGGCGCCGCTGACTTCGGCATTGCCCTCGCCTTTTACCGGATCCCAGGTGATTTTGCCGGCCTCTTTATTCGGGTGATAGGTGCAGGCGTATACGGTCTGGATGGCGTGCTTATCAACACCCACCTTTTCCATTTCCCAACGGTAGGCATTGCCACCAAGATCAACCAGCTTGTCGACTTTTGGGAAGTGGCTGACAGAACGGGGAACGTCTGCCAGAAGATCGAAGACGTCATCATAGCCTGCCGGAATCTCGAGTTCCCGGTTCAGCTCAATCGATACAGTAATGGCCACAGCCGACTCCTTTTTATGCTTATTTGCGTATGCTTGTTTGCGCACACCGGGACAACCCCGGTTTTTAACGGGGTGTATTTTGACCCAAGACTAACGCATTGTCATATTCCTGCACTGTTAATTTGCTAACCCTGCGTTATCCTTTGGGTAATTCATTCGTAATACGGCAGCAATCCACCCTGCCGGAAAGAAAAGGAACTCGCCATGAAAGCTGTTCGCTATGTGCTCTATGCTGTTATCGCCCTTATTGTCCTGGCGGTTGCAGCGGTCGCCATTGCCGTCGCCGTGATCAACCCGAACGATTACAAGCCCCAGATTGAAGCCGCAGTGGAGAAGAACACCAACCTTCAGTTACAGCTTGAAGGTGACATCGGCTGGTCTTTCATTCCGCTGGGGCTGGAGCTGAACCAGGTTGAGGCAACACTGGAAGGCGAACGCTTCGTGGCACTGGAACAGCTGATTGCCAAGATCGATTTCTGGTCACTGATTGCCATGTCGCCGCAGGTGAACACATTCCTGCTGAACGGCCTGGACGCGCGGCTGGAGGTGAACGAGCAAGGCGAAGGCAACTGGGCGCGGATTATGCCGGAGAAGAGCGCAGATGGCTCGGAAGCGCCTGCAACTGACGGTGCCAGCGCCGAACCGGCCCCGACAGAAACCGTTGACACCGCACAAGAAACCGGCGGCGAAGCCCTGAACTTCAACGTAGAGAACGTGGAAATCAGCAACGCCAGTGTTCACTACAACGACAAGAGCACCGGCCAGTCCGTTACCCTGGAAGACTTCACGGTAACCGCCAGCAACATTACCCTGGGCTCCGAGTTCCCGCTGGATATCCGCTTCAAGGTGGAAACCAGCCAGCCGAAGTTCGCGGTAGACGGCAGCATCAGCGCACAACTGAAAGCCAACCAGGCCCTCAACGAATTTGCCATGTCCGGCCTGAAAGCCGTTTTTGACATGAACGGTGAACCGTTCGGGGGCAAATCGGTCACTGCCGAGCTTGGTGGCTCACTGGCCGCCAACCTGGAGAACGAAACCGCCACCCTGAGCGGCTTTACCGCCAGCCTGGCCAACCTGAGCCTGAGCACAGACCTGAATGTGAAAGGCTTCGGCGATAAGCCTGCCCTTGATGGCAAGCTGGCCATTTCCGAGTTTTCGCTGAAACAGCTACTGAGCAACCTCGGCCAGCCCGCAATTGAGACGGAAGATCCGGACGTATTGAAAGCCATCGCGCTGTCCACCAATCTGGGCGGCGAGCCGGGCACCGTTGCCCTGAGCAACCTGAAAATCACCCTGGACGACACCACCTTCAACGGCGGTGGCAGCTACAACCTCGGCACCGGTGGGCTGGTGTTTGACCTGAACGGCGACAAACTCAACGCCGACCGCTACCTGCCACCCACGCCGGAAGAAGGTGAAACCACTGCCAGTGAGACAGCCGCTGAATCTGAAAGCCCTGCACAGCAAACCGCCGCAGCCAGCCAACCGGAAACTGACCTGCTGCCACTGGAAACCCTGCGCACCCTGCTGCTGGATATCGACTTTGGCCTGGGCGAACTGATTGTCAGCAACCTGACCATCAACGAAATCAAAGCCAGCACCACCGCCAAAGACGGCCTGCTGAAAGTGGATGAGTTCAGCGGCAAGCTTTACGAGGGCAGCTTCGGCGCCAACGTGACCATCGACGCCCGCAGCGACAATCCCAAGTGGAACATTCGCTCCGACGTCAGCAACGTGCAGACGCTACCACTACTGACCCAGCTGGCCGAGGTCGACATGCTCTCTGGCGGCGCCAACCTGAAACTGACGGTAAACACCAACGGCAACCGCATCTCTGCCCTGCGCAACAATGCCAAGGGCGACATAAGCTTCAACCTGGCCGAAGGGCAGTTCCGCAAAATGAACCTGACCCGCATGGCCTGTCAGGGCATTGCCCTGGTGAACCAGGACTCCCTGACCACCACAGACTGGGGCACCACCACTCCGTTTAACGACATGCGTGGCACCCTGAAGATTGACGGCAACACCCTGAACAACACCGACCTGGTTGCGGCCCTGGCCGGCATGCGCCTTGAAGGCAACGGCACGGTTGACCTTGAGCAGACCAACCTGGACTACGAACTGGGCCTGCGCATTGTTGGTGAAATCCACCGCGACGAAGCCTGCCGGGTGACCGAGTACGTTGAGAACGTGGTTATCCCCGTGGAGTGCCGCGGCAACTTCAGCGAAGACCCGGCCGGCCTGTGTTCGTTCGACGGTTCCCGCTTCCGCGACACCATCAAAGACATCGCAGCCAACGCAGCCCGCGCCAAGGCCCAGGAAGAAATCGACCGGGCCAAGGCCAAGGCGGAAGAGAAAGTAGACGAAGCCAGGCAGAAAGCCGAAGACAAGGTAAACGAAAAGCTTCAGGAGAAACTCGGTGAAGAAGGCGGCAAAGTGAAAGATGCCCTCAAAGGCCTGTTTGGCCAATGACCGACAGCTTCGCCGACCGGCTACTGAACTGGTACGACAACCACGGCAGGCACAACCTGCCGTGGCACCATAACCGCAACGCTTACCGGGTCTGGGTGTCGGAGATCATGCTCCAGCAGACCCAGGTAGCTACTGTTATCCCCTACTTCGAAGCCTTCATGGCCAGTTTTCCGGATGTGCAAGCACTGGCTGCGGCACCGGTAGACGACGTGCTCAGCCACTGGTCTGGCCTGGGTTACTACGCCCGCGCCCGTAACCTGCACAAGGCTGCCAAACAAGTGGTGGACGAGCATGGCGGCGAGTTCCCGCAGGACCAGGAAACACTGGAAACCCTGACCGGCATCGGCCGCTCCACCGCTGCGGCCATTATTGCCCAGGCGTTCGGCAAGCGGGCCGCTATCCTGGACGGCAACGTAAAGCGCGTTCTGGCCCGTTACCACGCCGTGCCCGGCTGGCCGGGGCAAACCCCGGTACTGAAACAGCTCTGGCAGCATGCCGAGCAACACACTCCAAATGAGCGCGTGCGTGACTACACCCAGGGCATCATGGACCTGGGCGCCATGGTATGCACCCGCAGCAAGCCGGCCTGTGAAAGTTGCCCGGTGAACAACGGCTGCCAGGCCTATGCCCGAAACGAAACCAAACTCTACCCGGGCTCCAAGCCGAAAAAAGAGAAACCGGAAAAGACCACCTGGATGCTGATCCTGGAAGATAACGAAGGCCGCATCCTGCTGGAACGACGCCCGCCCAGCGGCATCTGGGGCGGCCTGTGGAGCCTGCCGGAACTGGACCCCGCCTATGGCGCAGAGGAACTGCAGGAAGCCTGTGAAACGAAGCTGGGGCTGGCCTGCAGCGACCCGCAACTGATCGGCGGCTTCCGGCACACCTTCAGCCACTATCACCTGCACATACAGCCAGCAAAGCTGCCGGTAACCGGCAGCACCAAAGTGGCCGATGCCGACAGCCAGCGCTGGGTGCACCGGGACCAGGCCTTAACCCTCGGCCTGCCCGCCCCCATCCGAACCCTGCTCACCGAGCCGGAACAAACCACCCTGCTCTGAGCACCCGGCGATCTGTTATCATTCGCCCAGTCCAACAACACAGGAGCCGACATGAGCCGCACCGTATTCTGCCGCAAGTACCAGAAAGAGATGGAAGGCCTGGCCATGCCTCCCATGCCCGGGCCCAAAGGCCAGGAGATCTTCGACAATGTGTCGAAAGTCGCCTGGGAAGAATGGCAGAACCAGCAAACCATGCTGATCAACGAAAAACACCTGAGCATGATGGACCCGAACAACCGGAAATACCTGCAGGCCCAGATGGAACGCTTCTTCAACAACGAGCCATTCGACCAGGCCGAAGGCTTCGTTCCGCCGGAAAAATGAACGAACTGATCAAGGCCTGAACAACCCGGAAAAGTTTCAGAAAATTTTTGCGGAGTGGCCTTGACTCCCCAACCCTAAACCGGTTTAATAGCGCCCCGTTGCAGCACATAGCTCAACACGCCCGGATAGCTCAGTTGGTAGAGCAGGGGATTGAAAATCCCCGTGTCGGTGGTTCGATTCCGCCTCCGGGCACCATAAGATTCAATGACTTAGCCCGCTTCTTAGCGGGCTTTGTCGTTTCTGGACCCTCCCATGGAACACTCATGGGACACCTCGTTACAAAACCAAGCAACAACCCGCAGCACTTTCTACCCGAAACGCTCACACAGCTGTCAGGAAGACATCCGTCTGAGCCAGGCCGGCGACACCCGCTGCCAGTCGGCAGAAGCTATCGCCGAAGGGACGTTGCGCGAATGATCTACCGTGGCAAGGAAAGGCATTACGAGCAATCGCTTTGCTTTTTATAATCAGACGTTATTTTCCCATTTCGGGAAAATAACGTAGTATTCCCGAAAAAGGAACTTTCTTATCCCATGAAGGTCTTAGCCAGGAACAAGCTGACAGACTTTATGCGCAAACACGCTTCCTCACGCAAGGCCCTTGAAGCCTGGTTTGCCGAAGCGGAAAGAGGTGATTGGCAAACGCCAAAAGACATCAAGGAACGATTCTCAAGCGCCGATTTTCTCGCGGACAACCGGGTCATTTTCAACATCAAAGGCAACCATTTTCGGCTGGTGGTTAAAGTGCGCTATCAAAACGGGATCGTCGTGGTGGAGTGGGTTGGAACACACGCTGAGTACAGCAAGAAAACATTCTGAGGGAACGGCATAATGGACCATCTGAAAATCATCAAAACTCCAGATGAGCACGAGGCGGCTCTGGAGCGCCTTATGGCACTGATGGAGGCTGATCCACAAGAGGGCTCCCGGGAAGCCGACGAGCTGGAAGTTCTGGCGATGCTGATCGAACAGTATGAACAGCGCCAGTTCCCCATTGACCTTCCCGACCCCGTATCAGCTATCCGCTTCCGTATGGAGCAACAAGGGCTTAAGAACAAGGATCTCGTGCCCTTTTTCGGTTCGGCTTCCAAAGTGAGCGAAGTGCTGAATGGCGTTCGGCCTCTAAGCCTGAATATGATTCGCAGGCTGAACCATGGGCTGGGCATACCAACTGACATCTTGGTTCAGAGGCCCTCTCACGAAGCCGCAAGCGCGAGAGGATCTTGACAAGGGAACAACAAACCGACGCTCTGGCACAGCGAGCCCTATAGGCCAACCTATTGGCAGCCAACTTCCAGCGGTTTGATATTGAAGGTCAAAGGGCGGCCAGAATGGTTTCCGCACTGCTGGTATCAATACCCGTGGTATCGATATTGAGCAGCTCGACCTTGCCGTCGTTGACAATCATCGCATAGCGCTTGCTACGCACGCCCAATCCACGCTCAGTCAGATCCTGCTCCAGCCCGATCGCCTTAGCGAACTCAGCGTTGCCATCACCCGCCAGGACAATCTCCACGGCATTCTGAGACTTACCCCAGGCATCCATAACGAAGGCATCATTGACCGCCGTACAAACGATGGCATCGACGCCTGTCGCCTTTATCTTGTCTGAATTCACTACGAAGCCAGGCAGGTGGGTTGCTGTACAACCCGGAGTGAAAGCTCCTGGCACCCCGAAAAGTATTGAAGGCTACGCCCCTCACCCCAACTGCGCCACCGGCAACCACCCCGCCAGCCCCATAAAGTGGAACAGCACCGTCACCACTCCGAACAACAGAACCAGCACAATCGCCGCCTTCCCGCCCGGAGCCATAAAGCCTGTTTTACCACCTTGAAGTGCTCTTGATTTCCAGGCCAGCAGTGCCGGGATGATACAGGCCCAGACAGCAGCGGCTGCGCCGGCATAGCCAATGGCCAGGACAAATCCGAAGGGTGCCATCAGAGAGAGCAGCAGCGGCGGGATGAAGGTGATTGCCCAGGTTTTGGTGCGGCCCTTTCGGTCGTTTTCGAAACCGAAGAGGTCGGCCATGAAATCGAATGTCCCCAGCCCCACGCCCACAAAGGACGACAGAATCGCCGCCGCAGAGAAGGCGCTGATGGTATTGGCCACACGCTCGGAGTCTATGGCAAACCCCAGGGCCGCCAGCAGCACGTCGACATCGCCACCCCGGGCGACAACGGGCCCGAAGTCGGCCCTTGGCAGATTGCCGAAGATGCTCACCAGCCAGGCGATATAAAAAAGCAAGGCAATGGAGGTGCCGCCGAGAATAGCCTTCTGCGCCTTCCGCTCTTCCCCATAATAGGCTCGAAGGGAAGCAACCGAGTGGTGGTAACCGAAAGAGGTCAGGGCCACCGGCAACATGGCCAGCGCGTAGGGTGCGTACTGGCCATGCTGGTTGACGGTATCGAACAGCACATTGAAATCAATCCGTGATGCGAGGCCGGATACGCCCAACACAAAGCTCAGCAGCATGAAGGTAACCAGCACCACCGAAAGCCGGTCCACGGCCCGGGTGGAGTGCCACACCACCAGTGAAAACACCGCCACAAAGGCCACAGACGCCAGCTTGCTGCTGACTCCTGTCACGCCCTGGATGATCAGCCCGGACGACGTAATGTAGGCATAGAGCAGAATGCCGCCGACAAAATAGACCATCAGGTTACTGAAGATATTCACCCGCGGCCCCAGCATGGACTTGGTGACCGTATTGAACGACGCCCTCAGGTCATAATGCTTCAGGGCCTCCAGCAGCATCCAGCCGGACAGCGTCATCACCACCATGGTGAGAATCAGGGCAAAGCTGGACCACAGCGTCCATGCACCGGCGCCGGAACTTGGCAGGCCAAGCATACCCGCGCCCACACAGACGCTGGCGATGATGCTGGCGCCGCCGATGAGTGAAGGAGATCGTCTGGAAACCGGCTGGTCTGTCACTTTGCGCCCGCCACCCGCTTGGCCAGAAACACATCCAGATCCCGAATTTCTTCCAGGCAAAGGCTGTGCTCCATCCCATAGGCGTGATACTCCGGCTCGTACCCCAGCTCCTGCAGTTTCTGCTGAGCCGCCTGTCCAAGATGTTCCGCAACAACCTGGTCAAACCGGCCGTGGGCAATAAAGACGGGAAGCCGGCGATTGGCCTCGCTCAGCTCGATAGAATCAGCGGTGGCAAAATAGGTGGAGAGGGCGAACAGGCCACCCAGTCGCTCGGGATAGCTCAGTGCCAGTTCATAGGCCACGGCACCGCCCTGGGAGAAGCCGCCAAGGATGATGTTCTCACTGGCGATGCCACGCTCCCGCTCCTGCCGGATCAGCTCTGCCACCATCGCCGCCGAGGCCCGCAGTTGTTCGGCATCCACCTTTCGGTCTACGTCCATGGCGAGGATGTCGTACCAGGCTGGCATCACGTAACCACCGTTGATGGTTACCGGCAACTCGGGGGCGTGGGGGAAAATAAAGCGGACTGGCTTCTCGCGGGAGAACCGGAACTCCGGAACCACCGGCTCGAAATCGTGGCCGCTGGCGCCCAGGCCGTGCAGCCAGATGATGGTGGTTTCGGGATTGTCGCCGGTGTCGATTTGCAGGGTGTTCAGGGTGGTCATCGGGCCTCCGGAAATCAGGAAAAGACCGGCGACTTTAACATTTTCCGCATCACCTGGCCCAAAGATCCTTCCGAACACTCTCCCAAAGCTTTCGGAACTCCGCCGCCGCAGGCGTATTCGGTGCCAGCAGCTCCAGGGGCTGACCTTCCTCGCCCATGCGCTCCACGGCGCTGGCGTAGGGTACCGCCGCGGGTGCAGGGTGGCCGAAAACCTCCTCCGCCTGGGCCAGTATGTCCCTGTGCAGGTTCTTGCGACGGTCGACCATGGAGAAAAACGGCCGGAGTTTCTTGTTACCCAGCTTTTTGTCTTTCACAAACTCCCGTAACTGATTCCAGCTGTTGAGGGACAACCAGGTAGGGACCACCGGCACGTAAACCTTATCGGCCATTTCCAGAACCTGTTCGGTCAGGCGCGAGAGTGTCGGCGGGCAGTCCAGAACCACCAGACTGGTGTCTTCGGAAAGCGGAGCCAGCAGGTCTTTCAGGACGTTGTGCCCTTCCTCGTGCTCAAGCTTGATATCGAAGTTGCGAAAGCTGCTGTGGGCGGGGATAAAGTCGAGATTGGGGTAGACGTCTTCGTGGATAAAGCGGGCAATGGGGGATTTGCCTTCTAACAGCTTGGACAGCTTACGGCCTTTGACGACCTCCGCACCCGCCAGGTAAAAACTGGCAGCCCCTTGCGGGTCGAGATCCCAAAGCAGTGTGCTGATGTTGGCGCGGCTGGCGAGATAAGCGGTGTTCACTGCGGCGGCGGTTTTGCCTACGCCACCCTTGGGGCTGTAGAAGGCGATGATTCTCATGGACGGGAGCTCCTGCTGTATCCGTTGTTACCAAACATTACAGGGTAACAGGCACCAAGACAGCAACTATGAAGCTTTTATGACAGTTATCGCGGGAGCCGGCAGGCAGAAAGGAAGGCTTTCGTAAAACCACGCTCACGCGGCTTTGCGGAAGCCCTCCATCCGCACACTTTTGTCCCGGCTGCGCTTGTACCTGGTTTTGTCTTCAACTACTCGCATCTGGTATTTTGGCGTTCTCAGTTCGCGCTGCACGGCACTGTGCTGTGTGGCTTTCGCCTTCTTTCTGGCCATCTCGGTATCTCCTCGTTTGGCTCGGTTCTAACGGCGCGTATTATAACATTCCCCTGAATTTCGCGAGCGTAAGCAATGACACTCACTGTGTGGCTCACATTTCTGGTCGCCGCCCTTCTGATCAGTGTTTCTCCGGGTGCCGGCGCGGTCAACTCCATGAGCAGCGGCCTGCGTTATGGTGTGCGTAAGTCCTTACCCACCATTGCCGGCCAGCAGTTCGGATATGGCGTACAGATTGTGCTGGTGGGCGCAGGCCTGGGTGCCATTGTGGCTTCATCTAACACGGCCCTGATGGTGATCAAGTGGATTGGCGTGGTGTACCTGGTCTGGCTGGGCATTCAGAAATGGCGCGAAGCACCGGTGGAAGCCACCCGCGCAGACCTGTCCGGATTCAGCCCCCGCCAGCAGTTCTGGAATGGCGCACTGGTTAATCTGACCAACCCCAAGGCGACCATCTTTCTGATTGCCCTGTTCCCCCAGTTTCTGAGTGCCGGGTCGCCTCACGGGCAACAGCTAGCCACCATGGGGGCCACCCTGATTGTGGTGGATATTGTGGTCATGGTGGGTTATGCCCTGCTGGCCAGCCAACTGTTCCGCTTTATGACAACGCCTTACCGCCAGCGGCAGATGAACCGCGTTTTCGGCGGCCTGCTTGTCACTGCGGCGGTGGCTCTGGCCAGCTTCAAACGGGCCTGATGCGCCATCGGTGACAGACCATTAATGAGAATGAGTTTCATATACAGAAAGAATCATGGATAATCATCCTTCTATCCCGCGATCCGCAGGCCACTACACTCTTCAGGAGCGAGAAACGATGATCACCAGTACAGCCCGTATCGAGTCCGCGAATGCACCCCGTTATCTGGCGCGTCTGTGCCGCCATTTCAGCCACAAGCGCCAAGTCGAGTGGACTGAAACCGAGGGTAAAGTCGAGTTTGATATGGGCACCTGCTTTCTCGAGGCCAGGGATTCCGTGCTCACACTGAAAGCGGTCGCAACAACGGCAGAAGACCTCAGCAAGGTGCAGCAGGTGATTGGCTCACATCTGGAACGGTTTGCCGCCGCGATGAAAGACGGTGAGCAACTGACTGTCAGTTGGCAGCCGGCACAATAATCCGGTTTTAGAGCACGCAAAAGGGCCTGCCGGAACACTCCGACAGGCCCTTTTTTGCCTTTACGAACCCATCAGCGCAGGGCGCTGACCACCTCATCCACCTGCAGGCGTACGCTCTGCAAGCCACCGCCGGAGAGGTACCAAAGGCCGGGATTGAGCACTACAACGTGGGTGGAGGCGCCGGCATCATTCAAGGCTGATTGCAGTGCCTGTTGCGGCAGCGGCTCAGCACCGATCGCGGCGCTGCGATCCACTACCAGCAGGGTATCCGGAGCCATCTCTGCCAGGGTCTCGACGTTCACCGGATAGAAGGTGCGCTCGCCGCGCGTAACCGGCGCTACAGAGTCCGGAACGATTGCCGGCGTCAGCGCCAGCAGCTCATAAACAGCGGGCTCGCTGCGCAAAGAAAAGTTGCCATCGTTGTGGGTAACCACGGTAACTGTGCCGGCATCAGCCAGCTCCGCTTTCTGTTCACCCACATGCTGCCAGAGCTCGCCCAGCTTGAGGCCTGCGGTTTCTTTAAGGCCATAGTAACTCGCCAGGCTGATAACATTGGCGCTTACCGCATCACGAAAGTCGCCTGTGGCCAGGGTTACATCGCGCACAGGGGCAACCTTTGCTGCCGAAATCTGGGCATCGGCGCCCTGACGACCGGTCATCAAAACCAGCTCCGGCTGCAGGTCTGCCAGCAGCTTCTGGTCAGGTTCTTTCAAGCTGCCGGCATCCGGCAGTTTGGCCCCAAGATCAGCCAGGTAGTCCGGCAGCCCCTGCTGAGGAATGGCCAGGACCTTATCTTCCAGCCCCAACTCCAGCAGCGTGTCCAGGGCACCGTGGTCGTAGCTGACCACGGTCGGGCCGGTGTCCGAAGCGGTGGTTGCACAGCCCGCGAGCGTAAGGCCTGCCAGGGCTCCGGCCAGGGTGAGTTTCAGTGAGTTCATGCAATTCTCCTTAGAAGTCGACCGCAAGGCCAAGGTTCAGGCGGCGGCCATCCAGCACCACGCCGTAGTCATCGTTGGTAATTTCTTTATCGGCGAGGTTGTACAGGCCCGCTGTTACCCGGGCGGTATCCGTCAGCCGGTACAACAAGCCCACATCCATCAGCGTGTAACCCGGCGTTCCGCTCTCCATATCTCTGCGGCCAAGGAAGTCACTGGTTTCGCCACGATAGTTAGTCTGGAACCACAGGTTCAGGCGGCCGCCGGCCTGCCAGTCCAGGTTGGCGTTAGCCATGTGTTCGGGAACCTTGTTCAGGGGCTCACCCTTGAAATCACCGGTTTTCTGCTCGGAATCGGTGTAGGTGTAGCTGGAACTGAGGGTTACCGCATCGGTCAGGTCGTAGTCGAGCGTCAGCTCGATACCGCGCATTTCGGCTTCGTCGATGTTGGCCCGGGTACTCAGGAACAGGTAGTCATTGCCCTCGAATGCGCAGGTCCAGGTGTCTGGGTCACCCCTGTCGCCATTCGGGGATTCGCAGAAGCGATCTTCCGCAATCTTGTCTTTGAAATCGGTCTGGAACAGCATCACGCTCGCATTCAGGCCCATGGCCCGGCTGTCGAAGACCATACCGGCCTCATAGCTGATACTGGACTCGGGGTCGAGATCCGGGTTGCCGATGATCAGCGCTCGGGGGTGAGGTGCAGGCGAGCCAGCGCCACCGGTGCCACGGCCAAACCCTTCCGTGACATCCGCCAGTCCGGGCTGGCGATAGCCGGTCGACACGCCGCCTTTCAGGGTCAGCTCAGGCGTCAGGTCGTAAAGCGCATAGACCCGGGGCGAGAACTCGCCGCCAAACAGTTCGTCGTCGTTGTAACGCAGGCCGGTGGTCACCGAGAAGTCGTCGGTCAGGCCCCACTCCACTTCCGAGTAAACAGCGGCAATCCAGCGGTCAACACTGCGCACGGCACCCGGGATATTGGATGTGAGCAAACCGTTGGTTTCGTCAGTCAGTTTTTCCTGCTTGTACTGGCCACCCACGGTAACCACATGATCACCCCAGAACCGTGTTGCCTGGGTATCCAGCATCGACACCTGCTCTTTCTTGGTCTGGTCCTGCACCCGCTCGGAAAGATCGTGCTGAACAAAGCTCCTGGTCATCCAGTTACCGTAGTTACCGGCGTGGGAGAGCACGTAAACGTCTTTGTCGTAGATGTAGGTTGACCCGGTTTCATCCAGGGCCACGCTTTTGCCCGGAGTGCTGGTTTCTTCCAGGCGGGAGCTGTCATAGCTCAGGGCAAATTCGTTTTGGTTATCCGGAGTGAAAATCAGCTTGGCTCCGCCCATCGTGCGCTTGCTTTCCGGGGTACTTCTGGCGGAATCGTCGGCGCCGGCGAAATCGCTTTCATCGTCACCCGACCAGGAGGCATTAACCTCGGCACTCAGCAAACCTTCGACCAACGCACCACCGGCAAACAGGCTGGTTTGCTTGCTGTCGTTGCTCACATCGTTGAAAGACTGGGTGTATTCGGAGGATATAGTGCCAGCCCACTCACCCCGGTTTTTACGGGTGATGATGTTGATGACACCGCCCATGGCCTCAGAGCCATAGAGTGAAGACATGGGCCCGCGGATCACTTCCACCCGCTCGATCATTGAAATTGGCGGCAGGGCAATCTGCTTGCCACCATCCTGGCCATTGGTGTTTACCGAGCGACCGGCAGACACTGGCCGACCGTCCACCAGGTACAGCGTGTAGCTGTCGTCCATGCCCCGGATGCTGATGTCCTGTGCCCCGCCACCACCGGTGACGTACACACCCGGGATGTTATTCACCGCGTCGACAATGCTTTTGTAGGATTTCTTGGCCAGTTCATCATTGGAGATCACTGAAATACTCGCCGGCGCATCGGAGATGTTCTGCTCAAACCCCGATGCTGTAACTACAATTTCACCAAGTTCAACCGGGGCCGGCTGGGCAAAAGCAGCTCCGGCATTCACCAGTGCGATCGCGGAGGCCAGAAGAGGACGACGCATGAAAACTCCTTGTGTTGTGCAACGTTGACTTTTGATTCGCCATGCAGATGCGAATCATTATTAGTTGCGACAACATTAACACAAGGCAAGGGTTCAGGTGTTGATATGATCTGTTCCAATATCCGGAACAACGTCCTCCGCTACGCAGGAGCCGGCCAGCCAGGCTATGGGTACCGAGCTTCTCAAATGGGCAATAAAAGCCCGGACCCGGCGCGGCAGGTGGCCGTGGGGGTAAAGCAGGGTTACTGGCAAATCCGGGCCGCGCCAATCCGGCAGGCAGCGGCGGAAACTGCCGGGATGGGCGCGCATACGCTGTTCTACCAGCCAGTCCGGCATCAGCCCCAGGCCCCGGCCAGCGGCGATGGCATCGCCCTGAACACAGAACTGGTCAACCGTAAATTGTCGTTCCGGAGCGGATAGCGGATAAGTGCCCAGCGCCGAATTGTGCAGCACGTTTCCCCCGCCATGGCGGTCCAGCATATCCACCCAGGCGTGTCGCCCGAGCTCTCCGGGAGTTGCCGGCAAGCCAGACCGTTCCAGGTAGCCGGGGCTGGCATACACACTCTGGGCAAGCAGCCCCAGCCGTTCCTGTCGTAACGGGCATTGCGGCACGGCGCCAAGCCAGAGGCAGATTCCGTTATCCAGCTTTTCCGGCATCTGCTGCTGGGTATGCAGCGCCACCCGCAGGTCCGGGTAGTCGTCCATAAAGGCTTCCACCACGCCGGCAAACCAGCCGCGCACCAAAGATTCATGGCAGCGCAGCTCCAGCTGGCCGCTGACTTCCTCTTTCAGTTCGTCCAGGGCCTCCCTTCCCCGGGCCGCCAGTTCCAGGATGTCGTTGCTGTATCGATAGAACACCCGCCCCGCGTCGTTCGGTACCACTTTTCTGGACTGGCGCAGCAACAAGGGCTGGCCCACCGCCTCTTCCAGCTGGCGAATACGCCGGCTGAGGGTAGATTTCGGGCAGCCGAGGTCCCGGGTGCTGGCTGTCAGGCTGCCGGTGCGCACTACCGAGACAAAGGCTTCCAGCTCTTCGAGGTCGTACATTGTTCGTTCCATATTTTGCAACAGACCGTTCCGGTTTAAGGCTTTAAAATATTAATGCGAACCATTATCATTCTTTTCCACTTTGAATTGCAAACTATCTAACGCCACGGCATGGAGAATTTCCGGTATGTCACAGCTATCAAACCGCCTTCGCAGCACACTGGTTCAAGCCCTGACCGTTGTCGCCGTAGCTTCTGGTGGCCTCGGCCAGGCCATGGCCGAAACCCGCACGGTTGAATCCGCATACGGTCCGGTGCAGATCAACGGCCAGCCAGGGCGTGTAGTCACCCTGTACGAAGGCGCACTGGACGCTGCGCTGGCGGTTGATGCCAATGCCGTGGGGGCAGTCATTACCCGTGGCGGCAGCGATGTGGCCGAGTACATCAAATCCGAAGCCGGCGACATCGCGATTGTCGGTGCACCGGCGGAAACCAACATCGAAGCGGTGATTGCCGCACAGCCGGACCTGATCCTGGCCCCGCCCCGCATTAACCAGCAGCAGGTAGCGTTGCTGTCCCGTATTGCGCCGGTGGTTGCCTCCAACGTGCCTATGTTCCAGACAGACAGCTGGGAACGTGAAACCCGGCTGTTCGCCAAGGCCATGGGCCGCGAAGCCGAGGCTGAAAAGGTAATCGGACAGGTGAAGGAGCGGATTACCGAGGTGGCGCAAGTGGTCTCTGCAAAGATCCCGGCCGGTCAGCGTGATGCTGCCCTGGTGCGCTGGATGCCCCAGGGGCCGCTGGTGATGGCTGAGGGCCTGTTTTCCGCATCGCTGCTGCAGGCCGTGGGTTTTGAACTGACCGACAAGGATCTGGTGAAAGAAGGACGCCCGCACAGCGAGCCTCTGAGCCTGGAAAACCTGTCCAGCATGGACCAGAGCTGGGTGTTCCTGGCCACGCTGAACGAAGACGGCGACAAGGCGCTGGACGCCGCCCGCAAGTCCCCGGCCTTTGCCCGGCTGAATTCGGTGCAGAACGACCGGGTTATCGGTGTCAGCGGCCAGCTCTGGACCAGCGCCACTGGCCCCCTTGCCGCGCTTGCGATCCTGGATGATATCGAAGCTGCCGTGAACGCAATCCAGCCCTGAAGGCCGAGCCCTTGAACGCTTTATCCCCAACCAGCGCAGTTGCGTCTCGCGCTCTTTCCCTGCCGCTTATTGCGGCGGGGCTTTTGTTGTTTCTGATCATCATCGCCAGCCTGCTCTACGGGGCCGGCCCGATCTCGGCCAGCGAAGCTTTTATGGTGCTCGCCGGCAGTGGCAGCGAAGAAGCCCGGTTTGTGGTGAGCGAATTACGGCTGCCACGCACGATCATCGGCCTGGTGACCGGCCTTGCGCTTGGCCTGGCCGGCGCCTTGCTGCAGTCGATGACCCGCAACCCGCTGGCCGAGCCGGGCCTGTTGGGCGTAAGTGCCGGCAGTGGCTTTGCCGTGGCCCTGGCCATTCTGTTTGGCGCCAGCACCGCCACCCTGACCAGCTTCGTTGCCCAGCTGGGCGCCCTGGCCGGTTGTGCACTGGTTATCGCGGCCACTCGTGTACAGGGGCTGGGTAACGACCCGGTCCGGCTGATTCTGGCCGGTGCCACTCTAACCGGCCTGCTGCTGGCCCTTACCTCCATGCTGATGCTGATGGACCAACGTGCCGCTGATGAAATCCGTTTCTGGATTACCGGCAGCATCGCCGGCAAACCGCTCAGCATGCTGCAAGCCACCCTGCCCTCGATCCTGGCTGCACTGATTCTTATCGTTATCGTTGCCCGGCCTCTCGCCGCCATGGCGCTGGGCGAAAAAGCGGCCGTAGGCCTGGGGCATCATCCGGGGCGCATCCGGTTCCTGATCGTGCTGGCGGTGGCCTTGCTGGTGGGATCAGCCACCGCCCTGGCCGGGCCGCTGATCTTTGTCGGGCTGGTGGTGCCCTTTATTGCCCGGGCCTTTGCCGGGCCGGATATCCGCAAAACCCTGTGGCTGTGTGTGCCGGTGGGCCCGGCGGTGGTGCTGGCCGCAGACGTGGTCTCACGCCTGATCGCCGCCCCGGCGGAATTGCCCCTTGGTGTAGTCACCGCACTGATCGGCGCCCCGGTGCTGCTGGCCATTGTTCGTGCCGGCCGTATGCCGTCGCTGTAACCCTGAGGTTTACTGATTAATCATGCCGGATAAACGCACCACCCTTGCCAACAGCAGCCTGCTGGTTTTGCTGCTACTGGCGGTGATCACATCGCTATCGATGGGCACCGTTCAGGTCCCACCACCGGATGTTCTGCAGGCCCTCATGGGCAACGCAGACCCAATGACCGCCTTTGTCGTCAATGAACTGCGTCTTAGCCGGGTTGTTGCCGGCCTGCTCAGCGGCGCAGCCCTGGCCATGGCCGGCTGCCTGATGCAGACCCTGGCCCGGAACCGCCTGGCCACGCCGGGCATAATCGGTATCGATAACGCCGCCACTGCCTTTGCCGTAGCATCCGTGGTGGGTGTGGGCCTGTCGCTGGCCCCCTCTGCCATGGCCCTGGCCGGTGCCGCCTGCGCTACTGCCATCGCCTTTGGCCTGGCCGGCGCCAACGGCACCCGGGGCTACCGGTTTATTGTGGCCGGCATCGGCATTGGCGCCATCGCTGGCGCGGTCACCCAGGTGATGCTCAGCCGGGTGGCCATCGACGCTGCCAACGCCGCCTATCCGTGGACCGTGGGCAGCCTGAATGCCCGCTCCGGCAACAGCGTGCTGGTACTGGCTATCGGCCTGGCCGCCGGCTATGCCATCCTGATGTTGATCAGCCGGGCCCTGAATACCCTACAGTTTTCCGATGCTGTAGCGATCGCCCTGGGCACCCGCCTGAAAGCGACCCGTATTCTGGGGCTGGCGCTGTCGGTGTTGCTCACCGGCCTGGCGGTGTCTGTATGCGGCCCGGTGGGGCTCATTGCCCTGTTGGCACCGGAGCTGGCCCGAACTATCTGCCGGCCCGGCAAGGTTCCGTTGACGGCCTCGGCACTGGCCGGAGCCACTTTTATGGTGGCAGCAGACCTGCTCGGGCGCACCCTGTTTTCGCCACTGGAAATTCCGGTGGGCATCATTACCGCCATTGTTGGCAGCCCCTACCTGCTGTGGATTCTGCTGAAACCTTCCCGAAGGAGCCTGACATGAGCCCTGCACAAACCGCGACCCTGGCGGCAGACAGCATTACCCTGGCCCATCGCCATTTCACCGTGGCCGAAAACCTGAGCGTGGCCCTGCCCACCGGCAAGGTGACCGCCATTGTCGGCCCCAACGGTTGCGGCAAATCCACCCTGCTGAACGGCCTGGCCCGCATCCACGCTCCGGCAAAGGGCTCGGTGCTGCTGGACGGCAAGGACATTCACCGCCTGCCGTCCAAAGACGTAGCCCGCAAACTGGCGCTGCTCCCCCAGGACAACACCGCCCCGGAAGGCCTGACCGTGGCCGACCTGGTACGTTTCGGCCGCCAGCCCCATCAGGGCTGGATGAAGCAGTGGTCAAACGACGATCAGCAGGCGTTTGATCATGCAGTGCAGGCGGCAGATGTTGCCGGCCTGGCGGAGCGTGCGCTGGATACCCTCTCGGGCGGACAGCGCCAGCGGGCCTGGATTGCCATGGCGGTGGCCCAGCAAACGCCACTGCTGTTGCTGGACGAACCCACCTCGGCGCTCGACCTGGGCCACCAGATTGAAGTGTTCGAACTGATTCGTACCCTGAGCGGGCAAGGCAAGACCATCGCCATGGTGGTGCACGACCTGGCCAGCGCCTGCCGCTATGCGGACCACATGGTGGCCATGAAAGCCGGGAAGATTATCGAGGAAGGTACTCCGGCGGAGATTGTCTCGCCGGAGCTGGTACAGGAACTTTACGGGGTAAGCTGCGACCTGATTCAGGACCCGGCTACCGGCAGCCCGCTGCTGGTGAATGTGCGGCGCAACAGCAACTTCAGCACGGCCTGAACCTCAGGCCGCAGCCTCCGCCGACGCTTCTGCGGCTTTCTCCCGGGCTACTGCCGCCGGGGCACCCAGTGACAGCAACACTGCGCCCACTGAACAGGCCAGCATACTCAGGGCAATCGGCAGCAACGCTTCACCCCCGAATGCGGCAGACAGGGCGCTGATGGTCCCCGCCAGGGTAAACTGGGACGCCCCCAACATAGCCGCTGCGGTGCCGCCCATATGCGGGAAGAACTCCAGGGCATTCGCCATGTTATTCGGCACAATACCGCCCTGACAGCCCACCGCGGCGATAATAAACCCGGCCACCGCCCACAAGGGGCCGTCCATCATCACCACCGCAACCAGGCCAAGCAGCATCACGAACTGAATAATCACCTGCACCCGCAGCAAAACCACCGATGAGAAGGTGCGCAGCAGTGGCCGGTTGATCAGGTTCAGCACCGCCATCAAACCGATATTGGCGGCAAACAGCATGGAGAAGGTGCTGTTCGACAGCCCGAACCACTCCTGGTAGATGAATGACGAATGGGTGATAAACAGCATCATGCTGCTGAAGCACATTACCTGGATGCCGATAAATCGCATGGTGGTGCGGTGCCTGAGCACCAGCATGTAGTTGGTCACCAGGGTTTTGACGGGAGTTGTTGCCCGGGGCCGGGGCTTGAGACGGGGAAACAAAGCCAGCTGAAGCACCACGGCCAGGAAGAAGGCGTAGCCGGCCAGGAACACATAGATCAGGTGCCAGTCGCCCAGCGCCAGCATAAGGGCACCAAGGGACGGTGCCGCCGCCGGGGCAATAAACATGATCAGCCCGATCAGCCCGAACAGTCGGGCGGCTTCCTGTCCGCCAACCTGGTCCCGCACAATGGCCGGTACCGATACCGCACAGAAGGCACCGCCAATGCCCTGCACCACCCGCCAGGCGATCATACTGGTGAGGTTGTCGGCCAGCGCGACCATCAGGCTGGCCACCGCAAACACCGCAAGCCCCGCAAACAGGATGTTCCGGCGCCCGTAACGGTCCGACAGCGGCCCGCCCACCAGCTGCGCAAGCCCCAGCGTCGCCACATAGGCACTCAGGGTAAGGCCAACATCGGCATGGGGAATGCCGAAGCCATCGGCGATGCTGGGAAACGCCGGCAAATACGCATCCAGGGCCAACGGCCCCAGCGCAACGGTCATGCCGAGTAACAGTGCGAGCTGAAAGTGGGACAAAATCTACCTCCTGTGCAAGGTAGATAGCTAACAGTAATTATTATCAAACAGCAATCAGAGTTTTCCGCAAACCCGACTAATTGAGCATACACTCCCGGCTGTATAACTGACTGACCTGGCGCCGTTTTTGCCGCAGCCTGTTGCCCCGGTCATTGCCGTATCCGGCCCTGAGCTGGCCCTGAATCCGGTCCAGCTGCTTTCGGTATTTCTCACACTGTTTGGCCAGTTTTGCGGTTTCCCGGGCCCGGGCATAGCGGTCGTTGGAACCGGGCTCCAGCAGGCGGTCCACTTCAGCCCGGCTACGGCGCACCTTATCGGCCTGGCGAATGTTCTCACTCATCGGCACAGTCACCGGCGGCTGTACCGTCACATTGGAATGCCGCTGCTGTTTCGGAGGCGTATCGGAGAAGTGGATGGCGCCGTTGGCATCCGTCCAGCGGTAGATTTCGGCGGTCGCGGGTGTTGCCAGCGCCACACATAGCAGGCTCAGGGCCATTATCCTTGGCATGATTCCACATCCTGTGAAAGTGTTTATGACTAATCTGGTTATGGTATTGCTTGCATTGATCAAACATTACGCCAGAATATTCTGCAGGAAACTGCTGCTATTTTCACCAAAACCCTACAAAGCGGTATTGATTTCCACGGCTACAGTCCGTAAAACATGCGCCTTTGAATGACAGCCCCCAGGAGTCACCCCATGGCGGAACCCGCGCCTCTGATTTGCAGGGACATCCACAAGACCTTTGATCAGCTTGAAGTCCTCAAGGGCATCTCTCTGGAAACCCGCAAGGGCGATGTGGTTTCCCTGATCGGCAGCTCCGGTTCAGGTAAAAGTACCTTTCTGCGCTGCATTAACCTGCTGGAAACACCCACTTCTGGCGACATTATCGTGCACGGTGACCCAATCCGGTTCAAAAACAACCGCAAGGGCGAGCGCATTCCGGCCGATAACCGGCAGGTAGAACTGATTCGCGCCCGGCTGTCCATGGTCTTCCAGGGTTTTAACCTGTGGTCCCACATGACCGTCCTGGAAAACATTATAGAAGCCCCGGTGAATGTCCTGAAAATTCCTAAAAAGGAAGCCATCGAGCGGGCCGAGGCGTACCTGAACAAAGTCGGCATCTACGAACGCAAGGATTACTACCCGGCCCAGATGTCCGGCGGACAGCAGCAGCGTGCGGCCATTGCCCGAGCCCTGGCCATGGAGCCGGAAGTGATGCTGTTTGACGAACCCACCTCGGCCCTGGACCCGGAGCTGGTGGGCGAAGTATTGAAAGTTATGCAAAGTCTGGCCGAGGAAGGCCGCACCATGATTGTGGTTACCCACGAGATGGCTTTTGCAAGGGATGTGTCTACTCAGGTCCTGTTCTTGCATCAGGGCGTGATTGAGGAGCAGGGATCGCCGGACAAGGTGTTCGATCACCCGGAATCCGAGCGCATGAAGCAATTTCTTGCTCCCAAGTTCTGAATCCCGGTGCTATCTTGAAACCGGTAATGGAACTGAAACTTCCACAAAGAATAAAGCCTTAACGGCAAATTACTGGAGAAGTGACACATGAAAAAACTGATTGTTGCAGCAAGCTGTGCCCTGGCCATGATGACCGGCACCGCCCAGGCCCAGGATCTTCGGATCGCCTTTGATATTCCCTACGAGCCGTTCGAGTACCGCGACGACAACGGCGAACTGACCGGCTTCGAAGTAGAGCTGGCCACCGCCATGTGTGAAGAACTGCAGGCCAACTGCGAGTTCGTTATCCAGGCATGGGACGGCATGATTCCCGGCCTGCTGGCCCGTAAATTCGACCTGATCATGTCTTCCATGTCGATCACCCCGGAGCGCGCCGAGCGGGTACTGTTCTCCGAACCGTACTACATCACCCCGGGCGGCTGGTTCGGCCCCGAGTCTTTCAACACTGACGTAACCGATATGGACGCCATGAAAGACAAGACCGTAGGCGTGCAGCGCGGTACCACCATGGACACCTACGTAACCGAGAACATGGGTGGCGTGGTGAACATCAAGCGCTACACCACCGCTGAAGACATGGTCCTGGACCTGGAAGGCCAGCGTCTGGACGTGGTTTTCGTAGACTATCCGGTGGGTGAGCAGACCGTTCTGAACAAGGAAGGCTACAAGGAAGTGGGCGAGCCGGTTAAGCTGGGCGAAGGTGTGGGCGTTGCCATGCGCAAGCGTGATGCCAAGCTGGCTGACGACGTGAACGCGGCCCTGAAGAAGCTGAAAGAAGATGGTACCTACGACACCATCATGCAGAAGTACTTCAGCTACGACATCAAGATCTGACGACCCCGGGAGCAGCCTGAAGGCTGCTCCCCTGCTTTCCGGACATTCCCATGCTTGATCTGAAAGGCTATGGCCCGGCCCTCGCCGAAGGCGCCGTGGTTACCATTGAACTGGCCTTCTTCTCACTGGCACTCTCCCTCACCCTGGGCCTGCTTGGCGCCTCAGCGAAGCTTTCTGGCAGCCGGGTGCTGACCGGTGTCGCCACCGCCTACACCACGCTGATTCGTGGCGTGCCAGACCTGGTGATGATGCTGCTGTTCTATTACGGCGGCCAGGTGGCGGTGAATGCCCTGTCGGACTATCTGTGGGAAACCCGTGAAATCGACTTCTTTTTCCAGTTCGATCCGTTCATCTCTGGCGTGGTGACCATCGGGCTGATTTTCGGCGCCTATATGACGGAAACCTTCCGGGGCGCGTTCCTGGCCGTTGAGAAGGGCCAGATCGAGGCCGCCAGGGCCTATGGTTTTTCCACCTGGCACACCTTCCGCCGGGTGATGATTCCGCAAATGCTGCGCCACGCCCTGCCCGGCATCGGCAATAACTGGCAGGTGCTGCTGAAGACCACGGCGCTGGTGTCGATCATCGGCCTGACCGATATGGTGCGGGTGGCGGAAGAAGCCGCCAAGGCCGAGCGCATGCCGTTCCACTTCTTTATTCCGGTGGCGGCGGTTTACCTGGCGCTGACGGCGGGTTCGGAGTTGTTCATCAAGTGGCTCGACAAGCGGGCCAATGTCGGCGTGGTTCGGGGGAATTAAGTGATGCCTGATTTCATTGCTGAGTGGCTGAACCAGAACGATATTTTTAATGCCATGACCATCATGGAGTACTGGGATGGCCTGGTCACTACGGTGCATCTGGTGTTCCTGTCGCTGGTGATTGGCCTGGTTGTGGCGGTGCCACTGGCGATCCTGCGCACCGTGAAGAATCCGTTCGTGTCTGGCCCTATCTGGCTGTACACCTATCTGTTCCGTGGCACACCGCTGCTGATCCAGCTGTATATCATTTACTATGGTGTGGCCCAGATTCCGGGTATTCAGGACACTTTCTGGTGGGAGATTTTCAAGGAGCCGCTGTACCCTGCCCTGCTGGCGTTTACCCTGAATACCGCTGCCTATACCACGGAGATTATCCGGGGGGCGATTATTTCCACACCCAATGGCGAGATTGAGGCGGCGAAGGCTTACGGTATGAACTGGTTCCTGCGGATGCGGCGGATTATTCTGCCGAGTGCGGCGCGGCGGGCGGTTCAGGCATACTCGAATGAGGTGATTTTTATGCTTCATGCGAGTGCGATTGCCAGTGTGGTGACGATTGTGGATCTTACGGGGGCGGCGCGGAATATTTATTCGCGGTTCTATGCTCCTTTTGAGGCGTTTATTTTTGTGGCGCTTTGCTACATGGCTTTGACGTTTATCCTGGTGTTTGTTTTCCGCAAATTGGAGAATCATCTTTTGCGGCATCAGCGGCCTGTGAACTCCTGATTTCATGTTCGTGATTCCTGGCCGCCAGCATCGGTGCCAAGGCCAGCCAGCAGGGAGCGCCTTCCGGGAACCGCTACGAGCACATCCATGTGCGCTTCTCTCAGGCCATCCTTGGCCTTCGAAATTCCCGGAAGGCGCTCCCTGCCGGCTGTCCCCAAACATCTGACGGGGCTTCCTGTTTCGCCTCTTCTCTGCGGAGAGCCTATGAACGCTACAAATCACCTCTTTGACTTCCACCCTGACTGGCTGGCTCACACCCTGGCCTCTGCCTCCTCTGACCTACCCGAAACCAAGCGACAGCTGCCGGACGGAACACAGGTTTCACGGAAGGCCAACGGCGTGTTGTGGCTGACGCCGCCGGCCGGGCGGGAGAATGTGAACAAGGAAGCGCTGATTGTGTCGGCCGGGGTTCATGGGAATGAGACGGCGCCGATTGAGGTGTTGAACGGGTTGGTGTCGGAGTTGTTTGCCGGCGAGTGGCAGCTGGGGTGTCCGTTGTTGCTGATTCTGGGTAATCCGCCGGCGATGGTGGCGGGGCAGCGGTTTGTGGATGTGAATATGAACCGGCTGTTTAACGGGGCCCATGGGCAGGCGAAGTATAAGGGTTTGCCGGAGGCGCGGCGGGCGCAGTTTCTGGAGGAGATCTGCCGGCAGTTTGCGATGGCGCATCATGGGCTGGCGTTGAGTCACTATGATTTGCATACGGCGATTCGGCCATCGAAGCGGGAGCGGTTTGCCTTGTATCCGTTTGTGTCGGGGCGGTCGGTGCCGGCGGCCCAGTGTGAGTTTTTACTGGAGGCGGAGGTGGAGACGTTGCTGCTTCAACACCAGGAATCCACGGTGTTTTCGTCGTTTACATCCAGCCTTTTGAAGGCCGAGAGTTTTACAGTGGAGCTGGGCAAGGTTGAACCGTTCGGACGGAATGATTTGCGACGGTTCCGCGGCATTGAGCGGGCATTGCGCCGGCGGTTTTGCGGGAAGCCGGCGCCACAGGCCCGGCCGCCATTTGACCGGTTAACGGTGTTCGAGGTGGTGCATGAGGTGTTGAACACGGGGCCGTCGTTCCGGTTTCATGTACCGGATGAGGTGGCGAATTTTACCCAGTACCAGCCCGGCACGGTGATCTGGGAAGATGACAGAACAAGCTACCGGGTGGGTACGGCGCCGGAGGCGGTGGTGTTTCCCAATCCCCATGTGCCGGTTGGGCAGCGCGTGGGTTTGATGATTCGGGCGAAGAACGAGTTCAGGGCCGGGTGATGACCCGGCCCTGTTGTTTTACGCCGGGGCGTTTTCCGGCTCGGCAACTGGCAGTTTGATGACCTTGGCGCACACCGATGGAATCACCAGCAGGGTGAGCACGGTACTGGCCAGCAGGCCGGAGATAATGGCCCAGGCCATGGGTGGCCACAGCGTGGAGCTGGAGAATGCCAGCGGCAGCAGGCCGGCCACGGTGGTGGCTGTGGTCAGCAGGATGGGGCGCGTACGTTGTTCTACCGCGGTGCGCACGGCATCGGCAATGGCCCGGCCTTTTTCCAGCTCCCGGTCCATCACATCCAGCAATACGATCGCGTTGTTCACCACAATGCCCACCAGCGCAATCACCCCCAGCAACGACTGAAAGCCGAACGGCGAGCCGGACAAGACCAGCCCCGGGAAGATTCCCACGGTGGCCAGCGGCACCGTCAGCAGGATGATGCCAACCCGACGGAAGGAGTTGAACTGCAGTAGCAGGAAAAACAGCAGCAACAGGATGCCGATGGGCGCTGCGGTCAGCAGGGCACTGTTGGCATTGTTGGAGCCTTCGGCATCGCCGCCCAGCTCTACCCGGGTACCGGCGGGCAGGGGTTGTTCGTCCAGTGCTGCGAACAAGCCGTCCAGGGCCTGGCTGAAGCTGTAGCCGTCTTCCAGGTTCGCCGTTACCGCATTCACCCGCACGCCGTTTCTCAGGTATCGGGCCGCCGGCTCCCAGGTGGTTTCAACCGTGGCCACGGCCGACAGCGGAATGGCATCCCCCTGGTCGTTGTAGGTGTTCACCGACAACAGGCGTGACAGCGACAACGCGGTGCCTTCCCGGGAGCGCAGGATGATGGGGATAGGATCATCTTCCTGCCGGTAACGCTCGGCCACCACGCCATAGCTCTGGCCGTACAGGCTCTGGGCTACGTCTGCACGGGTCAGGCCGTAACGGGCGGCGGTGGCGTCGTCTACGTTGATGGCAATGCTGGGCACACCGATGTCCAGGTCGTGCCGTACGTCAACGGTGCCGGTTACGCCACGCAGCACACTGAACACCTGCTCGGTGGCACGGGCCCGGGTAGCGTCATCGGGGTGATAAATTCGCACTTCAACCGGCGCGGTACGCGGCGGCCCCTGCCCCAGAATACCGGCAGAAATATCCAGCTCCGGCACGGTGGGCGCCAGCTCATGGCGAATCCAGTCTACGAGGTCTGTGGTGTCTTCGAGCGCCGGCGTACGCACCACCAGCCTGGCCCGGTTAGGTGCCTGGGGCGCTCGCTGCAGGTTGTAGTAAAACGCCGGGCCGGTGAAACCGACAAACCGGTGCACTTCCAGGGTTTCCGGGCGGGCGCGAATGGCCCGTTCCAGCTCCGCAGCGGCCTCGGAGGTTTGTGCCTGGTCGGTGCCTTCGGGCAGATACACTTCGACAATAACCCGGGGCCGGTCTGCGTTGGGGAAAAACTGCTGGGCCATGAACGGCGTCATGCCCACGCTGATGGCGACCAACAGAGTGCCCGCGACAATCAAACGGCCCGGATAGCGATACACCAGGCCCCCCAGCGAACGGGCCAGGCCCATCAGCCGGTCTTTGTGGATATTCTTTCGCGGCTTGAGGAACCGGGCCGCCAGCAGCGGCACGGCGGAAATGGCCAGCAGGTAACTGACCGACAGCGTGAGCATGATCATCACCGGCACGCCACGGGTGAAATCAGCCGCACCGCCCTTGGCCATCAGCAGGGGTGCGAAGGCTGCCAGCGTGGTGCCGGTAGACGCACCCAGTGGCCCGGCCAGCTCGCCAACGGCCTTGCGCAGGGCATCCAGCCGGCGCATGCCTTCGTCCAGGTGACCCTGGATGTTCTCCACAATCACAATGGCGTTATCAATCAGGATACCGAGCGAGATCACCATGCCGATCACGGCAATCTGGTGCAGCACGCCACCGCCCAGGTCGTACAGCCCCACACTGATCAGGGCCACCATGGGCAGGATGGATGCCACCAGCAGCCCCATGCGAATACCCATGCCGGTAAACACCACCGCTACGATAATCAGCACCGACAGCACCAGGCTCCAGGCCAGGTCGTCCAGCCGGTCGGATACCTTGTCGGGCTGGAAGAACATTTCGCGGATTTCGTAGGGCTCGAAGTCAGCACGTACCTGTTCCAGCCGCTCGCGAATACGCTCGCCGAAACGGATGGCGTCGGTGGAACCTTCTTCCATGATCACCGAAAGCAGCACGACCCGCTCACCATCAAACCAGGTTTCCGGCTGCCGGGGCTCCGCCGGGCCGCGCCAGACTTCCGCGGCTGCCGCCAGCGGCACCTGGGAGCCATCCGGCAACTCGATGGGCGTAGCGCGAATGGCGTCGATATCAGCAAACTCGGTATTGGGAAGAACCGACAACCGCTTGCCTTCCACCACCACAAAGCCCCCGGGGATGGTCTGGTTTCGCCGGGCCAGGGTATCCAGGATGCGTTTGGGCGCTACACCAAGGCGGTAAAGCGCGGCGTCGTCCAGCGCCAGGGTAATCTGTTCGTCGGCGTCGCCCTCAAGGTCGATACGGGAGATGCCGGGAATATCCAGCAGGTTCTGCTTCAGTTTCTCCGCCACACCGGAGAGTTCGGTGACGGACGACGAACCACCCACCGCAAGCACCACCGCAGGAATATCAATCAGCCGGTCATCCAGGGTCATCAGGCCGACATCGTCCGGGAAATCCTGCCGTGCCCGTTCCATGGCCTGGCGCACCCGGTCCCAGGCGCTGTCAGTGTCGTAGATGTGATCACGCAGTTTCAGGCGGGCCAGCGCCACGCCGGTGCGTGCTGTGCCCTGGCTCCAGTCCAGCTCTTCCACCTGGCGCAGTTCATCGGTCAACGGGCGCAGTACCAGGCGCTCAACCGCCTCGGCGCTGGCGCCCGGATAGCTCACAGTCACCATGCCGGCCCGGTACGGAAAGGTAGGGTCTTCCTGGCGTGGCATGGTGCTGTAGGCGGCGATACCCAGCACACAGAGCATGGTTACCACCATGCCCAGCAAGCGCTGGTAATTCAGCAGGCGGCGGGTCATCAGCGCACCTCCACGGTGTCACCATCCACCAGCCGGGTCATACCGGCATAGACCACCTGATCCCCCGGGTTCAGGGCACCGGTATGGATCATTACCCGTTCACCGATCACCCGGTCCACCTCCACCGGCACCTTGTAGGCCACGGAATTTTCAACCCGGAACACGCTGGTTCCAGTGCTGTCCCGCATCACCGCCAGCAGCGGCACGGTAACCGCAGATTCCTGAACCGGGGCAATGCCGACCTCCACCGGTTCACCGGCAGAAAGGGAATTCGGTGGCAGGCTCACCAATACCGGATGCAGCTCGCCACGGATGGAGCTGCCCTGGGCAATTTCCACCACCGTGCCGGTAGCCGGCTCCCGGTTGCGGTCCTGCACCAGCCAGACCGGCAGCTCCTGCCCGAGCCGCACATGACCCAACAGATGCGCGGGCACCCGCACTTCCACTTCACGGCCCAGTGGGGAAGACAGGCGAACCACCGGCTGCCCGGCGGCGACAAATTCGTCCCGCTCTACCAGCAGGGCTTCTACCTGGCCGGCAAACGGGGCTTTCAATACGCTTTCTTCCAGTAACCGGGTAGCTTCCGCCAGGGAGGCCCGGGCCGTAGCCATGCTGGCCCGCAGGGAATCCCTCCGGGCGGCGATCTGTTCCAGATTCTGTTCCGAGACCACACCGCGCTGATGCAAGCGGCTGGAACGTTCCCATTCCCGCTGGGCCTGGTCGTACTGGGTTTTCAGTTCATCCAGCCGGGCCGCAGCAGAATCCCTTGCCGGTTCCAGGGCCGGGTTATACACACTGGCCAGCACATCTCCGGCTTTCACTGTCTGCCCCAGTTCCACCGGTCGCTCTTTCAGCGTACCGCTCACCTGAAAAGTCAGGGTGGCCCGTTGGGCCGCCCGCACAATACCGGAGAAGCGCAGCGGAATTTCCACCACCTGGCCACCGGTTACCTCGGCCCCCCGAACCGATACCGGCTGGTCTGCAGCCTGTTCGGAGGCACTGCTGTTGCAGCCGGATAAAGACACGACAGCCAGCAGCATGCTGGCCAGAGTTATTGGCAATGAACGCGCGAAGAGAGACATGACTGGTCAGCCCCGTTCCCTGAATAGATGATTTGTTGGCGCCTGTTTCCGTCAGAAGCCGCCGTTGTTTTCCCGACATCATGTCACTCTTTGACAAATTGTCAATAATCGGCTTTTATCCTCTATCAGTTATCATTCAGGCCATGACCACAACACCGGAAGCACCATGAACGAGCCGTTGAAAACACGCAGGGAACGGGAAAAACAGGCAAGGTACGATGCCATTCTGGACGCCGCCGAGCTGGTGTTTTCCGAGAAAGGCTACGATCGCACCTCCATGGACGACATCGCCCGCACCGCCAGCCTGAGCCGCGCGTTGCTGTATGTGTACTTCAAGGACAAAGCCGCCATTCAGCGGGGCATCATGCTGAGGGCCGGGCAAAGCCTGGTGGAAAGATTCGAGAACGCCCTGAGTACGGCAGATACCGGGCTGGCCCAGATCCGGGCCATGGGGGATGCCTATTACCGTTTTTACCGGGAAGCGCCGGATTACTTTTCAGCCCTGACCAAGGCCTCAACCGCCATGGCAGAGGCGGAGGAAGACCAGGCCCTGGACATGCTGTGCTCGAAGAACGAACTGATGCAGCTGATGGAAGCGGCCATCCACAAGGGCCTGGAAGACGGCACCATGAGCCGGGAGCGCATTGCCTCGCCGGCCCAGACCGCGCTGTATCTGCGCGGTGCCCTGCACGGGGTGATCATGCTGTGTCAGGCAGAAGCGGGGGAAAACCCGGACTTTCCCGCCGACAACCTGATTCATCACACCATGGACATGCTCACCCGCTCGATTGCCCGCTGAAGCCTGTCACAGCTGGAAATCGTAGATAGAGCCCAGCCCCAGTATACCGGTCAGTTCATCCAGGGCCTTGCGCACTTCGTCCAGCAGCATGGGGTCTGCCAGGTCCTGCTGGCTCAGCTCATCCCGGTAGTGGGCATTTACCCACGCGGTCAGGCGTTCGTACAGGGCATCGGTCAGAACCACACCCTGATTGATGGCACGCCGCTCTTCATCGCTCAGCACCACTCGCAGCCGCAAGCAGGCCGGGCCGCCGCCGTTGCGCATGGACTGCTTTACATCGAACACTTCCACTGCGGTAATGGGGCCATTCTGTTGCAGCAGGCTGTCCAGGTAACGGCTGACCGACGCGACCTCGCGGCACTCGCCCGGCACCGCCAGCAACATGCCATCCGGGGTGTTCAGCAGCTGGCTGTTGAACAGGTACGAAGCTACGGCATCTTCAATCGGCACCTCGGCTGCCGAAACCCGCACCGGTTGCAGCTCGGTTCCGGCCAAACGCGCCCGGATATCCGACAGCACTCCGCCTTCATCCAGAAACGCCAGCTCGTGGTAGAACAGGCAGTTACCATTACCCACCGCAATCACATCGTTGTGGAACACCCCGGCATCAATGGCCGCCGGGTTCTGCTGGGCGAATACCGCATGGCGGTCGTCCAGCCCGTGCAGCCTTGCAATCGCCCGGGAGGCCTCCAGCGTCTGCCGGGCCGGGTACTTCACCGGTGCCGGAGCGCTTTCATTGAACGCCGCCTGGCCATACACAAACAACTCCACTCCGGGGTCGCCATAACCGGCACACAAACGGGTATGGTTGGCGGCACCTTCGTCACCAAAGTGACTGACGGATGGCAGGGCCGGATGGTGGGCGAAATAGCTTTCATCGGTGAAGATCGCTTTCAGGGCCCGGCCCGTCACCTTATGTTCGATGGAGCGATGGAACTTGGCACTCAGGTTGGCCGGGGTGAAATGCACGCGGTGGTCCGCGGTATCGGCGCTTGGCGATACCGTAGCGGCATTGGCGGTCCACATGGCCGAGGCAGACGACACCGCCGCCAGGATGGCCGGATCCGCCTGCGCAGCCTGCTCCAGAACCTGCCGGTCGCTGCCGGCAAAGCCCAGGGCCCGCAAGGTAGGAATATGGGGCCGCTCGTGGGGCGGCAGAACCGCCTGAACATAGCCCCTGTCTGCCAGTTTTTTCATCTTGGCGAGGCCCTGCAAGGCTGCCTCTTTGGGGTTGGACACGGCGTTCACGTTAGACTTCGACGCCACGTTACCCCAGGACAACCCGGCGTAATTATGGGTAGGGCCGACCAGGCCGTCGAAGTTCGCTTCAACTGCGTGTGTTGCCATCTCTCTCACCTTCGGTGCGGAATTCGTAATTGATCTTTCAGGGGCGCCAGCCGAACCGGGTCTCCGGACTCTACCCGAAGCGCATCTGCCACCTCCCGGGGCAACCGGATGGTATCCGGCTCGATGCAGTCCACGGGGATGGTGGTTACCCGGAAATCCCGGAACGAGCGGTTGGAGATCATCACCCGCTGCTCCGGCGGCACATCGAGATCGACCGGTTTACTCACCACCATGGCGTGCCGGTTGACGGATTCGCGGATACTGCGGATGTTGTGAATGAAGGCTTCCACCACCGGGCCGCCGTCGAAGATATCGACCATGCCGTTAAAGTTGAAGCCCTCGGCTTCCAGCATCTTCAGGGCCGGCAGGGTGTTGTCGTGCACCCGGCCAATCACCGCCCGGGCGCTGTCGGGGAGCATGGGCAAGTAAATGGGGTATTTCGGCATCAGTTCAGCAATGAAGGACTTATTGCCCAGGCCGGAAAGCCGGTCCGCCTGGCTGAACTCCATGTCGAAGAACTTGCTGCCAAGGGCATCCCACAGGGGGCTCTGGCCATTGGCATCCGACACGCCACGCATTTCTGCGAACACCTTGTCGGAGAAATGCTTGCGAAATTCGTCCAGGAACATGAACCGGCAGCGGGACAGTAACAACCCGTTGCCGCCGCCCTTGTAATTGTCTGCCAGCAGCAAAGAGCAGATTTCGGTGGTGTCGGTCATGTCGTTGGACAGGTGCAGGGTGGGCGTCCGCACGTGCACACCCAGCTCGCGGGAGGCGTTTACGGTCAGGCTCAGGCGATAGTTGTAGAATACTTCCTCGAGCCCCACCCGGGCTTCGATGCCGCTGATGCCCACCGCCTGCCCGGTTTCGGTGTCTTCCAGCGCAAACAGGTAAAGGCCCGCCTCCGGGGCACAACGCTGACTGAAGGAGTCCCGGGCACGGTCGATCTTGCGTTGCAGCAGCTCCGTGTCTGCCGGCAGTGTGGTCAGGCCTTTGCCGGCATTCTGCGCCATAGCATACAGGGCATCCAGGTCGTTTTCCTGCAGTGGCCGGATCAAAAGCATGTTGGTGTCCTCCCCTTTTTCGTGGTCATAGCGGAGAGATCCTTACCCGGTCGCCGGCACTCTTTTCCAGCCCCTTCCAGGTACTGACCGGCACTTTCACATCGTCGGTGAGGGTTTCTGCCATCGGGGTAAGCAGGCACCGGAAATGCTCACCTTCACCGGCCGCAACCAGGCAGTTTTCACCATGCTCGTCGTGGCTGCCATGCAGGGTTTTCGGGTGGCTGGTGATCAGGGTTCGCAGGCCATCCGTGCGGGCCTCCAGAACCGGCCCGCCATCGAAGATATCCAGGTAATTACCGGGCAGAAAGCCTTCCTGCTGAAGCAACTCATAATTTGCCCGGGTCTGGCGGTGGGGCTGGCCGATGGCGGCCTGGGCGAAGTCGCTCAGCAGGGTGACGTAGATGGGGTTAGGCGGCATCAGCTCGGCGATGAAGGTTTTGCTGAGCTGGCCGGAGTACTGGTCTGCGGTTTCAAAGTCCATGTTGAAGAAGTGCCGGCCCAGGCTGTCCCAGAAGGGTACGCTGCCGTCTTCGTTCTGAACGCCCTGAATTTCCACCACCATGCGCGAGCTGAACCAGTCCCGGTGGCTGGCAATGAACAGCATCCGGGCCCGGGAGAGCAGCTCGAAAGCGGTCGTCTCGCGCAGTTCGGGGCGCAGGCTGAAGGCGCACAGCAAGGTGTGGTCGGTTAGTCCGTGGCTGGGGTAAAGCACCTCGACTCGCCGGGAGGTGCCCAGTTCGTGGGAGGCATGGATCAGGTGGTCGCGGCGGTAGTTGTAGAAGGGTTCGCCGTTGCCGGCCCGGCTGTCTATGCCGGCGGTACCTGCTATCTGGCCGGTTTCGGTGTTTTCCAGCACCAGCAGGATGCGCCGTGGGGTTTTGGGAGCCTGGGCGGCGAGAGACGCCTGGGCGTGGCTGATGCGTTCGGCCAGGCGTTGTTCGGTTTTGGGTAGCGTAGACGACAGCCTGGCGCCCTGGGTTCCGGCTATGTCCAGTATTTGTTGCAGGTCATCCAGTTTTGCTGGACGGACTCGCCACATGGGCTTGCTCCCTCTTCCGGTAAGACATACAACGTCGTTAGCCGACCGGTGCTGAACCGGGAACGCCCTTCCGGAAACCGCTACAAGCACTTCCCTGTGCGCTTCTCTCCGGCCATCCATGGCCTGCGAAATTTCCGGAAGGGCGTTCCCGGCCCATCACCTACTGTGTCATCAGCCGCGCAGCTACGGAATTATGCCGTCAGCTTTTCAACCGCTGCCTCGAAACGCTCCAGCGCTTCTTCAATGTCGACTTCCGGGATGATCAGGGACGGCGCAAGGCGAATCACGTTGGCGCCGGCCATCAGTACCATCACGCCTTCTTCCAGCCCGGCGTTAAGGAAGTCCTTGGCCTTGCCCTGCCACTGTTCGGTCAGTACACAGCCTAGCAGTAAACCGGCGCCGCGCACCTCGGAGAACACGCCGTAACGCTCGCCGATGTTCATCATACCTTTGCGGAGCTTGTCGGAGCGGGCGTTGACGCCTTTGAGGATTTCCGGCTGGCTGACGGTGTCGATCACCTTCTGGGCCACGGCACAGGCCAGGGCGTTGCCGCCGTAGGTGCTGCCGTGGGTGCCGACGCCGAGGCTTGCGGCGACTTTGGCTGTGGTCAGCATGGCGGCTACCGGGAAACCGCCGCCCAGGCCTTTGGCGCTGGACAGGATGTCGGGGGTTACGCCGTACATTTCGTAGGCGTACAGGTAGCCGGTGCGGCCGACACCGGTTTGCACTTCGTCGAACACCAGCAGAGCGTTGTTTTCGTCGCACAGCTGGCGCAGGCCCTTGAGGAATTCGGGATCGGCCGGCAGCACACCGCTTTCGCCCTGGATGGGCTCAACCACCACGGCACAGGTTTTCTCCTTGGAGATCAGTGCTTTTACCGAATCCAGGTCGTTGAAATCTGCGTGATGGATGCCGCCCGGGGCCGGTTCGAAGCCTTCGAGGTACTTGTGCTGGCCGCCCACACTGACGGTGAACAGGGTGCGGCCGTGGAAGGCGTTTTTGAAGGAGATGATTTCATGCTTCTCCGGGCCATAGTGTTCCCAGGAATAACGACGGGCCAGCTTGAACGCGGCTTCGTTGGCTTCGGCACCGGAGTTGGCGAAGAATACTCGCTCAGCGAAGGTGTGGTCGCAAAGGGTTTTGGCCAGGCGCAGAGCCGGTTCGTTGGTCATTACGTTGGACAGGTGCCAGACCTTTTCGGCCTGTTCCTGCAGCGCGCCAACCAGGCCCGGGTGGGCGTGGCCAAGGCTGGTGACCGCAATGCCGCCCTGAAGATCGATAAACTCTCGCCCTTCCTGGTCCCACACGCGGGAGCCCTCGCCTCGCACCGGAATGATGTTTCCGGGGGCGTAGTTGGGCACCATAACTTCATCGAAAAGTTCGCGGGACACGGGTTCTCTGTTCATCGGTTTCTCTCAGTGACTCATTGCTAAGTGACAGGGTGAATCTGCCCATAATACGCCACTCACGGCATAAGAACAGCCGGTTGTGCAACAGCGGGCAACTCGATGATGCGGTGATGGTTTTTGTCTTTCCCCAGAAGTGCCTTGGCCAGCAGTTTGTAGGAATCCAGGTCGAAGGTGACCGGTTCGTTTCCAGGCTGAAAGTCTACCAGTTCCTCTTCACTGTGCAGGGTTTGCAGGTGTATCCAGTTCCAGATAACCAGCAGGTCTGTGCGTTCGTTATCCGGATTCTGCTCCACCAGAGCTACCGGACCGGCCCAGGGCCAGGTTTTCAGGCGCAAGCCATGGAAGGCAATCTGCATGCGCAGGTTGTAGCGGGTTACGTCCTCGGCACCCTCACAGGCACCTTTGCAGCGCCCAAGGCTTCGCTGGAAACAGGGCCCGGGGCCTGTAGGTTCCAGGCCCAGCAGCTTGCCGCAAAGGTCATTCTTGCCAGCAATGCCCCGTAACGCCGCCACCGCATCCCGCTTGCTGCGAAACAGGCCGTAATACTGCCCCAACTGATCCGGCTGCAGGCTGCGGGCAATGCGTGCCTGCAGATAGCCGCCGGCACCCTCTTCCAACACCAGGCTGGCCAACTGCTTTGCCGCCCGGGAGCGGCGGTTGTAGAGGGGATTCAGGGTTTTGATCTGTTTGAGTTCCAGCAGCAACGCACCCAACTCACCGGCGGTTTCTGTGAACTCCACCCGGCGCAGGCTTTCAGACAGCCGTAGGCCGCGGCTGGACTGATGGTCTCCCGAGAAATGGGATGCCACCCGCTGCGCTATGTTGGTGCTTTTGCCAACGTACAACAGCACATCGTTGTCACCGTAAAACCGGTAAACCCCCGAGCCATGGGGCAGTCCGGCGAATAATTCGGCAGGTACGTTTGAGGGCGTGCTCTGGCGCTGCAAGAGCTTCCGAATAGCGTTGTTGCTGGCATCCGAACCGTGCTCTGCGCGGGCATGCTCGAAAAACGCCAGCATCGCCGCTACATCGCCCATGGCCCGATGCCGCTCCACCTCAGGTAAATTGTGACGGGCAATGAGGGCATCCATGTTGTGCCGGCTATGTTCCGGATACAACGCCCGGGACAGGCGCACCGTGCACAAAACCTTCGCACTGAACGGCCGGCCCAAACGACGGAACTCGGACTTTATGAAGCCATAGTCAAAGCGGGCGTTGTGGGCAACAAAGACCTTTCCCTGCAGCTGCTGCTCCAGCTTGTCAGCGATATCGGCAAACAGCGGCGCATCAGCCACCATCGCATTCGTGATGCCAGTGAGCCTTTCAATAAAACCGGAAATTCTGGCCTCCGGGTTCAGCAAGGTTTGCCATTCCCCCACCACCTCACCGGCTCGCCAGAACCGGATGCCGATTTCCGTAATCCTGTCGCGCTGCGGGTTTCCGCCGGTGGTTTCAATATCCAGGAAAGCGAAGGTTTCTTGCTGCAAGGGTGTGTTTCTGGTTGTCATCATGGACCGTACGCAGATTGCTCAACTTTGGTTTAGCTCACCTTGAGCTCAGGGCCTATAGACATTCGTCTAAAGAGTGATCAATTCTGTTTGAATTGTCACCTAACCGTAACTAACTTATTTGTGGGTCCAACAAAAATAAAGATGTGGAGACAACAACGATGCAAAATAACAAATTGAGAATGGCCATTCGTGCGACGGCGGCTGCGGCAATTTTTGGTGTTGCAGCGCATGCGCACGCCTTCAATTTCAGTGCTGGCGATGTAGATGCAAGCATTTACGGCTATGCGAAGCTGAACATGAGCTACGATCTTGACGAGAACGTTGCTGACAATAGCCAATCCGGAACCTTCCCAACTATTACCGACACCAACGAAGTAGATGGACATTTTGGTGCCTCTGCAACACAAAGCCGCATTGGTGTAAAAGCAACCAATGCAGACGGAGTCACTTTTAATGTCGAAGGTGATTTCTACGGAAATGGCGGTGGTGGGTTCCGCCTTCGCCACGCTTACGGAAGCTACAACGGCATTCTTGCTGGTCAGACATGGTCAAATTACAACAGTTTCGTAGGTAACACCCCAACCGTTGATTTCAGTGGTTCTGCAGGTAATGCGGGTTATCAACTTCGCTCAGCCCAGCTGCGTTACACCAGCGGCCCCCTATCATTCTCCATCGAGGACCCTAAAGGCGGCGGCTTCGATGACAGCAAAGACGGTATGCCCGCAGTAACTGCAAGGCTGGAAGATAGCGCCGGCGGCTTATCATATTCTGCAGCAGCTCTCGTAAAACAGAACTCCTACGACACCGGAACTCAAGATGACTCAGCCATGGGGTATGCCGCATTTGTCGCTGCCAAGATGGCGCTTAGTGACATGATCAGCATTCAAGGCGCACTGAACTACAGTGATGGTGCCAACGCATACCTTTACCGCTCCGGGGGTGATGATGCTTATCTAGACGGAACGGACCTGGAAACCATATCCGGGTACGGTGGCGTAATCGGCACCTCCATCAGCTTGGGTGGTGGACGCAGCATCAACATTCAGTACGGCATGACTCAATTGGACGTTGACGATCTGGGCGCAACTGCTCTTGAAAGAAACAGTAGCGCCTTTGTTAACTATATGTGGACTCCAGTTAACAACGTTAAGATGGGGGTTGAGTACGGCTATTTCGCCAGTGAAAACCAAGGCGGCGACGACGATGACGCCAACCGCTTGATGTTCGCAGCCCAATACAACTTCTGATCGTCCCTATCAGAAGTTAACTCAGAATCACCCCGGCTCCGGCCGGGGTTTTTCGTTTCTGGCTGGTGCACACGCACCATTCTGGCTCAATTTCCAAAACCCACACCTGCCCGGCTCTGGCCTTTCCCTCGGGTATTCAATACTTTACAAGCCAGAAAACAATCTGGCACAGCTCATGCAAATACCAAATTGCAAGCCGGTGAAAACCACTCACCGCATCAACCGCTGCAACTCTGTGAGGTAATGCCATGAAACTTGCCAAAGACCAAAGCCTGTTGTTTGAACTTACCCAAGCCGCAGAAGCCTATGCCATGCAGGATCTACACGATTACTTTGACTGGATGTACTTCGCGAACTAACCAGGGGACGATGCAGGGCGGGGCCAAAGGCCCCGCCCTGCAAACTGCCTACTCACCCGCCCGGAGCCTGCTACGGACGCTTCGGGTTGTCATCACGCCAAGAACCTCCATCAACGACAGAATCCCCCGGTCATGCTGTTTCGGTGATTTGCCCCTGGCAATCCGGCCGATCTGCCGGGTGTACCAGCTCACTTCCATCAGGGCCATGTCATCAATCAGTCGAATCCCTGTTTTGATGGGCCTAACCGCGCTGGTCACCTGATCGCCTTTCATAATCCGGTTCGGCAAATCCGGCTCCACCACCAACGGCCTCGCCAGGCCCACCAGGTCCGTGGCGTCGGAAGCCAACGCGTCGGCCATTCCGGTCTCGGTGCGGAAGCCGCCCGTCACCATCAAGGGTACGTCAGTGAGCTTGCGCACTTTCTCGGCGAACTCCAGGAAGTAGGCCTCCCGCGCCAGGGTACTGGCTTTTACCTCGCCGTCTTCCGCACCCCTGGCCATGGCTGGGTTCTCGTAGTTACCGCCGGAGATTTCTACCAGGTCAATCCCCTCTGCGACGAGTGCCTTGATCACCGCCAGCGATTCGTCCTCGGTAAAACCGCCGCGCTGGAAGTCTGCGGAGTTCAGTTTGATGCCAATATTGAACGCTTCACCGCAAGCTTTCCGGATAGCCCGGTACACCGCCAGCACAAAGCTGCGGCGTTTCTCGGCAGAGCCACCCCACTCGTCTGTGCGCTGGTTGTGATGGGGCGACAGGAACTGGCTCACCAGGTAGCCGTGGGCGCCGTGGATTTGCACGCCGTCGAATCCGGCTTTCTGGGCAATGGCAGCACTGCGGGCAAAGCGCTGGATGACATCCTCAATTTCCGGGCCGGTCAGGGCGCGGGGTGTGGCAAACATGCTGCGGAGCTCTTTTTTGAATGGTATCGCGCTGGGCGAGACCGGGTCCTTGTTCAGCATTTTGGGGCTTTGCTTGCCGGGATGGTTCAGTTGCATCCAGATCTGTTTGCCTCCCTTTTGCCCGGCCTTGGCCCAGGCGGTCAGAAGCTCGAGATCGCTTTCATCCTCAATAACCACGTTCTGTGGCTCCCCGATGTGCCGGCGGTCGATCATTACATTACCCGTGATCGACAGCCCGGTGCCGCCCTCTGCCCACGCACGATACAGGGTTGCCAGCTCTTTGGTGGGGTGGTTGTCAATGGTGCCCAGAGTCTCGCTCATGGCGGACTTGGCAAAGCGGTTGGGGATGACAGAGCCATTAGGGAGCTTGAGCGGCTGAGAGAGCAGTTCTGCGGGAGTCATAAGGGCCTCAGTAGTTTGCGGGTTCCATGAGGCTGATAGTGGATCTGCCCGGCGAACCGGGCATTGGCCGAAGAGACTGATTTTATCAAAAGAAAGCCTGAATGCCGGGCAACACCGAATTCGTCACTGATGCCATTGCCACCGAGCATGTCGCGGGCCAGCCATAAACGGCGACCCGACAGGGGCATCCGTCGGAGGCCGAAAGCCAGAGCGAGCCTGATGACTGCGCCAGGGCTTGTGATGTATAGTTGTACGGAATATCCGTACATAAAGGTGTTTTATGGACACAATCAGCGTGAATAAGTTTAGAGATAACCTGAAAAATGTTGTTGAGCAGATAATTAGTCAGCATGAACCGGTCAAGGTTACGCGCCGAGCCGGAGAAGCTTTCGTGGTGATGAGCGCTGAGGACTGGGAGCGAGAGCAGGAAACCCTTCACGTGCTCCAAAGTAAGAGCCTTATGCAGCAAATTGCGGCGTCCCTTGAAACCCACAACCGTGGGGAAGGTTATAAACCGACTGACGAGCAGATGGATGAGATCACTGGTATTTGAGGGCAATACCTGGCAAGCGTATGAGGCCATGCGCGAGAAGGATAAACTATTGCACAAAGCCTTGTGCAAACTGCTGAAAGAAATGCTGCGATCCGAAGACCCGTCTGCCGGTCTGGGAAAGCCTGAACCGCTCAAGCACAACCTCTCTGGACTTTGGTCAAAGCGGATATCACAGAAAGACCGCCTGGTATATCGATTCGATGACAACGCCATTTACATCTTCGCCATCGGCGGCCACTACGATGAGCCCTGACAGCAAATTGGTATAGATTTGGCTGGGCTCAACGTAAAGACGAGAAAGCCGCCCCGCAACTAAAAAGCTACGGAGCGGCCCTCGACTCAGGACTACAGCAACAAGGTCCGAATATCCCCCAGCAGCTGCGTCAGCAGATTGGTAAACCGGGCGGCATCTGCCCCGTTCACTGCACGGTGGTCGTAAGAGAGCGACAACGGCAGCATCAGCCGCGGCTGGAATTCCTTGCCGTCCCACACCGGCTTCATAGAAGCCTTGGAGACACCCAGAATTGCCACTTCCGGCGTGTTCACAATCGGTGTGAACGCAGTGCCGCCAATACCGCCCAGGCTGGTGATGGTAAAGCAGGCGCCCTGCATTTCTGCTGGCTTCAATTGCTTGTCCCTTGCCTTCTGGGCCAGCTCGGCGCTTTCCGCTGCCAGCTCCCACAGACCTTTCTGGTCGACATCCCGGATCACCGGAACCATCAGGCCATGAGGCGTATCCACCGCAATACCGATGTGGATGTACTTCTTGCGAACCACCTCTTTGCGCTCCATGTCCAGGGACACATTGAACTGAGGCAGTTCCGCAAGTGCTGCCGCGCAGGCTTTGAGCAGGAACGGCAGCGGGGTCATTTTCACGCCACGCTTTTCGCCGGCCGCTTTCTGGCCTTTGCGGAAGGCTTCCATTTCGGTGATGTCGGCATCGTCGAACTGGGTTACGTGGGGTACGTTCAGCCAGCTGCGCTGCATGTTGGTGGCCGTGGCCGCCATCATGCGGGACATGCCCTCACGCTCGATCTCACCAAACTGGCTGAAGTCCGGCAGTTTCACGCCCGGAATGCCCGAGCCGACTGCCACGCCGCCACCTTGCTGGGCCTGCTGCAACTGGCTCTTCACGTAGGCGTGCACATCATCCTTGATGATGCGGCCTTTCGGGCCGGAGCCTTTCACTCGGGTCAGGTCTGCACCCAGTTCCCGTGCCAGTTTGCGCACGGCGGGGCCGGCATGCACCTTGGTGCCCGGTGCCGGCGGCTCGTAGGTAGAGCCTTGCGGTTGAGGGGCCGCTTCAGGCTTGCTGTCTTTCTTCTCCGGCTTGCTGGCCGGGCTTTCGGCCTTGGCACTGTCACCGGAATCTACCGCTTCGTCCTCACCCTCATCCTCACCATCATCTTCGATGGTCATTTCCAGCAGGTCAGAACCTTCGGAAAGTTTGTCACCTTCCTTCACCAGGATTTTGCCAACCTTGCCGGCATAGGGGGACGGAATTTCCATGGTGGCCTTGTCGGACTCCACGGTAACCAGCGGATCATCCTCGCCAATGGTGTCGCCTTCGGCCACGTTGATTTCGATCACCGGCACGTCGTCGAAGCCATCCAGCGAAGGCACCTTCACCACTTCGGTGCGGGAGCCGCCAGACTTTTTCTTCTTCGGTGCAGGCTTGCTGTCTTCAGACCTGGCCTCGGATTTCTCCTCGGATTTCTCCTCGGCCTTTTCTTCAGGCTTGTCCGCTTCCGCATCGTCAGAGCCACCAGCGTCTCCGCTGGCAGACAACATGCCGATAACATCGCCTTCCTTCACCTTGTCACCCACTTTCACGGTGATCTTGGTGATCTTGCCAGCCGCCGGGGCTGGCAGTTCTACCGAGGCTTTATCAGACTCAACGGTCAGAATCGGATCTTCTTCTGCAACCGAGTCCCCTTCGCTGACGATGATTTCGATGATCTCAACTTCATCTGCACCGCCGAGATCGGGAACCTTGATTTCCTGTTCACTCATAGCGGTCTCCTTAGCTCAGCACCGGGTTCGGTTTGTTGCGATCGATTCCGTACTTGCGCATAGCTTCGAGAACCTGCTCCTGCTTGATTTCACCGTCTTTGGCCAGGGCTGCCAGCGCGGTTACCGCCACGTAGTAACGATCCACTTCGAAGAAGCTGCGCAGCTTCTCGCGGGTGTCACTGCGGCCGAAACCGTCGGTGCCCAGGGTCATGTAGGTTTTCGGGATGAATGCCCGCAGCTGCTCGGAGTGCAGCTTGATGTAGTCGGTAGACGACACCACCGGGCCCTGCGCATCTTCCATGCACTGGGTCACGTAGGCCTTGCGGGGCTTGTCGTCCGGGTGCAGGTGGTTCCAGCGCTCCACGTGCTGGCCATCACGGGCCAGTTCGTTGTAGCTGGTCACGCTCCACACATCGGAAGCCACACCCCAGTCGTCCTTCAGCATCTGTGCGGCGGCGCGCACTTCATTCATGATCGAGCCGGCGCCCAGCAGCTGAACCCGCGGGCTCTTCTTGCGGCCCTTGGTTTCCACAGACTCGAACTTGTACATGCCTTTGATGATGCCGTCTTCACAGTCTTTCGGCATGGCGGGCTGTTCGTAGTTCTCGTTCTCGATGGTCAGGTAGTAGAAGACGTTCTGGTTGTCTTCGAACATCTCCTTCATACCGTGACGGATCACCACGGCCATTTCATAACCGTAGGCCGGGTCGTAGGCCTTACAGTTCGGAATGGTGTTCGCCAGTACGTGGCTGTGACCGTCCTGGTGCTGCAGGCCTTCGCCGTTCAAGGTCGTCCGGCCGGCGGTACCGCCGATCAGGAAGCCTCGGGCCTGCATGTCGCCGGAAGCCCAGGCCAGGTCACCCACGCGCTGGAAGCCGAACATGGAATAGAACACGTAGAACGGAATCAGCGGGAAGCTGTTGGTGCTATAGGACGTAGCCGCGGCCATCCAGGTAGACATGGCACCGTCTTCGTTGATGCCTTCCTGAAGGATCTGGCCCTTCTTGTCTTCCCGGTAGTACATGATCTGGTCGCGGTCCTGGGGCACGTACTTCTGCCCTTCCGCGGTGTAGATACCCAGCTGGCGGAACATGCCTTCCATACCGAAGGTACGGGCTTCGTCCGGCACGATGGGTACTACACGCTTGCCGATGCGCTTGTCTTTTACCAGCGCGGTCAGGATGCGCACGAACGCCATGGTGGTGGAGATTTCACGGCCACCGGAGCCTTCCAGCACCTGCTTGAAGATATCCAGTTCCGGAATCTGCAGCGGCTGGCAGTCCTTGTTACGCTTGGGATAGAAGCCACCCAGCTCCTGCCGGCGCTTCTTCATGTACACCAGCTCCGGACTGTCCGGCGCCGGGCGGTAGTATGGAACGTCTTCCAGCTCTTCGTCCTTCAACGGAACACCGAAGCGGTCACGGAAGGATTTCAGGGTGTCGATATCCAGCTTCTTCAGGGAGTGCGCGGTGTTCTGGGCTTCGCCCGCTGCACCGAAGCCATAACCCTTGATGGTGTGGGCCAGAATCACGGTGGGCTTGCCGTTCGCGTGGTTCACCGCCTTGTGGTAGGCCGCATATACCTTGTACGGGTCGTGGCCGCCGCGGTTCAGCTTCTGGATATCTTCATCCGACATATCCTCCGCCAGCTTGGCCAGCTCCGGGTGTTTGCCGAAGAATTCCTTGCGGGTGTAAGCCGGGCCCTTGAAGGTCAGGTTCTGCAGCTCGCCATCACAGATCTCGTCCATGGCCCGTTGCATCACGCCGTCTTCGTCTTTCTCGAACAGCGGATCCCACATACGGCCCCAGACCACCTTGATCACATTCCAGCCGGCACCACGGAACACGCCTTCCAGTTCCTGGACAATCTTGCCGTTGCCCCGTACCGGGCCGTCCAGGCGCTGCAGGTTGCAGTTAACCACCCAGATCAGGTTGTCCAGCTTCTCGCGGCCGGCCTTGGAGATAGAACCCAGGGTTTCCGGCTCATCGCACTCACCATCGCCCACAAATGCCCACACCTTGCGGCCGTCCATGTCGATCAGCTCACGGCTGTGCAGGTACTTCATTACGTGGGCCTGGTAGATAGACTGGATAGGGCCCAGACCCATGGATACAGTCGGGAACTGCCAGTAATCCGGCATCAGCCAGGGGTGCGGGTAGGAAGACAGGCCGTCGCCATCTACCTCTTCACGATACTTGTCCAACTGCGCTTCGCTGAAGCGGCCTTCCAGGAAGGAACGGGCATAGATACCGGGCGATGCGTGGCCCTGGAAATACACCAGGTCTGACGCGCGTTCGTCGCCACCGCCGTGGAAGAAGTAATTGAAGCCCACGTCATAAAGGGTGGCTGCAGAAGAGAAGGTGGAGATATGGCCACCCAGGTCACCCGGGCGCTTGTTGGCCCGCACCACCATGGCCATGGCGTTCCAGCGAATCAGGGAACGGATACGGCGCTCCATGAACAGGTCACCCGGCATCCGGGATTCCTGGGTAACGGGAATGCTGTTGCGGAACGGCGTGGTAATGGAATACGGCAGCTCGGTGCCGTCGCGGCTGGCGCGCTCAGACAAGCGCTCCAGAATATATTTGGCACGGTCGACGCCTTCGTTTTCGATTAACGACTCTAGTGCGTCGAGCCATTCGCTGGTTTCAATGGGATCATCATCGCGGTACATCAAACCCTCCCCCTCGGGAACAATTTAAGCTCTCACAAGCATAGAACAGCTCTGGCATTTTTCCTGCTGAACAACAGAAGAGCATTCAGGAACAAAACTTTCGTACTTTTACTACAAAACGGCGCCCAAAAACAAACAAACAGGCGTTTGAAAGTACTTTAATTAGCATTAGTTACGTAATAATGACCACTTTCGATGGCAGGGACAAGACGCTCTCAGACCAATGTCTCACACGTACTTCCAACGATAATTCCATCGCCTGACTAAACACTGACCTTAAAGATTTTTTGACGAACTTAGCCGAAAAACGGCACAAATCCATGCAATTTGACACTTTTAAAGGCACTGATCAGCGCCAGGAATCTCTACTATTAATTAGACCTGAAAATGAATTGCGATTTATGTATACTTGCCTGCCCGATTTTTGACCAGTGAAGGAGGAAAACACCCCTCCTTTTGATTTTCCGACACACAACAGAGGGCGATCTATGAACTCCATCGTCACCTTTCCGAACCGCATCCCGGTTCAGGAATTCGAGGAACGCCGGTTCAAGGTTTTTACTGACCGCCAGCTCGACAAAATTGAGGCGATCCAGAATCTCCCTGAAGACACCCTGTTCGAGATGAAAGTGGTAGCCAGCGTGCTGCCATTCCGGGTTAACGAATACGTGATCAACGAACTGATCAACTGGGACAAGGTACCTAACGATCCCATCTACCAGCTTGTCTTCCCTCAAAAAGGCATGCTGAAAGACGAACATTACGAGCGCATGGCCAAGCTGCACCGCGAAGGCGCAGAGAAAAAGGACATCCAGGCCGCAGCCAAGGAAATCCGCGACGAGCTGAACCCGCACCCGGCCGGCCAGATGGAAATGAACATGCCGGAGCTGGATGGCGAAGTACTGGACGGCGTACAGCACAAGTACCGTGAGACCGTGCTGTTTTTCCCGTCCCAGGGCCAGACCTGCCACAGCTACTGCACCTTCTGCTTCCGCTGGGCGCAGTTTGTGGGCGACAAAGACCTGAAAATGGCCAGCACCGATGCCGAGAAACTGCACGGCTACCTGCAGGAACACACCGAAGTTACCGACCTGCTGGTGACCGGCGGCGACCCCATGGTCATGAAAACCAAGAACCTGGTGCAGTACCTGGAGCCGCTGCTGCAGCCGGAGTTCGACCACATCCAGACCATCCGCATCGGCACCAAGGCCCTCACCTTCTGGCCGTACCGCTTTGTGACCGATAAAGATGCCGACGAGCTGATCGAACTGTTCGCCAAACTGGTTGATGCCGGCAAGCACGTGGCCATCATGGCCCACTACAACCACTGGCAGGAAATCACCACCGACATTGCGGAAGAAGCCATTCGCCGCATCCGTGCCACCGGTGCCGAAATCCGCGCCCAGGGCCCGCTGATCAAGCACGTGAATGACGATGCCGACGCCTGGGCCAAGCTGTGGAAGAAAGAAGTGAAGCTGGGCATCATCCCCTACTACATGTTTGTAGAGCGGGACACCGGCGCCAAGAACTACTTCGAAGTGCCCCTGGCCGAGGCCTACAACATCTACCGCGAAGCCATGAAGCAGGTCAGCGGCCTGGCCCGCACCGCCCGAGGCCCCAGCATGAGCGCAGGCCCCGGTAAGGTAGAAATCCAGGGCGTAACCGAAATCAAAGGCGAAAAGGTGTTCGTGCTGCGCTTCCTGCAAGGCCGCAACCCGGACTGGGTACAGCGCCCGTTCTTTGCCAAGTACAGCGAGACGGCCACCTGGCTGCACGAGCTGGAGCCCGCCTTTGGGGAGGAGAAGTTCTTCTTTGAGGATGAGTTTGAGGCGATGAAGCAGGGGAACGCCTGAGGCTCTAGCCTGAACTAGACGAAAAAAGCCGGATGGTTTCGCCATCCGGCTTTTTTACAGCTTTTCCTGCTGCTTAGTAACCGTAAGCAATACCAACCGACATCGCCTGTACTTCATTCCAGTCAAACTGATCCAGCACCAGCGTGCCCCGCCAGTTCCCGGATTTTGCCTCGATCCCGAACTGATCATATTCGGGCCAGAACAACCCGGTAACAGCAAAACCGTTGGCAAACCGATAACCACCACCTACTCCGGCATAGCCATAGCCGAACTGGTATTGGCCTCGAAGCTCTGCCGACCAAGCATTGTGCTGATACTTTACGGCGCCGTAATACCTGGCATCCAAATTCTGCATAAAGCTGTCTCGATACCCCTCTCTACCACTAAGCAGTGGGGCAAAGACAGCATAGCCATTCTCGTCATAGCTTTTCTGATCGGTACTGGCGGACGCCACTGTAAAGGGCGCATCCTGCCAGCGAATCCGCGCCAGCAAGTCCTCGGCACGCAGGGACCAAGACCAGTTCTCATCTACTTTGTAGGCCATTGCCACGTCAAGGCTGAAGCCGAGCCCTGCCGCTTCGTCAACATCCGGGCGCTTAAAGATCACGTCACGGTAGTAGGCGTAGTCGACTTTGGCATCAAAGTTGTAATCAGAGTCATTGACTGCCGTGAACTGACCAGACAAGTCACCTGTCATCAGGTGCCCGGTTCTGAATAGCGATGCACCCAAGCCAACCGTCCACTGGTCATCCTGATGCAGGTAGCCCAGACGAAAGCCGTGACCAGTAAAGCCGTTTACAGCCACCTGAACCGGCACACTTTGCCCGGTTTCCAGGTCTTCCTTGCGGGAAATCTTGCCGTAGAAAGCCACAGCCTCTTCGTTCATACGAATGTCGGCCAGCGCCCTTGAAAATACCGACACTTCGAAACCTGAATCCATACGGACCCCAGCTTCCAAGCGAGCCAGCGCCCACTGTCGCTCGCCACTGGTAAATTCCGAGCCCCAGTCATCGAGGGTAGCCTTGACCGATTCTGGCTCACTGACCAATGTCGTCGCAAAACCACCAAACACCTCATAACTCGCCAGCACTTGGGGGCTTACTGTTATCAATCCGAAAAAAAAGGCAGGGCCGAAGCCCCACCTTTTATTCCGGTTTCCCGGGTTTGTCATCAGAACAGGCTCTCAAACTCTGTTGTATCACCGTTCGGATAGGTGAGAAGCGGGATGCCGTTACGCAGCGTGACATCGCCGATGTCTTCGCCGTTGACGAAGGCATCACCAGACAGGCCAGAGAAATCACCCTCAGCATTGAAGTTCGCCTTCAACACCAATTCCTTGCCGTAGGCATCATAGAAGCGACCGTTGATCTCAGTAGGTTGATCAAGGTTGTCGGAAGACACCTCGATTTCATACTGACCCTGGTCGTACTTCAACGTTGCAAACAACTGACCACCCAGGAAGCTGTTACGGTTAGCAGTAACAGTTACCTTGGCTTCCGGCATATCCGGGATGTTTCTTGCTGTTGCAGACAAAGTCAGAGAGGCATCGATGAAGCTGGTTTCAGACTCAAGATTCGGGAACTCGATACCTGCACTGAGGTAGCTCCAATCGTTATTCTCTGACGCGCTCAGGTAATAGTCGTTCAGGGTGAGCTGGCTTACAAGATCTGAACCATAGCGACCTACTAGGGTCGAGCGCACAAGCTCATCCGCCGCAGCAATGGCGGGGCCATCAAGCTGCTCATCGAAATAATCCCAAGAAAGAGTTGTTTCTGCACAAGCCACGTCGCCAGACTGCCAGTCCAATCTATCGGACTCACCCAAAACAGCCAGCAGCTGCTCTGGGTTGGCCAAACACTCGTTATAGAGCTCAACGGTGGCTGGGCGAACAAACGCTCCGGAGGCTGATCCGTCATAAGAGCTAACGTTAAACTGACGCCAAGTTGCTTCAGATATAGCAAAAGAGCTGTTAAGAGCCGCTATAACGTCATCATTAACATTTCCACCAGTGATGAAAATGTTAAAAGTACCGTCAAGCGACAAAGAAGCCGATATCTCACCACCATCCTCTGTTAGCATCGAAACGTATGCTTCGATATTCTGGTATTCAACAGGCACCTGAGCCGTGTCAATGCTCAAGCCGGTCCAATTCTCAGGAAACTCAGGGTTCGGGCCGCTCCAATGGATATCTAAATTTCCAGCAGAAAGGGCATCTGCAATATCGACTGAGATGTACTCCAGCCCATTCGCCTCAGTCCAAGTTTCCATCATGATGGGAGAAATGGACTCAGCCAAGTTGGCAACAATATCCTGAGAAATAACTGATCCAACACCAGTCTCTGACTCATAATACGGCCAGTACTGCTTTTCCGTTCCGTCTGCGACAAAACCACCAGCCCACAAGTAACCAGACCGCTCACCCTCATACTCATAGACATTAATATCTACGAATGGGTTGATGATATCGCTTTCACCAGTGCCAAACACATCCAGCACCGCACTGCCGTCAATTGGCTCGTTCACCCAACGGTCATCCTCGCTATAGTCAAGCCAAGCCAACGTGTCGAACTCAGACGCATTGTTAACGTTCAGAGTTGCTGAGGCATCGAAGGTTTCGCCTTGAGCAGCAGTGAAGGTTCCAGCCACTCGAAGCTTGCGGATAGAAACAGGAACATCGTTCAGTGCAAAGCGGTTTTTTGCCAGCTTGGTCACCTGCGCTTCAACATTACCGGAGAAAGATTCTCCTGTTTCAGCGAACAACTCAACGTTACCGGACAGCGAAGCACCAACAAACGCCTGGATAACCTGGTCATCAGTAACAAAGCCTTCGGTTCCGGCACTCAGAGCATTTGCGAGCTGTAAACGGGCAGTGACATCATTCAGGCGAGCAATAGCCTGCCCACTGCCATTTTCGACTGCACCGCTGATAACCACTTCGGAGCTGGCCAGCAGGCTCTTGATGGTTTCGGTAGTCAGATCAAAAGCAGACACCGGCAAGTTGGTTTTGATGGTCAGGTTGAATGGCAAGAAATTAGTGTGGGCTTCACCGGTCATTTGGCCAACAACATTAATCTTCACGCCATTTTCGTCGGTTACAGACAAAACAGCAGAACCAACCTCAACGCCGTTATCCAGCATAGAAATCTGCTTGGTGTTACCAGTATCCAGCAGCTCCCCCATTTCTGTGGGAGTGAGGGTTACCTGATCCAGTGATTGGTTTACGATCTCCTGAGCAAGCTTCAGGCTTGTAACCGGGCCTTCACTGAATACAGTCTGGATGGTTTCAACATCGACCACTTCACCCAGTTGAGCGGTGTCCAGATCTTCGATTGAAGTGGCCCAAGCCCGAACTGTTGCAACGAAGTTCTTGAAGCTTTCGATCTTCTCAGCCTGAGTGGCATTATCGCCAACAACCAGGTCAGGGTTGTATTCTGGCGTCGACACACCGCCAGCATTCGCAGGATCGCTGAACACTTCTTGCTGCTTCTGCAACTTGCTGGCAGCGGTAGAATCGGGTACCTGAACGACGGACAACGTCTGCTCACCGGCTGCGGCAAATTCTGCTACCGAGAATCCATCATCAATCGCATCACCGAAGATATCATCATTCTCAATAGACTTGGTGAATGATTCCAGCTTTGTCGCAACATCTGCTGAACCACCTGAGAAGATCAACTCAGCCACCACAGCATTCATTACCGCTGCCTGTTGCTCCTCAGACGAAGCCGAGCCGAGTTTTGCGGGATCCGCTGCATCCTTAGCCGCCACTTTCGATGGGTCAAAGCCAACCAGTTGTTGAACTTTGAAGTTTGCCTCAGCCAAAGATTTATCCAGACCGCCCGCCGCGCTCGCTTTCGCCTTTGCACGATTAGCTGCCATGGTCGTCCATGCCGTTACCGGTGCGCTAATTTTGTCACTGCCAGCGTCTTTCTTGGCAATTGAGCTCAGCACGAAGTTGGCGGGAACCTCAATTTCATCCCCGAAGCTTATCCCATCTTTCGCACAGCCAGAGGCATCACAAACCATCTTGGTCTGACCGGGCACCGCTGTCACTTCCACCTCAAGAAGACCGCCTTCATAGGCGTCACTCAGAGCAACTTCGTACTCGCCGTTAGCATCTGTGGTTACGCTCTCGAACGACCGGATACGGGTGCCAGAGTTATCAAGTTCATAAACTGTGACATTTGCGTTCTTCAAAACACCTTTTACTGCCGCACCTGCAACAGTTTCACTACCGGCACTTTCTCCACTTGTCGGGATATATGCACCGCTGTTATTACAACCAACCAATGTAATGCTGGATGCAACCGCCAGCGCAAGAGCGGCCTTCTTGAGATGAATCATAAAAACTCCTGAGTAATTATTCCTTGGTCCTTGACTGCACAGCAGACCTTCGGAGCTTAGCTTACAACTCAATTGACAAATGTTAATGTTCGTAAAACATGTGACTAATTTTTAGACACACTTTTGCCGGCATGAGGGGCGACTAGCGAGGTATGGGCGTTATTTGGGGGGTAGGTAGGAGTCGAACGAGGATGGGCTCCAATGGAAGTCAGGGGCGACACAGGTGGCTCTCGCCACCCGTGTAACAGGAGCTTCAGTGCATCAGGGTATACAACTTCCTACGGTAAGCCCGCACATCCGGATTGTTATTCCCCAGCTTCTCGAACAGCTCCACCAGCGTAGTTTTAGCGATGCCGTCTTTATAAGCACCGTCCGCCTGCATCAGGCGAATCAACAGGTCCATGGCTTCGGCGTTCTTGTCCTGTAACACCATGTGCAGGGATAACTGGTGCAGAGCCTCGGGGTCTTTCGGATTGGCTTCCAGTTTAGCTTCCAGCTCGGCCTGCGGCGGCAGCTCGCCGGACTGTTTCAGGAACTTCACCCTGGCTGCCAGCTGTTTGGCCTTGTGCTGCATTTTTTCTTCCGGCGGCAGGCTGTTGAGCACCTGCTCGGCGGTGTCCAGATCGCCCTGCTCGGCTTTCAGCTGAGCCAGGTCGATCAGCACATCCAGGTTTTCCGGATCTTTCTGATTCATTTCGGTGAGGATCGCCAGGGCACCATCTACATCGCCAGCGTCCCACAAGGCGTGGGCCTTTTCATACGGGTCTTCCGCCGGGGCTTCGATGTGTTTTTCCAGTACCTTGCGGATTTCGCTTTCCGGCAGGGCACCGTTGAAGCCATCCACCGCCTGGCCATTCTTCACCAGAATGATGGTGGGCAGGCTGCGCACGCCCAGAGATGCGGTCAGCTCCTGCTGCTCGTCCGCATTCACCTTGGCCAGCTGGAAGTTGCCCTGATACTCCTCCGCCAGCTTCTGCAGAATCGGCATCAGCTGCTTACAAGGCGCGCACCATTCGGCCCATACGTCCACCAGGATTGGCGTGGTGGCGGAGGCTTCCATTACCTTCTGCTGAAAGTTGTCGGCGGTGGCGTCGAAGATATACGGAGAATTGCTCATATGTCGGGAACCTGAACCAGAATGAATAAAATTGCCTAAAGATATGGAGCCGGCAGCAGAAAAATCAAGCCAGCTTGAAAACCTGGCTTTCGTCGTCACATAGGTCTTTAACCACTCAGCCCTGAGAGCAACACGGTATGAATGACGAGAACCGCAAAGACTCCCTGGAAGAATTTGAAGACGATGTAACCGAGTACATCGGCAAAGACGAGAACAGCAAAAGCCTGATCCTGCCGCAGCAGGCCAGACCGCGGCGTATGTATGTGTTGCCGGTGTCGAACCGGCCGTTCTTTCCGGCGCAGGTGCAGCCGGTGGTGGTCAACCAGAATCCCTGGCAGGAGACCCTGAAGCGGGTGGGTGAAACCGAGCACAAGGTTCTGGGTATCTGCTTTGTGGAAGATCCGGAATCCGACACCGGCATTCCCGCCAGCGACGACCTGGAAACCATTGGGTGCGCGGTGAAGGTTCACCATGCCCAGAGCGAAGGTGGCAAGGTTCAGTTTATTGCCCAGGGCATGCAGCGCTTCAAAATCGTGCAGTGGCTCCGCCGTCGCCCGCCCTATCTGGTTGAAGTGGAATACCCGGAGGAGCCGGAAGAACCGGCCGATGAGCTCAAGGCCTACACCCTGGCCATTATCAGCGCCATCAAGGAGCTGCTGCGCACCAACCCACTGTATGGCGAAGAGGTGAAGCAGTACCTGTCCCGCTTTGGCCCGGAAGACAGCTCGCCGCTGGCGGATTTCGGTGCCTCCATGACCAGCGCCCCGGGCCGCGAGTTGCAGGATGTGCTGGATACCGTGCCCCTGCTTCGGCGCATGGAGCGGGTATTACTGCTCATGCGCAAGGAGCAGGAGGTGGCGCGCCTGCAATCCGAGATCAACGAGGAAGTAAACGAGAAGGTTCAAAAGCACCAGCGCGAATTCTTCCTGCGTGAGCAGCTGAAAGTCATCCAGCGGGAGTTGGGGATCGCCAAAGACGACAAGACCGCTGACGTGGAGCGCTTCGAAGAGCGCATGGCCAAGCTGAATCCGCCAGCAGCTGTGGTTGAACGGTTCAAAGATGAAATTCAGAAATTGCAGGTGCTGGAGCAAGGCTCCCCGGAATACGGCGTGACCCGCAATTATCTGGACTGGATTACCCAGGTGCCCTGGGGCGTGCATTCCGAAGACCACTTCGACCTGGCCGAAGCCCGCAAAATTCTGGACCGGGACCACGACGGCCTGGACGATGTAAAAGACCGTATCATCGAGTTCCTGGCCGAAGGTACCTTCAAAGGCGAAGTGAGTGGTTCCATACTGCTGCTGGTCGGCCCGCCGGGGGTGGGCAAAACCTCCATCGGCCGTTCGGTGGCCGATGCCCTGGGCCGGGAGTTCTATCGGTTCAGCGTGGGCGGCATGCGCGATGAAGCCGAAATCAAAGGCCACCGCCGAACCTACATCGGCGCCATGCCCGGCAAGTTCGTACAGGCCCTGAAAGACAGCAAAGTGGCCAACCCAGTGATCATGCTGGACGAGATCGACAAGATCGGCAGTTCCTATCAGGGCGACCCGGCCTCGGCCCTGCTGGAAACTCTGGACCCGGAACAGAACAAGGAATTCCTGGACCACTACCTGGACGTGCGCATGGACCTGTCCAAGGTGCTGTTCGTGTGTACCGCCAACCAGCTGGACACCATTCCCCGGCCATTGCTCGACCGCATGGATGTGATTCGACTGTCCGGCTACATCGGCGAAGAAAAACTCGCCATCGCCAAGCACCACCTGATGCCGCGGCTGCTGAAAAGGGCTGGCTTGCTGAAGAAACAGCTCAACATTACCGATGCCGCGCTCCGGCAGGTGATTGAAGGCTATGCGCGGGAAGCCGGCGTGCGGAACCTGGAAAAGCTGCTGCACAAGATCATCCGCAAAGGCATCGTGAAACTGCTCGGAAACCCGGACAAGCCGGTAAAAGTGGGCGTTGCCGACCTGCCGGACTACCTGGGCCAGCCCGCGTTCCGCAAAGAGAAATCCATGAAGGGCACCGGCGTAGTCACCGGCCTTGCCTGGACCGCCATGGGCGGCGCCACCCTGAGCATCGAGGCGTCACAGGTTCACACCAGCCAGCGCGGGTTCAAGCTTACCGGGCAGCTGGGGGATGTGATGAAGGAATCGGCAGAGATTGCCTATAGCTTTGTGTCGTCCAACCTGAAACGGTTCAAAGGCGACCCGACCTTCTTCGACAAATCCTTCGTGCACCTGCACGTACCGGAAGGGGCCACCCCGAAAGACGGCCCCAGCGCCGGCGTAACCATGGCCACCGCCCTGCTCTCCATCGCCCGCAAGGAAGCCCCGCAGCAGAACATCGCCATGACCGGGGAGCTGACCTTAACCGGGCAGGTGTTGCCGGTGGGAGGTATTCGCGAAAAGGTGATTGCTGCGCGCCGGCAGAAGATCAATAACCTGATATTGCCGGAGGCGAACCGGGGAGATTATGAGGAATTGCCGGAGTATCTGAAGGAAGGGATTACGGTGAACTTTGCGAAGCACTATAACGATGTGTTTCAGGTTTGCTTTGGGAATAAGCCCAGGAAAGGGGCTTCGGTGCACTGATTTTCTTGCCACGGACTATAACTCACAAGCTTGCCGGTTGCGGGCGGAGTACAGGTTTTCTGCCGGAAAAAGATGTCTGAGCGAAGCGAGTTGTTTTTCCAAAGAAAACCCGTACCCCGCCCGCAACCAGCCACCATGGGTTTCAGGTTGGGTGCCCAAGTTGGGTGCCATGGAGGGGAGCCCGAATAAGCCTTGTGCCATGGGGGTCTGTCCACGTAGGGACAGACCCCTTGCCAGCCCCCTTACCAGACTGCGGGGCTTAGCTTTCAGGCTTTTTCTTTCCAGCCGTCGTCTTTGAGGACGGAGCCTACGGTGAGTACCGGCGAGGCGTCGATGTCGTCGGCGTCCATCATATTGGCCACGCGCTGCAGCGAGGCCAGGATCATGGTCTGCTCCCACTCCGCCAGGCTCTGGAACTTCTGGATGAAATCTTCCTGCAGGGGGTTCGGCGCGCGGGCCAGGATTTCCTTACCGGCTTCGGTCAGGTGGGCGTGCACCTTGCGCTTGTCCTGGGTGCTGCGCACCCGGTACACCAGCTTGCGCAACTCAAGGCGGTCCAGAATGGTGGTCACCGTGGCCTGGCTCAGGCTCACATTCTCGGCAATGGTGCCGATGGTCACCTCACCCAAGTCCCGGATGGTGCGCATAATCAGAAGCTGCGGCCCGGTCAGGCCTGCGTGCTTGCTCAACCGCTTGGAATGCAGATCCGTTGCCCGGATAACCCGCCGAAGTGCTACCAACACCTGCTCGTAATTATTCACACCCTACTCCACTCAGGACCAGTTATTTATACCTCTAATTATTAGAGGTCTTTGCACCACAGAATGCAAGTGGCGGATATTACCTAGCTTGCGTTCTTTGTGCCCGCTGTATTCAACGCCCCATGCGGCATTATTTCCGCCAGCCACTATGCTAAGGTCATCACCTGCTAGCCAATACATGCACCAGAAAACGGAAACGGTTGATGATCAGGTACTTTCTAGCGTTCGTCTTTGCACTCGCCTTCGCCACCACACTCCAGGCACAACAGCAGCAACTGGGGCCGGACAAAGAGCTCACCGCAGAAGACGTTGAGGAAAGCATCAAAACCCTCGAAAAGCCCATGTACACTCCCTTTGTGGAGCTGTACCTGCTGGACGAGTCCAAGGCCCTGCGCAAGGAAATGCAGGACACCCGGGCCGAGCTGATCGAAAAGGTGGTAGAGAAAGAACTGTCCGTGGCCGACAAGTCCATGTCTTACGCCACCGATACCGTTACCTACTTCTTCTACCTGATTGCCGGTGCCACCTCCATCCTGGTGGTGATCGGCTGGAACTCCATCCGCGATATGCGCCACCAGCTCACCAGCCTGGCCGAAAAGCGGGTGAACGAACTGGTGGTGGAATACGAACAGCGGCTGAAGTTTATTGAAGAACAGCTGCAGCAGAAATCCGAGATCATCCACCAGAACCAGGCGGAGATTGAGCGCACCAACGAGGTGCACGCGCTCTGGTTGAAGGCAAGCCAGGAAACCTCCCAGCAGAACAAGATCGCTGCCTACGACCAGATTCTGGACCTGCGGCCAGACGACGTAGAGGCCCTGAGCTACAAGGCCGACGCGGTGCTGGAAATACGCGAGCCATTGTGGGCCATCAGCCTGTGCCAGCGGGCGCTGAAACTGGCTCCGGATAACGGCCACGCCCATTACCAGCTGGCCTGCGCCTATGCCGAGATCGGCCGCTGGGAAGATGCGGTGGCCACGCTGGAAAAAGCCATCGACATTTCCGAGGCCTACCGGGATGACGCCTCGGTAGACCCGAGTTTTGAACAGCTGCAGGATCACGAGAGTTTCAGGAACCTGGTCTTTATTGACCAGGACGACAGCACGGACGCGTAATCATCCGGAGACCGGCACGGCGTTTGCTATTTCAACTTCGAATAGCAACGCTGTGTTCCGGAGCAAATGCCTCAGCTCCCATGCTTGACAAGGCTCGGGTGGTGGTGTTTCTTAAGTCTCTGAGAACATAAGAATAACCCTGACACAAACAGGACAAACACGATGAATATCTCCGTAAAGAAACTCGTTACCGCTGTAAGCGCCTCCGTTGCCTTGATGGCTGCCGGCCAGGCTGCTGCTGAAATCAAGATTGGTATTGCAGGCCCCATGACCGGCCCCGTAGCCCAGTATGGCGACATGCAGTTCTCCGGTTCACGCATGGCCATCGAACGCATCAATGCCGCCGGCGGTGTGATGGGTGAAGAACTCGTTGCCGTTGAAGTGGACGACGTGTGCGACCCCAAGCAGGCCGTAACCGTCGCCAACCGACTGGTGAACGAAGGCGTTCAATATGTGGTGGGTCACCTTTGCTCAAGCTCTACCCAGCCGGCGTCTGACATCTACGAAGACGAAGGCATCCTGATGATTACCCCGGCCTCCACCAGCCCGGAAATCACCCAGCGCGGCTACGAGCTGGTGTTCCGGACCATTGGCCTGGACAGCATGCAGGGCCCGGTTGCCGGCAACTACATTGCCGCCCAGAAGCCCGAGCGCGTGGCGGTGGTTCACGACAAGCAGCAATACGGTGAAGGTATTGCCACGGCCGTGCGCGACACCCTGAAAGACGCCGGCATTGAAATCGCCATGTTTGAAGGCATCACCGCCGGCGACAAGGACTTCTCTTCCCTGGTTACCAAGATCAAGCAGGCCGACGTGGACTACGTTTATTACGGCGGCTACCACCCGGAGCTGGGGCTGATCCTGCGCCAGGCACGCCAGGCCGATGTGGATGCCAAGTTCATGGGGCCTGAAGGTGTGGGCAACAAAGACATCAACACCATTGCCGGCGATGCCGCGGAAGGCCTGCTGGTAACCCTGCCACCGGCGTTCGACCAGAAAGAAGAAAACCAGGAACTGGTGGCGGCCTTCGCCGAGAAAGGTGAAGACCCCTCCGGCCCGTTCGTTCTGCCGTCCTACACCGCGGTTCAGCTGATTGCCGAAGGTATCGAGATGGCAGATTCCAAGGACCCGTTCGAGGTAGCCAGCGCCCTGCGTTCCGGCACCTTTGAAACTCCGATCGGCACCGTACAGTACGACAAGGCCGGCGATCTCAAAGCCTTCGAATTTGTTGTGTACGAGTGGCACGCCGACGGCAGCAAGACTCCGGCAAACTAAGCCAGATTCGTTTAATTGCAGTATAAACGAGGGCACCTTCCCGCCGTGATCCGGGGGAAGGTGCCTTTCTGGGCGCTGTTTCTCGGAGCTCCACACCCATGCAAGACCTCCTGTATTTCTTTCAGCAGCTCATTAACGGGCTGACGATCGGGAGCACCTACGCCCTGATCGCCATCGGCTACACGATGGTTTACGGCATCATCGGCATGATCAACTTCGCCCACGGCGAAATCTATATGATCGGCGCCTACACCGCGCTTATTGCCATTACCGGCCTGGCTACCCTCGGCATTGCCTGGCTTCCCCTGATCCTGATTGTCGCACTGCTGTGCGCCGTGATTGTGTCCAGCTCCATGGGCTGGGCGGTAGAACGGATTGCTTACCGGCCGGTTCGTGGCCGGCACCGGCTGATTCCCCTGATTTCCGCCATCGGCATGTCCATCTTCCTGCAGAACTATGTGCACCTGGCCCAGGGCTCACGCAACATCGGTTTTCCGGCCCTGATGGAAGGCAGCTTCCGCTTCGGCTCGGCAGAGGGCTTCCAGCTTTCATTGTCTTACATGCAAATCACCATCTTTATCACCACCCTGGTGTGCATGACCATCCTCAGCCTGTTTATCTCCCGGTCCCGTATCGGCCGCGCCTGCCGGGCCGTGTCGCAGGACCTGGGCATGGCCAACCTGCTGGGTATCGACACCAACCGCATCATCTCTGCCACCTTTGTGATTGGCGCGGCGCTGGCTGCGGTGGCGGGCCTGTTGCTAGGCATGTACTACGGCTCGGTTGACCCGCTATTCGGCTTTATTGCAGGCCTGAAGGCCTTTACCGCAGCGGTACTGGGCGGCATTGGCAGCATTCCGGGCGCCATGCTCGGCGGCCTGATTCTGGGCGTGGCCGAGAGCATGACCTCCGGCTACCTCAGTGGTGAATACAAAGATGTGGTGTCGTTCAGCCTGCTGATCCTGATCCTGCTGTTCAAGCCCACCGGACTGCTTGGCAAACCGGAGGTTGAGAAGATCTAATGGCCACTCCCAACTTCAAACATGCACTGTTCTGCGCAATCGTAACGCTGATTATTGCCTACCCCATTCTGGGCTTGAACCTGGTGGCGCAAGGCACAAAGGTGGGCCTGGAAGGCGCCACCACGTCTACCGTGATCTCGGTGGTACTGGCCGCGTTCGTGGTGTTTTTCTTCCAGCTGTTCCGCGACAGCATTATGGGCAGCCTGGGCAAACTGCCGAAACTGAACCCGCTGAGCGGGCGCGAGCCCATGCCCCAGGCCAAACGGGCAAAGCTGGAATCCTGGGTACTCACTGCCATTGTGGTATTTGCCCTGTTCTGGCCGTTCCTGGTGTCCCGCGGCTCGGTGGACCTCGCGACGCTGGTGCTGATCTACGTCATGCTCGCACTGGGCCTGAACGTGGTAGTAGGCCTGGCTGGCCTGCTGGACCTTGGCTACGTGGCTTTTTACGCGGTAGGTGCCTACACCTTTGCGCTGCTGTCGCAGTATTTCGGCTTCAGCTTCTGGGCGGCCTTGCCCATTGGTGCCTGCCTGGCGGCCCTCTTCGGACTGGTGCTGGGTTTTCCGGTGCTGCGGTTACGGGGTGATTACCTGGCCATCGTGACCCTCGGCTTCGGGGAAATTATCCGCATCCTGCTGAATAACTGGACGGCGGTAACCGGCGGCCCCAACGGCATTGGCGGCATTCCCGAACCCACCCTGTTCGGCATGGAATTCGGCCGGCGGGTGAAGGAAGAAGGAAATACCTCCTTCCACGAAACCTTTGGCATTGCCTACAGCGGCGAGCACAAGGTGATCTTCCTGTACCTGATTGCCCTGGTGCTGGCGGTGATTACCGCACTGGTGATCCGCCGGCTGATGCGCATGCCCGTTGGCCGGGCCTGGGAAGCCCTGCGGGAAGATGAAATTGCTGCCCGTTCGCTCGGCCTCAGCCGCACGGCGGTGAAGCTCTCCGCCTTCACCATCGGTGCTTTCTTTGCCGGCTTCGCCGGTACGGTGTTTGCCTCCAAGCAGGGCTTTATCAGCCCGGAGTCGTTCGTGTTCCTGGAATCCGCCATCATCCTGGCCATTGTAGTGCTGGGCGGCATGGGCTCGCAGATCGGCGTTATCCTCGCCGCCATTGCGGTCACCATCCTGCCGGAGCTGGCCCGGGAGTTTGCCGATTACCGCATGCTGATCTTCGGTGCGGCCATGGTGCTGATGATGGTATGGCGGCCGCAGGGGCTGATGCCCATGCGCCGGATTCACATTGAACTGAAACGGCAGGAGTGACAGGCATGCTAGAAGTATCCAATCTGTCCATGCGCTTTGGCGGCCTGCTGGCAGTCGACCAGGTAAGCCTGGACGTACAGGAACGGGAAATCGTATCGATCATCGGCCCGAACGGAGCCGGTAAAACCACGGTGTTCAACTGCATCAGCGGGTTCTACAAGCCGACCGGCGGCAAGATCCTGTTCGAAGGGCGTGAGATTCAGGGTACACCTGACTACAAGATCTCCCGCCTGGGCATGGTGCGCACCTTCCAGCACGTGCGGCTGTTCAACCAGATGACGGTGGTGGAAAACCTGCTGGTGGCCCAGCACCGGCACCTGAACACCAACCTGCTGGCAGGCCTGATTAAAACCCCGAACTACCGGGAGCGGGAACAGAAGTCACTGGACAGGGCCACCTACTGGCTCGACCGGGTAGGCCTGCTGGACCTGGCCAACCGGGAAGCCGGCAACCTGGCCTATGGCCAGCAGCGGCGGCTGGAAATTGCCCGCTGCATGGTGACCGAGCCCAAGCTGCTGATGCTGGACGAACCCGCCGCCGGCCTGAACCCGGCCGAAACCAAAGACCTCAACCAGCTGATTGTCAGCCTGAAGTCCGACTACAACGTGTCGGTACTGCTGATCGAGCACGACATGAGCCTGGTTATGGACATTTCCGACCGGATAACCGTGATCAACCAGGGCCGCCCCCTGGCCAGCGGCACCCCGGCAGAAGTCCGCCAGAACGACGATGTGATCAAAGCCTATCTGGGCGAGGCCTGAGGAAACACCATGCTAGTACTGGAAAACGTTCATACCCACTACGGCAAGATCGAGGCCTTGCACGGGGTGTCTGTGGAGGTGAACAAAGGCGAAATTGTCTCCCTGATCGGTGCCAACGGCGCCGGCAAGACCACCCTGCTGATGACCGTTTGCGGCAACCCGCAAGCCAGCGCCGGCCGGGTCATTCTGGAAGGCCGCGATATCACCAACGAAGCCACTTCCAACATCATGCGTTCCGGCATTGCCATTGTGCCGGAAGGCCGGCGGGTGTTCTCGGGGCTGACGGTGGAAGAGAACCTGCACATGGGGGGGTTCTTCAACACCAAGGCCGAAATCCGCAAAAGTCAGGATCACGTTTACGAGCTGTTCCCGCGCCTGAAAGAGCGGGAGCACCAGAGGGCCGGCACCATGTCGGGCGGTGAACAGCAGATGCTGGCCATCGGCCGGGCGTTGATGAGCAAACCCAGAATGATCATCCTGGATGAGCCGTCACTGGGTCTGGCGCCGATCATCATCCAGCAGATCTTCGAGATCATCGGTCACCTGCGCGAAGAAGGCATTACAGTCTTCCTGGTGGAGCAGAACGCCCATCAGGCACTGAACCTGGCAGACCGGGGTTATGTCCTGGAAACCGGTCGTATCCGCCTGCACGATACCGGCAAAAACCTGTTGGCGAACCCGGAGGTGCGGGAGGCGTATCTGGGGGGTTAAGGCTGCCTGAAAAACACAAAAGCCGGAGAGATCCTGCCCTGCTCCGGCTTTTTTCTGGCATGGCCAGATCCGTTACTCTACGCTGCGGATCGTGCCCTTATAACCTTCAACGGTTACGTCGATGGTGCCGTAAACAAGATAGTCATTCTTCTTTACGATGTAGCGTGGAGCTACAATCACATCGGCGCCAGAGGTTTTGATGGCATTATAGGCAGCAGCAGACTTCACCGCAGAAACCGGATCCAGGCCACCCAGCCCCAGACCGCTGCCGCCGCCGTTGCCGTAGGTCATGCCATCGGCGTATTCGCTGTCGTCACTCATGGTGAAGAACAGGATCTTGGTTGCGGAGGATTTGCCAGTAATCTTCTCACCCACTTCGATATCGGCCTTGATATCGGTGGTCACGCTGCCATGCAGGGGAACCGGGTTAGAGCTGACATTCAGGGAGGAACAACCGGACATTGCGCCGGCTACCAGAAGGGTAGATGCAATCAGTGCTTTTTTCACAAAACTTCTCCATGTGTTGTTACTCGGCCGTCATGGCCGCGCGCACTATACTGAAAGCGCCTGCTTATGACAAGATCGGTTAAATTTTGAGAAAACCATCACATTTAGGCATAAGAAACCTCTTCGCCACGCCTCCCCGCCAACCCTTCCCTCTTCCAATACACTGATTTATTTACCCAAGCCAGTTTTGATCTATACTCGTAGTAACGGTCTTCAACCAAACCGGCACCGGCCGGGGCCGTTGTCTTGCAGCCAACCCAGGAAATTCCGGTTGCAGGGTATGCGACGAAGCAAAAAACCACATAAAGGAGTGGATAATGAAAAAACTGATCGCAGGTGCAATTCTTCTTGGCGCATCTTCCATGGCATTCGCCCAGCCTGGCTGTGGTGTTGGCGCCATGATCTGGAAAGGCCAATCCGGTATTGCTCCACACGTACTGGCCGCCACCACCAACGGAACCTTCGGCAACCAGACTTTCGGTATGACCACCGGTACTCTGGGCTGCTCCACCAACCAGTCTGTGCAATCCATGGCTATGTACATGGACAGCAACATCGACAAGGTTGCCCGTGACATGTCCCGTGGTTCCGGCGAAAACCTGGACACCCTGGCCGTTCTGCTGGGTGTAGAAGAAGCCGACCGTGATACCTTCCGCAAAGTACTGCAAGACAACTTTGCAGCCATTTTCCCGAACTCTGACACCACCTCCGGTGAAGCGGTAGATTCCATCGTTTCCCTGATGGAACAGGACGAGTCTCTGAGCAAGTATGTAGCCGCCTGATCGGCTAAACCCGAAGGATTGAACCCGCGCCATGGATGGCGCACTATCGCTGTACCAATCCAAACCGGACGTAAACAATTCCCATGGGCTACCCCTTGCGCACTGGGCAGGCTGCACTCTGGCTTGCATGTTCACTCGCAACCCCGGCAACCTTTGCCGCCATTCCCGACAACCTTCACGAACATCCGGTATGGCTCACGCTCGGCCACTACCACCAGGATACCCTGGGCTCCGGTTTCACCAGCCAGGCAGACGACCCTGCATTTTTCCTGAGCGAGAATGGCAAAACCTCGCCGGAAGCAGAACTACAGGCAACCCTGGAAGCCATCCGCCAGCCCGGCGGTGGTGATGACCATGCCCGCTGCCGTTTCCCGGCCCGGGATGCCTGGTTGCGGGAACAACTGGATTTACCGGACACCCCGGTAGACTGCCCGGCTTACGACGAATGGGCCGAGGCCCTGAACACCGAGAAAGTCACCCTGGTGTTTGCGGCCTCGTACCTGAACAGCCCGTCCTCCATGTTCGGCCACACCTTCCTGCGGCTGGACCCGCCCCAGGACGACGAAGAAACCGATCTGCTACTGGCCAACACCATTTCCTATGCAGCCGATGCCGCCGAACACGACAGCGAACTGTTGTTTGCCTATCGCGGAATCTTCGGTGGCTATCCGGGCATCACGGCTATCCAGCCCTATTACGAAATGATCCGGCTGTACAACGACATCGAACACCGGGACCTGTGGGAATACACCCTGAACCTGACCCAGCCGGAGGTCGACACGCTGCTGGCCCATACCTGGGAGATTCAGGACAAGAACTTTGATTACTATTTCTTCGATGAGAACTGCGCCTACCGCCTGCTGGCACTGATTGACGCCGCCCGCCCGGGCACAGACCTGCTGGATGAAGTAAGCACTCACGCCATTCCGTCTGACACCGTACGCTGGGTACGGGATGCCGGGCTGGTGGAAAGCATTCATTACCGCCCCTCCGCCGCCACCTCCGTTGCCCACAGCCTCGACAGCCTGCCTCCTGAACACCGGACCATCGCCGCTGCGGTCGCCAACGGCTATGTGGATGTGAACGGGCCGGAAGTCCGGGAGCTGGAGAAGAACGACCGCGCCCAATTGCTGGACGCGACCTACGACTACGTGCGCTACCAGAGCGAAGCCGAGGGTTGGCCCCGGGAGCATGCGGCACCGCTGTCCCACCAGCTGCTGGTATCCCGCAGCAAGATTGATGGAGCGGAAGAGTTGCCCAAGGTACCGGAACCTGAAATCCGCGACGACCAGGGCCATGACACTTTCCGCCTGAGCCTGGGCTCCGGCCAAATGGCCCACAGCGAATTCACCCAGCTGACCCTCCGGCCCGCTTACCACGATGTGCTGGACCCGCCCGCCGGTTACCGCACCGGTGCGCAGCTTCAATTCCTGCGCCTCGACGCCCGCCTGTACCACGACAATAACGAACTGCAGGTGGAGCAGATCACCGGGGTGGAAATACGCTCCCTGAGCCCGAGAAACCCGTTCTTCTCGCCAATCTCGTGGCAGGTGGGCTTCGGTGGCCGCCGCACCGATACCGGTGATGACCGCGTGCTCACGCCCTATCTGGAAGGGGGCGCCGGTGGCAGCTGGGGCCTTGGCCAGAATACCCAGGCGTTCGCCATTGCCACCGCCGATGTGGAAATCGATGACGACCTGCGCCGCGGCCACGATTTCGCCCCCGGTGCAGACCTCGGCCTGCTGCACCAGAACAACCGCTTCAGCCTGCTGGCCGGCGCAAAAACCAAGGCCTGGATCATCAGCAGCCAGCACCGGCAAGACCAGCTGTACGCCGAAGGCAACTGGCACATCGGCCGGGAGTTCAGCGTATTCGCCAAATTCACCCGGGAAGACCACTTCGACAGGTACCAGAGCACATGGCAAGCCGGCCTACACGCCTACTTCTGAACCCCAGGGCGGCCATCGTCGCCCTGCTGGCCATCACCGCACTGCTGCAAACCGGCTGCAGCAGCGTGTTCTTCTACCCGGACAACACCACCTACATCACCCCGGACCGGCTCAACCTGGACTATGAGGACGTCTATCTCGACACCGCCGACGGCGAAACCCTCCACGGCTGGTGGCTCCCCGCCCTCACCAACGAGCCTGCCAAGGGCACGGTTTACTACCTGCACGGCAACGCCCAGAACGTCAGCGCCCATATCCTCAACGCCGCATGGCTGCCAGAACAGGGCTACAACGTATTCACCCTCGATTATCGCGGCTATGGCCAGTCCACCGGCGCACCCGATATAGAAGGCGCCCTGCACGACGTAGAAACCGGCCTGCGCTGGCTGATCGAACAGGAAGACACACAAAACCGCCCGCTTTACCTCCTCGGCCAGAGCCTCGGCGGCGCCCTGGGCCTTACCCTCGCCAGCGAATGGGTGCAGCGCAACGAACAACCCGAACTCAATGGCCTCATCCTCGATGGCACCTTCTCCGGCTTCCGCTACATCGCCCGCGAAAAACTCGGCCTGTTCTGGCTCACCTGGCCGTTCCAGTACCCCCTGAGCTGGACCATCCCGGATGACTACGAAGGCACCGACAGGATCGCCGGCGTGTCACCGGTGCCGGTGATGATTATCCACAGCGTGCGTGATGGCATTATTCCGTTTGAACATGGTGTGCGGTTGTATGAAGCGGCGGAGCAGCCCAAGGAATTTTTGCGAACAGATACTCCCCATGCGGCGACGTTTGTGATTCCGGCATACAGGGAAGCAGTGCTGGAGTTTATGGAAAGGAATTTTTAGCCACGAAAGCCACAAAATCACACGAAAGAATAAAAGCTTATTAAACAGAAAACCCGCCATGAAGGCGGGTTTTCGTGTTACTGACTAACTGAAAAATCAGTCAGCGAAGTCAGTCGGCTGCTCGCCTTCCTTAACTTCCTTCATGGACAGCTTAACGCGGCCACGGTTGTCGACATCCAGAACCTTAACCAGAACTTCCTGACCTTCGCTCAGCTCGTCAGTCACGTTCTCGATACGGCGCTCGGAGATCTGGGAAATGTGTACCAGACCATCCTTACCCGGCAGGATGTTAACGAAGGCACCGAAGTCTACAATGCGCTCAACGCGACCCTTGTAGATTGCGCCCACTTCGATCTCGGCAGTGATTTCCTTGACCCGGTTTACAGCAGCCTGAGCGGCAGCGGCATCAGCGGCGTAGATTTTCACGTTGCCGTCGTCATCCAGGTCGATGGACGCACCGGTCTCGTCGCAGATACCACGGATGGTAGCACCACCCTTACCGATAACATCACGGATCTTGTCCGGATGGATCTTGATGGTGGTGATGCTCGGAGCGCGCTCAGACAGTTCGGCGCGGGGCTCGGCGATTACCTTGTTCATCTCGTCCAGGATGTGCAGACGCGCAGCGTTGGCCTGCTCCAGGGCGATTTCCATGATTTCGTCGGTAATACCCTGGATTTTGATATCCATCTGCAGGGCAGTTACGCCGTCTTTGGTACCGGCAACCTTGAAGTCCATGTCGCCCAGGTGATCTTCGTCACCCAGGATGTCTGTCAGAACCGCGAACTTGTCGCCTTCCTTGACCAGACCCATGGCGATACCGGCAACCGGCGCCTTCAGGGGCACACCCGCGTCCATCAGCGCCAGGGAAGAACCACATACGGAAGCCATGGAGCTGGAACCGTTGGATTCAGTGATCTCGGATACCGCACGGATGGCATACGGGAATTCTTCGATGGTCGGCATAACTGCGGCGACACCACGCTTGGCCAGGCGACCATGACCGATTTCACGACGGCCCGGGCTCCCCATACGGCCAGCTTCACCTACGGAGTACGGAGGGAAGTTGTAGTGGAACAGGAACGGGTCTTTGCGCTCACCTTCGAGGGCATCGATGATCTGCACGTCACGGGTGGTACCCAGGGTGGCAGTTACGATGGCCTGGGTCTCGCCACGGGTAAACAGGGCGGAACCGTGAACGGACGGCAGTACACCAACTTCGACCTTGATCGGGCGAACGGTCTTGTTGTCACGGCCATCGATACGCGGCTTGCCTTCGATAACCTGCAGACGAACCACAGACTTCTCGACCTTGCCGAAGTACTTCTTCACTTCCTCTTCGGAAGGCTGGCCTTCTTCTTCACCGGCCAGCTTTTCAACGGCGGCAGATTTGATCTCGCCCAGACGCTCGTAACGGGCCATCTTGTCGCGGATCGCGTAGGCTTCTTCGATGGCACCACCGAACTCGGCCTTGATCGCGTTCAGCAGGTCAGTGTTCTCTGCCTCAGGCTGCCATTCCCAGCGCGGCTTGCCGTTTTCAGCAGCAAATTCCTTGATGGCGTTGATGGCAGTCTGCATTTCCTGGTGGGCGAACAGTACGGCGCCCAGCATCTGGTCTTCAGTCAGGCCCTTGGCCTCGGACTCAACCATCAGTACCGCTTCGTCGGTACCGGCCACAACCATGTCCAGCAGGGAGCTGCCCAGCTCTTCGAAGGTCGGGTTCAGGAAGTAGCCTTTCTCGTTGGTGTAACCCACACGGGCAGCACCAATCGGGCCGTCGAACGGGATACCGGAGATGGCCAGGGCTGCAGAGGCAGCCAGCATGGCAGCGATGTCCGGGTCCTGGTTCTTGCTGGACGACATAACCGTCAGCACAACCTGGACTTCGTTCATGTAGCCGCTTGGGAACAGCGGGCGGATCGGACGGTCGATCAGGCGGGAGGTCAGGGTCTCTTTCTCGGACGGACGACCTTCACGCTTGAAGAAGCCACCCGGGATTTTACCGGCGGCGTAGGTTTTTTCCTGGTAGTTCACGGTCAGGGGGAAGAAGCCCTGGCCCGGCTTGGGCTCTTTGGCGCCTACAACGGTGCCCAGAACAGAGATGTCACCACAGCTGACCAGTACTGCGCCAGTGGCCTGGCGGGCGATGCGGCCAGTTTCCAGGGTGAAGGTTTCGCCACCCATTTCGAATGTTTTAATACGTGGTTGCAGATCCACAATAAACTCCTGCTTTTTCAGTTATGAACTCGGGTTTCAACTGCAGCAGCTTGACCTGTGAACCGAAAGGCAACCCGTCTGAAAGCTAACAGGCTGTTGTAAAACCCCGGCTGGGACTGTGGTTTCCCGACAGCACCCGGGCTTTCAACAACCTGCTATCAATATCGGCTTTCCATTAGACAGAGAAAATCCTTCGGTTTCACTGACAAATCAACTGCAGTAAAAATAACGGGAGAACAGCGCGGTAAAGGCCGGGACAAGCCCGGCCTTTACCTTCAGGTCGAAACCCGGATTAGCGACGCAGACCCAGACGCTGGATGAGTTCCAGGTAACGGTCGGCGTTTTTACGCTTCAGGTAGTCCAGCAGCTTACGACGCTGGTTTACCATCCGGATCAGGCCGCGGCGGGAATGGTGATCCTGCTTGTTGGCCTTGAAGTGATCCTGCAGCTTGTTGATGTTGGCGCTCAGCAGAGCTACCTGAACCTCAGGGGAACCGGTATCGCCATCACCTTGCTGAAAATCCTTAACGATCTGAGCTTTCTCACTGGCAGAAAGTGCCATATTACACCTCATAGGTTGCGATGCTGTTAAATCCGGCCGAACCGCGCATCTCTACAGCCCGGCTAAACAACGGCGGGGTTACCTGCCGTTGTTTTTTACCAGCCGGCGCGGCACCAGATTGGTGTCGTCGCCTTCCGGCATAGCTTCAGCCAGCCCCACAAAGGAACGGTCGCCATAAATGCGCACGAAGCCTTCCAGAGACTGACCGGGTATTCTAACCGGTTGTCCGTTCAAGATCGATACCAGCGCAGGCCCCGCCAACCGGTGCTCGGGGAACATGGTCAGGGCGCTTTCCGGCGGCAGTAACAGGCCATCCAGACTCTCGCCCCGCTCACGCATGGCTTCCAGGTCTTTGACATCACGGGCATTTGCCAGGGTGTAACCGGAGGCCAGGGTTCTGCGTAGGGCAGACACATGGGCACCGCATCCCAGGGCTTCGCCGATATCTTCGACCAGTGAGCGAATATACGTACCCTTGGTGCAGGTAACCGCCAGGTCGAGCTCCTGTTCGCGCACCGCCAGCAACGTCAGCTCGTAGATGGTGACCGGCCGGGCCGGCCGGTCAATCACGATGCCTTCGCGGGCGTATTCGTACAGGGGCTTGCCCTGGTGCTTCAGGGCGGAATACATGGAAGGAACCTGCTGGATATCACCCCGGAAGTTTTCCAGAACAGCCTCCACCTGCGCTTCGGTCAGCGCCGGTACCGGCTTTTCTTCCACCACCGCACCCTCACTGTCGCCGGTTTCGGTACGAATACCCAGCTTCGCAGTGGTGATATAGGCCTTGTCACTGTCCAGCATCATCTGGGAGAACTTGGTGGCCTCCCCGAAGCACAGCGGCAATACGCCGGTGGCGAGCGGATCAAGCGCTCCGGTATGGCCGGCCTTGGCCGCACCATACAGGCGCTTGACCTGCTGCAGGATTCCGTTGGAGGTAACGCCCTGAGGCTTGTCGATCACCAGAATGCCGTTTACATCACGGCCTTTGCGTCTACGGCTCAAGCATCACGCTCCGGGTTGTCGGAAACGGGATCGTCGTTGTCGTCCCGGGGTACGGCCGGCTTGTCGCCTACCGCCTCGCGGATCAGCCGATCCATCTTACGGCTCTGGCCCAGCAGGGTATCGAAGTGAAAGCGCAGGTGGGGAACCACCCGCAGTTTCATCGCACGGCCTACCTGGCCCCGCAAAAAGCCGGAGGCATTGTTCAGCACTGCCAGCGATTCCTTCACCTCGGGCGATTCCTCGGTGAGCTCTTCGGTAGACAGCAGTGAAACATAGATATCGGCGTAGCCCAGGTCACGGCTGACCTTTACGTCGTTCACCGTGACCATACCAACGCGAGGATCTTTCACCTCGCGCTGGATGAGCTGGGCCAGCTCACGCTGCATCTGGTCGCCAATGCGTTCTACGCGACTGTATTCCCGTGCCATCAGGCCCCCGTGGATTCAAGCTGACGTTCAACACGGACGCGATCGAATACTTCGATCTGGTCGCCCACTTTCACGTCGTAGCCTTTAACACCGATACCACATTCCATACCGTTGCGAACTTCCGGCACGTCATCCTTGAAGCGACGCAGGGATTCCAGCTCGCCTTCGAAGATCACCACGTTGTCACGCAGTACGCGGATCGGCTTGTTCCGGTATACGGTACCTTCGGTCACCATACAGCCAGCCACCTGGCCGAACTTCGGTGAACGGAACACGTCACGCACATCGGCGATGCCCACGATATCTTCGCGGAACTCCGGCTTGAGCATACCGGTCAGGGCCGCTTTCACATCATCGATCAGGTTATAGATGATGCTGTAGTAACGCAGATCCAGGCCTTCCTGCTCAACCAGGCGCTTGGATGCGGTATCCGCACGCACGTTGAAACCGAAGATAACGGCGTTGGTGGCCATGGCCAGGCTGACGTCGGTCTCGGCAATGCCGCCCACGCCAGAGGACACGATCTTCACCTGAACCTCTTCGTTACCCAGGTCCTGCAGGGCCTTGGTAATGGCTTCCAGGGAACCACGCACGTCGGTCTTGAGCACAACGTTGAGGGTTTTGACCTCGTCTTTGCCCATGTTCTCGAACATGTTTTCAAGCTTGGCCGCCTGCTGGCGCTGCAGACGCTGTTCACGCTCGCGGGTCTGACGGAATTCAGCCAGTTCCTTGGCCTTCTTCTCGTCGGCTACGGCGAAGAACTCGTCACCGGCGTCTGGTGTGCCGTTCAGGCCCAGAATCTCGACCGGGATGGACGGGCCAGCTTCTTTTACCTGGCGCCCGGCTTCGTCGGTCATGGCGCGAACCTTACCGAAGAAGGAACCCGCCACCACCATGTCGCCCTGGCGCAGGGTACCGTTCTGAACCAGAACGGTGGCTACGGAACCACGGCCACGTTCCAGGCTGGATTCAACCACAACACCTTTCGCAGCCGCATCCGGAGAAGCTTCCAGCTCGAGGATCTCGGCCTGCAGCAGCACCGCTTCCAGCAGGTCGTCGATACCCATACCGGTATGCGCTGAAACCGGCACGAACTGAACGTCGCCGCCCCAGTCTTCCGGAATCACGTCCAGTGCAGACAGCTCGTTCTTGATGCGGTCTGGATCGGCTTCTTCCTTGTCCATCTTGTTGATGGCAACCACCAGGGGTACGCCTGCAGAGCGGGCGTGCTGAACGGCTTCCTTGGTTTGCGGCATAACGCCGTCATCGGCCGCCACCACCAGGATAACGATATCAGTACACTGGGCACCGCGAGCCCGCATGGCGGTAAACGCCGCGTGGCCCGGGGTATCCAGGAAAGACACCATGCCGTGATCGGTTTCTACGTGGTAGGCACCGATATGCTGGGTAATACCACCGGACTCGCCGGCAGCAACCTTGGCGCGACGGATGTAATCCAGCAGCGAGGTTTTACCGTGGTCAACGTGACCCATCACGCTGACAACCGGTGCCCGCTTGATTTTCTCTTTGCCTGAGTCGTCGCCGGTGATTTCACTCAGCACTTCTTCTTCAAAGGCATCTTCGCTGACAGCCCTGGGCTTGTGGCCCAGCTCTTCGGTTACCAGAACCGCAGTTTCCTGGTCCAGCGCCTGATTGATGGTGGCCATTACGCCCATACCCATCAGGGTTTTAATAACATCAGCGGCTTTGACAGCCATACGCTGGGCGAGGTCACCTACGGTGATGGTTTCCGGAATCTGTACTTCTCTTACCATGGGCTTGGTTGGCCTCTCGAAAGCATGACGCTTTTCTTTCGGTTTCTTTTTAGCCCGCAGCTGCTTGCGAGGACGGTTTTCTTCATCGTCCTCGGAAATAACAAGAGGTTCTTCAACCGGACGGCTGCGAGGGCCGCGATGACCAGCCTGCTTCTTCTTGGGCTTGCCTTCTTCGATTTCGTCGCCGCGCTCGCGTACCTTTTCTTTTTTCTTCTTGGGCTTGCGATCCCGTCCTTCATCTTCCGGCGGAGGCATGGGAATGTCCTCCGGTGCCGGCTCGGGCTCCTGGGCTTTCTTCGGCTCGGCAGCAGCTTGTTCCTGCTCCGGTGCCGGGGCAGCAGCGGATGTCTCCGGCTGTGCCTGTTCTGCAGTTACCTGCGGTGCCTGTTCCGGCGCTTGCTGTTCCGCTACCGGCTGCTCTGCCACTTCTTCCGGCTTCGGTGCTGCCACCTCCGGCTCGGGCTGCAATTCCGCACGCTTGATATAGGTGCGGCGCTTGCGTACTTCCACGTTCACAGTCTTTGCCTTGCCGGCCTTCAACGTGGTTGTGGTTTTACGCTTCAGGGTAATCTTGTTCGGCTCTGCCTGAGCTTCACCGTGGGTCTTTCTCAGATAAGCCAGCAACTGCTGCTTCTCATCACTGGTGACAGCGTCGTTCTCACTGCGGGCTTTCAGGCCCGCTTCAACGATCTGCTTCAGCAAACGATCCACGGGAGCGCCTACATCTGCGGCCAGTTGTTTTACCGTTACTTCAGCCATACTGGTCCTCCTCTCCCGAATCAGGCCTGGTCTTCAAACCAGGGTGCGCGTGCGATCATAATCAGCTGACCGGCGCGCTCTTCATCCATACCTTCAATATCAAGCAGATCATCCACAGACTGCTCGGCCAGATCTTCCATGGTACGCACACCCATCCCGGCGAGTTTGAACGCCAGGCCACGGTCCATACCTTCCATATTCAGAAGATCTTCAGCGGGTTCTGCACCCTCCAGGGCTTCTTCACTTGCCAGCGCCTGATTCAGCAGCACGTCTTTGGCACGGCGGCGCAATTCAGAAACGGTGTCTTCGTCAAAGCCCTCGATCGCCAGCATTTCTTCCATCGGTACATAGGCCACTTCTTCGATAGACGTGAAGCCTTCTTCGATCAGAACACCGGCAAACTCTTCATCAACGTCCAGGTGAGCGGTGAAGTGCTCAACCAGGCGGTTGTATTCCTGTTCCTGACGCTCACCGGCTTCTTCTTCGGTCATCACGTTCAGGGTCCAGCCGGTCAGCTCAGTGGCCAGGCGAACGTTCTGGCCATTACGACCGATGGCCTGGGCCAGATTATCTTCAGCGACGGCGACATCCATGGTGTGACGGTCTTCATCCATCACAATGGAGGCCACTTCCGCCGGTGCCATGGCGTTGATCACCAGCTGCGCGGGGTTGTCGTCGTACAGCACGATGTCTACGCGCTCGCCGCCCAGCTCGTTGGAGACCGCCTGCACGCGGGAGCCCCGCATACCAACACAGGCACCCACCGGGTCGATCCGGCGATCGTTGGTCTTCACCGCGATCTTGGCGCGGGAACCGGGATCACGGGCGGCGCCACGGATCTCGATCAGGTCTTCGGCGATTTCCGGAACCTCGATGCGGAACAGTTCGATCAGCATCTGGGCATCGGTACGGCTGAGAATCAGCTGCGGGCCGCGATGATCAGTACGGATTTCCAGCAGCAGGGCACGTACCCGGTCACCCATGCGGAAGGTTTCCCGCGGGATCAGGTGTTCACGTGGCAGCAGCGCTTCGGCGTTACCACCGAGATCTACAATAACGTTGTCCCGTGTCACCTTCTTGACGGTGCCGGATACCAGCTCACCGATGCGATCACGGTAGCTGTCGACAATCTTCATGCGCTCGGCTTCGCGCACTTTCTGGAAGATGATCTGCTTGGCGGCCTGGGCACCGATACGCCCGAATGCCACAGAGTCCACCTTCTCTTCGTGCATGTCGCCCGGCCGGAGATTGGTATCAATCTCTTCGGCTTCCTGCATGGTCAGCTCGGTGCCCAGTGCCGGAACCGCGTCGTTGTCTACCACCAGCCAGCGGCGGAAGGTCTCGTATTCGCCGGTACGGCGATCGATAGCAACCCGGATGTCGGCTTCTTCGTCTTCGTAACGTTTTTTGGCAGCGGTAGCGAGTGCGAGTTCGATCGCCTCGAAAATCACATCCTTCTCGACGCCTTTCTCGTTCGAGACGGATTCCACTACCAGCAAGATCTCTTTACTCATTGGATTGCCCTGCCCTCAAAATAATCGATACATCTACAGATTTGTTCGAATGTGTCATTCAAAAACCGGAATGATGTTGGCCTTTTCAATGCTGTCGTACGGCAACAGGTACTCGTGGTCATCAACCACGACCACAACCTCGTCACCCTCGACGCCCTTGATCAGCCCCTGGAATTTGCGACGACCCTCGAAGGCCATGCGCAGCTTGATCTGCACTTTATGGCCGACAAACGCCTCGTACTGTTCCAGGCGGAACAACGGCCGGTCCATGCCCGGGGAAGAAACCTCCAGGGTGTATTCGCTCTGAATGGGGTCTTCCACATCCATCACACCGCTGACCTGCCGACTGACTTTTTCACAGTCTTCAATGCTGATGCCGTTTTCGGCATCATCAATAAACACCCGGAGCATGGACTGATGCCCGCGGGAACGAAATTCAATGCCCCAGAATTCAAATCCGAGCCCTTCCACTACCGGGCGCAGGATGTCTTCCAGTTGTTTAAGCTTGGCTGACAAGTGTCGCCGCCTCCGTATTCAGATTTTCAGGGTACAAAAACAAAAAAAGGGCTGTTAATCAGCCCTTTTATGCACCAGGGCCCTTGCGCCAGGCCCCTTAATCAAAAAGCCCCTGAAAATGGGGCCTTTTGTTGCAAGAATTCGCAGAAAGCTAACCCAACCATGCTCTCTGCCGACAGACACCTGGCCTGCCTGGAAGCCAGAAAAAACACTGACTCCAATAACCGCCGGAGTATAGAGGACACCGCGCGGAGTGGTCAAGGACTGACCAAAAAAAACGGCCTGGGTTTGCCAAGCCGTCTTCTTCAAATATGGTGCCCGGGGCCGGACTCGAACCGGCACAGCTTTCGCTACCACCCCCTCAAGATGGCGTGTCTACCAGTTTCACCACCCGGGCAACACTCTTTACTCGAGGTCAGGGAGATCAGACTCCCCGGCCCCGGCTTCGCTACCTGCGCCTTCTTCAATAGCCGGCGCGCTGGCATCACTTGCAGGGGCCTGGGTAGATTCCTGAACTGTCGGAATACCCGCCTCACCTGCTACTTCAGCGCGCTGCTTGGCAAAGATCGCCAGCGAAAAACTTGTCACAAAGAAGACAACCGCCATCAGGGTGGTCATCCTGGTCAGGAAGCTGCCGCTGCCCTGACTACCGAAAACCGTCTGCGAGGCACCGCCACCAAATGCCGCACCGGCATCCGCGCCCTTGCCCTGCTGGATCAGAACCAGGCCCACCAGCGCCACGGCGATCACGACGTGAACTACAACTACCAGTGTTTCCAACCAATCCATACAGACTCTCGTAAACGTTTCGGATTACGCACCCGTCGGGAATGCCCGACAGATACTGATAAACTCATCGGCCTTCAGCGATGCTCCGCCAATAAGACCACCATCGATATCCGGCTCTGAAAACAGAGCGGCCGCATTATCCGCTTTTACGCTGCCGCCGTAAAGTACCGAAATGGATTCGGCAGGCGCTTTCATGCTCGAAAGCACATTGCGGATTTCCGCATGCATAGCCTGGGCGTCCTCTGCGGTTGCGGTTCTGCCCGTGCCAATAGCCCAGACAGGCTCGTAGGCAACAACCACCTGCGACCAGCTTTCACCCTCGACACGGGCCAGCCCGCGTATGACCTGGGTGGCTACAACACGCTCGGCATCACCGGCTTCACGCTGCTCCAGGGTCTCCCCAACGCACAACACCGCCGTCAGACCGCTTTGCAGAACCTGTTCAACCTTGTCTGCAACCACTTCATCGGTCTCACCAAACAACTGGCGACGCTCGGAGTGCCCAACCAGCACGTAACCGCAACCCATATCACGGGCCATATCAGCGGAAACTTCACCGGTGTAGGCGCCGGACTGCCACTGGCTGACGTTCTGGACACCTGTCGCCAGGTCATCTCCTGCCTCAGCCTGAACAGCACTTACATACAGCGCAGGAGGAATAATCACCACCTTTGCACCGTTATCGAGACGGCCAGCCTGCTCGCGAACCGGGCCAACCAGTTGCTGCACCAGGTCTTTCGACCCGTTCATTTTCCAGTTACCGGCTACAATCCTGCGACGCATACTTATTCTCAGCTATCCCGAAAACCCCGAACAAAAGGGAGCGCGAACTATACAGCAGTCATTTCCTGCACACAACCCGCTCCCCGCACCGCCACTCAGGGGTTTGAACGCTCCACCACCCGGGCCAGCTCTTCGGCCACACGGGTAATTTCTGCGGCATCCCGGCCCTCTGCCATCACCCGGATCAAAGGCTCGGTTCCGGATGCCCGCAACAAGATACGACCGGCATCGCCCAGGCCGGCTTCAGCCTGGCGCACAGCCTCGACAATATCCGCGCGGGAAAACGGATCAAAACGCTGCGCCACCCGCACATTCACCATTTTCTGGGGCAGCTTGCTCATTCCCTGACGCAGCTCGCTCAGGGTTTTACCGGAATTGCGCACGGCCAGTAACACCTGCAGGGCAGACACAATACCATCGCCGGTGCTGGTGCAGTCACGAATGACCATATGGCCGGAACCTTCACCCCCGACCACCCAGTTGTTAGCCAGCAACCGCTCCATCACATAGCGGTCGCCCACTTTCGCCCGCTCGAACTGGATGCCGAGTTCACGCAGGGCCAACTCAACGCCCAGGTTGGTCATCAGGGTACCCACCACACCGCCTTTGAGGCGCCCTTCGGCCTGGCGCTGGTACGCGAGAATGTACAGCAGCTCATCGCCGTCCACCTCGGAGCCGTCACGGTCAACCATCAGCACCCGGTCACCATCGCCATCGAAGGCAATGCCCAGGTCGGCTTTTTTCTCGGCAACTGTCTGCTTAAGAGCATCCAGGTGGGTGGAACCAACATTCAGGTTGATGTTCAGACCATCGGGCTCGGCACCGATCACGGTAATCTTTGCACCCAGCTCCCGGAACACCTTGGGCGCCACGTGGTAGGTGGCACCGTGGGCACAATCCAGGACGATATGCAGGCCATCGAGGGTAAATTCGTTGGGTACGGTGCTCTTGCAGAATTCCACGTAGCGACCGGGCGCGTCATCAATCCGGGTCGCCTTGCCCAGTTCGTTGGGCTCACAGACCTTGATGGGCTGGTCCAGCCAGCGCTCGATTTCAGCTTCCAGGGCATCGTCCAGCTTGGTGCCAGCGGCAGAGAAGAACTTGATACCGTTGTCGTGGTGCGGGTTATGGGACGCACTGATAACGATACCGGCAGAGGCGCGGAAGGTACGGGTGAGGTAGGCAATGGCCGGTGTCGGCATCGGGCCCAGCAGCTTCACATCCACTCCGGCGGCAGACAGGCCGGCCTCCAGGGCCGACTCGAACATATAACCGGACAACCGGGTGTCCTTGCCGATCAGCACACTGTTGCGCTGGCCATCTTTCTTGAACGCCTGGCCGGCAGCCCAACCCAGGTGGAGCATGAACTCCGGGGTAATCGGGCCTTCGCCAACATGGCCACGAATGCCATCGGTACCAAAATATTTACGCTCGGACATCAGATTGCCTCCTTAACCGCCGCTACTACCTTAACGGCGTCTACCGTTTCCCTTACATCGTGCACCCTGAGGATACTCGCACCTTTCATGGCCGATATTGTCGCGGCCGCGAGGCTTGCGGGCAACCTTTCATTCACATCCCGGCCGGTGATTGCTCCCAGCATGGATTTGCGGGACAGACCGATCAGCAGCGGATGGCCCAGCATGTGCAGCTGCTCCAGGGTCGCCAGCAACTGCACATTGTGCTCGACGGTTTTGCCAAAGCCAAAGCCGGGGTCCAGGATGATCTTGTCCGGGTTCACCCCGGCGGCCTCGGCCACGCGCATGCGCTCGGTCAGAAACGAGCTGACTTCCCGGCGCACATTCCGGTAACGGGGATCGTTCTGCATGGTGTCCGGCTCACCCTGAATGTGCATGATACACACCGGAATATCCGCCTTTGCGGCGACCTCCGGCGCTCCGTCACGCTGCAGGGCACGGACGTCGTTGATCAGGCCCGCGCCGAGCTTTGCGGTTTCTGCCATTACCGCCGGGTTGCTGGTGTCTACAGAAATAACGGCGTCCAGCTCCCGGGCAATGGCCTCGACCACCGGGCACACCCGGTCCAGCTCTTCCTGGGTGGAAACCTCTGCCGCTCCCGGCCGGGTGGATTCACCGCCCACATCAATAAATACTGCACCGTCCGCCACCATCTGGCGGGCGCGGATCATGGCGGATTCCAGCGAATTGAAGCGACCACCGTCCGAAAACGAATCCGGGGTTACATTCAGGATGCCCATTACATGGCACAGGGAGAGGTCCAGTTCACGGCCGGCAAAGTTCATTTTCATAGCGAGGATTCCAGGGGCAGTACTTTCGGGGAAACAAAAACAAACGCCGCCCGGAGGCCGGGCGGCGCGTTATATCACTCAGGCTTCGGCTGCGAGTCAGTGCTCGCCGGCCGGACGCCCTACTCCGGGCTGGCGCCCGTCGTCAGAGCCTTTCGGCTCCGGAGCCTGCTCCGGCTCTTCTGCCTTTACGCCACCAGCGGGGCCACTATCGCCCCAGTTCTTCGGCGGGCGCGGCTCTTTGCCGGCCATGATGTCGTCAATCTGGAAGCGATCGATGGTTTCGTACTTCATCAGCGCTTCCGCCATCATGTCGAGCTTGTCCCGGTTATCAATCAGGATCTGCTTGGCGGTCTCGTAGCAGGTATCAATGATGTTACGGACTTCCTCATCGATACGCTGTGCCGTTTCCGGCGAATACACGGTATGAGACTGCCCGGCAGAACGACCCAGGAACGGCTCTTCGCTGTCGGTATCGTACTGCAGCGGGCCCAGCTTCTCGGACAAACCCCAGCGGGTGACCATATTGCGGGCCAGGCTGGTGGCTCGCTCGATATCGTTGGACGCACCGGTGGTCACACCCTCAAAGCCCAGAGTCAGCTCCTCGGCAATACGACCACCGAACAGGCTACAGATCGAGCTGGTCAGATAGCGCTTGGAGTGGCTGTACTTGTCCTCTTCCGGCAGGAACATGGTGACACCCAGTGCCCGGCCACGGGGAATGATACTGACCTTATAGACCGGGTCATGCTCCGGCACGAGTCGACCCACAATCGCATGGCCAGACTCGTGGTACGCGGTGTTCCGCTTCTCTTTCTCACTCATCACCATGGACTTGCGCTCGGCGCCCATCATGATCTTGTCTTTTGCCAGTTCCAGCTCTTCCATGGACACCAGGCGCTGGTTACGGCGCGCCGCAAACAGGGCAGCCTCGTTCACCAGGTTGGCCAGGTCTGCACCGGAGAAGCCAGGCGTACCACGGGCAATCACCGCCGGATCGATGCCATCGGCAAGGGGAACCTTCTTCATGTGCACCTTCAGGATCTGCTCGCGACCCAGGATATCCGGCAAGCTCACCACCACCTGGCGGTCAAAGCGGCCCGGGCGCAACAGCGCAGGGTCCAGAACGTCCGGACGGTTGGTTGCGGCAATAACGATAACGCCTTCATTACCTTCAAAGCCGTCCATCTCAACCAGCAACTGGTTCAGGGTCTGCTCACGCTCGTCGTGTCCGCCACCCATACCGGCGCCACGATGGCGACCCACGGCATCGATCTCGTCGATGAAGATGATGCAGGGGCTCTGTTTCTTGGCCTGCTCGAACATGTCGCGAACACGGGAAGCACCCACGCCCACGAACATTTCCACGAAGTCCGAACCAGAGATAGAGAAGAACGGCACCTTGGCTTCACCGGCAATGGCCTTGGCCAGCAGGGTTTTACCGGTACCGGGAGGACCTACCATCAGCACGCCCTTGGGAATGCGGCCACCCAGACGCTGGAACTTGCTCGGATCGCGCAGGAAGTCCACCAGCTCTTTGACGTCTTCCTTCGCTTCGTCGACACCAGCCACGTCAGCAAAGGTGGTCTTGATCTGATCTTCGCTCAGCAGGCGCGCCTTGCTCTTGCCGAACGACATGGGGCCTTTGCCGCCACCGCCGCCCTGCATCTGGCGCATGAAGAAGACAAACAGGGCAATGATGATCAGTATCGGGAACGCGGCCACCAGCAGCTGAGTCCACAGGCTCTGGCGCTCCGGCTCCTTACCGATCACCTCAACCTCATTGGCCAGGAGATCGTCCATCAGCTTGTTATCGGATACCTGCGGGCGGATGGTCTGGAACTGGGAGCCGTCACCACGGACACCCTGCACCTGCAGCCCATCAATCGTCACCTGCCGTACCTGGCCCTGCTGGACCATTTCGACAAACTGGGAATAGTTAACTTGTTGCCCGCTGGTGGTGGGAGTGAAATTCTGAAACACCATCAGCAGCACGGCGGCTATCACTAGCCAGAGAACCAGATTTTTTGCCATATCGTTCAAGGATCATCACCTGTGAATTGCAGGGCTGCCGCGTCGAAGCCGCGAACCCTTTTCCGACACCTTACACTAATTGTACGTTCGTAAACCAGAAACGGCCTAAGGGAAAACGGCCGCACTACCACTTATATTGGGCACTCCGGGGCCGATTGCAACGCCGGTTGTAAGTGAATACGACCATTTGTGGCGGTGCGCTATCTGTTACAATCACGAAATTATACGACGTTGTCAGCCAGTTCGCCGCTGACCTTTTGTTAATTGCACCGATAAAGAGATTACATCATGAGTCTGTCACCGGAACAGCGCCGGGAATACCGGGCCATTGCCCACAATCTGAAGCCCGTCATCATTGTTGGCGACAAAGGCCTGTCCGAGGGGCTCCAGGAAGAACTGGAGCGAGCCCTGAACGACCATGAGCTGATCAAGATCAAGGTAGCCAGCACAGACCGCGAGGCCCGCCAGGAAGCTATCCAGGCGTTGTGCGAAAGCTCCGGCGCCGAGCTGGTACAAACCATCGGCAAAATCGCCGTCATCCTGCGCCGAGCCAGGAAGCCTAATCCGAAGCTGTCTAACCTGCTAAGGAATAAGTTATAAAAAAAAGCCGGCTCGGGTAACCCCAGCCGGCTTTTTCGTGTGTGCGCGGATTTCGTCAGATGTATTCTACTTCGGAAATCTCGTACTCCACGGTGCCCGAAGGGATGCGGATGGCCACCACATCGCCTTCGTTTTTGCCCACCAGCGCCCGGGCGATGGGAGACGATACCGACAGTTTGCCGGCTTTGATGTCTGCCTCGTCTTCGCCCACGATCTGGTAAGTCACTTCTTCATCGGTGTCCATATTCACCAGGTGCACTGTGGTGCCGAAGATCACCTTGCCGGTGTTCTCCATGGTGGTTACGTCGATCACCTGAGCCACTGACAGCTTGCCTTCGATTTCCTGGATACGGCCTTCGATGAAGCTCTGCTGTTCACGGGCTGCGTGGTATTCGGCGTTTTCCTTGAGATCTCCGTGTTCACGGGCATCGGCGATAGCCTGGATGACCCGCGGACGATCTTCGGACTTCAGCTTTTTCAGCTCCTCGCGCAGACGGGCTTCGCCAGTCTGCGTCATGGGTACTCTTTCAGCCATAATCTTACTTCCCTGCGTGTAGGTCCTGGAGGCGACGAACGGTGCGCTCCGGGCCAAATTTGATTGCGCGGCAGAAGGCTTCGCCACCCGCCAGCGTCGTTGTGTAAGTTACCTTGGTCTGCAAGGCGGACTGGCGAATCTGCGCCGAGTCGGAAACGGCCTTACGACCTTCGGTGGTGTTAATGATCAGCTGAACCTTGCCGTTCTTGATGGAGTCAACAATGTGCGGCCGGCCTTCACCAACCTTGTTGACCCGCTCAACCTCGACACCCTCGGCTTCCAGAGCCTTGGCTGTACCGGTAGTGGCGACAATCCGGAAGCCGGCATCAACCAGGTCGCGGGCAACCTTGGCCGCCCCCGGCTTGTCGACGTCACGAACCGACATAAAGGCCACACCCTTGGCCGGCAGGCGCTCACCCGCGGCCAGGGACGCCTTGGCGAAGGCTTCGTCGAAGCTGTCACCCAGCCCCATCACCTCACCGGTAGACTTCATTTCCGGGCCGAGGATCGGGTCAACCGCCGGGAACTTGTTGAACGGGAACACGGACTCTTTCACCGCATAGTAAGTCGGCACGATTTCCTGGGTGAAGTTCAGTTCCTTCAGGGTCTTGCCGGACATTACGCGGGCCGCTACCGCCGCCAGGGACACACCGATGGCCTTGGATACGAACGGCACGGTACGGGAAGCCCGCGGGTTCACTTCGATCACGTAGATCTCGCCGTCCTGCCAGGCCAGCTGCACGTTCATCAGGCCGATAACATCCAGCTCGATGGCCATTTTCTTGACCGCTTCGCGCATGTCATCCTGCACTTCTTTCGGCAGGCTGTAGGGCGGCAGTGAACAGGCAGAGTCACCGGAGTGAACACCAGCCTGCTCGATGTGCTGCATGATGCCACCGATAACCACGTCGGTGCCGTCACTGATGGCATCGATATCCACCTCGATGGCGGCATTCAGGAAGTGGTCCAGCAATACCGGGCTGTCGTTGGATACCAGAACGGCACTGCGCATGTAACGCACCAGCTCGGTTTCGTCATAGACGATTTCCATGGCACGGCCGCCCAGCACGTAGGATGGACGAACCACCAGCGGATAGCCGATTTCGCGGGCCGCCAGGATACCTTCTTCATGGCTGCGCACGGTGGCGTTCTGGGGCTGCTTCAGGCCCAGGCGCTGGATCATCTGCTGGAAACGCTCACGGTCTTCGGCACGGTCAATAGCATCCGGGCTGGTGCCGATAATGGGCACACCAGCAGCTTCCAGGCCACGGGACAGTTTCAGCGGGGTCTGGCCACCGTACTGCACAATGACGCCCTTCGGTTTTTCGACGTTGATGATTTCCAGCACGTCTTCCAGGGTGATCGGCTCGAAGTACAACCGGTCGGAGGTATCGTAGTCGGTCGACACGGTCTCCGGGTTGCAGTTGATCATGATGGTCTCGTAACCGTCTTCACGCATGGCCAGGGCCGCGTGCACACAGCAGTAGTCGAATTCGATGCCCTGGCCGATACGGTTGGGACCGCCACCGATCACCACAATCTTCTCGCGGTCAGACGGCTCCGCCTCGCACTCTTCCTCGTAAGTGGAGTACATGTAGGCGGTGTCGGATGCAAACTCAGCCGCACAGGTGTCTACCCGCTTGTAAACCGGGCGAATGCCCAGGTCGTGGCGCAGCTTGCGCAGGCTGACTTCGGAAATGCCCAGCAGCTTGGCCAGGCGGGCGTCAGAGAAGCCCTTGCGCTTCAGGCGAAACAGTGTGGCCTTGTCGATATCGGCCTTGCCGGCGGATTTCAGGGCCTGCTCTTCTTTGACCAGGTCTTCAATTTGCACCAGGTACCAGGGGTCAACCTTGGTATGACGGAACACTTCGTCAACCGTCATGCCGGCGCGGAAGGCATCACCGATATACCAGGCACGCTCGGCGCCGGGTACGTTCAGCTCCCGGATCAGCGTTTCGCGGCTGCTGTCCGAATCCAGCTCGTCCAGTTTCTCGTCAAAACCATCAGAGCCCACTTCCAGGCCACGCAGGGCTTTCTGCATGGACTCCTGGAAAGTACGACCGATGGCCATGACTTCACCCACAGACTTCATCTGGGTGGTCAGGCGGGCGTCGGCCTGGGGGAATTTCTCGAAGGTGAAGCGCGGAATCTTGGTAACCACGTAGTCGATGCTGGGCTCGAACGAGGCCGGGGTTACGCCTCCGGTAATTTCGTTCTGCAGCTCATCGAGGGTGTAACCGATGGCCAGCTTGGCGGCCACCTTGGCAATCGGAAAACCGGTGGCCTTGGAAGCCAGCGCGGAGGAACGGGATACCCGCGGGTTCATCTCGATCACGACCATACGGCCGGTGTCCGGATTGATACCGAACTGCACGTTGGAACCGCCGGTTTCCACACCAATTTCACGCAGCACCGCCAGTGAGGCGTTCCGCATGATCTGGTATTCCTTGTCAGTGAGGGTCTGGGCCGGGGCCACGGTGATGGAGTCACCGGTGTGCACGCCCATGGCATCAAAGTTCTCGATGGCGCAAACGATGATGCAGTTGTCGTTTTTGTCACGGACAACTTCCATCTCGTACTCTTTCCAGCCGATCAGGGACTCGTCAATCAGCAGTTCGTTGGTCGGAGACAGGTCCAGGCCACGGGTACAGATTTCCTCGAACTCATCCTTGTTGTAGGCGATACCACCACCGGAGCCGCCCATGGTGAAGGACGGACGGATGATGCAGGGGAAACCGATATCCTCTGACGCTTCCCAGGCTTCCGCCATGGAGTGAACGATCGTCGCACGCGGACATTCGAGGCCAATCTTTCTCATGGCCTTGTCGAAACGGTCCCGGTCCTCGGCCTTGTCGATGGTATCGGCGTTAGCACCGATCATTTCAACGCCGTGCTTCTCCAGTACGCCATGCTTTTCCAGGTCCAGCGCACAGTTCAGCGCGGTCTGGCCGCCCATGGTGGGCAGCAGGGCGTCGGGTTTTTCCTTTTCGATAATCTTTTCGACCGTCTTCCAGGTAATCGGCTCGATGTAGGTGGCATCGGCCATGGCCGGGTCGGTCATGATGGTGGCCGGGTTGGAGTTCACCAGGATAACCCGGTAGCCCTCTTCGCGCAGCGCCTTACAGGCCTGGGCTCCGGAGTAGTCGAATTCGCACGCCTGCCCGATCACGATGGGACCAGCGCCCAGGATCAGGATGCTTTGGATGTCTGTACGTTTTGGCATGTCTCGGTAAACCTGTCAGCAACTTTTGAATTCTTGCAGCGCGGTGTTCAGCGCCGGTGAGCTATCGTCGATGGCCTTGCCCTCAGGCAGATCGCGCTTCCATCAGCTGGATAAACTCGTCGAACAACGGTGCCACATCATGGGGGCCTGGGCTGGCTTCCGGGTGACCCTGGAAGCTGTAGGCCGCCTTGTCGGTGCGGCGAATGCCCTGCAGGGTGCCGTCAAACAGCGACTTGTGGGTGGCTTCCACATTGGCCGGCAGGGTTGCTTCGTCTACCGCAAAGCCGTGGTTCTGGCTGGTAATCATCACCGTGCCCTTGGCAATGTCCTGCACCGGGTGGTTGGCGCCATGGTGGCCGTGGCCCATTTTCATGGTCTTGGCACCGCTGGCCAGGGCCAGGAGCTGGTGACCAAGACAGATGCCGAATACCGGAATCTCGGTTTCCAGCACTTCCTGGATGGCCTTGATAGCGTAGTCGCACGGCTCGGGGTCGCCAGGGCCGTTGGACAGGAAGATACCGTCCGGGTTCATGGCCAGCACTTCCGAAGCCGGGGTTTGCGCCGGCACCACGGTGATGTCGCAACCACGGGCAGCAAGCATGCGCAGGATGTTGAACTTTACGCCGTAGTCCCAGGCGACAACCTTGAACTTCGGAGCAGACTGTTCACCGTAGCCGTCGGTGATGTCCCATTCGGTCTGGCTCCACTGATAGGTTTTCTCGCTGGTCACTTCCTTGGCCAGGTCCATACCTTTCAGGCCCGGGAAGGCCTTGGCCAGTTCCAGTGCACGCTCGGCGGTGGCGTTCTCGCCGGCAACGATGGCGCCGTTCTGGGAACCTTTGTCACGCAGGGTACGGGTCAGGCGGCGGGTGTCGATGTCCGCAATGCCAACAATGTTGTTGCTTCGCAGGTAGTCATCCAGGCTCTGCTGGTTACGCCAGCTGCTGGCGATCAGCGGCAGGTCACGAATGATCAGGCCGGCGGCGTGGATGCGGTCGGACTCTACGTCTTCGCCGTTCACACCGGTGTTGCCGATGTGCGGATACGTCAGGGTGACGATCTGGCGGGAGTAGGACGGGTCGGTCAGGATTTCCTGATAGCCGGTCATGGCAGTGTTGAACACTACCTCGCCGCTGGTTTCTCCGTCTGCGCCGATGGCGGTGCCGTAGAAGAGGCTTCCGTCTGCGAGTGCAAGGATTGCTGGTGTGCTCAAGGCTTGTATCCTCATCGAGTGGCGTAAGTTCGTCACGAACAGGAACGCAAGCGCAAATTCAGGTTGCAAAAAAGCGAGACAGAGTAAAAACCCGGTCCCGCTTTCTTATAAACTTTTCAAAGGTACGCTTGGTGCAGTCAAATCGCCTTATTGTAAGCGATTCTGGCCATTTTTGTCCACGCCGAATTGCGCCCGCCCTGACTCTAACCCCGGCCACGGGAGCAGGACGCCTTCCCGAAAACCGCTACGAGCACATCCATGTGCGCTTCTCTCCGGCCATCCATGGCCTCCGAAATTTTCGGGAAGGCGTCCTGCTCCCGCGGCCTCTGAGTATGCGGCTCAAGTTCAGCCTTTCAGGTTCAAAACATCCTGCATGTCGTAGAGACCAGCCGCCTTACCCTCAAGCCACAGAGCCGCCCGCATGGCCCCCTTAGCAAAGGTCATCCGACTACTGGCTTTATGGGCAATCTCGATGCGCTCGCCTTCGGTGGCGAACAGCACTGTGTGGTCGCCTACCACGTCCCCGGCACGGATGGTTTCAAAGCCGATTTCCTTGCGGGTGCGCTCGCCGGTGAAGCCTTCGCGGCCGTACACTGCGCACTCTTTCAGGTCGCGCCCCAAGGCGTCAGCTACGACTTCGCCCATGCGCAGGGCGGTGCCGGAGGGGGCGTCTTTTTTGTGGCGGTGGTGGGCCTCGATGATTTCCACGTCGTAGTCGTCGCCCAGGGTCGCCGCGGCGGTGCGCAGGAGGTTGAGGACGACGTTAACGCCCACGCTCATGTTGGGAGCGAAGACGACCGGGGTGGATTCAGCGGCCAGGGCGAGCTGCTCTTTTTCGGCGTCGGTCATGCCGGTGGTGCCGATGACCAGCATCTTGCCGTTAGCGCTGCAGAACCTGGCGTTTTCCAGGGTCAGATCCGGGAAGGTGAAGTCCACCAGTACGTCGAAGTCGTCTTTGACGTCGTCCAGGCTGCCAGCCATTTTTACGCCGGTTTTGCCAACGCTGGTCATTTCGCCGGCGTCGGCGCCGATCAGGCTGCTGCCCGGCTCGACGATGGCGGCGCCGAGTTCAAGGCCCTCGGTGCCGTCTACCGCTTCGATCAGTACCTTGCCCATGCGCCCGGCGGCGCCGATGATTGCTACCCGCATCTGTTCTGCCCTCAGAATTTCATTTCGTCGAAGAAGTTTTTCACACCCTCAAACCAGGAGGTTTTCTTCGGAGCATGATGGGTGCCGTTGCTGCCGTCCAGCGTTTGCTGGAATTCTTCCAGCAGTTCTTTCTGGCGCTTGGTCAGTTTCACCGGGGTTTCTACCATCACCCGGCACAGCAGGTCACCGGCAGGGCCACCACGCACAGGGCTCACGCCTTTGTTGCGCAGGCGGAAAAGCTTGCCGGTCTGGGTTTCGGCCGGGATTTTCAGTTTTACGCGGCCATCCAGTGTAGGCACTTCCAGCTCACCACCCAGTGCAGCATCCACGATGCTGATGGGCACTTCGCAGTACAGGTTGCGGCCGTCGCGGGTGAAGATGGAGTGTTCACGCACAGCCACCTGAACGTACAGGTCGCCTGGCGGTCCACCATCTACGCCCATTTCCCCTTCGCCAGACAGGCGGATGCGGTCGCCGGTATCCACGCCGGGCGGCACTTTGACCGACAGGGTTTTGTCCTGGCGAACACGACCCTGACCGTGGCAGGCCTTGCAAGGATCCTTGATGATCTGGCCAGAGCCACGGCAGGTCGGACAGGCCTGCTGCACGGTGAAGAAACCCTGCTGCATTCGTACCTGCCCCATACCCTGACAGGTGCCACAGGTTTCCGGCCGGGAGCCTTTTTCGGCGCCGCTGCCTTCACAGACGTCACATTCCTTGTGGCCCGGAATCTTGATTTCGACGGACTTGCCCTTAACGGCTTCTTCAAGGTCCAGCTCGAGGGTGTAGCGCAGGTCTGAGCCACGGGTATTGCGGCCACGACCGCCACCACCACCGAAGATATCACCAAACACGTCTCCGAAGATGTCGGAGAAGCTGCCGCCACCGCCGAAGCCACCGGCACCGGCCTGGCCGTCTACCCCGGCATGACCAAACTGGTCATACGCAGCGCGCTTGCCGGAGTCAGCGAGCACCTCGTAGGCTTCGGTGGCCTCTTTGAATTTACTGTCGGCATCCTGGTCATCCGGGTTACGGTCTGGATGGTACTTCATCGCGAGCTTCCGATATGCCCGCTTTATTTCCTTCTCATCCGCTCCCCGGGCAACCCCGAGTACTTCGTAATAATCGCGCTTGGCCATACTTCAAAACCCTGTTGCTATAACGCGGAAAACGCGGGGCTACCCCCGCGTTTTCCAACTGCCTGATGTACTTCGGATTTACTTCTTGTCGTCGTCTTTGACTTCTTCGAACTCGGCATCAACCGCGTCGTCTGCAGCCTGGGCACCTTCCTGCCCGTCGGCCTGCTGCGCCTGGTCAGCCTGATCCGCGTACATCTTCTGGGCCAGCTCGGAAGAGACTTCAGTCAGCTTCTGGGTCTTGGCTTCGATATCTTCCTTATCGGTACCCTTCAGAGCTTCTTCGAGGTCCTTGATGGCGCCTTCGATGGACTCTTTCTCGGCCTCGGTGACTTTGTCGCCGGCTTCGGTCAGGGTCTTGCGTACGGCGTGAACCATGGCATCGCCCTGGTTACGAGCCTGTACCAGCTCTTCGAACTTGCGATCTTCCTCGGCGTTGGCCTCGGCATCGCGCACCATCTTCTCGATTTCGTCATCGTTCAGGCCGGAAGAGGCCTTGATTACGATGGACTGCTCTTTACCGGTCGCCTTGTCTTTGGCAGACACGTTCAGGATACCGTTGGCGTCAATGTCGAAAGTCACTTCGATCTGCGGCACACCGCGGGGTGCCGGCGGAATGTCGGCCAGGTCGAAACGACCCAGTGACTTGTTCTGTGCCGCCTGCTTGCGCTCACCCTGAACAACGTGGATGGTTACCGCAGTCTGGTTGTCGTCCGCTGTGGAGAAGGTCTGCGATTTCTTGGTCGGAATCGTGGTGTTCTTCTCGATCAGCGGAGTGGCCACACCACCCATGGTTTCGATACCCAGGGTCAGCGGGGTTACGTCCAGCAGCAGTACGTCTTTCACGTCGCCAGACAGTACCGCACCCTGAATGGCAGCACCCATGGCTACGGCTTCATCCGGGTTTACGTCTTTACGCGGCTCTTTGCCGAAGAATTCCTTAACCTTCTCCTGCACCAGCGGCATACGGGTCTGACCACCCACCAGGATAACTTCGTCGATTTCAGAGGCCTTCATGCCAGCGTCCTGCAGAGCCACTTTACAGGGCTCGAGGCTGCGCTGAACCAGCTCTTCTACCAGCGATTCCAGCTTGGCGCGGGTCAGTTTCACGTTCATGTGCTTGGGACCAGACGCATCTGCAGTGATGTACGGCAGGTTTACGTCGGTCTGCTGGCTGCTGGACAGCTCGATCTTGGCCTTTTCGCCGGCTTCCTTCAGGCGCTGCATGGCCAGGGAGTCACCTCGCAGGTCGATGCCGCTGTCTTTCTTGAACTGGTCCGCCAGGTATTCGATGACCTTCATGTCGAAGTCTTCACCACCCAGGAAGGTGTCACCGTTGGTAGCCAGTACTTCAAACTGGTGCTCACCGTCTACGTCGGCAATCTCGATGATGGACAGGTCAAAGGTACCGCCGCCCAGATCGTAGACCGCTACGGTACGGTCGCCGCTCTGCTTGTCCATGCCGTAGGCCAGCGCAGCAGCAGTCGGCTCGTTGATGATCCGCTTAACTTCCAGGCCGGCAATCCTGCCTGCATCTTTGGTAGCCTGGCGCTGGCTGTCGTTGAAGTAAGCCGGCACGGTGATAACCGCTTCGGTTACTGTCTCGCCCAGGTAGTCTTCTGCAGTCTTCTTCATTTTCTTGAGGACTTCGGCAGAAACCTGCGGCGGAGCCATCTTCTGGCCTTTCACTTCTACCCAGGCATCGCCGTTATCAGCCTTGGCGATCTTGTACGGCACCATCTTGATGTCCTTCTGAACCACGTCGTCTTCAAAACGACGACCGATCAGACGCTTGATGGCGTACAGGGTATTTGCCGGGTTGGTGACCGCCTGGCGCTTGGCAGACTGGCCAACCAGTGTTTCGTTATCGTCGGTGTAGGCAATGATGGACGGGGTGGTACGATCACCCTCGGCATTCTCGATTACCTTTACCTTGTCACCATCCATGATGGCCACGCAGGAGTTGGTGGTTCCCAAGTCGATACCAATAATTTTGCTCATCGAATCACTCCAAGATCTTTCTGAATTCTGCTCCGGAGTGAGACCACCCCGGCTGTCGCTGTTTAATCGCTATATTGGCGCTTTCAGCGGCTTTTCAAGCCCCGACGGCGCCTTTTTTGATCAATTTTCTGCTTTTGCCACTACAACCATGGCCGGACGAACAACACGGCCGTTCAGCAGATAACCCTTCTGCACCACCGCCACCACGCTATTGGGCTCGGCATCCGGGGCTGGCACCATAGACATGGCTTCGTGCTGCTGCGGGTCGAACGGTTCACCCACCGGGTTCAGCTGCTCCACGTTGAATTTCTTCAGGCTGCTCATGAACAGGCTGAGGGTCATTTCCGCGCCTTCGCGGATAGAAGCCACCAGTTCGCTGGCGTCTTCCTGCCCTTCCGTGCTTTCCACGGCCTTCTCCAGGCTGTCGGCCACCGGCAGCAATTCCTTGACGAATTTTTCCAGCGCAAACTTGTGCGCCTTTTCCACGTCGATCTCGGCCCGGCGGCGCACGTTCTGCATTTCTGCCTGGGAGCGCAACGCCTGGTCCTGATACTCCTGTAGCTTGGCCTTCAGGGCATCCAGCTCGGAACCCTCTTGCCCCGCCTCGCCAGCTTCCGGCTCGGCATCAGTCTGTTCCGCCTGTGCGGCTTCGTTCAGCTCTTCTTCTACCTGTTCGTTGCGCTTTTCGTCAGCACTCATGACAACTCCTGATGGATTTTCCCAGGGCCCGAAGGCCTGCGGCTGGTTTAAGCCCCGCCCGTTTCAGGGCAGGAAAATACGACTTTGCGAACGAATATGGGGCCCGCCGGGCGGGTTTCAACCTTCCGGGATGCATTCTTTACAAATTCGGGGCACAGGTTATTTGCAAACAGGAAAAACCCTGTATATATTCACAGCAACTGTATGGAATCACAGTATTCGAAATTTTCAGAGACAACAGACTCTGAACGGAGGTAATCAGCATGCTTATCCAACTGACGGTCTCGAACTACGCCATTGCTGAACGGGTTGAATTGCAGTTCAGCAAGGGCATGACAGCACTCACCGGCGAAACCGGTGCTGGCAAGTCTATCGTTCTGGATGCCCTGGGCCTGGCCATGGGCGGCCGCGCAGACGCCGGAGCTGTGCGCCACGGAGCCGAGCGTGCCGATATCAACGCCAGTTTCGATATCTCGAGAATTCCGGAAGCCCGGCAATGGCTTGAAGCCCACGAACTGGATGACAAGGAAGACTGCATCCTGCGCCGCACCATCCGCAAAGATGGCCGCAGCAAAGCGTTTATTAACGGCCAGCCCTGCCCGCTGTCCCAGCTCAAAGAACTGGGCGGCCTGCTGATGGACATCCACAGCCAGCACCAGCACCAGTCACTGTTGCGCAAAGACACCCACCGCAAACTGCTGGACGAGTTCGCCGGCGCCGAACAACTGGCCGACCAGGCCCGCAACGCCTGGAAAGCCTGGAACGCTACCCGACAGAAACTGGAACAGCGCCGGCACAACGCCGACGAAGCCGAGGCCAGGCTGCAACTGCTTCGCTACCAGGTAGAGGAGCTGGACCGGCTGGCACTGGAAGACGGCGAGCAGGAGGCCCTTGAGCAGGAGCAGGCCCAGCTGAGCCAGGCGGATGCAGTACTGCACAGCAGTCACCAGGCCGCCCTGCTCTGCACCGAAGATGACACCAGCGCAGCCGCCCTGGTACGCCAGGCCCTGCAGCAACTGGAGCAACTGCCGCTGGAAGTGCCGGCACTGGCCGATACCCTGCAGATGCTGAACGAAGCACAGATCCAGATTTCCGAAGCCGGCGACAACCTGCGCCGGTTTGTCGACGACTATGAAGCCGACCCGGCGCGGTTGGCCGAGGTGGAAGAACGCCTGAGCGCCATTTACCAGATGGCCCGAAAGCACCGGATTACCCCGGAAGAGTTGCCGGAACTGCACCAGCGCCTGGCCGCAGAACTGGCCGAACTGGACGGCGGCGAAGGCAGCCTGGAACAACTTGAAGCTGAGCTGGAAAACCTGCGCCAACAATTCGATGAGCTGGCAGCACAGCTGTCTGCCAAACGGGAACAGGCCGCCATGGAGCTGGACCAGCGGGTTGCCCGGGAACTGGCCCAGCTAAGCATGCCCAACATGCAGTTTGTCACCCACCTGAGCGGCAATGCTGACAACGAGCCGGCACCCCATGGCATGGAAGATATCGAATTCCTGGTCAGCGCCAACCCCGGCCAGCCGGCACGCCCACTGGCCAAGGTGGCCTCCGGCGGTGAATTGTCACGGATCAGCCTGGCCATCCAGGTGGTTGTGGCACAAACCTCCACCACACCCACGCTGGTATTCGATGAGGTGGACGTAGGTATTGGCGGCGGCACTGCCGAAGTGGTGGGCCGACTGCTGCGGTCACTGGGGGATAACGGGCAGGTACTGTGTGTGACTCACTTGCCGCAGGTGGCCGCCCAGTGCCATCAGCACCTGTTTGTCAGCAAGTTTACTGAGAAAGAAGCGACTTACTCGCGCATTGAGGCACTGGATGATCAGGGCAGGATCAGCGAGGTAGCAAGAATGCTGGGTGGCGTGGACATGACCGAGCACACCATTGCCCATGCCCGGGAGATGTTCGTAAAGGGCCAGGCGACCCATCACTGAAATCCCCTCTCGATTCGGAGAGCTTCGGGGCCGGCACTTGCTGGCCCCTTTTTTATCGTTTGATTACTTCTTGCCGGAGTTCAGAGGTTTTACGTACAGGATCAGGCTGTGATCGACAATCTCGTAGCCGTGTTCTGCCGCAATCTTCTGCTGACGCTCTTCGATGACCTCGTCCACAAACTCGATCACTTCACCGGTCTGGGTGCAGACCATGTGGTCGTGGTGATCGTCACCGGCCATTTCGAACACCGCATGGCCGCCTTCAAAGTTGTGGCGCAATACCAGGCCAGCTGCCTCAAACTGGGTCAGCACCCGGTAAACGGTCGCAAGGCCCACATCGTCACCCTGATCGAGCAACTTCTTGTAGACGTCTTCAGCACTCAGGTGATGCTCCTTGGCGTTCTCCAGAATATTGAAGATTTTCACCCTGGGCAGAGTAACCTTAAGACCGACTTTTCGTAATTCGGCGTTTTCAGATGGCATGCTACTATTCACTCGTTGGTGTGCCTTACGGCTTCCGGTATGATGAAGCCGCCGTTCAACGGTTAAACCCGTTTCACACCTGCCAAAGGCAGGCGATTTCAAGATAGAGGATTTCCCCTGGCGATGCAAAAGCTCACCGCTATCATTCTTATTGGCATTTTATCCTTGTCAGGCTGCGTCTTCCCCGGCGTTTACAAGATCAACGTACAGCAGGGAAACATTGTTACCGACGAAGAGCTGACTGAACTCTCCGAAGGCATGCCACGCAGCCAGGTACACGCGGTACTGGGCAGCCCGCTGATGCTGAACCCGGTCGATCCTTCCAGGGAATACTACGTGTACACCTTCCAGCGCCGGGGTGGTGACATCGAAGAACAACGCATCATCGTTTACTACAACGGCGACCAGTACAGCCACTACGAAGCCCAGCTGCTGGAAGAAACCCCGGCCTACTAAGCTTCAGGCTTTCTTCTTGGCCCGGTTCAGGCGCGCCTGTTTCGGGTCGATCTTGAGCGCCCGGTAAAGCTCTACCCGGTCGCCTTCCCGCAACTCGTGGCTGGCCGGATCTTTGATCACCTTGCCGAACACGCCCATATCGATAGCGTCCGGCTCGATTTCCGGAAAGATATCCACAATACCCGAAAGCTTTACCGCCTCCAGCGCCGTAGCGCCCTCCGGAACCTTGACCGGCACAATCTGCTGCTTGTCGGGCCGGGCGTATGCCACCTCTACCTGCATCACACCAATCCTCCGCGATAGATTTCATCCGCGCGACGGCAGAAAGCGTCCACCATGGTGTTGGCAGCCTGGTTGAAGACCGGGCCGAAGGTCATTCGGGACAACGAGCCGCCAAACTCAAACTCCAGCGTGAGGATAACCTTGCAGGCATTGTCGTCCAGCGACCGGAAATGCCAGCGACCGGTCAGGTTCTTGAGCGGGCCATCCACCAGCTTCATTTCGATGCTTTCGGGCATCAGCAACTGGTTGCGTGTAGTCAGGCGATGTCGCACACCACCCTTGGCGATTTCCAGTGACGCCATAATCTCGGCATCGGTACGCTCGTGCACTTCCGCCCCGGCGCACCAGGGCAGAAACTCGGGATAACGCGCCACGTCATTGACCAGGTGGAACATGCGTTCGGCCGAATGCATAACCAGCGCGGTTTTATCAATCTGATGAGCCATGTAAAACGGAATTCCTGCGCTTTTTTACTACTACTGACACCAACCGCTGTCACCGGCCGATGGGTCATTCACCATGATACTGGATATCCGGCCCGTTTGGGGCGCTTTCAACCGGCGCCGAAGCTTCGGCAACCGGCGTACCCGGCCCGCACCAGATCGCATCGTTGCCGTTATCACAAAGATTGGACAGTGAAAAAATGGTGTACTGGATACCGATCCACAACGCCACAACCGGCAGCACCAGCCGCATCACCCAATACCAGAGCTTGCGGAAAAATGCCGGGGCATCGCCCAGAATCTGCGCGCTGTAGCGGCGGGTCAGACACCAGCCGGCGAAGGTGGCAACAAGCATGGCAACCACCGGAATCAGGATGCCGCCGGTCACCAGCTCCAGCCACCGGTAAACCGTGGCACCTGCCAGCTGATAATCGGCCCAGACGTTGAAAGAAAACAGCGACGCCAGGCCCGCCAGCCACACCGCCAGGCCTACACACACCACAGACCATCCCCTTGGCGCGCCGAGCCATTCCCGCAACCAGCCCACCACGGGCTCCAGCAGGGAGATAGACGTTGCCCAGACAATCAGCACCACCAGCAGGAATACCGCGGTGATCACTACCTGGCTGAACGGCACCTGGGCCAGTGCCACCGGCAGCGAGACAAACAACAGGCTGAAGCCTCGCTCGCCATCCAGGCTGGTGCCGTCAAGCGCAATGGAAAACATCATCACACCGGCAACAATTGCCACCAGGGTATCCATCAGCACCACCGCCAGAATGGATCGTTTCAGGCGGGTTTCCGCCGTGGTGTAGGCGCCAAAGATCGCCCAAACCCCGACCCCGAGCCCCAGGGTGTAAAAGGCATGGAAGAAGGCTGCCTTGATGCTGTCGAGGCTTAACTGTTCCGGGCGGAAGGTCAGAATGTGATCAACCCCGGATTCCAGCCGCCCGTGCCCGGCGGACAGGGCAAACAACATCGCCAGCAACACTAACGTGCAAGGCACAACAATGCGCAGCGAACGCTCCAATCCCTTCACGACACCCCGTGCCGACACCGCCAGTACCAGTAGCAGGAAGAACCCGTGCCAGGCCATAAACTCCCGGTAACGCTCCGGGCTTGAAACCAGCTCGGTCAGCACCGCCGAAGCGGAAGCTGTGGTCGCACCGCTGAACTGGCCGGAAGCACCGGCAAACACATAGGCCAGCACAATGCCGCCAAACACAGCGGTGAATGACAGCACAAGGAAGGCTGCAATCACACTCAGGGGACCGGTCAGGTGCCACAAGCGGTGGCTGCCGGCGTTGCGCACAAAGCCATCCATCGCCAGCACGATCCCGTGCCGGGAGTGCCGCCCGAACACCGCCTCTGTCACCATCAGTGGCAAAGCCACCAGCAACAGGCACGCCAGGTACAACAGGATAAACAGACCGCCACCGTGAATACTGGCCAGGTAGGGAAACTGCCACAGGTTGGCAAGGCCCACGGTTGCACCAACCGAGGCCCAGAAGAAGCTGGATTTACGGGTAAACGACCCTATGGATGTCTGGTACTTGTGCGGCATTCCGGCCCCTGAAAAGCTATAGCCGCTTATTGTAGCCGATGCCGGCGGCGGTAAACGACCATTGTGGCACCCCGGCGGCGAAATCGTGACCCGTCTGGCAGACCTGAGCTACAATGCCCGCTTTGCCGGCCCTCTATTAACCGCCGGCCAAGTCATTCTTCCGATCCCGGACAGGATTCATGAGCAAGAAGAAAGCAAGCGGACCAACCAGTAACACCATTGCCCTGAACAAGAAGGCAAAGCACGAATACCACATCGAGGAACGCTTCGAAGCGGGCCTGGCCCTGCTTGGCTGGGAAGTGAAGTCTCTGCGTGCCGGCAAGGCGCAACTGGTGGATGCCTATGTCCTGCTCAAAGACGGCGAAGCCTGGCTGCTTGGCGCCCACATTACACCGCTCAACACGGCGTCTACCCATGTGATTGCCGACCCCACCCGCACCCGGAAACTGCTGCTGCACGCCAAGGAAATTGCAAAGATTATCGGCCAGGTCAACCAGGCCGGGCACACATGTATCCCGCTGGCGCTATACTGGAAAGGCAACAAAGTGAAGTGCGAGATCGCCCTGGTAAAAGGCAAGAAGCTGTTCGACAAGCGGGCGACAGAAAAAGAGCGGGACTGGAACCGGCAGAAGCAGCGAATTATGCGCGAAGCCAACACCTGAAGCTGAGACACAAGGAGGGGGTATGTCACCACAACGGGCAGCCATGTCGTCGGTAGACCGGTCGTGGCTGCGCATGGACACCCCGGAAAACCCCATGATGATTTCGGCGGTGTTGATGTTCGAAAAACCGATCGACATCACTCGCCTGAAGCGCACCCTGGAGGAGCGCTTCCTTAAGTTCCGGCGTTTCCGCCAGCGCATCGTAGACAAAGGCGACAGGGTTTACTGGGAAGACGACCCGCTGTTCGATCTCGACAACCACCTGCATCGCATTGCCCTGCCCGGCAAAGCTGGCAAGGATGAACTCCAGGCGCTGACCAGCGACTTCAACAGCAGCGCCCTGGATTTCCGGCGCCCGCTCTGGCAAATCCACTATATCGACAATTTTAACGGCGGCTGCGCGCTGCTGGTGCGCATTCATCACTGCATAGCAGACGGCATCTCCCTGGTTCGGGTACTGCTTTCCCTTACGGATAAATCCCCCGAAGCCAGGCTGAAAAAAATCTCCAGCAAACCGAAACCTGCCAAAAAACCGGAAGGCACGGCCGCCTCCCGCTTCCTGCACCGCTTGGTAGACAGCAGCCAGGCAGGATGGCAGCAGGCGAGACTGTTCCTGGACTCCGTCCGTGAAGAACCCAACTACCCGCTCAAGCTCGCCACCACGGCCGGCGGCATTGCTGCGGACCTGGTAAAACTCGGGCTGGCTCCCTTCGAACCAAAAACCAGCCTGAAACAACAACTGGTTGGCCGCAAACAGGTCGCCTGGGCCGAACCGCTCGACCTTGATGACGTCAAAGCCTGCGCCAAAATACTCGGCGGCACCGTTAACGATGTTCTGTTGTGCGCCGCCACCGGTGCCCTGAGCCGGCACTTCACCGAACAACACCAGACCATCCCGGACTGCGGCATTCGGGTGGCAGTGCCTTTCAACCTGCGCCCGCTGGACCAGCCGATCGAGACCCTGGGCAACCAGTTCGGCCTGGTACTGGTGGGCCTGCCCGTTGAAGTTACCGACCCTCTCATGTGCTTCCGCCAGGTGCAGGAAAACATGAACCGGCTAAAGCGTTCCTACCAGGCCCAGGTCACCTACAGCCTGCTTGATCTGTTCGGTCGCGGCCCCGATATCCTGGAACGACGGGCACTGGACCTGCTCAGCAACAAAGCCTCTGCGGTACTGACCAACGTGCCCGGCCCCCGACACGCTGTGTACCTGGCCGGCAGCAAACTGGTGCAACCCATGTTCTGGGTGCCCCAGAGCGGCAACATCGGTATCGGCATGAGTATCTTCAGCTACGCCGGCACCGTTCAGTTCGGCATTACCGTGGACAAAGGCATCCCGGCAGACCCGGTTGCAGTGATGGAATACTTCCGCGACAGCTTCCGGAATCTGTACCAGGCCGCAAAGGCCAAGGGCTCGGCAGGGGATCTTCGCGCTGCGTCGTGATACAGATAGGTACAAATAACCGCCACGATAGTGAAACACCCCTTGAAGTATCGGGAGCCGCCCACATATACTCCAAGTAAGAGGGGACGACATGGCTTCGACGCTGGTGGCGAACCCTTGGGTGCATGTCGAGATGGCAGCCAATCTCGTTAATCCAAAGCTGCAACGCAATAGTCGCAAACGACGAAAACTACGCACTAGCAGCGTAAGCTGCTAGTCGTCCTGACCGGGTCGCCCGTAGCTCGGAAGCAACATCTCAGGACGTCATCGCTTACGGGATGCTCCTTTATCCAGAGCTCACTGGCTAAAGGCTAAGATTTAAAGAGCTCGCCTCTTGCACCCTGGCCTTCGGGTCGCTTGAGGTTAAAACAATAGAAGGACACTAAGCATGTAGATCTCAAGGCCTAGTGCTGGCGGACGCGGGTTCAATTCCCGCCGTCTCCACCACCTTTCAAGAGAAAAGCCCCTGATTTCAGGGGCTTTTTTCGTTTCTGAACGGCTTTTTTGTCCCTAGGTGTCAACAACGTCTGATCTTGGAACACATGGCAGGAGAGGGTAAGACCCCCCTTCAGCGTTCTCTGCGAAAGCATCTAGACAAAGAAGAGATTCCGTCACCGAGGAAAGAGGCTCCCCCGTACCTACTAAGCCCCTATTCGGCCGACAAACCACGAATCCAGCAATTTGAATCTCAGTACATGGCTCCTGATGGTTGTGATAATTGGAAGAATGACAGGCACATGGTGGAGTGCCAAAATCATAAGATACGGGCGAGAAAGGCCTTCATGGATCAGCTGAAATCTAATTAGGTTTATTACTATCAAATAAATCAAACAAACAAACCAACCTGAATATCGAATGCGTAGCCGCAATAGCTAGTGACAGTGCATAAACCGTAAAAAATGCACCTATGAAAGAGAAAATAATTTCAACATAATAAAAGAAAAGCTTTGATTTCGGGAACTCAGGAATAGACGAAAAAACATTAGGCAAAAATTCAAATGCCATTGAGTAAATAAGCGCAATTATCTGACAGAATATAAAATAAGCAAAACTTGCACTTATTGAAAGTAATGGTGATGGCTTCCCATCATCATCGGATCCCGTCAGAATAGAAACGAACTTCTCGTTACCGAAGGATACGAAGATAGCAAAGCCACCAAGCGTAAAGCCCAACAAATCTGGGAAGAAGTCTTGAGCGTAACCAACCCAGTTTTCACGCAAACCGAAGAAAAAGAAAACCAAAGAAAAAATCAACGAAAAGTGAAAGAAAGGGCTTGTCAGCAAAGCCCTATACCCGCCATAGGCCATCCAAAACCCTGAGGTTTCTTGGTTTTGATCACTCATCAACTATTAATCCATCTAACGACTTCATCTTTTATTGTTTTTGCAAGACTAAAAAATGCCTGAGTGCCCAACTCAACTTCTTCATCATAAATCACAGGGCGCCGAACGGGGTGCTCACTGGTATCAAACTCCTTCTTTCTCCCCTCGTCATCTTTTCCCTTGAGGTATACCTTACCATTTCGGGCAGCGATATCAGCCTCACTCCTGAGATCTTCGTCAACGTCTATACCTTCGTCCCTGACTGACTTATAAGAAGACTCAATGGTTCTAACATTTAAACGAGCCATCCTCTCTAACACACGCCTCTCGTTTTCAGCAAATCCATCTGGATTAGGCCTATTAATTCGTAGAGAGAGTGTCTCCATCAGATAAATCTCAAAAGCTTCGTCGAGGGAATCCCTATCGGGAATTTTAGTCACCTCAATATCACCAAACTTTTCTCTTACACGCGAATCACTGAAAATATCTTTCATTAGACGTTCGCAAGATGTTGGCCCTAACCGCTTGCCATCTGCGTAGGCCTCAAAAAACAAAAGATGATGCTCAGGAAAAAAAAGGAATGACAATCTTTGGCCGTTTGCACGAAACTTTTCCGGAATCGAAATTTTCTTTAGATCTCTATCAGATACCTGAGAGTTATTCTCTGTGTCAAACCACCCTCCAATAACTGTAAAGCGTAAAATATCACCCGAAAAACAATAGTCCTGGATATAGTCACGCTCCTGACTAATACCTCGTAACTCTCCCCAATCGTTTCCGGCTATCTTACCCTGAATCCCTAAACGCTGAACAAACTTCAAAAGATCCACATAATCTTCAGAAGTGTGGTTCTTTGTGGTTAAACGAATGTTTAAGCCGGAAACTTCAATCTTTTTCTTGTGGGCCATGCGCGCCTTCCCTGAACCAAAAAAACCAAATTAAATCTAGGATTAGCATGAAATCTAAGCATATAACATATCGCGACACAAGAACCAAAACAGACCTCTCCCTGTAGTCACACCACTCTGCAGGTGTCGCGCTTGCCTGGCATCCCTGCCGGCGGTGAGCCCCGGTCTTCCTGACCAAACGGCTCACTGCCAGTGTACCGTTACACGCTGTTACGTTTAGGCGTTTTGTCTTAATCCGGCGTGAGACTTTTCCCACACTGCCTTTTGTGCGAAGCCGGTTAATCCGGTTCGATTCGTTCTGCCTGGCCGGTTTGTTCCAGGGTGGCAGGTGATTTTATGGGCTCTACCAGGAGGGGTTGCCGGATTCGGGTTTTGAGTAAGTCCTGGAATGGGTCTGTGTTGGTCAGGCTTGGGTCTAGCCACATGTCGAAGTCTTCCCGGTTGAGCATGAGCGGTATGCTTTTCGGATGGATGTGGCTGAACCTGGGGTGTGGTGGCAGGGTGATAATGGTGAACGACGGCAACACTTCTTCCTGGAAGTCCCACAGCTCATACAGGCCGGCAAAGGCTATGGCGCTGTTGGCCGGGCGGATGTTGTAGCACTGTTTGTGGCCTTTCTCGCCTGTCCATTCATGGAAGCCGCTGGCCGGTATGATGGCCCGCTGGCTGTGAAAGCGTTTTTTCCAGAGTGGGCTGGTACCCAGGCTGCCCGATCGGGCGTTGAAGGTGCTGTACTTTGGCGAGGGGCGGCAGCCGGTGCCGTCTGGTTTGCGCTCTATGAGCAGTGACCAGATGGCGTCCTGCAGGGTGCGGCCCTGGTGGGTTTCGTAAACGATCTGGGCTTTGGCTCCGGGGGCGATGTTAACCCGGGGCTCTATCCGGAGCGGGATGCCGAGTTCGTCCAGGAGGCCCTGGACTAAGGGGTCGTCGGATACGTTGAATCGGCCGCACATGGCTGGCCTCCTTCTTTTATTGCCTCAAATAGCTCTGAAGCCTTGTACAAGCCATATCCCGATAGGCTCGGCTTTTGGGGTCGTTGTCTTTTTGATACTGCGTTCTCCAAAAATTGCAGTTTTCACGGGCCCCGGCAATAGCGGCCTGTTTTTGCTGTCTCTCTCGTTCTTGCCTCTTACGGTCTGCAGCCAGTTGACGCTCCCTTTCTTTCCGCGCCTGGATCTCCTGGGGCGTAGGTGGCGGTGGCGTTGTTATCTGAGGAAACTCGATTTTGGGGCCACTGGACATTCTGCGCTCAAACTCATCACCAAGAGCGTCCATAAAGACGAAAAAGACGAGCCACCCGATGATGGTCACGATGACCCAAGAGACAATATTGGCAACCAGAACCGCAGAGAACATTTTGAACCAGGACATTTTTCACTCCTTTGAATCGGTACTGGAAAGACTACCCAAAGCTATCGTTAGCTAGCAACTGAGGCTTGAATTTAATTCGCCAAAAACCATGGATCTTTTTTTAGCCCTTTTTTTAGGTCTATTTTTTGGTATAATTTTTTTGTGCCGCCGAAATTAAGGGCAACATGATGAAGAAGTCGCTGAAACGATACGAAACACAAAGCGGCAATTAAACCAGCACGAAGGATCACGGCACAGGAGAACCTTTAATGAGAAGCCTATTTGCGAGGCTTGCGGCCACCATTTCGGAGCTGAAGGCTAATCCGAATGAGGTGCTCAACCAGGCTAATGGCGAACCGATTGTGATCCTGAGTCACAACAAGCCAAGAGCCTATATGGTGCCTGTCGAAACATTCGAGCAGATGCAAGAGCAGCTTGAGGATTACCGGTTACTCCAGGAGGCTCGCAAGCGTATGGATGATGAATCAATACCGGTGAGCATCAATGAGCTACGAGCTGGAATTCAAGAAAAAAGCGCTCAAGGAGTGGAACAAGCTTAACCCTACTGTCCAGGCAGAGTTTCTGAACATTCTGGAGCGCCGTCTGGAGAATCCGAGGGTCCCAAAGCATCAACTGAAGGGATCTTCGGATTTCTACAAAATCAAACTGAGATCCCAGGGCTTTCGCCTGGTCTACCATGTAGACGATGGCAAAGTGGTTGTCACTGTGATCACGGTTGGCCGTAGAGATACCGTTTACAAGTCCTTCTAGGTGTCCACAAAGTGTCAACGCAAGTGCGGTTTTGAGTGGTTATGTGTGGAATGCCGTTTTTGTAAGTGGCTGTTTTATGGGCTATTGTGGTTTTATGTGGGCCAATAGACAGGTGCGGCATCGGGTTCAATTCCCGCCGTCTCCACCACCTTTCAAGAGAAAAGCCCCTGATTTCAGGGGCTTTTTTCGTTTCTGACCTTCCGTTTTTTCTTCAGGTGTCATCGGCGCTTAACCTTGCCTAACCCCACCAACTGACGTAAAACAACCCTATATCGAGTGGTTAGCAAGCAATACACCCCCGGTATTGCCCGTTACGCTCCGGAACAATCCAAGGCACGAACCGACACAGCCTGTCGCTCCGTGCCTTTACGCTTTATCAGAGAACGAAAGTCGTAACTTCTCATAGGGAACAACCGAGCAATGAACAACACGGAACAGCAATTCCTCAAAGCCCTGGACGACAAGCTCTGGAAAGCCGCCGACAAGCTCCGCGCCAACCTGGATGCCGCCAACTACAAGCACGTGGTGCTGGGCCTGATCTTCCTGAAGTACGTCTCCGATGCCTTCGAGGAGCGCCAGGAAGAGTTGCTGGAACGGTTCAAGGATGAGAACGACGACATCTACTACTTGCCGCCGGAAGATTACGACGGCGACGAGGACTACCAGCAAGCCCTGCTGGAAGAACTGGAAGTATTAGATTACTACCGCGAGGCCAACGTGTTTTGGGTGCCCAAGGCCGCCCGCTGGAGCACCCTGAAAGAGAAAGCCGTGCTGCCCGTGGGCACCGTGCTCTGGCAGGACGATGCCGGTAACGACGTAAAGCTGCGCTCCGTGTCCTGGCTGATCGACAACGCCCTGGAAGAAATCGAGAAGAGCAACGCCAAGCTCAAGGGCATCCTCAACCGCATCAGCCAGTACCAGCTGGACAACGACAAACTGCTGGGCCTGATCAACACCTTCTCCGACACCTCCTTCACCCGGCCGGTGTTCGAGGGCGAGAAGCTGAGCCTGCACAGCAAAGACATCCTCGGCCATGTGTACGAATACTTCCTCGGCCAGTTCGCCCTGGCCGAAGGCAAGCAGGGCGGCCAGTATTACACCCCCAAAAGCATCGTCACCCTGATTGTCGAAATGCTGCAGCCCTACTCCGGCCGTGTGTACGACCCGGCCATGGGCTCCGGCGGTTTCTTTGTCTCCAGCGACAAGTTCATCGAGGAACACGCCAGCGAACAACACTACGACGCCAGCGAGCAGAAGAAGCACATCTCCGTGTACGGCCAGGAATCCAACCCCACCACCTGGAAGCTGGCCGCCATGAACATGGCCATCCGGGGTATCGACTTCAATTTCGGCAAGAAGAACGCCGACACCTTCCTGGACGATCAGCACCCGGACTTGCGCGCCGACTTCGTGATGGCCAACCCGCCGTTCAACATCAAAGACTGGTGGAGCGAGTCCCTGGCCGACGACGTGCGCTGGAAGTACGGCACCCCGCCCAAGGGCAACGCCAACTTCGGCTGGATGCAGCACATGATCCACCACCTGGCGCCCACTGGCAGCATGGCCCTGCTGCTGGCCAACGGGTCCATGAGTTCCAACACCAACAACGAAGGCGAAATCCGCAAGCGTCTGGTGGAGGAAGACCTGGTGGAATGCATGGTCGCCCTGCCCGGCCAGCTGTTCACCAACACCCAGATCCCGGCCTGTATCTGGTTCCTGACCAAAGACAAAGCCAACGGCATGGTGCGCAATGAGAAGAAGCGGGACCGCCGGGAGGAGTTTCTGTTTATCGACGCCCGCAACCTGGGCTTTATGCGGGATCGGGTACTGCGGGACTTCACCAACGACGACATCGCCAAGGTCGCCGACACCTTCCATGCCTGGCAGCGTGGCGAGGGCTATGAGGATATCGCCGGCTTCTGCAAGTCCGCCAGCCTGGACGAGATCAAGAAACATGATTTTGTGCTGACGCCAGGGCGTTATGTTGGTGCTCAGGAACAGGAAGACGATGGGGAGCCGTTTGCTGAAAAGATGGCACGGCTGACCCTGCAGTTGCGGGAGCAGTTTGCGGAGAGTGACCGGCTGGAGGCTGAGATTAAGCGGAATCTTGGGGGGCTGGGCTATGACCTCTGAGTGGACACTAGAAGCATTAGGGCAAATTGTTACGGGAAAAACCCCACCAAAGGCCGTCCAAAATGCTTACTCGGATTCAGGAATGCCATTTCTCACACCAAAGGATATGGACGGCAGGAAATGGGTGCTGACTACCGAGCGCTGCCTCTCAGAAGAAGGAACGAACTCAGTCCGAAAATCTATTGTTCCTGCGGGAAGCATAGCGGTTTCCTGCATCGGCTCTGATATGGGCAAAGCCGTTCGTATTCCCGTTGACAGTGTAACAAATCAACAAATCAACACGCTCATCCCTAACGCTGAAAAATGCGACCCTGATTATCTCTACTATCTGCTATCAACTATGCAGCAAGACTTGAAAGATATTGCAGGCGGTTCAGCTACTCCGATTCTGAATAAAGGGCACTTTGGCAAGGTGCAGGTTCAGTTGCCTGATATCAGGCACCAGAACCAAGCAGCCAAGATTCTTGCTGCACTTGATGACAAAATCCAACTCAACAACCAAATCAACCAAACCCTCGAACAGATGGTCCAGGCCATCTTCAAAAGCTGGTTTGTCGATTTCGAGCCGGTCAAAGCCAAGATCGCCGCACTGGAAGCCGACGGCAGCGAGGAAGACGCCCTGCTCGCCGCGATGCAGACCGTTTCCGGCAAAGACGAGGCGGAGCTAACCCGCCTCCAGGCCGAACAGCCCGAGCAATACGCCGAGCTCCGCGCGACCGCCGAGCTGTTTCCGTCGGCTATGCAGGAGAGTGAGCTGGTGGAGATTCCGGAGGGGTGGGAATGCTTGGCACTTGACCAGATAGCCAAGTACCAGAACGGATTGGCTCTCCAAAAATTCCGTCCCGAAAACGAAGACGATTATTTGCCAGTGGTAAAAATTGCCCAGCTCAAGAAAGGCTACGCAGATCACGAAGAAAAAGCCTCTCCCAATATCAAACCAGATTGCATCATCGACAACGGTGATGTTGTGTTTTCTTGGTCTGGTTCACTGATGGTTGATACATGGTGTGGAGGCAGGGCGGCACTAAACCAGCACTTGTTCAAGGTGACCTCTGAGAACTATCCGAAATGGTTGTATTTCCACTTCACCCGACATCATTTAGAAGAATTCCAGCGCATCGCTGCAGACAAAGCGGTCACGATGGGACATATAAAACGCGAGCACCTCAAGAGCGCGTTGTGCGCAATTCCCGATGGGAAATTTATAGAGAGTGCCGGCAAGGTTCTAAGTAGTGTTCTGAATAAACAGATTGAGCTTCGGCTAGAGAGTAAATACTTGTCTGAACTACGCGATGCGCTGCTTCCCAAACTCCTATCCGGCGAACTCTCTGTATCGGAAACCGCGAACCAAACGTTGGAAAAGGTGGAACCAACCAATGTTTAAGATCGACTCCACCGCCAACCGCATCAACCCACTGGAAGCCAAACGCTTCAGCGACCTCGGCTTCACCGAGCGCAAACACCTGCAGGAATGGTTGGAAAACTACCCGCAAGCGCTTACCCAAGGCGATGGCGAGGAACTACTGATTATCCAGAAGGAATTCGACGGCTTCGACGACACCCGCGAACGGCTGGATCTGCTGGCCATCGACAAGGACGGCAATCTAGTCATCATCGAAAACAAACTCGATGACAGTGGCCGGGATGTAGTGTGGCAGGCGCTCAAGTACGCCAGCTACTGCGCCAATCTGAAAAAGCAGCAGGTGGTGGAGATCTTCCAGCGCTACCTGAACCAGAAAGCCCAGAACGAAGGCGGCGCACCGGCGGATGCAGAGAGCGTGTTGCTGGAGTTCCTGCAGGCAGACGACCTGCAATCTGTGCAACTAAATACCCTGAAAAGCCAACGCCTGATTCTGGTGGCCGCCCACTACCGCAAGGAAGTCACCAATACGGTGCTCTGGCTGAGCCAGTTCGGCGTCAACTGCCAGTGTTTCAAGGTCACGCCCTACCAGGCCGGTGCAGAGCTGTTCCTCAACGTGGAGCAGATCATCCCCACCCCGGAAGCCTCCGACTTTATGATTGGCATGATGGCCAAGGAGGCTGAGGAGAAGAGCGCCAGTAAAGAACAGAGACTAAGCCACCGACTGCGTCTGGAGTTCTGGGACCAGACGCTGGAAGCATTCAGTCAAAGCAGCTGTGACCTTTATAACAACATCAGCCCGGGTAAAGACCATTGGTTAGCGGCGGGCTCTGGCTTGTCGGGAATGACGTTTAATCTGATTTTCGGCAAGAGTGAGGTACGGGTCGAGTTCTCCATGGCACGAACTCAAGCCGAAGCTAATAAATTTGTATTCGATCGACTCGAAGCCCAGAAACAAGAAATCGAAAGAATTTTCGGTGCGCCTCTTATCTGGCTGCGTTTACCCAATCGTAAAGCATGCCGCATTCAGCACGGCGAATCCGTTGACGGCTATGATAAAGACAACTGGTCAGATATTGTTGCATGGCTTGTGGAGCATATGTCTCGTTTAGAGACAGCTTTAAGAGGACCGCTGGAAAAGATTCGCCCGGAATTGAAGACTGCGGATCTCAATAAGGGACTTACGGCCGGCCTGTAGCAACTCTGGAGATATCAGGCCTACCTCGCCGGACCAAAACAATAAGGGAATTGATGATGTCTGACCCGTCGTTACAGAGCTCATTGTTTGAGGAAGATTACCTGTTACGAGAACTGGGCCAAGTCGCTCACGTGCCACAAGTTGCTCTGACGGAATTGGTAGCTAATGCGTGGGATGCCGGAGCATCAAAAGTTGATCTGGTTCTTCCGAATGAAACAGGGGGCACGTTGACCGTTACGGACGATGGTCACGGTATGACACCCGATCAATTTAAAAAGCGGTGGATGACTCTTCGATACAGCCGCGAGAAGCATCAAGGGCTAAGTGTTGAATTTCCAGCCAATCGATCTGCACGTCCTCGCCGAGCCTATGGGCGGAATGGGGTTGGGCGTCATGGACTGCTCTGCTTCGCTGATGAATACGCAGTCGAGACTTGGCGAGACGGGACATTGGGAAAGTTTATCGTGGGCACAGAATCGGGGCCCAGCCCCTTCGTTCTTCGAAGCGAGACTCTGGAACACCGAGAAGGTACTGGGACCAGATTACTTGTCTCAGTCACTCGAAAGCTGCCTGATCCGGAAGAGATACTAACCGTACTGGCCGCCCGATTTGTTCACGATCCTGAATTTGAGATCAGAGTAAATAATCGGCGGCTATCCTTTCACGAACTGGATGGCAAGGTCAGCGAGGAAACACTCGACCTTGGAAATGGACGAAGCGCCACAGTTACAGTTATTGATTCAACCAAGCTCAACCATTCATCAATACACCAAGGAGTAGCTTTTTGGGTACAGAAGAGACTTGTAGGGACCCCTTCTTGGTCCGTTGGTAATTTATTGACCTTTGATGGCCGAACACGGTTTGCGCGCCGCTATAAAGTGATTGTGGATACTGAGGGATACGAATCCGATGTGGAGCAAGATTGGACAGCATTCCGCTCAACAGACGCAGTTAAAGAATTGCACGAAGCGACAGCCCACCAGATAGAAAAAGTTTCACAAGAACTCGCCAAGGAAGTTGTTGAGGCAACATCAGAAGATGCACTGATCAAGAACCGCTCGGACTTGGAATCATTAGGTCAAGGCGCACGCCTAGAGGTCGCTGAATTCACGAAAATTATTGCAGAAGAACATCCGACCATTTCCCCCGACTTTTTATCGACCGCTGTTCAAGCTGTTATCAATCTCGAAAAAACGAAGAGCGGCGCAGCACTCTTGCAGAAACTCTCGGCTTTATCTGCTGGCGACATCGATGGCCTGGACCGATTACTTGAAGAATGGACAATCAAAGATGCGCTGCGGGTTCTGGACGAAATCGATAGCCGGCTCAGCGTCATAGAAACTATCAAGCGACTAGCTGATGACCCTGAGACAGACGAACTGCATACTCTGCACCCCCTAATCCTACGTTCTCGCTGGCTATTCGGCCCCGAATATGAATCCCAAGAGTTCTGCTCCAACGTCACACTCCAGACTATCGCTCGACAATTGTTTGGTTCCGAAGACGCAACCTTTATCAACGAAAGGCATAGACCTGACATCGTCGTGCTCCCAGATAAAACTACTTGGCAGATGACGGGCTGTGAAGGGTTCGATCCAAGCGATCCAACAGTAGTGCAGATACAGAGCGTGCTGGTCATCGAGTTAAAGCGTGGGGATTTCCCTCTGACTCGTAAAGAGGTAAACCAAGCGGACGGCTATGTTCAAGACATATCCAGCTCTGGTGCTATGGCCGGAACCCCGTATATTTCCGCATGGGTTGTAGGGCAACGAGTGTCCCCCGGTGTAGAGCGTGACAAACGACTCGGATCTCCCGAGTATGGACGAGTAAGAGCCGTTACGTTCAGTTCCTTGGTCGATACGGCCAACGCTCGTTTGCTAAAGCTCCGCAAAACGCTGGCAAGTCGATATGGCGCGGCATCCACCGATAGCCTTCTTGAGCGGGTTTTCTCAAAACCGAGACAAGAGGACATGTCTTTCGAGGACGCTTCTTCTAATGGAGAGCAAGATCCTACAACTGAACAATTATCACAGTGAGCCACCCAGCTCTAGTTGGTGCCGAAGATCAGCCGTCATTAGATGACACGCCAATAGATTGACCGATCAAACCAAACGCCATAAAGAGATGTCATGCCCGAACAGCAAGTCAGAATTTTTACGTCAACCGATGGCCAGGCGCAGCTGGAAGTGGCGCTGGATCAGGAAACGGTCTGGCTCAGCCAAATCCAGATGGCGGAGCTGTTTGGTAAAGACGTGCGAACCGTCAACGAGCACGTGAGCAATGTGTTCCAGGAGGGTGAACTGGAGAAAGAACCAACTATCCGGAAATTCCGGATAGTTCGCCAGGAGGGCAAGCGCCAGGTTCAGCGCGAAATTGATCACTACAATCTGGATATGATCATCTCCGTCGGCTACCGGGTGAAATCCCAGCGCGGCGTGCAATTTCGCAAATGGGCCACCCAGGTTCTCAAAGACCACCTCGTTCAGGGCTATACCCTTAACCAGCGCCGTATGGCAGAACGCGGCATCGAATTTGAGCAAGCCGTAAATCTACTCAGCCGCACTCTTACCAATCAAGGCCTGATATCCAATGAAGGCGAAGCCGTTGCCCGGGTGATCAGCGACTACGCCCGCTCCTGGAGCTTACTGCAAGGCTACGACGAGCAGCAGCTGGCCGAGGTCGGCATCAAGCAACCGGATATGCAGCCACTCGAGCTGGACGAAGCGCTCAAGGCCATTGGCGAGCTTAAACAGACTCTGATCGCCAAAGGCGAGGCTACCGAGCTGTTCGGCCAGTTACGGGGTGACGGTCTGGCTTCTGCGCTGGCGACGATCGAGCAGGGCTTTGGTGATGAGCTCTTTTATCCGAACGTGGCTACCCGTGCCGCTCACCTGCTCTACTTCGTGATCAAGAACCACCCGCTGGCCGACGGCAACAAGCGGTGCGGCTCGTTTCTGTTTTTATGGTATCTGCGCCGCAACGCCGCTTTGCTGGCGCGACCGGTGGAACAACTGATTAATGACAACACCCTGGTGGCCTTGGCCCTGCTGGTGGCGGAAAGCCTGCCGGATCAGAAAACCCTGATGATCCGGCTGATTGAGCATTTCCTGCTGCTGAAGGAGCCCACCCGGGAATAGGACGGATGTATGACGGAAGATCAGCTGGAACAACAATGCCTGCAATGGTTCGCCGAAGGCGGCTGGGAGATCGCCCATGGGCCAGACCTGGCACCGGAGGGCGAAGCCCCGGAACGGGCCGATTACCGGCAGGTGTTGTTGCTAGCGGATCTTGAGGCCGCGATACAACGAATTAACCCTCACCTGCCCCAGAGTGCTATTGAGCAAGCCGTAGCGGTCGTCCGCAAACCGGAAAGCCTCGATGTGGTGATCAGCAACCGGGCCTTTCACCGCCTGCTGCTCGACGGCGTGCCGGTTGAGTACAAACGCGACGACAAGGTGATCCACGACCTGGCCTTTCTAGTGGATTTCGGCGACCTTTCCGCCAACCGTTTCCGGGCTATCAACCAGTTCACCCTTGAAGGCTCCAAGCAGCTGCGCCGGCCGGATGTGATCTGCTTTATCAACGGACTGCCTCTCGCGGTGCTGGAGCTGAAGAGCCCCGGCGCCGAGAACGTGAACATCTGGGATGCCTACAACCAGATCCAGACCTACAAAGACGAATGCTCCGATCTGTTCGCCTACAACGAGGCGGCGATTATCAGCGACGGCTATCTGGCCCGCGTGGGTTCCCTAACCGCCAGCCAGGAACGCTACATGCCCTGGCGCACCATCAAGCATGAGGACGACAAGCCCCTGCTGGAATGGCAGCTGGAAACCATGGTGCGGGGCTTCTTCGACCGCGAGCTGTTCCTGGATTACATCCGCTACTTTGTGATCTTCGAGACGGACTCCGACAAGCTGATCAAGAAGATCGCCGGTTACCATCAGTTCCATGCTGTACGTGAGGCTGTTCGTGCAACCGTGATTGCCGCTCGGGATATGAGCAGTGATGGTATCAGCGAGAAGCGGGCCACCTACGGTGATGAGGTTCTGCCCGGCAGCAAAAAAGCTGGCGTGGTATGGCATACCCAGGGTTCCGGCAAGAGTATTTCCATGTGCTGTTACGCCGGCAAGCTGCTGCAACAACCGGAGATGAACAACCCCACGCTGATCGTGGTCACCGACCGCAACGATCTGGACGGCCAGCTGTTCGCCACTTTCAGCGCCGCCCGGGAATTGTTGAAGCAAGAGCCCGTGCAGGCCGATGACCGGGATACCCTGCGCCGCCTGCTATCTGAGCGGGAATCCGGCGGCATCATCTTCACCACGGTTCAGAAATTCGCCCTGCTCAACGATGAGTCCGGCCACCCAATTCTGAACGACCGCCACAACATCGTGGTGATCTCGGACGAAGCCCACCGCAGCCAGTACGGCCTGAAAGCCACCCTCAAGAAGGACGGCACCTACAAGTTCGGCTACGCCCGCCACATGCGCGATGCCCTGCCCAATGCCTCGTTCATCGGCTTTACCGGCACCCCCATCGAGAGCGAAGACAAAGACACCCGGGCCGTGTTCGGCGATTACGTGTCGATCTACGACATCCAGGACGCGGTGGACGATGGTGCGACCGTGCCCATCTTCTACGAATCCCGCCTGGCCAAACTCGACATCAACCGCGAACAGATCGAGGAATTGTCGGATCAGGTGGAGGAAGTGGTTGAAGACGACGAAGACGTTGGCAGCCGCGAGAAAACCAAGGGCGAGTGGAGCCGGCTGGAGAAGCTGGTCGGCGCCGGCCCGCGCCTGAAGCAGGTGGCGGAAGACCTGGTAAACCACTTTGAAACCCGCTCCAGCACCATCGATGGCAAGGCCATGATTGTGGCCATGAGCCGGGAGATTGCGGTTCACCTGTATAACGAGATTGTTGCCCTGCGCCCAGAGTGGCACGACGACGACCCGGAGAAAGGTGCCATCAAGGTAGTGATGACCGGCTCCGCCTCTGACCGGGCCCTGCTGCAGCCGCACATCCACAACAAGCAGACCAAGAAACGGTTCGAGAAGCGCTTCAAGGACATCAACGACCCGCTCAGGCTGGTGATCGTGCGGGATATGTGGCTGACCGGCTTCGATGCGCCCTGCTGTCACACCATGTATGTGGACAAGCCCATGAAGGGCCACAACCTGATGCAGGCCATTGCCCGGGTAAACCGCGTGTTCAAGGACAAGCCCGGCGGGCTGGTGGTGGATTACATCGGCATTGCTAACGAGCTCAAGCAGGCCCTGAAAACCTATACAGACGCCAAGGGCAAGGGCTCCCCCACCCACAGCGCCGAAGAAGCCTACGCCATCCTGCTGGAGAAGCTGGACATCATCCACGGCATGTTTGCGCCAGGCCCCAAAGGCAAGGGATTCAGCTACAGCGGATTCGAGACCGAGCCCCACAAGTATCTGGTGCCCACCGCCAACTACGTGCTCAGCCTGGATGATGGCAAGAAACGCTTCCTGGATACCGTGCTGGCCATGAACAAGGCCTTCTCCCTGTGCGCCACCCTGGACGAAGCTCAGGCGTTGCAGAAGGAGGTGGCGTTCCTGTCGCAGGTGAAGACCGCCATTACGAAGTTCACCAGCGTAGACAAGAAGCTGACCGAGGAAGAAAAGAATACCGCCCTGAAGCAGATTCTGGACAACGCGCTGGTCTCCGAAGGGGTAACCGATGTCTTCGCCCTGTGCGGGCTGGACAAGCCCAACATCGGCCTGCTCTCAGACGAGTTCCTGGAAGACGTGCGGCAGATGCCCTACAAGAACTTCGCCGTGGAACTGCTGGAGAAGCTGCTCAAGGACGACATCAAGGCCAAGACCCGCAACAACGTGGTCCAGGAGAAGAAGTACGCCGACCGCCTGCAGGAGACGCTGCGCAAGTACAACAACCGGGGCATCGAGACAGCCCAGGTGATCGAAGAGCTGATCGCCATGGCCAAGCAGTTCCAGGCCGAACTGGAGCGGGATGCCGCCCTCGGTCTGAACCCGGACGAAGTGGCCTTCTACGACGCCCTGGCCAGCAATGAAAGCGCGGTGCGGGAACTGGGCGACGAGATCCTGAAGAAGATCGCCGTGGAAATCACCGACAAGCTGCGCAAATCCACCACCGTGGACTGGCAGGTGCGAGAGAGCGTGCGGGCCAAGCTGCGGATTCTGGTGCGGCGGACGTTGCAGCGTTACAAGTATCCGCCGGATAAAGCGCCGGCGGCTATTGAGTTGATTATGGAGCAGGCGGAAGCCCTGTCTAACCACTGGACGAAGTAATGTATTACTACACCGAGGACTTCGACGACCAGCTGGACAAGATCGAGATTTACCAGCGTTATCCTCTGCTGAAGCCCTTTGTTGGCTCAGACTATGGGCGCAATGGGCCGAGGATTCTTTTGATTGCTGAGAGCCACTACCTGCCTGCCAGCAGTACCGCTCATAACGACTCAGAGAGCTGGTACCTAGGCTTGGAAAGCGACCTGAACCCCGAGAAAGAGCAGCCATGGATGCGCACTAGGGGAATATTGAGCAAGCCTTACCGTGGCTGGAAAAAGCGGGGCCACGCCATCTATCGTCACCTTGAGTCGGCGCTGGTCAAAGCTGGCCTGCCAATAAGCGATAGCGTATTCCAGCAAGTGGCCTTTATGAATGCATTCCAGCGGCCAGCGAAGGAGGGAGACTCCATTAAACATACGAAACAGGATGTTGAAGTGGCAGTTGAGACCATCAACCAGGTGATCGATACCCTGCGGCCCGACCACATCGTTTTCGTTTCTACCAAAGCTAAGCGAGCCGTTGGCAAGCACCTTAGCCAGAGCTCTTCAGGCTTTCACCACCCCGCTTGCCCCTGGTGGAACCGGAAGCAGGACGGTATGAGCAGCAAGCAACGATTCATCGACCACATCTCCAGCCACTGGAACGCCACGGGAGCAGCCTGATGACCTATGACAGTACCTTTGACCAAACCCGCCTCGACCAGCTGGCCCAGCAGCACCTGGGCGGCACCAACATTAGCGGGCGGATACTGTTCTTCGGAGACCCTGAGGAAAACCGGTTGGATCTGGCGACCTGGCAGCTGGATAACGACGAAGACTACGAAGCAATCAAAGGCTCAGACTTTAAGTTCCAGATGATGGAGCTGTTGGACACGTTGCTGACCTATCGGGCACAGCACGGCCAACCGAACGCGAGCCAGGGTGTTGTCCATGTGGACGGCCAGGCCTTGTCTATCGAGTGGCTACCGACGACAGAAGTTGAGGCTATGAGAAACAGCTGAGTAATGTTTTACTCATCGTGGACAATCGAGTTGATGCCCCATGTTGAAAAATGTTGAACAAAGAACGGCTCTCAAATCCAAATGTTGACAAATGTTGACCTCGAAAATGCCACCGGCCGGCACACAATGGCCGAAAATCTAGGGTTTGGGTACCTAGCAATCCCTGAGGTAGCGAGAGATATTTGTGGGTATAAATGTGGGTATTCTTCGGTCAATAAAGACCACAAACAAAACAAAATCATCAAGTTGAAGCGCTACTTCAGTGGACGCCGTCTCCACCACCTTCCAGAAAAAAGCCCCGGACTTCCGGGGCTTTTTTCGTTTCAGCCCTTCGGCTTTTTCTTGAAGTGCCAACCAAGTATCAACGGCGCTTGACGGATTGCACACTTGAACCAGAAAACCCCGCGCTCCAGCCTCAGCCCGTTGGAAAAAGCCAGGGCCAGAACTGCTAAAGAATCCTTGGGAGTTCAGTTGTTGCAAATTTTGCAGTAACTGCCAAAACCAGAATAACTTGAACTATCCGGCATTTCCGGAAAGTTTGATCAAGGATTAGACGCATACATACGAAACCGGCAACCACCGAGGTTTTCTCGGCAGTTCCTTAACATGCAGTCTGTGGAGTTTCGGCCTCTAGTGCTCCACCGGGTTAGCAGCCAAACCCATGTGTTCCATTCAGGAACCTGTGGTTAGAGAAAATCCGCAAACTCCCGAAGCTTCGAAACTGTTTGGGGTAATTGCTGCTTTTGCAGCGTTGCCAGAAAGGTATCGACACTGAGCGACGGATTCTTCAGTGCCGACCGCTGGGCCTGAAAGGCACGACAACACACCGTTGGCGCCATGTCGATCATCCGGATCCGGAAGGTCCAGCCCCTCAATAAGCGGTTCGTAACCGTAAACTTTTGCATCTCGCACGTGCCGATCCATCAGCTCCTTCACCCGCAACAAACTTTCCGGCGAATGTTTTTTCGCCCTCAATAGCGCGTTGATCCACTCGTCGTGGATGCGATCTGTCCAGTGCGCCTTGAACAGGTCAGTTAATGCCAGCCGCATTAGCGCATCTCTCAATGGCGCCGGATACAGAACACAGGCATCGTAAACGGCGGTAAATTTACTCATTACCTGTCAGTATCCCATTCCCTCGTCCTGTGACAGTTGCGCCAGCTCGTCCAGTGTTGCTTGCCGCTGGCCGTCTACCCGCTCCTTGTAGCTCAATACGTCCTGCAGCTTAACTCGCCGGTGAGCACCCACCTTCCGGAAGGGTATATCCCCAGCTTCCAAAAGCCGCACAAGGAACGGGCGGCTGACGTTCAGGAGGTTGGCCGCATCCTGCGTGCTGATTTCCTGATGATAGGGGATCAAACTGATGGCATTGCCCTGAGACACCTCCGCCAGTACGTCCAATAAAATCTGCAATACATGCCCCGGCAGCACCAACTCGTCAGACTCGCCGTTGCTGCCGCGTAGCGAAAGCTGTACTCGATCTACATCGGCGTACTTGGACAGGGTGCGACTGGAGAGTTTGGCCTCTTCCACCTCGGCCGCCGTAGGCAAATGCACAATTTTCTGAGCAGACATCGCATCTCCCCCCTGATGTGAAAGCGACAAATATATAAAGGAGCACTATAACCAACAAACGAAACAAACGAAACAAACAATTGATAACCCGACGCAGGCCGAGACTGTTGCGCGAAAGCTTGGATGTGGTGACCAGTAAACCGGGGCTTTTTCGTTTATGTCCCACCAAAACAACCTGCCCATTATTTGCACAACCCCAAACCCTGTGCTTGGATAAAACCGATAGGCCAGTTGGATGGCACAGCCTTTCGCCCGCGGTTACCCGGCGCCACAACAGGCAGTCCGGGTGTCGAATCACTGGAAACGGAGTTTGTATTGTTATGGCTTACGAAACGATAGACGGACAAAAATACGAAAAAGAACTGCTCGATCTGGCCCGCAAACACACAACCGGGCGAGGTGAAGGCAAGTTATCGAAGGATGAGGTCGCCGATCTGTTCAAATCTGCCCAGGATGGCCCGGGCGTGACCGATACCGAGAAGGCCACCCTGGCTTACATTCGCAAGAACTTTGAATTTACCGACGCTGCCGCCAAAGATTTTGATGCAGCTTTCGGCAAACTCTGAATTCAGGAAGAGAGATTTCGATCGGATGAAAACCGGGTGGTTTGCCAAGGCAAGCACCCGGTTTTTTGTTGCAGTATCAGCCCAGCTTCAGGGTTGAAAGCGTACGCTCCCGCACCTTGTTCAGCAACTGCTCGTCTTCCACCAGGGTCTGGCCGTATGACGGCACCAGCTCTTTCATGCGCTCCTGCCAATCGGCAGACTGCATCTTCTCGGGGAAGCAGCGCTCCAATACATTCAGCATGGCATTGGCTGCGGTAGACGCGCCCGGGGAAGCACCCAGCAGCGCCGCCAGCGAACCATCTTTGGCCGCCACGATCTCGGTACCAAACTCCAGCTTGCCGCCACCTTCGGCGGTCTGCTTGATGATCTGCACCCGCTGGCCAGCCATCTGCAGGGCCCAGTCGTCTTCCTGGGCATCCGGGAAGAAGTTGCGCAGGGATTCCACACGGTCAGTGTGGGACTGGAACACTTCGCCGATCAGATACTTGGTAAGGTCCATGTTGCTCTTGCTCACCGACAGCATTGGCCGCAGGTTGGTCGCCCGCACCGAACCAAACAAGTCAAACACCGAGCCCTGCTTCAGGAAGCGGGTGGTGAAGCCGGCAAACGGTCCGAACAGCAGCGCCGGCTCACCGTTGATGATCCGGGTGTCCAGGTGCGGAACCGACATGGGCGGCGCGCCAATCGGCGCCTTGCCGTAAACCTTGGAATGGTGGGCTTTGACCACATCCGGCTTCTGGCAAACCAGCCACTGGCCACTGACCGGGAAACCACCGTAACCGCGGGCTTCGTCAATACCGGACTTCTGCAGCAGCGGCAACGCACCACCACCGGCACCCAGGAATACAAAACCGGCTTCCAGCTTGGTCAGCTCACCGGTTTTCTGGTTCTTCACCCGGACTTTCCAGCGGCCGTTGTCACGCTGGTCGATGTAGTGCACCGGGCAGCTGAGCATCAGTTCGAAATTGGGCTGGGTTTCCAGCCACTTCACCATGCTGCGGGTCAGTGAACCGAAGTCCACATCAGAACCGTGCTTGATGCGGGTAGCGGCAACTTTCTGCATCGGGTCCCGATTGCTGACAACCAGTGGCATCCACTCAGCCAGGTCTTCCGGGTTTTCGGTGTATTCCATTTCCCGGAACAGGTGGTGGGCTTTCAGCTTCTGGAAACGGCGCTTGAGGAAGGCAACGTCTTTCTCGCCCCAGACAAAACTCTGGTGCGGCGTGCGGTTAATAAAGGTGGACGGCTCGGGCAGAATGCCCTGCTCTACCAGGTAAGACCAGAACTGCAGGGAAACCTCGAACTGTGCGTTGATCTGCAAAGCCCGGGCAATTTCAACATCGCCGTTTTCGGTTTCGGGGGTGTAGTTCAGTTCGCAGTAGCCGGCGTGGCCGGTGCCTGCATTATTCCATCCATCGGTGCTTTCATGGGCAACGTGGTCAAGACGCTCCACCATGACGATGTCCAGAGACGGATCCAGCTGCCTGAGCATCATGCCGAGAGTAGCGCTCATGACGCCCCCTCCGACCAGCACTACGTCTGCCTGTCTTACGGCCATTGGTTTTCACCCTAGCTTAGTGTTGAAGCCTGATGCCACTCCACGATCAGCAAAGCGGCCTGTCGGAAGCCGGTCGGGCGCGAGGTAGACGGCGCTGCCGTATGCTTCCGGTATGAGATTGAGCGCGATTATCCCGATTTTTAACGGAATAATAAATTGCGATTGTCAATCGACGTGTGTCGGGCAAACTATTTTGTTTGCGGCAATTCTCGCCTGTTTTGTTAACAATATCAGCGCCACTTTAGTCTGATACCGGCCAGGGGCCTATGCGGATCACCCCGTATAGCGGTATTTCCGATAGCCCGGGGGCTGACCTGAAACGCCCACTTACTGTATCTTTGTGCGCCAACTGTGACCTCGCCTGCGTAACCTGCGGCGACAACCTGAACCTAACGAGGTCTTCCTATGTTAATGGCTATAGGTGCCATTATTGCCGGGCTGGTACTGCTGGTCTGGAGTGCAGACAAATTTGTGGAAGGTGCGGCCGCCACGGCCAAGCACCTGGGCATGCCTACCTTGCTGATTGGCATGGTGATTATCGGCTTCGGCACCTCGGCACCGGAACTGGCGGTCTCTGCCATGGCGGCTTCAGATGGCAACCCGGGATTGGCCCTGGGGAACGGCTACGGTTCGAACATTACCAACATTGCCCTGATTGTCGGCCTGACCGCCATCATCGCGCCCATTGCCGTGCATTCCCAGGTTATCCGCAAGGAGCTGCCACTGCTGCTGGTGCTGACCCTGATTGCCGGTGCACAACTGCTGGACGGCGAACTGTCACGGCTTGATGGCTGGGTGCTGCTGGGTGTTTTTGCGGCCGTTATGGGCTGGTCTATCTACCAGGGTTATCAGGGCAAGGAAGATCCGCTAGCCGGGGACACCGAAACCGAGATGATCGCTCACCCCATGCCCCTGAAAAGCGCCATCACCTGGCTGGTGGTCGGGCTGGTTCTGTTGATTGTCAGCTCCCGGATTCTGGTCTGGGGCGCGGTAACCATCGCCCAGAGCCTGGGCATCAGCGACCTGATTATCGGGTTGACCATCGTCGCGATCGGTACCTCCTTGCCGGAACTGGCATCGGCACTGGCCGCAGTAAAGAAGAACGAGCACGACCTGATCCTTGGCAACATTCTGGGTTCCGGGATTTTCAACACCCTGGCTGTAGTGGGCCTTGCCGCTGTTATTGAGCCGCTGTCGGTCGCCCCGGAAGTACTCTACCGGGACTGGACCCTGATGTTCGGGCTGACACTGGCCTTGCTGGTGATGGGCTTCGGCCTGACCGGCTGGCGCAAGCTGATATCAAGGGTAGATGGTGCCCTGTTGCTGCTGGTGTACGTTGGTTACACCGGTTATTTGTTCTCCACCATGGCAGCAAGCTGAACCACTTGCCGTCCGCGAGGCTGGCGCATCAGCCAGCCTCGCCATCCCCCAGTAACTCTTCCAGCCGCTGGCGCACTTCTTCCATGACCCCGGCCAGGTCTTCCTTGGATTTTCCTGCCGTATCGATGGGCGTTCCTACCCGAACATCGACTGGCTGCCCGAGGTTAATCTGCATGCTCCGGGCGGGCAGCACCCGGTGAATACCCCGGATGGCCACCGGAACAATCACCGCTTCGGTGTCCAGCGCCAGGTGGAAACACCCCTTCTTGAAGGGCAGCAAGTTACCATCCGGTGACCGGGTACCTTCAGGCGCCGCCCACAGCACTATCCCGCTCTCCATCATCGCCCGCGCCCGGTCCAGGTCATGCACGGCATTTTGCCGGTTGGAACGGTCTATGGACGGAAACTCGGCGGCCGCCATGGCCTGGCCTAACAAAGGGATCTTGAACAGTTCTTTCTTCGCGAGCATACGAATGGAGCCGGGCAGCGAAACAAAGCTGACCGGAATATCGTAGTGACTGGCATGGGTGCTCATGATGATATACCGCCGGCCGTCGTTGAAGTCCGGAACCTCCCCGCGAACGGTCAGGCTGGTTCGTACCAGTTTCAGCAACGCGGCAGACCACTCCCGGCAGTACTTGTCGACAATCCGCCGGTCCAGCTTGCCGAACAGAGCCCGTAATAAAACCAGCAACGAATAAAGCGCCGTCAATCCCACAGACCCCAGCACCACAGCCGCGCGCCGCAGCAGGGTTGCCGATTCAGTTAACGGGCTCAAGTTCAGTCGTTTCATGCTGAATGCTCTGTCTCCCGGAACACCAGAGACACCGAATTCAGGCAATACCGCTGACCGGTGGGTGGCGGACCATCGGGGAACACATGGCCCTGGTGGCTGTCGCAGCGGGCACAGCGGATCTCGGTTCGCACCATGCCAAAGCTGGTGTCCTCAATGTAGCGGATATGTTCCGGGTCAAACGGCTGGAAGAAGCTCGGCCAGCCTGTGCCGGAATCAAACTTGGCATCGGAGCTGAACAACGGCAGGTCACACAGCCGGCAGTGGTATACCCCGGTCTTCTTGTTGTCCAGCAGGGTACCGCAGAACGGGTGCTCGGTGCCGTGGTCCAGCAACACCCGTCGCTCTTCCGCGCTCAGTGCGCTGGCCTTGTCTTCAATGTCCGCTTCGCTCAGCGGGGTCAGGTCATAGCCTGATGCCGATACACTCATTGCATTCTCCTCAGGCCAGGTCCGGGTCGTCCTGGCTGAATTCGGGTTTTAGTCGGTCCGGCCATGCGCTGGCCAGCTTTTCCATCTTCGGGGCGGCTACGGCCATGATATAAGGCTGGTACGGATTACGGGCCGCAAAGTTCTGGTGGTGCGCCTCGGCCGGGTAAAACGCCGTCAGCGGCTCCAGGGTGGTAACCACCGGTGCCGGGTAAACGCCGGACTCATCCAGTTGCCGGATGTAGGCCTGCACCAGCTGCTTCTGGGCATCGGTTTCATAGAATACGGCAGACCGATACTGGCTGCCGATGTCGTTGCCCTGCCGGTTCAGCTGGGTCGGGTCGTGGGCCACCGAGAAAAACACCCGCAGCAGTTCGCCGAAACCGACCTTTTCCGGGTTGTAGTGCACATCTACCACTTCAGCATGACCGGTGCTGCCGGAACAGACCGCCTCATAATTCGCCGTGTCAGCCGAACCGCCGGCATAGCCGGATTCAACCCGGGTAACTCCGTCGATAGCCAGGAACACCGCTTCCACGCACCAGAAGCAACCACCGGCCAGCACCACATGGGCTTCGCTGCCGGTTTCAGGCAGTTCCTGTTCCGGGGTCGGGAACCTGCTGCGCGGCACATTCAGGCCCGGAATATTGCAGCTTTCGGTCATAGTTTGTCTCCAGTTTCTGGTTGCACAGGTTATACCCGTGTATACGACCACCGATGATAAACAGACACAACCGCAACATGAAATTATGTCAGGGCGGTTGCACATGCCCTGTCAGCCACCATAATGAAAACAGGGGCCAGCGATAAGACCCCGCTCGGCATCAGGGAAACAGCATGACAGCAAAAGTCCGCGAACCGGAAGATCAGGACGAGCTTCTCCATTACCGCCTAAGCCTTCGGCTGGGGCCGGTACACGCCCGCCAGCGCCTGGGCATAGAGCAGGAATCCGAAGCCCTGGTTCTGGGCCGCGACAAGCGATCATTTCACCTGGAAAACCTCGCCAATGCGCCGGGTTTCATCCGTTTTTGCCTGCAGGCGGTCGGTCTGTTTAACCGGGCCCAGAGCAACAGCCGCAAACTGCGAACTGCCCACAACAGCTTCGTGCTGCCAGACCTGCCCGAGGCCTTTGAAGGTTTCAGGATACTGCACCTGACCGACCTGCACGTGGATATGGACGAGCAGAACCTGCAAGCCGTCATCCGCCAGATTGAACCACTGGACTACGATCTGTGCGTACTGACCGGCGATTATCGCCAGCGCACCTGGGGCCCGGTAGATGCCGCCCTGGCGGGCATGGAAAAGCTCCGGGAGGCGATCCGGGGAGACACCTACGCGGTGCTGGGCAACCACGACAGCGTGCGCATGGTTCCGGCACTGGAAGACATGGGCTACCGGTTGCTGATGAATGAAATGGTGCCACTGGAACGGGAACAGGCCAGGATTTACCTGGCCGGAGTAGACGACGCCCATTACTACAAAGTGCACAACCTGCACCGGGCCGGCGACGACATTCCCGCAGGCGGTATCAGCCTGCTGCTCAGCCACACGCCTGAAATCTGGCGCGAAGCGGCCCACGCGGGCTATGACATGTTTTTATGCGGCCACACCCACGGGGGGCAGATCTGCCTGCCCGGCGGCATTCCGGTCACCCTCGACTCCGACTGTCCCCGCAGGCTCGGCAAGGGCTCCTGGCAGGTGAACGGTATGCAGGGGTATACCTCGCCGGGGGCGGGAACCTCGGTGCTGAATGTGCGGCTGAACTGCCCGCCGGAAGTGACACTGCATACCCTCACCCGGGGCCCGGCCTGAGGCCCTCAGTGAGGCTGCTTGCGGATACCCAGCCGGAACAGCAGCGGCGACACCACCACGTTGGCAATGGCAAACAGCACAGCCACCACAACCGCCTGCCATAACGCCAGCGGCAACCAGTACCAGGCCATCAGCATGGGCAACAGGGCTTCCGGCAACTGATCCAGCCACAGGGCGCGGGAACTGGACACCAACCCTGCACGGCGCTTAATAAAACTGCTGAGCAAATCCCCCAGCAACGACAGGAAGCCGAACAGCGCCCCGAAAATCCACCCCAGCCCCAGCCAGGCCGCGAATAACAGACAGGACAGCACACCGGAGGCCAGCCCGCGCCAGGTTTTGCTGTGGCCAAACACCGGCCGGCCGTCACGCCATAGCCGGTCACCATCTACCGGCCAGTCCCAGCGATTGTGCAACAGCCGGGCCACCACCACCGGAGAACCGTTGGCCAGAACCAGCATGACAAACAACTCCAGCGACAACAGCACGGGTTACCTCCGGCGGGACTGGCTCAGGCGAGCCCTCCACGGGTCAGCTTGAGCGGATCCATCAGCTCTTCCAAACGCTGACGGCTCAGGCCACTGCGTTCTTCCGCCACATCAATCACCGGCCGGCCGGTGCGGTAGGCTTCCTTGGCAATGTCCGCCGCCAGGGCATAGCCGATCTCCGGGTTCAGGGCCGTCACCAGCACGGGGTTGCGCCCCACACCGGCATTCAGGTTATCGGCATTGACCGTAAAGCCCTGAATGGCCTTGTCGGCCAGCATGGTTGTGGCATTGGCCAGCAAGCCGATCATATCCAGCAGATTGGCGCCCACCAGCGGCAGCATCACGTTCAGCTGGAAATTGCCGGACTGGCCCGCCATGGCCACGGCGTTATCCAGCCCCATCACCTGGGCTCCAACCATGGCCACCGATTCCGGAATGACCGGGTTTACCTTGCCGGGCATGATGCTGCTGCCCGGCTGCAGCGCCGGCAAGCTGATCTCTGATAAGCCATGAATGGGGCCGCTGTTCATCCAGCGCAGATCGTTGGCGATCTTGGTCAGCACCACCGCAAGCCCCCTGAGCTGGGCCGACAGCGCCACCGGCGCATCCACCGCACTCTGGGCTACGAACTTGTGGTTGAGGGATCGAAAACTGTAGCCACTGTTTATCTTGAGGAACTTGATGAACTGCCCGGCAAACTCGGAAGCGGCATTTACCCCGGTGCCGACCGCCGTGCCCCCCTGGGGCAGGTCTGCCAGCTCGTCCATCGCCGCTTCAAGCCGCTTTTCGACTGCTGCCAGCTGTTCCCGCCAGGTTTTCAGTTCCTGGCCAAGGGTAACGGGCATGGCATCCATCAGGTGGGTTCTCCCGGTTTTCACCTGCCCTGCCATCTCACCCTCGCGCTGGTAAATCACCCCGCGAAGGTGCGAGATGGCTGGCAGCAACTTGTTCTTTACCGCCAGCACCGAGCTGATGTGGATGGCCGTGGGGATCACATCGTTCGAGCTCTGGCTCATGTTCACGTGATCATTGGGATGCACATCCACGCCCTGCTGGCGGGCGATGGCGGCTACCACTTCGTTCACGTTCATATTGGTACTGGTGCCGGACCCGGTCTGGTAGCGGTCAACCGGAAACTGGTCAGCAAACTCGCCCATGCTCAGGCGACCGCAGGCCTGCACAATGGCATCCCGACAGGGCGCATCCAGCAAGCCCAGGGAAGCATTAGCCTGGGCGGCAGACCACTTCACCAGTACCACCGCCTTGATGAAATCGGCCGGCATGGGCTGGCCGCTGACCGGAAAGTTGTCGATGGCCCTTTGGGTCTGGGCGCCCCAGAGGGCTTCTGCGGGTACTGCCACTTCGCCCAGACTGTCCTGTTCGGTTCTGTAGTCGGTCACCGGTTTCTCCTGTAGGTATTCCGTTTGCTCCTGCAACGGTAACTCAAATATTGTCGCCTGTCAGACAGTACCCGTTGCGAGAAGGCTGGTTAGCAGAGCCCGTAACCGGTTGGGTTTGACAGGTTTATTCAGTGCGGGAAGATACTGGGCCCTAAGCAACGAGCGGGCTTCGTCACTCCGGTCTGCAGTTATCACTGCGGCAGGGATATCGGCTTTCAGATACTTGCGAACCCCGTAAATTGCGTCGAATCCGGTCAAATCATGATCAAGGTGGTAATCGACCAGAAGTGCGTCCGGGCGACCACCATCCTGCGCAAGCCGTTCCAACGCCTGAACCCGGCTGGTGGCCGTCATTACCCTGCATCCCCAGCGTTCCAGCAGCGCCTGCATGCTCTCGAGGACCGCAGGCTCATTGTCTATAACAAGCACAGACACTCCGTCAAAACCATTACCGGGAGGCTCCGGTATGACCGGCCGAAACCAGGCCTGCAGGCTAGGAGCTGAAGCGAGGGGAAGTGTCAGGGTGAAGCGCGAACCGGTATCTGGCCTCGATGCCACATCAATGCGGTAGTCCAGGACCCTTACCATACGTTCCACAATGGCAAGCCCAAGCCCGACACCCTGCCGGCCACCGGAACCTTGAGGAACGATCTGGTGAAACTCTCTGAAAACATCCCGCAGCTTGGCCGGCTCTATTCCGACGCCGGTATCCCATACCTCTACCTTCAGGGTATCTGCACGGCGGCGCAGGGCCAACAGCACGCCGCCCGTCCGGGTGTATCGGAACGCATTGCTGAGAAGATTCCGGATGATTCGAGTCAACATACGCTGGTCAGTCTGTACCATGGCAGGTAATGAACGCACCCGAAAATCCAGTCCGGCGTTCTCGGCAACGGCTTCAAACTCGGCCCCGAGCCCTCTCACCAGCGCATCCATATCGGTATACACCAAGTCCGGCTTCATGGCTTGCTGGTCAAGCTTTGAAATGTCCAGCAGATCTGCCAGCAGATCCTCCGCCCCTTCCAGCGCACGGTGAACCTGTTCCACCATCCGCCCTTCTTTATCAGGCAAATGGCTGTCCTGCAGGGCCGAAATCATCAGCCGAGCTGCATTCAGCGGCTGTAACAGGTCATGGCTGGCTGCGGCAAGATACTTGTCTTTGCTGCGATTGGCGTTCTGAAGCTCTTCGGTGCGCTCTTCAACCCTGCGCTCAAGTTCCGCATTCAACTGTTCAAGCTTCTGCCGAGCCTGCACGCGGTCGGTAATGTCGGCAACAAAGGCTTCAACTACCTCCGGCCCCAGATCCGGCCGGCGCAGCAAGGTAACTGCCACATGCACGGGAGTCTGGTCTGAGCGCTGGAACCGGGTTTCACGGGCATTCAAACTTCCTTCATCGAGCAAGGCCTGGCGAATTGCGTCAAACTCTGAGGAGCTGCAAAACAGCTGTTCCCGAAGCCGGATTACCCGGGCCCTGAGCTGCTCTGGGCTGTCATAGCCGCAGATACGAGCCATGGCCGGGTTGCACGCCACAAAACCACCTCTGAGGTCGGCCTGGAAAATCCCATGCAGCGCGTTTTCAAACAGCCACTTGTAACGGTTACGTTCCTGTTCCAGCTCTTCTATCCGATCCTGCAGTGCCGGGTAATAGCTCTTACGTACAGACTGACTGCCCAGCCCAAGCAAGTCGCCAATACCATACCTGTTTTCGCCGGGGTCAGAGGGCTTCTTCATAAACCACCTGAACGTCCCGCAGAGAAGATTTTCGGGGGTTGGTCAGGATGCACGGGTCCTTCAGGGCATAACCAGACAGGTAGGGGATGTCTGAGCTGGTTACGCCCAATTCCTTTAGCCTGGCCTCCAGTCCCACTTTCCGCTTGAGTAGGACAATCCTCTCCATCAAGCGTTTTTTCACGTGGGCATTACTCATTCCACGGGTATCAATATCCATAGCCTCTGCAACACGGCGGAAACGATCCTCAGTCGACGGGAAGTTGTAGGCCACCACATGCTCCAGCAACAAGGCATTGCAAAGGCCATGGGGCAAATCCAGGAAGCCGCCCAGGCTGTGGGACATGGCATGCACAGCCCCGAGAATGGCGTTCGAGAAAGCCAGCCCGGCCTGCATCGAAGCCAGCATAATCTGTTCCCGCAACACCGGGTCTGCCGGATTGGCCACCAAAGGCTCCAGGTTACGGTTAATCAGCCGGATGGCCTCCAGGGCGTGGGTATCGGTGAGCGGCCCGCTGCCGGTGGATACAAAGGCCTCGATAGCGTGCACCAGGGCATCGACACCGGTGCAGGCGGTAAGATAGGCCCCCATGGTTTCAGTGACTTCCGGGTCAATCAACGAAACATCAGGTACCACCGCCTTGCTGATAATAGAAAATTTGAAGCGCCGGCCAGGGTCAGAAATGATCGCAAACTGTGAAACGTCTGCCGATGTGCCCGCAGTGGTGGGAATCAGAATCATCGGTGGAGGGGGATTGGTAATGGTGTCCACCCCTTCAAATTCCAGAATATGCCGGCCGTGAGTGGCCACAATGCCGATGCCCTTGGCACAGTCCATCGGACTGCCGCCACCAATAGCCACAATGACATCGCACTCGCTGGACCGGTACAGCTCGGCGCCGGCCATAACTTCGTCAACCTTGGGGTTAGGAGAAATATCCGTGAAGGTGGTGCAGCGCAGGCCTGCATCCAGCAGCAGTGTTTCAATCTCTCCTACCCAGCCAGCTTCCGACACACCGGGGTCCGACACAAGAAACACATGGCGGGCACCGAAGTTACTCGCGAAATTAGCCACCGAACGGCGGGAACCGGCGCCGAAAACGATTTCCGGAGAGACAAATTTACGCAGTGCAGATATGTCGTAGCTCATAAGGCGTCTGATGCAACCAGCTTGTTGTTATAGGAATTGCTGACATACTAACTCAAGTTTCGAGGTGCTTCATTGAGCATTTGGTTTAGAGTAGAAACACCAAAGCCGGTCAAGCATCTGCGCCTGGTTACCTGAACACCGGAAGCCATGGGCTTCATGCTCAAACCATACCAGCTGCGCCGGCTTCCCGACCTTTCGCATGGCGTTTACCATGCTCCGGGTTTGTTCCGGCACCACAACAGGATCCTGCCCGCCCTGAAAGAAGATGGCCGGGCATGAAATGCGCTCAGCCATCCGCTGGGGCGTTTTCTGCTTCCAATACGCACCATCCTCTCCCGCCGGCCCAAGCAGCCAGTCCAGATAGCCGGATTCAAACCGGTGGGTAGATTCCCGCAACCGCAACGGATCGGTTACCCCGTAAAGGCTGGCCAGGCCGCTGAGCCTGCTCCCGGGCGCCATGGCAGCCATCAACGCAGTATAACCACCGGAGCTGCGCCCCTGAATAAACAAGCGCTGCGGATCTGCCCGCCCCCGGTCAACCAGGTAATCCGCCATCCGGAACATGTCCGCCACGTCTGCCAGGCCCCACTGACCAGCAAGGGCCTGGCGAAAAGCCCGGCCAAATCCGGTGCTGCCGGTGTAGTTCACTTCGGCTACCGCAAAACCTCGCTGGCACCAGTACTGAATCTGTGGATTGAAAATGGCATAGGCTGCTGAGGTGGGCCCACCATGGGCGATCAGGATCAAAGGTGGTTTGCCCCCGTTTCGGTTCAGGGACGCGCCGGAGGGTGGATAGAAAAAGCCCTGCAATGCATACCGGCTGTCCTGGCCAGCGGGCACCACGATGCTTTCCGGCGACACAGGGACTATCTCTGTCCATGGCCGCTGGCCGCCAAACAAAACCTCGAAATGCCCGGTTGCCGGACAAATCCGCAGTATGCTGTCGGTACGGTCCGGACTGCGGGCAATGCACAGAAGGTCGTTTTCCAGCCTTGCCAGTGAACGAAAATCACTGAACCTTTCGGCAACCCGTTGCTGGCCACCCTCACGCTCAAGCCAGAGCTCAGCAATTCCGTTCCGGTACCGAACCCTGGCCCAGCCTGACGGTAGCCGGCAGGCATGGCGCTCACCCAGCTGCCAGGGAGCATTGGCATGGTCTGCTTCCGCCGTACTACCAGGCTGCCACACCCACTGTCCGTTTGCCTGGCAGACCCAAAACGGCTGCCACCACCCTTGGTGATCAGAGATCACCCAAAGCCGATTACCGACATACTGAGGTTGCTGGACAGAGCCTCCACCGGGAGGTGCAGTGCGGGCAACCCGGGTCAGCTCACCAGGTTCCCCAACAGCGGCCGTGCACAGAAAGGACTGATCCCAGGGCATATTTGGCAGCATCCAGCTGACCCAAGCCAGCTCACGGCCATCGCAGGAAACCGTCGGCGCACCGTAGAAGTCAAAATGGTCATGCAGCACCGATAACCTTCCATCGGGATCGATCGCCACCAATGCCTGCCGGCCGTGGCACTCACGAACAGCGAGCCAGCGGTTGCGCAGTGAATCTGCCACCACTCCACCCCAGACAGCTCCTCGAGTGCCCACAAGCTTGCGTCTATGGCCGTTATCCAGATCCATAACCCAGAGATGCTGGTCCTCGGATATCCAGCATACGACGCCGTCCATCACCGCATAGGCGCCACCGCCATAGCTATTCAGGCGGCTGCGAACACTACCTCCGGTGTCGAGCCTTCGGCTACCCTGCCGGCTATAACACCAGAGCGCCGTGCCACCGGCTTCAGGCTCGGAGGCCAGCCAGAACACAGAACCTCCAGACACCTGAAGTTCCGCGCACTGCTGAAATGCCCGGCAGGCTTCCTGGGAGGACAACGGTTCAGCTTCGGCAAAACACACGGGAATTGCGGGCATTTCGGTAGGTGAGATCTTCCAGCCCTGCAGTGGCATGGTCTGCCGCGGTGCGGGCGGCCAGGATCCGGTCATGTTGAGGCGACTTGGCGCAAACCGGGTCAGCATTATCCGCGTTGCCGGTGAGCAGGTAAGCCTGGCAGCGGCAGCCACCAAAGTCCTTGTCTTTCTCGTCACAGGAACGGCAGGGCTCGGGCATCCAGCCGTCACCACGGTAGTGGTTAAACCCCGGGCTTCGGTACCAGATATCTTCCAGCGAGGCCTGCGTTACATTCGGAAACTCGATGGGCAGCAAACGGGCGCTATGGCAGGGCAAGGCGGTACCGTCCGGAGCCACCGTGAGAAACAGGCTACCCCAGCCGTTCATGCAGGCTTTGGGGCGCTCCTCATAATAATCCGGCGTCACGAAGATCACTTTCATGGGGTGGTCCCGCTCGACCAACTCTGCCCGGTAACGGTTTACCCGGGTTTCTGCTTCCGCCAGCTGAGCCCGGGATGGCATCAACCCCTCCCGGTTAGCAAAAGCCCAGCCGTAATACTGGCAAGTGGCAAGTTCCACATAGTCTGCCCCGAGGTTCTCGCACAGGGCCAGAATATCCGTCATCTGGTGGATATTGTGCCGGTGGATCACAAAGTTCAGCACCATCGGATAACCGGCTTCCTTGACAGCGCGGGCCATGGCCAGCTTCTGTTGGAAGGCTTTACGGGAACCTGCTACTGCGTTGTTCAGTTCCGGGTCGGAGGCCTGGAAGCTGACCTGGATATGATCCAGCCCGGCATCGGCGAACGCCTTCACCTTGGTTTCGGTCAATCCGAGGCCAGAAGTGATCAGGTTAGTGTAGTAACCAAGCTCCCGGGCGCCGCCAATAAGCTCCGGCAAATCCTGGCGAACCAGCGGCTCACCGCCGGAAAAACCGAGCTGGGCCGCCCCCAGGGCACGCCCTTGCTGCAAGACATCCAGCCACTGCTGGGTCGAGAGTTCCTGCTCCTGACTGGCATAATCCAGAGGGTTTGAGCAATAGGGACATTGCAGCGGGCAACGGTAGGTCAGTTCCGCCAGCAGCCACAGGGGCGGGCCGATCTTATGGTCAGTATGGGAATTTGTCATAGCCACTCGATCCAGTGTTGGCGGCTCGCCTCATCCAGGAAGGCGAAGACGTCGTCCGACAAAGCCCCCGCATCGGGGAACCGTGCTTCCAGCGCAGCCACAATATCGGCCCGGGATTTCACACCATCCACCTCGGCCAGAATCGCACCGGCACTGTCATTGAGCTTGACCATGCCTTCCGGATACAACAACACATGGCTCTGCTGGGCAGGCTCCCATTGGAACCGGAAGCCACGGCGCAATCTTGGAATGGTCTCCATGGCACTCTCCTTACAAGCCCCGGTGCCAGACCTGCTCACCGGTGACTGTGTGGTACGGGGGCGTCTTGTGTACATAGGCCATCGACATGGCATCCAGCATGGTCCACAGAATATCCAGTTTGAATTGCAGGATTTCCAGCGCCCGGTGTTGCTGCGTCTCGGTAACAAAATGATCAAGGGTAATCGAGAGCCCGTGTTCCACGTCACGACGAGCTTCCGACAGGCGTTTGCGGAAGTAGCGATATCCATCCGCCTCAATCCACGGGTAGTGATCCGGCCAGCTGTCCAGCCGGGACTGGTGGATCTCCGGCGCAAACAGTTCGGTCAGTGACGAACACGCGGCCTCCTGCCAGCTGGCACGGCGGGCAAAGTTGAGATAGGCATCCACCGCAAACCGCACGCCCGGCAGCACATGGCGCTGGTCAACGACTTCCTCACGGCTGAGGCCTACGGCTTCCGCCAGCAACAACCAGGCCTCGATGCCGCCGGCGTCATCACTGTGGCCATCATGGTCCAGAATCCGCTGCAACCACAGCCGGCGCACCGAGGCATCCGGGCAGTTCGCCATAATGGCGGCGTCTTTCTGGGGAATCTTAATCTGGTAGTAATAACGATTGGCGACCCAGCCACGGATTTGTTCTGGCGAGCAATCACCACCGTACATGGCTCGGTGAAAGGGATGATGGATGTGGTAGTAAGCCCCTTTTGCCCGCAACGCCTGCTCAAAGTCTGTGCGGTTTAGCGGAGTATTGGCTCTGGCGTTCATGGCAACCTCACAGATCAATGTGCATACCATCCCAGGACACTTCGATACCGTGGGCAGCCAGATAGGCACGCTCGGGTGAGTCTTCGTCCAGGATCGGATTGGTATTGTTGATGTGAATAAGTATCTTGCGGCTGGCTGGCAGACTGTCGAGCAGCTCGATCATACCGCCTTCGCCGGCCTGGGCCAGGTGTCCCATTTGCTGGCCGGTACGGGTTCCCACCTCCTGCCGGATCATTTCATCGTCGTGCCACACGGTGCCATCTACGAGCAAAACATCCGCCCGCTGCATCCAGGCCCGGATACGCTCATCCGGCTGGCCAAGGCCCGGAGCGTACAACAGGGACTGGTTGCGCACCCGGTCTCGGATGAACAGCCCGATGTTGTCCCCCGGATGCGGATTATCACGCCTTGGTGAGTAAGGCGGCGCATTGCTGAGCAGTGGAATGGCCGTCAGTTCGATCGACGGAGCACATGGAATACTGAACGGTTGCTGTTCGGACGGGTTAATTTCGCACCAGTTCAACCCACCATTCCAGTGCTGGAGCATCTTGAACAAGGGAAAACCGCTGCTCAGGTCATCGCGCACCTGAGCTGTGCACCAGATGTCCAGTGGCAGCCCCTCGCGGAGGGATAGCAGGCCGGTGGTGTGGTCCACCTGGCTATCCATCAGAACAATGGCAGAGATACCGGTGTCCCGGAGTGCCCGGGCCGGCTGCATGGCGGGAAAGTCTGCCAGCTGTGCACGGATGTCCGGCGATGCGTTGAACAGAATCCAGTACTCGCCGTCTTCACTGATGGCAATGGATGACTGTGTACGGGCGCGGGCCTTGAGAGTGCCGTTGCGGAAACCGGAACAATTCCGGCAATTACAGTTCCACTGGGGAAAACCGCCGCCCGCCCCGGAACCCAGAATTCGAATCTGCATGGGAGACCTCCTGGGCAGAAATCAGACAGCCAGCACGGAGCTGGCTGTCTGTGCTCTCAGCGGTTGGCAAAGTACATGGTTACTTCGAAACCGATGCGAAGGTCTTCATAAGCTGGCTTGGTCCACATGATGTTCACCTCTTGTCATGATTATTAGTGCGTTGCATGTATCGGCACCCGTGCAAAAGCCAAGGGTACGGTTTCATGCTAATGACAGAGGTCGGGCAACCATATGGTACTTTGGAACTGTTTTCGCCCGCCTTAAAGTAGCAGCGCTTTGGCCCGGAGGTTCTATTGAGGCTATCCGGCAGGCTCCTAACATGTGACAGATACAATAATAATGTCAGGAGAAGTCTCATGGTCGGGCGCGTGTTGCTTATGATCCTGCTGGTGTTGTCTTCCCACAGCCACGCCACAGAGCCGCCGGAAGAAACCCGAGCCGTCATCCAGGACCTGTTCCCCTCCGCCACGGTGATTGAGGACAAACTGCCCGATTTTCCGGTATACCCGGTGTATCAACTACAGGAACTTCTAGGCTACGCCTACGTTTCCACCGATTTCGTGAAACTTCAGGGCTTCGCCGGTAAACCCATCACCATGATGATCGGGCTGGACACCAAAGGCCGGTTCACCGGAGTAAAAGTACTCCACCATCACGAGCCGGTCTTCCTCCATGGCCTTGGGGAAGGGCCGCTAACCGAGTTTGTCGACCAGTACGAAGGACGCTCCCTGACCGAGCAGATCATTGTCCAGGCCTCGAGCCGTTCTGCCCGCAACAACAGCGGCAATCAGGTGTACTTCGATGGTGTCAGCAAGGCGACTGTCTCCGTACTGATCATCAACGACAGTGTTCTGTCATCTGCACTGCAGGTGGCACGCAAAAAACTGGAAGGCTTTGCACAGGCCACGCCAACCAGGGCCCGGCAGGATTTCTATGAGCCACTGACCTGGCAGCAGATGCTGGATCGCGGCTATATCCACAAAGCCACGCTGTCTGCCGAGGCGGTAGAAGCCGAAGTCGGGCGGTCTCTATCTGACTACCCGATGGATCTTGAACCTGTACCCGGAGAACCCTTTTCAGAGGTTTACTACGCCTACATGAATTCCCCCATGGTGGGCAGAAACCTGCTGGGCGACCAGGCCTACAAGGCCTTCAGGCAACGACTGGCCGATCAGGGCAAGGTAATGTTGGTGTTGTCGCGCGGGGTATACCCCCACATCAGTCCGGACTTTGTACCCGGCAGCACTCCCAGCCGGATTGGCCTGAATCAGGGCCAGCTAGCCATCGAAATGCGCGACCTGAACTGGCTGGAACCGGGGCAAACCATTGCGGCGCAGGGGGCGCCAGCCATGGATGCCATGAACCTGTTCCGGATAGGCGGCAATGCCGGGTTCAACCCGGGTGCTGAGTCAGGTTTTCACCTGGATGTGTCGCTGCCGCGCAACCACCTGGTATCCGACAACGCCCGCTTCACCATGCCCGTCACCTTTGCCGGCGAGCTGTTTGAAACCGTGGAGCTGGAGCCCGACCCGCACCAGGGCAGAGAGCCGGTCTGGGTGGGCCTGTGGAAAGAGCGCTGGTGGCAAATCAGTCTGCTGGTAACAAGCCTGGCCTTATTAACCGTGTTCTTTGCCCGCCAGAAAACCCTGACCCGTTACCCGAAACTGGTACACCGGTTTCGGTGGGGCTTTTTGTTCTTCACCCTGTTCTTTATTGGCTTCTATGCCCAGGGCCAGCTTTCCGTGGTGAACATCTACACGCTGTTTCTGGCGCTTTGGGACGGTTTTTCCCTGAACGTGTTCCTGCTGGATCCGATTATTTTCATTCTCTGGACGTACACCTTCGTCACTCTCTTTATCTGGGGGCGGGGGCTGTTCTGCGGCTGGCTGTGTCCGTTCGGGGCGCTACAGGAAATGCTGTCCTGGCTGGGCCAGAAGCTCGGGTTGCGCCAGGTCAGAGTCCCGGAACAGTGGCACCGCCGGCTGATATTACTGAAATACCCGATTCTGCTGATTCTGGTTGGCACCGCTTTCCATTCGTTAACGCTAGCGGAGCAGTTAGCGGAGGTTGAGCCATTCAAAACCAGCATCACCCTGTACTTTGTGCGTTACTGGCCGTTCGTGGTCTATGCCCTGGCCCTGCTGGCCATCGGCATGTTCATCCACAAGTTCTACTGCCGCTACCTGTGCCCGCTGGGTGCAGGGCTGGCGGTGCTGGGGCGCTTCCGTCTGTTCAGCTGGCTGGAACGGGTCAAACGCTGCGGGCAGCCCTGCCAGCACTGCAAGAACGAGTGTGGCATTAACGCCATTCGCAAGGATGGTCGGGTGGACTATGACGAGTGCATCCAGTGCCTGGAATGTGTGGTGATATTGCGTGACCAGAACCAGTGCGTGGATGCCATTGTTCGCAACAAACAACGGCAAAAACAGGCACGGATCCTGGCCACGGATGCGGTCGGGGCCTGATTCAGCCCGCCACGGGGATTACGATACGACCACGAATCTTGCCATCCATCAGCCGGCCAGCGGCGTCGATGGCATCATCAAAGGCCACTTCGGTGATCATGCTGTCCAGCAGTTCCGGAGACAGATCCTCGGCCAGGCGCTTCCAGGCATACACCCGGTCCGCTTTCGGGGCCATCACACTGTCGATGCCACACAGGGTCACGCCACGCAGGATGAACGGAGCCACGGTTGCCGGAAGATCCATGCCGGCTGCCAGGCCACACGCGGCCACTACCCCGTGATACTTCATGCCCGCACAAACATTGGCCAGTACCTGGCCGCCGGCCACATCCACAGCACCTGCCCAGGTTTCCCGGGCCAGCGGTTTGCCCGGCTCACTCAATTCGGCCCGGTCCAGAATCTGTTTGGCACCCAGGGATTTCAGGTAAGTTTCCTCTTCCGGCCTGCCCGTTACCGCAGTCACCGAGTAGCCCAGCTTGGCCAGAATGGCCACCGCCACGCTGCCAACACCACCTGTAGCACCGGTTACCAGGATGTCGCCGGATTCTGGCTTAACGCCGTGTTTCTCCAGGGCGATGACACACAGCATGGCGGTGTAACCCGCGGTGCCGATGGCCATGGCCTGGCGGGCCGTGAACGGCGCCTGCAGCGGGATCAGCCAGTCACCCGAAAGCCGGGCTTTCTGGGCCAGGCCGCCCCAGTGTTTCTCACCCACTCCCCAGCCATTGAGCACCACTTCGTCTCCGGCCTTGAAGTCGGGGTTGGACGATTCAGTCACCACACCAGCCAGGTCGATGCCCGGAACCATCGGATAGGTCTTGGCGATGGGCGCTCGGCCGGTAATAGCCAGGCCGTCCTTGTAGTTCAGGGTGCTGTACGCAACATCCACTGTCACATCGCCTTCCGGCAACCGTGCTTCATCAATGGATTTGAGAGAAACCTGCTGATCGCCCCGACTGCCTTCAATCAGAATACCTTTGAACATCTGCCCTCCAGAGATCAGTTATCGAGGAACACGCCAGATTTACGATGGCGAACCCCAGACACAAACAGTTTGTGGATCCATTCTCACTGTAGCGTATACCGTTTTAACAACAGAGAACAAAAAAAGGCCCTGGGAGGGGCCTGAAGAGGTTGGTAGATCTATCCCGTGCTCCGAAGAGCAGCCCGGCAGGTGCCGGGCCCAACAAATACACAGTCCCTGTGCTTTCACACGAAACGGGGCCCAGGCGGGCGGGCCCCAACTGCCGCTTGCAGATCAGAAGAACCCGAGAGGGTTGGTGTCGTAGCTGGTCAACATACACTTGGTCTGCTGATAGTGTTCCAGCGCCATCTTGTGGGTCTCGCGGCCGACACCGGACTTCTTGTAACCACCGAAGGCCGCGTGGGCAGGGTAGGCGTGGTAGCAGTTCATCCAGACCCGACCGGCCTGGATATTGCGGCCCATGCGGTACGCAAGATTGGTGTCGCGGGTCCACACGCCGGCACCCAGACCAAACTCGGTGTCGTTGGCGATGGCCAGGGCTTCTTCCTCGGTCTTGAAGGTGGTGACGCCCACCACCGGGCCGAAGATTTCTTCCTGGAACACCCGCATCTTGTTGTCGCCCTTGAACAGGGTCGGCTGGATGTAGAAACCGTTGTTGAACTCGCCTTCCAGATGCTCGCGGTCACCACCGGTCAGCACAACCGCGCCTTCCTGACGACCAATTTCCATGTACGACATGATTTTGTCGAACTGCTCCTTGGATGCCTGGGCACCCACCTGAACGTCGGTATCCAACGGGTTGCCACGCTTGATGGCCTTGGTGCGCTCAACCACTTTCTGCATGAACTCTTCGAACATATCTTCCTGAACCAGCGCCCGTGACGGGCAGGTGCAGACTTCGCCCTGGTTGAAGAACGCCAGCACCAGGCCTTCCACGCACTTGTCGATGAACTCCGGCTCTGCCTTCATCACATCAGAGAAATAGATGTTAGGGGACTTGCCACCCAGCTCAACCGTGGACGGAATAATGTTTTCGGCTGCACACTTGAGGATGTGCGAGCCAACCGGGGTGGAGCCAGTGAAGGCGATCTTGGCAATACGCTTGCTGGTGGCCAGGGCCTGGCCGGCTTCGATGCCGTAGCCGTTGACAATGTTGAGCACGCCCGGCGGCAGCAAGTCGCCAATGATTTCCATCAGCACCAGGATGCTGGCCGGGGTCTGCTCGGCGGGTTTCAGCACGGTGCAGTTACCGGCGGCCAGGCATGGGCCCAGCTTCCAGGCCGCCATCAGCAGCGGGAAGTTCCAGGGGATAATCTGACCAACCACGCCCAGCGGTTCATGGAAATGATAAGCTACGGTGTTGTGGTCGATCTCACCCATGTGACCTTCCTGGGCACGCAGGCAGCCTGCGAAGTAACGGAAGTGGTCGGCCGCCAGCGGGATGTCGGCATTCAGGGTTTCACGAACGGCCTTGCCGTTGTCCCAGGTCTCCGCCACCGCCAGCTTTTCGAGATTGGCCTCGATACGATCAGCAATTTTAAGCAGGATGTTGGAACGCTCTGTAGGGGATGTTTTGCCCCAGGCCGGCGCGGCCTTGTGGGCGGCGTCGAGCGCCAGCTCGATGTCTTCAGCGCTGGAACGCGGAATTTCACAGAAAACTTCGCCGGTTACCGGCGTGATGTTCTCGAAATACTGGCCTTTTACCGGCGCTACCCATTCACCGCCAATGTAGTTCTCGTAGCGGGATTTGAATGAAACAACGGAGCCTTCCTTACCTGGTTGTGCGTAGATCATGACGTTGACCTCTTTGTTGTGTTTGTCGCTTGGCAACGCGGCCTTTCGCGTTTACGTATTCAATGTAGTCGCCACACGCTGATTCGTGAATGATTCGTTGGAGGGGAACCACTGGTACCTTGGTAGTAGATGCCGGGGTGCCAGCAATCGCAAAGATAAAAAAAGGGCCACCCGCAGGCAGCCCGAAGAGACACTCAACTCAGCTTATTTAGCGGCAACACGATCCTTGGGCAGCTTGAACGTCCAGACCATACCACCCTGGTTGAAATCCTTGACCACCTTGGCCACTTCCCCGCCCCAAAGGGGTACAGCACCACCCCAGCCAGAGAGGACTGACACGTACTGTTCGCCATCCATGGTCCAGGTGACCGGTGTACCAACCACGCCTGAACCGGTATTGAACTTGTAGAGTTCTTCGCCGGTCTTCGCATCAAAGGCTTTCAGGTAGCCTTCCGGGGTTCCTGTGAACACCAGGTCTCCCGCAGTGGTCATTACGCCACCCCAAAGAGGGGCCGGGTTCTCGTAACGCCAGACTTCCTCACCGGTTTTCGGGTCCATCGCCCGGAGCACGCCAATATACTCGTCGTTAGTAGGCTTGATGGTAAAACCAGCCCCCAAGAAGGCCGCGCCTTTTTTATAGGAAACCGGCTCGTTCCAGATGTCCATCGACCACTCGTTCGACGGCACGTAGAAGAGCTCGGTTTGCGGGTTGTAGGCCATCGGCATCCAGTTCTTGCCGCCCAGGAAGGCCGGTTGGGCCACTACCGTTTCACCCTTGCCAGCTTCAGAGTTCGAGGGATCGCCAGGGCGACCGTTCTCGGCAAAGATCGGCCGGCCGGTTTCCGGATCCAGGCCTTCAGCCCAGGTGATCTTGTCGACAAACGGGAAGCCGCGAATGAAATCACCGTTCTCGCGGTTAAGCACGTAGAAGAAGCCGTTACGGTCAGCAGTAGCCGCCGCTTTGATGGTCTTGCCGTTTTCCTTAAGATCAAACGAGATCAACTCGTTTACGCCATCGTAATCCCAGCCGTCATGGGGCGTGGTCTGGAAGTGCCACTTGATGCTGCCATCATCAGGATCAATGGCCAGGCGTGAAGACGAGAACAGATTGTCGCCCGGGCGCAGATGAGAGTTCCAGGGAGCCGGGTTGCCTGTGCCAAAGAACAGAGAGTCGGTCTCTTCATCGTAGGTGCCGCCCAGCCAGGTTGCAGCACCACCATTTTTCCACATATCGCCCGGCCAGGTCTGTCCGGCTTTACCACCAGAAATACCGCTCTCGATTTTCTTGCCGTCTTTGTAGACGTACCCCATGTGGCCTTCAACGGTCGGACGGGTCCACATCAGGTCACCAGTGTTAGCGTCGTAGGCCTCTACCTTACCCACAATACCGAATTCACCGCCGGATACGCCGGTGATCACTTTGCCCTTAACAATCAGTGGTGCAGCTGTGATGGCATAACCTGCCTGGTAATCAGCTACTTTCTTGATCCACATGGGCTTGCCGGTGTCTTTATTCAGCGCCACCAGCTTTGCGTCCAGGGTGCCGAAGATCACCTTGTCGTTATACAGCGCCACACCCCGGTTAACCACGTCGCAGCAAGGCATGATGCCATCCGGCAGCCGGGCATCGTACTGCCAGATTTCCTCACCGGTCTTCACATCAATGGCATAGACACGGGAATAGGAAGCCGTTACATACATCACGCCGTCCTTGATCATGGGCTGGGATTCTTGCCCCCTCATTTTCTCACCACCAAAGGCAAAGCCCCACACCGGCTGCAGGTGTTTTACATTGTCGGTATTCAGGTCCGTCAGCGGGCTGAAGCGCTGGCCCTGGAGTCCCATGCCATAGCTAACGATGTCGTCGGTGGTTTCGGCGTCTTTCAGAATATCTTCATTGGTTACCGCATGGGCCCCGCAGGATACGGCCAGTGCCAGTGCACTGGCGGCAATGCGAATCCCGAATTTGTTCGATCTCATGGTTGCGCTCTCCAAGTCTCTTGTTGTCAGTTTCGAGCCGAACCGGGAAGTTTTCCCGACCCTGCGTTGATTTTTCGCAAACCTCGCAAACTCAACAATTGCCCCCACGGACAGGTTTTCTCATCACTTGGTAGTAAGACCCGCCCTATTTCTGGCCTTCTGCCTGCGCAATGGCTTCCTCACTCAGGAAATCCCGGTAATAGCCCGGCACGCTGTAAGCAAGCTCCATTCCGGTGAAAGCCTCACTAAGGGTTCCCTCGGTAACCAGTCGATTAACAATTCCCTCAATGGCATAACCCAGCTGACGGTGGGTATGCTTGACCGCCATTCCCACATCCCAGACCTGCTTCATCAACCCCGGGAAACCATTCTGGGCCTGCATAAAGGCCTCATTCTCAGGCTTTGCCAGCTCATGGTGGATTTCTGCTCGCATCCCCATAACGGCACTGACCTCGCCATTGCGCATGGCTTCAAACGCTGCCCTGACGTTGGGGTAGTGGCGCACCTGGTTGCGCATTCGCCCCTGCAACGCGGAACTCAGATAGAAATCCGGCAAGGTATCAATCTCAACACCGATGGGGTGGTACTGGAACACCGCCACGGTATCGACGGTATCGAGCTTTTCCGGGTTATAGGCAATTTGCCAGGTTTCCTGCTGGTAGGGGCCGAACAGCACCACCTGCTCATTGATGTATTCACCGGTGGAATCCTGCATGTAGGCGTACTGCTTGTCGTAAGGCACCCGCATCATCACGTCCGCCAGCCGCTGCTTGTCCAGGTAGTGGCCTTTCCACACGTTGTTGCGCAGGTCATCTCCCAGCTCTTCGTCCGGGATGATCCAGTGCACTCGGAACTCCACACCCATTTCCTGTGCAATCAGCTTCCCTAGTTCCACATCAATACCCCGGGGCTGCCCATCCACCTCATAGGAGTAGGGAGGAAAGTCCCGATATACCCCCACTTTCAGGTAACCGGAATCCAGAACGATGTCGTAAGTGCGATCCGCCGGCCGGTTCAGCAGCTCGTCACCATCGTTAACCTCCTGGGCCACCACGGGCAGCGACAAGAGCACAGAGACCAGAAAGGATAGAATTGTTTTCATTATTGGTTCCCCCAACGACAGCGAGCCGGCACAGGGCCGGCTATGTTCAGAGCATCTGGACAATCATGGCGTTATTCAGGCTTGGGCAGAGACTCAACATAGGTCCGGATGGCCCACATTGCGTTCTGATCCAGGCTTTTCTTCCAGGACGGCATACCCCGGTCGGTACCGTTACGCACCCGGGTAATAAAGTACTCGTCATCCCACTCCGTCAGCTCCCGCAGGTCCGGCGTCAGCCCGCCCGACATGGCACGAATACCATGGCAACTGGCACAGTTGCCGGCATAGGCGCTTTCGCCCACTTTCACGGCTTCACTGTAGTACTCACTCAACTCATTTCCTTCACGGAATGGATTCTCCATACGCACTTCGTCGCCAAGAGAAGGCAGGTTACCGGTGTTTACCGGCTGTGGTGTCACGTTGCCATGAGCCATGACCAAACCGGCAGCACCTGCCAGCACGATGGCAATAAGCGGTCTGATTGAAATAGGCATTGTCATTGTTGCTACCTCTTTGTGGTTGCCCCAGTGTTGGCTATTGGATTTGTCGGTTGCCAACTCACTGCCAGACAGTCTAAGAACCTGTACTGCTGTTCCGAATGCCACTTTGGGGTTTCCGGCTTAGTTCCTTGGTAGTACACGATCCGGGCGAAGGCGAAAGCACAAGGCAGCATCCTGAAAACGAAAATCCAGCCATTTTTCAGCAAGAAACCGATCATCCGGGAAATTTTCCCGATAATTTCTGACATTTTCCCGAACATCACCTGTCATTTTCCGTCGCCGGACTACCGGGCATTTGCCAATACTCGGAACGTCAGCGTTCTTAACGCGCTGTTCACAACAACAATCAAGGGGAAGGAATATGAATCGTCGACAACATCCACTGATCAGGGGCATCAGCCTGGCCCTGGCGATGGGGACTGCGGGCGCCTTGAGCATGACCACTCAGGCAAAAGAAGTGAGCTGGGAAGACATCGTAAACGACGCCGAAACCACCCAGGATGTTCTGGGCTATGGTATCGGCCCCAAGGCCCAGCGCTACAGCCCGATGACAACCATCAACAAGGACAATATCGAGAGGCTGGTTCCCGCCTGGTCATTCTCGTTCGGGGATGAAAAACAACGGGGCCAGGAGTCTCAGGCGCTGGTACACGACGGCGTGATCTACGTTACCGGCTCCTACTCCCGGCTGTATGCACTCGATGCAAAAACCGGGGAACGGCTATGGGAATACAACCATCGTCTGCCGGAAGGCATTCGGCCCTGCTGTGATGTGGTGAACCGCGGCGCTGCCATTTTTGGCGACAAGGTTTTCTTCGGCACTCTGGATGCGGGCATTGTGGCCCTGAATAAAGACACCGGGAAAATCGCCTGGCGCAAGAAGTTCGCTGACCACGAAGAAGGCTACACCATGACCGGCGCCCCGACGCTGGTGAAAGACCAGAAAACCGGAAAGGTTCTGCTGATCCACGGCTCTTCCGGAGACGAGTTCGGTGTGGTGGGCAAACTCTTCGCCCGGGATCCGGACACCGGTGAGGAAGTCTGGATGCGTCCCTTCGTTGAAGGCCATTACGGGCGCCTCAACGGCGAGAAAAGCACCCCCACCGGCGACCCCAGGGCTCCCAGCTGGCCGGATGACCCCAACAGCCCGACCGGCAAGGTAGAAGCCTGGAGCCACGGCGGCGGAGCGCCCTGGCAAAGCGCCAGTTTTGACCCGGAAACCAATACCATCATCATCGGTGCCGGCAACCCGGCCCCCTGGAATACCTGGGCCAGAACAGCGCCCGGTGGAGATCCGGCCGATTACGACAACCTATACACATCAGGACAAGTTGGCGTAGACCCAACCACCGGCGAGGTGAAATGGTTCTACCAGCATACCCCCAACGATGCCTGGGACTTCTCCGGCAACAACGAGCTGGTACTGTTTGAGTACACCGAAGGCGGAGAACAGGTAAAAGCCACTGCCCACGCCGACCGCAACGGCTTTTTCTATGTGGTGGACCGCACCAACGGCGAATTCAGGAAAGGCTTCCCGTTTGTGGACAACATCACCTGGGCAGAGGGTATCGACAAGAACGGTCGCCCGATTGAAGTCAAAGGCCAGCGGCCGCCACCTGTTCCGGAAGGTGAAACCCGGGGCGAAGCCATTGAAGTATCACCGCCCTTCCTGGGCGGCAAGAACTGGAACCCAATGGCTTACAGCCAGGATACTGGCCTGTTCTACATTCCCGCCAACCACTGGAAAGAAGACTACTGGACTGAAGAAGTCACCTACAAGAAAGGGGCTGCTTATCTGGGCCAGGGCTTCCGCATCAAACGCATGTACGATGACCACGTAGGCGTGTTGAGAGCGATGAACCCCCTCACTGGTGAGATCGAGTGGGAGCATAAAGAGAAGATGCCGTTATGGGCCGGTGTGCTCACGACCAAGGGTGGGCTTGTATTCACCGGGACTGGCGACGGTTTTCTCAAAGCCTTTGACGCCGAAACCGGGGAGGAGCTCTGGAAGTTCCAGACCGGCTCCGGAATCATTTCCCCACCCATCACCTGGGAAATGGATGGCGAGCAGTACATCGGTGTCACCTCCGGCTATGGCGGCGCTGTACCCCTTTGGGGCGGCGACATGGCTGAGCTGACCAAACCGATTTCCCAGGGCGGATCATTCTGGGTGTTCAAGCTGCCGTCATGGGCACAGGCTTCACGCTGAGTGCCGACCTACCAGGCCCGGCAATGCCGGGCCTTTTCATGCCAAAGAATGTCCAAACAAAAAGAGAGCCAGACATGAAATTATGGATCACAGCAACTCTACTGACCTCGGCTGTTTTTCCTGCCATGGCCAACGATGACATGGCCGACCTGGACACTGTTCAGGTGATCAACGGTTGCAAACTGGAGGCAGAAACCGCTTGCCCGGGCGCTGACTTGCGAGCCGCAGACCTGTCAAACCTGAACCTTCGCGGCGCAGATTTGCGGGGATCAAACCTGACTGGTGCCACCCTAAACCACACAAACCTTCGGGGTGCCAACCTCAATGGTGCAAAACTGGACAATGCCACAGGCTACCGGCTACAGCTCTACCGGGCATCCCTGCGCGGCGCCAAGGTTCGTAATGCCACCCTGCCAGGCCTTCAAGGCGAATACCTGTTTGCCCAGGGAGCGGACTTCACCGGAACGGATATTTCCGGCGCCAACTTCGCCTTTTCCCGCTTTTCAGGAGCAACACTGGCCGATACCCGGGCACCATTCAGCAGCTTTGAAATTGCCTGGCTGCCTAAAGCCAACCTGGAGGGCGCTGACCTGACCGGGGCAGACCTGCAGGAAGCCAAGTTCGGGCACGCCAACCTTGCCAAAGCCCGTTTATCCGGAGCAAGGATTCACTTTGCCACCTTTGAAGGCACGTTTATGGAAGGCTGCACAGACTGCCCCTTTGACTGGTAAGCGCACCCGGAGAGGGCGGGGTCCGGCTCAGGCATTGCCAGCATCAAGCCCCTGCCCGAAACGCACCAGCCCGGCATCAACGGCCAGGTGCACCAGTTCGATGGACGATTCCACCTGCAACTTGCTTTTCAGTAACGCCAGATGGTTGGAAACGGTTTTGCTGCTAACGCACAGGCGTTCCGCGATTCTGGCCACGGCATCACCACGGGCAAACATCAGCAACACTTCCATTTCGCGCTGGGTCATATCCCGCAGACGACGGTCCACAGGGCGTTCCCGGTTCAAGGCAAGCCGGGTCGCAATCGGATGTTCAATGTAGGGCTGGCCGGCGCCTACCCTTCGAACGGCATCAGCCAGTTCTTCCGGAGCACAGTTCTTCGACACAAACCCCATCGCGCCCACATCAAGCGCCTGCCGAACCATGGGTAGTTCATCGTGCATGGTAAAAAACAGAATGGCCGCAGTCCGCCAGCGCTGGCGGATACGGCGAGCTACTTCAAGACCGGAAATATCCGGCAGGCCCATGTCGAGCATCAGCACATCGGGTTGAATACTGCCATATCGGGCAACGGCATCCTGCCCGTTGTCCAGCTCAGTAATCGCGACTGCCGGCAACAGATTGCGCAGCAGGTTGGCGATACCCTGCCGGACAACCAGGTGATCATCCACAATCATCAGTTTCATTCGTTAACCTCCTGAACCGGCCGAAGGCGAACCCGCTCCCGCCGCCGGCATCGCCAGCAATACCCGGGTGCCCTCTCCCAGATGGCTGAACAGTTCCATCCGGCCACCCAGACAACGGGCCCGTTCGCGCATCGAACGCAACCCCAAACCGCGACAGCCCGACAGATCCCCGGTACCACGACCGTTATCGCAAACCACCACCTCCAGCGCACCGCTTGACTGGGCAACTGTCAGTGATGCCCGTGTAGCCTGGGCATGTCGGGAAATGTTGTTTAATGCTTCCTGCAAGAAACGGTAAAGGTGTGTTTGCTGCTCACCGGTCAGTTCCGGCAAGCACTCATCCAGCTCTAACTGGCAGCTAAGGCCACTGAGTTGTTGCCACTGCTCGGCCAGGTGGCTTATGGCCGAGTTCAGTCCCAGCTGCTCCATCACCAACGGATGCAAGTCCTGCAACAGGTGCCGGAAGTGCTTTTGCACAGTTTCGCAATGATGCGCAAGTTCACTGGCCTGTTTTTTCTGTTCACTGTTCAGCGCCGGGTCGTACAGCCATGCCCTCGCCTGGGCGCGAATACCGGTCAGATACTGACCCAGGTCGTCATGCAGAACCCGGGCTATGTGTTCACGCTCCCGATCCTGGACCCGTAAAAGTTCCGTCATCAGCTCGCGCACCGTTTTCTGCTCCTGCTCCAGGGCAGCCGCCATGGTATTGAAGCGCGCCACCAGGTCGTTCACCTCCTGCAGATTCTGTGCACCCAGCCTCGATGCCAGCTGGCCCCGCTCAACACTCGCCATAGCCTCGCCAAGCTCCGCCAGGGGCCGCAATCCCTGCCGGATAGCCCAACCAAGGGCCACAAAGCAAAGAGTCATGCCAAGCAAAAAGGCCGCGGAGATCAGCACAAAGCTCTCCCAGATTTCTTCAATTTCGTCTGCAGGATCCAGCTGCCAGCCGTTCACCGCCTGAGCGGGAATGCCATCTGCCATCAGGCGATAAAACCAATCCGGCATTTCCCGTGTGGTACCCGAAACCGCCTCACCAACGGAAACCGGTCTGAGATGCCGCATTTCCGGTACCAGCTCCGGCGCCAGCTGCGTTGGTGCTGGAAGACTTGCGGCCAGCTCCATCACTGACCCAAGTTCCCGCGCAATATCTCCCCTCGCCTGAAGGGTGTAGAACACCCCGCCCACTGCATATACAAGCAGGAAAACGGCCAGCATCAGCAGGGAAAGTTTCCGGTAGGCGGTCATGTCGTTATCCATCTGGCGGTATTTAGAGGCCTTACCTACATGCTACGGCGGCCATTTTTTGCAGGAATAGTTCTTTAGTACCGGCACATTCCTACTTTCTGAATATTTCCGGGAGGATTTCCCTTCCATAAGCTGGAAGGACAATAAAAACCCGGAGAATGCCATGACCCTCTCCATCAGACAGACCCTGATGACAGCCGTTACCCGATGCACGCTGATCGGCGCCTTAGCAACAGCCACACCCGCGTTTGCCCTGGATATTCGTATCGGTTACCTGCAGTTCGTACCCGATCAGGGGCCGGTACTTTCCAATGTCATCCCGGAACCGGAAGATGCCGGTTTGAGAGGTACTGAGCTTGCCCTGGCAGACAACAACACCTCCGGCAAGTTTCTGGGGCAGAACTATCTTCTGGAAACCCGTGTGACGGATTCTGAAGAGACTGCCCTGGCCGCCTATACCGAACTGCAGGACGCCGGTATCGACCTGATCATTACCCGGATTCCCGGCCAAACCCTCCGCAAGGTTGTCGAAAGTGCCGACGACAAAACACTGCTGTTTAATGCCGGTGCCCGGGACAATGCCCTGAGGACCGCCAGCTGCCACGCTAACCTGTTACACACCATACCCAGCCACGCCATGCTGACGGATGCCCTGGGGCAGTGGCTGAAGCAACGCCGCTGGCAGGAGTTGTTTCTGATAACCGGCCCGACACCAGAAGACAAAGCCTGGGCCGAGGCCTTCCGCCGCACCAGCAAGCGTTTTGGATTAGACATCGTTGAAGATAAGCCCTGGACCTTCGATGCGGATCTGCGCCGGACCGCTTCAAAGGAACTGCCCCTGTTTACCCAGGGCGACGACTACGACGCGGTAGTCGTTGCCGATGTCCGGGGTGACTTTGGTGAATATGTGCCGTTCAACACCTGGCTGCCGCGCCCGGTGGTGGGAACCCAGGGCATGACACCGGTTGCCTGGCACCGGGTGGTGGAAAGCTGGGGCGCTGCCCAGCTTCAGAACCGGTTCCGGGAACTGTCAGGCCGAAATATGAACAGCGAAGACTACGCGGCCTGGGCTGCAGTGCGAGCCATCGGCACCGCAGTGACAGCCATCAGCGAAGGGGATGCGCCTGCCATCAGAGACTTCCTGTTCAGCGACAAATTTGACCTTGCCGGCTTCAAGGGCCGGAAGCTCACCTTCCGGGACTGGAATGGCCAACTCCGTCAGCCGATTCCGCTGGTTCACCCGAGGGGCCTGGTTGCTCAGGCGCCCTTTGAGGGTTTCCTGCATCCCGAAAGCGAGATGGACACCCTCGGCTACGACAAGCCGGAAAGTAAATGCCGAATCAACAACTGACCGCCGAGGCGGCAGTACTCAAAACAAGAAGGAGTTACCCATGAGAACCCTGTTCAAGCAAACGGCACTGGCTGCCATGATTGGCCTTTCCACGCCCGCACTGGCCAGCCTGGCCTATGTCTCCAATGAGAAGGACAACACGCTTTCCATCATCGATACCGAAACCCAGGAAGTGGTCGAAACCATCGATGTTGGCCAGCGCCCCCGGGGCATTCTGCTGTCCAAGGACTACACCAAGCTCTACATCTGCGCCAGCGATGACGATACCGTACAGGTTTTTGACCTGGCCACCCGCAAGATTGTTGACACTTTGCCCTCAGGGGAGGATCCGGAGCAGTTTTCCCTGCACCCTAACAACAAACATCTGTACATCGCCAACGAAGATGATGCGATCGTGACCGTGGTGGATGTTGAGACCAAGGAGGTCCTGGCCCAGATTGACGTGGGTATCGAACCCGAAGGCATGGCGGTGAGCCCGGATGGTAAGTGGGCAGTAAACACCTCCGAAACCACCAGCATGCTGCACTGGATCAACACCGAAACCTTCGAGATCGAGAAAAACATCGTTGTTGGCCAGCGCCCGCGCCATGTCGAGTTCAGCAAGGACAGTAAAATCGCCTGGGCCTCTGCTGAAATCGGCGGTACCGTCCACATCATTGATGTAGACAATCTGGAGCAGGTCCACGAGATGTCATTCAAGGTACCCGGCGTTAGCCCGGATCGGGTCCAGCCGGTGGGTATCGAGCTGACCTCTGATGGCAAATATGCCTTCGTGGCCCTGGGCCCCTCAAACCATGTGGCGGTCGTAGACGCCCAGTCCTACGAAGTACTGGACTATCTTCTGGTAGGTAGCCGCGTTTGGCAGTTGGACCTGGATAAAGACGAAAAGCACCTTTACACCACCAACGGGGTCTCCGGTGACGTGTCCGTGATTGATGTGGAAGACCTGAAGGTGATCAAGTCCATCAAGGTAGGCCGCTACCCCTGGGGTGTGGTCATCGACCCGACTTCATGACCATCGAAGCGAGCAACCTCAGCTTTCGTTACGGCGACAAGCCGGTGCTCCGGGAGGTCAGCTTTGCGCTGACCTCTGGCCGCTTCCACGCCTTGCTCGGACCCAACGGTGCCGGCAAATCAACCCTGTTCGGGCTGCTCACACGGCTACTAGCCCTGCAGCAGGGCGATATCTTCATGGCCGGGCAGTCTCTGAAAAAGCAGCCTGCCGATGCCATGCGCCAGATCGGCGTGGTGTTCCAGCAGAACGCCCTGGACCTGGATCTGACCGTCCGCCAGAACCTGCAGTACCACGCCGCGCTGCATGGCCTTTCCCGCAAGGAAGCCAGGGCTCGGGGTGACCGGGAGCTGGAACGCTTCAGCCTGCTGGACCGGGCCAACGATGCCGTCCGCCAGCTCAACGGCGGCCACCGACGGCGGGTGGAAATTGCCCGCGCCTTGCTGCATGAACCCTCGCTGTTGTTGCTCGACGAACCCACGGTGGGCCTGGACGTGGCCAGCCGAAAAGCGCTCAACGAACACGTAAGAACCCTATGCAAGGAAGACGACCTGACCGTGCTCTGGGCTACCCACCTGATCGAGGAAGTCCGTGCGGAAGACCGGGTCCTGATCCTGCACCAGGGCCAGTTGCTGGCTGACGGTAAAGGCCAGGCCATCTGCGAAACCGCCGGCACCCGGGACCTGGCCGAAACCTTCCATTCCCTGACCGGAGCCGGCTGATATGAAAGCAGCTCACTACTGGCATTGTTTCGTAGGCATCCAGACACGAGAATGGTTGCGGTTCTGGCAGCAGCGCACCCGCTTCGCCAGCGCCCTGGTCCGGCCACTGCTCTGGCTGGTGGTATTCGCTGCCGGGTTCCGGGCGGTACTGGGCATTTCCATCATCCCGCCCTATCAGACCTACATCACCTACGAGACCTACATTGCCCCCGGGCTGTGCGGCATGATCATCCTGTTCAACAGCATGCAGGGCGCCTTGTCCATGGTCTACGACCGGGAATTGGGCAGTATGCGTGTGTTGCTGATGAGCCCCCTGCCCCGGCCCTTCCTGCTGGTGACCAAACTGCTGGCCATGGGTGTGGTGTCCATCGGCCAGGTGTATGTGTTCCTGCTGCTGGCACTGCTGATGGATGTAGAGCCACCGCTCTGGGGTTACCTGGCCGTATTGCCAGCGTTGATTCTTACCAGCCTGATGCTGGGAGCTTTGGGGCTGCTGATCGCCACCTGGATCAAACAGCTGGAGAACTTCGCCGGGGTGATGAACTTTGTCATCTTCCCGATGTTCTTCATGTCCTCGGCGCTCTATCCGCTCTGGCGCATGAATGAGGCCAGTCCCTGGCTGTACTGGATCTGTCAGTTCAATCCGTTCACCCATGCGGTGGAGGCGATCCGGTTTTCGCTGTATCTGGAGTGGAACCCGATGGCTTACGGGATTACCGCCGGCGTGACAGTTACCCTCGCTTTGCTAGCGACCGCTGGCTTCCGGCCGCAACGCACCAGGATACTTGGGGCTTCCAAGCCGGCTTGATTTGGTGCCAGTGGTCAGCGGGGAGAAGGTTTCCAAAACACGCTCCTTACGGCACATCCCTGTGACGCTTGGGCTCCGCCATCCCTGGCTCCGCACAGTTTTGGAAACCTTCTCCCCGCTGCCCACCCATACTCCGTACAAACCGCCAAAACCGGTAGACCTCGTAGGTCGGATTAGCAAAGCGTAATCCGACAGACTGCGGACACCCGTCGATCAACCTACGAGCCCGTCAAATCCAGATCACGAAGCCTCCCAAGCAGCCCATCGATCAATCCGGGCTCACCGATCGCGTCATCCCACTGCAACCGAGCGGGCTTGCCATCCAGGTACCACAGACGGTTCGCCAATATCTCGGCATCTCCACCATCATGGGTAACACAGATCATCGCCATCTCCGGACACGAATCCAGAATCCCGGCAATCAGCGCCTTGAGCTCACCCGCCATCACGGGATCTAATGACGCAAACGGCTCGTCCAGCAACAGCAAGTCCGGTTTCACGGCCAGGCAACGGGCCAGGGCCGCCCTTCTGGCCATACCCAGGGAGAGCTGGTCCGGCAGGTAATAGCCATAACCGCCTAATCCCACCTGTTCCAACAACCTATCCGCTTCCTGGTCACTGGCACCCACCAGTTTCAGATTTGCATCCAGACTGCGCCAAGGCAGCAGGCGATGTTCCTGAAACAGGTAACCCACCCGGAGTTTGTCACGCCCGATAACCGCCTCATCTGGCACCGATTTATCGAGACCGGCAATGGCGTTCAGCAGCGTGGTCTTGCCGATACCCGATGGGCCCAGAAGGCAGATCCGGTCGCCTCGTTCTATGGTTGCGAAGACCTCTCCGAGCACAGGCTGGCCGAAATCGCGGCCTGCGATTCTGAGCTCAAGCATGGGCCGCCTCCGGCTGTCGCCAGCGACTGGAGCGGCGCTCAAGGGGCTGGAGGATGGCCAGTTCAATCAGCTGGACGACGGCAATAAACGCCAGGCTGTAGGCAAGAATGGCGGCCACATCGAACACCTGAAATGCCATATGCAGCTGGAAGCCAACGCCGCTGGAACGGCCGAGCAGCTCCACCACCAGAACGATTTTCCAGATCAGGGCCAGGCCGCCTCTTGTAGCCGCCATGAGATAGGGAAACAGCTGGGGTACCCAGACTTCCCGCAATCGTTGCCATCGGGTGAACTCGTAAACGGTGGCCATTTCCTCGAGCCTATAGTCCAGGCTACGGGCACCTTCCCGGACAGTAACCGACACGTTGGGCACTTTGTTGATCACAACTGCCATCACCGCAGCCACTTCCACCAGGCCGAACCAGACATACATGAGGATGATGGTGACCAGGGCCGGCAGGTTCAGCAAAAGCACCAGCAAGGGATCGAAAAGGGCATTGGTGGTTGGCGAACGGCCCATGACGATGCCGATGGCTGTACCGATGATCATGGCCAGAATAAAGGCGACCACCACACGCCCGAGGGTCGCGCCCAGATGATGCCAGAGCTCGCCGGTCGCCGATTCACGAATCAGGGTGTCGAGCACGTTCAGAGGCGTCGGCAAGAGGGGCGACTGAAGCAGCCAGGCAATGAGCCCCCAGAGCAGGACAAACGACGGCAGGACTACCCAGTAGCTCCACAGCGGCGGCCGGCCGGCACGGCCTTTCACGGCTGCCTCTGGTAAAACAGATGGGCCGGCATAAGGTTGTCCGGGTCGGCGCCGGTGAGGGTCATCAAACGTTGTAGGTCAGCGATTCTCTGGTCCGTTTGCGGCGCAGGCGTCCCGGCGACAAAGCCCTCTCGCAGTGCTGCGAAAACACTGTCGTCCGGATCTCCCATGAGAGGACGCAAGCGCTGCCAGTAGGATGTACTCTCCGCCAGCTCGGCTTTGGCCTGTTGCAGGGAAGCTGCAAACCGATCCATCAGCGGGTCATTGTCTCGCGCCCAGAGCTCTGGAAAGACATAACCAAGCACCGGCAGGTTGCGATCCAGGTCCAGCTCAGTGAGCAGGTCAGCCATACCAAACGCCGATCGCCAGCCGCCCTCGCCCCTCATGCGGGCCGCAAAATGCCAGTAGGTAACGATAACATCCACCTGCCCGCGCTTTAGCGCCTGGCTCAACAGAGGCGGGGCTGCGAACTGAAGTTCGGCGGATTCCTCCAGATTGATTCCCTGGCGCTGTGCGACTTTCTTGAGCAGTATCCAGCCCTTGCTGTCCGGCCCGCCCGCAACGCCGATGCGCTTGCCGGCCAGATCCGCCACCGAGCGAATCGGAGAGTTGTCAGCGACAACGATATCGCCAATCTGGGAGGAGAACGGCACGTACAGGTAGGGCGTGCCGGCCTCGAATCGTGACTGTGCCCACAGCAGATCGGCCACAGCGCCGTGCACCGAACCGCTGGTGACCGCCAGCCTGGAGGCCGGCAGGTTGGCAACCGGTTTCAACTCCAGCCGATAGCCATATTCCCGGTCCAGCTCCCGATGCAGGAGATGATCGAGCTCCCAGTGGGCGGTTCCAAACTGCAACACGCTGACAGACAGCATGGGCAGGTCAGATGCTTCTTCCCGGGCATGGACACCGCCAGCAAGACTCAAAAGAAAACATAGCAGTGCGGCCATTGCCTGTTTGATCCATGGATCAGCAAGAGAGAATGCGGAGACGGTCGTTATTGTTGGTTGTAGGCTCATTACTACACGATACGAAGCCCGCAGCCCGGCAAGAATAGTACTTTGGTGCCTGTTTTTTGGTGCGATGGTCGCATTCAACCCGAGACCAAGATGGCGTGTAATGAAACCATCACAATAATAAACAGAGGATCGGAACCGACTCCGGCGATTCTCTGCACAGGAGGCCGCCATGCTGAACGAGCTCGATGCCGCACTGTCTTCCGAAAACCGCTATCATGACTCGGAAGCCATCCCCGACAATGAAAACAAGCAGGTAGAAGCAACCATGGAACCGGCGTATAAGATTCTGATTGCCGACGACCACCCGCTGTTCCGGGAAGCCATCAGCAGCGTTATCGCCTCCGGCTTCGAAGGCAGTGAAATCATCGAAACCGATGACCTGGACAGCGCTCTGGAAATCACCCGCGAGAATGACGACCTGGACCTGATCCTGCTGGACCTGAATATGCCCGGCATGCACGGGCTCAACGGCCTGATTACCCTGCGTAACGAAGCACCCACCATTCCCGTAGTGATTGTCTCTGCCGAGGAAGACAAACAGATAGTGCTGCAGGCGATCACCTATGGCGCGGTAGGGTTTATCACCAAGTCCTCACCCCGGGCCCAGATGACTGAGGCCATCCAGCAGATACTGAACGGCAATGTTTACCTGCCATCAGACATTATCCGCACCAGTAAAGAAAGCTCCCACCGGCGTACTCGAAGCGATGAGAACCTGATTTCGCCGGAACTACTGAACTCTCTCACCCGGCGCCAGTTGTTGGTGCTGGAACGTATGGCCAAGGGTGAATCCAACAAGCAAATTGCCTACAACCTCAACATCGCAGAAACCACGGTCAAGGCCCACGTCTCCGCGATCCTGAGAAAGCTCGGTGTTCACAACCGGGTACAGGCTATCCTATCGGCTGGGGATGTGGACTTCAGTCAGTATCTCAAACGCTGAACGCAGCCGGCATCAGCACTCAGCAACGCATCACGTGATTGAGTACACTCCTGAGCTTAAGCGGTTTGACCGGTTTGTTCATCAACAGGTAACCAAGCTCCCGGATATGCTGTTTCAGTTCATTGGTGTAGTTGGCGGTGATCATCAGGACCGGCGCTGGCTGTGAGCGCTGAGCATTGATCACTGCCACCGCGTCGACGCCATTTTCATCATTATCCAGGTGATAATCCGCCAGTATCAGATCTACCGGAGCCCTTGCCACATCTACCTGCCCTGCCAGGCCCTCGGCAGAAACGGCTGTGGTGACCCGGCAACCCCAGCCTTCCAGCAAGGTCTTCATCCCCTGGCAGATAGCCAGATCATTATCGATCACCCACACCCGGGCGCCTTTCAAACCACTATCGAGCATCGGCAGGTGAGGCCCTCGGGGTGCCGGTTGGGCTGGCTGAAGTTCTCCGAGGGGCACCCGGACGCTGAATACGGAGCCTTTTCCCTCAACAGATGATACCGAGATCTCATGGCCCAACATCCGGGCAATCTTGTCAACGATAGCCAGGCCCAGGCCCAGCCCTTTGTCTGCCTGGGCACCCTTGGGGCGAATCCGTTTAAACTCCTGAAAGATTTCGGTGAGCTTGTCTGCCGGAATACCTGGCCCGGTGTCCCAGACCTGCAGCAACACGTGGTCATGCTCGCGACGGCAACCAAGCAGAATCCGGCCCTGGCCGGTATAACGAATGGCATTGGTCAGGAAGTTTCGCAGTATCCGCGCCAGCAACTGTGAATCCGACTGAACCACTGCAGAGCAGGGCACGAAATCCAGCCGCTGCCCTTCAGCCAGGGCCATCTGCCGGAACTCCCGGGCGATGTTATTGAGCAGATCCCGGAGATCAAAGGCGGTCACGTCCGGAGTGATCACTCCGGCATCCAGCTTGGAAATATCCACCAGTGTGCCCAGCAGATTCTCTACATCATCCAACGAAGTACTGACCGAACGCACAAGGCTCTCGGCCTTGGGCCCGAAGCTCTGCTCAAGTAATGCACTGGTGAACAAGCGTGCGGCATTAAGCGGCTGCAGCAGATCGTGACTGACAGCAGCCAGGAATTTGGTTTTGGACAGGTTGGCCTGTTCAGCCTCCTGCTTCGCTTCCCGGAGACGGGCTTCCACTGCAGAACGTTCCGAAATTTCCTGCCGGAGTTGCTGGTTCAGGCCTGTCAAGGCGGCTGTGCGCTCTCGCACCCGGTGCTCCAGATCGTCGTAGGCCTGCTCCAGCGCAATCGCGGTCTTGCGCCTTTCAGTGATGTCTCGGATCAGAACAAAAAAGCCGGTCACCTCGCCGGTTTCATCTCTGTTGGGCACATAGGAACGCAACATGTACCGCTGTTCACCATGCTCGCCGGTTTCCTCGAACTCAAAGTTCACACTGTGCCCGTCCAGTACTTCCAGTATCTGGGGCAGCAGACGCTGGTAGAACTCACCGGAATGCACTTGCTCCAGACGCTTGCCCAGTGGCGACACACCATTACGGCCATACCAGGTCTGATAAACCTTGTTGCAGAACTGGACGGTGAGGTCTGCCCCTACATAGGCAATCAACGCCGGCACATGGTCGGTGACGACCCGGATCCAGCGCTCGCTTTCTTCCAGCGCCTTGATGCGACGGGCCATTTCACTGTTCTTGACGTCGGTAATATCGGAGTAGAGCACCACCTGACCACCCTCACGGGTGGTACGCTCGGTCATTTGTACCCAGCGGCCGTTAGAGAGCAGGAACACTGCTCCTTCGGCGTCTTCGTGACTGTGCTCTTCAACCACCAGGCCGGAACTCAGGGCCAGGGCTTTCACCGCTTCAATGGGCGTGCCTGCTTGGGGTACCGGCACCCCCGCGTGGCGCCAGTAGCTCCGGAACCGGCTATTGGTCTGGATGAGGCAGTGGTCGCGGTCAAACAGCACGAAACCATCGGCAATGCTCTCAATGGCATCGTTCAGGCGTTGGCGGGAAGTCTCCGCCTCTTCCCGGGCACGCATCAGGGCTTTATTGCTGGCCTTGAGTTCTTCCATGGTCAGGTTCAGGGCTTCCGTGCGCTCACGGACCTGCTCGGCCAGTATCACCGAGTGCTCGAACGCCGCGTAGGGCTCCGGCTTGTGGGCAGAGCCAGACTCCACCCGAACAATCAGCGCGTCCCGGATGTCACGCAGGCGCCGGTTTTCAGCCTCCAGTTCCGCGATGCGTTGGTCCTTGGCGGACTCGCCGGAAGATTCGGGGAGATCAGGTACTGAACTCAGGCTGGCCAATGACCACCCCCGTAAAGGTCTGATTAATGTGCATGCCGTTGAATTGCTCCCCATAGGTGTTGAACCCCACCACACGGTGCGCTTTGAGGAATTCGGAAACGGCGTCACTTTGGCCGGTCAGCTCGGCTTCGAGCCGGCGTAAAAAGCAGTCGCACCCCAGTGTCACCAGCGGTGTACCGACCACCCGCTCGGAGGCTTCAATCTGGGTTCGTACACTGTCCAGGAGCGAACCCGGCGCCATGGCGGTCATCACAATGCCAGTCTCCACTGCGCAATAGAACGTGAGACTGCGATCAGGATTGACTCTCTGGATAGAGCGAACGAAATAGTTCCCGCCCACTCGAACGCCCAGGGGCCGCAGGGCAAACACCTTGCGGTCCAGTTCATCCAGCGATACGCCCACCGCCCGGGCATAAACCTCGGCTGCCGGCTCCGCGTTCAACTCGTATACCGTCCGGCTTTGCGGGCAAGCCCGGGTAACCACCAGTTTTTCATCCAGCGGTTCCATGTGGTGGGTCGAGAACACCCGGAAATCCAGCGGGGTATTGACCAGCATGACGGTGGCCGCCCCGCAGTGAAATTCCCCATCGTAATAAACGTGGGTATCGGCCAGGCGTTCGTCGTCCCCCGCAGAACCACCAAACTGAGGGATTGTGCCTAAAGCCGCATTGAGGGTCGCCAGCACCAGCTCTTCCCGGCTGGAAAGCCCGTCCAGTAAGGTAATCGCGAAAGTATTACCCTTGACCGGCGCCAGGTTGGCATCCCGGCAGGTGGCCAGCATCTGGTCAATGACACCCTGGGCGTCCTGCAAGGTGAATCGGTCCAGCTGCCGAATCAAAGCACAATCGATAGCGAAGTAGCGGGCATCAAACCCGATGGCGCTGATGCAGCCCCGGTCGTATCCCTGCTCGGTAATCTCACCGGCCGAGGTGCAACCGTAGACACGCACACCAGAGAAGGCTTTTTGCAGAGCCGGGCCCAGTTTCTGCAGGTCGTACTCAACAGAACAGAAGAACAGCACGCAACCCAGGTTGTCGTGCACAAGCTGCCTGGCAAGCTCTGCGGCAGCCAGCTCGGGCTTGCGGACGCTGGAACTGGCGACTCGCACTGCGGGTAACTGACTGACTGGCTTCATCGGTAGCCTGCTCGGAATGCGGGAATCTGATACCGATTCTACGCCTCCTGAACCACCAGCCAATGCGACTTCAGTGCACTTTGTCGGCGCGCCAAATCTTCCGTAAGCCATTGACTATATTCCCCTTGAATCAATGTCCGGTGACGCAGCCAGGTTTTGGCAAGAGCAAACCGGCACTTTAGTCTGAGACGGCCATCGCAGGCGCACCGGCATCCTGCCGGTTGCCTGCGATACCATTTACAGGAGCGAAGCTCCTCAGAACATCACAACGGCACCCAATGCCAGAGTATTGGCGTCTTCCTGTTTTGTACCATCGGACTTGCGCTCCTGCTCGAACATGTTGTACTCGGCCACCAGCTTGAAGTTACTGTTAACGTCGTGGAAAAGCCCGATTGTGGTGCTCTCAGTCTCGAAGTCCCCGAGACCAGCTGGACCAAGACCGTTCGGGTCTGCATCAGTTTCACCATAAGAAATCACTACACGGTTAGAACCGAAGGCATAGGAACCCTGAACAAGAAAACCGTCAGCGTCTTCTTCTTGAATAGGAGCGTTAACCGCAAGAACAGGATTATCTCCTTTGGAAGTAAAACCGGAAGCGGCCAGGGTCAGTCCAGCAACCGAAGCCTTGATGCCGTATCCAAGCCCAGTGCTGTCCACAGTCGTAGTGCCATTTTCGGCAGACTGGTAGCGGCCATTCACCCAACCCGTCAGGGCAACGTCGTTCAGGTTGGCGCTGTAGGTGATCTCAGACTCGAAGCGGGGTGCGGCGTTTTCATCATCGGAACCGGTCACCGTATCGGCGGGATCCAGTACCCCGACCGCAACTTTGAGGCCGCTCATATCCGGCGAGCGATAGGTAATCTGGGCGGAGGGTGTCGGGTAGGGATAGCCAGCGCGAATGTTGCCGAAGGAGACGCCACCCGCATCCAAACCTTTGGAACCGAAACCCATCAAGATTTCATCGAGAAAAATGTTAGAACGGGCGTACAGACCAAAGTCCTTACCGATCAGTACCTGACCAAAATCGCCGTCTACCGTGGCGTAGAACTGGCGCACGTCGATGGCGGTGTCTGTCGCTTTACCACCTTCCAGACTGTCGTTGATTGTGGTCCAGAACGACGACCGTCCGCCCAGGGTCAAATCACCCATTTCCTTGCTGAAATTGAAACCGATGGTGTTAGGAAGAAAGCCCATCTTGATGCGGGAATCCCGAACGTCTTTCTGCTTGTCATCACGGTTCACGTAAAACGCATTGAAGTAGCCATCCACCGAAAAGCTGGTGCCGTCCTCATTGTACAGTTCAATGGCCGCATTGGCTCCGGCACTGGCTCCCATGGCCGCCATCATGGCAATGGCCAACCCTGACTTTCTGAAGTTGTTGTTTTTCATACATCCCCCGGTTGTTTTTTTGGAAATCTGGGATAAGAGGACCGGTTATCCGATCGCTCCAGGCGAGGTCTGATGCCTGATTTCCATGGTCGGTGATGCAACAAGAGGGGGGAATGCTTCCAGCGAGCAGGTTTTCTGCTCATTTGGGAGGCATCTGAAATGAAACTTTGGAAGTACGACTACGTGGAAAGACCACCCGGGAACTGGTCCAGTTCAGACAAGCAGTCATCAAGAAACTCATGAGGGTTGGCCAAAATGGCCTCGTCTGCCACGACACCAAACTGCACCTGACCGGCGTAGCTGACGATACTCACACCCAACCCGATATCGCCGGCCTGGGGCACCCAGAACATCTGTTCGGTGATGGCACAACCGGCCAGGTAACGGGTTTCCGGAGTGCCCGGCACGTTGGAAACCACGGCCGAGGCCTTGCGAAAGAATAGATCGGCCAGGGGTTTGCGGCCGATGTCTGGCAGCAGGGAGGCACAGGCAGTCAGGCCCCACGCCAGGCCCGGTTGCCAGCTCTTCTTGAGTTTGCGGGTTTCATGCTTGATGCGGAACAACCGCTCCAGGGCGCTTTCGCCATCTACCGGCAGTGGCACAAACACGGTACCGAAGCAGTTGCCGGGCTCGCCGGCTTCGGGCTTGATGCCTTCGGGCAAGCGGGTGCGGATGTCTACCGGCACGGCGGCGTGCATCACCGCATCGTCCAGCTGTTCCGGTGTCATGCCCAGCCGCGGGCGTACCGCTGCAGCCACGCAGGCCAGCAGCACATCGTTGATGGTGGTGCGGGTTTGGTGGGCAATGGCGCGAAAGCGCTCCAGCGGCACCGGAGCCGACCACCGGCAATTGCGCTGGCCGGCCAGCGGCCGCTTGAGATCAGAGGGGGAATCTTCTTCCTCGGCCAGGAATTCGCTCAGCTCATGCATCAGTCGCGCCCCGTTCTGTACGGTGCGGGCCGCAAGGGTTTGCTCCAGGCCGGTCTCCGGCTTTTCTGAATCAGTCTGTGTGGTGGCGCCGCAGCGGGCAAGCTGTGAGCCCAGCCATTGCTGGGCGGTTTCCAGCCAGCGCCCTACCCGGGGCTGCTCCGGGGCGCCGTATACCGCCGGGTATTGCCGGGGCGACGCCGGGCACAACTGGTCGAAAATACTCAACAGCGACAAACCATCGGCATAGCAATGGTGCAATCGCAGCAGCAGGGCAGCGCCGCCTTCGGCGTTAGGGGCCAGCCAGAATTTCCAGGCCGGGCGATAAAGCGGCAGGGGGTCGTTCAACCGGGCAGACACCCAGTCCTGCAGCTGGTGCTGGTCAAACCGGTCCAGCGCCACATCCAGGTGGTGCGCCACATTAAAGGTAGCGTCTGGCTGCCAGTACCAGGCCGGGGCTTTCCACACCGGGCGGCAACCAAAGCGTTCCCAGGCCGACCAGTAAACCTCAAGAAACTCCCGGAAACGGCCGGCGGTCAGCCCGTCCACCCGGAGCATGATGGTGATGGTCATGGGGTTGTCCGGCCGTTCCAAAGCCAGCCAGGCCGAATCCGAAGGCAGCATGAGATGCGAGTGCTCTTGGTTCAAACCTGAAGGTCCCCGGTCAGTAAACTGGTGAAAAGCCAATCCGGCATTGTGCCAGAGTCGTTCATCCGGCTCCATCGTGTGGATACCGCGCACAGGCTTACAAAAAGTTACACGCGATTAACTGTTCGCTTCTATACTCGCTATATGGCTTGATGCAATGGTTATAAACTGAACGACGCAAAGCCTGATTGGCCCCGAATCACCAAAAATCCGGGCACTGGTGCCACTACACCCGCACGCCGATCGGGGTACAAAAGCTAAACCGGCTATCCAATTCCAAAAAAAGCCTGAAGCTGTGCCGGGGGGAGATGAACAATGAAAGCCAGTCATGTTCGCAAGCTGATCAAACCCATCGAAAACGCCTATTCGGAAATGTTTTCCGGCCGGGTATTCCGGGTTGGCAAGGGCGCTGTGTCTGTGCGGAACCACAGCGGCGCGGCAGAACAGACCGTGATCGGCGTACACGGCTTTCTGGAAAACCACTGCTACTTCACCCAGGCCTACGACGCCCCTACAACCGAACTGATCCTGCTCACTTGCAGCAACTACCACATACCGGTGAATGGCGTAACGCCTGAAACTCCAGACTGGGAAGTGCCCATCAAACACCTTGAAGGCACCATCGAATACGATGCCTGCATCCTGAACCAGGCCCTTCAGAACCTGCCCACCACCCGCAACATCCGGGTGCACGGCCATTCCCGGGGTGGCGCGGTTATTCTGGAAGCCATCCGCCAGTGGCCGGAACTCTATGAAGACGCGGAAGTCGTGCTGGAAGCCCCGGTACTGCCCCAGGGCAAACTGCACGCCCTGGTCACCACGCTTCTGGAACCGGTCAGCCACGGTATGTGGCCCTGGCTGATCCGCCTGATCAACAGTGCCCCGCAGTCAGCCTATGGCCAGACCTTCTTCGGCAAGATGAACCCGCGCAAGCGCCAGTTGCTGGGCAAACTGTTCTACGCCACCAAGGATCACCTCACCATTGTTCGCAACATCGAGAACATCATGGAGTGGATGGCCCGCACAGACAGTTCCGTGTACCAGCATGTGCGCCATGGCACCTTCCTGATTCCCGGCACCGACCGCATTCTGGACCGCACCGCCATGCTGGCCAGCGCCCGCACCAGCCCCACCACCATGCGGATTGTTGAAACCGGGGCACCCAGCCACTTCATCACCCTGGACAGCAAGGAATGGGTACCGGGCTTTGAAACCCTGCCTGCCGCCGCACAAGGCTGAATTCCTGGCCCCGATTCCGGGTGCACCGGCTGCGGGGCTCCGTTAAACTGCGCGGTTTCAGGTTCAGTGTGATGGAGTCCCGGCATGTATCGTGAGCGCCTGGTCGCAACGGAAGTGCAGTCAGAAAACGCCCACAGGCTCAAGCGCCTGCTGCTTGAGTACCACGACTTCCGGCAACTGAAAGCTGCCAGCCCGCTGCTGGACGACACCCGCCGGATTGCCGACTGGCAGGCCGAGCGCCTGAAAACTACCCACCAGGACCTGTACCGCCACCCCGGCTATCACACCGGCCTGGAATTCCTGCTGACCGACCTCTACGCCCCGGCCGGCATGACCCGCCGCGACGACAACATCGACCGCGTATTCCCGAAAATGGTGAAGTGGCTGCCCGACCACCTACTGGCCACCTTTGCCGGCCTGGTCGAATTGAACTTGCTGACCCAGAGCCTGGACCTGGAACTCGCCGAATGGTTTGACCGGCAAGGCATGGATACCGGCTCGATCACCCCAGCAAGCTGGTGCGAAGGCTACCGGGCCAGCGGGCAACTTCCGGCACGGCACCGGCAACTGGAACTGGTTTCCGATACCGGCCAACAGCTCGACCGCTATGTACGCAACCGCACACTGGGCTGGCTGCTGTCGATGACCCGGGGGCCGGCGGAAATGGCGGAACTGGGCGATTTGCACAGCTTTTTGCACCGGGGTTACAGCGCTTTCCGGAAAATGGACAAGGTAGATCTGTTGATCGAGCGGCTGATCAGCCGGGAAAGGCAGGTAATGGAGAACATACTGAAAGGCCACCCGGAGCCGTTTACGCTGCCGGGCGACCTGTAGCGGTCAGGCCTGGATGATCTGGTCCAGCTGGGAATGAATTTCCTGCTCGATGCGGGATTTGAACGGCCGCAGCATCATGCCCAGTTCCAGGCGGATATGCAGGTCGGTCTCGGCAATGTCCAGCTGGCCTTTCACGCCGCTGCGCTTGAATTTAAGCAGGTCGCCTTCCCACTGATAGTTAACGTCGAACTGCCGGGACAAGTCCTTGGCCAGGGTTTCGGCGGCCTCTCGGGCATGGGCCTTGTCCAGGGAATGGGCGCGATGGATATCGATAACAGACATGAATCAGTTTTCTCGGTGATTTGGAAACGGTTTTACAGTGTAAGCCGGCAATAAACTTGTAGCCAACCCCTCAAAGGTTAGAATACCAACCTTAGATTCTGACAGGACGAACACCCATGAGCGAGCAGCAAGCACCGGGCACTCCCGGCAACGGCCAGGACGACGTCACCCATTTCGGGTTCCGCGATGTACCGAAGAGCCAGAAAGCCAGCCAGGTAGCCCAGGTTTTCCATAGCGTGGCCGGCAAATACGACCTCATGAATGACCTGATGTCGATGGGCATCCACCGCCTGTGGAAGCGCTTCACCATCGAGCTCAGCGGTGTTCGCCCCGGCCACCAGGTACTCGACATTGCCGGTGGCACCGGCGACCTGACCATGAAATTCTCCGACCTGGTAGGCCCGTCCGGCAAGGTAGTGCTGGCCGATATCAACGCCTCCATGCTGCAGGTAGGCCGCAGCCGCCTGACCGACCGGGGCTATGCCGGCAACATTGAATATGTCCAGGCCGATGCCGAACACCTGCCGTTCCCGGACAACAATTTCCAGGCGGTTTCCATTGCCTTCGGCCTGCGTAACGTCACCGACAAAGACCAGGCCCTGCGCGACATGGCCCGGGTACTGAAGCCCGGCGGCAAACTGATGGTGCTGGAATTCTCCAAGCCCACCAACCCGCTGCTGAGCAAGGCCTACGACACCTACTCCTTCACCGCCCTGCCCCTGATGGGCCAGCTGATCGCCGGTGACAGCGAAAGCTACAAGTACCTGGCCGAGTCCATCCGCATGCACCCGGACCAGGAAACCCTGAAAGGCATGATGGAAAACGCCGGCCTGGTGAACTGCAAGTACTACAACATGACCGGCGGCATCGTGGCCCTGCACGTGGGAATCAAGCCCTGATGTTTCCCGGCCCTACCCTGCTGTCTGCTATCAGCGCCATTATCGAAGCTGCGCTGAACCGGGCCCTGGAGCTGGATCCTGCCGGCCACAAGGCCCTGATGCAGGCACTGGCAGGGCCGGTTCAGTTCAGCCTGACCGCGCCGGTGGCCATGAGCTGGACACTGGAACCCGTGGCCGACAGGGTACAGGTACGCAGCCAGCCGGCAGACGACCCCGCACTGGAGATCAGCGGCCGGCCGGTTGCCTTCGCGGCCCTGGCGCTGGGTGATGACCGGGTCTTTGCCGACGAGCGCTTGCAAGTACAGGGCGACACCGCCCTGGCCCACCAGTTCCAGCGGGCCCTGAACCAGCTGCAGCCCGACTGGGAAGCCGCCATGGCCCGGCACATCGGCGATGTGCCCGCGCACTTTCTGGGCCAGCGTATCAGGAATGCCGCGAAATGGAGCCGGCAGGCGGTCAGCACCATGAACGCCAACGTGGAAGAATACATCCACGAAGAAAGCCGCACCCTGCCCGGCCGGCGCGAACTGGAAGCCACCTTTCAGGACATCGACGAGCTGAACCTGCGCACCGAGCGGCTGGAAGCTCGCCTGAACCAGCTGGCAGCACCCGGTAGCATTAACGATACGGAGACCCTGTGACCCGCCTGCAACGCCTGTTCCGAATTGCCTGGGTATTCTGCCGCTACCGGCTGGACACGTTTCTGCCCCTGTCGGAACTGCCCACGCCCCTGAAGGTCTTTTTCCTGCTGGCGCCCTGGCACCTGTTTCCGCAACCGAAGCTGAGCCGTGGCGACCGCCTGCGCCTGGCACTGGAAGAACTGGGGCCGGTATTCGTTAAATTCGGCCAGATTCTCTCTACCCGCCGGGACCTGCTGCCCGACGACATGGCCGAATCCCTGAAACAGCTTCAGGACCGGGTGCCGCCCTTCCCCAGCGACCAGGCCCGGGGCATTATCGAGAAGTCCCTGGGCGCACCGGTGTCAGAACTGTTTGCGGAATTCAGCCCGGACCCGATGGCCTCGGCCTCGGTAGCCCAGGTACACGCCGCCACCCTGCCCAATGGCCAGAAAGTGGTGGTAAAAGTGCTGCGCCCCGGCATCGAAAGGGTTATCCGCCAGGACCTGGGCCTGATGTACCTGATGGCCGGGCTGCTGGAAAAGTACTGGTCTGAAGGCAAGCGCCTGCACCCGGTGGATGTGGTGGCCGACTACGATGCCACCATCCACGACGAACTGGACCTGCAGCGCGAAGCCGCCAACGCCAGCCAGCTGCGCCGCAACTTCGAAAACTCCAAGCTGATTTACATCCCTTTCATCGACTGGGATTACACCAGCAAGTCCGTACTGGTGATGGAGCGCATCCACGGCATTCCCATTGCCGATGTGGATACCCTGAGAAACGCCGGCGTGAACATGAAGGTACTGGCTGAGAAAGGCGTCGAGATCTTTTTCACCCAGGTGTTCCGGGACAGTTTCTTCCATGCCGACATGCACCCGGGCAATATCTTTGTGGACATCTCCAACCCGGCAGACCCGAAATACATTGCTATAGATTTCGGCATTGTCGGCACCCTGGCCCCGGACGATCAAAGCTACCTGGCCCGCAACCTGCTTGCGTTCTTCCGCCGGGATTACCGCCAGGTGGCGCAGTTGCACATCCAGTCCGGCTGGGTACCGCCGGATACCCGGGTGAACGAATTCGAAGCCGCCATCCGTACTGTGTGTGAGCCTATTTTCGAGCGGCCACTGAAAGACATCTCCTTCGGCCACTTCCTGTTGCGCCTGTTCCAGACCGCGCGCCGCTTCAACATGGAAGTGCAGCCGCAGCTGGTGCTGCTGCAGAAAACCCTGCTGAACGTGGAGGGCCTGGGCCGCCAGCTGTATCCGGAACTGGATCTGTGGAGTACTGCCCAGCCGTTCCTTGAGGACTGGATGCGCAAGCGCATCGGCCCGGCGGGCCTGGTCAAGTCGCTGCAAACGCACCTGCCGTCCTGGCTGGAGCAGTCTCCCGAGATGCCGCAACTGGTGCACGATGCCCTGTTACAGCTGCGCGGCAGCGGCCCGACCGAAGAGCAGAACCGGGCAACACTGGAGCTGATGAAGCAACAGCAACTGCGCAGTGAACGGCGCTGGCGCCGGGGCTTTATCGCCGCCGTACTGGCCGTGATTGCCGTGGGCAGCAGCCATCCGCAGGCACAGCAACTGGTGACCGACATGCCGGTGTGGAGCTGGGCATTGCTTGCCGCAGCCGCAGGCGTCATGCTCCGGGGTAGCCGGTGAACACAAAGATTTTCAGGATTCACACAAATGCAAGATTCCCCCGATAACGTCTTACAGCCTGACTGGCTGGACGACATCAAATGGACAGACGACGGCCTGGTACCGGCCATCGCCCAGGACGCCGACAACGGCGACATCCTGATGATGGCCTGGATGAACCGGGAGTCCCTGGCATTGACCGTTCAGGAAGGCCAGGCGGTGTACTGGTCCCGTTCCCGCGGCAAACTCTGGCGCAAGGGCGAAAGCTCCGGGCACCAGCAAGTGCTCAGGGATATCCGCCTGGACTGTGATGCCGATGTAATCCTGCTGAAAGTCGAACAAAAAGGTGGCATTGCCTGCCATACTGGCCGGCGTAGCTGTTTTTACCGGACCCTGAAAGATGGCCAGTGGGTGAGTGCCGAACCGGTACTGAAAGACCCGAACGCCATCTATGGCAGCAACTGAGGAGCAGACACCGTGAGCGATGTACTGGAGCGCCTGGCGCATGTACTGGAAGCCCGAAAAGAGGCAGACCCGAACACCTCCTATGTGGCCAGCCTGCATGCCAAGGGCCTGAACAAGATTCTGGAGAAGGTTGGCGAGGAGTGCACCGAAACCCTGCTGGCCGCCAAGGATGCCGAACATTCCGGACAAACCCGGGATGTGGTATACGAGACAGCAGACCTGTGGTTCCACAGCATGGTCATGCTGTCGAGCCTGGGCCTGGGCCCGCAGGATATCCTGGATGAGCTGGCCAACCGGTTCGACCTCTCCGGCCTGGAAGAAAAAGCGTCACGGCAATCCTGAGGGAGTACCCCTAACGGGGATTTCCGCCTGAGGTAATCGTTGGCGTACAATGTCACGTAACAGAAACAATTGAACGAGGAACCCTCATGGGTATCAGTATCTGGCAACTTCTTATCGTACTCGGCATCGTTATCCTGTTGTTCGGAACCAAGAAACTGCGCAATATCGGCTCCGATCTCGGCGGTGCTATTCGTGGCTTCAAGAAGTCCATGAGCGACGAAGAAGAAAAGAAGCAGGCTGACCAGGATAACCTGGAGGGCCAGCAAGCCGAACAGGCCCAGGCCGAAGAAAAGCCCAGGGAAAAGCAGAGCTGAGCAACCACTGAATGTTCGATATCGGCTTCATTGAGCTGCTGATCTGCGGCATTATTGCCCTGCTGGTGCTGGGCCCTGAACGGCTGCCCGGCGCTGCACGGGCGGCTGGCCGCTGGATTGGCGGCGCCCGGCGCATGGTTGGCCAGTTCACCTCGGAGCTGGACCGCGAGCTGAAAGCCGAAGAGTTGCGCAAGGAGCTGAAAAAGGCCGGCGATGTCGGCCTGGATGATGTGCAGAAGACGGTCAAAGGCGCCCTGGATGAGGCCAAGAAGTACGAGCACATGATCCTGGACGACGGCTCCAGGAAAACCCGCCCGGCTCCCGCTACCCGCCGGGTTAACAAGCCGGAGGAAAGCAGCCCGGATTCGGCAACAGCCCCGGCGGATCAGGGAAACACCACATCCAGCGCCGACGCCGAGCCCGGCCCATCGACTGAGAGTTCACCGGATCATCGTTCATGAATGCCAAGCCAGACGGCAATCAAGCATCTTCTGAACAACAGGAGATGCCCCTGATCGAGCATTTGCTCGAGCTGCGTAACCGATTACTGAAAATGGTGCTGGCAGTGATTATCTGCTTCGCCGTTATCTACCCGTTTGCCAACGATCTCTACCTGCTGTTGTCCCAGCCCCTGAGGGAGTTGTTGCCGGTGGGCCAGATGATGATCGCCACCGACATCACCTCGCCGTTCTTTGCGCCCCTGAAACTGGCCCTGGTGCTGGCAGTGTTTGCCGCCATCCCGGTCATCCTGTACCAGCTCTGGAGTTTTGTGGCGCCGGGCCTGTACGCCCATGAAAAGCGGCTGGCATTCCCGCTGCTGTTCACCTCGGTCATCCTGTTCTATGCCGGTGCCGCCTTCGCCTACTTCGTGGTGTTTCCGCTGGTGTTCGGTTTCTTTACCGCCATCGGCCCGGAAGGCATCGTGGAACTGCCGGACATCACCAGCTACCTGAACTTCGTGCTGAAGATGTTTTTCGCCTTTGGTGTGGCGTTCGAGATTCCCATTGCTACCGTACTGTTGATCCTCACCGGCGCCACCACGCCGCAGGATCTCGCGGCCAAGCGCCCCTACGTGGTCGTCGGCTGCTTCATCATCGGCATGCTGCTGACCCCGCCAGACATCATTTCCCAGACTCTGCTGGCGGTGCCTATGTGGATTCTGTTCGAGTTTGGCATCATCTTTGGCCGCCTGGCCTATCGCGAGCGTGAACAGGCCGCCGAAGACGAACCGGAAGCCTGATGAACCTGGCCCTGCTGCTGGACGAAGACTTCGTCAGCCCGGACCGTGCCCGGCTTCAGGGTCGCCGGCTGCAACACCTGAAAACCGTACTCAAGGCCAGTGCCGGCGACCGCATTCCGGTGGGCCGGGTCAACGGCCTGATGGGGTACGGTGAAGTCCTCAAGCTGAACGACTCCGAAGCGGAACTGCAGCTAACGCTGGAGACCCCGCCACCGGCCGCCCTGCCGCTGACCCTGATCCTTGCCATGCCACGCCCCAAGATGTTCCGCCGGGTACTGCAAACCTGCGCCTCTCTGGGCGTGAAAGATATCTGGCTGATCAACAGCTACAAGGTGGAAAAGAGCTTCTGGCAAACGCCCTGGTTGTCAGACGACAGTCTGAGGGAAAACCTCACACTGGGCCTGGAACAGTCAAAGGACACGGTGATGCCACAGGTGCATATCCGCAAACTGTTCAAACCCTTCGTGGAAGACGAATTACCGGCATTGCTGGAAGGAAAGCGGGCACTGGTCGCCCACCCCGGCATGGCAGCGCCCTGCCCCACCCACCTGAACGAACCTACCGCCCTGTGCATCGGCCCGGAGGGTGGTTTTACCGATTACGAAGTGGGCAAGCTGGAGGAAGCCGGCTGCCAGGGCGTGCACCTCGGCCCCCGTATCCTGCGGGTAGAAACCGCTGTACCGGTGCTGGTCAGCCGATTGTTTGACGCCTGCCTGTGAACTGGCAGGCGTGAGAAGGTTACGCCGCCTTGCGCTGCCAAAGCTTCGAAAGCGGTGTAATAACCAGTACCAGAACAGCCCCCGCCAGCAATCCGAACAGGCCATCCCCCAGCGTGGTGACCAGCACCTCCGGCACCGATGAGACCATACCGGCCACATGGTGAATGGCGTCGTACACCGCCGGAATGCCGTGGGTCAGAATACCGCCACCCACCAGGAACATGGCAATGGTGCCCAGTACCGACAGGGTTTTCATCATCCAGGGCGCCAGCCAGAGTATGCCGTGCCCCACTTTCTGCGCCATGGCGCTCGCTTTCTGGCTCAGGTAGAGACCGGCATCGTCCAGTTTCACAATACCCGCCACCAGGCCATAAACTCCAACGGTGACCATCAGCGCCACCACCGTCAGCACCGCAAACTGCATTCCGAAACCCTTGCCCGCCACGGTGCCAAGCGTGATGGCGATGATTTCTGCGGAGAGGATAAAGTCGGTACGAACAGCGCCTTTGATCTTGTCTTTCTCGACCGTTTTCAGGTCCACTTCCGGCTTCTTCAGCGCTTCCCGGAGTTCTTCCCTGTGCCTCTGTTCTTCTTCCTTGTGCAGGAATTTGTGCACCAGCTTTTCGAAACCTTCATAGCACAGGAAAGCGCCGCCCAGCATCAGTAAAGGGGTGATCAGCCAGGGCACGAAGAAGCTGATGGCCAGTGCCGCCGGTACCAGGATCGCCTTGTTGATAAACGAACCCTTGGCCACCGCCCAAACCACAGGTATTTCACGGGCCGGCTTTACGCCGGTTACCTGCTGGGCGTTCAGGGCCAGGTCGTCCCCGAGCACACCTGCGGTCTTCTTGGTGGCAGCCTTGGTCATGACCGCTACATCGTCCAGGACAGTCGCAATGTCATCGATTAAAACGAGCAGGCTGGAGCCGGCCATAAACAGTTCCTTTGTTAATTCGACAAGAAGGGAAAGACCGAAGTTTACGAAAACCCGGAGCGGGAAAACAGTTCCGGGCACTCAGAACCGGACAGGTCAGGCATCAATGCCCATCGCCTCCGCGGCAATGCGGTTTTTCAGCGGCGCCAGCTGGTTCAGCCAGCGCATGCCGGTGTTCCGAAGCCAGCGCACGGGTAATTCATCCCGGGCGAACAGCTGCTTGAAACCTTCCATCGCCGCCATCATGGTCAGGTTCTCACCCTTGCGCCGGCGCTGATAACGGGCCAGCACGGAGGCATCATCCGGAGCAAGGCCAAGTGCCCTGGCTCGCCCAAGCTCCTCCAGCAACGCACGCACGTCGCCATAGCCCAGGTTTGCACCCTGCCCGGCCAGCGGGTGGATGGTATGGGCGGCGTCGCCCACCAGGGCCAGGCCATCGGCGATGTAATCCTTGGCGTGGCGCTGGCGCAGGGGAAAGGCAAAGCGCCGGGAAACCGCCAACACCTCACCCAGCTCCCGCTCGATGGCGGCTTCCAGCTCCTTCCGGAAACTCTCGGTCTCCAGCGCCATCAGACGGCGGGCTTCCAAGGTGTCCTGGGACCAGACAATGGAGCAGAAGTGTTCATCCCCGGCTTCATTCAGTAACGGCAGGAAGGCCAGTGGCCCGGTGGGAGAAAACCGTTGCCACGCCGTGTAACGATGGTTCTGGCTGGTGCGGACGGTACACACGATGGCCTGCTGGTCGTAATCCCATTCCCGGGTTGCCAGGCCGCTCCACTGGCGCAAGCGCGAAAGCGCGCCATCTGCGCCCACCACCAGCCTGGCAGCCAGGCGCCGGCCGTCTTCCAGCTCCACACCCTGCTCCCGGCTCCAGGCTTTCACCCGCACGCCATCCAGCAACTGTACCGAGCTGTCTGAAAGGCTTTCGAACAGGGCGCGAACGATGTTCCGGTTCTCGACGATGGTGCCAAGGCTGCGGGCGTGCAGTTCGGCCGCATCGAAATGAATACGGCCAGTGCCGTCACCGTCCCACACGGTCATTTCCCGATAACCACAGTGGCGGCTGGCCTGTACCTTCGGCCAGGCTCCCAGCTCTTCCAGCAAGCGCTGGCTGGCCAGGGAAATCGCGCTGACCCGGGGCTCGAAGTCGTCAACCGAGTTGGCGGGTTCGGCCGGGGCCATCAGGCTTGCGGCCGGGGCACCTTCAATCAGACCCACCTGCCAGCCTTGGCGGGACAAGCCCAGGGCCAGTGCGGAGCCGATCATGCCGCCACCGACGACCAGGATATCGAATTGCTGTGTTGGGGCATCAGCGGTCATGGTGTTCGGACTCCGGCAAAGACTCAGCGGCTGAAATCACCGGCTTGCGGCCACCGGTGCCCATGGCCTTGCGGGCAAACCAGCGCTTGGCTCCGGGCACCAGGTCCAGCCCGACCAGGCCGGCATCCCGGGCGGCAGCCAGCGGTGGCAGGGATTGCCCGAAAACACGGATCAGGGAATCAGAGAACTGCACTGTCTGCTGCCAGTCCTGGCGATGCAGGCGCTGGTATTCACCCAGCACAGACAGGTCACCGATCGACACACCGGCATCCACCGCCTTGCGGAACTGTTCCACCAGCGTCATCAGCCCACGCAGGGCCAGGTTAAAGCCTTGCCCGGCCACCGGATGCAGGGCATGGGCGGCGTTGCCCACCAGGGCCACGCCGGGGCGCACGGCTTCGTCTACAGTTACCAGCTTCAACGGGTAATGATTGCACTGACCGATGCGGGTAAAGCGCCCGAGACGCCAGCCGAACCGTTCCTGGAGTCGCCGGCATTTTTCATCGTCAGACACCGAAAGTATTTGCTCCAGCGCGCTGTCAGTCAGCGTCCACACCAGCGCAGACTGGTTCCCGGCCCGCACCGGCGAACCATGGGGCAACAGGGCCATGGGGCCGGAATCGGTAAAACGCTCGAACGCGGTGTACCCGTGCGAATCGCTGGTCGACACGTTGGCAATCAATGCATTCTGGCCGTAGTCCTCGGTTCGGGTCACAAAGCCCAACTGTTCCCGCAGTCCGGAACGGCCGCCATCGGCCACCACCAGGCACTGGCCGGTCAGGGCTTGTTCTTCACCCTCTTTACGGATGCTGACCTTAACGCCACCGGGGATCGGCGTCATGCCAACCACTTCTGCCGGCGCCTGCCAGCTTACCGGGGTTTCCAGCAGCGCCCGCATGAGGCAAAGCCCCATCCAGCGGTTGTCCGCCACATAACCCAGGGCCGGCTGGCCATGGTCGGCAGCATCCAGACGGGTGGCGCCGAACCGGCCCCGGTCAGACACATGAATATTCCGGATGGGCGTGGCGTGTTCCGACAACGCTGCCCACAAACCCAGCTCTTCGAAGATCAGCCGGGAGCCCCAGGCCAGCGCCGTGGAACGGGCGTCGTAGCTGGGCTGGTAGTCGTCCGGCAGGGCATCGGGCGAGAGCGGAAAACTTTCCACCACGGTCACCCGCAATTCCGGCACCACGCGGGCCAGGGCCAGCGCCAGGGTGGCGCCGGCAAGGCCGCCACCGGCAATAATCAGGTCGGTATCCATCCGGGGTTCGGTCACAGGCTCAGTCCGCCATCAGGGCTTCAATATCGGCCACGGTTTTCGGGACCGCGTCGGTCAGCACGCGGCAGCCGTCTTTGGTTACCACCACATCGTCTTCGATGCGAATGCCAATACCGCGCCATTTTTCCTCTACGTTCTCGTTATCCGGCGCAATGTACAGCCCGGGTTCTACGGTCAACGCCATACCCGGTTCCAGCTGGCGCCAGGCATCGCCTACCTTGTAGTCGCCCACATCGTGCACATCCAGCCCCAGCCAGTGGCCGGTGCGGTGCATGAAAAACGGTTTGTAGGCTTCACTGGCAATGGCATCGTCCAGGCTGCCGGACAGCAGCCCCAGATCTATCAACCCCTGGGTCAGCACCTTCAGGGCCGCCTCGTGGGGGTGGTTCCAGTGGTTACCGGGGCGCACCGCATCAATGGCGGCGTACTGGGCATCCAGAACCACGTTATACAGGGCTGTCTGTTCCGGGCTGAACTTGCCGCTGACCGGGAAGGTGCGGGTAATGTCAGAAGCGTAGCAGTCCAGCTCACAACCGGCATCGATCAGCACCAGGTCGCCCTCTTTCAGCGGCGCGCTGTTCTCGATGTAGTGCAGGATGCAGCCGTTGGCGCCACCACCCACGATGGAAGGATAGGCCGTGGAGCGGGCACCGTGTTCCATGAAGGTGTGGACCAGTTCGGCTTCCAGGCTGTACTCATAGCCACCCTTGCGGGCCCGCTTCATGGCCCGGCAATGGGCCTCGGCGCTGATTTTCCCGGCCCTGGCCATCACTTTCACTTCGGCTGCACTCTTGTACAGGCGCATGTCGTGCAGCAGGTGTTCAAGGGCCACCAGCTCACCGGGCGGATGGGCACCGGCCCGCACCTTGCTACGGATGACCTTCACCCAGTCCATCACCCGGTTATCGAAGACCGGGTCTTTGCCAAGCGGGTAATACACCCGGCTTCGGCCTTCAATCATGCCAGGCAGGATGTCGTCGATATCGCCGATCGGGAAGGCATCGTCCAGGCCATAGCGCTCAATGGCCCCCTCGGGCCCCACCAGGAAACCATCCCAGAGTTCTTTTTCCGGGTTACGCTCCTTGCAGAACAGCACGGTCTCGCCGTGTTCCCGGCCCGGAATCAATACCAGTACCGCTTCCGGCTCGCCAAACCCGGTCAGGTACTGAAAGTCGCTGTCCTGGCGGAACGGATGCAGAACATCCCGGTTACGCACACGCTCCGGCGCTGCCGGCAGAATGGCGATACTGTCCGGAGCCATCCGGTCCATCAGTTTTCGGCGGCGGTCGGCGAATTCTTTCATCGGAATCATTGAGGCCATGCTGTCTCCTGATCAGTGCAGGGTGGGCGTTGCGCCAGCCGGCTTCTCCGGCTCATTGAATTCGGTAAACACCGCCAGGGCACCCAGGCGGACGTATTCGGTAATTTCCAGCAGCTGCTGCTCGCTTTCGTCGTCGGACTCTTCGTCTTCCGACAGCTGGCTGATGGCAACCATGTCTTCAATCAGTTCACGGATTTCATCCGGAGCCTGCCCCAGCGAAGCACCGGCCGCCAGGGCCATGCCCTCGAGGAAACCTCGCACCCAGGCGATCAGGGCTTCCAGGCGCTGCTCGATGGCATAGTCGTCATCCGGCAACAGGGGCTGGAAGGTCATCTCACTGGACTGCAGCTGCGCCAGGGTTTTCTCGTAGGCACCGTACATAAACGGCGCCAGGTCATCCGATTCTTCCATGGCCTGATCCGCCAGCCCCATGTGCTCGCACACCATGGCCAGCCACTGCTGTTCTTCAATACGGGTGCCGGCCGCCAGCCGACCACAGAGAACACCGTGCAGTTCGGAGGGGTGGCTGAAGGCCTTGTGGGCCGTGAAGACGTTAGCCCAACGTTCGAATTCGGCAGCGCGGGCGGCACCTGAAGTATCGCTTTCAGACATGAAAAAACCGGTTCCTGTTTCGGGGGAGACTGCCGGGGCCATTGCCCGGCCGCTCCGTCTGTTTGAGGTGTCTATCCTAGCATTACGGCGCTGTGCTGGCACGGGCCGGCCAGATCGGCACTTGCTTTTACCGGGCCAAAGGAGAAAAATGTTATAACATATCAAAACACCGGAGATTCCCCCGATGCGAAAGCGCCTGCCCTTGCTCGCTTCCCCCAGACTGATCCTGGCCCTTGGCCTGGCAACCATGACGGCACCTGCCATGGCACAGGATAACCCGGCCGCTCACCAGCATGGCCATGCCGAACTCCAGATTGCCTTTGCCGGTGAACAGATTGACCTGTTGCTGGAGTCGCCGGCCTGGAACCTGCTGGGCTTTGAACACCAGCCCCGCACAAAGGAACAGCGGCAGAAACTGGACGGTTTGCGCGAATGGGTGGCCGCGAATGCCCTGATCAACACCGAAGGAGGCAACTGCCGGGTGACCACTTCGGAACTGCATACCGGCTGGGAAGGGCACGAAGCTCACGATGACCAAGGGCATGACCAGGACGCCCACGCAAACCATTCCGACCTGGAAATCACCCAGAGCCTGCGATGCGACGCCTTGCCAGATGCTTCCGCCTTCACCGCACCCATACTGGACGCCTACCCGACCCTGGAGCACCTGAATGTGCAGTGGGTTTCGGCGCAGGGCCAGGGTGGCACCCGGCTGACCCGGTCCGACAACCGTTTCCGGCCGGGGCAGTAAACTTACTCGGTATAACGCTCTACAGACTCCGCCACCATGGAATAAGACGAAGTAACCAGGTCGTTTTCGGTACGCTCAATCACCAGCTTGCCTTCAATCCAGACCGGGTCGTACAGGGCTTCCAGGGTGAAGCCTTCGCGGTATTTCACATGGATAATCTGGTTCGGCGGTGGTGGCGGTACGTGGATACAGGCGCCGTAGTAAGGCACCAGGAAGAACTCGAGGATGCGCATGTCACTGGTGGTTTTCAGGGGTACCACAAAGCCCGGAATACGGCCTTCGACATCGCCCATTTCCGGCACAACCCGGCCCGTCATGATCTCGTCGGGCAACAAAACCGGGCCGTCGCCTTCGTGCTCCACCTCAGGCATGCTTTCCAGCAATGCCAGGTCTTCGGCCGGCATCAGTTCCAGCCAGTCGATTTCCCGGAGCTCGGCCCGGGCTGATAATGACAGCAGCAACATCAGCGGCAAAAGGCAGGCAAACAATGCCCGGGACTTCGGATACACTGGCATGGACGGCCTCTCCAATCGGGGTGATTCACAACACGGCCCACATCATACAACGCAACCGACCAGACCGATATGAACAGCAGTACAGCAACCGCCAGATCGGCCTGCCCGGCCATAGAGACCCGAGACCTGATGTTTCGCTGGCCAGGCCGGGAACAGCCGCTCGTTTTTCCTGACATTTCCCTGGCCGCAGGCGAACACCTGTTTCTGCACGGCCCCAGTGGCACCGGCAAAAGCACGTTGCTGGGCCTGCTGGCCGGCATGCAGACGCCGCAAACCGGTGCGGTCAGCCTGCTGGGGCAGCAAACCAGTGCCATGAGGGCCGGCGCCCGGGATCGCTTCCGGGCTGACCATATGGGCGTTATCTTCCAGCAGTTCAACCTGGTGCCTTACCTGAGTGCGCTGGCCAATGTGACCCTGCCCTGCCGGTTATCGGCGCTGCGCCGGGCCCGTGCCGACCGGCACCCGGATACCGCTGCCAGCGAACTGCTGAAGGAACTTGGTATCCCCGAGAGCCACTGGCACCACGGGGTTACCAATCTGTCCATCGGCCAGCAGCAGCGAGTGGCCGCCGCGCGGGCGCTGATCGGCGCGCCGGAAATCATTCTGGCCGACGAGCCAACCTCCGCCCTGGACACCGACAACCGCGACCGCTTCCTGGATCTTCTGCTGACGCTGGCCAGGGAACGGCAATGCTCGGTGGTGTTTGTCAGCCACGACAGAAGCCTGGCCAGCCACTTCCACCATCAACTGGCCCTGGGAGGTACGCCGTGAGCAAGGTCCGACTGGCACTCTCCCTGGCAACCGCCAGCCTGTGGTACCGGCGCAAGGTACTGGCACTGGTTTGCCTCACCCTTACCCTGAGCGTCACGCTACTGCTCGGAATCCAGTATCTTCGCACTGAAGTCCGGCAGTCATTTACCAGCACCATCAGCGGAACAGACCTGATTGTTGGTGCCCGCAGCGGCCAGCTGAACCTGCTGCTGTATTCGGTCTTCCATATTGGCGATGCCACCAACAACATCCGCTGGTCCACTTACCAGAAGCTGGCACAGGACAAGCGTATAGACTGGGTGGTTCCGGTCTCACTGGGCGACAGCTACCGGGGCTACCGGGTAGTAAGCACTAACGCACAGTTCGTTGAACGCTTCCGATATGGCAACGATCAGCCCCTGGAACTGGCAGCCGGCCACTGGTTTACTGGCCTGTTCGATGTGGTGCTGGGCGCCGGCGTGGCCCGCCAGCTCAACCACCAGGCTGGCGACCGTGTTGTGCTGTCCCACGGGGGTGGACGCACCAGCTTTGCCAACCATACCGACCTGCCGTTTACGGTGTCCGGTATTCTGGCGCCTACCGGCACCCCGGTAGACCAGGCGGTTTACATCAGCCTGGAAGCCATGGAAGCCATCCACGTGGGCTGGGAATCCGGCATTGCCTTGCCCGGCCGAACCCTGACAGAAGAGAAGGCAAAGACCCGCTCCTTCGAGCCAGACGCCATTACCGCAGCGTTTATCGGGCTGGACAAGCCGATACTCACCTTCCAGCTGCAACGGGAGCTGAGCCAGTATCGCGAGGAGCCCTTGTCCGCCATTCTGCCGGGCGTTGCCCTGAGCGAATTGTGGCGCATGATGGGCCAGTTTGAGAAAGCCTTGCTGGGCATCAGCGCGTTTGTGGTCATTACCAGCCTGACCGGCCTGGTTGCGGTGCTGCTGACCATTCAGGCCCAGCGCCAGCAGGAGGTGGCGGTGTTGCGGGCTACCGGTGCCCCGCCCATCCTGATTGCCTCGCTGTACAGCTATGAGTGCGTGGTACTGGCCCTGGCGGCCTGTGCCCTGGCGCTGCTGCTGGGCGCCGGCGCCATTGCCGGCTTGGGCCCCTGGCTGCTGGAGCAGTACGGCATACAGGTCGGACTTCGTGGCCTGAACCGGGCAGAATGGCTCCTGCTGGGCTCGGTACCGGTGGCGGCATTCGTGGTTTCGTTACTCCCGGCCTTGCGCAGCTGGCAAAAGAGCCGCAAGCTGGGATTTGCCGGATCCGGCGGCTGACCTGCCGCTGAAAGTGACAGGCTTCACGGCCCCGGCGCCATGACAATGCGGTAAATTGACCGTTATGGTGCGGGCACTTATAGTTACCGACATCCAAATTACTCATATTGGGCACGTCATGGAACAGTCCGAAGTACAGGCATTAGCGGACAAGCTGGACACACTGATTGAACGCTGCAAGAAGCTCGAGAAGGATAACGCCCTGCTGCGCGAGCTGCAGGACGACTGGAACCGGGAACGGGCCCAGTTGATGCACAAGAACGATCTTGCCAAAAACAAGATTGAAGCCATGATCGGCCGCCTGAGAGCGCTGGAGCACCACTGATGTCACAGCAGTCAACCACCGTTGAAGTCCGGATTCTCGACAAGGAATACCTGGTGGCCTGCCCGCTGGAAGAGCAGGAGGCCCTGCTGCGCGCAGCCCGGCACCTGGACAGCAAAATGCGGGAAATCCGGGCCAGCGGCAAAGTGTTCGGCACCGAGCGCATTGCCGTCATGGCTGCCCTGAATATTACTCACGAACTGCTGGAGCGTGACACCATGTCTGACGCCACCAGCAGCCTCCTGAAAGCCATGGACAACCGCCTGGACGAAGCCCTTGGGGGCAGTTCCGGCAACTGATTCCGGAAACTTTCCGGAATGGGGTTGCAATCGGCCCCGGCCCTGCCCGTATAATGGATTCAACTTCCTGGGCTGTTCGCTGGTCGGGTACGTCCTCGAGCCGATGCGCACTACCCAGGTGGCTACTTCAGGGCATTGTGAGCATGTCCCCCACGGGGGAAAGCCTGATATGTCACAGCGGCCACCGACCTTGAACTTTGGGTTCAAGGGCTACATCCGATAACGGCAGCCCGGGAAGCTTTATTTTGTCGCAGTTACACCCTCCCAAACCCTTTGAAGCCCATCCGGACACCCTGTCCCGCACCGAACTTCGCAAGCATTTGCGCCGCAAGCGCCGGTCCCTGAGTTTTGAGCAACAGCAGCAAGCCTCTGAACAGCTGGCTCTGAACCTTCTGAAACATCCGGACCTGCACCGCGCCCGGCATATCGGCATCTACCTGGCCAACGACGGCGAGATCGACCCACACCTGTATATCGACCTGGCTCGCCGCAAAGGCATCCACTTTTACCTGCCGATCCTGCACCCGATCTACCCGGGCAAGCTGGTATTCAGCCCCTATTTCGACGGCATCCGGCTGAGTGCTAACCGCTTCGGCATTCCCGAACCGCCGTTCCCGCGCTCAAGGCGCAGGCCGGCATGGGCACTGGATGCTGTGCTGTTTCCGCTGGTAGGTTTTGATGAAAACGGGGGCCGGCTGGGCATGGGCGGCGGTTTTTACGACCGTACGTTCGCCTTCAGCCGTATTCGCCCGGGCATGGCGCCCAAGCTGATTGGCCTGGCCCATGATTTCCAGAAGGTAAGGGAACTGCCCATCGAGCCGTGGGATGTACCGTTACACGGGGTGGTAACGGATAAGCGTCGTTACCGGTTCAAGCCCTGACTGGCTGACTGTACGAAGCTGGTCACAGGAACGTCTCTGGCGGAGCGCTTGTCTTCTGAAGCCTGAAGTGACGTAAACCCGGTAATGACAAGGCCGACCGCAAAGATCAGTACGATGGTGCGGATGATGTCTGGCTTGCCTCTCATTTCACGTGGTCCCGTTTTTTCTTGGTTCTAATTGGCTGGAAAATCAGGTAGCTATTCTCGACTTGGAGAATTAGACGAAAGACTAACACGTAACTTCAATTTTACAATTATTGACAGGTTACGATTACGTAAGGGTAGGCCGGCCGAAACCGGACGGCCTGCACCGGAGCAAGGCGGCCGAATCAGTTGTGGGGCACCTTTCCGGGAACCGCTACGAGCACATCCATGTGCGCTTCTCTCCGGCCATCCATGGCCTTCGAAATTCCCGGAAAGGTGCCCCACAACTGCTTCTACTTCTACTTCTGCTTCTGCTTCTGACCGGGTCTACTTCTGGTTTCCGTTACCCGCACCCAGGAACAACCGGTAGGCCTCGTTATCGGTCATGTTTTCGTAGCGGAAGCCAACCTTCTCCAGCATCTTCTCGAAATCCGGAATTTCCGCTTCGTTAACCTGGGCACCCAGCAAAACGCGGCTGTAGGCTGCGCCGTGGTTGCGGTAGTGGAACAGGGAGATGTTCCAGCGGGTGCCGAGGGACATGAGGAACTTCAGCAACGCGCCCGGGCGTTCGGGGAATTCGAACTGGTAGATGACTTCGTTGCTGACCGACGGGGCGTGGCCGCCGACCATGTGGCGGATGTGTTGCTTGGCCAGGTCGCTGTCGGTGAGGTCGATGACGGAGTAGCCGGTTTCGCGCAGTTCCTGCACCAGTTCTTCACGGCCCAGGCCGCCGGCCTGGATCTGGATGCCAACGAAGATGACGGCTTCGCTGGCATCGGCGTAGCGGTAGTTGAATTCGGTGATGCTGCGTTTGTGCAGGGCGTTGATGAAGGTTTTGAACGCGCCTGGTTTTTCCGGGATGGTGACGGCCAGGATGGCTTCGCGTTTTTCGCCGATTTCGGTGCGTTCGGAGATGTAGCGCAAGCGGTCGAAGTTCATGTTGGCGCCGCTGAGCACGCCGGCCAGGTTTTCGCCTTCAAGCTGTTCCCGCTCGATGTACTTTTTCATGCCGGCCACCGACAGTGCGCCGGCTGGTTCGGCGATGGAGCGGGTGTCTTCGAATACGTCTTTGATGGCAGCGCAGATTTCGTCAGTCGAAACGGTGATGACTTCATCGACGGCGTCTTTACAGATGTTCCAGGGTTCTTCCCCGATCTGTTTAACCGCCACACCGTCTGCAAAGATGCCTACTTCGTCCAGTATCACCCGCTCACCGGCAGCCATGGCCGCTTGCAGGCAGTTGGAGTCTTCCGGTTCCACGCCGATCACTTTGATGTCCGGGCGCAGGTATTTGATGTACGCCGCCATGCCGGCGATCAGGCCGCCGCCGCCCACGGGGATGAATACCGCGTGCAGGGGCTGGGAAAATTGCCACATCATTTCCATGGCTACGGTGCCCTGCCCGGCGATGACGTCCGGGTCGTCGTAGGGCGGGATGTAGGTGTAGCCGTGTTTTTTGATCAACTCCTGGGCATGGGCGGCAGCTTCGTCGAAGGCGTCGCCTTTGAGTACTACCCGGGCGCCCCGGTCCCGCACCGACTTCACCTTGATGTCAGGCGTGGTCTGGGGCATCACGATCACGGCCTTGATGCCCAGTTGCCTGGCCGACAACGCCACGCCCTGGGCATGGTTACCGGCGGAGGCACAGATCACGCCCTTGGCTTTCTGCTCTTCCGAGAGCTGGGCAATCCGGTTGTAGGCGCCACGAATCTTGAAGGAGAACACCGGCTGAAGGTCTTCACGCTTGAGCATAATATTGTTGCCAAAGCGCTTGGACAGGCTGCGGGCTTCAGTCAGCGGTGTTTCGATGGCGATGTCGTAAACCCGCGCATCGAGAATCTTCTTGATGTAGCGTTGCGGCATGATGGTTCCGGTTGCTGGTGAGTGGCTGGGAAAAACCTACAGTTTAGAAACTTTGCACGGCAGCCGTCTATAAGCACAGACACTGCGAGCGTATAATGAGAAGCGAATTCAACCCGACAATCCCCCGGAGCTCCGCCATGACCCAGGACGAACTGAAACAAGCCGTTGCCAAAGCTGCCGTAGACCACATTGCCCCGCACCTGGAGCCGAAAAGCATCGTAGGCGTCGGCACCGGCAGTACGGCCAACTTTTTCATCGATTACCTGGCCGAGTACAAAAACGATTTCGACGGCGCCGTAGCGAGCTCCGAAGCCACCGCCGAACGCCTGAAAAAACACGGCATTCCGGTGTATGACCTGAACGCCGTTAACGAAATCGAGTTCTATGTCGACGGTGCCGACGAGACCAACGAGCGCCTGGAGCTGATCAAGGGCGGCGGCGGCGCCCTGACCCGGGAAAAGATTGTGGCTGCCGTCGCCAAGACGTTTATCTGTATTGCCGACGAATCCAAGATGGTGGGCATTCTGGGTGAATTCCCGTTGCCGGTGGAAGTCATTCCCATGGCCCGCAGCCATGTGGGCCGGGAAATCGTCAAACTCGGTGGCGACCCGGTTTACCGGGACGGTTTTGTCACTGACAACGGCAACATCATCATCGACATCCACAACCTGGACATCTCCCGACCGATCCAGGTGGAAGAGCGGCTCAACAACATTGTCGGCGTGGTTACCAACGGCCTGTTCGCGCGGCGCCCGGCGGACTTGCTGCTGCTGGGCACCAGCGAAGGCGTGAAGAGCATTGCCCGCCCCGGTGCCTGAACCAGAAGCACCAACCAAGCCGGCCAGCAGCGCCGGCTTTTTCTGGCCCACACGCACAAACCAAGCGCTTGCTTGGTAAAGAAATTTAAGAGACACTCCGGATAACACCAACAAGAACGCGGGAAGCCCGATTGTGTCTGACTACTTCAACGAAACCCACGAACAGGTTCGCCTGACCGCCCGTAAATTTATCGAAACCCACGTACTGCCCCATATCGACAACTGGGAAGAAGCCGGCGAATTCCCCCGAGAAATCTACCAGAAGGCAGGCGACGCAGGGCTGCTGGGCATTGGCTTCCCGGAAGCGCTTGGTGGCGTTGGTGAAGGCGATATCTTCATGAAAGTGGCGGCGTCCGAAGAGCTGATGCGCTCCACCTCCGGCGGCTTTGTCGCCAGCATCGGTTCCCTGGATATCGGCCTGCCACCGGTGGCCAAGTGGGCGAAGAAAGAGATACGCGATCAGATCGTACCGCCGGTGCTCCGGGGCGAAAAAATTGCCGCCCTGGCGGTCACCGAACCCGGCGGCGGCTCTGACGTCGCCAGCCTGAAAACCCGAGCCGTGAAAGACGGCGACCATTACATCGTCAACGGCAGCAAAACCTTCATCACCAGTGGCACCCGTGCCGACCACTACACCGTGGCTGTGCGCACCGGCGGCGAGGGCCATGGCGGCATCAGCCTGCTGCTGATCGACCGTGACATGCCCGGCTTCAGCACCGGCACCAGGCTCCGCAAGATGGGCTGGTGGGCCAGCGACACCGCCGAACTCTTCTTCGAAGACTGCAGGGTACCGGCCGACCGCCTGATCGGCGCCGAAAACGCCGGCTTCATTGCCATCATGAGCAACTTCCTGGCCGAACGCCTGAGCCTGTCCATCATGGCCTACATGACCGCCCAGCTGGCCTATGAAGCCGCGATGCATTACGTCAAGGAACGCAAGGCCTTCGGCCGCCCGGTCTCCGGCTTCCAGGTAACCCGCCACAAGCTGGTGGACATGGCCACCCAGATCGACATCGCCCGGGAATACACCTATCGCTGCGCGGCGCTGATGCAGGCCGGCAAAAACCCGATCAAACAGGTGGCCATGGCCAAGAACTTCTCCGTCGACATGTGCGAAAAAGTCACCCGCGAGGCGGTGCAGCTGTTCGGCGGCATGGGCTTCATGCGGGAATCGGTGGTGGAGCGCCTGTACCGGGATGCCAAAATCCTGTCGATCGGCGGCGGCACCACGGAAATCATGAAGGAGCTGATTGCCAAACAGATCCGGCTGTGACCAAGGTTTAGTTTCGAATGGCAGGAGACTTCCGTATAATTGCGCCCAATTTTCCACCGCAGTTAAACGAACACTAACGTAGCAGGAAGGATCGCACATGCAATTCGACAACATCCCCGCTGGCAAGAACCCGCCGGAAGACATCTACGTAGCCATCGAAATCCCGGCTAACAGCTCCCCGGTCAAGTACGAACTGGACAAAGACATGGGCGCCCTGCTGGTTGACCGTTTCATGGCTACCCCCATGTTCTACCCGGCCAACTACGGTTTCATCCCGCACACCCTGGCTGACGACGGCGACCCGCTGGACGTGCTGGTAGTAACCCCGTACCCGATCCAGGCAGGTTCCGTTATTCGCTGCCGTCCGGTGGGTGTACTGAACATGGAAGACGAAGCCGGTGGCGACGCCAAGCTGGTTGCGGTTCCCCACGACAAGCTGACCACCACTTACCACGACGTTAAAGAAATCGACGACCTGCCCGAGCTGCTGCGCGACCAGATCCGTCACTTCTTCGAGAACTACAAGACTCTCGAGCCGGGCAAGTGGGTGAAGGTACAAGGCTGGGACAACGCCGCCGCTGCCAAGCAAGCCATTGTTGATGCCGTGAACGCCTACAAAGGCTGATCACGCATCAGGCACAAAAAAACCGGGCAGCCCTAACAGCTCCCCGGTTTTTTTGTGTCTGCGTTACCCTCCCGGGTAACGCATATCCGTTGTTATCCCCGTGACAACAGATCCCGCATGTCACTGATTGCCGCATTGGCCCGCGACAGGTAAGCGGCCATGGTCAGGGAGTGGTTAGCCAGCAGGCCGAAGCCACTGCCATTAAGGATCACCGGGCTCCACATGGATTCCTGGGTACCTTCCAGCTCGATAATGATCTGCTTCACACTGGCCATGGCGTTCTTGTCCATAATCACCTTGCGGAAGTCCACTTCAATGGCCCGGAAGATGTGCAGCAGGGCCCAGGCACTGCCGCGAGCTTCGTAGAACACATCGTCAATCCTGGTCCAGTCGGTTTTCACATCGTCGCCGCCGATGTCTTCAGACAGTGGATCGTCCGGATCAAGGTTGGCAACCGCATCGGACACCGAGGCCTTGCCCACACTCTCGCTCAGGGTGCGGGACAGGCTGCCCAGACGGGTTTCCAGGTCTGCCAGCCAGTTGCCCAGGTTGTCCGCGCGGGCAAAGAACTGGGCATCGGCCTGGGCGGGGTCCGACAACCGGTTCAGATAGCGCTTGAGGGCATTGATACCGCGACGGTACTCAGCCTCGGTGGAGGGAATCGCCCAGCTCTCGCTGTCGAAGTGCAACTGGGGCTCGGCAATGGTCAGGTCCGGGTCTTCCGCCGACTGGCTCTGGGAACGGCTGATGTCTTTACGCATGGCCCGGGACAGGTCTCGCAGCTGCACCAGCGCGCCGTACTCCCAGTTCGGCATGTTGTCCAGCCACAAGCCCGGAGGGAAGATGTCGTTGGAGATGTATCCGCCCGGCTTGTCCAGCAGGGTTTCGGCAATCCGGATCATGGTGGCGGTGGTGGCAAACCCGGTTACCGGCTCCCGCTCCATGGTGTTGGCCAGGGTTCGGGTATGGTCACGCACAGAGAAGGTATCCGGCTCGCTGCTCCAGTACATGCCGAGCACAATCGTAACCAGCAGGTATACCACCAGCACCGCCAGTACAAATTTACCGATTACACCACTGCCCCCGGTGTAATCCTGTACGTCTTCCTTTTTGTCCCTGAAGTACTGTCTGATCTTGCCCGACATAAGTCTCCCGTTCTCCCGTTGCTTATTCGTCTGCCCCGAAGGGCCTGCCCAGATGGTATCCCATGGCGCCATCAATACCCAGCTTACAGACTACCGAGTATTCCGCTTCGGTTTCCACTCCGGTGGCAAACACCCGCACGCCGCGGCTGTGCGCGATGCCGATCACCGACCCCACCCAGAACCGGTTCTCGCTGTGGCTGTCCAGGTCGTGGATAAAACTGTTGTCGATACGAATGCCCCGGAAAGGCAGATTTCTCAGATAGCTGAACGGCACCCCGCCGACGCCGAAACGATCCACCATCACCGGAACACCAATTTTCACCAGCGCCCGAACCAGCCAGCCAGCCTTTTTGCGATGATGGTTCAGCGCAAGTTCGGGAATGCCTACCCACAGCCTGGCCACCCGGTTCCCGGCCCGGGTCAGCGCTTCCAGCAGGTCTTCACAGAAGCGGTCATCACCAACGGAGGAAACCCCCAGCGATATGGCCAGGGTTTGGTCCGGCGTCTGTTCCAGCATCGCCAGCACCCGGGCCAGCAACAACCGGTCAATGCCGGCAATCAGGCCCAGGCGTTCGGCCACGGGCAGAAATGCCCCGGCCTTGAGGTCGCCCTCCGGCGAGGGAATGCGCGAAAACGCCTGATAATGGGCCAGGGCACCGTCTTCACAGGTCACCATTGGCTGCAGCCACAATGACAGGTTCCCGGATTCAATAGCGCCAGCCAGCAGCTCGCGCCAGGACTCCATGGTGAGATGGCTGTCCGCCCCGGCCTGCTCCAGGCAGCAACCGGATTCGCACTTTTCCTGGGCCGCCCGCAAGCCTTCATCCGCCGCCGCCAGCAGGTCACGAACGCCGGCCCCGGGCAAAGCCACCGCCAGCCCTCCGTGAACGGCCGTGTCCATGGGCGAGGCAAGGTCGCAATAGATGCCGTCCAACTCGCGGATTAACCGCTCAAGCCATTTCCGGGCATCGGTTGCCGGTGCCCCGGGCAGAAACACCACAAACTCCGCGCCGGTGCGCCGCCCGGCAAAGGATTGCGGGTGGCGGGCAGTAAACCCGGCCAGGCTTCCGGCCACCTGTCGCAGCAACTGGTCGCCCTCTTCCCGGCCATAGGCCATGTTGTAATCGGCAAAGCCCGCCAGGCGAATCATGGCCAACACGCCGGGAGCCGACTTTTCTTCCGACATGATTTCCGCTTTCAGGCGCTGGTCAAAGGCACTGCGGCTGGCCAGCCCGGTTACCGGGTCTTCACTGTTCACTTTGCGCAAATGCTGGATAAGCCGGCCCTGGCCTACAAACAAACGCTCCAGGTCGTCCGCCATCTGGTTCATGGCTTCGGTTACACGGTTCAGCTCACGGGTAGAACGGGTGCGCACCCGGTTCCGGAAATCCCGCAGGCCCCAGGCCCGGGCCTGCTGCTCCAGCGCCGACAGCGGCCGCAGCAACCGTCGCACCAACAGAAACAGGGCCACCAGGCCCGCACCGCCAATCACCAGCACGCTAACCAGCAAACCCAGGGTTATACGCCACAGGTCGTCGTAGGCGCGGCCCGGATGACTGACTACCCTGACCTTGCCCAGGCGCGACCAGCCCCGCACCACTTCCGCCTCCGCCTGCGGCAACGGCAGCTCCGCCAGGCGAATAAACCAGCCGGGAGCGGCCGCACCCTTCAACGCCATACGCCGGCCCGCAATCACCTGGCCGTCATGGCCGATGTATTCCACAGACAGGTAACGGCCGCTGTCAAAAACCGCATCTACCAGGGATGCCGAGGCCACAGGGTCTGAGCCGTCAATCGCGTTGGAGAGGGAAAGCCCGGTAGCGGTCGCTCCGTCAAGGGCGTGGTCGGTAAGCTGGTCCGCCACGTAGTCCCGGAAGTGCCCGAAACTGGTGATAAACGCAGCGGCAAGAATGAACACCAACAGACCGCTGGTGAACAGAATCAGCAGGCTGCTGAGGGAGATTTCACCCTGCTGGGCTGCGAACGTGTTTGTGTGCTTCCTTGCCATGATTTCCCGGCCCCGGCCATGCTGGCCTGAACGATTTCCATGATCAGCGGCCCGTGACCGGTGCCGCAGAGTTGACAAACATTTACAGTGTGCAATCTACGCCGACAACATTAAACACTATAGACTCTGAAAACCGACTAAGGTTAGAAAGTTACCCCTGCGGATCGGGTGCATCTTCATAAAAAGGACACAGGCCGGAGCCCCATGAACGACGAGAGCCAGAAAGAAAAACTCAGGCAACACTTCGCCCGCCGTGTAACCACCCAGGCCCGGGTGGTACTGGATACCTGGCAGAAGATCAGCGAGAACCGGGGCCAGGCCGAAAGCCTCCGCGAGCTGTTTGCCGCAGACACCGACAAACTGGTGCGCTACGCCCTGCGCTTCGAGATGAATGACCACGCCGTTGCCGGCAAGCGCATCCTGCAACTGCTGGCAAGCTGGGCGCCGGGCTCAGCCCTGGATGACAACCTGGCTGCGCAATTACAGGAAGCCACCGGCAGCCTGTGCCAGAGCACCCAGCGCCGCTCCGACCAGGCCACGGGGCAGGCACCGCAGCAATACCGGCGCACCCCGGTCTACATTGCCCTGGACAACAGTGAAACCGCCAACCGGCTGATCCGCCAGCTGGAATTTTTCGGGTTCCGGGCCGCTGCCTTCGGCACTGCCCGGGAGCTGGTCGAGGCCTGCAACCAGAGCAAGCCGGAAACCATCCTGATGGATGTGAACTTCGGCGGATCCGCCCTGGCGGGTATCAGCACCGTAGAGCAGTTACAGGCCCGGCACGAGACCCCCATCCCGATTATCTTCGTCAGCGAAGACGACGGCACCATTGAAACCCGGTTGCGGGCTTCACGCTGCGGCGGAGAGGAATTCTTTTACCCGGCCGTAGACCCGGGCCAGCTGATCGAGAAAATCGAAACCTACTGCAACGGCAATTCCAACGAGCCCTACAAGGTGCTGGTACTGGACGACTCCCGGGCCCAGGCGAAATTCATGGAGACGGTGCTCAAGCGGGCCGGCATGAACGCCTACGTCATCACCGACCCCATGCAGATCATCAACGCCCTGGACGAGTTCTCTCCGGAAATCATCATCCTCGACATGTACATGCCCGGTTGCACCGGCACCGAGATCGCCCGGGTTATCCGCCAGCAGGACAAATTCCACAGCGTACCCATTATCTACCTGTCGGCAGAGGAAGACGTGAACAAGCAACTGCAGGCCATGAGCCTGGGCGGCGACGACTTCCTGACCAAGCCGATCGACCCCAAACACCTGGTGGCGACCATCCACAACCGGGGTCGCCGGGCCCGTTCGCTGCTGGCACTGATGATTCGCGACAGCCTGACCGGCCTGTACAACCACACCCACACCCTGTACCTGCTGGAACAGGAAATTGTCAGGGCGAGACAAAAAGACCAGCCGCTGGCCTTTGCCATGATCGATATTGACGAGTTCAAGAAGGTCAACGACACCTACGGCCACCCCATCGGTGACCGTATCCTGCGCAGCCTGTCCATGTTCCTGAAACAGCGCCTGCGCAAAACCGACCACATCGGCCGCTACGGCGGTGAGGAGTTTGCGGTGATCCTGCCCAACACCTCCGCCCGGGATGCGCAGAACGTGCTCGACGAAATCCGCCAGCGCTTCTCCGAGCTGCAGCAGCAGGCCGGCGAACAGGAGTTCCGGGTGTCGTTCAGCTGCGGCGTTGCCGACTGGCAGGGCGACAGTGCCCAGACACTGTGCGAACGGGCCGACAAGGCCCTGTATCGCTCGAAAGAACACGGCCGCAACCAGATCAGCCTGGCCTCCTGAGCCCTCCCTCCAGGCTGGAGAATCGCTCCAGCCTCTGAACTTCCGGGCCGGGCGCCCTGCCCGGCCCATGAAACCAATGTCGAATAGCCGCTTTGGCAACCATGGCCGACAATTGAGGCCATCAACGAAATGTCATCGCACCGCCGGTCATTGCTGTGTAAGCTTTTTTCAGGATCAATCCGGCAGCAGGAAGATTGTCAAAAAGTGTTGATCCGAGGCTAACAAGCACGCACCATTCAGGTAACGTGCCGTTATCTTCGGCGATCCTGTTCAAATAACACCAAGGCAAAATTACCATGTCGACCATACTTGTGCTCCATGGCCCCAACCTCAACATGCTCGGTACCCGTGAGCCCGAGGTGTATGGCTATGAGACCCTGGCCGATATCGATGACCGGTTGCGCGAGAAAGCGGCAGACAAAGGCCATCACCTCCTGCACCTGCAATCGAACGCGGAATATGAGCTGATCGAGCGGGTGCACGAAGCCCGGGCCGAAGGCGTGGATTTCATCATTATCAATCCGGCCGCCTTCACCCACACCAGCGTGGCGCTGCGTGATGCCATGCTGGCATCCGGCATTCCGTTTATTGAAGTGCATCTTTCCAACGTGCATGCGCGGGAGCCTTTCCGCCATCACTCGTACTTTTCGGATATCGCCGTAGGCGTTATCTGCGGGCTGGGCAGCCAGGGCTATGACCTGGCACTGCAGGCTGCCCTGCAACGAATTCACCGATAGACCAGTAAAACGGGACTGAAACAGTTATGGATATTCGCAAAATCAAGAAACTGATCGAGCTGCTCGAAGAGTCTGATGTCGAAGAGCTGGAGATTCACGAAGGCGACGACTCGGTACGCATTTCCCGCCGTCGCGAGCAGGCAGCTGCCGGTGGCCATTATGTAAGCCACTACGCCGCACCGCAGGCGCCCCAGGCACCGGCGCCCGTGGCTGAAGCAGCACCGGCTGCAGAAGCTGCTGCCCCGGCTGCACCGAGAGGCCATACCGTGAAGTCTCCGATGGTTGGCACCTTCTATCGTTCACCCTCACCCACGGCTGCTGCATTCGTTGAAGTGGGCCAGACCGTGAATGCTGGCGACGTGATTTGCATCGTTGAAGCCATGAAGATGATGAACCAGATCGAAGCCGACAAGGCCGGTACCATTACCGAAATCCTGGTCGAAAATGGCCAGCCGGTTGAGTTTGACCAGCCCCTGGTCGTCATTTCCTGAATTCGGTGATTGCTAACCATGGCCATGTTAGAAAAAGTTCTGATCGCAAACCGCGGTGAAATTGCCCTGCGCATTCTCCGCGCGTGCAAGGAGCTGGGCATCAAGACGGTTGCCGTGCACTCGCAGGTCGACCGCGACCTGATGCACGTGCGCCTTGCAGACGAATCTGTCTGCATTGGCCCGAACAGCCCCACAGAAAGCTACCTGAACATTCCCACCATCATCAGCGCTGCTGAGGTGACCGATTCCGTGGGCATCCACCCGGGCTACGGCTTTTTGGCGGAGAACGCCGACTTTGCCGAGCAGGTCGAGAAAAGCGGCTTCCGCTTCATCGGCCCCCGGGCGGAAACCATTCGCCTGATGGGTAACAAGGTCTCCGCCATCGAAGCCATGAAGAAGGCAGGCGTACCGACCGTACCCGGCTCCGACGGCCCGCTGACGGACGACGACGAGCGTACCCTCAAGCTGGCGAAGCAGATTGGCTACCCGGTGATGATCAAGGCCGCTTCCGGCGGTGGTGGTCGCGGCATGCAGGTGGTGCACTCTGAAGCCGCCCTGCTGAAAGCGGTACAGATTACCCAGACCGAAGCCAAGAACGCGTTCGGCGATCCCACCGTCTATCTGGAGAAGTTCCTGGAAACTCCACGCCACGTGGAAGTCCAGGTGCTGGCGGATATGCACGGTAACGTGATTCACCTGGGCGACCGGGACTGCTCCATGCAGCGCCGCAACCAGAAGGTGATCGAGGAAGCACCGGCTCCGAACATCAACCCGGAATCCCGGGAGCGCACCCTCAAGGCCTGCGTGGATGCCTGTAAGGAAATCGGTTACGTGGGCGCCGGCACCTTCGAGTTCCTGTACCAGGACGGCGAGTTCTATTTCATTGAAATGAACACCCGGGTACAGGTTGAGCATCCGGTTTCCGAGATGGTCACCGGCGTGGATATCGTGCGTGAGCAGCTGCGCATTGCCAGCGGCCTGCCGCTGCAGTACAGCCAGGACGAGATTCATATTTCCGGCCACGCCATCGAGTGCCGGATCAACGCTGAAGACCCGCAGACGTTCGTGCCCAGCCCCGGCAAGGTCAAGCACTTCCACGCTCCCGGCGGCAACGGCATCCGTGTGGATTCGCACCTGTACAGCGGCTACACCGTACCGCCGTACTACGATTCCCTGGTGGCCAAGCTGATCACCTGGGGCGACGACCGGGAAATCGCCCGCCGGCGCATGAAGAACGCGCTGGACGAAATGCTGGTCGAGGGCATCAAGACCAATCAACCCCTGCATCGAAAACTGGTACGCGATGGTGGCTTTAAACAGGTAGACTTCACCATCCACTACCTCGAGAAACTGATGCGGGATTAACCATGCCCTGGATACAACTCCAGATTCCAGCTGATCCGGATACTGCGGATCAGCTGGAGGATCTGTTAATGGAAATGGGCGCAGACGCCGTTTCCATGGAAGACGCAGCCGACCAGCCCCTGTACGAGCCCGATCCGGGCACCACTCCCCTCTGGAGCCAGACCACCGTTACCGGCCTGTTCCAGTCTGATCGCAACATCGAACAGCTGTTAGCGGATATCCGCGACGCCTGGCACCAGCAAACCCAGCAGTCCCTGGCCGAGATTGAAGTCACACTGGTGGAAGACAAGGACTGGGAACGGGCCTGGATGGATGATTTCCATCCGCTGCAGTTCGGTGAACGCCTGTGGATTGTGCCCAGTTGGCACGAGGCGCCAGACCCCGATGCCGCCAACCTGTTGCTGGACCCCGGCCTGGCCTTCGGCACCGGCACCCACCCCACCACCGCCCTGTGCCTGGAATGGCTTGACGGCCAGGATGTTGCCGGCAAACAGGTAACCGACTACGGCTGCGGCTCCGGTATCCTGGGCCTGGCTGCCCTGCTGCTGGGTGCGGACCATGTGATTGGCGTGGATACAGACCCGCAAGCCCTGGAAGCCAGCCGCGACAACGCCCGTCGTAACGGCGTGGAAGACAACCGCCTGGACCTCTACCTGCCCGGACATGATCCCGACACCCAGGCGGACGTAATGCTGGCCAACATCCTGGCCCAGCCGCTGATTGGTCTGGCGCCGAGGCTGGCAGAGCTGACCAGGCCCGGTGGCCACCTGGTACTGTCCGGCATTCTGTTCAACCAGGCCCGGGAAGTGATGGATGCCTACGAACCCTGGTTCATCATGGACGAGCCGGAACAGAAAGAAGACTGGATACGCCTCACAGGACGGCGCAGGGACAGATGACGGCCCAGGCGTTTATGACTAAACTGCCTGACTCGTACTGACCAAAATGCAATGACCTAGCGATCCCGCTTTCAGGACCGAAGCATGACCCAGAGCAGCCTGCAGACCCAGTGCCCCCAATGCGAAACCCGTTTCCGGGTAACCGACGAACAACTCGGCGTAGCCGGGGGCAAGGTACGTTGCGGCAGCTGCATGAACGTGTTCAACGCTCTGGAACACCGGGTCACTGAAAGCGGGACGATTGCCACGCCCCCCGAGGAAAAGCCGCAAGAACCCGCGGATGTCGGTTTTGGCGAAGACGAGTTTGTGTTTGCCGACAACCCCGAAGAAGACGCCACTGAAGGCCGCTACGCCGGCAGCAAGCTCACATTCGATGAGGACGAGCTCAGCGACAGCTTCCGGGATGTGGATGAACCCGATGCCCCCGGCTTCCGGGACGACTCAGACGATCACGACAACCATCAGGTAGACGAAAGCTGGGCAGAAGCCATGCTTGAAGAGGTGGAACCCGGGCAGGAGCACAAGCCTGAAAAGGAACCGGAGCCTGAACCTGAACCTGAACCTGAACCTGAACCTGAACCTGAACTTCTGAAAGTTGAGCCGGAGCCCGAACCGGCACAACCCCACGCCGATGATGAACCGCCGCTGACTGCCGATGACGACCGGGTGGGCGATCCCGTCATCAGCCGCCCCGCCAAACCGTTCCAGCCGGACAACCTTTACCAGGACCTGCGCCGAGACCCGGTATCCGTGGGAGGTGGCCGTGGCGGCCTGCGCACAGCCCTTTGGACACTGGTGGTACTGGTGCTGATTGGCGTTCTGGTGGCCCAGGTTACCTGGTTCCAGTTTGACCGGCTGTCTGCCATCCCCCAGTTGCGCCCGTTCTACGAGAAAGGCTGTGAACTTGCCGGCTGCCAGCTCAAGCCCCTGGTGGATGTCGACGCCATCCAGAGCCGGAAGCTGGTGGTACGCACCGATCCGGAAAACCGTACCCAGCTGATCGTCGATGCGGTTATCCTCAACCGGGCAGGCTTTGAACAGCCGTTCCCGGCCATCGCCCTGACCTTCTCGAACCTTAACGGCGACGTGGTTGCACAGAGTGTGTTTTCCCCTGATGAATACCTGGCCGGCGAAGCCACCGGGCTGGGTGCCATGCCGGTAGAAACACCGGTTCGCATCGCCATCAGCATTCGCGATCCGGGCCGCGACGCGGTTAACTACAATCTGGATTTCCGGCCGGCATCCCCCTGACAGCGCCGGACAACCGCCATGCCGGCACACAGTTGACAGCGCAAAAGTCAACCAGAAAGCACGAAAAATAATCAATTTTTTCCTGCTTTCGCCCCTTCAATCGATGTGCCCCCGGCGGTATCATTACCGCCCTTCGGAGACCGGAGCGGTCAGAAATTAACCAACCGCTCCACCGAACCTTGCTTAACCCGCTGTGACACGGACTCAGATCATGCTGCCAACGGCAAAAATCGGGCCGTACACCCTGCCCAACCCGCTTATTGTTGCGCCCATGGCCGGCGTAACGGATCGCCCTTTCCGGCAGCTTTGCCGCCGAATGGGCGCTGGTCTGGCGGTATCGGAAATGGTCATAGCAGACAGCAAGCTCTGGCATACGCGCAAATCGCGCACCCGCCTGAACCATCAGGGTGAACCGGAACCCCGCTCGGTACAGATCGCCGGCGGCGACCCTGAGATGCTGGCGGATGCCGCCCGGCAAAATGCCGAGTTTGGTGCCCAGATCATCGACATCAACATGGGCTGCCCGGCCAAGAAGGTCTGTAACAAGGCCGCCGGTTCTGCCCTGATGAAAGATGAAAAACTGGTGCGGGCAATCCTCGAGGCCGTTGTGGCCGCCGTGGATATACCGGTCACCCTGAAAATGCGCACCGGCTGGGACCGGGACAACCGCAACGCACCGGTGATCGCCCGCATGGCCGAAGACGCCGGCATCCAGGCACTGGCAGTACATGGCCGCACCCGGGCAGACAAATACAACGGAAACGCCGAATACGACACCATCGCTGCGGTAAAAGCCAGCGTGGGTATTCCGGTGTTCGCCAACGGCGACATCACCACGCCGGAAAAAGCCCGGCAGGTGCTCGCGCACACCGGCGCAGACGGCCTGCTGATTGGCCGTGGGGCACAGGGCCGGCCATGGATCTTCCGGGAGATTCTGCACTACCTGGAAACCGGCACGCACCTGGCTGAGCCACCGCTGGATGAAGTCGAGCAGATTCTGTCGGAGCACCTGGCCGAACTGCACAGCTTCTACGGCGAGAAAATGGGTGTGCGTATCGCCAGAAAGCATGTGGGCTGGTATCTGCAGTCCCACGACGAGAACAAACAGTTCCGAACACGCTTCAACGGCATCGAAGATGCGCTGGAGCAGAAAGACAGCATCGAACAGTACTTTGCAGGCTTACGAAATGGAGAGGTATTCGCAGCATGACCGCTGAGACTTTGGCAAACGACAACCTGGGCACCCCGGCCAACGATGATGTCCATCAGTTGCACACGGTAAATAATAGCGGCAACAGTGTCACCCTGCGTGACAGCGTGGAAGTGGCCCTGAAAAACTACTTCACGCAGCTGGACGGCGCACCGGTTTCTGACGTGTACCAGCTGGTGCTGTCAGAAGTGGAAGCGCCCCTGCTGGAGCAGGTAATGAAGTACACCCGCAACAACCAGACCAAGGCCTCCACCATGCTTGGCCTGAACCGCGGCACCCTGCGCAAGAAACTCAAGCAGTACGGTCTGCTTTAATCTGACAAAGGAAGGCAGTCACCATGGCAAACCAGGCAAACACCCCCGTCCGTCGCGCCCTGATCAGCGTAAGTGATAAAACCGGCATCGTCGATTTCGGCCGAGCCCTGACTGAACGCGGCGTTGAGCTGCTGTCCACCGGCGGTACCTTCCGCCTGCTCAAGGAAAACAACGTACCGGTCACCGAAGTGTCCGACTACACCGGTTTTCCCGAGATGATGGATGGCCGGGTAAAAACCCTGCACCCGAAGATTCACGGTGGCATTCTGGGCCGTCGCGGCACCGATGATGCCATCATGGGCGAACACGGCATCAACCCCATCGACATGGTGGTGGTGAACCTGTATCCGTTCGAAGAGACCGTGGCCAACCCGGACTGTGACCTGCCGACTGCCATCGAGAACATCGACATCGGCGGCCCCACCATGGTTCGCGCCGCCGCCAAGAACCACAACGATGTCGCCATCGTGGTGAACGCCTCCGACTACAGCCGGGTTCTGAAAGAGCTGGACAGCAACGACGGCCAGCTCACCTACAGCACCCGCTTCGACCTGGCGGTAAAAGCGTTCGAGCACACCGCCGGTTACGATGGTGCCATCGCCAATTACCTGGGCGGCCGTACCCCGGACAACGACAATACCGACTTCCCCCGCACCTTCAACGCCCAGTTCGTGAAGGTTCAGGACATGCGTTACGGCGAGAACCCGCACCAGCGCGCCGCCTTCTACGCCGAGCGCAACCCGAAAGAAGCCTGCGTGGCCACCGCCAAGCAGTTGCAGGGCAAGGAACTGAGCTACAACAACGTAGCCGATACCGATGCCGCCCTGGAGTGCGTCAAACCCTTCGCAGACCCGGCCTGTGTCATCGTCAAGCATGCCAACCCCTGTGGTGTGGCCATCGGTGCCGACATCCTGCAGGCCTACGACCTGGCCTTTGCCACCGACCCCACGTCCGCCTTTGGCGGCATCATCGCCTTTAACCGGGAACTGGATGCCACTACCGCCAAGGCCATCGTGGATCGCCAGTTTGTGGAAGTGATCATCGCCCCGAGCGTGGCGCCGGAAGCGGTCGAGATTGTTGCTGCCAAGAAGAACGTACGCCTTCTGGCCTGCGGCGAATTCGACGGCGAGCGCGCCCAGACCATGGACTACAAGCGCGTAACCGGCGGCCTGCTGGTCCAGGACCGTGACCTGGGCATGGTCGCTATGGAAGACGTGAAAGTGGTTACCGAGCGCCAGCCCACCGAAGAAGAGCTGAACGACCTGCTGTTCGCCTGGGAAGTGGCCAAGTACGTGAAATCCAACGCCATCGTCTACGCCAGGGCGGGCCGCACCATCGGTGTGGGCGCAGGCCAGATGAGCCGCGTTTACAGCGCGAAGATTGCCGGTATCAAAGCCGCCGATGAAAACCTGGAAGTGAAGGGTTCGGTGATGGCCTCCGATGCTTTCTTCCCGTTCCGCGACGGCATCGATGCCGCCGCCGCTGCCGGTATCACCGCAGTGATCCAGCCGGGCGGTTCCATGCGCGACCAGGAAGTGATCGACGCCGCCAACGAGCATGGCATTGCCATGGTCTTCACCGGCATGCGCCATTTCCGTCACTGATCAACGTATTCAGGAGCAGCACATGAACATTCTGGTTATTGGCAGTGGCGGGCGCGAACACGCCCTGGCGTGGAAAGCAGCCCAGTCTCCGCAGGCAGAAAAAGTCTTCGTGGCACCGGGTAACGCCGGTACCGCCCGAGAGCCGAACCTGGAGAACGTCGACCTGGACGTGATGGACCTGGACGGCCTGGCCAACTTTGCCGAGCAGAACAACGTCGGCCTGACCATCGTTGGCCCGGAAGCCCCTCTGGTGGCAGGCGTGGTGGACAAGTTCGAGGCCCGCGGCCTGCGCATCTTCGGCCCCAGCGCCGGTGCAGCCCAGCTGGAAGGCTCCAAGGCCTTCACCAAGGACTTCCTGGCCCGCCAGAAGATCCCGACCGCCGACTACGCCAACTTCACCGATGTAGACGAAGCCCTCGCCTACGTGCGTGAAAAGGGTGCGCCGATCGTGGTCAAGGCCGACGGCCTGGCCGCCGGTAAAGGCGTGATCGTGGCCATGACCCTGGAAGAAGCCGAGGATGCCATCCGCGACATGCTCGCGGGCAATGCCTTCGGTGATGCCGGCAGCCGCGTGGTGGTGGAAGAATTCCTGGACGGCGAAGAAGCCTCGTTCATCGTGATGGTCGACGGCAAGAACGTGCTGGCCATGGCTACCTCCCAGGACCACAAGCGGGTAGGCGACGGCGACACCGGCCCCAACACCGGCGGCATGGGTGCCTATTCTCCGGCCCCGGTAGTCACGCCTGATGTGCACCAGCGAATCATGGACGAGGTGATCTACCCCACGGTCAACGGCATGGCGGCTGAAGGTCATCCCTACAAGGGCTTCCTGTATGCCGGCCTGATGATCGATGCCAACGGTGCGCCGAAGGTGATCGAGTTCAACTGCCGCTTCGGCGACCCGGAAACCCAGCCGATCATGCTGCGCATGAAGTCTGACATGGTTGAGCTGTGCCAGGCGGCCGTGGATGGCAAGCTGGATGCGTGCAATTCCGAGTGGGACGACCGCGCCTCTGTGGGCATCGTGCTGGCTGCCGGCGGCTACCCTGCCGACTACAGCAAGGGTGATGTGATCTCTGGCCTGCCGGAAAGTGAAACCGAAGGCGAGAAGGTGTTCCACGCCGGCACCAAGCTTAACGGCGACGACGTTGTCACCGCCGGCGGCCGCGTACTCTGCGCCACCGCCTTGGGCAACACTGTGACCGAAGCCCAGCAACGGGCCTATGCGCTGGCGAAGAAAATCAGCTGGAACGGCATGTTCTACCGTAACGACATTGCCTACCGGGCCATTGCCCGGGAGCAAGGCTGAGTTTCAGGCTCTGCCCGTTAAAGCTGTCAGCCCGGTCATTGACCGGGCTTTTTTATGGGTTAGTGTTAGGCCATCAACCCGAAACCATGAAAAGGAGTTCACTGTGCCCCGTAACGCACTCAACCTTGTTCTGTTGCTTGCTACCACCCTTCTGATCAGCGCTTGCTCGAAACAGGGTATCTACGACAGCGCCATCGGCTGGGAGCGCTCCAGCGCCGGGCTGGAAACCGAACAGGTCGCAGTCGGGGAACTGGATATCACCTACCTGCGCAGCAAAGAGCGAGTCGACGGCGACACCGTGGTTCTGATTCACGGCTTTGGTGCCAACAAGGACAACTGGACCCGGCTGGCGAAGGAATTCAAAGGCGAGTTCAACATCTACGCCTTCGACCTGCCCGGCCATGGCGACAGCAGCAAGCCCATGGACATCGGCTACCGCTTTGAAGACCAGGTGGGCTACCTGAACCAGGCGCTGGCAAAGCTGGGCGTGGAGCGGTTCCACATGATGGGCAACTCCATGGGCGGCGCCATCACCGCTCTCTATTCTGCAACCCATCCCGACCAGGTACAAACGGCGGTGCTGTTTGACCCGGCAGGCATCTTCGAATACGAGAGCGAACTGGTCGACCTGGTACTGGAAGGCGACAACCCGCTGATTCCGAAGCAAGAAGGTGACTTCGACAAGCTGCTGGATTTCGCCCTGGAGAAGCGCCCGTTCGTGCCCTGGCCCATCTTCGACGTAATGGAAGAAAAGGCCATCGCCAACCGGGAAGTCAACGAAGTCATCTTTGCCGCCATCCGCGACACCGGCTTTGAGCCGGATTTCCGCAATGCCATCACCAACATCCAGGCGCCGGTTCTGGTGGTGTGGGGCAAGCTGGACCGGGTGATCGACTACCGCAACGCCGACGTCTTCGTTGACGCCATCCCCAATGCCCGCAAAGCCATTCTGGATGACATCGGCCACGCTCCCATGGTGGAAGCCCCGGAGCAGTCTGCAGAACTGTTCCGGCGGTTTCTTGCAGAGCAGCAGCCCTGACACCAACGGCCACTACATTTACGGTTAAAAAAACGGTAAGGTTTCGGGCCTGTTTTCCCGTCAAAAGAACGCGCCATGCCTGAAGCCATCTGGATCAGTTTCGCCTTTGTTATCGGCCTGCTTGTTAAAGGCATCGGCCTGCCACCACTCGTCGGTTACCTGGCCGCGGGCTTTGTGCTCAGCGGCCTGGCCGCCAACACCGAAATTACCGCAGAGCCCACCGATGTGCTGGCTCACATCGCCCACCTGGGTGTTCTGCTGCTGTTGTTTACCGTAGGCCTGAAACTCAAGCTGCGCTCGATCGTCAGCCCGGAAGTGATCGGCGGCAGCCTGCTGCACTTTGCCATCACCTGCGTGGTGTTTGCCCCCGGTCTGTACCTGCTGTTTGACCTGGACTGGACCACCGCCCTGATGCTGGCGATTGCCCTGTCCTTTTCCAGCACCGTGCTGGCGGCCAAGGTACTGGAAAGCAAGCGGGAACTGCGGGCGTTCCACGGTAGGGTAGCCATCGGCATATTGATCATGCAGGACCTGATCGCCCTGGTGGTGATGAGCCTGGCCGCAGGCAAAACCCCTTCCGAGTGGGCGCTGATTGTCTTTGGCCTGCCCCTGCTACGGCCCCTACTCTACAAACTGCTGGATGCCAGTGGTCACGACGAACTGCTGGTGCTGCTGGGATTGCTGCTGGCCCTGGTGGTCGGTGGCCTGGGTTTCGAGGCGGTGGGCCTGAGTTCGGAACTGGGCGCCCTGGTGTTCGGCGCCATGCTGGCCAACCACCCCCGCTCCCAGGAACTGGCCAAGTCCCTGTGGAGCGTGAAGGAAATCTTCCTGGTGGGTTTCTTCCTGCAGATCGGCATTGGCGGCCTGCCAGACCAGCAAGCCCTGATTTTTGCCGTCGTAGCCGCCCTGCTGCTGCCGCTCAAAGGCATACTGTTCTACTTCCTGCTGCTGGGCTTCCGCCTGCGTGCCCGCAGCAGTTTCCTGACCTCCCTGTCGCTGACCAACTACAGCGAATTCGGCCTGATTGTCGCCAGCATCGCCCTGCCTGAATGGCTGATTCCGCTGGCCATTACCGTGTCGCTGTCCTTCGTGATCTCGGCACCCCTGAACCGGTTTGCCCACAGCCTGTTCGAGAAGCTGTCACCACGCATCGTCCGCTTCGAGAGCAAGAAACGGCACCCGGACGAACAGCCGATTTCCCTGGGCGATACCCGCATACTGGTGATGGGCATGGGCCGCACCGGCACCGCCACGTACGACTGGCTTCAGCCCCACGAACCCAAAATCATGGGCCTGGACTCCGACCCGGCGAAAATGGAAAAGCACCAGCAGGAAGGCCGGAACGTAGTCTTTGCCGATGCCGAAGACAACACCTTCTGGCAGGGCCTGCATATGCCTGCGCTGCAGTCGGTGGTACTGGCCATGAATGATATCGAAGGCAAGCTCATCGCCGCCCGGATGCTGCGCAAGCTCGGTTTTGAGGGCTATATCGTGGCCCACACCATGTACGCCGACGAAGCCGAGAAAATCCGCATCGCCGGCGCAGACGAAGCCTACCTCACCATGAGCGAGACCGGCGTAGCCCTCGCCAGCCACCTCATGGACAAATCAGGGCTTCAGACCGCGCAGGTGCGGAACCCGGTATAAACATCACCGCGGAACGGCAGGTACGCCTGCCGGTAAGTGCCACGAACCAGGTTGGATGACGTGGCACAACTGCCCCCCTTGGTCACCTTGTGAGTGGCAAACTGCAGGGTCGACATGAATGGATACATATCCACCTTGAAGCCGTCATAAGGCAGGAACTCGTTGCTGGTCCACTCCCAGACCGAACCAATCATCTGCCGGCAGCCAAACGGACTGTCCCCTGACGGATAATCCGACACCGGATTACGGGCCATGGACCGGCCGTCCATATCCGCCCGCAACGCACCTGGCAGCTCGTTGCCCCAGGGATACCGACGGAAAGGCTCACCGGGCTTGTTACCCAACGCCGCCACCTCCCACTCATACTCCGTCGGCAACCGCCGCCCGGCCCATGTGCAGAACGCCTCCGCTTCCCAATACGTCACATGGGTAACCGGCGCACCCGGCTCCAGCGGCAGCCACTGGTCAAACACCCGCTCCTGCCAGTGCCCTTCATGCCAGCGCCAGTACAGCGGATGCCGTGGCACCGTCATCCGGGGCTCCGCGACCCCATGCACCAGTGCTACATCCACTTCAGTCTCCAGCCACTTCCGGCCCCCAAACGACCAAAGCTCAGGGCGCTTGTAGCCATCGTCCTCAACAAACGCCTGAAACTCCCGGTTACTCACCAGGGTACGACTGATCGCAAACGCCGGCAGCTCCACCTCAAAACGTGGCTTTTCAGCATCAAACGCAAAGTCTTCGGTCGCATACCGTTCAGACTCACCCGGCATCCCGATCACCCAACGCCCGGCCGGAATCTGCGCATCACCGCTCACCGGCTCGCCCGGAGCCGGCCGATCGCCCTTGAAATCCACCGGCGCCGGATAACCCACCGTCTGCCGGCACCAGATCAGCGACTCGATGTGCATGTTCTGGTGATAAATGGCGTAGCGGTAGAGATACAGCTCTTTATCGGTCAGTTCCCGACCGTTGATGCGTTCGGCAACCCGGTCGTAGATGGTGTTGAAATACTTGAGAGTTTCTTCCCGGCCCGGAAACAGATCCCGACTCCAACGATCTTTGTGATCGACATGGAAAGAGTCCCACAGGTCATCCATGGAAGGATCATAGCTGGGCGTACCGTCCAGCAGGTTAAAGACAAAGACCTCGTAGAAGAACGCTGAGTGGCCCATTTCCCAGAGCGGTGGGTTCACGCCCGGGTGATACGGAACATCCAGTTTCTCTTCGGGCAAAGTAACAATCAGCTGTTCTGTCCGGCTGCGAGCCAGCTCAAGTTCAGCCAGAAGCGCTTTCTTGTTCATGTTTAGACCTAATATCCCCTAGCCTGAAACCTCGGTGCAGGAGCAAGTTCGGAGAGGCTTTCCAAAAACCGCTCCTGGCGGCACATCCATGTGTCGCTTCTGTTCCGCCATCCCTGGCTCCACAAATTTTTGGAAAGCCTCTCCGAACTCGCTCTTCATACGCCATGAATAAACGAGAGTACCAAACAAAAAACCGCCGCCGGTAGTCACCGACGGCGGTTTTCAGATTATAACTACGACAGCCAGCACCGATTCAGCTCACTCACAGGCGGCAATCAGCAGGCTATCGCGGCGATCAGGCAGCTTTGCGCTTACGCCGCCAATCGGCCAGATCTTCGATAAGCTTGTAGAACAAGGGCACGAAGAACAGCGCCAGGGTACTGGCCGCCAGCATACCGCCGACCACCACGGTGCCGATTTCCTGGCGGGAAACCGCACCCGCACCGGAGCTGAACGCCAGCGGCAGAGAGCCCACAATGAACGTCAGTGCCGTCATCATGATCGCCCGGAAGCGCTGACGGGCTGCCGCGCTGGCTGCCTCAAACGAGCTCATGCCGGCTTTGCGGTTCTGGGCTGCGAACTCCACGATCAGGATCGCGTTCTTGGCCGCCAGGCCAATCAGCACCAGCAGGCCCACCTGGAAGTAGATGTCGTTCGGGAAGCCACGCCACAACGACGCCAGGGCCGCCCCGAACACACCAAAGGGAACAGCGGTGGCCACCGCCACCGGCAGGCCCCAGCGCTCGTACTGGGCCGCCAGGATCAGGAACACCAGCAACAGGCCCATGCCGAAGGCCAGGGTGCCGGAATCGGCAGAATCCTGCAGCTGGTAGGCCTCGCCGGTCCAGCCCAGCAGCGTGTTGCGGTCAAATTGCTCCGCCGCCACTTCCTGCAATGCCGTCAGGGCTTCACCGGTGGTGTGGCCCGGGGTCGGGTCTGCCAGCAACTTGGCCGCCGGGTACACGTTAAACCGGTTGAGGATATCCGGGCCACTGGTGCGTTCCAGCTCCACCAGCGAACTCAGCGGAATCATCTCGCCATAGTTGGAGCGCACGAACACCTTGCGCAGATCATCCGGGTGGCTCCGGAACTCACCTTCGGACTGCAGGTTAACCTGCCAGTTGCGGCCCTGCAGGGTGAAGTCGTTCACGTACAGGCCACCGAAGGTGCTCTGCATGGTGGTGAAGATCTGGTCGATGGGCACGCCGGCGGCCTGGGCTTTTTCCCGGTCGACGTTGGCTCGGTACTTCGGAATACCCGTGTCCAGGGTGACCCGCACGTTGGTCAGCTCCGGCCGGGCATTGGCGGCCTGGGTGAAGCCGTCGGCCATGGCCTTGATTTCAGCGGGGGTGCGGCCGCCACGGGCCTGGATGTAACCTTCCACACCACCGGTGGTAGACAAGCCCTGAATGGGTGGCGGGGTAAAGGCAATCACGAAGGCTTCCGGCATGCCGAAGCCGATGCCCATCACCTTCTTGGCAATGTCAGCCGCCGCCTGGCCTTCGCCTTCCCGTTCCGCCCAGTCTTCCAGGGTCACAAACGCCACACCGCTGTTGGTGCGCAGGGCGCTGGAGATGATGTCAAAACCGGCGAAGGCGACCACGTCTTTCACTTCCGGCATGGCTATCATCTTCTGCACCAGCTCGTCCCGGGTCTGCTCGGTCCGGCTCAGGGAGGACGTGGGAGGCAATGAATAGGCGGTCAGCACAAAGCCCTGGTCTTCCTGGGGCACCAGCCCGGAGGGCATCGCCTTCATCAGGAAGACCGTACCGCCCAGCATGGCGGCAAACAGCAGTACGCCGACAACCGCGTGCCTTAACAGCCAGTCCACCACGGCAGAGAAGCCGGCGGTGAGCTTGTCGAAGCCGGCATCAAACCAGCGGAACACCGTCAGCTGCTTGCCCTCATGGCCCAGCAACAGGGCACACATGGCCGGAGTCAGGGTCAGCGCCACGATACCCGAGATCACCACCGACACCGCAATCGTTATCGCAAACTGCCGGTACAGCTCGCCACTCAGGCCACCCAGGAAGGCCACCGGCGCGAATACCGCCACCAGCACCAGGGTTGACGACACTACCGCCCCGGAAACCTGGCCGATGGTAGCCACGGCGGCGTTGTAGGCCGACATGCCCTCTTCCTTCATCAGGCGCTCGGCGTTTTCCATGATGATGATGGCGTTATCCACCACCACCCCGATGGCCAGTATCAACCCGAACAGGGTCAGCAGGTTGACCGAGAAGCCCAGCGCCTGCATGCCCGCAAAGGTGCCGACAAGCGAGACCGGAATGGCAATCAGCGGGATCAGGGTCGCGTTGATATGCTGCAGGAACAGGAAGGTCACCAGCACCACCAGCAACACCGCCACAATGAAGGTATTGATCACCTCCTGGATGGAAATGTCGATAAAGCGGGTGGTGTCGTAGGGAACGTTGTATTCCAGCCCCGCCGGGAAACGGTCAGCAATTTCCTTCATCGCTTCGTCGACCGCCTCGGCGGCATCCAGGGCGTTGGCACCGGGCTGCAGGTAAACCCCCATGGGTACGGTAGCGCCACCGTTGTAGACCGCCGCAAAGTCGTAGTTCTGGGCTCCCAGCTCAATGCGGGCAACATCCTTCAGGCGCAGGGAGGCACCCTGCTCGTCACTGCGCAGGATCACTTCGCCGAATTCTTCCGGGCTGGCCAGCCGGCCGGGCGCAGACACACTGAAGGTGAAGGCCTGGCCTTCCGGGGCCGGTTCGGCACCGATACGGCCGGCGGCAAACTGGGCGTTCTGGCCGCGCAGGGAGTTGGCCACATCACCGGGGGTCAGTTCGTACTGGGCTAGCTTGTCGGGCCGCAGCCAGATCCGCATGGAATAGTCCTGGGCACCAAACAACGAGGCATCACCAATACCCGGCAGGCGCACCAGCTCGTCCAGCACGTTGAGCAGGGCATAGTTGGAGATTTCCACCACATCCATGGAGTTGTCCGGAGAGGACAGGGTAATCACCTGCAGGATGGAGGTGGAACGGGCTTCCACCTTCAGGCCCTGGTCCCGCACCGACTGGGGCAGCCGTGCCAATGCCTGCTGCACCCGGTTGTTGACGTTGATGGTGGCCTGGTCCGGGTCGGTGCCGATTTCAAACGACACGGTTACCCGGAAGCTTCCGGAGTCGGTGGCGCTGGATTCCAGGTAGATCATGTCGTCCACGCCGTTGATCTCCTGCTCCAGTGGGGCCACCACGGAATCGGCGATAACATCGGCACTGGCGCCGGGGAAGCGGCCGTCGACCACCACCTGGGGTGGCACCACGTTGGGGTACTGTTCCACCGGCAGGCCAAGCAGTGCCAGGGCACCACCCAGGGTAATAATAATGGAGACGACCGTCGCGAAAATCGGGCGGTCTATGAAGGTGCGTAGCATCAGTCAGTACCCTCCCCGTCTTCGGCATTGGTCACATTCACCTGTGCGCCGTCGCGGAGGTTGGTCAGGCCACTGACAATAAAGCGGTCACCGGCTTCCAGCCCTTCAAGCAAAATCTGCCGGCCCTGGGAAACCGGGCCAAGCTCAACCGCCTTTGCGCGGGCCTTGCCTTCGTCGTCCACTACATACACCACCGGGCCTTGCGGGCCCTGGGCAACCGCTTTTTCCGGCACGGTGATGATGTCGTCAAACGACTGCAACTCCACCCTTACCCGGACAAACTGGCCAGGCACAACCATCTGTTCCGGGTTCGGGAACACGGCCCGGGCCGACACCGAACCGGTGCGCGGGTCGAGGGTCGAGGCGGTGAAGTCGATACGGCCATCCAGCGGGTATTCGCTGCCGTCCGACAGCACCAGCCGGGCGTTCACGTTCTGCTCTTCACCGGCACTGGCCATGCCTTCACGGGCAACCCGGCGGATGGTGGCGTCGTTTTCCGGCAGCGCGAAGCGCACATGAATCGGGTCCAGCTGCACGATGGTGGTCAGCAGGGTGCCTGTATCAATCAGGCTGCCTTCCGGGAAGTCTTCCAGGCTGGTAACCCCGCTGATCGGTGCAGTCACCTCAGTATAGCCCACGTCCAGCTCGGCCTGGGTCATGCCGGCATTCGCCACGGCCATATTGGCCTGGGCCAGTTCCAGGGCAGACTGCGCCGAGTCACGGTCGCGCTCACTAACCGCATTACGCTCGTAAAGCGAGGAAATCCGGTTCCACTCCCGCTCGGCCTGGCGCAGGTTGGCTTCCGCTACCTGGCGCTGGGCTCGGGCACGCTGAAGCGCCGCCTCGGCCGGCTTTCGATCAATCCGGAACAGGGCATCGCCCTCACTCACCATCTGCCCTTCGTCGTACAGGCGCTGCTCCAGAATACCGCTGATCCGGGCGCGCACTTCCACTTCCCGGGCACCACGGGCACGGCCAGCGTAGTCCTGGCGCACACTGGCGTCTGTCAGTTCAGCGGTTTCCACCACCACGGCTGCCGGTGGCATGCCGCCCCCACCCTGCTGTGCCGGCTGATCGTCGTTACTGCAGCCCGCCAGCACTAACAGGGCAGACAAACCTGCAAGGATCAGCCCGTTACGGGCCAACGGTCGATGAGAGCTTTCGAAGGGCATGTGCGTTCTCCTGAACACCGGATCGGAAAAATTAAGAGCGCGATAACATACATTCATTCGTGTATGTATGTAAACTGTTCTCGTTTATACTCCTTTGCCAAACACACAGACCACCACACGAGAACCATGGCACGAAAAACAAAAGCAGAAGCGGAAGCCACCCGGGAAGCCATCATGGACTGCGCCGAGCAGGTGTTCATGGACAAGGGCGTAGCCCGCGCCTCACTGGAAGAAATCGCCCGGGCAGCCGGCGTTACCCGGGGCGCCGTTTACTGGCACTTCCGTAACAAGCAGGACATCCTTCATGCCATGCTGGAGCGGGTACGGGCACCACTGGGTGAAATGATAGACGATGCCAGCCGGGGCGGGCACAGCCTGGAGAACCTGAAAGAACTGTGTGTCGTGGCCCTGCGCAAACTGGCGGAAGATGCCCGGTACTTCCGGGTGTATTACATTCTGTTCCACCGGAATGAGTCCGACCAGGCCCTGAACAAGCACCGGGAACTGGCGGATGAAGGCCTGGCCTTTGTCAGCAGCATTTTCAGTATCCCGGAAATCCGCAAACAACTGCGCCCGGGCCTCACCCCGGAGCAGGCGGCCTACCTGCTCCACACCCAGATGCTGGGCCTGTTCTTTGACTGGCTGGCAACACCGGAGCGCTGGCGCCTGGCCGAAATCGCTCCGGCGCTGGTGGATACCTTCTTCAAAGGCCTGTTACAGGACTGATCAGTTCCACACCCACAGAATCATCGGCACTGCGGTGGCCGTCACCACCGCAGAGAGTGGCAAACCCAGCCGCCAGTAATCCCCGAAACGGTAACCACCCGGCTCCATGACCAGGGCATTGGACTGATGCCCGATAGGCGTCAGGAAGGCACAGGAAGTACCCACCGCAACCGCCATCAGGGCAGCATCCGGCGACAAACCAAGCTGGGCCGAGATACCGAGGGCAATGGGCGCCACCAACACCGCTGCCGCCGCATTGTTAACCACGTTAGACAGCAGCATGGAACCCACCAGGATAATCGTGAGTGCCACCCAGGGTGCCTGCCCGGCGGCCACATCCAGGATCTGGCCGGCAATGAGCGCGGCACCTCCGGTGCTTTCCAGGGCCTGCCCCACCGGGATCATTGCCGCCAGCAACACAATCACCGACCAGTCGATGGCCCGGTAGGCTTCTGAGGTGTCCAGCAAGCGGGTAAGCACCATGGCCACGGCACAGGCCACCAGGGCCACCGGTGGTGTCAGCCAGCCGGACAGGATGACGGCAATCGCTGCCAGGAACAGCCCGCCAGCCAGCCAGAGATTGCTCTGCCGCCCCAGACTCAACTCCCTTTCCGCCAGTGGCAGGCAACCCAGCTGCTGCAGGGTGCCCATCAGGGTGTCTTGGTAGCCCTGAACCAGCAGGATGTCGCCGGAACGAAAACGGATATCGGCCAGGCGCTTTTTCAGGCGATGGCCCTGCCGGGCAACCGCCACCACGTTCAAACCATACCGCTCCCGCAGGTTCAGCCGGTTAGTGGTGCGGCCCACCAGCTGCGACGAAGGCGTGATAATGGCCTCGGTCAGGCGAACGTCACCGGTAGCAATCTGCGTTTCCGCGGACTCGCCGGCAGGTCTCGCCTTGCCAGGGTCTTCACCGGCCTGTTCGTCCGAATCGTCGCTTTCCTCTTCCCCGACGACATTGGCGAGGGCGAGCCCGGTGAAATCCACAAACTCCTGCAGGCTTTCCGTATCCGCCTCAACCAGCAGCAGATCCCCTTCCCGCAACACGCTGTAGGTGGACGGTGCCGGAGAGGTTTTGTCACCCCGGATCAGGGCCAGCACCACCACACTCTTGTCGCCCTCTCCGGCTGTCAGCAGGTTGTGCAAGGTACTACCGGCATAGTCGGAACCCTCAGGCACCCGCAGTTCGGTCACGTAGTCCCCCACACTGAACAGCTTGTCGCCGGCAGCAGGATCGTCCCGCTTCGGCGTCAGGCGCCAGCCTATCAGCCCGATAAACAGGATACCGGCCACAGTGATGGCCAGGCCCACCGGGGCGAAATCCACCAGGCCGAACGAACCTGCCTCCCGGTAGCTGGCAATGATGATGTTCGGCGGTGTACCGATCAGGGTGATGGTGCCACCCAGCAGTGAGCCGAACGCCAGGGGCATAAGCAGCAAGGAGGGCGACCGGCCGGATTTACGGGACATCCAGATAGCCACCGGCATCAAGAGCGCAAGGGCCCCTACGTTGTTAATAAACGCAGAGCACAGGGCCACCACCAACGTCAGGGTAATCACCTGCAACACGGCGTTACGGCCTACCTTGCCGAGCAGCCGTGCCACGGCATCGACCACCCCGCCGTTGACCAGCCCCTGACTGATAACCAGCACCGCCGCCACGGTAATCACCGCCGGGTGGCCGAAGCCTGCGAACAACTGGTCAGACGGCACCAGCCCGGCCATAGCTACTGCCAGCAAGGCCAGCATGGACACCACATCAAAGCGCAGCCGGTTCCAGACAAACAGCCCGAGGGTGATGCCGAGCACCAGAAACACAATCCATTGGTCAGACAACATCAAATCACTGCTCCACTTCGATGTCCGTGTCGACAATATTTACAAACCGGACGGGCAGGTTAAGGGGCCATACCGGCAAGCCTCTGAAACACGGGAAGGTTCCAGAATTGGTTCGAAACCTGCTTGTAACCTGCTCGAGGATTCAGCCGCCCTGAACCCGGGCAGGCCACAGGGCCGTGGACGACTATAGCAGTTCCCGCAGCAGTACCCGAAAGATCCCCTGATCATAAAAGCCGTCGATTGTTCAGCCACTTTGCCGGAGCAAAGACCATGGAACAGAAGCGACCGCTTGTCTGGCTGTCAGCGGATTCCCGTCAGGATACAACCGGCCTGCCTGTCGAAAAACACTGGCAGGTCACCTTTGTGAACGCCGCCAGCCCACCGGTTGCCCTGCACCCCGGGTGGGTTGGCAAGCCTGTCGGCGTATGTAACCTGGCCGGGCTGTCACCGGAACAGGCAGAGGGTGTGCGGCACTGGCTGGAGCTGTTGCCGGTGCGCTGCTGGCTGGCGCTGGTTCAGCCCTCCCAGAAGGAGCAGCCCGAAATACAGCGGCTGATCCGGGATTATTGCCAGGACTACCACACCCTGCCCGCCGACTGGCCGCGCCTGAACAACAGCCTGGGCCATATGTGGGGTATGAGCAGGCTGAACCAGGCCGACAACAGCGCAGGACACCTCGGCTACCAGGACGTTGTGCTGGAAGGCCCGTCTGAAACCATCCGCCGCACCCGGAGCCTGCTGCGCCGGTTTGCCGCCACCGGTGAGCCGGTGCTGATCTACGGTGAAAGCGGAACCGGCAAAGAAGCCGCAGCGGAATTTGTTCACCGGCATTCGGATCGCCAGCACCAGCCGCTGGTCAAGGTTAACTGCGCGGCACTCCCGCCGTCGCTGACCCAGAGCGAACTGTTCGGCCATGAGCGTGGCGCTTTCACCCACGCGCTAAAGGCCCGTAAAGGCCGGATTGAAGCCGCCGATGGCGGCACCCTGGTGCTGGCCGGTGCCGACGAACTGACCCCCGAACAACAGTCCGCCATTCTCCGTTTTCTCCAGGAAGGCCAGATTGAACCCGTAGGTTCTAACCGGGTTATTACCGTTGATACACGGGTTATTGCCATCTGCAATACGCCGCTTGACCAACTGGTCCGGCAACACCAGTTCCGGGAAGACGTGTTCTACCGGCTGGGCAACCTGACCGTCACCCTGCCGCCTTTACGGCAACGGCTGGAAGACCTGCCCTACCTGGTGGACCGAATACTGGAAACCGGAGGCGGGAAAAGCTACCGGATCGGCAATGCCACGCTGATTGCCATGGCGCGGCACAGCTGGCCTGGAAACCTGCGAGAACTTCAGAACCGCCTTAGCCAGGCGATGTTGCTGGCAAGGAGCCTGCGTTTGGAGCCCGAAGACCTGGGCCTGCTGGGCGCACCGCTGGCCAGCCACCCCGACCGGCTCTCGCTGGAGGCCTACCGCGCCAAGGCCGACCAGGAAGCCATCAGCACCAGTCTTTCCCTGACGCACCAGAACATCTCGGCGGCCGCCCGGCTGCTGAAGATTTCACGGGTGTCCCTGTACCGGTTGCTGGAGAAACACCAACTTCAGCATCTGTCCAACCACAGCTCCCACCAAAACCCTGACCGGGGTAACGGAGAAGGATCATGAACACAAAACTGTCCACCCTGGCACTCGCCGTTGCGCTGATACCCCTGGCTCACGCAGAACCACCAACGCCGGAATTCACCTCTGGTGGCATCAGCAGAACCAGCCCGCAGCAACCCGCTGACTCAACAGCTAAAGCAGAGGCAGAAGCCCGGGCCCAGGATGCAGCCACGGATATCGCTTCAATCACCGCAGACCGGGGCATTGTTACCCGGCCGGGGCGGTTTACCATTGAGCCGTCATTCTCCCACGCCCACAGCAACGCGACCCGGGTCGCCATTGAGGGCTATACCGTGATTCCTGCCTTGTTGATCGGGCTGATCAACATCTCGGAAGTGCAGCGGGATATCTTCGTGGGTGCAGTCTCCCTGAAGTACGGTTTTACCAGCCGGTTTGAGGCCGGTTTTCGGGTGCCATACCTGAGCATCAACGAAGACTTGCGGGAGCGGGAGGTTTTCGACGGGACTCCGGTCGATTTTGTCCGGGAATCCTCCGGTGACGGACTTGGAGATGTCGAGCTTTCCCTGCGTTACCAGCTGAACGATGGCCTGGATGGCTGGCCCTACCTGATCGGCACCTTCCGGGCCAAGGCCCCGACCGGGGACGGCCCTTATGATGTCGAGCAGAAAGTCCTCACCGACAACAAAGGCAACCCGATTGGTTTCGAACTGGCTGAGCGCCCAACCGGCTCCGGCTTCTGGTCCGTAGAACCCGGAATATCCTTCATCTACCCGTCAGACCCTGCCGTGCTGTTCGGCAATCTGAGCTACGTGTGGACCATCGAGGAAGACCAGGGCTTCGAGAACGGCGGCACGGTCGACCCCGGCGATGTGGTGCGCTTCGGTTTCGGCATGGGCTTCGCGTTCAACGAACGCACCTCGTTCAGCCTGGGCTATGACCACTCAGTGATCCGCAAGACCACCCTGGAGTTCGGCAACGACCTGTTTGCCGCCAACTTTGACCGCATCCAGGTGGGCTCACTGGCCTTCGGACTGTCCCACCGGGTATCAGACTCCACAACCCTGAGCCTGACCGTCGCGGTGGGGGTAACAGACAGCGCGCCGAACAGTGAAATCACCCTGAAACTGCCGATCAACCTGTAAGGCAGACTCAGGGCAACAGGGGCAAGCCGGAATCCCTCGGGAACCGGTAAGCCCCGCCCAGGTTGTTCAGCTCGATATTGAGGGTGCGGATGTGCTGGATGGTGGTGCTGTCCAGGCTGTTCTGCAGCACCGTCATCCATCCGCCATTACCCACCGGGGCAGAAGTCAGCGACATCCCGGCAGCACCGGCGGCCTGAACATTCATAACGGTTTCCATCTGTTGTACCTGTTGCGTCAACCGGTCGCTGTTCATGGCCTGGTTCAGGTCCGGGATGTTCAGCCGGTTCACCACCAGGGTTTCACCGTTCACAGCCACCAGCTGTTCCAGGCCGATGGCAATCTCCAAGCCATCCAGCACGAAACCGCCACGCAGCATCGCCAGTTCGGCATCCGGCAGGGCTTGTACGGGCAGCTTCAGCTCCGCCCCTGCTGTGCCGGCAAGCATCAAGAAGGCAACCAGAAAGCACGCTTTGCGTTTCATAGCCTCACCAATCCTGTGTACTGGGCCAGTACGGCAGGGTGTGGCCCAAAGCCGGGCTTCCCAGCCCTTTGAACAACGGCGCCCGGGCCAGCCCCGGCCAGTCATTTTTTGCCAGGAAGCCTGCACGTCCCTGGTCCAGGTGGCTGCGGATTACAAACGCCGAACCATCCCAGTGTTGTTCGAACTCCGCCACGCTGTAGGCTTTCAGGCCCCGGGCCGGATCGCCCACCAACACCTCTGTATCACTGATGCCCTTGATCACCACGAAATGCCGGTAGCCACCGAGGGTTACCAACGCAATCACCGGAACCCGCACCTGGTCGCGGATACCCGCCAGCGGCATTCTGAAACCATCCGCCTGATAACCCTCAGCCTCCAGGTAACGCTTCATATCCAGCATCGAGAAGCCCTCTCGGCGCACCTTGTCCTGGTCCGCCAGGGCCAGCATATTGGCAAATACTTCCTGCTCGGTAACCGGGCGGTCGTAGTGGAACGACAGTAAAGATGCCAATGCCGCCGAGCCACAACTGAAATCATATTGTTGCCGCATCACGTCAGTGAAACGCCGGTCCTGAAAACTGCTGACCGATACGGGAATATCACCACCGGTTCCGGGTACCAGAATCGTACCGGCAAAAACGGTGGACCAGAGCGCACAGCCCAAGGCACCAGCCAGCACCTTTGCCTGAATCGCCATAGCCCACCTCCGGATTACTGGTTAAGAAGAATGTTGATCTGGGTGCTGTCCTGGATCACCACCTGGTTACCGGTGTTCTGGATAACCGTGGCCACACCGCTCATGTTCTGGAACGCCTGGTCAGAAATCCGGTTATCACCGGTCAGAATATTTCCCGACAATACGTTGTCGCTGACCATGGCATTCTGCTCGGTGTCATTCAGTTGCCACTGGACGGGAATGCCCTGTCGGCCACTGGCCTCTTCCAGTTGCCCGGCGTCCATGGGCTCGAAGCCTGCCCAGTCCTGGGCGACGGCCAGGGCCGGCAATCCCGCCAGCACAGTTATCAGCATTCTGTTCATGATTCTGGCCATGACACATCTCCCGACAAGCCAGGGCTGCCCGGAAAAGGCAGCCCTGCTTTGCCTCAGTTTGTGCCACCTGCGCTCAGGTTGGACATTACGCTCACGTTGGCCTGGGTCACACTGCCAACGCCGGCGTTCTGGGCAATGGCGCCCACACCGGTGAAGTTGGCAGATCCACCGGAGATCTCGTTGGAGGTCCGGGTGTCAACGTAGGAGCCACCACCATTGGCATCGCCATAGGTGACGTTGCTGCCGGTGACCGAACCACTCAGCTCGGCGTCGTTCATGAACACTTCCATCGACAGGTTCAGCGTAGTGGTGCTGTTGTCAGAGTTGTCACTGCTGTCGCTGTTGTTGGAGTCAGTGTTGGTGGTGGAGTTGTCCGAACTGTCACTGGCGATCTTGAACGAATCATTCACGCTGGTGCTGTTGTCGGAACTATCGGAGTTGTCTGAGTTATCAGAGTTATCCGAATTGTCTGAGTTATCGGAATTATCCGAATTGTCCGAGTTGCCGCTGTCAGCAACCTTGAACGAGTCGTTCACGCTGGTGCTGTTGTCGGAGTTATCGGAGTTATCGGAGTTATCCGAGTTGTCTGAGTTATCAGAGTTGTCAGAATTATCGGAGTTGTCTGACATGTTGTTGCCGGTGTCCGCGATCTTGAACGAATCTGAGACACTGGAACTGTTGTCGGAGTTATCCGAGTTATCCGAATTATCGGAGTTATCGCTGTTATCGGAATTATCCGACATGTTGTTGCCGGTATCGGCAATCTTGAACGAGTCAGCAACACTGGAGCTGTTGTCGCTGTTGTCGCTGTTATCGGAGTTATCCGAGTTGTCCGACATGTTGTTACCCGCGTCGGAAATCTTGAAGGCATCATTCAGACTGCTGCTGTTGTCTGAATTATCGGTGTTGTCAGTGGTTGTGGTTGTATTGGTGGTTGAGTTGTCGTTACCGGAATTGGTGTTTCCGGATCCCTCATCAGCATTCACGTTCGGGCTACCATTACCACCGAGGTCGGCGTAAGCGCCTGCGGAAAGGCCCAGGCCCAGAGCGATAGCAGCTGCCAGCAGAGTTTTTTTAGTTTTCATGATGTCATGTCCTTTTGATGGGATTGGCTTAACGGGATCCGCCCCAGTCCCTCAGGTAGTCGGGTAAGCCAAGGTCCAGATCCGTACAACGGTAAGAGCGATTACCGTGCCAACTCCAGGTCAAGTCCCATAACATACTGAATAAAAAGCCACTTTCGACACTCAGTACAATCCCCGGATTTCCAGCCGACCTCCAACCTGTTGCAGTGCTGAAACAGCCTGTCGCCTCTGTACCACTGCAGAAAGTCTCTTGGCACCAGAAATCAGTCACATAGCCCGAAACGCCGGTGTCAAAAAACAAAAACCCCGCAGGGCGCAAGCCATGCGGGGTTTTCTGTGGTCGGTGAGGGCTGCGCCCTCACCGGAACATCATGGACCGGTCGATTAACCGAACTGGTTCATGGTGTTGTCTTTACCACCGGCCTTCAGAGCCGCTTCACCAGCGAAGAACTCTTTGTGGTCATCACCGATGTTGGAACCGGCCATGTCCTGGTGCTTCACAGTAGCGATGCCCTGACGGATTTCCTGACGCTGTACACCAGCAACGTAGGCCAGCATGCCTTCGTCACCGAAGTAGCCCTTGGCCAGGTTGTCGGTAGACAGAGCCGCAGTGTGGTACGTCGGCAGAGTGATCAGGTGGTGGAATACACCTGCTTCACGGGACGCATCACGCTGGAAGTTACGGCACCACTCGTCAGCCAGCTGACCCAGCTCGGTGTTGTCGTACTCGGCGCTCATCAGCTTGGCACGGTCGTAGGCAGATACGTCTTTGCCTTCTTCCTTCCATGCGTCGAATACCTGCTGACGGAAGTTCAGAGTCCAGTTGAAGGACGGGCTGTTGTTGTAAACCAGCTTGGCGTCGGGTACCACTTCCTTGATGCGGTTAACCATGGCAGCGATCTGGCCAACGTGCGGCTTCTCGGTTTCGATCCACAGCATGTCTGCGCCGTTCTGCAGGCTGGTGATACAGTCCAGAACAACACGGTCTTCGCCAGAGCCAGCTTTGAACTGGAACAGGCCAGAGGCCAGGCGCTTCGGCTTCAGCAGCTTGCCGTTGGACTTGATCACAACGTCGCCGTTCTCGATCTGGGAAGCGTCGTCGATGTACTCACCGTCCAGGAAGCTGTTGTACTGGTCGCCCAGGTCACCCGGCTCGTTGGTTACAGCGATCTGCTTGGTCAGGCCAGCACCCAGGGAGTCAGTACGGGCAACGATAACACCGTCGTCTACACCCAGCTCCAGGAACGCCAGGCGAACCGCGTTGATCTTGGACAGGAAGTCGGCGTGCGGAACAGTTACTTTACCGTCCTGGTGGCCACACTGCTTCTCGTCAGATACCTGGTTCTCGATCTGGATGCAGCAAGCACCGGCTTCGATCATCTGCTTGGCCAGCAGGTAGGTCGCTTCGGCGTTACCGAAACCAGCGTCGATGTCGGCAATGATCGGCACAACGTGGGTTTCGTGGTTGTCGATCTGCTTGATCAGCTCAGCAGCCTTGGCGCTGTCGCCAGCTTCTTCAGCTTCGTCCAGGGCGCGGAACAGGTGGTTCAGTTCCCATGCGTCAGCCTGGCGCAGGAAGGTGTACAGCTCTTCGATCAGGCCGGAAACAGCAGTCTTCTCGTGCATGGACTGGTCAGGCAGCGGGCCGAACTCGGAGCGCAGGGCAGCAACCATCCAGCCAGACAGGTACAGGTAACGACGCTTGGTGGTACCAAAGTGCTTCTTGATGGAGATCATCTTCTGCTGGCCGATGAAACCGTGCCAGCAACCCAGGGACTGGGTGTACTGGGAAGAGTCAGCATCGTACGCAGCCATGTCTTCACGCATGATCTTGGCGGTGTACTTGGCGATGTCCAGACCAGTCTTGAATTTGTTCTGGGCGCGCATGCGGGCAGCGTGCTTCGGGTTGATGGCGTTCCAGGTCGGGTTCTGCTTCAGGATGGAAGCGATTTGGTCGACGTCTTGTGCGTAGGGCATGATCTCTATCCTTTCTACGTTTATGTTCAAAAGGTTCGGAACGCTGCGGCCAGCAGCTTCCGAGGCCAACCACCTGTCTGACAAACCCGGCAGGTGATGACGTTGGGCGTAACTTTAGTGCTTTCGAATTTATAATTGAAATTTATATGGTGTATTTTCGGCATTTTTTCTGTGAATACCCATCAGCAGGTCTAAATGCCTGAAAAATACCCCCTGCACGCGGGCTGAACTCTTTGATTACCCCCAGCATATCCCATGCTAGGATTAACCGGACTGACCTGGATCAGCCACAGCGTCCACCTGGCACCTACAAGGGCTCTCCGTGTTTTATATCCGGTCCTTTTTGCATTCGTTGTTACACGCCCTGAAAAATCTGTTACCCATCGTCGTGGTGGTCGGTTTCTTCCAGCTGGCTATTCTGCAGCAGGTGCCGGATGACCTCGGCAGCATGGCCATCGGCCTGTTAATTGTTGCCGTGGGCGTGGCATTGTTCTTACAGGGACTGGAGCTGAGCATTTTCCCGGTGGGCAAAAGCCTGTCGAACCAGTTCGCCCGCAAGGGCTCCCTGGCCATACTGCTGTCGTTCGGCTTTGCCATGGGATTCTCCGCGGTTATTGCCGAGCCCGCGCTGATTGCAGTGGCAGAGCAGGCCCAGACCATCAGTGAGGGGCGCATTGACGGCCTCACCCTGAGGATACTGGTGGCTGTCTCTGTGGGGTTCGTCGTTGCCCTGGGGGTTTTCCGCACCATTTTCGGCTACCCGCTGCACTGGTTCATGATCACCGGCTACGTCATCGTGGTGATTGTTACCTGGTTTGCGCCGGAGGAAATTGTCGGACTGGCCTATGACTCCGGCGGGGTGACAACCAATGTGGTGACGGTGCCCCTGATCGCCGCTCTCGGCATCGGCCTGGCGGCCTCGATCCGGGGCCGGAACCCGTTGATTGACGGCTTTGGCCTGGTGGCACTGTCCGTCATGGTGCCCATGATCACCGTGCAGGTGTACGGCATGGTGGTTTACTCCGGCGGCACCGGGGCCGCAGCCATGGAGGCCATCACAGCGCAGGTTGCGCAAGCCCCGGCGAAGTCCGGCATAATTGCGGCCCTGCTCGACCTGGCCGGCATGTTGAGGGATGTGCTGCCGATCATCATCACCGTTCTGTTCTTCCAGTACCTGGTGTTACGCCGGAAGCTGAGCAATCCGAAGAAGATTGCCTTCGGCTTTGCGCTGGTGATCCTCGGCCTGTATGCCTTTGTTGTCGGCCTGAAACTGGGCCTGTTCCCCATCGGCACCAGCATGGCCGAGCAACTGATGGCCATGGACAGCTATGCGCCCGTGTACCTTTTCGCCCTGATGATCGGGTTTGCCACAACCATGGCAGAACCGGCACTGATCGCCATCGGCAAGCAGGCGGAAGAAGCCGCCGCGGGTGCCCTCAACGGCAATGCCATTCGCCTGTTGGTAGCTGTGGGGGTGGCCGTTGGCATCACCATTGGTGTGCACCGGATCATCACCGGAGATTCCATTCACTATTACATTATGGGCGGCTATATTCTGGTGATTCTGCTCACCCTGCTCGCCCCCCGATACATCGTGGCACTGGCCTATGACCTTGGCGGCGTGACCACCTCGGAAGTCACGGTACCGCTGGTAACGGCCCTGGGGATTGGACTGGCCAGCAGCATAGAAGGCCGTAATGTCCTGATCGACGGTTTTGGCCTGATTGCCTTTGCCTCGATCTTCCCGATCGTTACTGTGATGACCTATGCCATCGTGTCCCAATACCGTTCTGAACGCAGGAAGGAAACCCAATGAAGTTCTCTGCACTGGTAGCAATTGTCCCTGAAGACCTGGAACAGGACTGCATCGATGCAGCCCGCGAACTCGGCGCCGGCGGCATTACCGTCATGACCGGCCGCGGCATCAGCAACACCGCCAAGAAGACGTTCTTCGGCCTGACCTACGACGGCAGCCAGAGCGTGCTCCTGATGGTGCTGGAAAAAGGCCTGTCGCTGGAGATTCTCAAAGCCCTGCAGAAGGTGATCATGCCGGACCCGGCAGACTCCCAGGGCCTGATCTTTACCGTTCCGCTGGAGCACCTGGGTGGCATCGACATGGCCCAGGTGGAAAAATTCGAACAACACCTGAAAGACTCAATCTGATCGGAGAGCGCTCATGAAACTGGTCAAAGATGTGATGGTCACCGACATCATCAAGATCTCGCCCTTCGCAACCCTGCGGGAGGCACTGACGCTGATGAAGCGCCACAACGTGAAATCCCTGGTGGTCGAGCGCCAGAGCGAACACGATGCCTGGGGGCTGATCACCTATACCAACGTGCTCAAATCGGTGATTGCAGAGGATGGCGATATCGATCTGCTGAATGTCTACGATGTCTGCGCCAAGCCGGTGATCAGCGTGGGCGAAAACCTTGCCCTCAAGCATGCCGCTACCCTGATGTCCGATTACCGGGTCAAGCGACTGCTGGTACTGAAAGACAACGAAATGTGCGGCTTTGTAGTGATGGACGACATCATGGATGCCCTGCTCGATACCATCGACTGAACCGGGCCGGCCTCAGGTCTGGCACATCACCAGCAACTGGTCTCCCTCCTGCAGGTCCAGGTACTGTTTACGGGGCGGATTCATGACCAGGTGGCGCCCCCGCTCATCGGCCCGGGCCCTGAATACACCCAGCGCAATCTCGCCCCGGGCCGCGACTGTTTTCTCCAGTAACTGGAAGGTCGCGCTGGCCGGCAGCGGGTAGTCGTGGGGATCACGGAACTGGATCTCGGCGCCGCCGGCCGTGAACAGCTCGTCGAGCACCACCCGCAATTCCCTTCGTAAAGCCACCTGGGCCAGGACGTGGCTCAGAATCATCGGGCTGATCAGCATTTCACTTTGATGGCCATACAACAGGTGGCGGTTGTCCGGATCACTCAGCTCCATAATAACCTGGGGCCGGCGGGTGGATTCCGACAGAATATCTTCCAGCTGCAGGTAACCCACCATGGCACGGGCATCGGCCTCTTCCCCGGAGCCTATCCGGTCGCTGCTCAGCAACATCACGGTGTCGTAACTGGCCGGCGCCAGCTTGCGCAGGTCTTCTTCCACCATGTAATCGGCTTCCAGCAGGCGGCCATTGATCCGTTCAAGGTCCACGCCATAGCGGGACATCTCACGCTGACGCTCTTCCAGCGGGGTTGCCGATACCATGTCCAGCTGGAACTGTCGCCCCGCGTAGCTGCCAAACTCCGCCGCCAGGCTCGGCACCCGCCGGTTCCAGCCGAGAACCAGCACCCGGTGAGGCCCCTGCTGGCGGCTCGGCTGCACAGAGCCGCTGATGCGTTCCACTGCAGCCAGGGGGTCCACCTTGGCATCCGGCCCCGTGTGTTCATAGTCGCTGGCCATCAGCACTACCCGGTCTTCGTTACGGATCACCGTGTCTGACGGCGCCAGCAGGTTAACCTGCCAGCCTTTGGCTGCCGGCTGCAACAAGCCCAGCACGACGGCATGGGGCCGCTGCGTTGCCAGCTCGCTCAGGGTCAGGCCCTCGGCGGTTTCGCCACCCCGCACAAAGATCTCGTTGCCTTCACCGGCGGTCAGCAATTCGTTGTAAACCTCGGACAGGTTCGGGTGCAGCACGTTCTGCACCATCAGGCGGCTAATGGTGGCATCACCGGCCACCACCTCGACCGAGCCGGGATAGGCCCGCTCGACCACCGGGAGCTTTCGCATGTCCTGGATTTCTGCCACCACAAACGGCAACGGAGAACTGAAATGGCGGGCCTGGGCGGCGATAGACAACAGGGCTTTGACGGTTTCGATATCGGAGGTCACCAGGCTGCCGGCATCATGGCCCTGGCTGGGCACAATCACTGCCGCAGCGTCCAGGCAGGCGACCCGGTGCAGGGCTTCGGGCTGAATAGCCGAGCCGCTTCGCAGGATCACTTCCCGGGCCCGGCGGCCCACGCCCGGCTCGTTGATCAGCTCGTGCACCTGTTCGCCACTGGCTTCTTCCGCCAGTACAACCAGCCGCAGTTTCTGGGTATCGTGCTTTTCCAGAAAGCGCTGCATCCGGCCGGATGAACCAAACAACTCGGCCACCAGCGGCGGGGTCTGGGCTGTCCAGCCCAGAACCACCACATGGTTTTTCAGGGTAACCGGGGTCAGGCCCCGTTCCAGGTCTTCCATCTTGGCAATCAGCCAGCGGGTGAGGATGGCCACCAGGGTGCCCATAAACACCACATAGCCGGAGATGGTCAGCAGGGTAGACACAATGCGCTGCCAGGTGCCGACATCGTCCCCCAGGTAGCCGGGGTCGGTCAGGCGAAGGAAGGCCCACCAGATAGCGGAGCCGGCATCCTTGAACTCACCGGCCGGCGGCAACACCACCAGCAGGCCGCCAATCAGCGAAATCAGGCCGATAAAACCGCCCACCACCAGTAACTGGAAGCCGGCACCTTTGACCAGCTGGCGCTCAACAACAAACTTGATTCGATCAACAATCCGGAACGGAAGCATGTCTGCCCCTTGCATCAACTATGCGGGGCAGTTTATCGCAGTTTTCAGGCTTCGCCAGAAACAACGCCATTCAGGGCCGCTTCCAGGGTGGGATAAAAGCGGCTGATACCGGGCTCCGGCTTTACGCCAGCCCTTGCCAGCGTGCGCAAAGGCTGGAACTGCAAGTCCGCAATCACTATTTCCGTGCCGGTATTCCGGCAGCTGGAAATCAGCTTGTTCAGGGCCGACAAACCGCCCGCATCCAGTATGGTGACACCGTCCATATACAGCACCAGGCCCCTGGCCTGCCGGGACAGGCCTGCCAGCTCGCCAAACACCCGGTCTGCCGCCGCAAAGAACAGCGGGCCGTTGATCTTGAATACCTGCCAGCCCTCGGGCAGCTCCGCCTGTACGATGCGCTTGTTACCGGTAATATCGGTCACCTTGGTCATCTGCGCCATCTCCCGCATGAACAGCACCGCCGCCAGCAACACGCCGGTGGTGATAGCAATTACCATATCCAGCGCCACGGTCAGGCCGAAGCAGGTCAGGAACACCAGGATATCGCTGCGGGGCGCGGTTTTCAGAAGGTGAACCGCCTTCGGTGCTTCACTCATGTTCCAGGCCACCATCACCAGCAACGCGGCCATGGCGGGCATGGGCAGGTAGGCCAGGATGCCGGCCAGCGACACCAGCGCCAGCAACACCACCACGGCATGGATCATCGCAGACACCGGCGATTCTGCGCCGGCCCGGTAGTTGGCAGCGGAGCGGGCAATGGCGGCAGTGGCGGTAATGCCACCAAAGAACGGCACCAGAATGTTACCGATGCCCTGCCCCATTAATTCGCTGTTAGCGCTGTGGCGCTTGCCGGTCATGCCATCAAGCACCACTGCGCACAGCAGGGATTCGATGGCGCCCAGCATAGCAATGGCAAAGGCCGCCGGGATCAGCTCCCGGAACAGTTCCCAGCTCAGCCCTATCGGCTCACCGGCTGCCCCCGCCTGCTGCCAGGGCCAGGCGAATTCCGGCAGGAACGGCGGAATACCGGCACCGGTGCTGCCATCCGGCAGCAGGTAACTGAAACGGGAGCCGATGGTTTCAACGGCAGCCCCCTGGCTGTTCATCCACAACGCCAGCAGGCTACCCACCACCACCGCCGGCAGGTGCGGCGGCACCGGGGTTTTCAGGCGGGGCCAGAGCAGCATGACCGCCAGCGTAGCCAGCGCCACCAGGGTGCTCATGGCATCCAGCGCCGGTAATTGCTGGCCCAGCACCGCCAGTTTGTCCCAGTAATGCTCCGGCATGGTCTCGACTGGCAAACCGAAAAAGTCCTTCACCTGCAGGGTGGCAATCACCACGGCAATACCCGCGGTAAAGCCCAAAGTGACGGACTCGGGTATATACTCGATAAAGCGCCCGAGACGCATCAGCGCCATAATCACCAGCAACACCCCGGACATCAGGGTGGCCAACAACAAGCCACCCAGGCCATAGCTCTGTGCAATCGGGTAGAGAATAACCACAAAGGCCGCGGTCGGGCCGGAGATACTGAACCGGCTGCCGCCGAACAGGGCGATCACAAAGCCGGCAATAAAGGCCGTGTACAGCCCGTACTGGGGCGCAACGCCACTGGCAATCGCCAGCGCCATGGCCAGGGGAATGGCGATGATACCGACCGTGATGCCGGCCATCGCATCTTTCAGGAAACGGCCACCGGTGTAGCGCTCGTCAATACAGGCCTCACGGACAGCGTGGGCGAATCTGAGCGAAAAAAGATGAGCACGGTGGGACATGGCTAGCGGCTCCTGGTTGCGAACGAGACCTTATCATTATATGCTCATTACGATTACATTCAATGTTAACCTGATTAACATAGCATGAGCGTTGATACCTATGCCCAAGGAAAACCGAACCGCACGCCTTACCCTGCTGATTGACCCGGAAAAGAAAAAGGTCTTTGAAGCCCTGTGCAAAGAGGAAGATGTAACGCCGTCCCAGAAGGTCCGGCAGTTTATCCGGGAATATGTGGAAGCCCGGCTGGGCCCGGACTGGCGCGAAGACTCCCGCCAGAAAACCGACTGAGCGGCGAAGCGTATAAGCTCCTATGAAACCTTTATTCGCCAGCCTCCTGTTAACACTCGCCACCGTCACCGGGTGCGCCGCTGTGCCGGCAGACAACATCCCGGCACGGCCCAGCAGCCAGTACGATGCGGTGGTTTTGGCAGCGAAGACCGGCGCTCCGGTTACCGTCCAGGAACTGGCCCGCCAGTTGGCCGACACCGATATCGTAGTGATCGGCGAGTACCATGGCCACCACGCCTCTCACCTGCTCCAGGCCCGGCTGCAACAAGCCCTGTACCGGCAAAACCCCGCCCAGATCCTGAGCATGGAACAGTTCAACCTGGACCACCAGGCTGCCGTGGATGCCTACCTGGCCGGCACAATCGGCGAAACCGAAATGCTGGAAGACGCCAACGCCTGGGACAACTACAAGGCCTCCTACCGGCCGCTGGTGGAATTTGCACGCCAGCATCAGTTACCGGTGATCGCCGCCAACGCACCGGCGGACACCGTTCGCTGTGTCGGCCGCGAGGGTAAGGCTTACCTGGACAGACTGCCGGAAGCGCAGCGCTCAGCCCTGCCGCAGCAGGCCTTCCTGGACACCCCGGAATATCGGGACAAGTTCATAGACGCCATCAGCGGCAGCCATGGTACGGAACAGGCTGAACTCTCCGGGCGCATGCTCAACACCTACCAGGCCCAACTGCTCCGGGATAACACCATGGCGCACCGGATGGTGGAAGCGCTCCGCAACCGGCCCGGGCATCAACTGGTGCATACCACCGGCACCTTCCACAGCGAGCAGCGCCTTGGTACCGTGGCGGTGCTGGAACAACGTGCACCGGAACTGGATATCACGGTAATCTCGCCTGTCGAATGGCCGGCCAACGAAGCAGACATGCCGCTGGCAAAGCACCGTCACAAAGGCGACTATCTATACTTTATCCAGCCCATGCCCCGGGAATTCCGAGACCCGGAACGGGAGCGAGAGGCCATGCAGGCCCGGTTCGGCCAGCGCACCACGACCAACTGTGATTAATCACAAGGAGTAAGCATGAAAGTTGTCTCTGCCCTGATCATCGGCCTGTGTGCCATTTTTGCCGCGTCTCTGCTCAGCGAGGGACTGATGGGGCTGCGCACGGCCGACCGCTACGTGACGGTCAAGGGCGTGGCGGAACGCGAGGTGCAGGCAGACCTTGCCTTGTGGCCAATCCGTTTTGTCGCCACCGGCAGCACGCTGGATGAAGCCCAGAACAAAACCCGCAGCAGCCGCGAAGCCATCATGGCCTTCCTGAAACTGCAGGCGATTGAGGAGTCGTCGGTTGAACTGCAGCGGCTGGATGTTACCGATACCCGCGCCAATCCATACTCCGGCAACAACAACGAGCAGCAGTACATCATCAACCAGACCCTGATGGTGCGCAGCACCGACATAGACCGTATCCGCCAGGCGGCACAGAACGTGAGCGAACTGGTGGATTCCGGTGTGGTGCTGTCGTCGGACTACGGCCCCGGCGGCCCCACCTATTTGTTCAGTGGCCTGAACGATATCAAGCCGCAAATGATCGCCGAAGCCACCGCTGCCGCCCGGGAATCCGCCCAGCAATTTGCCCGGGATGCCGATGCCGAGCTCGGCGGCCTGCGACGGGCCAATCAGGGGATTTTCCAGATCCTCGCCCGGGACCAGGCCCCGGGGGTTTCGGAACAACAGCAGCCGTTAAAAACCGTGCGTGTAGTCTCTACCTTCGACTACTACCTGGAGTAACCGGGTTACTGGGTGGCCACCATTTCGTCGGTAACCTGGTAATCCCCGGCCAGCCAACGCAGAATTTCGTGGGCAGCCGGGTGATCAAAGGCATCGTAGGTGTGCATCAGCGCCTGTTTTTTCTCATCGCTGATACGCCCCAGCCCGGTATCCTGCAGCACCAGCAAGTCTCTGTGCAGCTGTTCCGCCAGCTCCAGCCCCAATACCTCCCTTGCCGCATGCAAAAACGCCTGGCCATACTGGTAATCCGGCCCCTGGCGATAGGATTCCGCCAGGGTAATGGCCGGAATACTGGTGAGCACCGGTTGCAGCGCAGGGTTGATGGCGTGGCCTGAAAGATAGGCGGCGTTGCCCGCAGGGCGGCCGGTAAATCCGCGCAGGTGCAGGTGCCGGGACATGCGGTCGCCGTCGTTGACCGGATAGTTGTCCCAGAGCAGCGGCTTGCGGCCCAGCAACTTGCTGATACGTTTGAGGTGGCCCGGTGAAATCTCCCGGGAGCAGACTTCCTCCCCGGTCCAGAAAATCCGCACATCGCGGTCCAGCTCCGCACCCAGGGTTTCCAGATAATCCGCCGGCCGCTGGCCGAACACACGGTCCAGCACCGGGTCATCGGAATAGTAGGTTGGGCACACGCTGATTTTTGCAGCCGCGGTATGCTCCTGCACCCACCGGATAATTCCGGCCTGGGTTCGGGCCAGTTCCGGGGTATCCGGGTGCATATCGTCGAACAGGATGGCCAGCTCCTGAATACCCAGGCGATCCAGCATTTTCAGTTTTTTCGCCAGGGCATCCCGGGCGATGTCATCGAAGTTATTGAAAACCTCGAACGGGCTCAGCCCTACGCCGAAACGCACCCCTTCGCGCCGGCAGAATCCGGCAAAATCCGCCAACGCCTCGGCCTGTTCCGGCGGATGCGGCTCCTGCCAGCGCCGGCGCAAGTACGGATCAGCCTTGGGCGCGTACAGGTAGAAACCATAGCCATGGGTGGTCAGGGCATTAACCAGCTGGCGCCGCTCGCCCCAGCTCCACACCGGGCCATAAAATCCTTCGATAATACCCAGCTCTACCGTCATCTCACTCGCTCCCTGACCAAGGTTTCTTATCATCATATACCCTACCCGGGCACAGGTCAGGCCCGGCAAATGAACAGACCGTCAGCGCACGGAAATCGAATGGTATAGCAAGCCCGTAGTCGGCCGGTCCGCACAGGACTAAACTGACCACTTGCCCTGACGACAACCGGAACCGCAATGCAAAACGCCCAAGCCCGCCTGACCGCCCTGGACTCACTGCGAGGTATCGCTGCCCTCGGCGTGGTGCTGTTCCATTACCTGCCGTATTACGACAAGCTCTACGGCCACACCTTCAGCAGCCCCTCGTTTCTGGAGTTCGGACGTTACGGCGTGCATCTGTTCTTTATCCTCAGCGGGTTTGTCATTTTCATGACTCTGGAGCGCACCCGAAGCCCGGGCCAGTTTGGCCTGGCCCGGGCCTTTCGCCTGCTGCCGGCACTCTGGGCGGGAATCGTTCTTACCTGGCTGACAGTGCAAGTAATGGGGCCGGACGATCGCGTGGTGAGCCTGGGCTCGGCCCTGCTCAACACCACCCTGCTGCACGAATATCTGGGCCACCCCCATGTAGACGGCGCCTACTGGAGCCTGGTGATCGAAGCGACCTTCTATGTCTGGATTGCCCTGCTGTTTTACGGGCTCGGAGGCTGGCAGCGCTTACGGCCCATGCTCTGGCTTTGGACATTCATCAGCTATGCCGCCGTGATCTGGTGGAAAGCCATTCCGGACAGCCTCGAACTTCTGGTCAAGGACCTGCTCTTCACCCGCTACGCGCCACTGTTCATCAGCGGCATGCTGATTTACCGGTGGTATCGCCATGGCCGGCCTGGCGGTGCTGACACCGCCTTGCTGGCACTCACCATTGGCCACTGCCTGGTCGCCTACAAAGCCCCATACAACCTGTTTGTGCTCGGCTGTTACGGCGTGTTTATCCTGGCCGTTGCCGGCCGCCTCAATGTCCTTACACGCCCGGCGCTGCTGTGGCTTGGCAGCATCTCTTACACGCTTTACCTGGTTCATCAGAATATCGGCTACGGCATCATAAGCGCCGCATACAGCGCCGGCCTGCCCGGCCCGCTGGGCGTGTTGATCGCCCTGGCTGCTGCCATCAGCCTGGCTGCGGCTTTGCACTATGGTGTTGAAAAGCCGGCGTTACGATGGTTTCGAAGGCGCATCAAACAACGTAGTGCGCCAGCGCAGCCACTCCCAGGGCCAGCACCAGTGCCGGCAATGACCACAGGTGAAACTCCCGCCATAACCCCTCAACCCGGGCCAGGCGCAAGGCAATAAGGTTGGCCAGCGAACCGATCGCCAACCCGAATCCGCCCACCGACACACCCCAGGCAAGGGCTTGCCAGTCGTCAGCCAAGGATGCCAGCAAAATGGTGGCCGGCACATTGGAGATGAACTGCGACACCACCACCGATGCCGTCATCACACCGCCGGGCAGTGCCAGCAGCCAGGCCACAAGCGCATCCGTCTGAGGCAGCCCGGCCAGTAGCCCGAGATCCACAAACATCAGCATAAATACCAGCAGGAGCAGCCAGTCGACCCCGCGCAGAACCGCCCGGAACAGCAGGCCATACAACAGCACAACGGCCAGCGCAGCCACAACCACAGCGCCCAGCTCCGCCGCCACAATAAAACCCGGATACAACAGGCAAGACACCCACAACAGTCTGCGGTTGACCGGCCTTTGCGCCGGCCGGACAACAACCGGCCGGGCGGGAAACGCCAGCACCGTGGCCAGGAGCAAGACCAACGTCAACAGCCCCACCAGGGGCAGCATGGCCGCCATAAATTCACCAAACCCGATGCCCCGGGTCTGCCAGATGAAGAGGTTCTGGGGATTACCGATGGGCGTCAGAGCCGACCCGACATTCACAGCCAGGGCCTGGAAAATCACCAGCCGGCCCAGCGGAACCGGCACCACCGCGGCCAGGGCAACAGTCAGGGGCACCACGATAAACAGGGCCACATCGTTGGTCACTACCGCAGCCAACAGCCAGGAAAAAACCACCAGCGCCAGTGCCAATGAACGCTCCGTGCGAAACCGGCCCATCAGCCAAACACCACAACGGGCCAGGGCACCACTGTCTTCAAGCCCACGGCTCAGCACCAGAAAACCGGTGAGCGCCGCCAGGGTTTGCCAGTGCACCAGCCCGGCAAGCTCACTCAAAGAGGGTGACACCGCCCACAGCAAGGGCACCAGCCCAACCACCAGTGCCAGCAGCAGGTAATCCTCGGTCAGCCGGGACAGGAAGAAACGGAAGGGATTGCTACGACTCATCAGGCTTATGATCCCGATCAACAGGCAAAGGGCATGGCAGGCAGAGAATATTGTCTAGACTTACAGACAAACCGACATTTCAACAGCCATTCTGACCGGAGATATGCCGTATGGAAATCAAAACCTTCGCAGACCTGATCGACTGGACCCGGCAACTGCACGCCCACCTGGCGCGTTGCCTGCACGAATCGGCCGGCCAGCATAAAGACGAGCGGGCCAGTGCCCTGCTGGATTACATCAGCAGCCACGAGACCCTGCTGGAAAAGGCGGTGGCCGAATATGAAAACCAGGCCGATCCGAAAGCCATGCAAACCCGGCTTTACGATTACGGGGTGCACAAACCCATCGAAAAAAACCGGACCTGCAGCACCGATTACTCAGCGCTGGACTTCGCCGGCATTGCCCGGGAGATCTTTGATTTTCATGACCAGGTCATGGCGCTCTACGACAGCCTGATCGGCAAGGCAGAGATCCCCGAAGCCAAGTCTCTGCTGGAAGACCTGAAATCGCTGGAAGAACATGAAGCCATGCGCCTGGCCAGCCAGATCGGCCGGATGAACGATTTGTGAAAACCGTTCGTATAGCTCCGAGGCCTTAGACATATGTCTTAATTCGAGCAGCTGCATAGCACAACCATTGTGTTTGTGAACTAGACTGCAAGAACAAGCCGGTCACCCAAAAAGCGGCTGGCTCTGAGCCAAAGACAATTACAACAACATCAGAGGTTAGAAGAGCAATGAAGATCCGTTCTGTTCTATCCGCGGCTGTACTGGCTGTGGCAACGACATTTGCCGCCACACAGGCGCTGGCACAAGACAAATTCACCCTGAAACTGGCCGAAACCTGGGGCCCCAACTTTCCCATTTTCGGTGACACAACCAAGCGTTTTGCCGAAACCGTCGAGAAAATGTCTGACGGCCGGCTGACCATCCGCATCGACTCCGCCAACAAGCACAAAGCGCCGCTGGGCGTGTTCGATATGGTCAAGGCAGGCCAGTACGACATGGGCCACTCTGCCTCCTACTACTGGAAAGGCAAGGTTCCGGAAACCCTGTTCTTCACCAGCATGCCGTTCGGCATGAACGCCATGGAACAGTACGCCTGGTTCTACCACGGCGGCGGCATGGAGCTGATGCAGGAAGTGTATGAGCCCCACAACATGCTGTCGTTCCCCGGCGGCAACACCGGTGTGCAGATGGGCGGCTGGTTCCGCAAGGAAATCAAGTCGCTGGAAGACCTGCAAGGTCTGAAAATGCGCATCCCGGGCTTTGCCGGCGAAGTCTTCGCCGAGGTGGGTGTTAACCCCACCAACATCGCCCCGGGCGAGCTGTACACAGCCCTTGAGCGCAACACCATTGATGCCGTTGAGTGGGTAGGTCCGGCCCTGGATCTGCGTCTTGGCTTCCAGCAGATCGCCGATTACTACTACACCGGTTGGCACGAGCCGGCCACCGAGCTGCAGTTCCTGGTCAACAAGCGTGTATGGGAACGCCTGCCGGCAGACCTGCAGGAAATCATGCGGGTAGCCATGCGCACCGCTTCCTACGACATGCTGGTACATTCCCAGCATGAAAACGCCAAGGCCTGGGCCAACATCAAGCAAGACTACCCGAACGTACAGATCAAACAGTTCCCGGAAGACATCTTCCAGGCCATGTACGATGCCAACAAAAAACTGCTGACAGAAGCGGCGGAAGACAGTGCAATCGCCAAGAAGATCATTGATTCCCAGCTGAGCTACCAGGAGCAGAGCCGGGCTTACACGGATATTTCCGAAAGGGCCTATCTCAACACCATGGCGGAAGTCGAGTAAACTGGGCGCCATGCAGCAACAGAGCCGGGATCGCTCTTGGAGAGGTCCCGGCTTTTTGCTTTCTAATCAGAACAGAAAATCCGCTCTGCGGAGGACGATGTACAGATGCGCTGGATAATAAAACTGGACGAGGGCCTGGCCTGGGTCTCGAAAGTGTGTGGCTGGGTGGCATGCATTGCCATGATCCTGATGGCCGCCAACGTGTTCTACGACGTGCTCACAAGGTATGTGTTTAACGACGTCTCCATCGCCATGCAGGAAATGGAATGGCACCTGTATTCGGTGGTGTTCCTGCTGGGCATTCCCTATGCCCTGCGCACAGACAGCCACGTTCGGGTAGACGTGTTCTACACCAACTGGAGCCAGAAGCGCAAAGCCTGGGTGAACCTGATTGGCGCCCTGATCTTTGTCGTGCCCTTCGCCTACCTGATCGGCTTCTACGGTTACAGCTTTGCCCAGGACGCCTACCAGATGGGTGAAGGCAGCGGCGACCCGGGCGGCTTGCCACACCGCTGGATTATCAAAGCCGTGATTCCTTTCTCTGCCGTGTTTATGGCGACCGCCGGCCTGAACATGGCCACCTACGCCCTGAGGGTGATGGCAGGTGATAAAGAATACGAAGGCGAGCACAGTGCGGGAGGTCTGGCATGATCGGCATGATTATGTTCGGCGTGGCACTGGTCATGCTGATGCTGGGTTTCCCGGTGGCTTTCACCTTCGGTGGCGTGGCGCTGTTCTTTGGCATCTTCGCTGAAGGCATGGATCTGTTCGCGTTCATGCCCTACCGCATCATGAGTGTGATGCAGAACACCGTCTTGATGGCCGTACCCCTGTTTATCTTCATGGGCGTGGTGCTGCAGCGCACCAGGCTGGCCGAGCAGCTGCTCACGTCCATGGGCCGGCTGTTTGGCGGCCTGCCGGGCGGCCTCGCTATCTCCACCATCCTGGTGGGAGCACTGCTGGCTGCGTCCACCGGCGTGGTCGGCGCCAGTGTGGTAGCCATGGGCCTGATCTCCCTGCCGGTGATGCTGGCCCATAACTACGACAAGCGCCTGGCCACCGGTACTATCTGTGCGTCCGGCACCCTGGGCCAGATTGTGCCGCCGTCCATTATCCTGATCATTCTGGGGGATGTGCTGGGCCTGCCGGTGGGCGACCTGTTCAAGGCCGCAGTGATGCCCGGCATCGTTCTGATCGGCCTGTACATTATCTACATCCTGGTGATCACCCGCCTCAAGCCCCAGACAGCTCCGGCCATGCCGCCGGATGACAGCATCAGCCGTGGCAAGGAAATACGCGATGCGTTGCTCGCGATTATCCCGCCGCTGGCACTGATTGTGGTGGTGCTGGGCTCGATCTTTACCGGCATTGCCACCCCCACCGAATCGTCCGCACTGGGTGGTGTGGGTGCGGTGGTCCTGGCCATCATCTATCGCCAGTTCTCGTTCAAGATGGTGTGGGATGCGGCCAAGGATACCGTCAGCGTAACCGCCATGGTGTTCGCCATCCTGATCGGTGCCACCGCCTTCTCCATGGTGTTCAGCTACACCGGCGGCGACTACCTTCTGGAAGAATGGCTGCTGATGCTGCCGGGCGAACAGTGGGGCTTCATCATCCTGGCCATGCTGGTGATCCTGGTTCTGGGCTTCTTTATCGACTTCGTGGAGATTTCGTTCATCATCGTGCCGATCCTGGCGCCGGTGGCCGAAGCCCTGGGCATCAACATGCTCTGGTTCGCCATCCTGGTGGCCATGAACCTGCAAACCAGCTTCCTGACGCCACCGTTCGGGTTCGCCCTGTTCTACCTGAAAGGGGTGGCGCCACCGAACGTCAAAACCACCGATATCTACAAGGGCATACTGCCGTTCATCCTGCTCCAGATCCTGGTGCTGGCGATGATCATCATATTCCCTGAATGGTTTGGCATGAGTGCTACTTACTAAGACTTGTACCTTCCGGGATCGGGCACCCGCCCGATCCCGCTTTTCTCCCCGCTTTGCCCTCCGTTTTCGCCAATACCTGACAAATCCTGATCATTTTCTATACTGAGTCAGAAACGCGACTCTCAGCCTGATTTCGGGACCGCACAGGAGCACAGAGAACAAAGGGAGAGCCTGCCGTGACACAGAACACCGCCCGCAAACCGGAATATAGCGGAAGCGACCCAAGAGCCCAGGGCCATGTGCTGACCCTGCCCCTCGAAAACAGCCAGACCGACCGGGAACCCCACAGCTACGAGCGCTGGCTGGTGGCCAAGCTGATGCGCATGGCCGGTTCGCCACCGGTGCGCTTCCGCCTGTGGAACGGCGAGACCATCGAACCGGAACAGCAACCCGCCCGGTTCACCCTGAGCCTGGCCGACCCCAAAGCCCTGTATTCACTGGTGGCAAATCCCAACCTGGCGTTCGGAGACCTGTACAGCGCCGGCCGGCTGGAAGTAGACGGCGACCTTCCGGATCTTATGGAAGCCATGTACCGGGCGGTTCATCCGGCCCGGCAGAAGTGGCCGAAATGGCTGGATGCACTGTGGCGCAACCACAACCCCCGGCCTACCGGAATTTCCGAAGCCAGGGAAAACATCCACCACCACTACGATCTGGGCAACGAGTTCTACCGGCTCTGGCTGGATACGGCGGAAATGCAGTACACCTGTGCCTATTACGAACAGGCAGACAACACCCTGGAACAGGCCCAGCTGGCCAAACTGGAACATGTGTGCCGCAAACTGCGCCTGAAACCGGGCATGACGGTGGTAGAAGCCGGTTGCGGCTGGGGCGGCCTGGCACGGTACATGGCCCGCAATTACGGGGTAACCGTGCATGCCTACAACATATCCCGGGAACAGCTGGCCTATGCCCGGGCCGAAGCAGAGCGGCAGGGTCTGGATAACCTGGTCACCTATGTGGAAGACGACTACCGCAACATTGAAGGCCAGTACGATGCCTTCGTCTCCATCGGCATGCTGGAGCATGTGGGCAAGGACAACTACCCGGCCCTGTCGGAACTGATCAAACGCTCCCTCAAACCCGATGGCATTGCCCTGCTGCACAGTATCGGGCGTAACCGGCCGATGCTGATGAACGCCTGGATCGAGAAACGGATTTTCCCGGGCGCCTACCCGCCCAGCATTGGCGAGTTTATGGAACTCTGCGAACACGGCGATTTCTCGGTGCTGGATGTGGAGAACCTGCGCCTGCACTACGCCCAGACCCTGAGCCACTGGATGGACAATTTCACCGCCAACCAGGACAAGGTAACGGAGATGTACGACGAGCACTTCACCCGGGCATGGCGGCTGTACCTGGCCGGCTCCATTGCCGCCTTCCGGGCCGGCTCATTGCAGCTGTTCCAGGTGGTATTCACCCACGGCGATAACAATCAGCTGCCCCGGAGCCGGCAGGATCTTTATACCTTCCCAGCCACACCGGAGGGCATTTGATGGATTACTACGATGTGATCATTGTCGGCGCCGGCCCCGCCGGCGCTACCCTGGCCCGGGCGCTGGAGGGCGCGGGCAAGCAGGTGCTGATTATCGACAAGGCCGAATTCCCCCGGGATAAAACCTGCGCAGGCTGGGTAACCCCCGCGGTACTGGCAAGCTTGGATATTGATGCCAACGAGTATGGCAATGGCCGCACCCTGCAACCCATTCGCCGCTTCCGCATCGGCATGATGGGCCAGGACGCGGTGGAGAACAACCACGGTGAAGTGGTCAGTTACGGCATCCGCCGCTGCGAGTTTGATGACTACCTGCTTGGCCGGGTGTCCTGCACCAAACAGCTGGGTACGCCGGTAAAATCCATCACCCGTGACAGCGGCAACTGGGTGATCAACGAACAATGGCAGGCGCCGTTACTGGTGGGCGCCGGCGGTCACTTCTGCCCTGTGGCCCGGCAGCTGGGCAACGGCCCCGGCAAGCATGAAACCGTGGTTGCGGCCAAGGAAGTAGAGTTCGAGATGACACCGGAACAGGCCCGCGCCTGCGAAGCCCGGGGCGACACGCCGGAGCTCTGGTTCTGCCGCGATCTCAAGGGCTATGCCTGGGTATTCCGCAAAGGCAGCTACCTGAACATCGGCCTGGGCCGGGAAGACAATCACCGACTGACGGATCACCTGGAAGCCTTTGTAGAAGATATGAAACAAGCCGGGCGCATTCCCGCCGACCTGCCCGGCCGGTTCAAGGGTCACGCCTACCTGCTGTATGCCCACGCCGACCGCCCGCTGCTGGACGATGGCGTGTTGCTGATCGGTGATGCCGCAGGGCTGGCCTACACCCAGAGCGGCGAAGGCATCCGCCCGGCCATCGAATCGGCCCTGATGGCTGCGAAAGTGATACAGGAAGCCCCGGATTATTCTGCGGTTTCCCTGCAGCCCTACGGCGAACAGATCGCGGCCCGCTTTGGCAATCGGGCGTCTGAGCAGGAACATGGTTTTGACTTGCCGGAATGGCTCAAGCAACCCATTGCCAGCACGCTGATGCGCTCACACTGGTTTACACGGAAGGTGGTGACAGAGAAATGGTTTTTACACCAGCAGGTGCCGCCACTGGATGTGGCGGTGTGAGATGCACAAAGGCCGGGCATTGCTGCCCGGCCTTTGTTTTTCCATGCGCCAACCGTGGGTATGACTGTGGTTGGTGCTTTGGAGGTAGTGCTTAGAACTTCACGCGCATGCCGGCCAGGAAGCCCATGTCGGTGTCGTCTTCATCAGTGTCAGCAATTTCAGCAAACACGCTTACGTTCTTGGCTTCCGGGAACTTATAAGTCACGTTAGCGTACCAGCCAGTTACGTCTTCTTCGTTGTCCTCTTCCTGGTTCTGCATACCGATTGCAACGCCGGTAGTGCTGGTGACGTCGATGGTAGCAGCAACGTTATACAGGGTGGTTTCGCGATCTGTGTTGCTGTCGTCGGTGACACTGTAGTCAGCGGCCAGGCCAAACATGCCAAAGTCGTAACCGGCGCTCAGACCCCAGGTGTCCAGGGAATCACCACCAATCGGAGTGTGCTGCTGGAAAGCGGCAGCCAGTTCCAGACCAGCGATTTCGGTAGCAGCGAACAGATCGAAGAATTCACCGGTGATGCCATCTTTGTCTTCGGCTTCCAGCTCGTAGCTTGCAACCAGGTATACCTGATCCAGTTCTACGTCTACGCGGAAGGTGTCATCGCCGTCTGTGTCTACCGCATCAAACTGATCTTCGTCCAGCGGTGCTTCATAGGCTTCTTCGATGCCGAATTCGTCAGAAGCGAAGTTCTGCTTACCGAAGGAGAAAGAGGTTACGCCGTACTGGATACCAACATATGCCTCTTCAATCGGCTCATCTGTTGACGCGTAATTGTCACCGGCAATTTCTTCTTCATTACCATTGGCGTGATCTTTAAAGTCAAGATCCAGACGGCCAAAGGCTTTCATGTTATTGCCGAGCTCATAGCTTACGTAGTTTTTGATTTCCAGGTCGTCGAAATCAACATATTCATTTTTGTTGTCACCAATTTTCGGGTAAGCGGATTAAATGGTTGATCTTACCTTTGCATGAGAGTGAGACAGACCGGCATCTCATCGGATTATCTGGTTGATGCTTCACCTACTGCTGGTGCATGTTTCCTTCGCTAATTCCAGCAAGAACCCCACACGCCTCAACTTCCCGGTCATCGTTGCAACTCGCTCTCAGTGAAACGAGTTGTTTCTCAAGCGCTTGCAGAGCGGTTATCTGCGACCGCACATGAGAGATGTGATCATCGAGCAAGGCGTTGACGGCGGTACAAGGCTGATGAGGGTCGTCCTGATAGCTCTGTAGTTCGTGAATCTCAGCCAGTGACAGGCCCAGGATTCTGCAGCGACGGATGAAGGCCAGCCCCTCACCATGCTTCTCGGTATAGACACGGTAACCGTTGTCCTGCCGATCAGGCGGCGGCAACAAGCCCTGCTGTTCATAGAAGCGGATCGTCTGTGTTTCGACCCCTACCAACTGCGCCAACTGACCAATGCGCATCAGCCTCCTCCCCAACGGATTCTTTACTCTATTGACCTTATAGTAGCTTTATAGTTTTAAATGGTACCACAACATTGTTCAAGTGGAGTCGTATCATGAGCAAATCCTGTGGTGGCGCCTGTGGCGGTGATGCAACGTCCGCAGCGGATACCGATATACAGGCCTCCTCCGAGGCGCCAGGGAGATGGGTCAGTGTTTATGCCGTGCCGAAGATGGACTGTCCATCAGAAGAACGAATGATTCGCCTAGCCCTGAACGGCTTTGAGGAGATTCGGGCGCTGTCCTTCGACTTGTCGAACCGCCGGCTGAAGGTCGTGCATGACGGCGAGGTCGAGCCCGTCACCTCGAAACTGAAGACCTTGGGGCTAGGCGCCTCGCTTCAGGAAACCGTCGCTGCAAATCCGGAGACCATCAAGGCCGCCGAGTTTTCGGCAGCTTCTGCTAAGCAAGAATCCGGGACCCTGCGCTGGTTGCTCGGCATCAATGCACTTCTGTTCGTGGTGGAAATGACTGCCGGTCTGATCGCCCAGTCCACCGGCCTGATTGGAGAATCCCTGGACAATTTTGCCGATGCGGCGGTGTACGGGCTTGCCCTTTATGCGGTTGGACATAGCGTGAAAATGCAGGTACGTGCCGCGCATCTTGCTGGTGTACTGCAACTGATCTTGGCTGTGGGCGTGCTCGTAGAGGTGGTGAGACGCTTTGTATTCGGTAGTGAGCCTGAATCGCTGGTGATGATGGCTATCGCATTCGTCGCATTGATTGCCAATACCAGTTGTCTGCTGCTCATATCCAAACATCGGGAAGGCGGGGCGCACATGAAGGCAAGCTGGATATTCTCGGCCAACGACGTGGTGATCAACCTGGGGGTCATCACCGCCGGCGCCCTGGTCGCGTGGACCGGTTCCAATTATCCGGATCTGATTATCGGCACCATCGCGGGGGGCATTGTACTTAACGGTGCCAGACGCATTTTGGCGTTGAAGGGTTAAATAATGCTCATTATTGGCAAAAAGCTCTTGGGACGCCACCACACGGCTCCAGGCAGAAGCCGCCCTGGACGAGTGGATAGCCACCATCCCGAAGGGCCAAAAGGAAGTCTGGAGCGATCTGGTCAGGGCAGTGGGAAACTGGCGCGAAGAGACCATGACCTACTTCGAGACGGACATGCCCGTCACCAACGCTTACACGGAGTCCATCAACCGACTGGCCAAGGACAAGAACCGTGAAGGGCGCGGTTACTCCTTCGAGGTGATGCGGGCACGAATGCTCTACACCACGAAGCACAAGAAAAAGGCACCGACTGCGAAGGTCTCTCCTTTCTACAAGAAAACCATCGGTTACGGACTGCCGGACTTCGCAGAGGAACTCAACTACGGAGTCGATCTATCAACCATCTGAGGGTGGTATCAGATTGATGGGGTGAAGGTGCCCCATCAACCATTAAATCCGTATACCCTAAAGATTAAGATGAAGGTAATCCTCGGATCATCCGAAAACCGCAGGGGCATAACGCATCGCGCTGAACCGTGGACCGACGTTTCCCTGGTCAGCTTGAGAGCCCCCTTACCCAATTATCAAATTCGGCAGGTAGGTGCAGCTCCGCTTTAACTCGCGAGATCGCGGTGTACACGCTGGACACGAGAGCATCTTTTGAGACCATGTTGGTCTGACTGAAAAAATCGTCCGCAATAACAACTTTTTCAAATTCCATGTTCTTGGTGTGCTCTGGCATCCCTAGCCACAGAACATTTACAGAGCCCCTCGCCTGCCGAGACAATGATTCATCGAGGTGTTTGAGCTGATAACCGCGGGAAAGCAGGTCGACAATACGACTGATATCGGCGTGTTGCGATTCACGCTTTACCAGTTCATCGAAGGTTCCGTACCGGAATAAGCTTGGGAAGCTTGGGCGCGTACCGTGATTGAACAGCTCGATTACGTCGCCCATGAACCACTGCAGGGCTTTCTCCGATCCTGGCATCAACGTGAAAGCGGCTTTTTCATGGGCGCATCGCTGGAACTGCTCAAACAAGGCCCAGTATGAGCGAAAAATGATGGCGCAGTTTCCGCTCGGCGCCGGCAGGGTCTGGTAGGACACAACCCGGGTGTTTTCTGGTCTGATGCCGACAAACTCCAGCTCCGGAGTAATGGGGTGTGCCGCAAGAACCTGGTTAAAAAGCTCCGTTGTGCTCTCACCAGCCCTGACTGATACGCCTAGTTCTCGACCTCGTGATCGCCCTGGTCGCTGAGTTCCTCCGGCCCCGAAAAGGTGTTGGTATCGATCACCAAAGGTAAATGTCGCCTGTGGTGGCGGCGTTCGCTCAAGAATATTAATAATGGGCAGGGGCAGATCGTGGGCTTCATCGACCAGGGCGATACGGATCGTAGGAGGAAGCACCTTGCCTTCAACATCAGCATGCTTGATTTGGTGATAGATCCGCATTGGCAGTTCAGATTCCTGATTTGGCGGATTCACAATGACTTCCCACATCCTGCGAGCAACTTCTACCAGAATGACTTTGTCTGAGGCGGACCAGTGAGATTTTATCGTAGCGGGTAGATGTTCAGTCGTGATCTCATGACCGGAGTTGTGGCAAAACGACGTTACCGTCTTCCACGCAATTTTGGCAACCTCGGGAGGCTTCGCTCGCTGAAGCGGTTGGATCCCCAGAATATGTGCCATTTGCTCATAGGTGCGGTTGAAGCGCTGCCCCATCCGGTAACGCGAGCCCCTGGAGGGCCTGGGTGCAGGCTCTCCAGGATAGACCAGCTCTTTCATCAATTCCGCTAACGTCAATCCCCGAACGGCTTGCGTGCGTTCCATGAGCGCTGTGAGTTGCTGACGGGTGTGAGCCAGAGCTACAACAGAGAGACCTTTGGCGCTCAAGGAGGCCGCAAGCGTTGTGATGAGGTAGGTCTTACCCACGCCGGCAAAGCCTTGAATGGCCATGGGTTCGTCCGGCTCGGCCTCGATGGCTCGAATCAAGCGGTCATGCTCAGTCGATAGTGACACATTCCGCTGCAGACCCAGGATGTTACGTTTGATGAACACCTGGTTGAACTCTTTCGAGCAACCGTAACGCCATCGGTTTTTTTGTTCCAGGTAACTTTTGTTGGCAACGTCCGAGACTGACATGAGAAAGAACATGTCGCTGTTGCCCGGAGCCAGGTCAGAAAAGTGCTCTACTCGATCCTGTACCAGGTCCTCAATTTCTGATCTGGCCTCTTGAGAATCACCAATCAGCAGGAGGCTTTCCGCAAGGAGACGTTCACTCGCAGGGCCATTAAAGGGTTTTGATGAGTTGGCCAGTTTAAACAGGGTAAACAAACCCGCCAGCTCAGCATTGGTTAAGCCGGAGAGTCTTGTCCGGTCTTTATCCAGCTCTTGTAACGTCTCAAGGCTTAGTGGGATCGCAAGTTTCGTCATGGTGTCCAATTCGTGAGTTCAGGCAATCTCAAGGATCTTTTGCTTAGGTGCAACCAAGATACCGTCAGAGTCTGGTATTGGCTAATGAAGAGATTCGTCTGCAGGAATATATGGTATAATAAATCAGGTCTTTGATTTTGTTTGTGTTCACACAGTGTCCGTGCCGTACTCTGATATTGGGAGATCCAAAACATGTTGAACTCTGATGTTGGCGATGTCCCTGTCCCGCGTGACTTGATCGAGGAGCTTTCGACTGCTTATCAATCCCTCGTCGATCATTGTGAGGGGCTAAAGAAGCTATCAGAAGCGGATCATGCCAGAAATTTTGAAGTGTATATCCCAACTTTTGGCGCCACTGAAAAACAGCGCTATACCGCGGATGCGCGCAGAGCTGCGATTATAGATGCGGTTGGGCTGACCATTGACGATACTCACAACAGGAAATACGAAGCGGGCATTATTTGTGCTTCAGATGCGACAGTGTCGGCGGTCGAGCAGCTAAATGCAGCTAAAAGTCACTTCAAGGAAACTGTTCTGAAAATCCGGAACCTTTCCCTTGAGAAGCGCGGGGTATCACGGGAAACGGTGCTGAAGAACGCTCTGAAAAGTGCAGGAATTCAGACGCTTGATCTGCGGGAGTGTTACCGACAGATCCGGATCATGCCTCGTAATTTGGATTCAATCTCCTGGACCTGGGCAACCAGTCACGCCCGGATCCAGAAACTCAGCTTTGATGAGGCCATGGCGCTTGCCGAAGGACTCAGGGATCGCGATGTGGAGTTGGCAGACACCGCCGTAGATGTCCTGAGGCGAAAATGTTCACCCGATCAGCCTTTGGTCCGCCGAATCACTCTGCCGAATCAATTGCGAGCAAACTACGCCTATCGCGAGGCGGGCAAGGTCCTCCGGAAGAGTTGCCCGATTTCGGGAGTAGTTATTGCACAGCAGGAGACTCTCCCGAGGTTGGCTTGGCGTGAAAATCCAGCATTTCGTAATGAGGTTCCAGTTCGACTCCAGCGCGAATCCAAGATAGAGCCAGAACCTGTCATTCAAGCATTGAGCATTCACCGCTATGTCGACGGTCAAGCCTGAACACCCTGCTCTCCAGGCAAAGGTACGCTGTTTCGGTTCAAAGGCGGCTCTCACTGCAGAGGCGACCTACATCACCCAAGAGGGTGGCGTGCCGCTGGCTGCACTGAATTTGGAAGTCGCACCACGCCAAGGTGAACGCGTTGAATGGAAGAGGAAGATTGTTCTCCAATTGGGCGAGGACGACCTACCACTTCTTTGTTGTGTGTGTCTGGGCTATTTACCCAAGGCCGAGTTTAAGAGGCCAACAAAGGGGATAACGATTGAGCGCCAGCCCGGCAGGATTTACCTGGCTGCCAGCCAAGGATCAGGTACCGGATACGCCCTACCCCTGCCCATTTCACAAAGTTTTCGGCTTGGCGCACTTGCTCTTGCACAACTTAAGAAGCAGTCCGTTTGTGACGACGAGCAATTGGTATTGGCAGCGCTAAGAGGGGCGGCAGCACTGTATAAAGGTTAGGTAGAATGCCACCTGCAGCTCTCTTGGGGCTTGACCCATCCGCCAGAGATCGTGGACTCGTCGGTTTGCTCCAGCCCTGCCTGAGAGCAACGCCAGGTTTTATACCTCTTATGCTGATGACGGACTGGCAGCGAGAGCATTCATTTTATGAATGGAACCAAAATCTCACTACAGGCCCGTTATCCAAAACTTTGAACGCTCGTTCGGGCGACAATTCCTGGTTGCGACCATTCTCAAGATGGAAGATCAATCAGCTGACCAATTGTACCCATAGGCAAGTAAAGCGACTGCAGATCTCCGAATTGCCTTCCCATAGGCAGGAAGCCGTAGCGCTTAAAAAAACGATCACTGCTCTGGGTAAGAGGGTCCGTTACAACCGCTATTCCCATGCCAGTGTATTGAACAATCCGATACGCCTCTTCCAACGCCTCAAGAACTATCGTTTCACCGTATCGGTGCTCGGATCCGTGTAGTTTGCTATCCACACCCAGCCACGCAAGCTTGATCACTGGAATGGGATAGGCCGGGTATCGACTACGGGTCTCCTGATCTGGCAACTCATCACGCACCACGGTTGCACTGGTCAGGGTGAAATACCCCAGGACCGGAGCTGGCAACACATTTGTAGGTTCATCATCCACCAGCACCCAGGTGCGATTAATTTTCTTGTCCATTTGCTTGCGAGCTTCTCGCCTAAGGAACTCATTTACCCGTTCCAGCCCACAATCAAACGATTTCCGGTCATGCGACTTCTTATCTAATGGCTCTAACCTCAAGGTCACCGTTTTCCATCCTTTTGCTCCGGCGACGTTTCGCGCTAAGCAACGCCTCGTTCGGTGCTGGAGCTGCCTCGCAAGCTGCCACAAAAGCATCAAACGACTGGCTGTTCAGGCGATACACCTCAGCCTCCTCGATCACGCGAACCGACTTCTCCCGGATTGCCTGGATGACAAACTCTGAGAGACTGTGACTCCCGGTCAGAGCTGAAGCGCGCGCCGCCAATTCTTTAATAGCTGGATCAATTCGTAAATCCAGCCGCGCGCTTGTTTTTGACATGCGGTGTTCCTCTTTCAACTGGCTGGCCAATCGACCAGTCCCTCTGTTTTGGTGTTTTCCATTTTGCTGTACTACTGGCTTAAACCTAGACGCCATCGCGTACGGAAAATAACCGTACAACAAATATCGGCTAATGCTATCCAAATGTCAACGGGAAGCTAAACTCACTGAAACGCCAAATTGTAGAACAATTAAAAAATTGTGATCACAGAAGAAACCGCTCATATGCTATGAGCAAGTCTGTATAACTGCCCAACCGCTACCCTGGAACCCACTTCGCAAGGTGAAACATTCGGATACGAATCTTTACATCGATTAAGCCTGGTCCCGACGGGTGCGGAAGGTTTAACTGATTGGTAGAAAATCGCACCCTGTCCGCAAAAAACCAGCGACTCACTTCACGACCCCTCGCCCATTCAACGGAACAACGTATTTATTCCGCAATAGAGTGACCGTTCGATGAGCCCCCTTGGATGAGATCGGAACAAGCTGTTGGTACTCGGTATGGTCGCAAAGCGAACATTCAGGAAGGTTCATGAGTTTTGGTCCAAGTGGTTTTTTCGAGTCTTCGGGCATTTGGAATGGAACTTTCTGGTGCTATCCAAAATGCCCGAAGACTTGACCATTGAATTACCTCTTTAATTTAACGCATTGATAGTACGCACCGGTATCAGGGCTTCGTATCCGGCCGAGGCACTATATAGATCACGGATCACCCCAGCTCGACGGAGTTTGACCCCAGTAAGCTGTCTTGCGCTATTTATTGCGTCCTCCAGTCTGCCAGTGCCACTGGCCAGCTCGTTCAGACTGGCTTCCCAGTGCGCGCGCTGGTTTGGCAAGTGTCGCTCGTTGAGGATGTTCAGGCGACCATGGCCGGCCTCAACGCTTGCCCTCAGTTTAGCGATCGAAGCCCGCCATTCCCGCTGAGCCTGAGTGGCCAGCCATCGTTTTTGTGAGGCTTCGGCAGTCGCCTTTCGAACGGCGCTGTGCTGGCGCTGCCCACTAAATGGAATCCGAACGCCAATGCCGACGACCCAACGTTTTCTCTCGTCAGCCCACAGGCTGTTATAGCCGGCATTAGCTGTGAACGTAGGTCTACGATCGACTTCGGCAACATCCAGCCGCGCGCGCGCCTCGGCTTCCCTTGCCTCGGCTGCCCGAATCAGCGGATGATCTGGTTCCAACTGTCCATCGGCGAACAGAAGCGTTTCAGATGCCTCCGTCAGTTGCAAACTGGCCCCCGTCGGACGACGCCCAAGCAGAGGAATCAGGTCGCTGGCTAGCCCGGCCTTTTCCGCTTGCAGCTCTACTAGTCTGGCATCTAGAGTGTCCAACTCCGTTTTGACCCTGAGCATTTCACTTTGCGAGCCGATGCCATAGTCAAGCCTCTGTTCCGTTACGGTGGCCAGTTGCTCTACCAAAGCGCGTGTCTCATGATGGAGATTGATCGCTTCATTGGTATACCACCAATATGCATACGCCTCCTTAACGCGAGCTGTCAGCTGCCTTATTAGCCACTGAGTCTCCTGCTGGGCGGCAAGCATTCCGGCCTCCGCTGCCTTGCGAGACGCCGACAGATGATCCGGCCAGGGCAGCTGCTGGCTTACCTCAAAGCGATGCCCAACTGTATTAGGTCCCTCTAGAGTTTCAGGCGCAATGCCATACTTGATGACCGGGTCGGCCCAAGTATCTGAGCCCTCCACTTTGGCTTCTGACATTTCGGCGACAGATCTTTGCGCGCCCAGGCACCTTGCTTTTATTGCTACTGCCAGCGGGCATTGCGCTAATGGGGCTTGCATGGCTGGTTCACGGCCTCTTACTGGACCGGATGTCCCGGGAATTCGTCGAGACACGTCTCAAGGATGAGGTCGCCTTTCTGGAGCATCAGATTCGTGATTCTGGCGGTCAATTGGACAGTCTCCAGACTGGTGACTATTTTCAGGAAGTCTTTCACCACGCCTTCGCCATACATTCTCCGTCCAGAACGATCATTTCCCCGGATTCCTGGGCACCGGTGTTAACGTCGTTAATAGAATCAGCAAAGGATGGGACCGTTCGTGTTCGGGATGCGGACACCGTCGAAGGCCCAAAGAGCATTCTTGCGTACCGAAAGTCGTTCCGGATCGGCGATACGCCGATTGTAGTGATCGTGTCCGAGGATCTTGGCGCACTGAAACGCAGCCAGGCAGAGTTGCACGGGTGGACGGCCATCGTCTCTATTCTGCTGATTCTGCTGTTGGTCGTTGTGATCTGGTTCGGTATCAATCTGTCCATGCGCCCTGTCGTCGAACTGAAGGCCACGCTGAAGCGACTTCAGGATGGCAAGGTCTCGCGGATTCATGTCCAAGCACCTGAGGAATTTCGACCGCTGGTCCAGCAGCTCAACCAATTGCTCGACTCGCTGGATCAACGCCTGGAACGATCAAGGGATGCGCTGGCGAATCTGTCTCACAGCGTCAAAACCCCCATTGCGGCCGTCCGGCAGATTCTTGAGGACACCAGTCGTCCGCTCTCCAACGATCTCCGCCTTCAGATGACCGCGAGACTCAATGACATCGACAAACAGCTTGAAGCCGAGATGCGCCGAAGTCGCTTTGCAGGGCCACAGGTTGGGAAAAGCGCTTACCCTCTGAAACAGGCACGGGATCTAGTCTGGATGCTGGGGCGACTATACCCGGAAAAGTCCTTTGAACTGTCGAGCTCCCTGCCGGAGGACGCCCGCTGGCCGATCGAGGAGCACGACCTGAATGAAATCATGGGCAACCTTCTGGACAATGCAGGCAAATGGTCGGAACGATGCGTGGAGCTGTCACTCGTTCAACACTCCGGAAATCTGCAGATCGGCGTAACAGACGATGGGCTCGGCGTCGCGGACGCTGAAATCGGCAATCTGGGTCGACGGGGGTTGCGGCTGGACGAGCAGACCCCAGGCCATGGCCTTGGGCTGGCGATTGTTCGAGAAATTGTCGAACGCTACAGTGGAACCCTCAACTTCTCACCTGCTCCGAAAAGTGGGTTGTCCGTGATAGTTGACCTTCCCAGGGCGGTCCCGGTGATCAATCGTTGACCCGGCCACCTGGTATGTGGTTAAGCGATCACATGTGGATAGTGTTTGTATAGAAAACTTTCCTCACCGTAATGCCTTTTTCAAGCTAGATTCAGCTTCGTCTGTTGTTATAGCGGGTCGCTTGAAGTCCGGTCTCTTAGCTAATTTTGATTTGCTCTCGAGAAGGGCGACAGCCACAATTTTCCAACATCCAGAGACGGCGCTTATAGATGAAGGTTCTAATTGTCGAAGACAACGCGGTACTCGCAGAAAAAATCTCCGTTTGGCTTGCGAAGGAAAACTTTACTGTAGATGTTGCCCAAAACGGAAAAGAGGCAAATTTCTTCGTAGAGACAAGCAGTTATCAGGCGATCATTCTGGATATAGGACTGCCCGACGAGAACGGGCTTTCTTTGATGCAAAAATGGAGAAGCAGTGGCAGAGATGAAGCTATTCTTATTTTAACTGCCCGCTCCAACTGGACAGAGAGAGTTGAGGGCTTGAATGCCGGGGCAGACGATTATCTTCCAAAACCCTTCGAATTCGATGAACTAAAAGCTCGACTTAGCGCCATAATACGAAGAAAAGACGGGCGAGCAACTGATAAGATCATCGTGGATGGTTTTCTACTTAATGCAACCTATAGAACCCTAACAACTCCCGATCATAAAGAGTTCAGACTAACCGCAACGGAGTACCGCCTTTTACAATGCTTTCTTCGCTCTCCTGACAGAGTTTTCTCACAGGACGAACTTGTTGAAGCACTCTATAATATCGAAAGGTGCCCAACCAGAAATGTCGTTCAAGTCTACATAGCCAGGCTCAGAAAGATACTCGGAAAAAAACGAATAAAAACATTGAGAGGACAAGGATATTACTTTGCAAGAGATTCTCTTCAAAAAAGGGTTGAAGCTTAAATGATTTTACTGTGATTTAACCATTTTCCTCAAGGACCAGGGCTCGCCAGATAAATGCGCTGGCCCACAAACCGGGCCAGCTTTCTCAACGATTAACCATTTCGGTGAAAAATACCAAATAGATTAAAAAGACTTAGTCCAGCCCAGCCAAAACTTCGGGTCGTCCGAACTGACCGAACCAAGTGCGTTACTTGAATCGATATCAGCGTACTCCAGATTAACACTAAAAGCTCCAAAGCTTCCCGCATCTTTGGTGACGTTAACAGCTGCATGTCCGTAGCTCGCCTCGCCAATAGACGCCTTGCCATCATCAGTGAAATCATAATAGCCAATCAAAACACCTGTGCTGAAATCGTCTTCCAGTGGCACATCAACTGATGCGTAATAATAGATATCGCCTGGAACGAACAGCCCTTCGCCGCTTACGTCGCTGTTTGCTGTGTAAGCAACACCTATAGATACAATGCTGTAACTCAACTCTCCGTATATTTCGCCAAAATCAATAGATTCAGGAGCATCAGGGTAAGAGTAATAAATGTAGCCAACATCGTAACCGATATCCTCAATTACACCGGAGAAGCCAGCATAAAGATCAAGCTCGTAGCTCGTCCCATCGCCGAAATCCACATTGGAGCCCCAGCCGCCAACATAAAGCCCCGACGCATGTTCGTAGTCAAGCCCGCCTTGCGTCGCCGTTGAGCCATCTGTTTGTGTCACACCGCGAAATAAGTAGTTGCTTGTTATGCCCAAATTAGCACTAACACCTGCGCTGGCAATTAACGGGACCGCTTGGAGAGTTACGAGCAAACCAACATTTAGCAAACAATCTTTAGTCGAGATACGTCTTTTCATCGTTTTTACCTTCTATTTGGGCAGCTTAGTTATTTGCGCATTGAATAACGCACCTATAATGCATACACGTTTTGTGCCACCTTTTAAAAAACTTATTCTATGAGCAATTATTGTCAAATCAGGGCCGCAGTTCATAAAAATGATTAAATATTTAACAATTCAATGCAATAAGCACTCTGCTTCAAGTGTTGCATTGCTCGTCGATAGTGCGCTCATCAATAATGCGCACCAAATAGGAACAAGAATTGAAAAAACGATGACTAAAATAGAACTATTTTTAACTTGGTAATTCTAGATTATATATGGTTTTATGAAAAATCGAGGGAGGTCTGAATTAGCCATGAATACTGCAAAATATCTTAGTTAAGAATGCAGCTTTCCAACATTTTGCGCTCTGTCTTCCTTACGAGATTCATCAATACTAAAGCGCGACTTTCGCAATTTTGGGAAAATTAACAAAATCTACCATTAAATTAATCTTGGAGCCACGTAATTGCCCGTCTGGCTCCAAGTAAACAACGATAAATGTTATTGCTTTTCCAAGAGATCCCCAATCAACTCTTTAATCAATCTATGTTCTTCCTTCAGTTTTTTGATGGTCTCGCTCTCTTCCACACGATACTGGGAGGAACGTTCATCTATGCTCTTATTAGGATAGCTTCTTGCCTCGTTGTATCTGTCCGCTTGCCCTCCTGCGTGGGCTATAGAAGCACCACTTGCCACGAAAGAAGCTACTATAATCATGGATACTTTCTTCATAAAACGGCTCCGACATTTTTTTCAATTAGACCAGCAACATTCAATGGCCTTGGGTGTTTAGTAGAACATCGAAACTTTAAACACACTTGAAAATATATGCTGATGAAACGTTTTTTTTCAGCGGCTACCACAAGCTCAAAAGCCATTTAGGTCGGCTTTGATTTGATGACACTAAATCAAGTTATTCAAATGCCTAAGAACGATAAGACCAAGCCAGACCGATCTGAAGACCAGAGCGTCCCTCGCTCCGGCTCGCACCCGTTGCGGCACGCTTCGATTCCAACTATGCTTTCCGATCAGAGCACCTCTATGTGCCTTCAACTGAAGCCTTCCGCTCAATCGACAAAAGCACCTTCATGACAGCGCAGAAAAGCATCCGAAAAACTCTCCTCCAATATGGCATCGCTTTCAGCCTCTTGTATTTTTTACTAATTTTTTTCTCGCACACTTATGTAATAGAGCAGCTTTCGAACGAGTCCAGAAAACATCGCCTTGACAAGGAGGTGGAGAGTTTTCAAACCATCATTGAAAACGAAGTTCCGACGCCCGACGAGATTGGCAGCATGATTGATCGATTCCAATTGCTACTGGAGCACGCCCTCGTCGTCGAAGTGAAAGACGGAAGCATCATTGCCAGTAGCAACATAGATCAAACAACGTTGCGAATGGTTTCAAGAAAGCCGGCGGGCTTTGTAGAAATATCCCAAGGTGCAGATGGCCTTCTTGGATTGAAACGAGGTTTCGGAATTGACAGCCCGCTTTCGTCAGTCACCATCCTGGAAATGGAAAGTGGACTCGCCGAGCGATCCAGTGGGGCTCACCTGACCTTGCTGGCTGCCTCCGCATTATTACTTGTTGTTCTCTTGGCTCTGGTAGGCACCACTACTTACCTCGCTTTGAAACCGATCGAACACATCAAGGAAGACATGAGGAGACTGCAATCTGGCAAACAACCTCGTTTGAATCCTGACGCACCAGAGGAGTTCAGTCCGCTGATCAAACAGTTCAATAACCTACTTGAACTAGCAAGTCGTCGCCTTGACCGCCACCGCCGCCTCAATTCCGATCTTTCTCACATGGTCAAGACCTCGATCTCTGCCAATCTCGCAATCTTGTCAGACACTGGTTCATTACCTCCGTCCCGCGACGACATAGAGTTCATGACCTCCAACCTAAAGGATCTAAGCCGGTCCTTGAACTACCGCATGAGCAAGGCAGATATCTCCGGCAGGCAGATGGGGCAAACATGTTTTCCGATTGAAATAGCGAACAACGTCATTTCTGTCATGGAAAAAATCTTTCCCGATAAGAGTTTCCGTATTAATACATCCTTGCCGAATAACTTCAGTTGGCCCATGGAGCGTCAGGACCTATCAGAGTTATTCGGTAACCTGCTCGAAAACGGCGGGAAATGGAGTCAGGCTGAGATTGACGTTTCAATAAGCCAGACCGATTCCGGGCTAACGATAGAAGTTGCAGACGACGGCCCTGGGATTACTCCAGAAGCGGCCTCAAAAGTGATGGATAGAGGTTCCCGGCTTGACGAAACCGTTTCTGGATTTGGATTGGGACTGTCCATCGTGTCCGAAATACTAGAAGACAATTTCGGACGGATGAACATTGGCCCCTCAGAAACAGGGGGCGCCAGAATTACAGTTGTGCTTCCTTTCCCAGAGTAGAGCACAACCATAATTCCTCCGCCCCGCTATGACGGAGGGATTACCCTCCCCTGCTCGCGATCAAAACTGTGTATTTCCACCTCTCTTCTACCGTTGCATATCATCGAGTTTAGACCTTGAGAAGCGCGTGAATAGAGCCGGCAAAACAAAAAGCGTTAGGAAAGTCGCAGTCACGAGGCCACCTACAATCACGCTGGCCAATGGCTTCTGGATTTCCGCACCCACGCCCGTCGACAATAGCATCGGTATCAAACCGAGTGCCGAGGTTATTGCTGTCATCAAGACAGGACGCAAACGGGAGACGGCACCTTCAAACACCGCAGTATCCACGTTCAACCCATCCTGTATTCGCTGATTGATGCTTTCGACCATTACGACCCCGTTAAGCACCGCCACACCAAACAGTGTGATAAATCCAACGGAACTGGGCACCGAAAGATACTGGCCGGAGATCCAGAGTGAAAAGACGCCACCAATAACGGCAAGCGGCACGTTGACCAGAATCAACAGCGCTTGACCAACCGAACTGAAAGCAAAGTACAGCAACAGCGCGATCAGGCCCAGAGATACAGGTACCACAATGGTCAATCGCTTCTGAGCTCGTTGCTGGTTTTCAAACTGACCACCAATATCCACCGAATAGCCGGGGGGAAGGTTCACTTCTGTCGCGATGGTATCCTGAATATCGGCAACCACACTGCCCATGTCACGACCCTGCACATTAGACTGAATGACCACACGGCGCTGAACGTCATCGCGGCGCACCTGAGGCGGGCCGGACTCAATAGATACATCGGCCACATCACCGAGTCTCACCCAGGCTCCGGACGGCGCCTGTAACCTGAAATCGGCAATGGCATCCCGGTCTTCCCGGAAACGTTTGGCCAGACGCACATAGATATCGTACCGCTCATTTCCGTTGATGATCTGGCCCGCGGCGGCACCACCCAGTCCATCCCGGACGACACTCATCACATCAGACACGGCAAGTCCGTACCGGGAGAGTGCCTGACGGTCAGGCTGAACCACCAACTGCGCTTCACCAGCAATCTGCTCCATGGCCACGTCTCGTGTTCCCTGAACTGTTCGGACCGCCGCTTCAATCTGCTGGCCTTTCTCCGCCAGTACGTCGAGATCCGGGCCAAAGAGCTTGATGGCCAACTGCGCACGAACACCTGACAACAATTCATCAACCCGAGTCGCGATAGGCTGAGAAAAGTTAAACAGTAGCCCCGGGTGCTGTTCGAGCTTCTCCTCAAACAGGGCCTGCAATTCATAGCGATTACTGGCGCTGGTCCACTCCGAAGTTGGTTTTAAGCCAATATAGATCTCTATATTGTTAACGGGCTCCGGGTCGCCACCTATTTCTGCTCGGCCAGCCCGGGAGAGAGCGTAAGTCACTTCTGGAAACTCCATCAACATGGCTTCCAATTTTGGCGCAACTTCAAGCGCCGTATCAAGGCTTGATGAAGGGGCCAGCGTAACCCGGAGGTTGATCGTTCCCTCTTCCAGCTCAGGGACAAACTCAGTGCCGAGTCGAGGCACGACCAGAGCCGCCAGCACAACAAGAACAGCAGCAGCACCGACAACAGATCTGGTGTGTTTCAGCGACCAGTCAAGGCCCTTGCGGTAGAACTTCTCAAGAGGTTTTAAAACGAAGCTTTCCCGCTCCCGAATACCCTTGCGAAACATAAACGATGCCAAGGCCGGCACAACCACCAGAGCAACGATCACAGCGGACACGATGGCCAACATTATGCTGATCGCCATTGGCTGAAAAAGCTTGGCTTCCACACCTTCAAAGCTGAATAAAGGCATGAAAACGACCAGGATAATCGCCGTCGCGAAAAAAATTGGTCGCGCCACTTCCCGGCCTGCCTCCTGCAGTCGAAGCGCAATGCCATGGTCATCGTGTGACGCGTCCAATGGGTCAGGGTCGTTTTTCACCAATTCATCCCGACGGGCGTCATGCTCAGCATCCGGATGCGTCAGATGTTTGAACATGTTCTCGACCATAACAACAGAGCCGTCCACCAGCATGCCAATTGCCACAGCAATGCCGCCCAGAGACATCAAGTTGGCCGAGAGACCGAACCAGGCCATGATCATCAGCGCAATACCGATAGAAATCGGTATAGAAAGCAGCACGAGCGTTGTTGCCCGAAGATTCATCAGAAACAGGGCAAGCACGATCGCAATAAACACAAAAGCCAACAGAAGTGCATTGGTCACCGTCTCTACGGCCTTGGTCACCAGATCCGCCTGGTTGTAATAGGGCTCAAAACGAACCCCACTCGGAAGCGCCTGATTTATGCGATCAATGCGGGCCTCGATGCCGTCGATGGTGGCTTTTGTATTGGCCCCCATTCGTTTGAGTACAATGCCAGAAACCACTTCACCCAGTTGTTCAACCTGACCGTCTTCATCCTTCCGGGTCATGGTCACCGCACCCTGGCGAATTTCAGTGCCCAGCGCTACCTGGGCGACATCGCTCACCGTCACTGTAATGCCATCACTGGTTTTAACGGGCACTTGACGGATCTGCTCCAGCCCCTGCTCGCCATTACCCAGCCAGCCCATACCGCGAATAACCAACTGCTCCTGTCCACGGCCCATATACCAGCCCCCAACATTGGAGTTGGTGTTCTCCAGGGCGTCCATGACGTCGTTCTGTGATAAGTCATAGGACAGCATTCGCGCCGGGTTCAGATTGACCTGGTACTGGCGGACCTCTCCGCCAAACGACAGAATCTCTGTTACCCCTTCAGCAGGTATCAGCAACAGCTTGACCAGCCAGTCGTGCAAGCTGCGTAATTCCATTGCGTCGTACCCCGAATCCGGGTCCGCTATCAGCAAGTACTGGTAGACCTGGCCGAGACCGGACGTATTCGGGCCCATTTCAGGCACCCCGACCCCGTCCGGAATCAGCTCCCGCGCGGCCTGCAACCGCTCGAACACCAGTTGGCGCGCGAAATAGATATCCGTGCCCTCTTTAAAGACCACGGTGACACCAGACAACCCGGTTTTGGAGATGGACCGAACCTCCTCAACATCCGGCAACGCATACATCACCGCTTCAATGGGATAGGTGATCAGTTGCTCGACTTCCTCGGCCGCAAGTCCGGGCGCCTCTGTATTAACAGCGACCTGGACGTTTGTAACGTCAGGGAAAGCATCAAGATTCAGTTTTGGGATCTGAAACGCGGCCGTGGCGATAAGCACTGCAAGCGCAATAAGAACCAACAGGCGGTTCTGAACCGCCCAGTCGACAACTCGGTTGAACATAATGGCTCCCGGAATCAGTGGTTGTGTGGGTCAAAGCCGCCTTTGGCAATTTCAGAGGCCACAAAAAATGCGCCCCGCGAAACGATCCGTTGGCCTGCAGTCAGGCCCGAAATTTCACGGAGTCCGCCAATTGCGCGACCCAGTTCCACTTCCACAGGCTCGTACTCCCCTTCAGCCTCTTCCACATAGACCGTCCAGTCGCCATCGGCGCCTCGCATCAACGCACTCTCCGGCACCGCAAGCACCGGCTCCGTGGTTTTAAAAAGGAAATACACATCTGCAAACATTCCGGGATGAAAACGATCTTCCGGATTGTCCAGCTCCAACCGAACAATTCGCGTGCGGGTCACAGCGTCAATGGTATGAGCTTCCTGGGATACCGTTGCCACAGCTACTCGGCCTGCAACTCTTACTTCCGCTTCGGCCCCTTGCTTAAGGACAATGTCGGAGTTTGCTGGCAGGTGAGCCTCTACCCAAAGTTCGCTTTCATTAGCCAGAGTCACCAGCGGTTGGCCTGCCTCAACTCTTTGTCCTTGCTCAAACTCATCGGTCAGCACTGCGCCATCCACGCGAGCTCTGAGCGTGTATTCACCGAGACTACCTACGCCGCTGGCCTTCAACGCACCAATGTCATCATCGTTTAGCCCATAAGCAAGCAGAGTCGCCCTCGCCGCTTCAATATTCGCTTTCGCCGTATTGAACCGCTGATCACCAACCACGGAACGACCCAGCCCGCTGATTCGCTCCCATTCAGGAAAAGCCTTCCTGTAATCAGCCTGCGCCTGTGCCACCGTCTCACTGAACAGGGTTACCAGTTGCTGACCTTTGGTTACGTGCTCACCCAATTCCACGTGACGTCTCAACACCACCGAGGCAACCCGGGGGGACACGTGATAGCTGGTATAGCCGTTGGTCAGCAGCTCACCGGGAGCGTAGATTTCATAGTCAACGCGCTTGCTCTCGAGGGTTGCTACCTCAATGCCGGCGAGCTCTTTCTGTTTGGCATTGATGCTTGCGGTAGTTGATTCTTCATGACCACCATCGCTCTCCTCTTCGTGGCCATGACCTTCTTCCTCTTCATGCTCACGTTCTTCAGCATGCCCGCCCTCATGCTCATCCTCTTCACCGGTACCTTCTCGATGATCGTCGCCACCGGCGGCATGATCATGGCCCGCCTCGTTATGCGCATCTTCCTCGGCCTGCACCAATGAAGGGGGAGCTATAAACAGCGTCAATACAAATACTGAAATCAGAGTTTTTTTCATGATGACTATCCAGTTTCCAGAATATTATTGGAAGGGGGTGATCAGTTCGCCAGACTGGCTCAAGAGTTCAATCAGGCCCAGCTGCGCCAGCTTTTCCAGTTCAATACCGGTTTTCAGGCTCTCCGCGCGCTGGCCTAACGCCTGGAGATACTCAGAGGTGGAGAGGTCGCCGACCTGCCACTGCTTCTCAAGCAAATCGGCACTTCGCTGTACACGCCCCTGGGATAGTTCTTTCCATCGACGAAGTTGCTTGTCGTATCGCTTCCAGGAAGCGCGAGCGCCTGCCAGGTCATATTGTTGTTTCCGGTAGAGCGCCTGAAACCGCGCTTCGGCCTCCAGAGCCCGTCGATTCGCGGCCCGGATTTCAGCGCTGTAGTTATTACGGACGTTCAGAGGGATCGAGAATGTCAGGCCAACCACGTTCTCGCCGCCGTCACGCCCTCCGCTCAGCCCTACTGTCGGCGATGCTGTGGCTTTGCGTCTCGCAACCTCTGCCTCACTTTTCAACACCTGCCACTTGGCTCGAGCGGCTGCAATTGACGGGTGTGCCAACAGATCAGCCTCACCAATCTGGGACTCCAGCGCTGACCAGATATACTCGGGGATTCCCCCATCCTGAGGCCTCCAGTCCGGCAGACGTTCTCTAACCTGAGTTTCTGCCCGATCAACTGCGGCCTTTGCCTGGGCGACTTCGCTCAACTGACGGGATAGATTTAAAAACAGAAGCTCTGCGTCGGCACGCCCCAGATCACCTGCCTGCTGGCGCTGTTCAACCTGGTCCAGCAAGGCATCCAGGCGCTGCTGTTGGGATTCAGCAATTTCCTCAAACAGCGTAGTAGCGCGCCACTCGACAAGCGCAAACAATGATTCAGACGTTTGTGTCAGAACTGCTTCGCTCAAGCCAGCTTGCGCAGACAGCCTGATCAGCTTTGCCTTCTCCTTTAATGCACCCTGCTGATCAGACCAATCGATCGTTTGTGACAGCCCTGCCTCAAAGTTGTTTTCACTGCCCGTTCTGTCTGCTCCCACAGACAGCTCCGGGTTATACAGCGGTTGTTCACTTGCCTCAGCGTCCTCTTTCCGCGCTGCCGCCTGCTCTGTCGCTGCCAGTACCTCCGGGTGCTTGCTTATCTGGCCAGTGAGCCAACTCGCCCAATTAACAGTCTCAGCTTGACCGAACAGAGGAATGGACAATAGTACTGAACACAGCAACGCCCGAGGCGAGTGCTTGCTTGCCTTCATCGACTTTCTCCCGAAGCGATTAATAGCCAAAAATCATAGGTGTAAGGCGCCTATGACGAGGCAGGAAAAGATCGAGATAATAAGTGCAAACTTTGAAATGAGTTTGAATTCGGAAAAACAGTTCAGATATGAGTCGCTAAAAACTCTTTGTAGCGCTTCTCAATGAGGCTAAGAACGGCAGCTCGCGACCAATCGCCGCGATGCCACCATCTCATTTCAGGAAGGGGCTAGATTGAAGTGGGTTGGAGTGCGCTTTCGTCGGTCGCCCCGTCTTCAATACGAACGGCCTGAACCAGTCGGGATACCAGTACCTTGCCGTCCCCCGGGTGTCCATCCCGGGTCCTGCTCGTTCGCACAATGATGTCCACAACTTCATCGGCAACAGCATCGGTCGCTACATCTACTTCCAGCTTGACCATCTGCACTTTCTCCAGAGGCGATTCATCGCCAACCAGATGACCAAATTCGTTGAGAGACACGACAGCAATGCTTGCCACCCCCTTAACTTTGGCCAGAGCATCAACCACATGCTCTGCCATCACTTCTCTGACATACGCTTTTATTTCATACATAAACCGCCTCCTGACTATCAGACTTCAACGTCACGACGTTCGGATGCAAACCATTGATACACGCTGGGCAACACTACCAACGTCAGCAGCGTTGACGTGATCAGACCGCCAACCACAACCGTTGCCAGTGGCCGTTGGACATTAGAGCCAATGCCATCGGCCAGCAGCAGGGGAATCAGCCCCAGAATAGCCACAGAGGCTGTCATCAGAACCGGCCGCAAACGACGTTGAGCGCCCAGCTTGACTGCTTCAGTGACTTCGTAGCCTTCGTCCCGCAACTGATTGATGTAGCTCACCATTACCACACCGTTCAGTACGGCTACGCCAAACACCGCAATGAACCCCACAGCAGCGGGCACGGAGAGGTAAAGCCCCGTCACAAACAACGCGACAATGCCACCAGTAACCGCAAAGGGCACATTCATGAAGATCAGCGCCGCATAGCGAAGACTACTGAATGCAGAAAAGAGAAGCAGGAAAATAAGCGCCAGGGTAATGGGCACAACGATCGCTAGCCTTGCCATGGCCCTTTCCTGGTTTTCAAACTGACCGCCGAACTCCACGAAATACCCCGGCGGCATATCCACTTGCTCCTCGATCCGCTTGCGCAAATCCTGAACAACACCGCCCATATCGCGACCACGCACGTTCATCTGCACGTACTGACGGCGACTGGCATTGGAGCGTGAAATTTTCTTGGGGCCTGCGTACATTTCAACATCGGCCACCCGTGCAAGCGGGATAAGCTCGCCACTGTTGCCCCTGAGGGGAAGCTTTCTGATTTCATCGATGGACCCGCGATAGGACTCTTGCAGCCGGGCGAAAATCTCAAATCGACGGACACCGTCGAACACCAGCCCGGCGCCTTTACCACCTATACCGGTTTCAACCGTACTCATCAGGTTATCGACGCTGATGCCGAACTGCGCCAGCACTTCACGGTCGGGGCGAATAACGATCTGTTTTTTACCCGCACTCTGCTGCGCGCGCACATCTGTTGCACCCGGCACCTCTTTCGCCAGGGCCGCTACTTCCCTGCCGATTCGGCCCAGCTCGTCCAGGTCGTCACCGAAGATGCTGGCGACCAGCTGCGCCTGAACGCCTGACAAGAGCTCGTCGGTTCTGAGCTGAATCGGTTGGGACAGATTGTTGGCAAGCCCGGGAACCCGCTCATCCAAAGCCTCTGCAATCCTGCTCTGGAGATCCTCATAGCTCACTTCCTCTCGCCACTGATCCAGAGGCTTCAGATTGACAAGCGTCGCGACAACGTTCACAGGTTCAGGATCACCACCCACCTCGGCACGACCGATCCTGGCATAGGTGCCGGTCACCTCTGGAAATTCATCTACAACGGACTGGATCCGTTTGCCGTATTTGATGGCAGATTCCAGGCTTGCTCCAGGCGGCAATGTCGAGCGAATCTGGAACGTGCCTTCCCTGAGCGTGGGCACGAATTCGCTCCCGAGATAGGGAAACAGCAGAAGACTGCCGGCAAAAGCAATGACGGCAACGCCCATCACAATCTTAGGGGCTTTGACGACAGTATTCACCACCGGCTTGTATAACCGATTCAGGAACAGAACCAGCTTCGGCTCTTTGTGACGCCCGCCCATCTTGAATGACAGGGAGGCCAGAACCGGCACCAACGTTAACGCGAGCAAAAGCGCACCGATCAGAGCAAAGCTGATGGTGTAGGCCATGGGCGAAAACAGCTTGCCCTCGACGCCCTGTAGCGTAAACAGTGGAAGGAAAACGATAATGATGATGCCTATGGCGAACACGATCGGACGGGCCACTTCCCGGGCGGATTCACCCACAAGCCTCAGAACGCTGACATTTTCCTCTGATCGTTCTTCCAGATGTCGGAAGATGTTCTCTATCATCACGACGGCGCCGTCCACCATCATGCCGATGCCAATAGCCAGCCCCCCCAGACTCATCAGGTTGGCCGACAGGCCCGACATGCGCATAGCAATGAACGCAAAGAGTACAGACAACGGCAACGTCGCCACCACGATCAGTGTGGAACGAATATTTCCCAGGAACAGATAGAGAAAAACCAGCACCAGAACCGAGCCTTCAAGCAGCGCTTTCTCGACAGTGCCTATAGCCTTGCCCACCAAGTCTGCCTGAGAGTAATACGCTTCTATTTTCAGCCCTTCAGGAAGTGACTTGTTCAGATCATCGATTTTTGCGTTGACATCCTCTAGAACCTGACTGGTGTTGGTACCAATCAATTTCATCACGTAGCCGCCCACGGACTCCTCACCTGAGGACACCTCTGCGCCACGGCGAATTGCCGGTCCAAGGCCAACCTCCGCCACATCCTTGACGTAAATAGGAGATTCTCCCTCACTCTTGGACACAATGATGTTCCGGATATCTTTGATGCCTGCGGTACCGGAGTTGACCCAGCCGTAACCACGGACAATGTACTCTTCACCTCCTCGAGTAATGAATGAGGCGCCAACGTTACGATTATTCTGGGTGAGGGCACCTCGAACATCAGACACCGTCAGGTTCCTTGCCTGAAGCTTCTGCGCATCAATATTGACCTGGTACTGCTTTACCTCGCCGCCGATAGAAAGCACACCGGTTACGCCCGGCACGGTCCTGAGCTGGGGTTTGACAATCCAGTCCTGAATCGTGCGAATTTCCTGCAGGCTGTATTGATCTTTATCCTCAGCTTCCAGGGAATACATCAGGATGCGCCCAAGACCGCTTGCGATGGGCCCGAGTTCGGGTTCCCCCATCCCTTCGGGAATCTGGCGCTTGGCCTCGGATAGCCGTTCGTTTACCAGCCGCCTGGCGAAGTAGATATCGGTGCCATCTTCGAAATAGATGGTCACCCGCGAAAGTCCGAAAATCGACGTGCTCTGCACTTTTTCTAACTTGGGAATACCATACATGCTGATCTCAACGGGATAGGAAATCAGCGTTTCGATATCAACCGGCGACAATCCAGGACTGGTAGTGAATACCTGAACCATGGTCGGTGTCGCGTCCGGAAACGCATCCACCGGCAGTTTTTGAAATGAAAATACGCCGGCAACGATCACGGCGATAGCAAAGACAAGCGTCATCAAACGATTGTTCAGCGCATAATTCACAATTGCGTTGATCATGCTCCCCCCGAGTATTAGTGTCCGTGAGCGGCGCTGCGGCCACTGGCGGTAATGGCCGACATCAGATCAAAAGCGCCCACTGAAACCACTTCCGTGTTTGCGCTGATGCCGGACTTAATCTCTATCCAGTCGTTAGCCTCCTTACCAAGAGTGACTGGAACCGCCTTGTAGGCTCCCCCTTCATTACCCGGAACAAATACAACGGACTCGTCATCGATGGTTTGCACGGCATCGTGTGGAACTAGGGGCAGTGATGCCGCCGATTGAGTCATGACTCTCGCTTTGGCATAGGTATTTGGACGAAGGTCGCCGTTGGGGGATTCGAGTACAACGCGAACCGTAATGGTGCGGGTTTCCTCATCAAGCTCATTTGAGATCCAGGACACTTCCCCGGTGTGAAAGCGGTCTGCAACCGACTTTGAGAAGACCTGAACTTCATCTCCGACGGATACCCTGCCAATGTCAGTTTCGGCAACTTGCAACATCACCCACACCACAGAGGTATCAGCTACGGTAAAAGGCGTATCTGAAGAGCTTAAGGTTTGGCCCAACCGGGCATCCATGCGCTCAATGCGCCCCTGGATAGGAGAACGGAGCGCGTACTGTGCAAGACTGCTATCTGCGCCTGACGAATCACTGCCAAAAACCTCCAGTTGCTCACGAATTGAATCGTACTCCGCTGTAATCTCAAGATAAGCGGCCTTGGCGTCCAGGAACTCTTCTTCGCTGGTGAAGCTTTCACTCCGCAATTGCTTTTCTCGCTGATACTCCGCAGTCGCGGCTTCTTTCCGAGCTTTCAACGAGTTCAGGCGGGAACGAATGCGAGCCAACTCAACGCTGTTTAACGTGGCCAACAACTGGCCTTTTTCAACCTGGTCCCCCAGATCAACAGCCAGTCTCGTAAGCTTTCCCTGCAATAGCGGCCCTACCTCAGCGACGCGATCCGGAACATAATGAACTTCAGCTGGCGCAGTAACGATATTATCAGCACGACCTCGGGGCACCGTTACAGTCTGCACGGAGAGCAACTCCCTCTGCTCTGGAGTCAGATGAACTTCGCGGGCCTCACTGCCTTCAGCCGAGTGCCCAGCCTCACCCTTTTGGTGCTGCCCTCCTTCGGCTTCTTCGGCGCCGTACGCCAGTGGCTGATAGACCAGAAAACTGATCGCGACAAACAATATCTGCAGATTTCGAATCATCTAAACACCTTCGATATAAGAGAACGTTCAACCATTAATTTTCTTGTCATCAGGAACCGGATGACATTGAAAGGGCACCACCGGTGCTCACTTCCAACGCCCGGACGGCGTCGATATAGTCGTGTTGCACTTGGACGTATTCCTGCCTCACCGACAAAAGATTGTCCTGAGCGGACAGGACATCGGAAGCATCGACTTTTCCCGCTTGAAGAGCTTTCTGCATCAGTTGCAGCGTTTCCTCCGAACGCTCGAGAATCGACTCGTTCATCTGGCGCAATCTGCTTACGGCGGATTCGTACTGAGCTACAGCAGATACGACCTGGCGTTCAGTCGCCAAACGCAGCGCCTCGGCCTCAAGCTCGGAGATTTTCAACTGAGCCGAGGCCTTCCTTTTTTCACCGGAATAATCATGAAACACGGTCAGAGGCATCGACACACCCGCACCAAAAAGGTTGGAGCTTTCCTCCCGCTCGTAGAATCCGAACACTTTCAGGTTCGGAATCGTTAGACTCTTGGCCAGTTCCAGGCCGGACTCATTCGCAGCAATTCTGGCTGCTGCCGCCTTCAGATCCCCTCTCTGGCGCTGAGCCATCGCTACAAGCCGATTAGTTGGTGGCAGGTTGGCACGAGCTACATTGAGCTCCCCCGCGACCCCTACCGCATCGGAGGGGGACACCCCAAGAACTTCCGTCAGGTCAATTTTTGACTGCCTAAGCTTTTGCGCGCTTCGGCCTTTTGGCTTTTTGCTCTTGCCAAGCCAATGGCGGCGGTATTGAGCTCAATCCGGGTCTGTTTGCCCCGCTCAACGGACACCTCAACCAGCTCTTTGGTTCTCTGCATCAGCTCAACGGTGCGGGTTGCCGTTTCCAGCTCTTTCTGTGCAAGCAGTATCTTGAAGTAGGCGGCCCGCACTCGCGCTTTTGTGGCTATTTTCAGGTATTCAAGTTCCTGCTGTTGAGCGGTGAGATTGCTTAGAGCACGTGACTGACTGAGATCGCCTCTATTGCCCATCCAGACTTCCTGAGTAACCCGAACCTCGTAGTTCAGGGACTGATCCGCCTGATCTGGATTGTCACGTCCACTCAACTCAAGCTCTGGATTACTGGGCGCCCAACGGCTGGCGTGATCGAGACCAGCTTCCTGCATGGACACAGCAGCCCGCCTCAAAGCCAACACCGGGCTATTCTCAAATGCCATTACCATTGCCTCATTCAAGGAGACAGCCTGGCTGGCCTTGGCTTGCTGGTACTCCTTGAGTGAAACGCTCTCCCCGGCGGTGGCCGCCGCCGAAGGCATGACGTTCAAGACTCCGGGTACTATCAGCACCCACAACAACAGTCGTTTGTTCATTCAATATCATCCTGGCTATTTGACTGAGATACATGAATCAGCGTTTTCGCCGTAACTGCCAGGACGACACTACAGACAAACCTTTAAATCAGTCTGAATGCCGCTCCATCAGAGCTAAATTGCGACTGAACGGACATTACTTACTAGGGGACTGTTGGATTAAATACCGGGGCAGGTCAAACCGACGAAACAATGGCAGGGATAATGTCGAAAAAGGAGGAGAGGAGAAAGAGCCCCTGACGGCATCGACGTGGAGGTAAACAATAATGTACGACGGGCCTACTAAGGCCCGTCGTAGGGTCCAACTATGTGGAGCAATGTAATAACGAATTAAAAGCTAAATTGCGCAGCCAACTGAAGACGGGTGTTATCAGCTGACTCACCGTTTGCCAGTTCTTTGTTGGCGTAAGACAGCTCAACCCCTACAGTCACCGGATCAGTCACTTGGTAGAAGTTGCTGAAGTACGCGCTCTCTAGGGTTTGGAAAGAGTTTGGAAAGAGAGTCTCGTCCTGATCACCCTCTAGAAACCCATAGGCCACACTCGTGGTGAATTTTGGCGTCCACTTGTGGCTCGCCGCAACGTTGAAGCCATAAGCCTCGATAGTTTCGAGATCACCATCGGAAGTTATATATGCCTCACCGATGCCAGTCCGACTCGCAGTGCTGTCGTTGTTACTATACGAGCTGTAAAGATAACGACCTACACCATCGCCTAAAACAACTCCGGCCATGAGCGAGGTTTCTGAAGTGACGTTGAGTCGACCAGCCGCCATGACGCCATATCCAAACGCAGCGTCGTCACCTGTCGCACTGGCGTCGTCGGTCTTAAGAGAACGGGCCAAGCCAGCAACCTCAAATCCACCACCAGACCCAGTCCACTTGTAACGGGCTGTAAGGTCAGGAACGGTATCACGTGAACCTTCAAACCCACTGGTTTCAGGATTTTCAGCTGACACCGAGAACTGTCCGTCACCCAGGCCCATCGTGTAACGAATCTGTGCCTGACGAATAAAGCTCACACCCACAGGCCCATTAAAGTCCAGTGTAGTCGGGTAAGCCGTAAAGTGCATAAAGTTACTCCACGTCTGACCCGCGAGCCAGCCGTTGAGCTCGCCATAGGCGTGACGAATACGAAGCCCCCGTGAATTGGAGAACAGTTCGTTGCCACCACCGCCGTAGAAGTCTGCCTCAACAACTGTCTTGGCTTCTCCAATATCGGTCGGGGTACTGGTTCCGAGACGCACTCGTGATTGACGGGCATGCGCTCTCAAAGAGCTATCACCATCCTCTACGGATGTATCGAGAACACTCGGATCATGCAAGTCACCGACATCCTGGTCTGTGTCGTAAATCATATCCAATTTTACGTAACCACCAATCGTAACCGAAGTGTTTGTGCCGGGCAGCAACCACCCCTTGGAATCATTGGTCCCCGCCATCTGATCCACCTGACTGCGCAAGTCATTGATCTGCTTTTGAAGTTCCGCAGTTGATTGCGCCAAAGCAGATGGGACCACCAGGCCCATGGTTGAAATCGCAAGTGTTGCTCTTATCGCTAACCTAAGTTTTTTAGTTTGCATTATAAATCAGTCTCCGTGAGCTTTCGTTATAAGATCCCCTACCGGCGATCGACACCTCATAAACCAAACGGTAAGGCGCTTCGGTTACATGCCACCACCGGTAAGTTGCTGGTTATGCCGGCACTTTCAGCCAGAACAACACATCACCATTGATAGCAGATGAACTTGAAACGAAGTTGAAAAAAAGAACCCTTAATACCTTTGTATTAACACTCCATCGCAACCGTTCTTCTAACTATGCCCTTTTTTCATCATCTAATTTTGTTTTTTCAAGCTGAGTTAAAGTTCATCTGTTTCCATTGGAATGCAGGCCATTCAACTTAAAGGTGACTCCATGAGAAAACATCTCTTGCTCACATCTCTAGCATTAACCATGGCGGCAGGAAGTCTCCATGCCTCTGAGGCCAACGATGATAAGCTGGCACAAAACATGCTCTCTAAAAGCGGCATTCAGGATATGAAGAGACAGCATAGGGTAATGACACAGGCGGCCTTATCTGAAGTGGGCATGGAGGCACGCCGGAAATTGATGTTATCGAATAACGACGATATCTATCACGAGATGATCAAATCGGGAGATATCAATCTATCTGAACTGGACCAGTTTTCAGAAGATCAGTTTAGTCATTAGAACGAGTTTCGCACTACGTTCCTGTCGATTGAAGACGGCTGATGAATTAAGAAGAAAATTTCGCCAATAGATGATATTTAAAATCCAGTTGCATTGTGAATGGTCTCCACCATTCCGTCTTGCCGCACTACTTTTGTAGTGCGGCTTTTTTCGGCCTAGTTTTAGTCGATACAACTTCTAACCACCTGATTGGCAGCCAATATGCCTAGAAAAAAACAACGCCCTTCAATAAAACGGAAACTGCTTACTTTCTTGGCTCTAACGGGCTTCGCGTGTACCGGGCTAATATTCTACTCACACACTCTTTTAATCGACTATATCCATGACGAGCTTCACAGGCAGCAGTTAGAGGCTGCAGGCAACCGACTTGTAAAGATGCTAACAAATCATAAAGGAGAAATTACAAAATCCTCTATCAGAAATATTTCATTGTCTCAATATTCTATTCACATCGAAGACAGTCAAGGTCGGAGTTTTACAAGCGAGAACATTAAACCGAATTTACAGGTGGTAGAATCATTCAGAAAGCCTGGAATTTTTCACATATCGGATGATGATCGCTCAATCCTTGGCTACTACAAAATATTTAATAATAGAAAAGATAAACTAAGCGTTACTATAATTGAAAAAAGCTCCTACTCACCAAACACGCTTGACAAAATCCACGTTCTTATATGGATAATATCTTTTACAATTCTCGTTACGATATCATTGATCATATTTATTGGGGTAACTATCGCACTAAAACCCTTAAAAATGATGAGTGCCCAATTAACGTCGCTTAAAAAGGGTCAGCGTAATAGACTGGATGAGAACGTACCTGAAGAATTCAATGAACTTGTCAAACATCTTAATCGTCTATTAGAGTCGTACGACAAAAAACTTACCCGTTCACGCCACCTAGCCGCAGATATTTCTCATAGCTTAAAAACCCCCCTTGCCGTCATAAACTCCATGATCAATGACGAAGCCATTCCCACCACAATCGCGAGTCAAATTAAGTCTCAACTGTCTGAAATGCACGAGCTGATCGACACTCAAATGAGAAAAACCGAAATGTCCGGTCAGTACATTGGAAAGGCGACACCGATCATTGAGAGAACTCTGGCACTGGTGGACGTAGTCAGTCGAATCTATCCTTACAAACAGATCCATCTTCAAGAAACATTACCCAGAGAGCTTGTCTGGCCAATTGATGAGCGTGATTTTAATGAGATCTTGGGTAATGTGCTTGATAACGCAAGCAAATGGTGCTCTCAGGAAGTTCATCTACACTTGAAACTTCACGATGACACTTTGACCATTCTTGTTGAAGATGACGGCCCCGGAGTAGCGTCACACCAACTCGCCGATCTTACCAAGCGCCAGAAAAGACTGGACGAAAAAACCCCTGGCTATGGCCTTGGCCTATCAATCGTTGAGGAAATCATCAATGACTACGGTGGTGCCATGCATTTTTCTTTATCACCCAAAGGTGGTCTTCGGGTTCTAATCGAGCTTCCCAGAAGCATTTGACGACTACAAGGGCAACTTATCCAGCTTTAGTCAGCGACCAGTAGGCATAGCAGCCCGATACACCAACGTCTCAACGTCAAAACTGTCACTTTGAACTGAGTTTTCATCCGGCGACATAAAGAATAACTCTGTATTGCCTGATACGGGGGACACCGGAACCGACGTTAGAAGACTTGTTGACTGCGTTTTGGGAGATTTCCCGGATCTCAGCGTCAACCAATCAACTCGAGTATCATAAACACCTATCATATCTTCGGCTGCACTGGATTCCTGTGGAATCCCGATATTAACTGCGTCCCCACCGGAGCGTACGAGCAGGTTCGGCAAAAATAGTGTTTGCCTCGGACTAAACACCAACTCAGGCGACACGTCGTAAGTCATACTCGTGCCTGCCACCCGGCTTCCAATCTCATAGTCCAGATGTGGGCCCTCGGTGCCAGCAGGGAAAAATGAAACCTTCCCTTGGGAGACGGTCACCATATTCAAAGGTCTCGGTTCGTTCTGAACAACGGCACCGATTACCCGGAACACTGGCGTGTACTGGCTTAATTCTTCATGAACGGCCTTCTCAAGATCAGGCCCGTTCGGTGAGATTGATATTTTATAGATCTCTGAACCAAACCCCTGCTCTGAGTAGAAAGACTGCCCGAGAATAGTTTCCCGGCGACCGTCAGCGTCCAAATCCTGCAATCCCAAGATTAAGGGAATGAAACCGATGGTTTCAGCCTTCCCCTCGGCCAACTGGATCAAAGAACTTGAAACACTACGGCCATTCCACTGATTCAAAATGAGGTAATATGAGTTCTCTGAAACGTACCAGTCCATTCGGATGACTTTCTCCCGACGGGGCACCTCAATGGACGCCAGGCTCTGAACAGCCCCGCTGGAATCAACAAGGAAAAAGCTGAGTTTGTTTCCATGCTCCGCCGCAAAATAGTAATCGCTGCCAGAACGAAACGCGGACAACGACTTTGCATTGATTGGCAGCTTCGCATATGGAGACGATGAAGCCTCCCCCTCAACTGAACCTACCCGATGTGCTTCAGCATCGGTCTGTACGATGCCGACCAACCAGGTGTTATTGTAGGTCGCAACGGCTTGACCTCTCCCGGTAACTTGAAAGCGCACCAATGGCACATCGTTTGACGCCTCTGGCTCGTCCCGCCACAAAAGATCAGGAAATCGGGCTTTCAACGCCGGCGTTACCGGCGTGGGATCGCCGACTCTGTCAGTAAACACCGCCGGAATACCGTAGAAGCGTTTCGATACAGCGCCAACGGAGGGCATCGTTCCAAACAGCACTTTCCCTACTGCTTGATCCTTTCCGATACTCTCGATACCGATGACTGCAAGGTTTTTCTCCGGGATGCCTGCATGATCAGGCTCCCGCAACACAACAAACAAATCACCTACCTCAACAGTGGCATCGTCGACTGTGAGGGAAAGCACTTTTTGATCACGATCTACCTGAATGACCTTTGCCTTTGCTGGATGCTCACGCTCAACCGCCTGTACCGCACCAGCTAGTAGTAGCATCAGGAACACAAATACTGCAGAACGAGTCATCATAGGAAAAAGTCACTTAATGCGGATTCATTTCGTATAACAAAAGCGGGGTGGCGCTCCCACCACCCCGTTCTTGTTAGAACTTGTACCTTACCCGACCGGCAACATGAACAATGTCCTGATCGCTTTTGCCGTCCTGTAAGGCAGTTTCCTCCAGCGCATCCATGGCATCGCCTGATGCCAGGTATGCAGCTTCTGCCGACAGCTCAAGCGAAGGGTATGGGAAGTACGAGACCTTGGAGCCAAATTCCAGTCCGAGATCTTTTGAGGACGATCCATCGGCAAGTGCAATGTCCTCAGCCAAGCGGTTGTAGACAATCATTCCGCTGACCGTAATATTGGCCGCTACTTTATGATCGAGCTGTAGCTTGTTCATGAAATACCCTTTGTCGAGGATATAGGGCGTTTCGGCGAAGTAGTCATCGCTCGTCATGTTTTCCTGAAAAATCATACTGTCGCTGAAGTCGACATCCGTGGCGATGAAGGCGTCGAAGTCCCCGTCTTGCTCATTGCCATCGCCCGATGCGTAGAGCACGGTGTACGTCAGTTGGTTTGGTCCAAATTGCAGCCCGAGCTCGCCGCGTCCCAGAACGGTCGAAAGGTCATAGTTCGTATTGGGATTCGTAGCACCATTCAATGGGACGAAATTTACACCTTCTATTGTTCCGCTTTGGCCAATCACCGTACCCTTCACGAACATGCGGCCTAGCGACGTCTCTTGACCATAATCCATCTCCACCCCAAAGCTGGAAACGGAATATTTGGAGTTATCAGCGATACTCTTCAGTTCATACTCCCTGCTATTTACCGTACCTACTCCCTCAGCAATTTGATCATTCATCTGATAGAGATAGAATAGGCCCGCGCTCAGGTTCGGTGAGTAACGCTTGTTCAGGTTGATCGCGAAGTTGTCCGCGCCATCCCAGCCTTCGTCCTGTTCTGAGTCGACGCCGCTCTCATTGGAAGAGTCACCTCGCCCCCATAACAACTGATAGTCAAATCCAGAGCCCAGTGAGCCTTTCCAAACAGCGGCTGTGGCGGTTTCAGTCCAGACATGTCGGTTCACTGACACTGGCTGCAAGCCCAGCGAGACGCGCTGGTCTAGCGTGTTGGGCACCAAGAAATCCACATAAGCCCACCGTGTTTCGATGTTCACACCATCACCGGAATAGTCGCCACCCGACCCCTCACCGTAGCGGATGCCACCAATCTCCGTCGCGAATACACCGGTAACTTTCTTGTCGTCGGAAGTTGCCTTCGCCCAGAAGCGATATTTGACCTCGCCGAAGCTCTCGGTCGGCTCGTCATCTTTCAGCGTACCGCCACCTGAGTTACCACCAGCAAACCAGTCTCTTTGATTGGTGTAGGCCTGAAAGCGGTTATCCATATCACCGTGGAATTCAACCTCCGCTGCCGTCGCGGCCCAACTTCCCGACAGTGTTGTCATCCCTGCAATCGCAGTGGCCAGAATGTTGCGCTTCAACGTATTCCCCTCCAGTTTCTTTCTTAATTGTTTGTGATATCCGATTCGTACGGATCGTGGCGCAAATCTTAAAACCAGCTAGAACAACGAACTAAAGGTCAAAAAAAAGGCGAGAATGAAGCATTCCCGCCATTAAATAACCTTAGTTAACTCACAAGTAGACTCTCACACGAACCTTAAATGAGCTTGAAATCCGGAAAAGATTTCAGATACGTCGGTCCCCCTGTATTCAGCGATCACGCTCGACTCTACATGGAAAACTTATGCTCGAAGCCCACACCAAATGTGGAGTCCTCAGAGTCGGCCAAGTCCGCCTCCACCTGAGACACATACGCATAGACCTTACTCTTGCTCGCCAGTTTATAATCGAGCCCCAAGGCCAGCAGGGTTAGCTCCTCGTTTGTTGTCTCGGCTTCGGTCAGTCCGTACTGTGCCTTGATCTTCCAACGCTCAAGATTAACGGCACCACCAACCAGATAAGACGTATCTTCTCCAGGGCCATCGCTTTCTTCTGCCAACTGGTAAACTGCGCCGATCTCGAAGTTGCTTAATCGGACCTTCCCTACGGTTCGCAGGATATTAAGACGACTATCGCCACTTGAATCGGCTTCCAGTGAATCTTCGATATCAGAATCGTAGGCAATACTTCCGTAAAAACGATCATTCTCAAACGTAAAAGAGCTGGAAACTGCATCCGCAGGTCCGTCGTTCTCTGCCCCAGCTGACTGCTCTTCACCCGGGATGACGGCAACACTAACGCCCACAGCATCAAACAGACGTGGAGAACTGTATTGAACAATGTTGCTGGTCCGATTTTCACCAGCCATGATATTTTTTATATCCGCCTGTAAGTCGTTGAACTGGTCAACCTTGCCCTGCGCTGACTTTAAAGGTGTGTCAAATTTTCCCGCAATCAGTGCACCGAGGTTCGCCTGCTTGAAGCCACCGTAAATATTACGCTGCGAGAAAGTCTGGCCATCCTTATCTCCATCATCAATCGATATTTCAAATTCTGCCTTGTAGATCGCCTCCAAGCCTTCGAGGTCGGTATTGAGCGCCCCTTTTACCCCCAGACGGGACGCATTACTCTGGAGCTTCCAGGTATCGCTATTACCGTCGTCCTGGTTTTCATACGAAACATTGGCTTTGCCGTACAGGATAGGACCTTCCCCCGCTAGTGCATTCATTGAAGTTACTGCAACCCCACCAAACACCAACATTGATAGACACTTTTTCATGGACACCTCTTCAGATTAGATAGATTCAAAATGACACTTGAAGTCTTTCAAATGCTGAGTAGATGGTGCTTTGCACTTATTGCAGAGTTGTTACATTTTTAAATTTTTTCTTTGTATTTCTACAACCTAAAACCAAAACCTTTTATTATATCCTTTGACACTGAATTGAACTTGAATATAAGCGGCTGTCTTCGTACATCGCGTCGTGGGCACGGAAGCGCTTTCCGTCTGACGCCAGGTCATTCACTAAATTCTTCTGTTCGCTCCCTGTGGTGGCCCCCGCTAAACCGGACACCACCTTGTTAATTTGATGCCAGCTCTGCCCGGTATTCCCCGGGCGATCTAATTGTTCCGCCCGTTCACGCCCTTTTTCCAGCGACCGGCCTGCCAAGACAATGTCGCTGTCGATCCGTTGCCCAAGAGTGTTGCAATAGCCGCCCCTGCAGCTCCGTAGCTACCAAGGATTAGTACGCTCTTGTTGCCCTGCCTCATCGTTGCTCAAACTCCTTTTAATGTACTCCAGTTCAACTCTTTAGTTACTACAGGGTCATACCGCAAGTCGTCGAATCGCGGTGGGTTCACCAGTGTCGTCAAAAACTAACAACTTAACGTTGACCCTGTAGTGACTACAGGGTTTTAAATAACGGAACTTGTGTGAGAACCGGAGCCGCGAAAATGAGCAAACCCTGCGATGGACAGTGTGGCAGCGAAGATTCTGTCGTTAACAATGAGCTTCAGAGCCCCGTCACCGCCGAAACAGACAGCCAGCTCAGCACCTACAGCGTGCCGAAAATGGATTGCCCCTCAGAAGAGCGAATGATTCGAATGGCGCTCACGGGTTTTGACAACATTCAGTCACTCTCATTCGACCTATCGAATCGAAAGCTGGAAATTATCCATCAAGGCGAAGTCGGACCTATTACCAGCAAACTGGAAACCCTGGGTCTGGGCGCTTCCTTGCAGAGGACAGAAGACGCCAGCGCTGAATCCGTCAGAGCGGCTGAATCTTCTAAGGCCAACGAAAGCGAAGAGTCCGGCACTTTATGGATACTGCTGGCAATCAACGCACTGATGTTTCTGGTCGAGATGACGATGGGCCTGATCGCCCAGTCCGCTGGCCTGATTGCAGACTCGCTAGACATGCTTGCCGATGCCGCCGTCTACGGTCTCGCGCTTTACGCCGTTGGGCACGGCATCAAAATGCAGGTCAGAGCGGCGCATGTGGCTGGCATACTCCAGCTTATCCTTGCCGCTGGGGTACTGGTTGAAGTTGGCAGGCGCTTTCTGTTTGGCAGTGATCCCCAGTCGTCAATGATGATGGCCGTCGCATCTGTGGCCCTTATTGCCAACATCAGTTGCCTGCTCCTGATCGCCAAACACCGTGACGGCGGTGCTCACATGAAAGCCAGCTGGATATTTTCGGCCAATGATGTGGTTATCAATCTGGGAGTTATCCTTGCAGCCCTTCTTGTTGCCTGGACCGGCTCCAACTACCCGGATCTGGTTATTGGCGGTATTGTGGGAGGCATTGTACTCATTGGTGCCAAGCGCATCCTTGCGCTAAAAGGATAATTCGATGTCTGAAGACCGTTCTCGCTTTTTTACGCTCACTTTTCTCGGCTTTTCGGCACTTATAGCTCTGGCCGACCAACTTATTAAATGGCTCGTCCAGCAATCCATGGCTTACGGACAATCGGTTGAGATCACCCCTTTCTTTAATTGGGTGCACGTATGGAATAAAGGCGCTGCCTTCAGTCTCTTTGCCGATGGCGGTGGCTGGCAGCGATATTTTTTTATTGCGATAGCCATTGTCGTCTCGGCTGTTCTGGTCAAATTGATTCGGGACAGCCATAAGCGAACCGAAGCACTAGCCTATTCGATGGTACTTGGCGGTGCATTTGGAAATGTCATCGACCGAGTTTTTCGAGGCTATGTTGTCGATTACCTGGATTTTCATTGGCAATCCCGGCACTGGCCGGCGTTCAACCTTGCCGACGTGTTCATCGTCCTGGGCGTGGCCATGATTTTGGTCACGAGCTTCACAGCCGAGAAAGGTGCCGGGAATAACATGGAAAATCGCCAGAATGGCTAGTTTTCGCGCGGTCGCAACACTCGCTAAGCCCTCTGAGCCAGGCTTAGCGAGTGTTGCGACTACGTTTAATTGAACAGCAACGACCAAGGAGAAAACAATGGGCCACGAGCATGCTCACATGTCACCGGATACTAAGGATAAGAGAGTTGCAGTAGCTATCTGGGCGAACGGTATCCTAACCTTGGCTCAGATCGCTGGAGGGATCTTCGCTGGCAGCTTGGCGCTGATAGCCGACGCTATACACAACTTTTCGGATATGGCGTCACTATTTATCGCATTTGCGGCGCGGAAGATTGCACGCCGCCCGGCCGACTCGAAGATGACCTTTGGCTACGGGAGAATTGAGGTTGTTGCGGCACTCATAAATTACACCACTTTGATAATGATCGGGGCATATTTGATCTACGAAGGTGGCATGCGATTCATAGATCCCCCGGAAATCAAGGGGTGGTGGGTAGTTTGGCTTGGCATTATCGCATTGGTAGTGGATGGTTTGACCGCGCTGCTTACTTACTCCATGCAAAAGGACAGCGTCAACATCCGTGCGCTGTTTCTACACAACTTGTCTGATGCGTTTGCGTCAATTGCAGTCGTTGTAGGCGGCGCCCTGATTCTCCTGTACGACATGCGTTGGGTTGATCCCGCGATCACAATTGGTATCGCAAGCTATATTCTCTACCTGGGTCTAACGGAAATCGGCGGAACCATCCGGACACTCATGCTGGGTAGTCCATTGGATATCGACACAGATTCTGTCATCGAGGCTTTATCAAACGTAGAAGGCGTTTTAGACCTTCACCACGTACATTTCTGGCAGATGGGTGAGCATGATGCCTCCCTCGACGCCCATGTGGTGGTCGAAATAAGTGCCTGGAATGAACTTGAAAAAGTCAAGGGTGGGATAAAACGAACTTTGGAAAACGAGTTCGGCATCACTCATTCAACATTGGAGTTTGAACATCCTGATCACAGTCACAAAGATGCCCATACTTATGGCCATGGCTAGCAGGGCTGCTGAAAAGGGTACCGTGTGGCAGATATGCTGCGAATGGCCGACATTCCACTCGGTTACGAGCACGCCATGCGAGACGTAATTGAACGCCACCAGGTCTGGGCCTACCTCATCGCTGTTGTTTTCGGACTGTCTGTGGATTGGACATCGTCCCTCGGTGACAGTGTGCCGGATTACTTAATCTGGGGGTTGCTCGGAGTTCTGCTCTACGCCACATTTACTCAAACACCGTTGACCCACCTGTCTGATATGTTCCGGGACCGTCGGTTCATGGGTGCCTTGCTCACCGGAAATTTTCTGGTCATGCCGGCGATCACTGCCTTGCTGATATTGGCGCTGCCGGACAATGACGCGCTGAAGTTGGGAGTGCTTCTGGTATTGCTGATGCCCTGTACCGACTGGTTTGTCACCTTCACTCACCTAGGCAAGGGGGACAGCACCCGAGCCATTGCGGCAACACCGGTTCTGCTGATTGCTCAACTGGGTCTTCTTCCACTTTACCTCTGGCTTTTCATGGGTAATCAGTTCGACGTGAATCTTGAGCTTGGGCGGCACCTCCTGCCGGCCTTTGGCGGGCTGATTATTGTCCCGCTTATCCTGGCATTTCTGACTGAAAAATGGGCCGAAAACTCCAGAAAAGCCATCGGGTTCATTCGCTTCATGGGTCTGATGCCGGTCCCTCTGCTGACAGTCGTACTGTTCATCATCTCAATGACACAGGTCAGCCAGATCGACAGTACCGGCTCACTTATCTGGCCCTTGATGATTCTGTTTCCGGCCTATCTTCTAGCTGCGGCTCTGGTTGGAAAGGCTCTGCGCCGGGTCTTTCGATTACCGGTAGAAACCGGTCGCACCGTCATCTTCAGCCTAGGAACACGCAACTCCTTCGTGGTTTTACCTTTGGCACTGTCAATGCCAGAGGCCTGGGCTGTGGCCGTCGTGGTGATTGTCGTCCAGTCTTTGTTGGAACTGTTTGGAATGATGCTTTATCTGCGGTGGGTGCCTAGTCGGCTGCTACCGGACACCTGAATAATCTGAAACCCGTAAACTCATTTAAAATAGGAAGATCTCCCGTGCAAACCCGAACCCTGGTCATCAGTCTCCTTCTTTTTTGTCTGGTTGTCTTTGCTGGTGCTTTTGTTATTTACGATCGCTCCCAGGGCACTAATGAACCCGCCGTTGTTGAAAAAACGCCACTGGTGAGGGATTACTCTCCCGTTATTGGCCCTGAGGACGCGCCGGTAACCATTGTCGAGTTCTTCGACCCATCCTGCGAAGGTTGTCGCGCCATGCATCCCTATGTGAAACAGATTCAGGCTGCCTACCCGGACAACGTGCGTCTGGTACTGCGCTACGTATTGTTTCACAAAGGCTCGGAAGAGGCCGTCAGAATCCTGGAAACCGCCCGTGAACAGGGGGTCTATGAGCCGGTACTGGACGCTGTTATGGAAGCACAACCGAAATGGCACGATGATCCAAAGGTCGCCGCAGCATGGGATGCGGCGGAGTCAGCCGGACTTGATGTCGAAGCCGCTCGGGCCGGTATGAACTCACCCGAGATTGACGGCATTATTCAACAGGATGCTGCGGACGTTAAGGCGGTTGGAATTTCCGGAACCCCAACATTCTACGTTAACGGAGACACCTTGAGCCGCCTGGGGCCTCAGGAACTGTACGACCTGGTGACATCCAAGGTAGGGTCACTGAAATAACAACAAAACAACCGGCAACGCTATGTCACTGCTTGACTACCTTTTACCCTACGATTTCTCGCCGCTGACCATACTCAGCTACATGCTCGTGATGGGATTCTATGGCGTCGGGCTAATTCGGATGCCGGAACAGGACCGGCCAGGCTCACTGCGGATCTTTGCGTTCACCCTGGGGGTACTGATCTGTTATGCGGTGATGCAGACCCGCTTCGATTACTACGCACAATACATGTTCTTCGTCCATCGGGGTCAGCACCTGATTCTTCATCATATCGGTCCGATCCTGATCGCCCTGTCCAACCCTTTACCGGTCATGCGGTTCTGGTTCGCAAAAATCAGCCCGGGCTGGAGGCATACATTGAGGCCTCTGGGCTGGGTCTATAACGTTCTGCAACAGCCTTTTATCGCCCTTTTCCTGTTTGTCGGGCTTATCTATTTCTGGCTGTGGCCATCAATCCATTTTGACGCCATGCTCAGCCGGGATCTGTATTGGGTCATGAACTGGAGCATGTTGCTGGATGGCCTGCTGTTCTGGTGGTTGATCTTTGATCCAAGACCGCCGGCGATCACCTCATCGCTGGGGTATGGCAGACGCATGTTGGTTCTGGCCGCCGCAGGTGTGCTTCAGATGTTTCTTGGGGCGTGGATCGTGTTTTCACGTGACATGGTCTATGACGTTTACGAAGTCTGTGGCAGGGCCTGGCCGCTGGACCCGGAAGTCGACCAGCTACTGGGAGGCATGCTGACCTATATTCCTCCGGCCATGATGAGCATTCTTGGCATTCTTCTGATGCTCCGGCGAGCCATGCATCAGGACGGAAAATATACCAACCAATCCAAACAACTTGAGGAAACAGCGTCATGAGAACTCGCTTCTGGCGACAGCGCACCAACATCATATCGGCGACCTTAACGCTGATAGCAGCCCTATTGCTGACTGGTTGCTTTGGCAATGACGAGGAAGACTGGAACGGTAAAAACATCAGTGGCTTGATGCCTGAGCTGGAATTCGACCTGATCAATAGCCAGGGCAAGTCTGTATCTGGCGATGATTACAGTGGCCGCGTGAGAATGCTGTTTTTCGGGTTCACCTCGTGCCCCGATGTTTGCCCGACCGCCCTGCAAAAACTCAATCAGGCAACCAGTGGCCTGGACCCCGCGCTTCAGGATGAAGTACTCACTTTGTTCGTGAGTGTCGATCCGAAACGTGACACGCCTGAGCGTCTCGCAAAATACGTGGATTTCTTCGGCGACAATATTGTAGGACTCACTGGAAAAGAACCCCAGCTTCGTGAACTGGCAAAACGATATAGAACAACCTTCGGTTATGACGAACCTGCCGCTGATGGAAATTATGCGGTGTCACACAGCAGCGCGATTTATGTATTTGATCGCGAAGGTAACCCCCGCCTCTTAATGCGGCCCGATCTGAGTAGAGAAGAAATTCGGCATGACCTCGTTGCTCTTATTCAGGAGGATGCCTGACTGAATAGACTGTCCCAACTCGAATTGAGACAGTCCTGGTTGGCGGGCACATACAAAGTGGTTAAGCAGAGCCGGAGAGTGTCTCGATAATTCGGCAGTCCATAATAACTCCGCCGTCACAACACGCACTCAGTCTTTCCAACTCGTGTTCCATTGCATGTAGATCTTTCAGTCGAGAGCGCACTTGAACCAGTTGTTGTTCAACTTTGGCGTCCACACCCGCACAGGACTCCTGCTGACGATCCGCCAGTGAAAGCAGTTCACGAATATCGTCAAGGCTAAATCCGAGCCCGCGGCTTCGTCGAATAAACAGCAGCCGCGAATGATCCTCTTCGGAGTAGAGACGATAGCCCGACTCCGAGCGGGTCGCTTTCGGCAACAGTCCAATTTTTTCGTAATAACGGATGGTCACGGGCTTAACGCCCGTATCATCAGCTAGCCGACCGACCGTGTTCCTTTTTTCGCTCATCGCTATTGACCTTATAGTTACTATAACCACCAGTGTATCGATGTATTGCACGTTTTAGGAGGGTTCGTCGTGGACAGCTGCTGTGAAAACAAGGCCGGTGAACTGGCACAATTGCGAGCGAGCCAAAGCCGGGTGCTTTACATTGCGCTTGCCATCAACGCAGTGATGTTTGTGGTGGAATTCAGCGCCGGCTGGATTGCAAGCTCTACCGCGTTGCTGGGCGATTCGCTGGATATGTTTGGCGACGCGTCTGTCTATGCACTGACACTGTTCGTGCTGGACCGAAGCCGTCGCGCGCGTGCCGGAGCGGCTTTGTTCAAAGGCGGCTTTATGCTGTTGTTCGGGCTTGTTGTTGTCGCCGATGCCATCCGCAAGCTGGTGATACAGGAAGTGCCCGCCGCCGAGTGGATGGGCGCTGTCGGCGCTCTTGCCCTGTTTGCAAACGGCGTTTGTTTTGTGTTGCTCTACCGTCATCGTGCGGACGATCTCAATATGCGTTCCACCTGGATGTGTTCCAGGAACGATCTGTTCGCCAATAGCAGTGTAATCATTGCGGCAGGATTGGTCGCCCTCACCAATACCCTCTGGCCGGACATCATTGTGGGCCTCGCCATTGCTGCGCTATTCCTGCACTCCGCTTGGCAGGTCATCCGTGAGGGTATGGAGGAATGGCGTGCCGGTGGGGCTGAAACCGCCGATAAATCGAGCAAAGATGAAGGCGATACCGCTGGAAACAGCTGCTGCTCTTCTTCGCAAAGCACTTGTGCCAATGAATCCAGAGAGCCATCCCGGTGACCACCAATAACCGGGTGATTCCATGGGGGCTGCTGCTGTCAGCCTGGCTACTGGCGGCGGGGTCCTCGCTTTCAGCCATCTACATCGGGGAAGTTCTCGGGCAGGCTCCGTGCGTTCTGTGCTGGTTTCAGCGCGCCTTCATGTTTCCGTTGGCGGTGATTCTCGCAGTCGCCTGCTACTACTCGGATTTTAACGTTTGGCGCTACGCTATGCCGCTGTCTGTCATTGGCTCCCTGTTCGCTCTAGCCCACTCACTGCTTTATGTGGGGCTCATTCCACAACCCATTCAGCCCTGCACGGCCACTGGCCCGTCCTGCTCGGGTGACGGAATGACGATATTTGGTGGGCTGCCGCTTCCGTTTCTATCGCTGGCCATTTTTGTTGCCATCATCATTCTGCTCTTGCTTATCCGTCGGAGAGTTCATACATGAATCGTCGTGCCATCTTTGTTGTCGTGTGTCTCGTGCTGATCGCAGCCTTTTCAGCCGCCGTCCTATTCAAGCCACAGCCCCAGCAGCCTCAAAAAACGGCCACCACCGGCGAAAAGTCTGTTGCCGCTGCCGAACCGATCGCGAACCAACAAGCATTGGTACGCTTCCATTCGCCCACATTCGGGCCTGCCGACGCACCGGTGATCATCGTTGAGTTTTTCGACCCCTCCTGCGAAGCCTGCCGGGCGTTCTACCCGATCGTGAAACAGATACTTGCTGAGTATCCAGGCCAGGTGCGGCTTGTTTTGCGGTACACAATGTTCCATCAGGGTTCCGAGGAAGTCTCCAGAATTCTGGAAGCAGCTCGCCTGCAAGATGTCTATGAACCGGTGCTGGAAGCTGTGTTGGAGGTGCAGCCGGCCTGGCACGACGACCCGAAGGTTGCCAAGGCATGGGGAGCGGCCGAGGCAGCCGGTCTGGACCTGTCCCAAGCCCGTGAGGATATGCAATCCGAACGGATAAGCGCCATCCTTGATCAGGACATGCAGGACGTCAAAACCATCGGTGTTCGGGGCACCCCGACTTTTTTCGTGAATGGCCGCCAACTCACGGAGTTTGGTCCCAAACCGCTACTTCGTCTTGTTCAGGAGTCGCTCCCAGACGCACAGAAATAGTCGACCGGTGTCGAACAAAACACGGATGGGCTTGATGCCCTCCACCGTCAACTGAACTCAGAAAATTGAGGACTCACGGAAATGCCAGATCTTGCGACATGGGGAATGCTGGCTGCTTTTTTTGGCGGCCTGGTGTCATTTTTCTCACCCTGCACTCTGCCGCTGGTTCCGGGGTATCTATCGGTCGTTACGGGCGGCACTGTCACAGACCGTTCGAGTCGACTGCAATCTCTGTGGCTCAGTATCTGTTTTGTCCTTGGGTTCAGTGTAGTGTTCATCGCTTTTGGTGCCAGCGCTAGTCTGCTCGGTCAGTGGCTGATGGCCTACCGGCAGGAAGCCAATCTGGTGGCGGGCATTCTGATTGTGCTGATGGGGCTATTTATGCTGGGCTGGTGGAGCATGCCCGCGTTACAGCGCGACTGGCGCTTTGGGCAAACCCTTGAGGGTGGACGGCCCACGGCAGCGTTCCTTCTCGGCTTGGCCTTTGCCGTCGGGTGGACACCGTGTATTGGCCCGATATTGGGCGCTATCCTGGCTCTCAGTTCCACCCATGCGAATGCTGAAACCGGCATGCTGTACCTGGCCGTTTATTCGCTGGGGTTGGCAATTCCATTTTTGGCAACGGCTTTATTTATTGGGTAAGCGGATTAAATGGTTGATCTTACCTTTGCATGAGAGTGAGACAGACCGGCATCTCATCGGATTATCTGGTTGATGCTTCACCTACTGCTGGTGCATGTTTCCTTCGCTAATTCCAGCAAGAACCCCACACGCCTCAACTTCCCGGTCATCGTTGCAACTCGCTCTCAGTGAAACGAGTTGTTTCTCAAGCGCTTGCAGAGCGGTTATCTGCGACCGCACATGAGAGATGTGATCATCGAGCAAGGCGTTGACGGCGGTACAAGGCTGATGAGGGTCGTCCTGATAGCTCTGTAGTTCGTGAATCTCAGCCAGTGACAGGCCCAGGATTCTGCAGCGACGGATGAAGGCCAGCCCCTCACCATGCTTCTCGGTATAGACACGGTAACCGTTGTCCTGCCGATCAGGCGGCGGCAACAAGCCCTGCTGTTCATAGAAGCGGATCGTCTGTGTTTCGACCCCTACCAACTGCGCCAACTGACCAATGCGCATCAGCCTCCTCCCCAACGGATTCTTTACTCTATTGACCTTATAGTAGCTTTATAGTTTTAAATGGTACCACAACATTGTTCAAGTGGAGTCGTATCATGAGCAAATCCTGTGGTGGCGCCTGTGGCGGTGATGCAACGTCCGCAGCGGATACCGATATACAGGCCTCCTCCGAGGCGCCAGGGAGATGGGTCAGTGTTTATGCCGTGCCGAAGATGGACTGTCCATCAGAAGAACGAATGATTCGCCTAGCCCTGAACGGCTTTGAGGAGATTCGGGCGCTGTCCTTCGACTTGTCGAACCGCCGGCTGAAGGTCGTGCATGACGGCGAGGTCGAGCCCGTCACCTCGAAACTGAAGACCTTGGGGCTAGGCGCCTCGCTTCAGGAAACCGTCGCTGCAAATCCGGAGACCATCAAGGCCGCCGAGTTTTCGGCAGCTTCTGCTAAGCAAGAATCCGGGACCCTGCGCTGGTTGCTCGGCATCAATGCACTTCTGTTCGTGGTGGAAATGACTGCCGGTCTGATCGCCCAGTCCACCGGCCTGATTGGAGAATCCCTGGACAATTTTGCCGATGCGGCGGTGTACGGGCTTGCCCTTTATGCGGTTGGACATAGCGTGAAAATGCAGGTACGTGCCGCGCATCTTGCTGGTGTACTGCAACTGATCTTGGCTGTGGGCGTGCTCGTAGAGGTGGTGAGACGCTTTGTATTCGGTAGTGAGCCTGAATCGCTGGTGATGATGGCTATCGCATTCGTCGCATTGATTGCCAATACCAGTTGTCTGCTGCTCATATCCAAACATCGGGAAGGCGGGGCGCACATGAAGGCAAGCTGGATATTCTCGGCCAACGACGTGGTGATCAACCTGGGGGTCATCACCGCCGGCGCCCTGGTCGCGTGGACCGGTTCCAATTATCCGGATCTGATTATCGGCACCATCGCGGGGGGCATTGTACTTAACGGTGCCAGACGCATTTTGGCGTTGAAGGGTTAAATAATGCTCATTATTGGCAAAAAGCTCTTGGGACGCCACCACACGGCTCCAGGCAGAAGCCGCCCTGGACGAGTGGATAGCCACCATCCCGAAGGGCCAAAAGGAAGTCTGGAGCGATCTGGTCAGGGCAGTGGGAAACTGGCGCGAAGAGACCATGACCTACTTCGAGACGGACATGCCCGTCACCAACGCTTACACGGAGTCCATCAACCGACTGGCCAAGGACAAGAACCGTGAAGGGCGCGGTTACTCCTTCGAGGTGATGCGGGCACGAATGCTCTACACCACGAAGCACAAGAAAAAGGCACCGACTGCGAAGGTCTCTCCTTTCTACAAGAAAACCATCGGTTACGGACTGCCGGACTTCGCAGAGGAACTCAACTACGGAGTCGATCTATCAACCATCTGAGGGTGGTATCAGATTGATGGGGTGAAGGTGCCCCATCAACCATTAAATCCGTATACCCCAATTTTCTTACGCAGCTGAATCTGGAAATCACCGTTGAGCTTGTAGGTGAATCCGTCCTTTTCGTAGATGGTCGCAGCGTTTACAGAACCTGCGGCAACAGTAGACACAGCAACAGCCAGAAGAAGCTTCTTCATTTCTTATAACTCCACTTTCAGTTTGGTTTGGTGTTTATCGGTTGCTGGAATCGACCCAGCTGTCCCACTCTTTTCGAGTTTGTTCGTCAGCTTTCAGATACCAGTAGCGCAGCATCCTGCTGACCATTTCCTGATCCGGATCGACGTGCGAATCCAGCAACAACCCTTCCTGGTTGGTTAACGGTGCCGGGCCTGCGGTGGCTGCCGGTGCAGTCACTGCGGCTGCGGCGCCGGAACGGTTATAGGCGGCCAGCTCACGGGCATAGTCCCGCACCAGCTGGAAACCTTCTTTCTCGAGCACATCGGCGGTGAACGCCACTCGTTCGCCCTGGCGGTCTGTCAGCTGCCAGTCGCCCTGCTGATTGAAACTGTCCATCTCGTTCCGGGAATCAATGTCAGGTGCGCTCAGAGTCAGCTCGGTGTCAGTAGCGTCAAAACGCACAACAAAGGCGTCGCTGGTTTCCAGCACTTCTTCCCGGCCGATTTCGGTGGTGCACTCCACCACCAGTTGCGCGGTGCCATCGGCCAACGTCATAGCCTGGCCAGCCGAAGCCGTTTGTTCACTGCCCTGAACCGCCTGAACGTTCACGCAGGGCCCGAGAGTCAGCTGTACCTCGGCCAAAACCGGCAGCGGCATCAGGGCCATCATCAAACTGGTAATGCGGGTAAATCTCGTCACGTTCTGAATCCGATGACTAAGGTGTTAACTCAACTGAGACGACACTATGGAGGGGGGTTGTGACAGAGTTATTACAAAGTGTTATGGAAAGTCGGTTTTTAAGACTCAGTATCCGAAAAAACAAAACCGCACCCGAAGGCGCGGTTTTGATGGGCAATAAAGGCTTCAGGATCAGTTGGCTGAGTCGCCCACCACGTCAATGCCATAGAACGTGGTGGTGCCGCTCACCTCGTTACCCACGGCCAGGATCGGCTGGCCGTTAGGGCTGTCTTCGGCGCGGATAAAGGCCAGGCCTTCCGGGCCCAGGTCACCGGCCTTACCAGCTTCTACCGCCGCCTTGTCGGCAGAGAAATCCCGGTTGTTCAGGTACTGCACAAACTGCGGGTTCTGGGGGTTGGTCACGTTGTACACCATGATGCCACCCACCCGTTCCAGGCCGATAAAGGCGTAGTTCTGGCCGTTGATCTCGCCAATGGTGACCGCTTCCGGCTCCGGGCCTTTGTCGTCTGAACGGTCGTCGGCTCCGTTTTCATCGTTACTGGCGTTAAAGCCGTGAGGGATCAGGTTGCCGGTGATGCGCTCGAAATCATTGCCGGAATCGAACACCCGCTGGCCCTGCTCGTTCCAGATAGAGAAAGAACGGGCGCCGTAGCTGTAGAGTTCACCGAACACACAGTCTTTCTCTACATCAGTGGCACTGCTGGACGGATCGCAATCATTAGCCATGCCCAGGGTGCCGGTCACTTTCAGACGGCCCAGGTTGGCGCTGTCCTGCAGTTCCTTGCGCTGGGCCTCGGTGCCGAAAGCCTCGCTCAGCTGAAGGTCTTTAACCCGGTATTCTTCACTGAAGCCATCGTAATCCCGGGAGTCGCCCTCGTTGGCGGTGATGTAGTAGGTCTTGCCGTTGTAGCCATAGCTGGCCATGGCATCCGGCAGGTACATGCCCTTGATGGGCCAGTTGCGCAGGTTGATGCCGCCATCCTTGTTGCTGGCATCCAGCTCGTTACCCAGCATGCGGTGGTCTTTGAAGCCCAGCGGCAGCACGTCCAGAATGCGTGCGTTTTCAATGTCCAGCACCGCGACGGCGTTGTTTTCCTGCAGGGCTACCCAGGCACGGGTGTTATCAACCGAAACCGCAATGTACTCCGGCTCGAAATCCTGGGCGGCAGAAGCACCCGGACCAAAGATCCGGATACCGGCTTCGCGCAGGGCCTGCTCGCGGCCGTTGAAGGCGCGGAAGTCGGCGGTTTTCACTGTTGCTTTGTCCACACCGTTAGCCAGGTCGATCACGCTTACGGAACCTTCGGGGTCTCGGGTGTAGTCACCGTTCGGTTCGCCTTCGTTAGCAACCAGCACTTTTTGACCATCGCGGGTGAAAGTCACCATGTCTGGCAAGGCGCCCACGGTCACTTCACCGGCCTTGGACAGGTCAGATGCGTTGTAGAACACCACCTTGCCGTTGTCCTGCTTCACCTCGGCTTCGATGGCGACGGCGACCAGGTCACCATACACCGCCACACTGTTAGCGGAGGCGCCTTCTCGGCTGGCGTCGATGGTGTTAACCAGCACCGGTGCAGACGGGTTACGAATATCCAGTACGTCCACGGTGGCCGCATTGGCATTCACCACAAACAGGCGCTGGTTGGCAGCATCATGAGCGACGATTTCGGCGGCGCTTTCATCGAACACATTGCCCGGAGCCTTGTAGCTTCCCAGTACATTGAGTTCGATCAGACCCGGCAAGGAAGCCTTGGGCTGGGTGTCAGAACCGCTGCCGGTAGCGCAGGCAGCAAGGCCAACGGTGGCGGCCAGAATGGCGGAGGTCAGAAGGGTTCGCTGGAAAATCATGTTTACCTCGGGTTGTGTCGTCGGTGTGTAAATGACGACCCAAGCTATGGCAAACAGATGACAAAACCGCGTCAGAAAAAAGACAAGTCGATGACGCACATACAAAAATGGCGGCTCCGGGGAGCCGCCATTTCAGGTTACCGTTCTGCCTGGCTTACTGGCCGAGGTAGCTCCGGTACATCCACACGTCTTTCTCCTGCCCGGAGATGTAATCACTCATCAGGGCGGAGGTGCCTTCATCACCGGCTTCACCGGCCAGTTCCAGCAGTTCGCGCTGCTTGGCGATCAGCTTGCCGAAGCTTTCAACAATGTTCTCAACCGCTTCTTTACCGTTGGATACGTCTTTGCGCTCCGGTACTTCGGCGGTTTCGATGTAGGTGCTGAACGCGTGAGCCGGGCGGTGGCCCAGGGTCAGTACACGCTCGGCAATTTCATCCACTTTCAGCAGAAGGTCGTTGTACAGCTCTTCGAATTTCTCGTGCAGCAGGAAGAAGTTCTCACCCTTGATGTTCCAGTGGTAACCACGCACGTTCATGTAAAAGATCTGGTAGTTGGCCAGCAGATCATTCAGTGAGCTAGCCAGTGCGGCGGTTTTTTCGGTATCCAGACCAATAAAGTTCTTACCCATTTGAACCTCCTGATTCGTCGTCGGGTTGTCTCTGGTTACTACTCTAAGTCAGTTCCGGGCCCTGAGCCCAGTTCCATTACTTAATGTCATTAATAGTAAAAGCTTATTCGATAGCCTGAAACCTTATAGCTCGAACCTATCGCAGGATATCGCATGATCTATTTGAAAATAATTCTCGTTTGTCCTTAAATTGAATCATAGACCTGATAAACGCGGAGTTGATCATGAGCACACTGAAACTGTTTGTCCACGAGCACAGCACGAAAGGTGATCAGTCGGTTTTGAAAACGATTACCTTCGCCATCACCCACTTTACCGTGGCCTTCACAGTGGCCTATCTGCTGACCGGTGACATCCTGATCGGCAGCCTGATTGCCATGGTGGAACCGGCCATCAACACCGTGGCCTACTTCTTCCATGAGAAGATATGGGCACGGCACCAGCAAAATGCAAGGGACGCTGCCGCCGCACCGGTAAGCTTGCAACATCACACGTCATAGTGAACTGACACAGGTCAGCTCCGCCAGCGGCCCGTGTTAAACGCCCGGACCGCAGTCCATGCAGCCTTCCGCGGGCTCCGGGCCCAGCTTCAGGTTTCTGTTCAGGTCTTTCAGGGCTGATCGCAAGCCCTCCTCAATCACCGGATGGTAAAACGGCATTTCCAGCATCTCGCTCACGGTCATCCGCTTCTGGGCGCACCAGGCCAGCAGGTGGGCAATATGCTCGGCCGCAGGGCCGAACATTTCCGCGCCCATAAACAATCCGCTGCCATGCTCGCCATACACCCGCAGCAAGCCCCGGTTCTTGCCGATTACCTTGCTGCGGCCCTGGTTCTCGAAACTCACTTCACCGACGGCAAAGCAGCCCCGGCACTTTTCATCCACCTGGTGAATGGTCAGGCCCACCGAGGCAATCTGCGGATCGCTGAACACAACCGCCAGCGGGGTTTTGCGCAATCCGGTCTGTACCTCCGGATATGCCGCCGCGTTGTCTCCGGCGATGCGGCCTTCATCTGCGGCCTCATGCAGCAACGGCCGGTGGTTATTCACATCCCCGACGATAAAAATATGGCTGTCGCCACAGCGCAGGGTGTAAGGGTCAAACTCCGGCATGCCCTGGTCGTCCAGCTCGATGCCGGCGTTCTGGATGTCCAGGTTATCGATATTCGGCCGGCGCCCGGTGGCCGCCAGAAGATAGTCGAAGGTTTCCTGGTGCTCTTTGCCGTCTTCCAGCCAGGTAATCTGCACACCACCGTCTGTACGCTCTACCCGGCGGGTTTCGGTTTTCGGGTTTAAAGCGAACTCTTCGCTGAAGGTTTTCAGGGCATAATCACGGACTTTCTCATCCCGCAGGCCGCCGATGCCGCCGCTGACGCCGAACAGGTGCACCTTAACCCCCAGCCGGCTTAATGCCTGCCCCAGCTCCAGGCCGATGACCCCGGGGCCGAAGACCGCGACAGAGTCTGGAAGGTCCTGCCAGTCGAAGATGTCGTCATTCACAACCAGCCGGTCCCGGGCTTCCTTGAAGATACCCGGTATGTTGGGGCGGGAGCCGGTGGCGATGATGATGCGATCGGCACGGACTTCGGTATGGTCGCCGACTTCCAGCCGGTGGGCATCCAGAAAGCGGGCATGGCCCATCAGGCGATGTTCTTCCGGCAGTTTCTCCATGGAGCGGACCACTGGCGCCACAAACTTGTCCCGCTCGGCACGTACCCGCTGCATTACCAGCCGGCCATCAATGCGGACATCGCCAGCCAGCACACCGAAGTCACCGGCGGATTTCAGGTCGTGGGCCCGCTCGGCGGCGGCAATCAGCAATTTGCTGGGCATGCAGCCCACCCGGGCACAGGTTGTGCCGTACTGCTCACCCTCAATCAGCACCACACGGTCGGTTTTCTTTGCCACCCGCTGGTAAGCCACCATGCCGGCAGTGCCGGCGCCGATGATCGCTACATCCACGTCACGCTTGTTCATCTGGCCTCCTCTGAAAACCGGAAATTCCCGTCTTTTCTGCAGGTTAAGTTATAAGTATAGAAAGCTTACGGAATCCTGACAGGTGAAACCGGAAAAAAATCCTTCTATGCTTGCCGGCCATCACCTTCATCGGTTTACAACCATAAAGCTCAACAGGTCACTACGTTAACAGGAGCAAACAGGTGCAGAATTACTGGCTGGAATTTCTTACGGTGGCCCTGGTGCACCTGTTGGCGGTAGCGAGCCCCGGGCCGGACTTTGCGGTGATGCTGCGCCAGGCCCTGACCCAGAACCGGCGCAACGCGTTGCTGTCGGCTGCGGGTATCGGGCTGGGTATTCTGCTGCACGTGGGCTATTCGCTGCTAGGTATCGGACTGATCATCCAGCAATCGGTGATGCTGTTCACCGTGTTGAAAGTGGTTGGCGCGGTTTATCTGCTGTACATCGCCTGGCACTGTCTGCGGGCCAGGCCGGGCGGAGTGCATGTGGATGCGGCTGAAAAGACCCAACAGACAGGAATGGCAGCCTTCCGGCTCGGGTTTCTGACCAACGCCCTGAACCCCAAGGCAACGCTGTTCTTTGTGTCCCTGTTCTCGGTGGTGATCAACCCGGGCACACCCATTCTGCTGCAGGCAGGCTATGGCCTGTACATGGCACTGGCCACGGGCCTGTGGTTTGCCATGGTGGCGGTGTTCTTTACCCACCCCCGTGTCCGCCGGGGTTTCAACCGGTTCGGACACTGGCTTGATCGGGCCATGGGGGGCATCCTGGTGCTGCTGGCCGGGCAGCTGTTGTTGTCTACAGTGAGCGGATCAGAGCCTCCGTCTGTTCCCAGCCCAGGCACGGATCGGTAATCGAGCAGCCGTAGACCAGCTCTTTACCATCATCCTGGCGACCGAATTCCAGGAAGCTTTCCAGCATCAGGCCCTTGATGTGCCGGTTGCCATTGCGCTTCTGGGCCATCACATCCCGGGCAATGTCCACTTGCCGCTCGGCCTGTTTGCAGGCGTTGTCGTGGCTGCAGTCCACCATCACGGCCGTTGATACGCCGGCTTTTTCCAGCTCTGCCACTGCCTTGGCGATGCTCAGCTCATCGTAGTTGGTCACGCCCCGGCCGCCGCGCAGCACCAGGTGGGTGTCCGGATTGCCAGCGGTGGAAATCATCACCGGTGAGCCACTGTGGGAAATGCCCATGTGGTGGTGAGGGTACGAGGCAGACTTCATGGCATGGCTGGCCACGGTAATACCGCCGTCGGTGCCATTTTTGAACCCGGTGGGCATGGGCAGGCCGCTGACCATTTCCCGGTGGATCTGGGATTCGGTGGTGCGGGCGCCAATGGCGGTCCAGCTCACCAGGTCCCCCAGGTAATCCATCATGAACGGGCTCAGGGCTTCGGTGGCCAGCGGCAGGCCAAGTTCGGATAACGCCAGCAACAACTTGCGGGAACGCTCCAGGCCCTGCTTCAGGTCGCCCTGGCCGGTGCGTTCCGGATCGTACAGCAGACCTTTCCAGCCCACGGTGGTGCGGGGCTTTTCCAGGTAGGCGCGCATCACAATCAGGAACCGGTCACTGACGTCGTCTGACAGTGCTTTCAGGCGGGTGGCGTAGTCCAGGGCAGCCTGTTCGTCGTGAATGGAGCAGGGCCCCATAACAATCAGGGTGCGGTCGTCCTGACCGAGCAGTACAGCGCGGATCTGTTCACGGTAACCGGCAATGGCCCGAACCAGTTGCTCATCGGCAGGAAACTGCTGGCGCAACTCGGCGGCGGTAGGCAACCTGGCTTCCTGGCGGTGCTGGCAGGCGCTTGAGGATTGCGCGTCCAGTGTTTCAGATTTCAGCGGCATGTTCATGTCTGTGTTCCCGTTTCCCTGTGTCAGAATCAAAAAAGCCCCGGCTGGGCTACCAGTCGGGGCTTTTCGGAGTCCGGTGGCAGCCTGGGTTGCTTGCCGGGCTGCCTTCCTCGTTGTGTTCGGTCGATGAAGATCTTACGGGCGGCCCGGGCTCTGGCTAAAATAAAAGCCATAACCAAACCACCAAAAATACACAGCAGAACCTGCGGCCTTCTGTTTTTCACCGAAAGCTTTCAGAACGTTCAATTGACAGGCTGCGTGTAGAGTCTTCATGCTTTTCACTATATACCCGCGGTTTTCAGATTGGCAACCCGCAATCCGGATTATTTTCCGGTGGGTGTCGTTAACGTGGCTTCGGAGGCCCAGATGCACAATCCTTTCGCCCGGTTTTCCACTCTGGCCCTGCTGGCCGTTCTGATACTTGGCCTGGCGGCTCCGGCGGCGGCCCGGGCAGAACAGGAAACCCGCATTTACCAGCTGCAGAACCGCACCGCCGAAGACCTGGCGCAGCAGGTACGCACCCTGTACCAGCAAGCTCCGGTGTCAGTAACGGCCCGTGGAACACAACTGGTTGTAAGGGGAGAGCCTGTGTTGCTGGATGAAATCGGCACCCTGGTCGGCTCGCTGGATGTACCTCCGGTACAGATGCGCATTACCGTGCGCTACCAGCAGAGTTCAGACAGCTCGGGTTCCGGTGCTGGTGTCAGCGTAAACCGCAACCGGGTATCCGCCGGAGTCGAGCAAAGCAGCCGTTCCAGCAACTCAAGCTCCCAGCGCCACCTGGTGGTTCAGGACGGGCAATCTGCCCACATTACCTCCGGCAGCGTGCGCACCCTGCCCTTCGCCGTTCAGGGTGGCCGCAACCCGGCGGTGATCCTGGAACAGGTGGAAACCCGCAGCGGGTTTGTGGTCAGCCCCCAGTCGATTTCCGACCAGGCAGTGGAGCTGAATATTGTATCGTTCGAGGAAGACCCGGCAGCACTGCCCGGTTATGAAACCGAGGCGCTGGTGACCATCCGCCGTGTGGAACCCGGGCAATGGGTGTCTCTGGGCGGGGTCAGCACATCGGAAAGCCGCCAGCAGGGCGGCCTGGTCTATCAGCGCAACAGCAGCCTGGCGGAACAGCTGGCCATCGATGTGAAAGTGGATATCCTGCCCTGATCAGGCGCCGCGTTTGCCGATCAGCAGGTCCCGGGCTTCGTTGAGCTTGGCGGCCAGGTAATCGTTACCACCGCGATCCGGATGCACCTTCTGCATCAGCTTGCGGTGGGCAGCCACCACCTCTTCACGGGTGCAACCCGGCGTCACCCCCAGAATATCGCAGGCTTCCCGCTCGGTCATGGCGCCGGCAACCGGTGCCCGCTGGCCACCCGTACCGGCCTGTCCGGCCGATTCCGGCCCGGATGAATCCCCCATGGCCTTACGGAACATCGGCGCGTAACGCATCAGCGCCGGCAGTTTTCTCAGCAGCGGAATCAGGGCCGCAATGCCGGCAGTGATCACGTGCACCCGGCCGGTCAGCACCATAAACAGCAACAGGGCACCGCCAGCCACCAGCACCACTTTCCAGATGGCCGCTTTCTGGCCTTCCGGCGACAGCGCACCCCATTTTTTCAGGATGACAAACACGGCGGCCGCCAGGGCCAGGCCGAGAATCAACTGCATTCCAAATCCTCACCCGCTTGTATCGTCACCGGAGCATAACAGATTACCGCGGAGAGCAGATCCACCCCCGTCATTCACACGTAAAACGTAGCAGTATATATACTGCGTTTTTTCTGCAAACGGATGACAAACTCAAGTGCTTTTTGTAGCATCCTATTGGTTAACGCTGAGCTGACGCCCGAGTGAGCAGCAAGCGTCTGGTCGCTGTCATCTGATGCGCAAGGAAAGCTGTCAGCCTTCCCGTCCCGGCGACATAATCAGTCTCAAGAACTTTTTTCCCAGGAACAAATCTATGCGCACCGCATCCCGTTTTGTCATCGTCATCATTTTCCTTGGTATCGTCCTTGGCGGCATCTTCGGCTACAAATTCATGCAGTTTGGCCAGATGAAGGAAATGCTGTCACAGCCACAGCCGCCGGCGATCATTTCCGTGACCGAGGCAACCACCGAAAACTGGCAACCGGCCATCAAGGCCGTGGGCAGCGTAGAAGCCATTAACGGTATTGAGGTGGCCAACGAGGTGCCGGGAGTGATTCAAAGCATCAGCTTTGAATCCGGCGACACCGTTAAACAGGGAGACGTCCTGGTTCGCCTGGATGCCGCTATCGACGAAGCCGCCCTGCGCACCCGTCGGGCCGAGGCTCAACTGGCGCAGCAGGAGTTCAAGCGGATTTCCGACCTGCTGCCGCGGCGCGCCGTGTCCCAGTCCCAGTACGACGAAGCCAAGGCCAACTACGATGCCGCCCGAGCGCGGGTGAACGAGGCCGAGGCCCAGCTGAACAAGAAGGTGATCAAGGCCCCGTTTGACGGCAAGCTGGGTATCCGGATGGTGGACCAGGGCCAGTACATTGGCACCGGCACCCCGATCGTCGAGATCAACATGCTGCACCCGATCTACGTGGACTACACCCTGTCCGAGAAATACCTGCCGGATGTCGATCAGGGCTATCCGGTGTCTGTCACTGTAGCCGCAGTGCCTGACCGCACCTTTGAGGGTGACGTCAGCGCCATTAACACCTCGGTGAACCCGGAAACCCGCACCGTGCGCATGCGCGCCATCCTGAACAACGAAGACAACCTTCTGCGCCCGGGTATGTTTGCCACTGTCCAGACCGGCCAGCCCCGGGATAACGAAGTGGTCACCCTGCCCCGCGAGGCTATTTCCTATAACACTTACGGCAACTTCGTGTTCGTAGTGGAAGAAAACGATGAAGGCCAGCTGGTGGTCAGCCGCCGCAGCGTCACCACCGGCGAAGTCCGTGAGGGCAGGGCCTCCGTAACGTCCGGCCTCGAATCCGGTGAAACCGTGGTTGCCAAGGGCCTGCTCAGGCTGCGGGCGGGCCAGCGGGTTGAGATTCAGGACGAATCCGGCCAGGAGGCGTCTGAGTAATGAAATTCACCGATATATTTGTCCACCGGCCAGTCCTGGCCACGGTGGTCAGCCTGCTGATCCTGCTGCTCGGTGCCCGGGCCGCCATGGAAATGGAAATCCGCCAGTACCCGAAGCTGGAAAGCACCACGGTGACGGTAACCACCGCCTACCCCGGTGCCAGTTCGGACCTGATCAAGGGCTTTATCACCACGCCGCTGCAACAGGCCATTGCCGAAGCCAGCGGCATTGATTACCTGACCTCCACCAGCTCCCAGAGTGTGTCCACCATTCAGGCCAAGATGGTGCTGAACTACGACGCCAACGATGCCCTGGCGGAAATCCAGGCCAAGGTGGCCAGCCAGCGCAACGTGCTGCCGGCAGAAGCCGAAGACCCGGTGATCACCTCCACCACCGGTGACGACACCGCATTGATGTACATCGCCTTCTACAGCACCGAGCTGGATGTACCCCAGATTACCGATTACCTGACCCGTGTTGTTCAGCCGAAGCTGCAGGCACTGTCTGGCGTGGGTAAGGCCCAGCTGCTGGGCCGTACCTTCGCCTTGCGGGTATGGCTGGACCCTGAGCGACTGGCTGCAGTCGATATGACGCCGGTAGAAGTAGCCTCCAGGCTGCGCGCCAACAACTACCAGGCCGCTGTGGGCAAGACCCGTGGCAAGTACACCGAAGTGAGCCTGACCAGTGATACCGACATCGCAGACCCGGAAGCCTTCCGCAACCTGGTGGTAAAACAGTCCGGCGGCACCCTGATTCGCCTGCAGGACATCGCCCGGGTTGAGCTGGGCTCCCAGAACTACGACCAGCTCGCCCTCTACAAAGGCCAGCCGGCCACCTATGTGGCGATCGAAATGGCACCGGGCGCCAACCCGCTGACCGTAGCCGGCCTGGTGAAAGACGAATTGCCCGACATCGAAAGCCAGCTGCCCAGCGGCCTGAATGTGCGCCTGGCCTACGATGCCTCGGACTTTATCGAAGACTCCATCAACGAGGTTATCCGTACCCTGATCGAAGCCATGCTCATCGTACTGGTGGTGGTGTTCCTGTGCCTGGGTTCGGTAAGAGCCTCTGTGGTGCCCTCTGTTGCTGTACCGCTGTCGCTGATCGGCGGTGCCTTTGTCATGCTGATGTTCGGCTTCTCCCTGAACCTGCTGACCCTGTTATCCATGGTGCTGGCCATCGGCCTGGTGGTGGATGATGCCATCATCATGGTGGAGAACGTGCACCGGCATATCGAGCAGGGCGAATCCCGGTTCGAGGCCGCCATTAACGGCGCCCGGGAAATGGCCACCCCTATCATCGCCATGACCACCACCCTGGTGGCGGTGTACGCCCCCATCGGCTTTATGGGTGGCCTGGTGGGCTCGCTGTTTACCGAGTTTGCCTTCACCCTGGCCGGCACCGTGGTCATCTCCGGCATCGTGGCCTTGACCCTTTCACCCATGCTGTCCGGCAAGGTACTCAAGCCCCACGGCAACCCGGGCAAGTTCGAGCAACTGGTGGAGAAAACCTTCAACGGCCTGGCCAACCTGTACAAAGCAGCACTGACCTCGCTGATGCAAACCAAGTCTGTGGTGGTGTTCTTCGCCGTGGTGGTGCTGGGCTCGATTTACTTCATGGTGATGATGAGCCAGAACGAGCTGGCCCCCACCGAAGACCAGGGCATCCTGTTCTATCAGGGCCTGGGGCCGGAAACGTCCACACTGGACTACCTCTATGAGCACGGCCAGGAAGTGCAGGACCGCATGGCCACCGTGCCCGGCTACAACGAAGACTTCATGATCCTGGGTGTCACCAGCCCGAACGCCGTGTTTGGCGGCTTCAAGATGTCGCCCTGGAGCGAGCGGGAAATCAGCCAGTTCGAGGCCCAGCCGCTGCTGGATGCCGAGCTGAAGAATGTCACCGGCCTGCAAACCGCGGTGTTCCCGCTGCCGGCCCTGCCGGGTTCCGGCGGTGGCCTGCCGTTCCAGTTCGTGATCACCACCGGCGGCAGCTACGAGCAGCTGGACCAGGTGGCCGATGAACTGCTGGGCAAGGCCATGCAGAGCGGCAACTTCATGTTCCTGAAGAAATCCATCAACTTCGACAAACCGAGCACCCGCATTAATGTGGACCGTGACCGGGTGGCAGACCTGGGCCTGTCGATGCAGGATGTCGGCCAGTCGCTGGCCAGCATGCTCAGTGGTGGTTATATCAACCGCTTCAACATGGAAGGCCGCTCCTACCAGGTGATTCCGCAGGTGGACGACCAGTTCCGCGCCAGCCGTGAAGCACTGGATGACTACTACATCCGCGCCGGCAACGGCGAGCTGGTGCCGCTGTCCAGTGTGGTCAGCTTTACCGAGGAAGTGGAACCATCCAACCGCACCCAGTTCAACCAGCTGAACTCGCTCACGCTCGAAGGGGTAGTCATGCCCGGCGTGGCCGCCGGTACCGCCATGGAATTCATGGAGCAGACCGCAGGCGAAATGTTCCCGCAGGGCTTCAGCTTCGACTACACCGGCGAATCACGGCAGCTGGCGACCCAGGGCAGCGCCCTGGTGGTGACCTTCTTCCTGTCCTTGCTGGTGATTTACCTGGTACTGGCGGCGCAGTTCGAAAGCTGGCGCGATCCGATCATCATCCTGGTTTCGGTGCCCATGTCCGTTGCCGGCGCCATGGCGTTCATCGTGCTGGGCTTCGCCAGCATGAACATCTACACCCAGGTGGGCCTGATCACCCTGATTGGTGTGGTGTCGAAGAACGGCATCTTGATTGTGGAGTTCGCCAACCAGCTGCAGAAAGAGCAAGGCCTGAACAAAGTAGAAGCGGTGATTGAGGCAGCAGCTATTCGCCTGCGGCCGATCATCATGACCTCACTGGCACTGATCTTCGCCATGGTGCCGCTGCTGATCGCGGTGGGCCCCGGCGCCGAAAGCCGGTTTGCCATCGGCCTGACCATCAGTGCCGGCCTGGGCATTGGCACCCTGTTCACCGTATTCGTGCTGCCGGCGTTCTACATCCTGCTGGCCCGTGACCATCACGGCTCCGCTGCTGATGAGTACGAAGATCAGGAAAGTGCCGGCGCCAGCAGCTCCTGAGCCTGCAAACGCCGGCGCCACTGAACCGTTTCGCTGGGCAGCTCTCCGAAGTGTTCCCGGTAGAGCGCCGCGAAACGGCCAAAGTGGCTGAAACCTTCATCACCTGCGTAGCGGGAGATATGGGGCACTGCGCACTGGCAATCCACCAGCCGCCGGCGCACGCGAATCAGCCGGCAGCGCTGATAATAGCGGTAGGGTGTCATGCCGGTCTGCCGTTTCATCAGGTAGTAGAGATTACGCTCGCTCACTCCGGCGTGGCTGGATAACTCCTGCAGGTCAAAGGGCCAGTCCGGCTCTGTCCGTATCTTGCTGATGGCCTTGAGTAACCGGCGGTCGGGCTCCGGAATGGCTGTCGTTGCCGAGGCAGCAGCGGTGTTTCCGCAAAGTATCCCGTTGATCTCCTGCAACAGGGTTTCCGCCGCCCGGCATCCGTGATCGTGGTCTTGCAGAAATCCGACCTGGAACAGGAACCCGTGGATACAACGGGTGATCGCATCACCAATGGCCGGGCCTGTATGCGGCGCATCGGGCTGGTCTGCCAGCCGGAGCAGGAGCACACGGCTGTCTGCCGCCACCCTCAGGCTGAAGGTTTGAGCAGGCGGAATTACCTGAAACGGAAAGACCGTGGTCGCTGCCTTACCGGCAGACACAACCTCACACCGCCCCTGAACCCGGAACACCAGCAAGGGCGAATCCAGGCAACAGTGTTTCAGGGTGAGGTTCTGGCTGACCGACAAAGCGGCAACCATGCCCGCTCCGACTTCCAGCGCCGACAACGAGCCGGCTTCGGCTTTCGGCCGGGACAAATCACAAACCAGCCCGGTGCAGCCCAGCAAATCCTGCAGGGCCAGCGTCCACTCCCCGCAGGCGGCGCGGTTCAGGCGAAGGTAAGATTCCAGCTCGGAATTGACGATAAAGTTCTGCATACTACTCAGACAGGTAAAAGGTGAGACTGCTGTTGTAAGCAACATTCCCACAAATCCCTAGCCAGATCTTGCAAAACCCCTGCATTCTTTGTGGTTAATAGGGATTTATTGATGCTTATCAAACTCTCACACAGGCAACATAACAGGACACACCCTTGACCCTCGGAACCCTTTTCTGGCTTTTCGTTGCCGGCTTTCTGGTCTGGTACTGGTGGCAGGCCAAGGCCATCAAAGACTCGGTACTGCAAGCCGCTCACCGTTATTGCAAAAGCATGGACGTGCTTCTGCTCGACGATGCCGTGTACCTGCGGGGCCTGTGGTTCAAGCGGGACCCGCAAGGCAGCCTGAGGGTGTGGCGCCGGTTCCTGTTCGACTTCGCCACCACCGGCGAGGAACGCTATACCGGCCGGGTGATCATGCTCGGCCGCAAAATCGTACACATGGAGCTGGACCCACACCGGTTCTGACCGAAGACTGCTTACAATTCGCTACCTGAAAATTCCGAATCCAGGCCTTGCCCGGCCGACCTGAAACATAACTGTCATATTTATGTAGCATCCTTGCGCCAGCACAACTTCTTGTCCTGAATAGGTTTTCTGGCGATGTCTTATTCCGTTTCTGCAGCTTTCAAAGCCGGCGCACTGGCGCTGTTGACTGCCCTTCCCCTGTCTTCCACCCTGGCCCATAACCTGGAAATTCACGGCTCCAACACCGTAGGTGCCACCCTGGCCCCCATGCTGGTGACCGGCCACCTGGAACAAATCGGTAGCGGCGCGGTTAAGGCCGACTCCACCGGCGTGGAAAACGAAAAGATTCTGAGCATTGCCAGCGAAGGCGGCACCGTGAGCGTGCTGGTAGCTGCCCACGGTTCCAGCACCGGTTTTCGCACCCTGGCCAGCGGCCAGGCCGGCATCTGGGCGTCCTCGCGGCCGGTGAAACCGGAGGAAGCGCAGCAGGTCAGTGCACAGGCCGACCTGACCGCACTGGAAAGCGAGCACGTAATTGCCATCGATGGCCTGGCCATCCTCGTGCACCCGTCCAACCCCGTCAGCAAGATGAGCATACAAACGCTGGGGCAGATCTTTGCCGGCGAAATCCGCAACTGGTCAGAACTTGGCGGCCCGGACCGCGCCATCAGCCTGTACGCCCGGGACGACCGTTCCGGCACCTGGGATACCTTTAAATCCCTGGTCCTCGGCAAAACCTACACGCTGGACAGCAGCGCCCTGCGCTATGAATCCAACGACCAGCTTTCCGACGATGTGTCCCGGGACCCGGGCGGCATCGGCTTCTCGGGCCTGGCCTCGGTGCGCAACAGCAAGCTGCTGGCCATTTCCGACGGCAATGCCCCGGCCCTGAAACCGAACCAGCTCACCGTGGCCAGCGAAGACTACCCGCTGTCACGCCGGCTGTTCATGTACACCATGGGCAACCAGACCCCGGAATTCGCCCGCGGACTGATTGAATTCGCCCTCGGCAATGAAGGGCAGGCGCTGGTGGCCGAATCCGGCTTTATTTCCCAGAACCCGATTGCGGTAAAGCCGGAGCTTGATAGCTCGGTGCCGGACACCTTCAAACGCCTGACCGCCGAGTATCAGCGCCTGACGGTGAATTTCCGGTTCTCGGAAGGCCGCACCAAGCTGGATAACAAAGCCCAGCGTGACCTGCTGCGGGTGATCGATTACCTGGAACAGCACGGCCGCTCCGCGGACGACCTGTTGCTGATCGGCTTTGCCGACGCCCAGAGCCACGAACTGCGGGCCCAGATGATTTCCGAACTGCGCGCGCTGTCCGTTCGCAAGGCCCTGCACCAGACAGGACTGCCCCGGGTGGCCTACACTGGTTACGGACAATACATGCCTGTCGGTGGCAGCGGTAACCAGAGAAACGGCCGGGTGGAAGTGTGGATCAGGGCGCGATAATTTTCCTATACTGCCATTGTCACCACCAACCAACAGACCGGGACAATGGACATCAAAAACGACCACCGCTTCGCCATCAACCTGAACGTTCGGGGCATCCAGCCCTCCTCTACCCTGCGTATCAACGAACTCAGCAACCAGCTGCGATCGGAAGGTAAGGACATTATCAAGCTGGGACTGGGCCAGTCTCCGTTCCCGGTACCGGAACGTGTGGTTAATGCCCTCAAAGAACACGCCCACGAGAAAGACTACCTGCCAGTGAAGGGGCTGAAAGGCCTGCGCCAGGCCATTGCCGGCTACATCAACCGGGCCGAGCGTATGCGCTGCACCTGGGAAGACGTACTGATCGGCCCGGGCTCCAAGGAACTGCTGTTCATCCTGCAGCTGGCCTACTACGGCGACCTGCTGATTCCGCGCCCGAGCTGGGTGTCCTACGCCCCCCAGGCCCGCATCATTGGCCGTTCGGTGCACTGGCTGCCCACCCACGCAGAAAACAACTGGCAGCTGACGGCGGAAGAACTGGACATCATCTGCCGGGACGATCCATCTCGCCCGCGCATCCTGATCCTGAACTACCCGTCCAATCCCACCGGCTGCACCTACACCGATGACCAGTTGCTGGCCATCGCCAACGTGGCCCGCAAGTACAACCTGATCCTGTTGTCGGATGAAATCTACGGTGAAGTGCACTTCGAGGGCCGGCACAAGTCCATTGCGCGCTACTACCCGGAAGGCACCATCATTAGCACCGGCATGAGCAAGTGGCTGGGCGCCGGTGGCTGGCGTCTGGGCACCTTCATCTTCCCGCCGGAACTGCGCCCGTTGCAGGACGCCATGGCGATCATTGCCAGCGAGACCTTCACCTCCACCAGTGCGCCCATCCAGCATGCGGCAATCACGGCATTCGAAGGCGGTGAAGACATCGACGAGTACCTGAAACAGTCCCGCCGGGTGCTGAAAGTGGTGGGCGAGTACATGTACTCCCGCCTGAGCGCCATGGGCGCCGTGGTTCGTAAGCCCGAGGGAGCTTTCTACCTGTTCCCGGACTTCTCCGCCTTCAGTGAAAAGCTGGCCCGCAAGGACATCAAAACCTCCCAGGCCTTCTGCACCGCCCTGCTGGAAGACACCGGCGTGGCCATCCTGCCCTCCAGTGATTTCGGCTTTGTGCCCGACCACATGGGCGCACGCCTGGCGTTCGTGGATTTCGACGGCACCCAGGCACTGGAACTGGCCGGCGGAAGCTATGCAGACCAGGAGCTGGGGGAGGACTTCGTCCAGGAAGCCGGCCCGCGCCTGGTACTGGCCATGGACAAGATGGAGAAGTGGCTGAACAGCCTCTGATTCTGTCGTGCTAGACTGGCACCCTCATGTTTTCTGACCGGGGGTGCCATGTCTGACTCTGTTTCTCTGCGCGAAATCACCGATTTTGCCGAAGCCCTGGCTGTTGAAGCCGGCGAACTGATCCGCCACGAGCGCGACCAGAACACCCTTCGCACCGACTACAAACACCAGACCGAACTGGTCACCCATGCCGATGTGATGGCCGATGAGTTCATCACCAACGCCATCCGCGAGCGCTTCCCGGATCATCGTATCCTGTCTGAAGAAACCATGCCGGACCTGTCGCAGGCCGAGTCCCTGGACACCCCGCTTTGGGTCATCGATCCCATCGACGGCACGGTAAACTACGCTTACGGCCACCCCCAGGTAGCGGTCTCCATTGCCTATGCGGAGCGCGGGCAGGTGCAGGTGGGTGTGGTACACGCGCCTTTCCCCGGCGAAACCTTCCGGGCCACCAAGGGCGAAGGCGCCACCCTGAACGGCCAGCCGATCCGCTACAGCGGCGCCACGGAACCGCGGCAATCCCTGTTCGCCACCGGTTTCCCCTACACCAAGGACAACCTGGAACCGCTGGTACGCCGGCTGGATGCGATGATCCACCAATGCCGCGACCTGCGCCGCATCGGTTCGGCGGCACTGGATATCTGCTGGGTGGCCTGTGGCCGCCTGGACATTTACTACGAAAACGTCAGCCCCTGGGACTTCGCCGCCGCCCGCCTGATCGCCTGGGAAGCCGGCGCCACGGTGGGCCACTTCGGCGATGTACCCGATGACTACCCGGCCGACCTCTGGGGGCGCGACATCCTCATCTCCGCCCCGGCAATATGGGAGCCGGTTCGCGCCATACTCCGTTCGGCGTCTGGTTACGACTGAGCTTCGGGGCTTGGGAGTTGGGGGCGCCTAGCCTTCGAGTTTGGGGGCATAGTCTTGGTAGCCTTCAGGTTGGGCGGTAGGGCGCTGGCTGGATACCCTTTCCCGAAACCGCTACAAGCACATCCATGTGCGCTTCTCTCCGGCCATCCATGGCCTCCGAAATTTCGGGAAAGGGTATCCAGCCAGCGCCTTTCTGACTTCACAGGAATCGCGCCGGAAACACCATCTTCGCTTTATGAGAACGCAAACTTCTGACGTAGCGCAGACTTCGCGCAGTTGGGATCGGCCTCCTGCCGGAGTTAGACCGTTGTGGGTGGGGGTTGCCCTTCGCAGAATTTCGTAGGCCATGGATGGCCGAAGACAAGCGCCACATGGATGTGCCGAAGGAGCGCTTCTGCGAAGGGCAACCCCCACCCACAACACCCCCGACCTCGCAGGCTACCAAGACTATGCCCCCGAAACCTGCAGGCTAGGCGTACCAGAACTCAGCCCCAGACGGCCTCGGCAACCAGGCCCCACGCCTCGTCGAAGTCGGTGGAGGGCAAGCGGGAGAATGAGGAGCGTACGAAGCGCTGGATGCGGCCTTCGAGGAACACCATTACGAAATCGGCACCCCGGGCTGCGCTGGTGCGGGGCCGCAGGCCCTGGCGGATTTCGCCTTCTTTCAGGGCCTGGCGGAACTGGGTTTCCAGGCGCTCGAAAAACTGGGACGCGCGCTTGCGCAGCGACTCGTCTTCGCCCATCAGGGCATCGCCGGTCAGCACGCAACACAGGCCCGGGTTGCGCTCGGCGAACACCAGTACCAGGTGCACCAGCTGCTGCAAACGCACACGAACGTCTTCCTGCTCCTGCAACACCACCTGGCAACGGGAGAAAACTGCTTCCTCGGCAAACTCGATCAGGGCTTCGAACATTTTGCGTTTGCTGGGGAAGTGCCGATACAGGGCGGCTTCGGTTACACCCACGGTTTTGGCCAGGCCAGCGGTGGTGATCCGGGCCCCGGGGTCTTTTTGCAGCAATTCAACAAGGGCCTGCAGGATGGTGTCCCGCCGGCTGGGTTTTTGAGTGGTCATATCAGGACTACAGCGCTCTGTTTTTTTGCCACAGAATCCACGAAAGGACACGGAAAAATGAAAAGATAAGGACTGTTTGGCCACGAAATCCACTAAAGAACACGAAACAAAAGTCAAAGACCTTTTGGTTTTTAATCAGTAATCTTTGTTCGTGTTTTTTAGTGGATTTCGTGGCAAAAAAGCTTTTCGTCTTTCCCTTCCGTGTTTTTCCGCGGATTCCGTGGCTAATTATTAAATCAGAAAAAGGTGCCGTCGATCGGCGACGACGCACTGGCGTACAGCTTCTTCGGCATACGTCCAGCAAGGTAGGCCTCGCGGCCGGCTTCGATGGCCAGGCGCATGGCGTTGGCCATTTTGATCGGGTCTTTGGCCTGGGCGATGGCGGTGTTCATCAGTACGCCGTCGCAGCCCAGCTCCATGGCGATGGTGGCGTCTGAGGCGGTGCCTACGCCCGCATCCACCAGCACCGGCACCTTCGCGTTCTCGACAATCAACCGGATGTTGTAGCGGTTCTGGATACCCAGGCCGGAGCCGATGGGAGCGCCCAGGGGCATGATGGCAACACAGCCCATTTCTTCCAGGCGCATGGCCAGCAGCGGGTCGTCGGAGCAGTACACCATTACCTTGAAGCCGTCTTTGATCAGCTCTTCGGCCGCTGCGAGGGTTTCCGGCATGTTGGGGTACAGGGTCTTGTGTTCGCCCAGCACTTCCAGCTTCACCAGGTCGTGGCCATCGAGCAGTTCCCGGGCCAGTTTGCAGGTGCGTACCGCGTCTTTGGCGGTGTAGCAGCCGGCCGTGTTCGGCAGGATGGTATAGGCATCCGGGGAAACCACGTCCAGCAGGTTGGGCTCGTCCGGATTCTGGCCGATGTTGGTTCGGCGTACTGCTACAGTCACAATCTCGGCACCGCTGGCTTCAATGGCGTGGCCGGTTTCCATCAGGTCGTGGTATTTGCCGGTGCCTACTAGCAAGCGGGACTGGTACACCTTGCCGGCAATTTCCAGGGGTTTGTCTTCGGGGAGCTGAATCTCTGGTGTGTCTGTCATAACCTGCCTGATTTCTGTCGAAATGAGAGTCGGGAGTGGTCGTTCGCAGCAAGGAGGATTAACCGCCTCCGATGGCGTGTACCACTTCCACACGATCACCTTCGCTGAGGGAAAAGTCCGGGTGCTGGCTGCGGGGTACGATGTCTTCGTTCACTTCCACCGCCACGCGTTTCCCGGCCAGTGCGAGTTGCTCAATCAAGGCGGCAATGGTGGCTCCGCTCGGGAGTTCCATGGCTTCGCCATTAACCTTTACCTGCATGGTTGTGATCACCTTTGTTATTTCTTCAGGGCTGCGATGGCCAACAGTGCCCAGCCCACCATGAAACACAGCCCGCCTACCGGAGTAACCGGCCCAAGCCAGTGGGTTCCTGTCAGCACCAGCAGGTACAGGCTGCCGCTGAACAGCAGGATGCCCACCAGCCAGAAGCCGCAGGCCACGGCCAGGAGTTTCCGGGGCAGGCCGAGTACCGGCATCACGCTGGCCACGACGAGGATCAGGGCGTGGTACATCTGATAGCTGACCGCGGTCTGGAACACTTCAAGGCCCCGTTCGCTCACCAGGTTACGCAAGCCGTGGGCACCGAAAGCGCCGGCCATCACCGCCAGCAAACCGGCAACAGCGCCGGCTACCAGCGCCCAGCGTACAATCCGGGTGTTGCTGTCAGCTGCAGTCACAGTGAATTTTCTCTCCGGTATCCAGGTTCATCATGGTCAGGGCACCGCCCCATACGCAGCCGGTGTCCAGGCCGATAAACCGTTCGCTGCCGGTTTTACCTTCCAGGGCCGCCCAGTGGCCGAACACCACGGTTACATCGTCTTTACGCGGGTAGGTAAACCAGGGTGCGAAACCTTCCGGGGCGTTGGCAGCCGCTTCCTTGGTGGCCAGTTCCAGGCTGCCATCCTGTGCAATAAAGCGCATACGGGTGAAGTAATTGGTGATCACCCGCCAGCGATCCATGCCGGTGAGGGTATCACACCAGCGTTCGGGCTGATTGCCATACATTTGGCTGAAGTATTCGCCAGCATTGTCGCCGCAGATCACCGTTTCCACTTCCCGGGCACAGGCCACGGCCTGTTCCACGTTCCAGATATGAGGCAGGCCGGCGTGGGCCATCAGCAGGTTGCGATCGGCATCGTGCACACACAGGTGTTGCTGGCGCAGCCAGTGAATCAGCCGCTCATGGTCCGGGGCTTCCAGAATGTCGTGCAGGGTGTCTTTCTTCTTCGGGCTGTGGCCACCGAGCGCTACCGCCAGCAGGTGCAGGTCATGGTTACCCAGCACCACCACCGCGGAACTGCCCAGGCTTTCGATGTAGCGCAGGGTTTCCAGCGAGGATGGCCCCCGGTTGATCAGGTCACCGGCCACCCAGAGCCGGTCCCGGGACGGTGAAAAATCCACCTTGGCCAACACATCCCGCAGGCGATCATAGCAACCCTGAATATCGCCGATGGCGTAGTCAGTCATTACTTACCTCGTTGTTCCCCGCCGGCGCAGCTCCGCTGTCCACCAGCAAATCCGCAATCTTTACATAGTCCGCCAGGCTCAGGTTTTCCGGGCGTAGTCCGTCGTTGATGCCGAGGGATTGCAACTGCTCCACCGTTACCATCGCCCCCAACGCCTTGCGCAGCGTTTTGCGGCGGGCATTGAAGGCGGTACGTACCACGGCCTGCAGGGTTTTCAGGTCTTTCGCCGGGTGTGGCAGTTCTTTGTGGGGCACCAGGCGGACAATGGCGGAATCCACCTTCGGGGCCGGGCGGAAGGCGCCGGGGCCGACTTCAAACAGCGGCTGCACCTTGCAGAAATACTGGGCCATGATGCCCAGCCGGCCATAGTTGTTGTCGCCGGGTACCGCCGCCAGCCGCTGGACCACTTCTTTCTGCAGCATGAAGTGCATGTCCTGCACCACGCCACTCTGCTCCAGCAGGTGGAAAATCAGCGGGGTGGAAATGTTGTACGGCAGGTTGCCGACAATGCGCAGGGGGCGGTCGGTCATCAGCTCACGAAAATCGAAGCTCAGGGCGTCGGCCTCGTGAATCTGAAATTCCGGGTAGTTGAAAAACTTGGTGCGCAGCACCGGGATCAGGTCCCGGTCCAGCTCCACTACCTGCAGGCGCGGATTGATCGCCAGGATCTCTTCGGTGATGGCGCCCAGGCCGGGGCCGATCTCGACAATGGCATCGTCCGGCTTGGGGTTGATGGAACGGACAATGCGTTCGATCACGCCCGGATCGTGCAGAAAGTTCTGGCCGAAGCGCTTGCGGGCCTGGTGGCCGTGTTTGTTACTCATGATGATTCTCCGGCCTGTGCGGCCTTGCGGCAGCGGGCCATATGCTCGCCCACCCGAATGGCGGTGTGCAGGCTGCCGGCGTCGGCCTTGCCGGTGCCGGCCAGGTCAAGCGCGGTGCCGTGGTCGACCGAGGTGCGGACAATGGGCAACCCGAGGGTGATGTTTACGGCACGGCCAAAGCCCTGGAATTTCAGCACCGGCAGGCCCTGGTCGTGGTACATGGCCAATACCGCATCGGCATTGTCCAGCCAGTGCGGAGTAAACAGGGTATCCGCCGGCAGCGGCCCGGTCAGCTGTGTGCCTTCGGCGCGCAACTGTTCCAGGGTTGGCTCGATCACCTCGATTTCTTCCCGGCCCAGGTGGCCGCCTTCCCCTGCGTGGGGGTTCAGGCCCGCCACCAGGATGCGCGGCTGCTCAATGCCGAAGAAGGTTTGCAGGTCGGCATTGAGAATACGGGTTACCTGGGTCAGGCGCTGCGGCGTGATGGCCGCCGATACGTTTTTCAGGGGTAAGTGGGTGGTTACCAGCGCCACCCGGAGTTCTTCCGTGGCCAGCATCATCACCACCCGTTCAACGCCACACAACTCCTGCAGGAATTCGGTGTGGCCGCTGAAGACAATGCCGGCTTCGTTGATCACGCCCTTGTGCACCGGCGCGGTGACCATGCCGTCAAAGTCGCCGTTCAGGCAGCCCCTGGCCGCAACGGTCAGGGTATCCAGCACATACTGGCTGTTGGCGGCATCCAGCTGCCCGGCTAGCGTTGACTGGCAACCATCCACATGCCGAACCGACAGGTGTCCGGCCCGGATTTCCGGCACCATGCCCGGTTGCCAGTCGTGAAGCTGGACCTCAAGGCCAAGCGCGCTGGCCCGGGCCTGTAACAACTCGCGACTGGCAATCACCACCAGCCCGGCGTCCCGGGCTTCGGTAGCCAGCTGCAGGCACAGTTCCGGGCCGATGCCGGCCGGCTCGCCCGCCGTCAGCGCCAGGATGACCGGTGTACTCATGACGGGTCTGCTTCCTCGCTTTGCGGGTTCATATCGGCGAACTCGCCCTTGAACTCCACGAAGGCTTCATCACGGACTTCCCGCAGCCAGTTCTGCAGTTCCTGCTCGAACTTGCGCTGATAGATGGCCTGGCGGGCCTGGGATTCGCGGGCCTCGGCGGTGACATCCTGCTTGCGACGTTCCTGAACCTGCAGAATATGCCAGCCGAACTGGGAGCGCACGGGGCCGTAGATTTCACCCACGTCGGCATCCAGCATGGCCTGCTCAAACTCGGGGACCATCTGGCCCGGGCTCACCCAATCCAGGTTGCCGCCATCGGAGCCGGATACCGGGTCGTCTGACAGCTCACGGGCCAGTTCGGCAAAGTCGGCACCGTCCTGCAACTGTCGGTAGATATCGCGGATCCGCTGCTCGGCCTGGGCCTCGGTCACCGCTGCCGACGGACGAACCAGGATGTGGCGAACCTTGTGCTGTTCGATAATCTGCTGCTGCTCGCCACCACGTTTGTCCATCACCATCACCAGGTGGAAGCCGCTGTTGTTCTCCAGCACGGCAGAGGGCACACCCGGCTCCAGGTCCGGCACCACCGGCGCCACCAGCGACGGCAGCTGGCTTTCAGAGCGCCAGCCCATATCACCACCCTCAAGGGCGTTGCTGGCGTCGGATTCGGCAACAGCCACTTCCCGGAAATCGCGGCCATCCAGGATCTGCTGGCGCAGGTTATCCGCCAGGTTACGGGCCTGGCGCACAGACGCCTCGTTACCCGGCTCGTCTACCTGGATAAAGATATAGGCCAGGCGGTATTCAGCACCATCGCTGCCGGCACCGGCCTGGGCTTGCAGGTAGTTTTCCACTTCGTTATCGGTAATGCGCACCCGGTTGCCCACCTGGCGCTGCTGCACCCGGCTGGTGAGCATCTCGTTGCGGATCTGCTCCCGCGCCTGCTGGTAGGTCACACCTTCTTCCGCCAGCTGGCTTTCGAACTGGGCCATGGTCATACCATTGCTGCGGGCGATGCTGGCCAGGGTTTCGTTCAGTTCGTTATCGCTGATGCGCATGCCCATCTTGTCCGCCATCTGCAGCTGGACGGATTCAGCAATCAGCTGCTCCAGTACCCGCCGCTCCAGCATCTGGCGTGGTGGCAGGCCGGTACCCTGGGCGCTCAGCCGGCCTACAATGGTGTTCACCCGGGCTTCCAGCTGGGTCTGCAGGATGACATCGTCGTCGACAATGGCGACCACCCTGTCCAGCAGCTTGCGTTCAGCCTGTACCGCCAACGATATGGTCATCATGGCCATGGTCAGCAGCAGGGTCAGTCCGTGGCGTACAGTCGCCTTCATAGTCACCTCTTGGTTTGTGCATTCCGGGTCGTCAGCCAGGCAAGGCCCGGCTGACGGTATTGGTTCGTTTTAGCGGCGCTGAGTTCCGAAACGGCGGCGCTCGCGCTCGTCATAGCCGTAGATGGCATCGGCAATGTTGTCAGATGCTCCGCCACTGCCGCCCAGGCCTTTCAGCTCGATCCGGAACAGCAGGCGGGTATCCAGTTCTTCATCGTCGGTCAGGTAGTTCTGGTGCACTACCTGCACACTCCAGCAGCAGTTGTTGTATTCCAGTCCGGCCAGGGTACCCACGGTACGGTCCAGTTCCGAATCCCACACCCAGCGGCCGATAGCACTGACCCGGTTGGTGACCGGGAACACGGCACCTACATCGGTCTGTTCAATGTCATCGGGCCGGCTGTAGGTATGGCCCAGCGTTGCCAGGTACCGGTAATCCTCGGAATGGAAAATCAGCTGGCTGCGGCCTTCCTCGGTTCTCTGGGTGTCATGGTCCCACAGGCCGGAGCTGCGGATTTCCAGGTTATCAATCGGGTTCAGCACCAGCTCACCGGCCAGCGGCGAGTTACTTCGGTCGGAGGCACCCTGCCCGAACAGGCTCACTTCCCGGTCATCAAAATAGCGCACCTGGCCAATACTGACCCGGGCCCGCTCGGCGCCGGTCAGCAGGTCGTTGAAGCGACTGGTCAGGGCCACGGTCAGCTGGTTGGCATCCCCCACCCGGTCACCGCCGGTGAAGCGGTCACGCTGGAACAGCTGGTCGAATCGGAAGCTTTTCAGGCCGGTGTCAAAATCCGGGATGTCGTTCTGGTCGGCCTCGGCATCGGCCCAGGCGTAATAAAGCCGGGGCTCCAGGGTCTGGTTATAGGGAATATCGAACAGGCTGGAGCGGCGGTCAAAGTACAGGCCGTTGTCCCACTCGAACACCGGCACCGTGCGATCAAAACTGCTGTTGCCGAGTGTGTAGTCTTCCAGGTCGTAGCGGGTGTAATCCAGGCTCACCGACGGCCGGCTGAAGCCCCAGAGCGCGCGCATGGGCAGGGCTAGTTCAGGAATCGCCCGCACCCGCTGGCCATTGGCCCGGTTCAGGCCGGTCAGGTTTTCGTTATCCCGATAGAACCAGGAGTACTGGCTTTCGATGCCCGCCTCGAAGGCCCCCACCTCGGTGGTTCCGGCATACAGCACTTCCGGCAACAGGTTATAGGGTTTGTTGACGTCGGCAATACGTTCGGCAATGGTCTGGTAGCCATTCAGGTAGGCATCAAAATACTGGTTCTGGTCGGAATAACGTACACCGCCGCGACGCTGCAGGTGAGTCGCCTGGTCAATTTCCAGGGAGCGGTTCAGGTCGCTCAGGTAGTCTTCGTCAGACACCACCGAGAAATCACCGTAACCACTCCAGCCACCACCGAAGGCTGCCCGGGTCGATAGATCCAGGGCCCAGCGCTGGCCGTCTGCGCCCGGATTCTCGTCTTTGTAGTAGGAATCGTCATCGATGTAGCCCAGCTGCAGCACCGACTCCCCGAACCGGCTCAGATACCGGCCTTCCAGTTCGGTAAACAGGCCCCGGCCATGAATGTACTGAGGCGTGAGCGTGGCGTCGTAGTGGGGCGCCAGGTTCAGGTAATAGGGCAAGGCCAGGAAGGCGCCGCTACCGGCACTGGACGAGCCGAACTGCGGGTACAGAAAACCGGTCTTGCGGCGGTCATCAATGGGGAAACTGATGTAGGGCCAGTAGAACACCGGGGCATCCAGCACCTCAAGGCGCACATGCCTGGCGGTGCCAAAGCCTTCAGCCTGGTCCAGCTCGATATCCGAGGCAACGATGGCCCAATCGTTCTGGCCCGGGCCGCAGGTGGTCAGCAGGCCATCGGTAATCAGCACCTGGTTTTCACCAATGCGCGACAGGGACGATGCCTCGCCGCGCATCTCGGATTCGTGCAGCAGGAAGGTGGCGGTGTTGATATCCAGCTGACCGCTTTCGGTGGAGTAGCGGGCGTCTTTACCGGTCAGCAGGAAGCCTTCGCCCCGGCTCACCAGAGGCCCCTGCAGGTTCAGGCTTCCGGAGCGGGTGTCGTATCGTGCCTCCGAGCCGGAGGCCTGGAAGCTGCCCTGGCGCAGCCTTACTTCCCCCTGCAGGTACAGCTCCGCATCCAGCTCGTAGCGGGCACTGAGCGCACTGGCCTCCAGAGGTGCCTCGGTCTCACCGGCCGGCAACACTGGCATGGCGCCGCCGGCGGTGCCGGAAGGCAGGTAACCGCCATCGCAGAAGACCGGCAAACCAGCCTGTACTTCAGCCGGTAATTGGCTGCGGGGCCGCCAGTCGATCTCGGCCGCACTCGGCGCCTGCTTGCCGGCATCCTGGGCCAGGCCTGCTGCCGGCACCAGGGCCATCGCCAGCAAAAGCCCGCCGCAACGGGGCTTGAACCATAACAGGTGACGGTAACGGCTGGGCACGACGGCAATATTCCTGTTCCGGATAAATGGCGACTGACACTAAAAACAGCTGCCTAGTTTACACGCGCCCCCCGGGGTTGTTAACGGAAACCCCGCTGCAAATCCGTTTTACCCTCTTTATACTCCTCTGCTAACGTTCCCGGACACCAAAGACAACTCAGGACGCACCCGACAACCATGGATACCCGCCTGCAACTGCTGACCGACTGGGTCAGGCAAATTCCCGGTTTCAACAGCGCCAGCCCGGAACCGGTTTCCGGTGACGCCAGTTTCCGCCGTTACTTCCGGGTTTGGCGGGAAACGCCGGGCCAGCCCCGAACAGCGTTTATTGTCATGGATGCCCCGCCGGCACAAGAAGACTGCCGGCCCTTCGTCGCCATTGCCGAACACTGGCACCGCCACGGCGTGCATGTACCGGCCATCGAGGCCCAGGACCTGCAACAGGGGCTGTTGCTGCTGGAAGATTTCGGTGATCGGCTGATGCTGGCAGAACTGGACGGCGACAGCGCCGACACCCTGTACCGCCAGGCGCTGGACGAGCTGGTGCGAATCGGGCAAATGCCACCGCCCACGAATTATCCGTTGCCGGCCTATGATGACGCCCTGCTGGACCGGGAGATGGCCCTGTTTCCGGACTGGCTGCTGGAACAGCACCTGGAGCTGAAGCTGGACAACCAGGACCGGGCTTTGCTGGAAACCGCCTTCGGCCTGCTGAAAGAAAGCGCCCTGGCCCAGCCGGAAGTGATCGTGCACCGCGACTACCACTCCCGCAACCTGCTGATCCGCGCGGGCCAGATCGCCCCCGGGGTGATCGACTTCCAGGATGCCGTGACCGGCCCGGTAACCTACGATGCGGTCTCCTTGCTGAAAGACTGCTACGTGCGTTGGCCGGAAGCCGATATCGCTAACTGGCTGGAACATTATCGCCAGGTTAGCCTGGACGCCGGGCTGCACCGGGCCGACGCCGACACCTTCCGGCAGTGGTTTGAGCTGATGGGCATGCAACGGCACCTGAAAGCCGCCGGCATCTTTGCCCGGCTGGCCATCCGGGACGGAAAGGCCGGCTACTTGGCCGACATTCCCAGAACCGTCAGCTACATCCGCGACGCCAGCGCCCGCCAGCCGGCCTTCCGGCACTTCCACGAATGGCTGTGCGAGGTGGTGATTCCCGCCATCGAAGAGCGCATTGGTCCGTTGCCGGCTGCGGAGGCCCGCCAGCCGTGAAAGCGATGATTCTGGCGGCAGGCAAAGGCGAGCGCATGCGCCCGCTGACCCTCACCACTCCGAAACCCCTGCTCGAAGCCGGCGGCAAACCGCTGATTGCCTACCACCTGGAAAACCTGCACCGGGCCGGCTTTCGCGACGTGGTCATCAACCACGCCTGGCTCGGGCAACAGATCGAACAGGCCCTGGACACCGGCGAGGCATTCGGCCTCACGATCCGTTATTCACCGGAAGGCGAACCACTGGAAACCGCCGGCGGCATTGTCCGCGCCCTGCGCCTGCTGACCGGCGGCGGGGAAGACTGGTTCCTGGTGATCAACGGCGACATCTGGACAGACTTCCCACTGGCCGAACTGCAACCGCCCGCCACTCCGGATTGCGATGCGCTGCTGGTCGTCACCGACAACCCGGCTCACCATCCTGACGGCGACTTCGCCCTGCAACAGGACGGCACCCTGGCCAGCGAAGGCACGGACAAACTTACCTTCACCGGCATCAGCCTGCTGCACCGGCGGCTGTTTACCGGACTGGACGACAACGCCGGCAAACTGGGGCCTGTGCTTCGCCGCGCCATGGTGGCCGGGCGGGTGCGGGGCCTGCACCATCGCGGCCAGTGGATGGACATAGGTACTCCTGAGCGATTAGCAGAACTGGATCGCAAATTGCGCTGATATCCGTAGCACCCGCGCTGCGAAAAGCCGCGCCAAGCTGGTAGACTTGCCCCATTCCATTCAGCCGACGAATCACCTGATCGAGAGAGCCACGATGAACCCCTATCTGATTGCGCCGTCCATCCTCTCCGCCAACTTTGCCCGGCTGGGCGAAGAAGTTGATAACGTACTTGCCGCCGGCGCCGATGTGGTGCACTTCGATGTCATGGACAACCACTACGTGCCCAACCTGACCATCGGCCCCATGGTGTGCGAAGCCCTGCGCAAGCACGGCGTAACCGCCCCCATCGACGTGCACCTGATGGTATCGCCGGTAGACGACCTGATCCGCATGTTCATCGACGCCGGCGCCAGCTACATCACCTTTCACCCGGAGGCGAGCAAGCACATTGACCGCTCCCTGCAACTGATCCGCGACGGCGGCTGCAAGGCCGGCCTGGTGTTCAACCCGGCCACGCCCCTGAGCTACATGGATTACGTGATGGACAAGCTCGACATGGTGCTGCTGATGTCGGTGAACCCGGGCTTTGGTGGCCAGAAGTTCATCCCCGGCACCCTGGACAAACTCCGGGAAGCCCGCAAGAAAATTGATGCCAGCAACTACAACATCCGGCTGGAAATCGACGGCGGCGTGAAGACCGACAACATCCGGGAAATCGCCGAAGCCGGCGCCGACACCTTCGTGGCCGGTTCCGCCATTTTCAACACGCCGGATTACAAAGCCACCATCGATGCCATGCGCGCCGAGCTGGAACAGGCCCGCAAGGTGATTGGCGGATGAGCCTGAAAGGTCTGTTCAACCCCCGCTGGCCCGGCGTTGCCCTGTTCGACCTGGACGGCACCCTGGTAGACAGCGCGCCAGACCTGGCCGCGGCGGTCGACCAGATGCTGGAACACCTGGGCCGCAAGCCCGCCGGTCTGGAGAAAGTGCGCAACTGGGTCGGCAACGGTGCCGGCATCCTGGTGCGCCGGGCCCTGGCTGACAAAACCGACTGGGAACCCGCGGCACTGAAAGACGAAATCCTTTACAACGACGCGCTGGAAATCTTCTACCACGCCTACGGCCAGATTAACGGCCGCAATGCCGTCGTGTTCGACGGCGTAACCGAGTGCCTGAACCACCTGCGCAGCCTGCGCTGCAAAATGGCCGTGGTGACCAACAAGCCGGACCGATTCGTGGCCCCGCTGCTGAACAAGACCGGGCTGGACCAGTACTTCCGGATCTGGGTGGGCGGCGATACCCTGGAAGTGAAGAAACCGGACCCGGCACCGCTGCTCTACGCCATGGAACAACTGGGCGGCACCCGGGGCACCACCGTGATGGTGGGTGACTCCGCCGCAGACGTTAACGCCGCCCAGGCCGCCGGCATTCCCTGCGTGGCCGTGCGCTATGGTTACAACTTCGGGGGCTCGGTAAACAGCCTCGGTGCCGACGCGGTTGTTGATTCGCTGGCCCAGCTTTTGTAATCTCGCAAGGACGTTTTACTTTGAACACATCATTTCGGGAGATTCCTGCCGTGCAGGGACTGAATCTGACTGCAGCGCGAGGCATCCTGACAACCCGCGCAACACGATGGTGGCGATGGCGCACCGGCTGAGCAAGCCACGGGGCTGATGGCACACGCCTGCATGCCCGCACCACCTGTCACAACGGTGTAACACCGTTCTGACAAAACGCAGATCAGATTTCAGGAAACCGAACCATGACACCCGAGCAATTCCGCGAGCTCGCTGAAGCCGGCTATAACCGCATCCCTGTGTACCGCGAAGTACTGGCGGACCTGGACACTCCCCTCAGCACCTATCTGAAACTGGCCAGCGGGCCCTATTCCTACCTGTTCGAATCAGTACAGGGCGGCGAAAAATGGGGCCGCTACTCCATTATCGGCCTGCCCAGCCAGGAAGTGCTGAAAGTCTTTGATCACCGCATTGAAGTAAGCCGTAACGGCGAAGTGGTCGAGCAGGCGGAAGTGGACGACCCGCTGGCCTTCGTCGATGAATACCAGCAGCGTTTCAACGCCCCGGACCTGCCCGAACTGCCCCGCTTCAACGGCGGCCTGGTGGGCTATTTCGGCTACGACACCGTGCGCTACATCGAAAAGCGCCTGCGCAACAGCTGCCCGCCCGACAAGATCGGCACCCCGGATATCCTGCTGATGGTGTCCAACGAAATCGTGGTGTTCGACAACCTGCGCGGCAAACTGCACCTGATTGTGCATGCGGACCCATCCGCCACGGACGCCTACGAGCACGCCCAGGCCCGCATCGACGAACTGGAAAACCAGCTGCACCGGCAGACCGCCAACGCGCCCCGCACCCCGGAACACCTGCGCGGCAAGATGATCAGCGAAAGCGATTTCCTGTCCGGCTTCAGCCAGGAAAAATTTGAAGCGGCGGTGAACAAGATCAAGGGTTATGTGCTTGACGGCGACGTGATGCAGACCGTCATTTCCCAGCGCATGTCGATCCCGTTCGAGGCACCGCCCCTGAACCTGTACCGCTCGCTGCGGGTACTGAACCCATCGCCGTACATGTACTTCCTCGACCTGGGCGACTTCCACATTGTTGGTTCCTCGCCGGAAATCCTGGCCCGGGTAGAAGACGAAGAAGTGACGGTGCGCCCGATCGCCGGCACCCGCAAGCGCGGCGCTACCGAGGCCGAAGACAAGGCGCTGGAAAACGAACTGCTGGCCGACCCGAAAGAAATCGCCGAGCACCTGATGCTGATCGACCTGGGCCGCAACGACGCCGGCCGCGTCTCGGAAACCGGCACCGTCAAGCTCACCGACAAGATGATCGTCGAGCGCTATTCCCACGTGATGCACATTGTCTCCAACGTCACCGGTCGCCTGAAACAGGGCACCAGCTGCCTCGATGTGCTGCGCGCGACCCTGCCCGCCGGCACCCTGAGTGGCGCCCCGAAAATCCGGGCCATGGAAATCATCGACGAGCTGGAGCCGGTGAAGCGCGGCGTTTACGGCGGCGCCGTGGGCTACCTGTCGTTTAACGGCAACATGGACACCGCCATCGCCATCCGCACTGCCGTGATCAAGGACAATACCCTGCACATCCAGGCCGGCGCCGGCGTGGTGGCAGACTCCATTCCCCGCCTCGAATGGAAAGAAACCATGAACAAGGGCCGGGCCATCTTCAAGGCTGTGGCCATGACCTACAACGACTACGACCACTGAGGCGGAGGAACAGATTATGTTGCTGATGATCGATAACTACGATTCCTTCACCTACAACGTGGTGCAGTACCTGGCCGAGCTGGGTGCCGATGTGCAGGTGTACCGCAACGATGAAATCACCATCGAGCAGATCGAGGCCCTGAAGCCCGAGCGGCTGGTAATTTCTCCGGGCCCCTGCACGCCGAATGAAGCCGGCATTTCCATGGAGGCGATCCGCCACTTTGCCGGCAAGCTGCCGATCCTGGGCATTTGCCTGGGCCACCAGTCTATCGGCCAGGTGTTCGGGGGTGACATCATTCGCGCCGGCCAGGTCATGCACGGCAAGGTTTCCCCGGTGTACCACAAAGACACTGGCGTGTTCCGGGGTCTGAACAATCCGCTGCAGGCAACCCGTTACCACAGCCTGGTAATCGACAAGGACACCCTGCCCGAGTGCCTGGAAATTACCGCCTGGACCCGCAACGACGACGGCTCCGTAGAAGAAATCATGGGCGTGCGCCACAAGACCCTGCCCATCGAGGGCGTGCAGTTCCACCCCGAGTCGATCATGACCGAGCAGGGCCACGAACTGCTGCGCAACTTCCTGAGAACATAACAAGAGGCCGACGACCCCATGGACATGAAACAAGCACTGAACCGCATCGCCTCCAACCTGGACCTGTCCCGGGACGAAATGAAGGATGTGATGCGCATCGTGATGAACGGCGAAGCCACCGACGCCCAGATCGGTGCCTTCCTGATGGGCCTGCGTCTGAAGAGCGAAACCATCGACGAAATCACCGGCGCCACCGAAGTGATGCGCGAACTGGCCACCAAGGTGGAAATCAACGCCAGCCCGCTGGTGGATATCGTGGGCACCGGGGGCGATGGCGCCAACCTGTTCAACGTCTCCTCGGCATCCGCCTTTGTAGTGGCCGCCGCCGGCGGTTATGTGGCCAAGCACGGTAACCGCGGCGTGTCCTCCAAAAGCGGCAGCGCCGACCTGATCGAAAAGGCCGGCATCAATCTGGACATGAAACCGGAAGAAGTGGCCCGCTGCGTGGAGCAGATCGGCGTCGGCTTCATGTTTGCGCCGGCCCACCATGGCGCCATGAAACACGCTATCGGCCCGCGCCGGGAGCTGGGCTGCCGGACCATCTTCAATATCCTTGGCCCGATGACCAATCCGGCCGGCGTCACTCGCCAGCTGATCGGCGTGTTCACCAGGGAACTGTGCCGCCCGATGGCAGAAGTGATGCAGCGCCTGGGCGCAGAACACATCATGGTGGTCTGCTCGAAGGATGGCCTGGATGAAATCAGTCTGGCCACCGTTACCCATGTTGCAGAGCTGAAGGATGGCGAAATCAACGAGTACGACCTGACGCCTGAAGACCTGGGCATCAAGAGCCAGTCGCTGGTGGGCCTGACGGTAGACGGTGCTGACGAATCGCTGGCATTAATCAAAGCCGCCTTCGGCCGCAGCCATGACGAAACCACCGAGAAAGCCCGCGACATGATCGCGCTGAACGCCGGCGCGGCCATTTATGTCGCCGGCCTGGCCAAGACCGCTAAAGAAGGCGTCGACATGGCACTGGATGCCATGGGTTCCGGTTTAGCTGCTGGCAAGATGTCGGAACTGGCTGACTTTTCTCAGTGCTTTTAATCCCGGCCTGTTGAATTCGGTGCCGGACGACCGGCTGGGGAGGGGCGTTCCAAAACACGCCCACAAGTACATCCCTGTAGGGCTTGACTGCAGCCATCCCTGGCTGCAGACAGTTTTGGAACGCCCCTCCCCAGCCGCTCTCGCAAACTATTTACGGGCCTGCTATGACTGACAGACATTTGGATAAGACTCCCACCATCCTGCGTAAAATCGTTAACCGGAAATGGGAAGAAATTGACGAGCGCAAGCACAGGGTTTCGATTGCAGACCTGAAGGCCATGGCCGGCGATCAAGCTCCAGCGCGTGGATTCGCCAATGCCCTGCGCACCCGCATCGAAGCGCAGCGGCCAGCGGTCATTGCTGAAATCAAGAAGGCGTCACCCAGCAAAGGCATCCTTCGCGATCCCTTCGAACCGGAACGTATTGCCGAGAGCTACGAACAAGGCGGCGCAGCCTGCTTGTCAGTGCTTACCGACCACGATTTCTTCCAGGGCCACGAAGACTACCTGAAAGCCGCCCGAGCCGCCTGCAGCCTGCCGGTGATCCGCAAGGACTTCATGGTGGCGCCCTACCAGGTGTATGAAAGCCGCGCTATTGGTGCCGACTGCATCCTGCTGATTGCCGCGTGCCTGACCAAGGACCAGATGCAGGAACTGGAAGGCATCGCCCATGAAATCGGGCTGGATGTGCTGGTGGAAGTGCATGATGGCGAGGAGCTGGACGATGCGCTGACCCTGAGCACGCCGCTGGTGGGTATCAACAACCGGAACCTGCACAACTTTGAGGTCTCTCTGGAAACAACCTTTGAACTGCACCACCGTATTGCAGATGACCGACTGACGATTACCGAAAGCGGCATCATGACCCGCGCCGATGTGGAAGCCATGACCAGCCGGGGCATTTACGGGTTCCTGGTGGGGGAATCATTTATGCGGGCGCCGGAACCCGGGCAGAAATTGCAGGAGCTTTTCTTCCCGGAGGGCTAACCTCACAGTCAGAACAGGCTGGCGGGTACCTTCTGCCAGCCTGTGCATCCTGATCAGCTCTCAGGCTCAGCCAAGGCCTCCTGCAGCAATTCCAGCAGATGCGCGGGCATGCCTTCCGCCAGTTTAAGCGCGGCTTCGTGGGCCCGGGGGCTCATTTTGTCCCAGGTGCGGCGCACGATGCGCAGCCACTTTTCCTTGTCGAAATCCGGATTGTCTTCAAAGAACCCGGCAAAGTACCGTTCCAGAAACACCATGCAGGCCACGTCTTCCAGCAACTGGGTATCTTCGTCTTCCCGAAGCTTGCGCTTGGTGATGATCGTCTCTACCCGCTCGCATTCTTCCTGCGGATAGCCGCTTTCGGCCATAATCTCCGCCGCCCGGCGGCCGTGCATCCGGCCACAGGCCAGGCGCCATTGATAATAGTTCTTGCGGCCCTCACCATAGTCGCTCCGGGGCATGGTCCAGCGTTCCAGGTGCTGGGCCCGGCAGGCAATCTGCATGCGTTCTGAGGGTTCTGGTTCCAGCGCGAACAGCCAGCGGGTCATGTGCAGGCTGTAGGCGTATTCCCTGGGCAGTTGCTGGCCATCAACCACTTCCAGGTTTGGATCCGCCTGGTTAGCCTGGTCAATACCATTCAGCGTTTTCTGCAATCGTTCTTGCGGCATAGCTTGCTCGTCCTGTTAAACCCCGAAAGAGGTACGCCATTTACCTTATGGCGTATCCTCGCAATTTAGTTGTACATTGCAATATCCGGCTATCCTGCTCAAGGAGCGTATTTTTGCCCCACAATCCCGCCGTTGTTCCACCCAAGTGGCAGCCCGCCTTCGACGCCTACCGTGAACGGATGGAATCCGGCATGGCTTATGGCAGTGCGTGGCTATTGCTGGTGACGGTCTCACTGTATCACCTGTCACATACCTATTTTCACCGCCACACTGCAGATCTTGGATATACCGAGCTGCTGCTGAGGTTACCACTGATTGCGGCTATCTTGCTGACGCTGGCAGCCCACTGGATCAATATTCCCCAATGGCCGGCCCGCTATTTCCTGAGACTGATGGGGCTGGCGCTGGGCGGACTGGCGTTGTCCCTGCTGTTTCTGTTCGCCCGCTATGAGCCCATTATGGTCACCCAGGTTTCCGATGCCATGACCATCGCCTTTTTCGGCGCCACGGTACTCGGGCTGCGAAGTTTCAAGGAATGGCTTTTCATCGTGGCCCTGCCGGTCACGCTGTTCATGATAGCAGCCCTTTGGGCGGGCCTGCCGATGCTCACCATATTGGCGGTGTTTATTGCCCCCGGCCTGCTGATGTTTGTGACCTGCGTACTGATGGCCTTTGTCCGGAAGGTGGCGACCGAAGGCTTCCTGGCCCGGCAACAGCTCCAGGAAATGGCAACAACCGACTCCCTGACCGGCCTGCTCAACCGCCGGGCGTTCATGCCCTTGTTGCGCCAGGAACAGGTCAGGGCCCAGCGCTCGGAGCAGCCGTTCAGTGTGATCCTCGCCGATCTGGACAAGTTCAAGGTGGTTAATGATACCTGGGGCCACGAGGCCGGAGACGACGTGCTGCGCCAGGCTGCGGCACGGCTGAAGTCAGCTTTGCGCCAACAGGATGTCCTGTGTCGCTGGGGCGGTGAGGAATTTCTGATTCTGTTACCGGAAACAGATGCTCCCGGCGCCCTGAATGTGGCCGAGAAGTGCCGAAAGCAATTGCAAGGCTGCCCGATGGATATGAGCGGCACCACTCACACCCAGACTATCAGCCTGGGCGTTGCGTGTTTCGATGGGATTGAGTCGGTGGAACTGCTGGTCAGCCGGGCTGATGAGGCGCTTTACCAGGCCAAGGAAAACGGCCGGAACCGGGCCGAGCTGGCCCGGCCCGACCGGTAACTCAGGCCTGGGCCGAAGGCCGGGCCTTGATGCGGTCGAACCAGGCCTGCAGGTTGGCCTGCTCCGGCTTGATACGGATATTCACCACCCGGGCGAAGGCGACGGTGGTGAAGGCATTGATGTCGGCCGCGGTAAAGCGGTCGCAGCAAATATAGTCCTTGCCTTCCAGGTGCGTGTTCAGGAAGTGCATGAACTTTTCCACGCCCTGCCCGCATTCTTCGCCCCACTCTTTAATGGGCGTCATCCGGTCCTTGAAGTAGCCGGTGGTGTGCTGGAAGCACATGCCCGTGGGCATGAAGAAATAGAACTCCAGCCAGCGCAGCCACTGCTCTACCAGGGCTTTCTCGGCGGCAGTCTCGCCCATCAGTTTCGGGGCATCGGGGTAGGCTTCTTCAAAATAGCGACAGATGGCCATGGTTTCGGCAATGCAGGTGCCGTCGTCCAGTTCCATCACCGGGACTTTCTTCATGGGGTTTCGGGCCACGAATTCCGGCGTCAGGTTTTCGCCTTTCTGGATATCTATCTCAATAAATTCCGCCTTGTCCAGCAGGCCTTTCTCGGCCATGAACATGCGCACGCGGCGGGGGTTGGGGGCAGTCCGGGTTTCGAAAATCTTCATCTTGTTATTGGCTCCCTGGCAGAAAAACGGGCTTTGAATACAGCAGGTTGACCGGAAAAAACAGTTGCGTCAAGAAACTATCGGGTGCCGGGCATCCAGTCAGCCATTTGCCGGATTACCCACTCCGGCTCATCCAGCGGCAGGTCGTGGCCGGCATCCGGGTGCAGCTTCAGGGTCCAGCACCAGCGCCGTTCCAGTTCGGCACTGCAGTGCCAGCTGGCAATCCGGTCGCCCTTGCTGGCCAGTATCAGGGCATCGGCCATCGGGCGCTTTTCCAGGGGTTTGAAACGGGCAGCCGCCAGCAGCTGGTTGCGGGCGTTGGTGAACGAAACCGGGCGCTGGCGCTGGATGCTGTACCAGGCCTTGCACAGGCTCAGGGGAATATCCCGGTTGGAGGTCAGGCGCAGGATGTCCCGTTCCCGATGGAACAGTTCACAGCGAGCCAGTAAACGCAGGATCTTCGGCCAGGCCGCCGGCTGCATTCGCTGCCAGGGCCGGCTGAAACCGGAACTGGTGTTGATCAGCACCAGGTGCTGCAATTCGCCGGGCTCGGCATGCTGGGCCCAGTCCAGGGCCACCATGCCGCCCATAGACAACGCCAGGATGCTGAACGGCCGGGGAATATGGCTAACCTGCCGGCACACCTGCTCGCGAATAGCACGCACTGTGGCCGGGCTGGCTTCCCGGTAATGGATGCCCGTGCCGGGCAGGTCCACCAGGTGGAAATGCTGGTCCGGAAAGGCCGCACGCAAACGCTCGGGAAAGTCGCCCCAGTGTGCCCGTTCCCGGGTAAGACCCCGCAGGAGGATCCAGTGCATGTTATCGGTTATCCCTGTACCAGTGCATGATGGCGGCTTCCCTGAGCATGGACTCTTCATCGCCCTCGGGCAACCAGTTCTGGTAACTGCTGGCCGCATTCACCAGGAAGTCCATCCAGCTCAGGTGGCTGCGCAACACCCTCTGATGGCGGTGGGGTACCAGCGGGTTGAATAACCCGTCCAGCCGAAGCAACTGGCGCGGGCGCTTGCGCACCCACTTCCAGGAGCCCATTTCCAGGGTCAGGGGCAGGAACACCCCGTCACTGCTGCGGTTGACCTGCTTGTAGAAGTAATCCCACAGGTCACCGTGGGTCAGGTAGTGGGCCGACTGGGGTTCGAAACGATAGTGGTGATTGGGATAAGCCTGTTCCCAGATCAGCTTGAGGGCCATCACCGACCCGATACGGCGCATGGGCCGGCGGCGATAGGCGTAGGGAAACCAGATCTGATCCTGCCAGCCAAATCCGGAATGGCAGTCCAGCGCCACGCTGAAGGGCCGGCCCGGCAGCAGGTCCTGAATCACAGATTCCAGTGCCAGGTTCTCCGGCTCCATGCCCTGCTCCGGATCGCCGGTATACCAGGGCAGGCGGGATGAAAGGCGCTGGCCGCCCAGCAGGAAGGCGCTCTGGTCCTGGGCGGTAATCGGCGCGTTGCGCATCAGGTCGACGCCGTTGGGATTGCCCCGCTGGTTCAGGTACATACCGCCGGGGTTCAGGATCGGCAGCAGAGTGATGCGGACTTTCTCCAGCAAGGCGTTCAGGTGGTCATCCCAACCGAGCCGGGCCAGGAACGAATCGAGCCAGGCCATCACCACCTGGCTGCCAATGCGCTCTAAGCCGTGAACTCCGCCGACAATCAGCACCGCCGGCACATCGTCCCGGGTAGAACCCAGGTCCACCCGGTAGATGGGCAAGTGCAGATCCCGCACGGCAACCTCGCCGGCGACGGTGGTGGTGACCTGTTCGGGGGCTTCGGCCAGCTGCCGCTCCAGCTGCACCAGCTCCGGCAGGAAACTGCGCAACAGGCGCTTCTGGTTGCGGTCGCGGCCGGCCTGTTGTTCGGGAATGGCACTGTGGGGGGTGAGGGCCCGCAATTCGGTCATGGCTGGTCTCTCTGCAGCATCGACCTGTCAGGGTAGACGGCAAATGCTGCAGAAATTTGACCGGGCGGGACGGGGAAGAGAGTTAAAGGTTGTCGGTCGTCGCCGGGAACGCCCTGATCACCTCACCGTTGCCGGTTTCCAGCAGCAATTCACCCTGGCGACCGATGCGGCCATCCACCACCTGCCCCAGCAATTCCAGGTACTTGCGCTCCTGGTTCATCAGCGACGGCGCGCAGGCCATCATGGTGCTGCCCAGGGTACTGAACGACAATCCATCATCACTCAAACGGTAGTTGCCCATAAACCGGTTGCAGGATGCACGCCCGGCTACCCGGCCATTGCCCAGGAACTGCAGGGTAACCATGGAGCGGTCGATCAGCCCGGCACCGGCCAGGTCTTCTACCACCCACTGCACACCCCGGAACAGCCGCTCCCGGTCGCCGCCACAGCCTTCAAAGCTGTTGCCGTCCAGGGTCAGCCGGATCTGGGACGGATACTGGCGCTTGTCCAGGCCCACTTCACACAGCTGGTGTGCCACCCGCACTTCCAGCGACTGCGCTTCGGTTTTCGCTTCAAACGTCCGGCCGTGGCGATTGGCCAGGGTTTCGGTCAGCCAGATCTCGTTCAGTGCTTGCTGCTGGTACGGCGGGGTCAGGGTCATCCGGTTGTTCTCGATCAGCGCCGACCAGTCCGGGTCGGCACCGATGGCCTCAAACCGGGATTCTATCGCGCCCGGTTCCAGGCATTCCGGCAGCACATCACCCTTGAGTGTCAGCGTTGCCCGCTTGCCTTCGGCCAGGAAGCGGGTGGAGGTATCGCCCGGAGCCACGTAGAGGGCACCAGTGTCGGTGGGGGACGGTTTCAGCAATACGCGGCGGCCCAGATACTCAAGGCCCAGAAGCTGGCCGTCTTCAGCCGGGGCAACCCGGATATCCAGCTGGCCGCAGCGATAACTGCCATAGTCCGACAGGGCCAGGTTTTTGGGTTGGGAAGCGCAGGCTGCCAGTACAAGGCTGCAGCCGGCAAGAATGGTCAGCGAAAAAATTCGTCCCTTAAACATCACAACATCCTATTTTGGTCCAGACTCCGGGGCGCTAGTTTAGAGATTCCTGGCCAGTTTCACCATGCTCCGTCACACGGAACCGGCCCGTTGTGGTACCGGGGCCACACAGGGTAACCTTGCGCCATCTATTTCAGGGGAATCATCACCATGGCCGTGAAACTCTACCAGTTCTGCATCTCCCACTATTCCGAAAAGGTTCGCTGGGCCCTGGATTACAAGGGCATCAAGTACCAGCCGGTCAACCTGCTACCCGGGCAGCACAGCAGAACCATCAAGAAGCTGACCCGGGCCGGGTCCTCGGTGCCGGTGCTGGACCACGATGGCCAGATTATCCAGGGCTCTTCAGAGATCCTGGACTACCTGGATAAAACTTTCCCGGAACCCGCCCTGATGCCCGAAGACCCGGCCCTGCAGGAACAGGTTCGCAGCTGGGAGACAAAGCTGGACGAACTGGCTGGCGCAGCCATCCGCACCTGGGTCTACCACTACTTCCTGCAACGGCCGAAGGTAGTGGTGCCCCTGCTGGCTGCCGGCACACCGTTCTACAACCGCATCCTGCTCAGCCTGGCCTTCAGCCGGGTGGACGAGATCATGCGCAACTGGATGAAGATTAACCAGAAGACCGCCGATGCCGCACAGGAAATCCTGGAGCAACTGATTACCGAGCTGGCAGAGGTGTACGAGCGGCAGCCGTACCTGGTGGGTGACCGGTTCACCCGGGCTGACCTGACCGCCGCAGCGCTGCTGGCCCCGTTGTTCCAGCCCGAGCAATACCCGGTGCCCTGGCCCAGGCCGGCAAAGATCCCGAAACCGGTGCAGGCCTGGCTAGCAGACTGGCGTCCGAAACTGGAGCCGGTGGTGCAGGTATACCAAAAGCACCGGTAACCGGGGCTGTTGGCCGAAAAGGCCACCTCCGCTGTCGCAACAGCGACAGTGCATTTATTGTTGGTTATGCCAAGATAAAACCTGAATAAAAACAAAACAGGTTTCCCATGGCATTACTCGACATGATGCGGGCCGTACTGGAAGACAGCGGCCTGCTGGCACTCTGGCACACACTGGCCCCGTGGCTGGCCCTGGATGAGCGGCAGCTGATTTTCATGGTGGCCACCCCCATCTTTATCGGTATTACCTTCTGGGAGTACCGGAAAATCCGTCACGACCCGAAACTGATGGATACCGCCGAAGCCATCCGCAACTTTGCCCTCGGCGCCGGTTACCAGGTTACCGAGTTACTGTTTGCCGGCATCATAACCTTCCCTGTCTATGCGCTTTGCTATCACTACCGCCTGTTCGAGCTGGAACTGAACTGGCTGACCGGATTCCTGACCTTCCTGGGCGTGGATTTCTGCTTCTACTGGATGCACCGGGCCAGCCATCGCATGCGCTGGTTCTGGGCGGCCCACGTAGTGCACCATTCCTCCGAACGCATGAACTTTTCCACTGCCATGCGCCAGAACGCCACCAACATTTTCAACTGTATGTGGGTGTTCTACCTGCCCATGGCCCTGATCGGCTTCAACCCGGTGTGGATCGGCGTGGCCTATGCCTTCTCGCTGGTGTACCAGTTCTTTGTGCACACCACGCTGGTGGGCCGGCTGCCCGGCTGGATCGAACGGGTGTTCAATACCCCCAGCCACCACCGTGTACACCATGGCCGCAATCCGGAATACATTGACCGCAACTACGGCGGCACCCTGATCATCTGGGACCGGCTGTTCGGCACCTTTGCCCCGGAAAACGATGCCAATCCGCCGGAGTACGGCATCACCCGGCAAATCCATTCCACCAACCTGATTGTGCTCTGGACCCACGAATATGTGGACATGTTCCGCGACATGAGCCGCCCGGGCGGTCTACTCTCCCGTCTCGGACATTTGTGGCGACCACCGGAGTGGCAGCGCCCGACCACCAGCAACAGCGAACAACCGGGCACCCTGCATGAGCGAAACCACCCTGAACCTGACCGCCACTGACGGACACCGGATAACCGGCACCCTGTTTTGCCCGGACACCCCCGGCGCGGCTTTAGTGATCAGCCACGGCATGGCCGAGCACGGCAACCGCTATGCCGGCCTGGCCCGGTGGCTGGGCAATCAGGGCGTGGCGGTTGTCACCTATCACCACCGGGGCCATGGCCCGGACTGCCGTCCGGAAGACCTGGGCCACTACGCAGACCATCAGGGCTGGCAGAAAGTGGTGGACGATCTCGGCCTGGTGGTGGATCACATCCGCCAGCAGTTTCCGGAGCTGCCGGTCACCCTGCTGGGCCACAGCATGGGGTCGTTCATCGCCCAGAGCTATGCTGCGCAGCACGGCGACAAGCTCGACACACTGGTGCTCAGTGCCACCAACCGCATTCACAAACCCCAGCTGCGGGCGTCCACCGCACTGGTCTGGCTGATCGGCTTGCTGCGGGGCCGCCGGCACCACAGCAAGCTCATAAGCGCCATGACCTTCGGCCAGTTCAACCGGCACTTCCGCCCTAACCGTACCGACTGCGACTGGCTCAGCCGGGACCCGCAACAAGTGGACCGCTACCGGGCAGATCCGCTGTGCGGGTTCGAGTGCAGCGCCGGCCTGTGGCATGATTTCATCGCTGGTATGCTTGGCATCAATCCCGGACAATGGCCGCAGGATCTTCCGGTACACCTGTTTGCCGGCACCGATGACCCGGTGGGCGAGATGGGCAAGGGTATCCGCCAGCACTTCCGGGCGATCCGGGAGGCAGGCATCCAGAAGGTGACCTTCCGGCTGTTTGACGGAGGCCGCCACGAGATGCTGAATGAACTCAATGCCGAGGACGTATGGCAACACCTTCTGCAATGTATTCCGGTTCGGGAAAACGCCTGCACCGAGCCCTTGCCGGCCTGATCGGCACTGCCCTGCTTGTTTTCCAGTCTGCAGCCCTCGCGGAAACGGCCACCCTGGCGGTAGCCGCCAACTTCACCGGCACCATGAACCGGCTGGCGCCGTTGTTCGAACAACAGACCGGTCACCAGTTGCGCATCAGCTACGGCTCTACCGGCAAACTCTATGCCCAGATCCGCCATCGCGCGCCGTTTGATGCCTTTATGGCAGCTGACCAGGAACGACCCCGGTTACTGGAACAACAGGGGCTGGCGGTCGCCGGCACACGATTTGACTATGCCGAGGGCCGGCTGGCGCTCTGGAGCAGAACCCCCGATCTGTTTACCGATGGCCTGGCCTGGCTGGCCCGACAACCCGAGCGGCTGGCCATCGGCAACCCGAAAACCGCCCCTTACGGCATCGCTGCCATGGAAGCGCTGCAGAATCTCGGGCTCGCACAAGCCCTCCGACCCGCGCTGGTCAGTGGCGACTCCATTGCCCAGACCTTCCAGTTTGTCGCCACCGGCAATGCCGTCGCAGGGTTTGTAGCACTCGCCCAAACGCGGGCGTGGAATGAGGAAGGCTCCCTGTGGCTGGTACCGAATGATCTGCACACGCCCATCAGGCAACAGGCTGTTTTGCTGGGCCACGGCGAGGATAATCCGGCGGCCCGGGCGTGGATGTTGTTTCTCGCCAGCGAACCGGCAAAGGCGATCATCCGTGAAGACGGCTACGATATTCCTGAACAGCCCAACCACTGAACTGGCGGAGACTTCATGAGCCCGGAATGGCAGGCCGTCTGGCTGACCCTGAAACTGGCAGGCATCACCACCGCACTGCTGCTGGTGATTGGCACGCCCATCGCCTGGTGGCTGGCCCGCACCGGGCACTGGCTGCGCCAGCCGGTTTCGGCCGTGGTTGCACTGCCACTGGTACTGCCACCCACGGTGCTGGGTTTTTACCTGCTGATCGTTATGGGCCCGGACGGTGCCCTGGGCCGCCTGATGGAGAGCCTCGGGCTTGGCCTGCTGCCCTTTACCTTCGAAGGGCTGGTGCTGGCGTCGGTTATCTATTCCCTGCCCTTTACCGTCCAGCCCCTGCAAACCGCTTTCCTGACCATCAACCAGAGCCTGCTGGAGACCGCCGCCACCTTGCGGGCTTCACCCCGGGATCGGTTTTTCTCGGTTGTGATTCCGCTGGCGCGTCCGGGCTTTCTGACTGCCGCGGTACTGACCTTTGCCCACACCGTGGGTGAATTCGGGGTGGTGCTGATGATTGGCGGCAACATTCCGGGAGAAACCAAGGTCTTGTCGGTGGCCATCTTCGACCATGTGGAAGCCCTTGAGTACACCCAGGCCCACTGGCTGTCTGCCGGCATGGTGGCGTTTTCCTTTGTGGTGCTGGTCAGCCTGTACGCCCTGAATGGCCGCTACCAGCCGGGAGTGGTGAAATGACCGGTACCGTCAACGCCTGCCTCCGGTGCCAGCTGGGGGACTTCACCCTGGATGTAGACCTGACCCTGCCCGGCTCCGGGATAACCGCGATCTTCGGCCACTCCGGGTGCGGCAAGACCACCCTGCTGCGCTGCATCGCCGGCCTGCAGCCTGCCGAGGGTCACCTGAGCGTGCTGGGCGAACCCTGGCAGGCCGGAAAGCTCAGCCGGCCCGTGCACCACCGGCCCCTGGCCTATGTGTTCCAGGAAACCAACCTGTTTCCCCACCTGTCGGTGCGTAAAAACCTGCTGTACGGATACCGGCGGGTGCCCAAAGCCCACCGGAAAATAGAACCTGAACAGGTGCACCAGTGGCTCGGCCTGTCGCCCCTGCTGGAGCGGATGCCGGCCGGATTATCCGGCGGGGAGCGCCAGCGGGTGGCCATCGGCCGGGCCCTGCTCACCAGCCCCCGACTGCTGCTGATGGACGAGCCCCTGACGGCCCTGGACCAGCAGAGCAAACAGGACATCCTGCCGTACCTGGAACGGCTGCGGGACAGCCTGGAGCTGCCGGTGCTCTACGTATCCCACTCCACCGCCGAGGTGGCCCGGCTGGCAGATCATATCGTGATGATGGATCAGGGCCGGGTGGTTGCCCAGGGCCCGCTGCAGGAAACCCTGGCCCGCACCGATCACCCGTTCCGGCTGGAAGAAAATGCAGGGGTTCTTCTGGAAGGCAAGATTATCGAGGTGGATACCCGCTGGCACCTGTGCCGGCTGGCGTTCGATGGCGGCGAGCTCTGGCTGCGCCACCATGATCACCTGAGTGAGGGAATGACTGTGCGGGTACAGGTGCTGGCCCGGGATATCAGCCTTGCCCTGGAGGAAAATCCGGACCAGAGCATCCAGAACCTGTTACCGGCCTGTATCGACCAGATTGATACCGAGGTAACCCCCGGCACCAGCCTGGTACGCCTGGGAGCCGGGCCAACCGCTTTCCTGGCCCGCCTGACCACCCGCTCCCTGCACCAGTTGCAACTGGAGCAGGGCCAGCAGGTTTGGATGCAGATTAAATCCGTCGCCCTGATGGACTGACCTTAGCGGGTGCCGAACACCACCATGGTCTTGCCTTTCACCCGCACCAGGCCCTGATCTTCCAGGGTTTTCAGCACCCGGCCCACCATTTCCCGGGAACAGCCGACAATGCGGCCGATTTCCTGGCGGGTGATCTTGATCTGCATGCCGTCCGGGTGGGTCATGGCATCCGGTTCCTTGCACAGGTCCAGCAGGGTACGGGCTACCCGACCGGTTACGTCCAGGAAGGCCAGGTCACCCACTTTGCGAGTGGTCTGGCGCAGGCGCGTTGCCATCTGCTCACCGATGAAATACAGCACCCGCGGATCCTGCTGGGCGATTTCCCGGAACTTGGTGTAGCTGATTTCCGCCACTTCACACTCGGTCTTGGCCTTGACCCAGGCACTGCGGGAATCCATGTTATCGAACAGACCCATTTCGCCGAAAAAGTCCCCGGCGTTCAGGTAGGCCATGATCATCTCCCGGCCATCGTCGTCTTCAATGATAACGGTCACCGAACCTTTGACGATGTAGAACAGGGAGTCACTTTTGTCGCCTGCATAGATGATGGTGCTTTTGGCGGGATAGCGCCGGCGATGGCATTGGGAAAGAAAATAATCGAGATGTTTGGTCTTCTGCTCAACCGGCTTGACGATAGTAGCCATAATGCGAGACGTGCCTCCTCAGAGTCTGGCAGTGCTTATCTTTTTATATCCCCGCTTTTCCCTGCAGGTTAGGGTTTTTACTGATGTGCCCGGCAACTTATAACAAGAAGGCCGGTTGCGGGCAACTGTGCTAGCATTCCCGGCCATACCCGAATAGCCGATGGAGACACCGATGAAAGCTACCGTTGACTGGACCGGCAATGCCAGCTTCAAAGCCACCAGTGGCACTGGCCACACCGTACAACTGGACGGACCGCCCGACCACGGCGGCCAGGACCTGGGCCCCCGCCCCATGGAAATGCTGCTGATGGGCGTGGGTGGCTGCTCGTCGTTTGATGTCATGAGCATCCTGAAAAAGAGCCGCCAGGACGTCACCGCCTGCCACGCCGAGCTCGAGGCCGAGCGGGCCGATGCCGTGCCTTCCGTGTTCACCAGGATTCACCTGCACTTTGTGGTAACCGGCCACAACCTGAAAGAAAAGCAGGTAGAACGGGCAGTTAGCCTGTCGGCAGAAAAGTACTGTTCGGCATCGATTATGCTGGGTAAGGCAGGCGTGGAAATCAGCCACAGTTACGAGATCCACGAGGCGGAATAACCGGCTGGAAAAAGTCATTGCAACGACTATCCAATGACACATACGGTATGCATAATACGCAACTTTCTTAAAGGTCTGCGCAAAAGGTGATCAACTATTATGGAAACCAAACTCCAGCTACACGGTTTCAACAACCTGACCAAGTCCCTGAGCTTCAATATCTACGATATCTGTTACGCGCAGACCGAAGAACAGCGTGAAGCCTATATTGATTACATCGACGAGATGTACAACGCCGAGCGCCTGACCCAGATCCTTTCAGACGTGGTCAAGATCATCGGCGCCAACATCCTCAACATTGCCCGCCAGGACTACGAGCCCCATGGCGCGTCTGTCACCATGCTGATTGCCGAGCACGAAGTGACCGACAGTGAAGCCAATAACGAGGAATCGCCGGGCCCACTGCCAGACACCATTGTTGCGCACCTGGACAAGAGCCACGTAACCGTTCACACCTACCCGGAAAGCCATCCCCACGACGGCGTAAGCACCTTCCGGGCGGATATCGACGTGTCCACCTGCGGCCTGATTTCACCGCTGAAGGTACTGAACTACCTGATCCACAGCTTCGATTCCGATGTCGTGACCGTGGACTACCGGGTGCGCGGCTTCACCCGTGATGTAGACGGCACCAAGCACTACATCGACCACGACATCAACTCGATCCAGAACTACCTGACCGAAGACACCCAGAACGCCTATCAGATGATCGACGTGAACGTGTACCAGGAAAACCTGTTCCACACCAAGATGATGCTGAAGGACTTCAACCTGGATAACTATGTATTCGGCGTGAATGCCAGCGAACTGGACCCGGCCGAAGCCCAGTCCATCGAAGACCGCCTGCGCCGCGAAATGCTGGAGATTTTCTACTCCCGAAACGTGGAATAATCCGGCCCTGCCGGTGGCCCGGACGGGCCGCCGGCCGCTCCTTCAGTTTTTTTGATCCCTCCCGCCAGAATTCTGCGTTTTCATCCTGCCCGTCGCCCCGGTTTAATGGAACCATTGCTAACCGAGAGGACGACACCATGACGCATCGCGCCCTGAAACAGATTATCCCCGCACTGGAGACCTCCGATGGTGCCGGGGTAAAAATCAAACGCTCCCTGGGCCAGCGCCAGAGCATCCGCATGGATCCCTTCCTGATGCTCGACGAGTTCGGCTCTGACCAGCCCCAGGATTACATTGCAGGCTTTCCCGCCCACCCGCACCGGGGTTTCGAGACGGTCACCTACATGATCGAAGGCCACATGTTGCACGAAGACCACCTGGGTAACCGGGGCAACCTGCGCAACGGCGGCGTGCAGTGGATGACAGCCGGCCGGGGCATTGTGCACTCGGAAATGCCACAGCAGGAATCCGGCCTGATGCGCGGTTTCCAGCTGTGGCTGAACCTGCCGGCGGCGGAAAAAATGAAACCGGCCGGCTACCGGGATATCCAGCCCGAAGACATTCCGGCCTTCAGTCAGGGCGGCGCCACCGTCAAGCTGATTGCCGGCGAGATGACCCTCAGTGGTGGCCAGGTATCCGGTGCGGTCACTGGCGGAAGTACCGATGCCATCTACGCTGACATTCACCTGGAGCCCGGCAGCCAGCTGTCATTGCCGGTACCGGCCAGCCACAACGCCATGCTGTACCTGTACGAAGGCGACGCCGAACTGATCACGGGGGACGAGCGCACCCGGTTGCAGCCATCGGCAGCCAGTGTACTGGATGACGGTGACGAGCTGATGCTGGAGGGCGGCACACAGCCGGCCCGGTTGCTGCTGATAGCCGGCAAACCGATCGGCGAGCCGATCGTGCAATACGGCCCGTTTGTGATGAACACGCGGGAAGAAATCGAACAGACCCTGAAGGATTACCAGAGCGGCCATCTGACCGCCTGAGCCTCAGGCGAAGGCCTTGCCGGCCATCAGCTTCTGCACCATGGGCCGGACGATCAGGTCCATGGCCAGGGGCATCTTGGTACCGGGAATCACCAGGGTATCGTGGCGGGACAGAGTGCTGTGGGGAATCACCTGCAGCAGCCAGGCAAAGTCGACATCGGTGGCTTCCCGGAAGTGGATCACCACCATGCTTTCATCTTCGGTGGGCACATCCCGGGCAATAAACGGGTTGGAGGTATCCACCAGCGGGATGCGCTGGAAATTGATGTGGGTATGGGAAAACTGCGGCACGATGTCGTGCACATAGTCGTCCATACGGTTGATGATGGTTTTGACCACCGCATCCGGGCTGTAACCCCGCTGGTTGGTATCCCGGTGAATCTTCTGGATCCATTCCAGGTTGACGATGGGTACCACGCCGATCAACAGGTCCACATACTGGGCAATGTTGTAGTTTTCGCTGACCACCCCGCCATGCAAACCTTCGTAGAACAGTAAATCGGTATCCGCCGGCAATGACTGCCAGGGGGTGAAGGTTCCGGGCTTGAAACCGGCAGCAATCAGCTCCCGGTCTTCATCGTGGACATAGTGGCGATAACGGCCGTTGCCGGTATGGCTGTAGTCGTACAGCAAGGCTTCCAGGCGGTCGATGTGGTTGGCCGCCAGGGCAAAGTGGTTGCGCTCGCCGAACTGCCCCTTGGCGGCCAGCCGGGCCATCTGCTCGCGGGTATATCGGTGAAAGCTGTCGCCGCTGACCATGGCCGCGCTGATGTCTTCACTGGCAAACAACCGGCTGAAGATCTGGCCGGTTGTACTGGTGCCCGCTCCGGAGGACCCGGTAACGGCTATAACAGGATGGCGTTTGGACATAAACGGCAAAGCTCCCGGATCAGGTCAGGCTGTCGAGCAGCCGCGGCTTCTCGATCACAAAGCCCTGAGCATAGTCCACACCCAGCTGTCGCAACAGGTCCAGCACGTCCCGGGACTCCACCTGCGAGGCAATCACCTCCCGCTCCATGTAGTGGGCCATGTCGACCATGGACTTCACCATGGTCTGGTCAGTCTCGCTGGCCACCAGCTGGCTGGTGAAGGCGCTGTCGATCTTGATCAGATCCACCGGCAGCGAACGCATGAACTGGAACGAGCTGGGGCCACTACCGAAGTCACCCAGACAGAACCGGCAACCCAGCTCCTTCATTTCCGCCATGAAGTCGGCCACCGCCTGCAGGTCATTGATGGCCGAAGCTTCTGTCAGTTCGAACCAGAGCCGTTCAATGGGCGCATCCTGCTTGCTGAGCTTTTCGTAGATAAATTCCAGCAGCGACTGGTCATTCAGGGAGTGACCGGACAGGTTGATACAGATTCCACCCACCGCGCCGGGGTCCGGCGCCTCTTCCCGCAACCAGTCCAGCATGTGGCCCACCACCCAGCGGTCCACCACCTGCATCCGGTCATAGCGCTCGGCCATGCGGATGAAGTCCCGGCCAGTAATCAGCTGCCCGCTGTCGTCGTACATGCTGATCAGCACTTCGTACTGGGACGGCATCCTGGCTTTGCCATGCAGCGGGATAATCTTCTGGCAGCGCAGCAACATGCGCTCGTCGCCCGGGTCCCGCAGGTTCGCCAGCCGGGCAGCAATCTGTTCCTGGCGGTCCTGGTCGGCCTTGTCCGGCGCATACTCGGCAATGGTGCCCTCGCCTTTCTTGCGGGCGGCGGTCAGCGCCTGCTCGGAGGCCCGCAACCAGCGCTCGCCATTGACCAGCACCGGCAGGTCCGGCACCAGCCCCACGTTCGCCGACAACGCATACTGGTTGCCGCCGAATTCGAACACATCGGTTTCGATGGCGCTGATCAGCGCCTTGGCAATGCTGTTGCCCTTGTCCGCCGGCACCAGCATGGCAAATTCGTTACCCGCCAGGCGCGCCACCGGCCGGCCACCCTCCGCCTGCCGGCACAGGATATCCGCCAGGCGTTTCAGCACTTCATCACCGGCCTGGTAGCCGGCCGTGTCGTTCAATAGCCGGAAACCCCGAAGATCCAGGTACAGCAAGACCAGGTTTTCTTCCCGTCCCGCCAGTTGCTGGTCGAGCATACGCTCGAATTCCCGGCGGTTCAGCAGGCCGGTCAACTGGTCATGGCTGGATGCCCAGGACAGCTGGTCGTAAACATCCTTGACCATGCGGTCGATACTTTCATCCACCAGCGGCCGATCATACTCGGCATCCGGCACAATCACGCCACGGCGCATCTGGCGGGCCAGGTCTTCCAGGCCCAGCTCCACCACTCTCATGCCCTGATGGTTCACAAAGACAAAGCGGCCGAAGCCCCGGGCTACCCACACCAGCCTGATATGCTGGGGCTGTTCCGGCTGGCTCAGGTCCTTCAGCCATTGCCCGCCCTGCAACTGCTGGGCGCGGGTAATCCAGCGCTGGAGGTTGCGCCGCTCCAGTTCGCTCAGACCATCCTGGTCCTGTGCTGACGCATCCTGCTCCGGCTCGGCCTCGGGCACATCCACCATTTCAGGCGGCTGCTCCGGCGACCGCACCAGGAACCGTTTGAGTTCTTCCCGAATCCGGGACGAGGGCATATGGTTACCGGAAATAGACGCCAGGCCATCCTGGATCAGCCGCAGCAGTTCCGGCAGGTTGATCTCCATCTGCGGGTCTTCACCGAAGGCCTGCAGGGAGTCGATCACCTCCAGGTAATCAGCCCACGCCTGGCTGTCCGGGCCCTGGCGGATCCAGGTCAGCGACAGCAGGTCACGCCAGCCGCCTTCCAGCAGGGTCATCAGTGCCCTGGGCACCCGGCAGCCGGCAATCTTGCGGTTGACCGCTTCAGTGACCGCCGCCCGGGACTCGGATACTTTCTGGGCCCCCTCTGCCGCCGCCGTAACCCGCTCAACATTGCGGCGATAAATCTGGTTCTGGCGTTCGATCAGCCCGTCCAGCTCGGCAAGCGTTTGTTCGAACATCCCCGGGTCCTGCTCGAACTCGGTGGCAATACGGTGCACCAGCTCATCAACCCGGCGCTGCACCACCGGGTTGATCCGGCCGCCCCGGATACCCAGCTGGGCCAGCCGGTTCATCACTTCCCGAACCGGGCTGCCATGGTCCTCGAAAAACGCAGGATCACGCATCACCACCTTCAGTACCGGCACTTCCAGCCGGCGCATGATGGCCTGGGCGTGTTCACTGAGTTTCGGGCTGGACAACACACTCTGGAAAAAGCGATCGACCACATCGAGGGTTTCCTGCTGTTCCTCGTTCAGGCCGGCGTCTTCGCCATTTTCCCGAACCTTGCCCAGCACCCGCTCTTTCAGGGATGCGGTATCGTCTTCGTCACCGACAACCTGTAGCTGCAGTTCCTGCAGATCACGGTACAGCTCACCCGGCGACAGCGGCCGGGCATCGGCGGGGAACATCCCGGTTGCCGGCTCCCCGGCGGCCGCCCGACTGGCCTGGAGGGTACTCAACAGGTTGCGAACCGTGGCGAACGCCGTCCGGGCCGACTGGGAATAACCACGGAAGTCACCGGCTGGCCGGTTAGCGGGGTCGCTGTTCTGGTCCGCAGTAGTTTGCTGATCGGCCACAGCCGGTTTCGGCTCTTCGGCCGGCTTTGGCTCCGGCGGCGTCCTGGTTGGCCGGGGATCGGGCTGTTCACTGAGGTAGCGGGACAGGTCGAGATCCGGCAACACACCATGGCGAATCAGTATGTTGTTCAGTTCCCGGTACATGGGCCCGAGTTCCTTCAGCACCGTCAGCTCGAAAACCTTCAGGCAAATTTTTTCCACATCCCGGGACAGGTTGAGCTGCCCCAGGGCATTGTGGAACGCCTCGCTGACCAGGGCCGGCCCCAGCGGATTATGGTGGCCAGTGCGGTTGGCCACCTGCAGGTGGTCCAGGCGCAGCTTCAGCTGCAGCAGGTCACCGCGATAGCGGGTGTCGGCCCGGGTCACCATCACCCGTACCGCCAGCCATTCCTCGAATTCGTTCTTGTCGACTACCGACAGCGCCGCGCCGGGGGCGCCCTTGGGTTCAGGCTTCAGGGGTGACTGCAGGCTGGCCGCCATCTGGTGCCAGATGACCCGCTGGCGGCTGTGGATCTGCCCGGCCGCTTCCAGGTATTCGTTGGCCTGCTGGTCATGGGAAGCCTTCCTGGCAGCAGCCTGCAGTTCCTCGGCCATCTGAACGATGCAGGCATCCATCAGGGGTTCGATGTAGTGGGTAATTGCCCGGGCGGCCTGGTGCAGGACAAACTGGACCCGGTCAGAAGGCGCCTTGAGGGAGGAGCGATCCTGTTCCCGGCTGGCGCCGCACAGCTTGAGCATGGCGTTGACCGCCTCGGGGTCCGAGCGGGTAAAACTGACGCCCATGGCCCCTTCGGTACGGCGGGTGGGTGTCACTTGGAGCTCGTAACGGCGGTTACCTTCCAGCCCGCGAAAACGCACCACCAGCTCTTGCGGCGCATCACCCGAGAACGCCCGTTCGATCTTGCCGGAAGTTTCGGCAGAATAACGAATGTACATGCCCTCGGCACAGAAATCGGCGATCTGGCACGGCAACGGATTACCTGCACCGATATCCAGCTGGGCTGCGAGTTTGATGGGCTGTCGGGTGCTGCTGCGACGTTCTTTGGGTTCCATGGACATCCTGGTCGGTTACCGGTTCGACGGCGATGGCTGGCAATGCATTTGCTCAGTGACCGTGCGCGTGTTTCATCATAACATTCCATGTCATGAAACAGCTTATTCAGATCAATCTTCTTTTACTACTTCTGGCTGGTGTATCCGGGTGTTCGACTTTCGGCTACTACAGCCAGGCCATCGGCGGCCACCTGTCGCTGATGATGCGGGGCGAGCCGGTAGAGCGCCTGCAAAAGCAGCCGGATACACCGCCGGAATTGCGGCAGAAACTGGAGCTTGCCGAAGCTGCCCGCCGCTTCGCCCGCAACCGGCTCGACCTGCCCACAGGCGATGCGTTTACCGAGTTCGTGGAACTGGACAGGCCCTGGGTGGTGGTCAACCTGGTGGCGGTGCCCGAGTTCTCCCTGGAGCCCCACCGCTGGTGCTATCCGGTGCTCGGCTGCCAGGCTTACCGAGGCTACTTCAAACTCGAACAGGCACGCAAGGAAGAGGCCCGGTTCCGCCTGCAGGGCTACGACACCTTTATTGGCGGGGTGACGGCCTACTCAACACTGGGCTGGTTTGATGACCCGCTACACACCGGCTTTACCCGACTGTCGGATGACCGCATGGTAGCGCTGATGTTCCACGAACTGGCCCACCAGGTGGTCTACATGGCCGAAGATACCGCCTTCAACGAGAGCTTTGCGACCGCCGTGGAACTGGAAGGGTTGCGCCTGTGGCTCGAGCAGCAAAACAGTGCGGAAGATTTTGACCTGGCCTTGCTGCGGCAGGAGCACCGAAACCAAACCCTGGCCCTGGTTGAGGCAACTACGGCAGAGCTGGAGCAGCTGTACAACCGGCAGGACAGGCTGACCACGGAACAACTGCGTGAGCGCAAGGCAGGACACCTGGAGCAGCTGGCGCAGGCCTATGCCCGGCTGGCCGATGACTACCCGGAGCCCGGCCCTTTCGGGGCGCCGCCGGTGCAGCTGAACAACGCCAACCTGGCGCTGTTCCGGCAGTACAACCAGCATGTGCCGGCGTTCCGGCAACTGTTGCGGGAGCTGGACTACAACTTCGGGGAATTCTACCGGCAGGTGGAACAGCTGTCCGGCCAGCCGGAACCGAAACGCAGGGCCCGGCTGGCGGAGTTGTCACATCGGTTTGACGAACACCTTTGAGTTGCGCTGGGTGTTGTAGGCCGCCAGCTTGGGCCCCGGCAGGTTCTGCACGGCCGTCGGCTCGAAGCCCCGCTCCCGGAACCAGTGTTCGGTCTGGGTGGTGAGCACAAACAGTTTGCGGATGCCCTGGCTGCGGGCCAGCTTTTCCACCATGGCCAGGATGTCGTCACCCCGGCCTGCCCGGCGATAAGAAGGGTCAACGGCGAAGCATGAAAGCTCGCCGGCGCCTTCATCCGGGTAATTGTAGAGGGCAGCGCAACCCACAATGGTGCCGTCCCGTTCTGCCACCACAAACCGGTCGATTTCGGTTTCCAGCATTTCCCGGGAGCGGCGCACCAGTACGCCCTGCTCTTCCAGTGGCTGGATCAGCTCCAGTATCCCGCCGATGTCTTCCACCCGGGCCTGGCGAATCTGCTCGTAGTTGTCACCGCTCACCAGGGTGCCGGAGCCGTCCCGGGTGAACAGTTCTTCCAGCAAGGCGCCGTCTTCGGCGTAGCTGATTATGTGGGCCCGGCGCACCCCTTTAACACAGGCATCACAGGCAGCTTTCAGCAGCGCGGCATCGTGGCCGGTCACGGTATTGTCGTTCAGCCGCTCGGAAGCCTGGCGCGCAGACAACTCACGGATCAGCGAGCCGTCTTCATCCAGCAGGCCTTCATCATCAATAAAGACAATCAGCTTTTCCGCCTGCAGCGCGGCCGCCACCTGGCTGCCAACATCCTCGTAGGACAGGTTGAAGGCGTCGCCGGTGGGTGAATAGCCCATGGGCGGCAGCAGTACAATGTGGCCCAGCTCCAGCAACTGCTCGATACCCCGGCTATCGACCCGGCGTACCCGCCCAGTGTAGCCGAAATCGATGCCATCCAATACCCCGACCGGCTTGGCGGTCAGATAGTTGCCACTGCTGACACGGATCCGCGCGTTGTGCATGGGCGAGTTCACCAGCCCCATGGACAACTGGCTTTCAACGTAGGCGCGCAAGCCGCCAATGGCTTCCATCACCAGCGGCAGATGGTCATCGGGCGTAACCCGGAGCCCGCGGGAGAAGGTGGATTCCAGGCCGGCATCATCCAGCCGCGACTGAATCTGCGGGCGGCCACCAAAGGCCACCACCAGTCGCACACCCAGGCTGCTGAGCAGGGCGATGTCGTGGATGATATTAATAAAATTGCGGTGCTCTATGGCATCGCCGGGCATGGTCAGCACCACCGTGCGCCCGCGATGAGCGTTGATGTACGGTGATGAGTGCCGGAACCCGTGCAGCCATTCGTTTGATTTCAAACCGGTCTCCCTGTTCATCCGATACAGAACTGCCTGATCAGGCCCCGAAGAATATCCACCGTGGGCTGTAATTGCGACAGTTCCAGGTACTCGTCTGGCTGGTGCGCCTGGTCAATGGAGCCAGGGCCCATCACCAGGGTTTCCAGGCCCAGCTTCTGCAGCCAGGGCGCTTCGGTGGCGAAGGCGACAGCATGGGCGGTGTGCCCGGTGAGCTTTTCGCAGGCTTGCACCAGTGCCGCATCCGCCGGCGTCTCGAACGGTGGCACACCATCGAACAACGGCTCGAAACTGAGGGCCAGCTGGCGCCGCTCCGCCAGCGGCTGGATGCGGTTCAGGATAGCCTGGCGCAGGTTATCCATGTCCATGCCCGGTAACGGCCGCAGATCAAAGTGCAGCTCACAGCGGGCACAGATACGGTTCGGGTTGTCGCCACCGTGGATACAGCCAAGGTTAAGGGTGGGCACCTGCACCTTGAACGCCGGGTTCCGGTACTTCTCCTGCCACTGGCCGCGCAGGGCCAGCAGTTCGGTCATGGCCTCGTGCATGCCCTCCAGGGCGTTGCGGCCTAAATCTGGGTTCGAGGAATGGCCGGACTGCCCCTCGAAGGCCAGCCGCTCCATCATGATGCCTTTGTGCATACGCACCGGCCGCAGGCTGGTGGGCTCGCCAATCACGGCATAGCGGGCCCTGGGTTTGCCCGCCTCGGCCAGCGCCCGGGCCCCGTTCATGGAGCTTTCTTCGTCGGCGGTGGCAAGGATAATCAGGGGCTGCTTCAGGGGCTGGTCGATAAAGGCTTTCGCCGCCTCGATGGCGAGCGGGAAAAACCCTTTCATATCGCAGGTACCCAGGCCATACCAGCGATCGCCTTTTTCGGTCAGGGTGAAGGGGTCGCTGTGCCAGCGTTTGTCGTCAAAGGGCACGGTATCGGTGTGGCCGGACAGAACCAGGCCTCCGGGGCCGCTGCCCAGGGTAGCCACCAGGTTGTATTTTCCGGGCATGCCCGGCACATCCAGGATCTCGATGGCAAAGCCCAGCGCTTCCAGCCATTCCGCCAGGGTGCGAACCACCGCCTCGTTGCTGTGGTCCCAGTCCGGCGACGCACTGCTGATCGATGGCTGGGAAATCAATCGGGCCAGCATCTCCCGGATACCCGGCACGCTGGCTTTACTGTCTGTGTGCACCATCCTCGCCTCCCGGCTTGTTGGCGTCAGTCTGCCCGGCCGCGCCGCCAGACTTCGAATTGGCTGATGGCGCGAATCAGGATCGGATAGGATACTTCGCCGCCGCCCACCGAACGGGTGATGTCCATTTCCCTTTCCCCGACAATGTCGAGCCGGCCTTCCACCTGGTTACCGTTCGACAGAGTTATACGAACCTGCCGGCCGATCCAGCCCGCAGCGTTTTCGGAATCTTCTTCATACCACCCCTGCTTGCCCGGCTCTTCCTGGACAGCGACCGGCTCCATGGCTTCAGCCGGCAGAGGCGGCTCAACCACTTCAATGGTGGTCAGGTAGACATCCGGAACCGTGGCGCCATTGTAGGTTACCGGCCAGGCGGCCTCCGGGCTGCCTTCGGTGCGAACCGGGATATCCGGTGTACCGGTGGTGGCCGCAACCGGGAATACCAGCTCGCCGCCTTCGGTCAGCCACTGTCGATACAGTGCAACGAGTTGGTCACTGGCCTGGTATCCCCGGGCCCGAAGCCCGGCATCCAGTGCAGTTGCCGCCTTGCCTGCCCATTCGTTCACCGTGAGCCCGGTTTCCCGGCCACAGTAGGCTGACAAACGGCGCATCAGGCCACCATCCCGCAAAGTAACACTGGCATTGTCCTGCTCTCCGGCCAGGGTCAGCTCCGAATCCAGCAGTTGCAAGCGGGTATCGGGCCAGTGCACTTCCAGGCTGCCGGTATCCACCGTATTCAGTTCCGCGTGCAGGCCTTCGCTGTCCTGAATCAGCAACAGGTCACCGCGGATGGCTTCAATACCCATGCGGGTCAGGTCGCCGCTGCCCAGCTGCTGGCGCGGATCCGGCGCACAGGACAGCACAACCAGCGGAGCCGGTGCATCCTCGGCTTCAGCGCCGGCGGTTACCCAGTTGCGGAACATCACCGGTTCCAGAACCATGCTGGCCTGCTCTACCTTCAACTGCCAGTCAGATGGCAGCGGCTCCGGGTACATCAGTGCCGTCAGCAGGCTCACCGGCGAGCCGGTGTCCAGCTCCACCAGGCCCAGCTCCAGTGGCTGGGTCAGCCGGAAGTCCTGCCAGCCCGCTTGTTTCAGCAGTAACCGGCCATCCAGTGCCGAGCTGATGTTGCCTCGCTGCAATACACCGATCTCCGAGAGTGCCGTGCGCGCCTCCGCCAGCCGCTGATCCGCCAGCCACCAGGCACCGGCCTTGAAGCCGACAAACACCACCAGGGCCAGAATGATCAGAAAGGACAGCAGGCGCTTCATGCCACGGTTACTCCCGGTTATCGGCTTCAGTTACGGGAAATCAGGGTACCGACACCTTCGTCGGTAAAGATTTCCAGCAGACAGGCATGGGCCACCCGGCCATCAATGATGTGGGAGGTACGCACGCCGTTTTCCACCGCACTCAGGGCGCAACGGATTTTCGGCAGCATGCCGCCGTGGATGGTGCCGTCTTCGATCAGGTCGTTGACCTGCTGCGCGGTCAGGCCAGTCAGCACCTTGTCGTCCTTGCTCTTCAGGCCGGAGACGTTGGTCAGCAGGATCAGCTTCTCCGCCTTCATGGCCTCGGCCACCTTGCCGGCCACCAGGTCTGCGTTGATGTTGTAGGACGCACCGTCCGGGCCGACACCGATGGGCGCAATCACCGGAATCACGTTGCTGCGGGTGAGCATGTCGATCACATCCACATTCACGCTGGCCACTTCGCCGACATGGCCGATATCAATGATTTCCGGGCGTTCCAGCTCCGGAGAACGATCCACCACTTCCAGCTTGCGGGCACGGATCAGGTTGGCGTCTTTTCCGGTCAGCCCCACGGCGGTGCCGCCCTGGGCGTTGATCAGGGAAACGATTTCCTTGTTGACCTGGCCGCCGAGCACCATCTCTACCACGTCCATGGTCTCGGAGTCGGTCACCCGCATGCCGTTCACAAAGCGGGACTGGATGTTCAGCCGCTCCAGCAGTTCACCGATCTGGGGGCCACCACCGTGCACCACGATGGGATTGATACCAACCAGCTTCATCAACACCACGTCGCGGGCGAAGCTGCTCTTCAGGTCTTCGTTTTCCATGGCGTTGCCGCCGTATTTGATCACAACCGTTTTGCCGGTAAACCGTTGGATATAGGGCAGGCCCCGGCTGAGTACCGAGGCCACCTGCATTGCTGTTTCACGATCCAGCGCCATGGTGATGTGTTAATCCTTACTGTCAGAGAATGGTTTGAATCAGAATTCGGCCACCAGGTCCGGTGCCGCCTTCTGCAATTGTTCCCGGAACACGGACTTGATCCGCTCCAGGGCGTCTTCGTTTTCGGCCTCGAACCTCAGCACCAGCACCGGCGTGGTGTTGGATGCCCGGCACAGGCCCCAGCCATCGGTGTAGTCTACCCGCAGGCCGTCAATGGTACTGACGTTGCCGTCGCCGAAATCAGCCTGCTGCTCCAGGCGTTCGATAATGGCAAACTTGTCGCTCTCGGTAACCTGTACATTCAGCTCAGGGGTGCTGATGTCCTCCGGGAAGTCCTCGAACACCTCATCGCTGTGACGATCTTCAATCCCCAGGATTTCCAGCAAGCGGGCGGCGGTATACAGGCCGTCATCAAAGCCGTACCAGCGCTCGGCAAAGAAGATGTGCCCGCTCAGTTCGCCCGCCAGCAAGGCACCGGTTTCCTGCATCTTGGCTTTCATCAGGGAGTGGCCGCTCTTCCACATAATGGGCCGGCCACCAGCTTCGGAAATCACCCCAGCCAGGCGACGGCTGCATTTGACGTCATACAGCACATCGGCACCCGGATTGCGGGACACCACATCCCGGGCGAACAGCATCAGCAGGCGGTCGGGCCAGATAATCTTGCCACTGTTGGTCACCACGCCAAGCCGGTCGCCATCGCCGTCAAAGGCCAGGCCAATATCCGCGCCGGTTTCCTGCACCTTCGCGATCAGGTCCTGCAGGTTCTCGGGCTTGCCCGGGTCCGGATGGTGATTGGGGAAGTCACCGTCAACGTCACAATGCAGCGGTGTCACTTCGCAACCCAGTTCTTCCAGCAACATGGGGCCAAGCTCACCGGCAATTCCGTTGCCGGCATCCACAACCACCTTGAGGGGTGCGGCCACGGCAATATCACCGACGATCCGGTCCAGGTAGGCCCGGCGCACATCTTCCCGGGACAACTCACCCTGGCCGGCACTGAAGTCGGCATTCTGGATGCGGTCATACAGCTTCTGGATAGCATCGCCGGACAGGGTTTCGCCCCCCAGCATAATCTTCAGGCCGTTGTAGTTGGCCGGATTGTGGCTGCCGGTCACCATCACACCAGAGCCGGTTTCCAGGTGGTGGGCGGCAAAGTACAGCACCGGCGTGGGCACTGCGCCCACCTCGATCACGCTACAACCGGTGGAGAGCACACCCCGTGCCAGCGCATCGGCCAGGCCCGGGCTGGAATACCGGCCGTCGTAACCGATACACAAAGACGTAACGCCCCGGTCGGTCGCCTCAGAGCCGATGGCCCGGCCAATAACCTCGACAACATCCTCGGTCAGGTTATCGCCAACAATGCCGCGGATATCATAGGCCCGGAAAATTTCCGGCCGCACGTCCACCTGCGTGGTCTCAGCCAGAACCGGTTCATCCTCGTCAAACAGTTCGTCGTCGAACATCGGGGCATCGCCGAAGCCCAGGACGTCTTCATCGCCATCCATCATATCCACATCGGGAATATCGTCCTGGAACATGGGAGCGGCGCTATCGGAGGCAAGAGCGCTGGCCCGGGCGGGCTTGCCGTTGCCATTTTCACCCGCCTTGTTTACCCGGCTGTCTACAGCCAGCGACAGCCGGTGCAGCACTTCGCCGGCTGAGGCCACCGTATCCCAATGCAACGCCGGCAGGCGCAACCGTTCACCGACAAAGGCCTTATGGGCCCACTGGATCAGTGCAGACATATCTTCACGGATACTGCGCTGGGCTGCCGCCAGCAGCATCCATACCAGTACCGCTGCCAGCAGGGCCGGAATACCGATCAGCAGTGCCAGTGCCATGGGACTGACCACCGGTTCCGGTGCCGAGGCTGCCTGGTACACAACGGACCAGTCCGGGTTGGTCAATGTGCGGGTTTCTGAGGGCCCGTTTCCGTTACCGGCGCTGGCAACGGTTCCGGAACTGCCGGAAATGGTCTGGACCAAGGCCAGCTGACCGCCCAGCCGGCCATTGGAGACCGTCAGCATCGGTTGCAGAATGTCAGCATCAAAGACAGCCAGTACGGTTCCGACGACCGCATTGCTCACCGGATTCCGGACCGGCGCAGCAAACTGGATATACCAGACACCATCCCGGGGGAAGGCGTCCGGCTGCAGCGGCAAACCTTTTTCGGCCCGACGAGCCAGCTCAGCACCGGCAAACCCCAGCAAGGAGCCGTTATTGCCAGCCCGCGGGATATCACCATGGAGGAAAACAAACACCGCGCTGGCACCGGGCAAGGCATTTTGGAGCTGACCGGCCAACACCTCGGCACTAGTGTCTCCAGCCAGGCCCCGGAGTACATGGGGCTGGCTGGCGATGGCCTGAACCTGATCCTGCTGGGCAGTGAAATACCGGTTCAAGCGCTGCTGGGCGCTGTCGGCTTCCACCTGACGCGATGCTTCATGGCGCTTTTCCGCCGCCGGCATCACCGACAGGAAATACACGGCGAGCACAGCGACTACACCGGCCAGTAACACTGCCAGTGCTTGCTGCAACGCAACCGACCCCAGACGACGCCCCCTTTTGGCCACCGGCTCCTGTGACTTGCTACTTTGCTCTACTGGGCTCTGTTCCGGCGTCTGGTCCTGGGCGGACTCTTTGCTCTTCTTTTTACCGAATTTCATAGTGCATCCCGCAGTTATTTTTGAGTCCCGATGCTGCCTTGCTCTGCGAAGTATAGCTGGCAGCCGTGCTGACGGCTCTCAGCCTTTAGGGTGTGGTCAGTGGCTCCCGGTAGAGCCAAATCCGCCGGCACCCCGTTCGCTGGCATGGAACTCCGACACCACTTCAAACTCCGCCTGAACCACCGGAACCAGCACCAGCTGGGCAATGCGCTCGCCCACTTCAATGGTGAACGGGGTCTGACCCCGGTTCCAGCAGGACACCATCAGCTCGCCCTGATAGTCCGAATCGATCAGCCCCACCAGGTTACCCAGCACAATACCGTGTTTGTGGCCCAGGCCACTGCGAGGCAGGATCATGGCCGCCAGCGCCGGGTCTTCGATATAAATCGACAGGCCGGTGGGGATCAGGTGGGTTTCCCCGGGCGCCACCGTCAGCGGCTGCTGGACACAGGCCCTGAGGTCGAGGCCGGCAGAACCGTCGGTTGCGTATGAGGGAAACGGGATCCCGGTTCCGATACGGTCGTCCAGAATCCGGACCTGTAAATTCTTCTTGGTCATGCGTTTTCAATCCTGTCACTGTGGCTGGCAATGAGCGTAACCAGTCGCTCTGCGATGGCCTGTTTGCTGTCCGGGCCGATGGACTCCTGCCCTTCCGGCCAGAAAACCGTAACGGCATTCTGGTCGCTGTTAAAGCCCAGCCCCGGCGCAGAGACATCATTGGCCACAATCATGTTCAGTTTCTTGCGCTGCATTTTGTCGGTAGCGTAGCGGGCGACGTCTGTGGTTTCCGCCGCAAAGCCCACGGTAAAGGGCGCATCAGGCCTGGCCGCGATGGTGGCCAGGGTATCCGGATTGCGCACCAGCGCCAGGCTCATGGCTTCGCTGGTTTTCTTGATCTTGTCGCCGGCGCAGTTTTCCGGCCGGTAGTCCGCCACGGCGGCGGTGGCGATAAAAACATCGCAACCTTCGGTGACCGCTTGCTCGGACGCCCGCAGCATATCCCCTGCCGTCACTACCGGGCGCACTTCCACGCCCTCCGGGGCCGGCAGGTTTACCGGGCCACTGACCAGCAACACCCGGGCACCGGCGGCAGCGGCGGCACGGGCAATGGCGTAGCCCATCTTGCCGGAGCTGTGATTGGAGATGTAGCGCACCGGGTCAATGGGCTCCCGGGTTGGCCCCGCAGTGATCACCAGCCGTCGACCGGCAAGCACTCCCGTAGCCGGGGGTTCCGGCGATGCCATAACCAGCCGGGCCAGGGCTTCCGGCTCCAGCATCCGGCCCGGGCCGGTATCGCCACAGGCCTGCTCGCCCTGATCTGGCCCCCACAGGGTAATCTGTGGATCTTCTGAGAGCAGCTGCACGTTGCGTTGGGTGCGGAAATTTTTCCACATGGCCTGGTTCATGGCCGGCGCAACCGCGATCGGCGCCTCGGTAGCACAGCACACAGTGGTCAGCAAGTCGTCTGCCATGCCCTGAGCCAGCCGGGCCAGGAAATCGGCAGACGCCGGCGCAATCACCACCTGGTCGGCCCACTTGGCCAGTTCGATATGCCCCATGCCAGCTTCCGCCTCCGGGTCCAGCAGGGACGTACGAACCGGCTCGCCGCTGAGGGCCTGGAAGGTCAGTGGCGTTATGAACGCCTCGGCACCACGGGTCATCACAACCCGCACTTCCAGCCCGGCTTTTTTCAGCAACCGGACCAGTTCGGCACTCTTGTAGGCGGCAATGCCGCCGGTGATTCCCAGCAGAATTCGCTTGGCAGCCATGGGGGCTCCGTAATCCCGTAAAATGAAAGGGTTATAAGATAGCACGCCACGGGCCGGCAGGCAGCCTGCGCGGCCACCCCGTTCGTTTACCAAATGTTACCTTTTCAGGTAACCTTTGTAATTCTGAGAACCCGATGCAGGACGCATCGGCCGTATCAAACCAAAGCAAGGAAGCCCGGATGACCGATTCCAGCTGGCCCACCGACGAGCGGCCCAGAGAACGCCTGCTCGCCCATGGCGCCCAATCCCTGTCTGACGCTGAATTACTGGCCATTTTTCTGCGCACCGGCACGACCGGCATGCCAGTGATGGCGCTGGCACGACACCTGATTGACGAATTCTCCGGCCTGCGGGGGCTGATGACCGCCTCCCGCCGGCAGTTTCTGCAAGTGAAAGGCCTGGGTACCGCCAAGTACGCCCAGGTGCAGGCCGCCATGGAAATGGCCCGGCGGGTCATGGACGAACCCCTGCGCCAGGGGGATCCGCTGCGCTCACCGGCAGACACCCGGCGCTTTCTCACCAGCCGGCTGGGCACCTATCCCCACGAAGTATTCGCCGGACTGTTCCTGGACAACCGCCACCGGGTCATCCAGTACCGGGAGCTTTTCCGAGGCACCATCGACGGCGCCGCAGTGTATCCGAGGGAAGTGGTGCGCCAGGCCCTGGAAGACAACGCCGCAGCCGTCATTTTCGCCCACAACCACCCCAGTGGCGTGGCCGAGCCCAGCCAGGCCGACATTTCCCTGACCCGCAGATTGAAGGAAGCGCTGGGATTGGTGGATATCAGGGTTCTTGACCATATGGTTATCGGCCACGGTGAGGTAATATCGCTGGCTGAACGAGGGTTGATGTAACCGCTGCAGGGTCGCCACCGGAAAACTGGACAATTTCCCAACAATTTTTTGCGTTGGCTGGCCAGTTCTGGTATAAAAGCGTCCCTTTCTGGCGGCGTCTGGCGAGCAGCGTTCAGTTTAGAGGCGCGAACCGGTAGCAGTTATGGCTCCGGAGCAACCAGAGACGCATTAAATAACGAATTCGTATAGATAGACCATTGCTCAGGTCGGAGGCAAGTATGTCCAGAGTTTGTCAGGTTACCGGTAAGCGTCCGGTTACCGGTAACAATGTATCCCACGCGATGAACCACACTCGTCGTCGTTTTCTGCCGAATCTGCAGAACCACCGTTTCTGGGTTGAGTCCGAGAAGCGTTTCGTGAAGCTGCGCGTATCCACCAAGGGCATGCGCATCATCGACAAAAAAGGCATTGACGCTGTGCTGGCCGATCTTCGTGCCCGCGGCGAGAAAGTTTAAGGAGCCGCATCATGCGCGAGAAAATCAAGCTGGTTTCATCAGCAGGTACTGGTCACTTCTACACGACCAAAAAGAACAAGCGTAACACCCCGGAAAAAATCGAGATCAAAAAGTACGATCCGGTTGTCCGCAAGCACGTTGCGTATAAGGAAGCCAAGATCAAGTAATTGATCCTGCCTCCACGAAAAACCCGGCCATGGCCGGGTTTTTTTGTGCCTGAATCTGGAGCAGGATCAGAAGGTTTGCAGGTATCCCTTGGGCAGGGCGACGTCCATGGCGATGGGCAGGTGGTCCGACACCGGATAGCTCACTACTTCAGAACGGCGGATCTCCAGCGACGGACTCACCAGGATATGATCCAGCGCCTTTTCCGGCCGCCAGCTGGGGAAGCTGTGGGCGGTATCCGGCAGCGGAATCAGGTCGGTTTCTTTCAGGGGCGTCCTGGTCAGCAGTTGTTCTGCATGGGCATTCATATCCCCCATCAGCACCACATGCCGGTAGTCGGCAATCAGTTCCCGGATATACCCCAGCTGGCGCTGCTGCGCCGACTTACTCAGGGACAGGTGCATCAGCACCAGCACCAGGGGATCATCCTCTGCCCCGTAACGGGCAATGATGGCTCCCCGGCCCGGAATCACTCCCGGCAACTTGTGCTCGGTCACGTCCAGCGGCCGAAACCGGCTCAACAGGCCATTACTGTGCTGGGCAATCTGCCCCAGATTACGGTTCAGCTGTTGATACCAGTACGGAATGCCTGCCGCCTCGGCCAGGTATTGCACCTGGTTTATATAACCGCTGCGAAGACTGCCACCATCGCACTCCTGCAAGGCCACCACATCGTACTGGCTGAGCAGGGTTGCGATTCGATCCAGGTTCTCGATGCGCCGGCGGTTAGGCAGGAAGTGTTGCCAGCTGCGGGTGAGATAGTGGTGGTATGACGAGGTATTGATGCCCACCTGGATATTAAAGGTGAGCAAACGGATATGGCGGTGGGCCTCAAACTCGGGCACATGCTCGCTGCCCGAGCAGGCACCCCGGGGGCTTTCTTGCGATTTCAGAATCCCGTTCAGCTGATTGCGGATCTGTTTATACATGCGCGGAAATCCCCGGACTGCTCCAGAAAACGGCCAGCTTCAGCGCTGGCACGCGGCCACCGTATTACTCGGCTCCTGCCTGCTCCTGCTCGGCCAGGTATTCGACTACCTGAAGAACATTCTCGTGGCTGCCAGCCATGGAGGCACTGACCACATACTTGCCATTTACCAGCATAGTCGGTGTTCCGGTGATGCGCGCACCACGGATCTTGGACTGCGCCTGCTGCACCCGGGCACGTACGCCGAAGCTGTTGTAGGTGTCGACAAATTCCTGGGCGTCCACCCCGTAGTCAGCCACGAAATCCGCCAGCGCCTCTGCAGAATTCAGCGGGCGACGCTCTCCGGCCAGCGCATTGAACAGGGCGTCGTGCACCTTGTCGAGTTCACCCATGGCTTCAAGGGCGTAGAAAGCGTAGGCATGGGGCTCCCAGCTTTGTCCCAGGGCCGCCGGCAGGCGAACGTAGTTTACATACTCCGGCGCCTTCTCTTCCCAGGCTTCCGCAAGGGGCTTGAAGTTGTAACAGTGGGGACAGCCATACCAGAACACCTCCGCCACCTCGACACCACTGTCTGAGGCAGTGCGCACCGGGTTATCCAGCGTGCGGTAGTGTTTGCCGTCCTGCCAGGACTGGGCATTCGCCACGCCTGAAACAAGCAGGGCGGCAGCAAGAAATACAACAGAGCCAAAGCTTCTGATCATCGAAAATCTCCGAGCCATGATTTTGAGTTATCAGGGATTATGACCCAGCATACGGAAAAAGTTCCACCGCAGGCCATGGGCAAATCGTTACAGAAAGGTAAATAGCAAAAACCCCGCCGAAGCGGGGTTTCTGACGCAGCGTTACCAGGAACGATCAGTTCAGGCCGGAAACGTAGTTGGCAACTGCCTCGATTTCCGCGTCGGTCAGCTTGGAGGCCACATCCATCATGATGGCTGCGTTGGCACCGCCAGCGCGCTCACCGGAACGGTAGGCATTCAGCTGCTTGGCAACGTACTCGGCAGTCTGGCCACTCAGTGCCGGATAGCCCGCAGGCTCGTTACCGGTACCACGAGGGTTGTGACAACCGGAACAGGCCGGAACACCGGAAGCCATGTTGCCGCCACGGTACAGGGCCTGGCCCTGTTCCACCAGCTCTGGATCAGCCTGGCCAACCACCATGTCCTGCTCGTTGAAATAGGCTGCCAGGTCCTGGAGATCCTGGTCAGACATGGCGTCCAGCAGGCCCGTCATTTCAGGAATCGAACGGTCGCCGTTCTTGATATCTACCAGCTGCAGGTATGTGTAACGCTCGCCGATACCGGACAGCTTCGGATACGCCGCCATGATCGGCTTGGCTCCGCCCTGTCCGTGGCAGCCGGCACATACCGCTGCATTCTGTTCACCCGCTGCCGGATCTCCTGCCCCGTGAGCCATTGCTGTCAGGCCAACTCCGAGAACAACTCCTGCGATCAGTCTTTTCATGCTCGCTCCGCTTCTCTCATCTTTGCATCTTGAAAGTATTCTTCGTTGTGCAACCGGCAAGCACTGACAAAACAGGCTCATAACCGGGGCTAAAGCGGTAACGCGAGGCGTCCCGCCCTGAATTGGTGTAGCATTATACATTAATCGCCGATAACTGAAATCCAAAGGAACGCCAACCGTCGTGGACTCTGATCTGACTCAAAAAAGCCTCTCATTCAACAGCGCCCGATTTCTGATCAGTGCGTCACGGCTGGATGAATGCCCACCGGATTTCGGCGCTGAAGTGGCCTTTGCCGGCCGCTCAAATGCCGGCAAATCCAGCGCCCTGAACGCCATCACCGCCAACGGCAAGCTGGCCCGCACCAGTAAAACGCCGGGGCGCACCCGGCTGATCAACTTTTTCACCCTGAATCGCGAAAACATGCGCCTGGTGGATCTGCCCGGCTACGGCTACGCCAAGGTTTCCCGCGACATGAAAGACGACTGGCAGAAACACCTGGGCCACTACCTGAACGAGCGCCGCTGCCTGCGCGGCCTGGTTTTGGTGATGGATATCCGCCACCCGCTGACCGACTTCGACCAGATGATGGTGGACTGGTGCGAACACAATAACCTGCCCCTGATGATCCTGGCCACCAAGGCCGACAAGCTGAAATTCGGGCAAGCCAAGACTGCCATGCTGGGCATCGCCGGCAAACTCAAGCCTTTTAGCTGCGTACAGCACCTGATCATGTTCTCGGCCACCTCGAAGCGGGGCGTCGACGAATGCCGCGAGGCCCTGACCGACTGGCTGGAAGCGCCTGAAGCGGAAGAGACAGAAGAATAAGCAGAAGAAAAACAAAAAACCGGCCTGCAAAGACGCAGGCCGGCGAAACGTCAGGGTTTGCGACGTGCTAAACCTGAGAACTCACTCAGGAGACGCAGAAAAGTCCGATTTCCCACGTCACTACCTGTGACACCGCACTCTTCCAAAAGTTCAACATCTGCTCAAAAAATAACCGCCAGCTACAATCAAGCCGGCACCGCCTCCGGCAAAACCGGGCGATACTTCTCTCGCAGTACCATCACCCGCTCACGGTATTCAGGCGTCAGGTACGGTATTTCCAGCGTCAGCACCTGGTAAATGCCCTGCTTCAGCTCGGTCAGAGTCAGGCTGGCCGACTCCTCGCTGGCGTGGGCCGTTTTCAGGAATGCCATCCAGTTAGTGATCACCAGCCAGACATTCAGTGACATGGCCGAACGCAGCTCTTCGGGCTGAGGCTCGATAATGCCCGCTTCTGCCAGCTTGCCGAAAATCCGGTTAATGGCGGCCAGGCAGCGGTTGGTAAATTCCCGGTAGTCCCGGCGCAGGCGCGGATCGCTGTCGAGCAGGTATTCAAGGTCCCGGTGGAAGAACCGGTAACTCCAGAGTCCGTCAAAGACCGACTCCAGGTAAAAGGTCAGGTCTTCCAGCGTAATGGCCCGGTCTTCGGGGATATCCAGGTAGTAATCCACCAGATTTTCATATTCCTGGAAGATCTCGTAAATGATGTCGGACTTGTTCCGGAAGTGGTAATACAGGTTGCCCGGAGAAATGGCCAGGTGCGCGGCAATATGGTTGGTGGTGATATTGCGCTCACCCCGCTCGTTGAACAGCTCCAGACTGGAAAGCAGAATTTTGTCTCTGGTTTTCATTCGCCCGCCGGTGTTTGTTGTTATCTGTCTCGCAGATGGCCCGATGGGCTATCCACCGCTTCTTGACTGCCTAGAGTATATACTCTAATAATAGCCGCAAGTGCAAATCCACCGGATTGCAGCCACCGATAACAACAAGCTGTACAGGCAGGCCTGACGGCAAGGGGAGAGAAAATGGGAGCCACCGTTGTTCAGCTCACCGAGAGCAAGAAACAGATCCAGCACACCCACCGGGTTTTCGAAGAGCAGAAAAAAGCCTTCCGCGCCAACCCGATGCCATCCCTCACCGAGCGCAAGGAAAACCTGAAACGCCTGAAGCGCGCCCTGCTGAGCAACCAGGACCGGCTCACCGATGCCATCGACCGGGACTTCAGCTGCCGCTCGAAGGATGAATCCCTGATTGCCGAAGTCATGCCGTCCATTCAGGGCATCAACTACACCCTGAAGAACCTGGGCGACTGGATGAAGCCGTCCAAACGCCATGTCTCGGTACTGTTCCAGCCGGCCAGCAACAAGGTGCACTACCAGCCCAAGGGCGTGGTGGGCGTGATCGTGCCCTGGAACTACCCCCTGTACCTAGCGGTAGGCCCGCTGGTGGCCTCGCTGGCTGCGGGCAACCGCACCATGATCAAAATGTCCGAGTACACGCCGCACACCTCGGCCCTGTTCAAGGAAATCATCGAATCCATGTTCCCGGAGGAAATGGTCTCGGTGATCACCGGCGAGGCCGACGTCGCCGCAGACTTTTCCCAGCGCCCGTTTGATCACCTCTTATTTACCGGCTCTACCTCGGTGGGCAAGCTGGTGATGCGCGCCGCGGCCGAAAACCTGACTCCGGTGACCCTGGAACTGGGCGGCAAATCGCCCGCCATTGTATCGCCGGATGTACCCATGGAAGACGCCGCCCAGCGCATCGCCTTCGGCAAGGCCTTCAACGCCGGACAGACCTGCGTGGCACCGGACTACGTGCTGTGCCCCGCCGACCGGGTGCAGGCCTTCGTGGATGAATTCCGCGCCCGATTCGCGGAAATGTACCCCAGCCTGCGGGACAACGACGACTACACCGCCATCATCAACGAGCGCCAGTACGACCGCTTGCAGGGTTACCTTGAAGATGCCCGGGCCAAGGGCGCCGAACTGGTGGAAATCAACCCCGCCAACGAAGACATGAAGGAAGGCACCCGCAAGATCCCGCTGACCCTGGTACTGAAAACCACGCCGGACATGAAAGTGATGCAGGACGAGATCTTCGGCCCGATCCTGCCGGTGATCAGCTACAGCGGCCTGGACGAAGCCATCCACTACATCAACGAACGGCCGCGTCCGCTGGCCCTGTACTTCTTCGGCTACGACAAAACCCAGCAGCAGCACGTGGTGGACAACACCCACTCCGGTGGCATGTGCATCAACGATGCACTGATGCACGTAGCGCAGGACGACCTGCCCTTCGGCGGTATCGGCGACTCCGGCATGGGCCACTACCACGGCCGCGAAGGCTTCCTGACCTTCTCGCACCACCGGGCCATCTTCACCAAGCAGAAGTTCAACAGCGGCAAATACGTGTACGCACCCCACGGCACCGCTGCCCATCGCATGGTCTACAAATTCTTTATCCGGTGAGCCCCATGAACCGACGCAGTTTCCTGAAAACCGGGGTAGGCGGCGCCGTCTTCCTCGGCACTGTCAGCCTTACCGCCGGCCTGTCCGGCTGCGCCACCGCGCCGGCCGTGCGGGTCAGTGCGGTCGACAGCCGCATGGACGCCAGCTACCGCTTCCGGTTTCTGAGCAAGGACGACATCGCGCTGTTCGAAGCCCTGTTACCGGCCATGTTCGCCGGCGCCCTGCCGGAAGAACCGAACCAGCGCCAGTTTGCCGTTGCCGCCACCATCGAGCGCATCGACCAGGGCATCGTCCAGTTCGGCGCCCCCAACCAGAAAGAACTGCGCAAGCTGTTCGACCTGCTGAACTTTGCCCCCACCCGGGTCACCCTGGCCCGGGTCTGGTCCGACTGGCCATCCGTGACCACCAGCGAAGCCGACGCCTTCCTGAACCGCTGGCGCAACAGCCGGATCGGCCTGCTCAATAACGGCTACATCGCCCTCAGCAAGATCTGCAACGTGGCCTTCTACGGCCACCAGAACCAGTGGCACCTGACCGGCTACCCCGGGCCACAGGAATGGATCGTGAACGTCTTACCCCAGTTCAAAAACACCTGAAAGACCCCGGATTACGGAGCGCAGTATGTCCATGAATGATCCCATTGCCCGGGGCCTGGCCGCCGGCTGGAAGGTTACCGACGCCAGCACCCTCACCAGCAACCAGACAGCAGAAGCCGATGTGGTCGTCATCGGCACCGGTGCCGGTGGCGGCACCACCGCAGAAATCCTTGCCCGGCAAGGCTTAGCCGTTATCCTGGTGGAAGAAGGCCGGCTGTATTACCAGAAAGACTTCAAGATGGACGAACTGACGTCCTACGCCAACCTCTACCAGGAAGGCATGAGCCGGACCACCGCCGACGGTGCCATCGCCATACTGCAGGGCCGTTGCGTAGGTGGCTCCACCACCGTCAACTGGACCAGCAGCTTCCACACTCCAGACGAAACCCTCACCTACTGGAGCCGGCAATTCGGCCTCGACAGCCTGACCCCCGACGCCATGGCGCCCTGGTTCCAGGGCCGGGAAGAGCGCCACACCATGGCGCCCTGGCAAACCGACCCCAACCTGAACAACGACATCCTGCGCCAGGGCTGCGAAAAACTCGGCTACACCTGGCAGGTGATTCCCAGAAACGTTAAAGGCTGCTGGAACTCCGGCTACTGCGGCGTGGGCTGCCCCACCAACGCCAAGCAAGGCGCCCTGCTGACCACCATCCCCGGCGCCCTCGACAACAACGCCCGCATGTACCACGGCCTGCGCGCCGAAAAACTGGTCATGAACCAGGACCGCATCGACCACCTGCAGGCCAGCGCCATGGGGCCAGACGGCGTAACCCCCTCCGGCGTCACCGTCACCCTCAAGGCCCGGCACTTTGTCGTCGCCGCCAGCGCCATCGGCTCACCGGGCCTGCTACTGCGCTCGCAACTGCCCGACCCGCACCAGCGCGTGGGCAAACGCTCCTTCATCCACCCGGTTAACGCCACCGTGGCCCGCATGCCGGCCAACGTAGACCCCTTCTACGGCGCACCCCAGTCCATCTACTCGGACCAGTTCAACTTCAGCCAGGGCGTAGACGGCCCCGTGGGCTACAAACTCGAAGTACCCCCCCTGCACCCGGCCATGGCCGCCGGCGTCGTCCCCGGCCACGGCCCCGACCAACTCGCCGACCTCAGCCAGCTGGCCAGAATGCAATCCGTCATCGCCCTGCTGCGCGACGGCTTCCACGAACAAAGCCCCGGCGGCACCGTCACCCTACGCGACGACGGCAGCCCGGTACTCGACTACCCGGTCACCGACTACCTGTGGCAAGGCATCCGCCAGGCTTACCTGCACATGGCCGAAATCCAGTTCGCCGCCGGCGCCGAAGCCGTCCGCGCCATGCACCTGGATTCCACCTGGTCCAAAACCTGGGCCGAAGCCAAGGCAGCGATCGCCGAACTCCCCATGAAACCCCACCGAGCCCGCCTGTTCACCGCCCACCAGATGGGCGGCTGCAGCATGGGCAGCAACCCGGAAGACTCCGTGGTCAACGGCTTCGGTGAACACCACCACGTTCCCAACCTCAGCATCCACGACGCATCGATCTTTCCAACGAGTATCGGCGCGAACCCGCAGTTGTCGGTTTATGCATTGGCGGCGAGGAACAGCACCAGATTGGCGCAGAAACTGACAAGCTGACGAAGTTCCCGGGGAAGGCTGCACTTAGTTAGGGGCGCGGGCTGGGTGGCTCTGTCCGGGAATGTCGGAGGCCATGGATGGCCGGAGTCAAGCGCACAGGGATGTGCTTGTAGCGTTTCCCGGACAGAGCCTCCCAGCCTGTGACCTGCACCAATTTATAAAACCAATCTCCCAAAGTCCCGGACTACAGAACAACCCCCAACGCTGCTATGCTACCGCCCACAAACAAAAGGAGCTGCGCATGCCAAAAGTCATCTACCCGGGCACCTTCGACCCCATCACCAACGGCCACACCGACCTCATCGAACGGGCCGGCCGCATGTTTGACGAAATCGTCGTCGCCGTCGCCTACAACCCGAAAAAGCAGCCACTACTGAACCTCGAAGAACGCTGCGAATTGGTACGCAAAGCCACCGCCCACGTGCCCAACGTGACCGTCACCGGCTTCAGTAACCTGCTGGCCGAATTTGTGCGGGAACAGAACGCCACCGTCATCCTGCGTGGCCTGCGCGCAGTCTCCGACTTCGAATATGAATTCCAGCTCGCCGACATGAACCGCCGGCTGGCCCCGGAAATCGAAAGCGTGTTCCTGACCCCGGCCAACCACCTGTCCTACATCTCCTCCACCCTGATCCGGGAAATCGCATCCCTGGGCGGAGACATCTCGGAATTTGTCGATCCGGCGGTGGCCGAGGCGCTGAAACAGAAATTCAGCCAGGCCTGAACCCGGCTGGCGAGAAGAAAGGCAAAAGCGGGAAAATAACAGCAGAACCGCTGCCAGCACGTGCAGCGGCCTGATATCAGAGCAGCGGTGGCAGCGGAATCTGCAGCCCGTTGATGTCCAGCACCAGATCTTCCATGCGGCCATCCATCACCAGCCGGTCACCCTCCTGAACCAGCAAACCCTGCTTGATCAGCGGCGCTACCTGCATGCGCACCGCAGCATAATCTTCGGCCAGTGCCATCGGCATGGAAAAATCCAGCTCGCCGGTCAGGCCCTGCATCACCATCAGCATGGCGTCCTTTTCAGCACCGGACAATTCCGGATGAGAGATATCCAGGCTGCCCTGCACCGGCCCTTCCGGCGTTTCCAGGCTCAACTCGCGGATCCCGGCCGAAAAACCGGCTGCGGCCAGGTCACGGATCGACTCATTGAACCGCTGCATCACCGCCATCTGTTCCTCGAAGCTGGCACCACCGCCAGCCCCGGCCTTGACCGTCATCGCCTGCAGGTCTGTCATGGCCGAACTGAAGGCATTCCAGCCAGCCACATCCAGGTTATCCACCGAAACCGCCATCCGCTGAGGGCCGAATGCGTCACTGCCGACGCTCACCGACGCCACATCCAGCTCCAGGGTTGAATCCAGCCGACGATCCTGGTCCTTCGCCTCGCTGGCACTGGTCATGGCCAGGCCATCCAGGACCACGGGCTCCGCACCCGGGCTTTGTACCGACAGGGTCTCCACCGACAAGGTGCCGGTTCCGGTCCAGATATCACCACTCAACCAGGCCAGGCTTTGCTCCAGGTGGACATCGTCCACAGCAAGGTCCAGCTCCGGCCCAGACAGCGACAGTGCCGGCCACACCATCATCAGATCAGCCTTCTCACCCAGACTGCCCACACTGATGCTGGCCAGGCCACCGCTGCTGCGCAGGGACTCGCCCGATGCCGGGTTATCGATCGCCATTGCCGGCGCTTCCAGCACCAGGGTGGCCGAGCCCCAAACCCGAGTTTCAAGGGTCAGGCGGGGCTTTTCACCACGAAACCAGTTGGCGCCCTCCGGTTGCCAGCCGGCGTCCGGGCGGAAATCCATCAGGCTGCCGGTCACCCCGTGGGACACCTTCACGCGGAAGTCTACCCGGTAACTGTCGCCCCGGGCCGGGTCGGTAATGGTCAGGGTGCCATCAGCTTCGGAGGCCAGCACACCACGCTGATACTGCCGGGTTTCCAGGTGCACAAAAGGCTGGGCCGCGTTTACTTCCAGGGCAGCCCGGGACCACTGCTGCTCGGTCACATAGCCCACGCCCCAGGGCGCGAGGCCGGCACCGACCAGAATCACTCCGCCGGCGACCAACCACTTGTTGAATTTCAAAATCAGAGTCCTGTTTTTAGGTATTTGTTGTTGTATCCGGGCTCAGACCGGCTTGCTGGTCAGGCGCTCCAGCAGCACCAGCTGGGAGGCAAAGGGCTCTTCGCCCTCGGCCGGCTGGTTCTGGATATAGCTGCCATCGGGCTGCAGCACCCAGGCCTGGCAGTTATCCGCCAGGTAGGTGTCCAGGTCTTCCCGCAACCGGGCCACCAGTGCCGGCTCTTCCACCGGGAATGCGGTTTCTACCCGATGCAGCAGGTTGCGTTCCATGCCGTCAGCACTGGAACAGTAAACTTCCGGACGGCCATTATTACCGAAGTAATACATCCGGGTATGCTCCAGGAACCGGCCAATCACCGAACGAACCCGGATGTTATCCGACAGCCCCGGTACTTCCGGCCGCAGGCAGCAGATGCCCCGGATGATCAGGTCAACCTTCGCGCCGGCCTGGGAGGCCCGGTAAAGGGCCTTGATCATCTGCGGCTCGGTCAGGGCGTTGAACTTGAAGATAATCCGGCCCTTGTCGCCATAGCTGGCCTCGCGCTCGATCAGGCTGATCAACCGGTTGTGCAGGGTAAACGGTGCATGGAACAGCTTCTTGATCTTCAGGGCCTTGCCCATACCGGTCAGCTGCTGGAACAGCTTGTTCACGTCGTCACCGATGGACTCGTCACAGGTCATGAAGCTGTAGTCGGTATACAGACGGGCGTTGCCGGCGTGGTAGTTACCGGTACCCAGGTGCACATAGCGGCGCAGGCGGCCTTCTTCCCGGCGCACAATCAGGATCATCTTGGCGTGGGTTTTGTAGCCCACCACGCCATACACCACGATCACCCCGGCTTCCTGCAACCGGCTGGCCAGCTCCAGGTTTTCCGCCTCGCTGAAGCGGGCCCGTAACTCGATCACCACGGTCACTTCCTTGCCGCGCCGGGCGGCATCGGCCAGCGCTTCGACAATTTCCGAATCGGCACCGGTCCGGTACAGGGTCTGCCTGATGGCCAGCACATTCGGATCTTTTGCGGCCTGGCGCAGCAGGTCTACCACCGGGCTGAAATTCTCGTAGGGATGCAGCAACAGGATCGGCCGTTTGCGGATGGCATCGAACATGGATTCCTTGCTGCGGATCTGGCGCGGAATGGACGGCGAGAAGCTGGAGTAGGTCAGGTCGGGCCGGTCTACCAGGCCACCCACGGCCATCAGGCGGGTCAGGTTCACCGGGCCATGCACCTGGTACAGGTCACGCTCGGTCAGCCCGAATTCCCGCAACAGAAACTGCACCAGTTCTTCCGGGCAGTTATCGGCTACTTCCAGGCGCACACCGTCACCAAAGCGACGGCTGAGCAGCTCGCCGCGCAGGGCCGACGCCAGGTCTTCCAGGTCATCTTCCAGCTCAAGGTCAGCGTTACGGGTCAAACGGAACTGGTAACAGCCCTTTACTTCCATGCCCGGGAACAGCTCATCCGCGTGGGCGTGGATCATCGACGACAGGAACACCAGGTTCTCACCACCTTCGCAGACTTCATCCGGCAGGCGCACCAGACGGGGCAACGACCGGGGCGCCGGCAGGATGGCCATGCCGGTTTCCCGGCCAAAGGCGTCTTTGCCATCCAGTTCCACAATAAAGTTCAGGCTCTTGTTGACCAGGCGCGGGAACGGGTGTGACGGGTCCAGCCCGATGGGGCTGACCACTGGCAGAATCTCTTCTTCAAAGTAAGTACGCACCCACTCTGCCTGGGCCGGGGTCCATTCCCGGCGCCGCACAAAGTGGATGTTTTCCTGCTCCAGCTCGGGAATCAGGACATTGTTCAGGATGTCGTACTGCTCGTGGATGTACTCGTGGGCTACCCGGCTGATCTCCGCCAGCACCTGGTCCGGCTGCATGCCGTCCACACCCACGGTTTCCCGGCCGTACTTCATTTGCTGACGCAGGCCCGCCACCCGGATCTCGAAGAACTCGTCCATGTTGCTGCTGAAAATGCAGCAGAAAATCAGCCGGTTGATCAGCGGGTGCGTGGTGTCCAGCGCCTGCTTCAGTACCCGGTAGTTAAACTGCAGCTGGCTCAGCTCCCGGTTGAAGTAGTTCTCGCTGGCGTCCAGGTTCACTTCCTCGCCTACCGGCGGAAGCTCAACCGGCGCAGGCACGCTCAGTTCGGCATCGATTGTCTGCTTGGCAGTTTCAGTAGTCATCGCTATCCATATCCGTTGTCTGGGCAGGCGGTCGCCTGCGTCACGCCCGCGCGCGGTCTCTCATCAGTCTCGCAGCGCGCACGGCAAAATAAGTCAGAATGCCATCGGCACCGGCCCGGCGCATGGCCATCAGGCTTTCCATCATCACCGCATCGCCATCCAGCCAGCCGTTCTGGGCCGCCGCCATGTGCATGGCGTACTCTCCGCTGACCTGGTAAACAAAGGTCGGCACCTGCAGTTCGGTTTTCACCCGGTGCACGATGTCCAGGTACGGCATGCCCGGCTTGATCATCACCATATCGGCACCTTCCGCCAGGTCCATGGCCACCTCGTGAATGGCTTCGTCGCTGTTGGCCGGGTCCATCTGGTAAGTGGACTTGTTGCTCTTGCCCAGGTTGGCGGCGGAACCGACCGCATCCCGGAACGGGCCGTAATAGCTGGAGGCATACTTGGCAGAGTAGGCCAGAATGCGGGTATTCACATAACCGGCACCTTCCAGGGCTTCACGAATGGCGGCCACCCGGCCGTCCATCATATCGGAGGGCGCCACCACATCGGCGCCGGCGTCGGCGTGGGACAGGGCCTGGTTCACTAGGGCTTCTACGGTCACGTCGTTGAGCACGTAACCGTCGTTATCAATAATGCCGTCCTGGCCATGGGTGGTGAACGGGTCCAGCGCCACATCGGTAATCACACCCAGTTCCGGCTGGGCTTTCTTGATCGCCCGCACCGCACGCTGGGCCAGGCCATCGGAATCCCAGGCGCCAGAGCCGGACAGGTTCTTTTTCTCCGCCGGCACCACCGGGAACAGCGCCACCGCAGGAATGCCCAGCTCAACCAGCTCCGCCGCCTGCTCGACCAGCAGATCAATACTCAGTCGTTCCACACCCGGCATGGACGGCACCGCCTCACGCTGGTTCTCGCCTTCGAGCACAAACACCGGGAAGATCAGGTTGTCGGCCGACAACTGGTTTTCCCGCACCAGGCGCCGGGAAAAATCACTGGCACGGTTGCGGCGCAGACGGGTAGCCGGATAGGCTCGGTTGGAAAGCGGCTGGCGTGGCTTGGGCATGAAATACCTCCTGAACATGGATGGCCTTGGAAAGTCATGACATCATACACCCGGTGAGCCGCCTGTTGCAGGGCCGGGGGCAAGTCTGCAGTACTCAGATGACAATTCAATGACAAAAACCAGGACGGCGCCGAACCGGCCGCCCTGGTAAAGAAGGGAAATCGGGGAAGGAACTCAGATGGAACGGTTGTTAAAGCCCACTTCCACCTTGCGAGGGGTATCAGCCCGGAAGCTGGTATCCACTGCCTGGATCTTGCCGCCACCCTGCAAAAAGGCTTCGATATCTGACTGCAGCTGGGCCCTTACCCGGGCACGGCCGGCAACAGAATGGTTATCCTCACTGTCGCTGCACCAGTTACCGGACTGCTCCAGATTGCTTTCGTCGAATTCACTCATGCTCTTTTCTCCATCAACGAAAACAGATTTTCAGGTGCCCTGTACGCCCTCCCGGGCAGCACCCCGTCTCGACTGCCGGCCGCCTGCGGCCCCGTCTTGGCGTCTTTATAATCCGGTTTCGTTGACGGCGCTATTTCCTGACAACCACTTTTTTGTAAATTTTTGTAACACGGCGCATGCCATTGATTTTGAAGGGCCAATCCCAGTACATGCCAGGCCCTTCAAATTGACACAAAGAATGAATAATGATTCACTGCTTGTAAGGAGCCGGCATGGCTTATCGTGAAACCGAAAAAATGCGCCAACGCAAAGCCCAGGCGCGCCAGAAGATCATCGAAAGCACCTGGGAATGCGTGGCAGGCGGCGGCTTCCAGAGCGCCCGTGTTACCCGAATTGCCGGCCTCGCCGGCGTGGCAACCGGCACGATTTACCGGCATTTCGAATCCCGGGAAGACCTGTTTGCGGAGATTTTCCGGCTGGCGACCCAGCGCGAAGTCGACAAGGTAGCCGAAGCCCTGGCCATAACAGGCAATGCGGTACAGCGGCTGGACCACGCCCTGCGCCAGTTTGCCCAACGGGCCCTGAAAGGCCCGATGAAAGCCTGGGCGCTGATCGCCGAGCCGGTGGACCCGAAAGTAGAAGAAGAACGACTGGCGTACCGCAGGGCCTACGCCAACCTGTTTGAACAAGCCATCCGGGACGGCATCGCCGAAGGCACCATCCCGGATCAGAACACCCGCCTGGCCGCTACATGCCTGGTGGGCGCGATATCCGAAGCCCTGGTAGGCCCGTTGTCTCCAACCCAGACAAGCGAGCTACCGGACAACGACAACAATGACAATGAACTGGTCAACACCATCGTCTGCTTCTGCCTACGGGGGTTGACCGGCACCAGGAGCTGAACATGAACAACCCGCAGCGCAAAGCCGAGTCCGCCACCGACAACCGTTACCTGTCGGCCACCCATGAGGTCATCAACCAGCCCCGGCCGCTGGAGAACTACAACCTCTACGAACAGGACACCGCGCTGCGGGAAGCCGTTCTGCGGGAAGGCGCAGGCTTCGCCAACGACGACCTCACCCGCTTCGGGGCCTGGGCCGGCCTGGCCGACACCATCGAACTGGGCAACCAGGCCAACGCCAACAAACCCGGCTTCCGCACCCACGACCGCTACGGCCACCGGATTGACGAAGTCAGCTTCCACCCGGCCTACCACGAACTCATGCGGGTAGCCCTGGAAAACGGCCTGCACAGCTCTCCCTGGACCAACCCCGGCAAAGGCGCCCACGTCGCTCGCGCCGCCAGGTACTACCTGCACTCCCAGGTAGAAGCGGCCCACTGCTGCCCGGTGACCATGACCTTCGCAGCCATCCCGTCCATCCAGAACCAGCCGGACCTGGCCAAACTCTGGGCCCCGAAAATCCTGGCCAACGAATACGACAGCCGAAATGTACCGGACAGCGAAAAAACCTCCGTCACCATCGGCATGGCCATGACCGAAAAACAGGGCGGCAGCGACGTGCGCGCCAACACCACCATGGCCTACCCGATGGGCCAGCAAGGCCCCGGCCAGCCCTACGAACTGGTCGGCCACAAATGGTTCGTCTCCGCCCCCATGTGCGACGCCTTCCTGGTACTCGCCCAGACCACCAGCGGCCTGTCCTGCTTCCTGATGCCCCGCTGGCGCCCGGACGGCACCAAGAACCCCTGGCAGGTACAGCAACTCAAAAACAAAATGGGCAACGTCGCCAACGCCTCCAGCGAAGTGGAAATCCGCGGCGCCCTGGCCTGGATGGTCGGCGAAGAAGGCCGCGGCGTAAGAACCATCATCGAAATGGTCGCCATGACCCGCTTCGACTGCATGATCGGCAGCGCCGCCGGCATGCGCCAGGCCGTCGCCCAGGCCACGCACCACTGCCACAACCGAAGTGCCTTCGGCGCAACCCTCAGCGACCAGCCACTGATGCAAAACGTCCTGGCCGACCTGATCATCGAAAACGAAGCCGCCCTCGCCTACACCATGCGGGTCGCCCGGGCCATGGACAACCAGGACAACGAACACGAACGCCTGCTCGCCCGCCTGGCCACACCCGTCGGCAAATACTGGATCTGCAAACGCACCCCCAACCACGCCTACGAAGCCATGGAATGCATCGGCGGCAGCGGCGTCATGGAAGACTGCATCATGCCCCGCCTGTTCCGGGAATCCCCCGTCAACGCCATCTGGGAAGGCAGCGGCAACGTCCAGTGCCTCGACACCCTCCGCGCCCTGCAGAAAGAACCCGAAACCCTCGACGCCTTCTTCAAAGAAGCCGCCGAAGCCAAAGGCGCCGACCGCCGCTTCGACCAATACCTGGCCCAACTGCAACACGACTTCGCCGACATCAGCGACTTCCAGTACCGCGCCAGAAACCTGGTCGACCGCATGGCCCTGACCATGCAGGGTTCGCTGCTGCTGCGCTTTGGCGACAAAGACGTCGCCGACGCCTTCTGCGCCTCCCGCCTGCAAAACAACGGCGGCATGAACTACGGCAACCTGCCCTCCGGCACCAACCCGGTGGCGATTATCAAACGGGGGACGCCTGTAGTAGGCTAGGGAAAACCCAGCCAGCCTGGCGCACCAGACAAATGGCAGCCGGCTGAAGAGACTCCCCTTGCGAGGTTTGTGAACCGGCGGGGGATGGCTTTCCAAAAATTTGCGGAGCCATGGATGGCGGAGCAGAAGCGCCACATGGGTTCGGCCGAGCGCTTATGAAGCAAAGCTTCATGCGACAGCCGAACGACCACAATCTACGATTGTGGGCCGGACCCCGCAGGGGTGCCGAAGGAGCGGTTTTTGGAAAGCCATCCCCCGCCGGTTCCTGCACCAACACGCGGAACCAGACCATGTCAGAAGCCCTGAGAAAACTGCTGAAAGAAGGCAAAACCCCACAACAGCACCAGGACATCACCCCCCACGTAGGCGTCCTGACCCTGCACTTCCAGCTCTACGGCTGCGAAGACATAAAAGCCAAACGCAAAGCCTTCACCGCCATGAAAGCCATCTGGGGCAAAGAACCCGACCTGGCTGTGGCTGAAACCGCCGACCACGAAGCCCTCGACTGCGCCACCTGGACCATCGCCGCCCTCGGCGCCAGCGCCCAGCAAATCACCCAGCGCCTCGACCAGGTCGAAAAAGACATACAGGAGCGCATAGACGCCCCCATCCTCGACATCCACCGGGAAATCCTCTGAGCCACGACTCGAAAGGCCCCGAAAGCCCCGGGGCATAGCGTCAAACCCGCACAGGCCTTATACTACGGCCCCTCAAGGAGTAGATGACCTGCCCACCGGCAGGCCACCAAATTCAATGTCGGGCCCAGCCCCGGCCCCGTCCGCCGGGTTTCCGGAACCGACCCGTGGACAACCACTGAGTGTGTGGTGCTATGACCGGAAAGAAAAAATCCGCCCAGGCCTCGGTCGAGGCAATGTATCGCGTGTTCACGGTGCCCGAAGCCCCGGAATCCACGCTCAGCCGTATCGACCAGAACATCTCCAGCAACCTGGCCGGGTTCCTGCAGGAACACATCGTTGCCGTTGAACGGGATCTCTCGGAAGTCGAAAAAGACTTCTCCGACTATGTGATCCCGGAAAAACCCGTGTTCGTCTCAGAACAGGCCCAGTTCCTGCTCGACAAACTGGTCGCCAACTCCGTACACACCGCCTCACCGGCCTTTATCGGCCACATGACCTCGGCACTGCCTTACTTCATGCTGCCGTTGTCAAAAATCATGATTGCCCTGAATCAGAACCTGGTCAAAACCGAAACCTCCAAGGCCTTCACCCCCATGGAGCGCCAGGTACTGGGCATGATCCACCGGCTGGTGTACCAGCAGGACGGCTCCTTCTACCGGAAATGGATGCACGACCCCCGGCACGCACTGGGCGCCATGTGCTCCGGCGGCACCATCGCCAACCTGACCGCCCTGTGGGTTGCCCGCAACCGCGCCTTCCCCGCCGAAGGCAGCTTCCGCGGCCTGCACGAAGAAGGCCTGTTCCGGGCCCTGAAATACTACGGCTACGAAGGCGCCGCCATCGTCGTCTCCAAACGCGGCCACTACTCCCTACGCAAAGCCGCTGACGTGCTGGGCCTGGGCCGCGATGCCCTGGTGCCGGTTGAAACCGACGAATACAACCGAATCCTGCCCGATGCCCTGCGCGACAAGTGCCTGGAACTGCAGAAACAGAAAATCAAGGTCATGGCCATCTGCGGCGTAGCCGGCACCACCGAAACCGGCACCGTCGACCCGCTGGACAGCATGGCCGACATAGCCCGTGAATTCGGCGCCCACTTCCACGTAGACGCCGCCTGGGGTGGCCCCACCCTGTTCTCCCGCACCTACAAACACCTGCTGCGGGGCATAGAACAGGCCGACTCCGTCACCTTCGACGCCCACAAACAGCTGTACGTACCCATGGGTGCCGGCCTGGTCGTCTTCAAAGACCCCAGCCTGGCCAGCGCGGTAGAACACCACGCCCAGTACATCATCCGAAAAGGCTCAAGAGACCTCGGCAGCACCACCCTCGAAGGCTCCCGCCCGGGCATGGCCATGCTGATCCACTCCGGCCTGAAAATCCTGGCCCGGGAAGGCTACGAAATCCTGATCAACCAGGGCATCGAAAAAGCCAGGACCTTCGCCGGCATGATCGACGAACAACCGGACTTCGAACTCATCACCCGTCCGGAACTCAACATCCTGACCTACCGCTACTGCCCGGAACCGGTTCAACAGGCCCTGGCCATCGCAGACGAACTGCAGGCAGAGAAAATGAACACCTGCCTGAACCGCATCACCAAGTTCATCCAGAAAACCCAGCGGGAACGCGGCAAAGCATTCGTGTCCCGAACCCGACTGGAACCGGCCCGCTATTACCACTTCCCGTGCATCGTATTCCGGGTGGTGTTGGCTAACCCGCTAACAACGCCGGAGATCCTGGCAGACATTCTGAAAGAACAGCGGGAGTTGTCGAAGGAAGACGGCATTGCCGATGAGATCGCCATCCTGCATCAAATGGCCGAAGCCGTATTGAGCCCCCGGCCATCAAAGGCAAAACCCAGGCTGAAGTCAGCCCAAGGATGATGCGGCTCATTCATTAAGATGAGAAGTAGCTGGTGCGATGACGGCATGAACTATGCCCGGGGCGGGGTGTGCGAGGAGCTGTTCAAAAATTTGCGGAGCCAGGGATGGCGGAGCAGAAGCGCCACAGGGATGTGCCGAAGGAGCGGTTTTTGAACAGCTCCTCGCACACCCTGCCCTGCACCTGGCTAAGCTTTAATACAGGGCCTCTTCGTCATCCAGCACCTCGTGCAGGATCTCCAGAAACATCTTGTCAGCCTCACTCCAGGTCTCCGGAATACGGATCGTAGTGTTGGCGCTGATCTCGCGGGCAATCAACTCGTCAGCATTAGGCTCACCCTTGTACTTACGGGCAATCTCCATGGACTTTACGGCGATGGTCGGCTCGCTCATCACCTTCTTGATAAACACCCGTAACTCTTCAATCATTCTGGCCTGACGGCTCTCGGAAGATGAACTCATTCCTGACTCCCTGAAAAATAGCGTTGAAGCAAAACGGCCCGCACAGGGCCTGATGCTCATAGTATGGCCAAACCGCGGGGCGCTAACCAGCCCCGCCCGGCATTAAACCATCAAACCCCGCAGGGCGAAGAACAGGAACGCAGCCATCAGGGCGGACGCCGGCACGGTGATAATCCAGGCTGCGGCAATCTTCACCAGGTGGGAGCGCTTGACCATCTCTTCCTTGTAAATCTTCTTCAGGCGCTTGCGCTCGGACTTGGACAGCGGCACCTGTTCCTTTTTCTTCTTCGCCTGCTTGAGCAGCTTTTCCATTTCCTCCACAGAGGCGTTGCGGAAATCGTCAAGGAACGGCTTCAGGCGCTCCTGATCCGCCGGGTCATGGTGCTCGATCATCTTGTGCAGCTGGCTGGCGTAGTTGGACTTCAGGTACTCCCGCAGGAAGCCCACACCGAACACGCCACCGATAGCAATATGGGTTGAACTGACCGGCAGCCCCAGCTGGGACGCCAGGATTACCGTCAGTGCCGCCGACAGGGCGATACAGAAGGCCCGGGTCTTGTCCAGCTCGGTAATCTCGCTGCCCACGGTCTTGATCAGGCGCGGGCCGAACAACATCAGGCCAACGGCCAGGCCAAGCGCACCCACCATCATGACCCACAGCGGAATGCTGGCAGAGGTCACCACGCCACCACCGGCGCGAATAGCATCGTTGATCGCTGCCAGCGGCCCGATGGCGTTGGCGACGTCGTTCGCACCGTGGGCAAAGCTGAGCAACGCGGCAGCAAAAATCAGCGGCCAGGTGAACAGCGTGTTCACGCCCTTGGAACTGTTTTCCATGGTCGCGGCACGACGGCTCACCAGGTTACGCATGATGAACCACACCACGGCAGCCACCACCAGGCCCATGATCGACGCCGACAGGAAGTCCACCTTTACGATTTTCTTCACGCCCTTGAGCATCAGGTAGGTTGTGAACGCCCAGGCCATGATCGATACCAGGACAGGCACAAAGGTGCGGGCCGACGACACCAGGTTTTGCCGGTACAGCACGGTTTTCTTGATGGCAAACAGGAACAGCGCTGCCAGGGCACCACCCAATACCGGAGAGATCACCCAGCTGGCCGCAATCTTGCCCATCACACCCCAGTCGGCGATGGCCCAGCCACCGGCCGCGATACCGGCACCCAGCACACCGCCCACAATTGAGTGGGTCGTGGAAACCGGCGCGCCCATCCAGGTGGCCAGGTTCAGCCAAAGTGCGCCGGCCAGCAAAGCTGCCGTCATCAGCCAGACAAAGGCGCGGGGATCTTCCAGGGTGGTAGGGTCAATAATGCCGCCCTTGATGGTAGAGACCACGTCGCCACCGGCAATCAGCGCGCCGGCTGCCTCGAACACCGCCGCCAGCAACACGGCGGCGCCCAGCGATAAGGCACCGGAACCCACCGCGGGGCCCACGTTGTTGGCTACGTCATTGGCACCGATATTGATGGCCATATAACCACCGATGACCGCTGCGGCCATCAGCAACATGCTGTTGGGTAATCCCTGACTGAAAGAGCCGACAATCAACCAGACACAGAGCAGGAACAGAACACTGAAACCAACCCTGTACCGTTCCGTGGAGGGGCTGCTGAGAAGGTTATCCAGAAAGCTGCTGGAACGGGCCATAAACAATTAGGTCTCTTGTGAACGGAATGAGTTCAGGCAATTTTGCCGCGCGCAAACTATAAAATTTTTATCATAAAATTGAAACCGAACTGTCATGGAGACCAAAGATCACAAACCGGACGGACATCACTCCAAAGCCGCGGTTTTTTGGCGCATACTTGGCAAAAACCTGTCAAAAAGAACAACACAAGATGACGGATGCCACCGGCGCTAGCCAGATCATATCCACAGACCATGAGGAGCGGCAGATTTCCCGGCTATTAACCGGGTTATCCGCCATGGCCCTGCTGTTCCTCACCGGCATCGGCCTCAAGGCCTGGTTCGCCGACCATCACACCCATGCCATCGTGCTCTGGCTGTTCAATATACCGGTGCTGGCCAATATGCTCTGGTATTTCCGGACCGGCAACCGGCTGGCGCAGAAGGCGGGACTGCTGATTACCGTTGCCCTGCTGTTTGCTTACCTGATCGCCTCGGGCGGCGAAGGCAACACCGGCCCCCTGTGGTTCTACGTGTTCCCTCCGCTACTGTTTTTCCTCACCAGCCTGAAGGGCGGCACCGCCATCCTGCTGTTCTGCTATCTGCTGGCGATCATCGTATTCCAGTTTCCCAACCTGCCCGGAGTAGCCGCCGAATACTCCACTGACTTCAAGATACGCTTTTTTGCCACCCTCACCTTCGAATCCATTTTCTGCTTTGTGCTGGAGGCCGGCCGTCTTCAGGCCCGAAACAAACTGCTGAAACTGGCCGAAAGCCATGAAAAAGCAGCGCGTACCGATGAGCTCACCGGCCTGGCGAACCGGCGGGATATGCACAACCGCCTTGCCGCCGAGTTTTCCCGCTACCAGCGCTCCGGGCACCACTTTTCCGTGGTGCTGATTGACCTGGACCTGTTCAAGCGGGTCAACGACGATTTCGGCCACGATGCCGGCGATGCCGCCCTCCGGCACTTTGCCAGCCTGGTGCGCAAGGTGATCCGGCAAACGGATATCGCGGCGCGCTGGGGCGGTGAGGAATTCCTGATCCTGCTGCCCGACACCACCCTGCTGCAGGCCCTGACCCTGGCAGAGCGATTGCGTGCGGAAGTGGCGGCTACCGAGTTCCGCCACCAGGAGCAGATCCTGCCGGTGACCATCAGTGCCGGCGTCTGCTCGATTTCCAAGGCCGGGTCCGTCAACGAGCTGCTGAAACTGGCCGACACCAACCTTTACAGTGCCAAGGAAGATGGCCGCAACCGCATCGCCCCGAGGGTGCGCAGCCAGGACAGCCAGCCCGCTGCGGAAAGCCCGGCTTGAGCGCGGCCCATTGCCGCATTACCATCTCTGCCGGCAATGCAGATACCTGAACAGACATAAGGCAGTAACATGGCAGCAATTCGAATACTCACCGGCAGTGTTTACGGCGGCGCCCTGCTGACCGCCCGCAAGATCAAGGAAGAGCTTGAAGCCGAAGGGCACCAGGTGACCGTGCTGGAGACCCCGGCCCTGGAAGACATTACCGGCAACGACGACGCCCTGCTGGTCTGCACCTCTACTACCGGCCAGGGGGAAATCCCTGACAACCTGCTGCCGTTTTACCTGGCGCTGCGGGAACAACTGCCACAGCAGCCTGGTCGCCCTTTCGGCATTATCGTGCTGGGCGACAGCTCCTACGGTGACACCTTCTGCGGCGCCGGCGACCTGATGGAAGAAGCCCTGTACGAAACCGCTGCCCGCAAGGTAGGGGAAACCCTGCGCATAGACGCGCTGGAAACCATGGAGCCTGAAGCCGAAGCCCTGCCCTGGGTAAAAGAGTGGGTTAACGGAATCTGACCTTTATTTACACAAGTTGCCAAAACTCTGTCCGGCTGCCCTTGAGCCACCTGCAGCGACAGGCCATACTCGACTCAGAACGATAATAACGGTAACAACAGATCCTGATGAAACTGGCCCGGCTTCTGGCAGCGTTGACAGCTTTGCTGACTTTGTCGCTTCACCTCCATGCGGCACCTGCGTCCTATATTCCGGAAATGGAGTATCTGCGCCTGGCCCCGGATGCCAGCGTCACCGCCAGCGAAGTCATGGCCTCGGATCAATGGCAGAGGCTGCCGGACCAGACCCCCAATTTTGGCTATATCCGGGACCAGGTCTGGCTCCGGTTCCCGGTTACCGACGCAAGCAACAGCAACCTGCTGGAAATCAGCTACCCGCAGCTCGACGCTATCGGCTTCTATCTGTTTAAAGACAACCGGTTACTGCGGGAAGTAATAACCGGCGACCGTATGCCCTTTGCCGAAAGGCCGGTACAACATCCCCATTTCCTGTTCCCCCTGCAACTGGCGCCTGGCGGCAATTACCAGGTGTTGCTGCGGATACAGACAGAAGGTGCCATGCAGGCACCACTGCAGCTCTGGAACAATCGTAGCTATTTCGAAAAGGCCTCCGTTGAAAGCCAGCTCCACGCCGTTTATTACGGCATCCTGATTGCCGTTATCTGCTTCAACCTGTTTGTCTTTATCGCCCTGAAAGAAGCCGTTTACCTGTTCTATGTGCTCTCCACCCTCGGCTACCTGTTGCTGGTGGGCGGCCTGAACGGTATTACCTACCAGCTACTGTGGCCGGAAAGTCCGACCATACAGAACCGGGCCATGGCGATGATTGTGCCCCTGGCCATGAGTTGCACCCTGATGTTCTCCAGGGCGTTTTTACGGCTCAAACAGGTCAGCCCGAAAATGGATCGCCTGGTACTGGCGGTGCTCGCCCTGAACCTGGCCATGGCGGCGGCCAACTTGTTCATCGATTACAACACCGGTATGCGCCTGAGCGTGGCCCTGGTGATTCCAAGCTCACTGCTGCTGACCTTTATCGGCCCCCTGCAGTGGCTCAGGGGCAACCCCCAGGCCATGTACTACACCCTGGCCTGGGCGGCACTGACCCTCGGTAGCGCCATCACGGCCGCCAACAAATACGGCTGGATTCCCAACAACTTTATTACCTCCTACGGCATGGAACTGGGCTCGGCCCTGGAAGCCATGCTGCTCAGCCTGGCCCTGGCGATCCGGATCTACCGGGAACGGCAGGACCGCCTGCACTCGCGGGAAGCGGAACTGCACGCACTGGAAGCCCGCCGCAACGCGGAACTGCGATTGATGGACCAGGCCCTGCACAACCCGCTGACAGGGCTGCCCAACCGCAGCAGTTTCGAGCTGCGGGTGAGCGAACTGATCCGCCGCAATCCGAAGCAACGGCTGGGCATTGCAGTGATTCACCTGAACAACCTGTATGCCGTGACCAAGACGCTCGGGCACCGCAACACCGACCGGATACTGGAACTGGCATCCCGACAGTTCAACGATGTCACCCGGAATGTTCCGGGCATCATTGCCATCGAACAGAGCGAGGGCCGGGATTTCTACCTGGCCAGCCTGGATCCGCAAACCTTCGCGCTGATCAGTTACGCTGACCGCACGGAATCCGTACCTCGCCACGTGCTCAGGGATATCGAAGTGATCCGCCAGCCCATTGACTTCCTGGGCATGCAGATACCGCTCACCCCCCAGCTGGGGGTGGCCATCTACCCCGATCATGGCACGGACGTGAACACCCTGATCCGGCGAGCCGTCATTGCCGAGGGTTCGGAACGGGCCAGGGAACGGGGTGTGGCCCATTACAAGCCGTCGAAGGATTCCTACAGCGCCGAACGGCTGACCCTGGTGTCCGAGCTTCGACAGGCACTGGAGCTGAACCAGCTGACCCTGTACCTGCAACCCAAACAGTGCCTGAAAAGCGGCGACATTACCGGCTTCGAGGCCCTGATCCGCTGGCCGGACCGGGAGCGGCAAGTCCCGCCCCATGAAGTGATCGAACTGGCCGAGCAAACCGGCCTGATCAAACCCCTCACCCGCTGGGTGCTGCGGGAAGCACTGGAAATACGGGAAAAGCTGGCGGCAAAGGGCGCTCCGACTCGTATCGCCGTCAACATTTCCCCCAACAACCTGCGGGAACCGGACTTCCCGGTGTTTGTGCAACGAATGATGCAGAGCTATCAGTGCCCCGCCGGAGACCTGGCCTTCGAGGTAACGGAAACCTCCATGATGCAGGACCCGGCCAACTCCCTGAAAGCCCTGAAAGCCATCAATGCCGCAGGCATCCCCTTGTCCATTGATGACTTCGGCTCCGGCTATTCCTCGCTGTCTTATATCAAGCAGCTGCCCGCCAGCGAGATCAAGATCGACCGCTCACTGATCACCGAGCTGGCAGAGCGGGAGGAGGACCGGGTCATTGTGCGCACCACCATCGAGATGTGCCACAGCCTGGGCTACACCGTGGTGGCAGAGGGTGTGGAGAGTGAGAAAACACTGAAGCTGCTGGAAAGCATGGGCTGCGACCTGGTTCAGGGTTATATCCTGGCCCGGCCGCAACCTTTTGACCGCATTATCGACTGGCTGGCAGATCAGCCCTGCCGTTCCCGGATCAACGCTTCCTGAGTGGTCGAAGCCACCAGTACGCCATCCCGGGTGAAGAAATTACCCCGATTGAAACCACGACCGCCGGAGGCACTGGGGCTGTCCTTGTCGTACAGCAGCCATTCGTCCATTCGGAAGTCCCGGTGAAACCAGATGGCATGGTCCAGGCTGGCTACCTGCATGTTCCGGTTCATGAACGTGCGGCCGTGGGGTGCCATGGAGGTGCCGAGGAACGAGAAATCCGACGCGTAGGTCAGCAGGCAGCGGTGCAAGACCGGATCATCCGGCAGTGGCCCCAGGGCCCGGAACCAGTTCTGGCGGTAGGGCGGCTGTTTCTCCGGTTTGAGCGGGTTGCCGGGGTTCACCGGGCGGATCTCGATGGGCCGGTCCCGGGTGAGCACGTCCCGAAGCTTCTCCGGCACCTGGTCCACCAGCAACTGCCCCAGTTCCTGTTCGGATTTCAGGGTTTCCGGCGCTGGCGCTTCCGGCATCGGGAACTGGTGGCTGAGCCCTTCCTCGGCCACCTGGAATGACATGGAACCGGTCAGGATCTCCTTGCCGTCCTGGCGGGCAATGACCCGGCGCACCGAAAACGTGCCGCCATCGCGAACCCGCTGAACCTCGTAATCAATCGGCATGCTGTGGTTGCCGGGGCGCAGGAAGTAGGCGTGCAATGAATGGCACAACCGGCCTTCAACGGTACGGCTGGCCGCCATCAACGCCTGCCCAAGTACCTGGCCGCCAAACACATGGGGAAAGCCGAGATCCTCACTGTCACCCTGAAAATGGTCATCTCCGATGGGCGACAAATCCAGCAAATCAATCAGCTTCCGGGTTATTTCCAGCATGCATGCTCCTGTTGTTTTGGTCAGGAGCCAGCGACCAGCTCCTTAGCTTACGAAAGATTTTCTACCTCAGGTGAAACAATTTCGCAACGCTCAGTCACTGTGGATGGGCGGCACTTCCCGGGACAGCGCCTGTTTTTCCACGGCAAACCGGCCGGTCACCGCAAACCCGAGCACTTCGCCCGATGGCGACAGGAAGCGGGCTTTCACGTCTGAACCCTCCTGCTCGATGTCCCATTCGCCTTCGGCACCAGCCGGTGGCGGGCACACCGCGGTGGGACAACAAGGGGTTTTGATCATCACCGGCATGGCACCGTAGCTCACCTGGGTGCGTTCACCCGTAAGGGTTTTCGCCAGGGCGCGGGCACAGGCCATCAACGGCAATACATACAGCAGCACCTGGCCGTCTACCTCGGCGCAGTCACCCAGGGCATAGACATCCGGTGCAGACGTCTCCAGGGCCCGGTTAACCACAATGCCGCGACCGGCTTCAATGCCCGCAGCCCGGGCCAGCTCGGTGCGTGGCCGCAGACCGACCGCAGAAACCACCAGGTCTGCCGCCAGGGTGTCGCCGTTGGCCAGCGCAAGCTTTACGCCCTGCCCGTCGCGATCCACCCGCTGTACCACCGTGCCCAGGTGGAAGTTCACACCCAGGGCCTGCAACTCCTGCTGCACGGCGTTGGCGGCCGCCTCCGGCAGCAAACTGGGCATAACGGCGGCATCCGGGGCAATCACATCCACCTCATAACCGCCGTTGCGCAGGTCGTTGGCAAATTCACAGCCGATCAGCCCCGCACCCATGATGGCCACCCGCTTGCCACCTTCCAGGGCCTTGCGGAACGCCCGGTAATCCAGCAGGTCGTTGATCGAATAGACCCGGTCCAGGCCATCACCGTCCAGGCCCAGCCGGATCACATCCGCGCCCCAGGCCAGCACCAGTTTGCTGTAGGCCAGCCGCTCGTCGCCCAGCACCAGCTCGCGGGCACCGGTATCAATACCGGTAACGGTGCTGTAGGTGCGAATGTCCACCGACAGCTGTTCGGCCATTGCCCTGGTGTCGCCCTGGGCCAGCCCTTCTGCATCCTTACCCTTGGTAAAGCCGGTGGACAGCATCGGCTTGGAGTAATTCACGCCGTCGTCTGCGGTTACCATCACCACCGGAGCGGTTTTATCCAGCTTGCGCAGTTCCCGCACCAGCGAGTATCCGGACAATCCGGTGCCTACTATTACAATCGGTGCCTGGTCGGTCATAGTCCTGCTCCGTTAATCAGCCGATTTCGATCATCTCGAAGTCTTCCTTGCCCACGCCACAGTCCGGGCATACCCAGTCATCCGGCACATCTTCCCACTTCGTGCCCGGCGCGATGCCGTCTTCCGGCCAGCCTTCGGCTTCGTCGTAAATCAGGCCACACACTACACACTGCCACTTCTTCATACTTGCTCTCCGTTAAAATCCCGGGCGCCATAATACCCTCCACCCGGCCTGTGACCAATGCCACGCGAGACGCCGGTTGCCCGGGTTTTGTGCCAATAGGCATGATTACAGATAGTCCGTTCACCATCTGCCCCTCCCTTCAGGGCAACCGGTTCGGTATAATCGCCGGTTTTACGACAGGACCGACCGTTATGACCGATACCGTCGCCGAAATGAACCAGGTCATGGCTGAAGCCGACTGCCTGGTAGACGAACAACAGGTAAGTGCCGCCATCGACACCATGGCCTCGGCCATCACCGATCGCCTGAAAGACAGTAACCCGCTGCTGTTCTGCGTTATGAACGGTGGCCTGATCACAACCGGCCAGCTGTTGCCCCGCCTCAAATTCCCGGTGCAGGCGGAATACCTGCACGCCACCCGCTACCGCCAGGAAACCACCGGCGGCATCCTCGAGTGGAAACTCCAGCCGGAATCCGACATGCAAGACCGCACGGTGCTGATTGTCGACGACATCCTGGATGAAGGCACCACCCTGTGCGCCATCGCTGACTACTGCATGGCCCACGGCGCCCGGGAAGTGCTGACCGCGGTACTGGTCGACAAGATCCACGACCGCAAGGCCCGTCCGGGCCTGAAAGCCGACTTTACCGGCCTCTACGTTGAAGACCGCTTCCTGTTCGGCTACGGCATGGACTACAAAGGTTACTGGCGTAACGCCCCCGGCATCTATGCTGTCAAAGGACTCTGACCGGGAAAACAGCCTGAAGATCCCGCCTACCCGCTGGTACCGGTCGCTGGCTGCGGCCGGGCTGCGCAACCCGGAAGTTCACGGCCCGGCCCGCTACTGGCTGCAGGTGGAAGGGTCTTTCACCCAGGCCCTGAAGCACCGGTGCCTCGAGAGCTTCCATGTGGAAGTCGCGCGCGAAGGCTACGCCACGCCGTTCCCGGAAGAGGTTCGCCGGCTCGGGCTGCAGCCCCGACAACAGGCCTGGATCCGCGAAGTCCGCCTGTGCGGCGATGGCCAGCCCTGGGTCCTGGCCCGCACGGTCATCCCCCACCACTGTTTTGAAGGCAAGGGCAGGCAACTGCGCCACCTGGGCAACAAGCCCCTGGGTGCCTTTCTGTTCAGCAGCCCGGACTGGTCACGGGGGCCGCTGGAAACCGGCCTGTGCCAGCCCGATCATCCGCTTCAGCCCCGGCTGGCCCGGCGTTCCCTGTTCCACCACGGCAACAACGCCCTGATGGTGGGCGAATACCTGTTGCCGGTGCTGTACCGGTAAGCTTCGGTTTAACCCCCGGGCCCTGGCTGGCTATAATCCGGTGTTTGCCACGCACCTGACCCACGGAAGAGCGCACCATGTTGCAGAATGCCCTGCCAGACCCTGTCCAGGCACGCCTGGCCGACTATGCCCGCCTGCTTCGCATTGACCGGCCTATCGGCAGCCTGCTGTTGCTCTGGCCCACCTACTGGGCACTCTGGCTGGCCGGCGACGGCAGCCCGTCCATTGCCAACGTCATTATTTTCACCCTGGGCGTGTTCTTTATGCGGGCCGCCGGCTGCGCCATCAACGACTTTGCCGACCGGGACTGGGATCGCCACGTAAAACGCACCCAGGACCGCCCCCTGACCACCGGCCGCATCCAGTCCTGGGAAGCCGTTGCCCTGTTTCTGGGCCTGTGCCTGGTTTCCTTCCTGATGGTGGTGCTGTTCACCAACCGGCTGACCCTGTACCTGTCATTCGGCGGCGCCCTGCTGGCGTTTATCTACCCGTTCATGAAGCGCTACACCCACCTGCCCCAGCTGTTTCTGGGGGCCGCGTTCTCCTGGGCCATCCCCATGGCCTGGGCCGCCCAGGCCAACGAGCTGAGCCAGCTTACCTGGCTGCTGTTCACCGCCAACGTGTTGTGGACCGTGGCCTACGATACGCTCTATGCCATGGTGGACCGGGATGACGACCTGAAAATCGGCATTAAATCCACCGCCATCCTGTTCGGCGAAGCCGACCGGGCGATCATCGGCATACTGCAGGCGCTGGTGGTGCTGATCCTGGTGATTGTAGGAGGCCAGGCAGAACTGGGCGCGTTCTGGTATCTGGGCGTGGCGGTAATGGCAGGCCTGTTTGCCTATCACCAGTACCTGGCCCGCGACCGCGCCCGGGAAGATTGCTTCAAGGCCTTCCTGAACAACAACTGGGCCGGGTTTGCGGTATTTGCCGGGCTGGTGATCGACCAGCTTCTCTGAGTTGCCAGCATGCACGGAACCGCCGCTAACTCAATCGTGTCATATACTTGTAACAAAGACGCGTTGTAATGAGCCAGCAACATTACTGGGGAGCGCAAACCCTGCTCCCGGGGTTCTGACACAGGTTGAAGCACATGAATGGAAAAACTGTCCTGATCGTCGATGACGAGCCAGCCATCCGCGAAATGATCGCCGTGGCCCTCGAAATGGCTGATTACGACTACCTCGAGGCAGAGGATGCCCGCCAGGCCCACGCCCTGGTTGTTGACCGGCAGCCAGACCTGATCCTGCTGGACTGGATGCTCCCGGGCACCAGTGGTGTCGAGCTGGCACGGCGGCTGAAAAAGGAAGAGGCAACCGCCGACATCCCGATTATCATGCTGACCGCCAAGGTTGAGGAAGACAACAAGATCCAGGGCCTGGAAGTTGGTGCCGACGATTACATCACCAAGCCCTTCAGCCCGCGGGAACTGGTTGCCCGGCTGAAAGCGGTACTGCGCCGGGCAACGCCGGCCGGCGTCGACAGCCCGATCGAAGTAGACGGGCTGACCCTGGACCCTGTCGGCCACCGGGTAACCACGCCGGAAGGCGCCCTGACCATGGGCCCCACCGAGTACCGGTTGCTGCAGTTTTTCATGACCCACCAGGAACGGGTCTATACCCGGTCGCAGTTGCTGGACCAGGTCTGGGGTGGCAATGTCTATGTTGAAGAGCGTACGGTAGACGTACATATCCGGCGCCTGCGCAAGGCCCTTGGCGACCGCTACGACCACCTGGTCCAGACCGTCCGGGGCACCGGCTACAGGTTCTCCACCAGGGTCGCATAACCGCTTCGGCCCCTGGCCTGATACCAGAACACAGAACAAGGCTGCGCCTGATGCAACACAACTGGTCACGATATCTGCGCCTGATCCTGGCCAGCCTGGCCGGCACCACGCTGGTTGGCCTGTATTTTGGTGAACCGGTATACGGCTTGCTGGTTGGCCTGGTGGGTTACCTCTGGTGGACCCTGATCCAGGCCCGCCGCCTGTACCAGTGGCTGGGCAACCCGGACGCCAGTGAAGAAGCGCCCCAGAGTATCGGCATGTGGGGCAGCATGTTTGACGGCCTGAACAAGCTGCACCAGAGCCACCTGCGTACCCAGGACCGCCTCCGGGCCCGTATCAACCGGGTTCAGGAATCCACCAACGCCATGCGCGACGGCGTGATCATGACCGACGCCCGGGGTGCCATGGAATGGTGGAACGGCTCTGCCGAATACCTGCTGGGGTTCCGGCGCAGTACCGACCAGGGCCAGTACATCCACAACTTGATCCGAAACCCGGCCTTCAAGGCCTACTTCGATTCCCGGGACTACCGGGAACCACTGGAACTGAATTCCCCGGCCAAGCCCCATCTCCACCTGCAGATCCAGATCAGCCTGTTCGGCGACGACGACCGCCTGATCGTGGCCAAGGACGTTACCCGGTTGTACCAGCTGGAACAGATGCGCCGGGACTTCGTGGGCAACGTTTCCCATGAAATGCGCACCCCGCTCACGGTAATCAGCGGCTACCTCGAAACCCTCGTTGACCATGCCGACGAACTGCCACCCAAGTGGCGCCGGGCCATCAACACCATGGCCGCCCAGTCATCCCGGATGGAAGCACTGATTACCGACCTGATCCTGCTGTCGCGTATTGAAACCGGTGAACACACGGTAGATGACACCCTTGCCGACATGGATGCCCTGCTGAACCAGATCTGTCACGACGCCCAGGCCCTGAGCGGCAGCAAACAGCACCGCATTACCGTCAATATTTCCGACCACCGGCTGCTGCAGGGCGATGAAAGCCAGCTGCGCAGCGCCTTCTCCAACCTGGTGTTCAACGCCGTGAAGTACACGCCGGCGGAAGGCGAAGTGACCGTGTCCTGGACGGCCAACCGCGACGGCGCCCATTTGTCCGTCAAAGACAGCGGTATCGGCATCGACCCGGTTCACATTCCCCGCCTGACCGAGCGCTTCTACCGCGCCGACCCGAGCCGGCATAAAGACACCGGTGGCACCGGTCTGGGACTGGCCATCGTCAAACACGTGCTGATCAACCACGATGGCAACCTGGAAATCCGCAGCAAACCCGGCGAAGGCAGCGAATTCATCTGCCACTTCCCCCGTGAGCGACTGGTAGAACGGGTACCGGAACTCCGGGATTAAAGAATTGTCACTCCCGGGCCGGTTCAGCGGTATTTCCGAACCGTAAAAACGCGCTAACATGGCATTCATACCCGCCCATTCATCTTGCGAGGTTTTACTGTGGCCAATCAGCCGATGCCGGGGCCAGTACGTCACGCCCTGACTGCCCTTTTCCTGCCAGCCCTGCTCTTTACCAGCCAGGCTTCGATGGCAGAACTACCCACCATGACCGACGCCGCCTTTGCAGAGTGCAAGGCAGGCCTGCAAGACAAAGCGGTCCAGGCCGGTGTCAGTGCCGACACTGCCAGCCGGGTGATGGCCGATGTCAGCTACCTGGAACGGGTAATCGAACTGGACCGCCGGCAACCGGAGTTCACCACCACCTTTGCCGACTACCTGAACCGCCGGGTTAACGAAAGCCGGATCAGCAAGGGCCGGGAAATGCTGGCCGAGCACAAGGACCTGCTGGCCCGGGTGACCCGGGAAACCGGTGTGCCTGCGCCATACCTGGTGGCGTTCTGGGGCCTGGAAACCAACTACGGCAGCTACTTCGGCAAGATGCAGGTGCCCAGTGCCCTGACCACCCTGGCCTGTGACCCGCGCCGCACGACCTTCTTCACCGAACAGCTGATTGCCGCCCTGCGCATTATCGACGAGGGCGCCATTCCGGCGGAGCAGATGGAAGGCTCCTGGGCCGGCGCCATGGGCCACGTCCAGTTCATGCCCACGGTGTTCCTGAAACACGCCGTAGACGCCGATGGCGATGGCCGCCGGGACCTGTGGAACAGCCTGCCCGATGCCATGATGTCGGCCGGCAAGTTCCTGGAATCCATGGGCTGGGACGGCGACTACCGCTGGGGCCGGGAAGTATTACTGCCCGAAAACTTTGACTTCAGCCAGGCCGATGGTCGCCGGCTGCCCCTGGCCGAGTGGCGGAAACTGGGCATTACCGATGCCTTCGGTAACGCCCTGGCCCGGGAGCCCATTAAAGCCGCACTGGTGGTGCCCAGCGGCCACCAGGGCCCGGCCTTCCTGGCTTACAGCAACTTCCGGGTCATCATGGGCTGGAACCGCTCGGAGTTCTACGCCATCGCCGTTGGCCACCTGGCCGACCGGGTGGCCGGTGCCGGCGGCTTGCAGAACCCACCACCGGAAGACCAGCCTGCCTTATCCCGGGATCAGATCATGCAGCTGCAGGAAAGCCTGAACGCCAAGGGCTACAGCAGCGGCGAGCCTGACGGCATTCTGGGTTCCAACACCCGCAAGGCCATCCGCCAGTACCAGAAAGCCGAAGGCCTTATTGCCGACGGCTTTCCGTCCGGGCAACTGCTGCAGGCGCTGGATATCCAGGCCGGTAGCTGAACCATGGACTCCATTACCCAGGCCGCCCTTGGCGCCACCCTGGCCGGAGCCGTGGCTGGCAAAACCCTGGGGCGGTCGGCACTGCTGACCGGCGCCTTGCTGGGCACCCTGCCGGACCTCGACGTAGTCATCGACTATGGCACCGCGGTCGCCAACTTTACCCAGCACCGGGGCTTCAGCCATTCCCTGCTGATTCTCGCGCCCCTGTCGCTGCTGATCGCCTGGGGCCTGTGGCGCTGGAAGCCTGTCATAAGCTACCGGCGATGGCTGGCGCTGGTAGCACTTATCCTGATCACCCACCCCCTGCTGGACGCGTTCACCACCTACGGCACCCAGCTGTTCTGGCCGTTCGGCACTCCGGTGGCTATCAACAGTATTTTCATTATTGACCCGCTCTACACCCTGCCGCTGCTGGCAGGCTGCCTGGCGTTTCTGGTGCGCCCGCCGGCTCGCACCGCGCTGAGCCTGGCACTGGGGCTATCCACCCTGTATCTGGGCTGGACGCTGGTTGCACAGCAGATCATCACCGACAGGGTTCAACCGGCACTGGCCCGGGCCGGGCTGGAACAGCCGGCTCTGATGGTACAACCCATGCCGTTCAATACCCTGTTATGGCGGGCCACGGCCATCACCGACGACACCCGGGTGGAGATTGTTACCGGTTTTCTGGATCGCACGCCGGAACTGTCACTGGAGTACTTCCCCCGCAATCCGGTGCTCCGGGCCCGGGTAGCAGACCTGCCGGAAGCCCGGCGCCTTGAGTGGTTCACCCGCGGCTTCCTGCATTATGAGCAGGCCGACCAACAGATTACCGCCACCGACATCCGCCTGGGCATTCCCGGCGCGCACCCGTTTACCTTTACCCTGGCGAACCTCTCGGATCAGGGTTTAGCCCCGATCCCCAGCGGCCGGCTGGGCCGGCCGGCCGTCAATCCGGACGCCCTGCCACTGCTTTGGGCCCGGCTGACCGGAGAGCTGCCGGTGCTGTGCCTGGCCACACTGGCCCCGCCGGCTCAGGGACATGCTTGCTGATGCGCCTGGACCAATACCTTGCCAACGGCACCGGGTTGTCCCGCAAAGACGCCAAGCGGGCAATCACCGGCAAGCGGGTTCAGGTGAACGGTCAGTTGTGCCGCAGCACCAGCGCCAACATCAACACCGGAGACAGCGTGCTGCTCGACGGCGAGCCGGTGACCCTGCCCGGCGAGCTGTACCTGATGCTGCACAAGCCCGCCGGCGTGATCAGCGCCACCACCGACAGCAGCCAGCCCACCGCGCTGGACCTGCTGCCACCGGAACTGGCGCGGCAGGTGCACATTGCCGGACGGCTCGACAAAGACACCACCGGACTCCTCCTGCTCACCAGCGATGGCCAGTGGTCGCACCGGGTTACCTCGCCCCGGCGGGACTGCCCGAAAACCTATCGGGTACAACTGGCCGAGCCCTTAACGGCGGAAGCCCGACAGGCCCTGGAACAAGGCATTCAGCTCAACGGAGAAGACACGGCCACGCGACCGGCGCAGGTGGTGGCCTGTTCTGAACAGGAGATAGAGCTGACCATCAGCGAAGGCCGTTACCACCAGGTCAAACGCATGCTGGCGGCGGTGGGAAACCATGTCACGACACTGCACAGACAACGCATCGGCGCGATTGAACTGGATGCAGGGCTGGCACCGGGCCAGTTTCGGGAACTGACCCGGTCAGAAATCGATTCGGTTTAGCGAGCGCTACCGGGCTGCGTCATCGATACGTTCGAACTTCTGGGCCTCCAGGTTCTTGCGCACCGCTCCCGCCTCGAACACCTCGCCATTCATCGCAATGTAGACCCCCGGCGGCAGTAGCCGGGCCGCCGCCCAGGCAAAGCCGATATTGAAGATGGCATCGGTACGACGCATCCGGGCCGGTTGCATGGCCCCGGTCAGCACAATGGTGCGATCGGGCAGGGTTTTCAGGACCTGGGCCGTCTGGGCCATGGTGTCCGTGCCATGGGTGATAATAATGCGGGAATGTTCGGTCTGCTTTACCGCCTCGAGAATGCCGTCGCGGTCGTCATCGGTCAGTTCCAGGCTGTCTTTGCGCATCAGCTCCCGGATGGCATAGCCCTCATGGATATTCGACTCTGCCAGCAGTTCCGGCAACAGGCTGTCGCCGATCTCGAACTTGCTGATGGCATCAAAGTACACCTTGTCGATGGTGCCGCCGGTGGTCAGTATCTGGATGGTCACGGGGTATCCTCTGTTGGAATGGAGCTATCGGGAACAGGTCTCATTTTAACCATCCGCATGAAACTCCAAATGTAAAATATCTTTAAATGCATTAAAATTTGTTCAAATTCATAATGTTGCAAGATGTTATATCGAGTAACATTGTGTATCAAAGCCTTTGCACCAATCAGGATTGCTACGGAATGGGCGCAGCCTCCAAAAACCAACACAGCCCAGAGCGCGCCCGGGGCCGGCGCGCCAGTGGCAACGGGCTGCAACGCTGGTTTCCGTTTGTGGTGCTGTTGGTGGTGGCAGTCTATGGTTTGCTGGCGGCATTTCTGGGCCAACACGCTTCGTCGCTGGTTGGCGACACGGCCATCGCCGAGCCTGACCTCCCGGTCATGGTCTGGAAATCCTTCGTCACCGGCATGCTGGTGTTTGCCCTGCTGCTCAACCTGAGCATTGTCATCAGGCTTCGCCGGCCCGGACTGGCCTGGCTCAGTGTGCTGATGGTGGGTGTTATCTACAGCCAGCTGGTGATGGATGGCCTTGGGCTCTGGCTGATCTGGCCCGGCATACCGGAGCTCAACGCCCTGCTGTCCGTCAGCCTGCCACTATGCCTGATTGCCCTGTGTGAATTCACCCCCCATTTTATTGCCGTGGGCCGGCATGGCGCCCGGCTACTCCGGGGCTTCAGCCTGGCCGCCGGCCTGCACCTGCTGGCGGCCCCCTTCGCCATCGGCCCGCTGGGGCAGGATGTGTTCCTGGTAGTTGCCGCCACCGGTGGCATGTTCATCTTCGGACTGGTGCTGGGGCAGATCCGCAAGCACGTCTACGCCCGTTACTTCGCCCTGTCGGTACTGGCCATTCTGGTCGGCGCACTCACCACGTCCCTGACAACCATCGGCTGGCTGCCGGTCAATCCGCTGACCGACTCCGCGTTCTTTCTGGGGGCAGCCGCCGGCTCCCTGATCCTCACCAGCGGTGTCGGCCGGCTGTTACTGGAAGAGCGCAAACGCCGGCTGAGCGCCGACATCCGCGCCCGGGAAGAACAGGCCCTGCGCGCCCGCATCGAACAGGATTACGACCGGGTCCTGAAAACCCATCGGGTAACCGGCAAACCCAACCGCCCCATGCTGGAAGAGGCACTGACCGCCATCGACAGCCGGCAAACCCCTTACACGCTGTGCATGGTGCGGCTGACCCGCTTCAATGAACTGGAGCAGGCGCTGGGTTACCGCTCTGCCGAAGAGCTGTTGAGGCAGTACCTGCGGAAGATGAACCGGTTCTTGAAACAGGCATTAGGCGAGCAGCTGATTCCCATCAACGGCTATGCCATTGCCACACTGGATACCGTCAACCATGCCTTTGCCCTGCGCCGCAGCCCGAACCAGCCGGAGCTCGAAACCCGCGCCCTGAGTGCCATTGCCGACTGGTTATCGGGCAACTTCATGGAAGGCCGGTTTTCGTTCTCCTGGGCTGCGTCACTGGGCCTTGCCCACGCCCCGGAGCATGGCACCGACGCCGGCAGCCTGCTGTCGGCGGCGGGCTTTGCCTCCCTGAACAGCGACAATGCCCTGAGTGTTTATGACCCGTCTATTGCCGAGTGGCAGTACCGCCAGCAGATCCTGATGCTGGACGTTGAAGATGCCCTGAACTCCGGCGACATGTGGCTGGAATACCAGCCGAAAGTGAGTATCCGCGACGGCCGGATCAGCTCGGTGGAAGCCCTGCTGCGCTGGGAACACAGCGAATTCGGACGAATCCCCCCGGACCAGTGGATTCCGCTGGCCGAGGAAGTGGGCATTATCCACCAGGTTACCCGCTGGGTGCTGGACCGGGCCTGCCGTGATGCCAGCGGCCTGCGGGCAAGGTACGGCGACCACATCGCCATCAGCGTCAATATTTCTGCCAAGGACCTGGCTCACCCGCTGTTCGCCGAACAGGCCCGGGCGATCCTGCGCCGGCACCATCTGCTGCCCCGGAATATCATCCTGGAGATCACCGAAACCGCCATGATGACCGACCCGGAGCTGGCCCGGCATACCATCGAAATCCTCAGCGACATGGGTTTCCGGATTGCCCTGGACGACTTCGGTTCCGGCCATTCCTCCCTGGGCACCCTGGCCCTGTTCCGGCTGGATGAACTGAAGATAGACCGCAGCTTCCTGCACAATGTTCTGGACTATCCGGCCCGCCAGAAAATCCTGAAAGCGGCACTGGAACTGGGCACCGCCCTGGACCTGGACGTTGTCGTGGAAGGTGTGGAAGAAGAAGCCATCGCCGTCTGGCTTCAGCAGTTCCCCGGCCTGCAGGGCCAGGGTTATTACTGGGGCCAGCCCGCCCGGGCCGGTCTCGAATCAACAAGCGCACCCCTGCCCTCCCACGCAAGCGATCATTAGCCCGTCAATAGATGCAGACGCCAATGACCTGCATCAAGGGCACCTCCCGGCACTGCCATTACACTGCTCTGACAATTATCAATGTCATGGAGGCCGACTATGTCTTCGCCCATCAAACAGGTTCCAACGCCGGATGCGACCGCGGCGAGCCCGGTGTTCCAGTGCTGGCAACAGGGCTATGGCATCATCCGGCACTCTGAGACCACCGCTCGCCAGGTACAGGCGCTGGCACAGAAACTGGTGGCAGCAGGCCAACAGCCGGACGCCGACAGCGTATACCGCAAACTGATTGCCCTGGACCGGCTGACCAGCGCCGGCCTGTGGCTGGTGGTGCACATGACCTACTGCAACCGGGTGGATATTACCGGTGCTCCGTTGCAACCCAAGGATTTCAAAACCGCCCCGGAAGGCCATACCGGTGGCGCACTCAACATGGTGCCGGCCTATTCCGCCTACCTGGCCCTGAACAACCTGACCGGACAAACCCGAAGCTGGCTGATGGGCCAGGGCCACTGCGTTGCTGCCGTAGAGGCCATCAACGTTCTGACCGGTAACCTGCACCCGGAACAGAAAACCCGGTACCAGGCCGCAGACGGCCTGTCCCGCCTGGCCTCGGATTTTTACAGCTACCGGCAAAAGCCCGACGGCTCCATGGCATCGCCCCTGGGCAGCCACGTTAACCCGCACACCGCCGGCGGCATTATTGAAGGCGGCTATCTGGGGTTCGCTGAACTGCAGTACGCCCACATGCCGCTACCCGGTGAGTCCCTGGTCGCCTTCCTGTCTGACGGCGCCGCTGAAGAACAGCGCGGCAGTGACTGGATACCGCGCTGGTGGCGGGCAGAAGACTGCGGGCAAGTGCTGCCGGCAATGATCGCCAATGGTCGCCGTATTGAGCAGCGCACCGAACTGGGTACCCGGGAAGGCCTGGAGCGCTTCGAACAGCACCTGGAAGCCCGTGGCTTTGCGCCTTTCCGCTTTGACGGCAAAGACCCGGCTGCCTTTGTCTGCGCCCTGTACGAGATGGAAACCGCGCTGGCCGCCAACGGCGAGGCAGCCAAAAAAGGCGACACCGCGTATCCGGTGCAGATTCCCTACGGCATTGCTGAAACCGTCAAAGGCTTCGGCTTTTACGGCGCCGGCCAGAACAGCGCCCATAACCTGCCACTTCCGGGCAACCCCCGGCTGGATACCCGGGCCAGGGATCTGTTCCAGGAGCACATTGCGCCCCTGTGGGTTGAACCGACCCATCTCCAGCAAGCTGTTGCCGAACTGAACGAACATGCCCTGCAACAGCGCCCGCTGGAGCGGGACCACGCCCTGGCCACCCGTAACCCGCCGGAACCTTCCATACCGGCCCTGCCCTGGGGCCAGAACCAGAGTTCGCCCATTTCGGCCGTCGACGAGTTCTTCCGGGCACTGGTGGAGGACAACCCCGGGTTACGCCCCCGGGTGGGCAATCCTGACGAACTGGCCAGTAACCGCCTGACCGGTATCCTGGCTGACCTGAAACACCGGGTTAATGACCCGGAAAGCCGCCAGGAATCGATCCACGGCAAGATCATCACCGCCCTGAATGAAGAGGCCGTGGTGTCTGCCTGCCTGGCCAACAAGGCCGGCCTGAACCTGGTCGCCAGCTACGAAGCCTTCTGCGTGAAAATGCTCGGCGCCATTCGCCAGGAGCTGATCTTTGCCCGGCACCAGAAAGAAGTGGGCCGGCCGGCCCGCTGGCTGGGCTTTCCTGTGATAGCCACCTCCCACACCTGGGAGAACGGCAAGAACGAACAGTCACACCAGGACACCACCTTCTGCGAAGCCATGCTGGGCGAGATGAGCGATGTTTCCCGGGTACTGTTCCCGGCGGACTACAACAGCACCCTCGCAGTTCTGCCTTCGGTCTTCACTGAACGGGGCCGGATCAGCTGCATGGTGATCCCGAAGCGGGAGCGGCCCTGCGTGTTCAATGCCGGTGAGGCAGAAACCCTGGCCCGCCACGGCGCGCTGGTGGTCGACGAAGATACCTCCACCGGAGAAGAGCCGATTCTGCTGATTGCCAGCGGCGCCTACCAGCTGTCTGAAGCCATCCGGGCCTGCGAGCGCCTGCGGGAAACCGGCACCGCGTTCCGGCTGGTGTACCTGCAGGAGCCCGGGCGCTTCCGCCAGCCCAGGGACCCGCACGAAGCCGCCTTCTGCCTGAACGAATTCGAGCGGGAGCGGTTGTTCCCCCATCGCCTGCAGCGACGGGTTGCGCTTACCCATATGCGCCCGGAAGTATTCCGGGGCCACCTGCACAACCTGTTCCCCCAGCCGTCCCACACCCGGGTGCTGGGTTACGTCAACCGTGGCGGCACCCTGAATGAAAGCGGCATGCTGTTTGCCAATCACTGCTCCTGGGGCCACACCCTGGCAGCCTGCGCCGAGGTGCTGGACAAGCCCCCCGGAGCCTGGCTCTCCAGTGCCGAGCTGGCCGCCGTGGAAGGCCGCGGTGACCCGTCCGTGATTACCCGCGGGCTGCCCTGAAGCGCCGGCGGATTGCCGTTTCCAGCTCCAGCAGCACCAACACCGCGACACCGGCCAGTACCGCAAAGCCCAATGCTTCAGGGGAGAGCGCGGTACTGGCAAAGGTGTCCTGGAACCAGGGCACCCAGGTGAACAGGGACTGCAGGACAATCACTGCAAACACTGCCAGCAGCACCACCGGAGTACCCAGCACACCCCGCAAGGTGATCGACGGCGTATCCAGGTAACGGACCGCAAACAGGTAGAACACCTCCATGGCCACCAGGGTATTCACCGCCAGGGTACTGGCCACCACCGCATCGTCATAGTTGTACATGGCCCAGAACCAGGCGCCGAAGATACCCGCCAGGAACAGCAGGGAGACAAACACGACCCGCCAGACTACAAAGCCCCTGAGCAGGGATTCGTCCCGTGGCCTGGGCGGCTGGGCCATCACGCCCGGCTCCGGCGGTTCGAAAGCCAGGGTCATGGCCAGCACCACCGAACTCACCATATTCACCCAGAGAATCTGCAGGGCGGATATAGGCAGCGCCAGCCCCAGCAGCAAGGCCGTGATCAGACTGATCGACTCGCCGCCGTTAATCGGCAGCATGAAGGCAATGCCCTTGCGCAAATTGGTGTAGACCGTACGGCCTTCCCGCACCGCGGCCACAATGCTGGCAAAGTTGTCGTCCAGCAAGACCACCGACGAAGCCTCCCGGGCCGCTTCCGAGCCTTTCACGCCCATGGCGATACCCACATCCGCCCGCTTCAGGGCCGGGGCATCGTTCACCCCGTCACCGGTCATGGCCACCACGCCGTGCAGGGCCTGCAGGGCTGCCACCAGCCTCAGCTTGTGTTCCGGGCTGGTGCGGGCGAAAACATCCACTTCACCGGCCGCCTGCTGCAGCTGTTGCTCGTCCATGGCGTCCAGGTCCTTGCCGGTGAGCACCTTGTCGGTATTCCGCAACCCCAGCTTTCGGGCGATGGCTCCGGCGGTCAGGGCGTGGTCGCCGGTGATCATTTTTACCCGGATACCGGCACTGTGGCATTCTTCGATAGCCCGGATGGCTTCCTGCCGGGGCGGGTCCAGCAGGCCCACCACACCCAGCAGTTCAGCCCCCTGCTCCAGCTCTTCCACAACCAGCTCACGGCGGCCGGCTGCCACGGGCCGGCGGGCAATCGCCAGTACCCGCAGGCCTTCGGACGCCATCCCGGCAATGATTCCGTCCCATGCCGGGTGGTCAAGTTCAACCGGCTCACCGGTGTCCGATAACTGGTGCGAACACATCCGCAGAATCCGCTCTGGCGCCCCTTTCAGGTAGGCCACCTCATGGCCATGATGATCATGGTGCAGGGTCGCCATAAAGCGGATATTGGTATCAAAGGGTACTTCATCGACCCTTGGCCAATCCCGGGCACTGGCTTCTACATCGAACTCCGCCTTGCTGGCAAACACCTTCAGCGCGGCTTCCATGGGGTCGCCATGAATCACGGCCCGGCCATCCCGGTGGCTGATGCTGGCGTCGTTGCACAGGGCCGCGGCCCGCGCCATTTCCGCCAGCACGGGGCTGGCATCTGCCGGAGCATCGTTGCGGCAAACGGCACCCTCAAAACTGTAGCCCTCGCCGGTGACATCGAAGCGCTGGCCGCCGGCCACTGCGGCGGTCACCATCATTTCATTTCGGGTCAGGGTTCCGGTCTTGTCGGAACAGATCACCGACACCGCACCCAGGGTTTCGATAACCGGCATACGCCGGACCACGGCCTTGCGGCGAGCCATCTGGCGTACACCAATGGCCAGGGTAATGGTCAGAATCGCGGGCAAGCCCTCGGGAATGGCCGCAACGGTGAGCCCCACCACCGCCATGAACAGCTCCCGGAACTCCAGGCCGCTGAACGCCAGGCCGCCGAAGAAAATCGCCACCCCGGTCAGGATGACAATAATCGACAACACCCGGGCAAACCGGTCCATCTGCTCCAGCAAGGGCGTTTTCAGTGTGGTCGTGCTGGCCAGAAGGCCGGAAATCCGGCCAATCTCGGTACTGGCGCCGGTGCGCACTACCACACCCCGGCCGGTTCCGGTGGCCACCATGGTGCCGGAAAAGGCCATACAGGTCTGGTCACCCAGGGCAGCCTCGGCCTCCACCGGCTCGGTGGTTTTATCCACCGCCTCGGATTCGCCGGTCAGGATGGCTTCTTCAATTTTCAGGTTGTGGCACTTTTCCAGGCGGATATCCGCCGGTACGCGGTCACCCGGTTCCAGCAAAATGGTATCGCCCGGCACCAGTTCTGCTGCATCCACCTGGTGCTGGCCATCTTTCCGGACAACCCGCGCTTTCGGCGCCAGCATGTGCCGGATAGCCGACAGCGCCTGTTCGGCCCGCCCCTCCTGCAGAAAGCCGACCAGGGTCTGGATGACCACCACTGCCAGGATGACCCCGGCATCGACCCAGTGGCCGAGGGCACCGGTAATCACCACCGCCGTCATCAGCATATAGATCAGGAAATTCTTCAGTTGCCGGCCAAGGCGGGCAAGCGGGCCGGATGCGGCCGCTTCCGGCAAACGGTTGTATCCCAGGGTGGCCAGGCGTTCAGCGGCTTCGGCGTTGGATAATGGATGTTCGGCCTTCAGGCGTTCACGAGCCTCGGCGGCCGGCACAGCCTGCCAGTGCTCAGAAAGCAGGGACCCAGGCTCCAGCGCTGCGGAGTCGGAAGATGGGGGAGATCCGGTCATTACTGATTCCTTGTAGTGGACTCAACCATACTACAAGGCCGGCACAGGCCTTTGCCATTGGCACAGGTCAAATAAAAAAGGGAGCCGAAGCTCCCGTAAACGATCCAAACGCAGGTGACATCCGGTTATCCGCTGATAAAGACCGGGCCAGCCCCCAGGTTCCACAGGATCACCGAACCCACGCGGGTGGACACCAGGATCACCAGTGCGACCGTCAGCAAAGCGCCACCGTACATCACAGCACGCTCTTTCTCGATGCCCATCACAATGGGCAGACCGTCATACATTAACCAGGCGCCGTAGCACGCGGCTGCCAGGAACACCGCAGCGTTGAACCAGGGCACCGGATACAGCAGGGCAAAGCCCGCCAGGAACAGGGGCGTACAGGAATAAGCCGCCAGGGCGATACCATTGGAAGGCACGTGTTCTTCCTTGGCACCGTAGGTCTTGGCCATCCAGTTGATGGCATAGCCGAGGGCAAACACCCCCACCAGCATTGCCACGTAGGTCAGGACACTCAGTTGAACCGCACTGATTTCCGTAAGTTTGATCAGCCGCTCGCTACCCACAGACCAGCCGAAGTGTGCTGTTGAAATATAGGCGCAGATGGGAGCAATGGCCGCCAGAATGGCAATGTAAGCGATATAAAGCCTGGTTGGATTCTCGTGTTCCTTTCTGATGGATACCCACTCCTGGTCAGGGTGAGTAAAGAGACCGAACGCATGTGACAGGAGCATAGACCACCCCGCATTGTTGCTGTTGTTGGTATGGGGATATACGGCGCCTGAACCAGTTCAGACTTACAACCGTTCCTGTACTTAACTATAGTCAAGAATGCCGGTGGTAAAAGACGGCTTTGATGCTATTTTGTTCAAAGCCCGCCGTTATCATACCCTTTAGTTCTTGATGAACAGGAGCAGGAACCGCCATGAAACCACGTTTGAACAAACACTCGCTCGCCGCCCTTACCCTGGCCATTGCCAGCCTCAACGCACATGCCGAGCTTCGCACCGAGACCGTGGAATACACGCTCGATGGCCAGGTCTTCAGCGGCTACCTGGCCTGGGATGATGAAGCCGAAGGTAAAAGACCCGGAATCCTGCTGGTACACGAATGGTGGGGCCACAACGACTTTGTCCGGGAACAGGCAGAACAGCTGGCGGCCGCCGGTTATACCGCCTTTGCCCTGGACATGTATGGCGAAGGCAAGCTGGCCGAGCACCCGGATACCGCCCAGGAGTTCATGAAACAAGCCACCCGGGATATGGAGCAGGTAAAAGCCCGCTTTATCAAAGCAAAGGAGCTGTTGCAGAACCACGAATCGGTGGATGCTGACAAGATTGCCGCCCAGGGCTACTGCTTTGGCGGTGCTGTGGTGCTCAATATGGCACGGATGGGCGTCGACCTTGATGGCGTGGTTAGCTATCACGGCGCCCTGGCCAGCCCTCTGCAGGCCGAAGCCGGCAAAGTGACCGCACGGGTACAGGTGTATACCGGCGGCGCCGACCCGATGGTGCCATCAGAACAGGTGGCCGGCCTGGTTCAGGAAATGCAGGATGCCGAGGTGGACCTGACGCTGGTGAGCTTCCCGGGGGTCAAGCACTCCTTCACCAATCCGGGTGCGGATGCCTTTGCCGAAAAGTTCGGTATGCCGGTTGGCTACGACGAGGATGCCGCCCGCCGTTCCTGGGATGGCACCCTGCTGTTCTATCAGGAGCTGTTTGGCAACTGACCAAACAACCAAACGGCCACAAAAAAAGGCAGCCTTGGCTGCCTTTTTTGATGTTCCTGAATCTTTACAGATTACAGCGGAACAACGTTCTCCGCCTGAGGACCTTTCTGGCCCTGAGTTACGGTGAACTCAACCTGCTGACCTTCGGCCAGGGTCTTGAATCCAGAGCCTTGGATGGCGCTGTAGTGAACAAATACGTCCGGGCCGCCTTCACGAGTGATAAAGCCAAAGCCTTTTGCTTCGTTGAAGAACTTAACAGTACCGGTAACAGTAGACATACGTAAACTTCCTGAAATCAATCATTTTATCTGCTGCCACACACCATTCTGGTGCTGGTCAGCGTGTTACGGAAAAACTGAACTCGCGGGATCAAAAACAGGACGGCACTACTAACTGCGGAGGTACGTCTTATTCATGAACTGCTTTGCTAATCTTTCCTTCAGGATTCACTCTACTCCTGAATTTCCGGCTTGCCAAGGGTAAATTCAATAATTTATGTAGGTAGTGATACCAGGGCCGGAGCGGTCATCCGCAACCGTCTTTATCCCCTGAACAGTGTGAAGGTCCAGAAGCCCAGGGCCGTCATCAGGATGGAACCAATCACGTGGGCCAGGATGCCGGTGAGGGCCACCGCCCACTTGCCTTCCTGCATAGCGGCAAACATTTCCAGGGAAAAGGCCGAGAAGGTCGTCAACGCACCGCACAGGCCCGTCACGGCGAACAGCCGCCACTCCGGAGCCAGCGCACTGCTGTGGGTAAAGAAGCCCATCAGCAGCCCGATCAGCCAGCCACCACTGAGGTTGGCCACCAGGGTGCCCCAGGGAATGGCATGGTAACTGGCATTCAGCCACAGGCTAAGGGCCCAACGCAGGTTGGCGCCGATCACGGCGCCAACACTGACAGCAACTACCGACAGCCACATATCAGCGGCCTGCTTCAGGCCGGATTGTGGTCAATGAGGGTGTCCTTGTTGCGGGCGAACTCGTCGAACGGGAAATCGTCGACGGTCAGCATTTCCAGCACCAGCGCCTCATACTCGCGCATGAAATCGGCCTCTTCCTGGCTGAAGATACCCGCTTCCAGGGCCGCCTCGAACCGTTCTTCCGGATGCAGGGCAGTCATGGGCAACTCGCCCTTGGCGTAGGCCTTGGTAGCTTTGCGGTACAACTGCTCTGCCTTGCCATAGTCCTTGAGCAGGCTGTTGTACTGAGCCAGCGGATTGGCCACATCACCCTCACCTGCCGTTGTCCACGCACTTTCTGTCAGCTTGCTGCGCACCGGCGTATCCGTGCTGATGCTGTTGGCCAGTTTGCGGGTAAGCTCGTCGCCCGGCTCAGCCCAGCGACGGCCCAGCGGCAGGGTTACCGCCCGCAACGCCATGGCGGCCGGCCGGTTGGGCAGGTTCTTCAGGAATTCGTCCAGGGCTTTCTCAGTACGATGCAGCAGCAGGGTCATGCTGTATTGCATCAGTTCCTTCTCGCCATCCACCGGCTGGGTTTCATACCAGTTCTTGAGCACCATGGAGGCCAGGTACAGGTTGGCCAGCATGTCGCCGAGGCGCGCGGAAATCAGCTCACGCATTTTCAGCTCTCCGCCAAGGGTGGTCATGGCCGCGTCGGCACACAAGCCGAAGGCAGAACTGAAGCGGGCAAGGGCCTGGGCATAGGGCCGCGACGCGCTGTCAAACGGCACGTCCGCCTTGCCGATACCCAGGGCCTGGGTGAAAGCGCGGGCAGCGTTGCCGAAGATCAGGCCGGCGTGGCCGAAGAAGGCTTCATCGAAGGCCTTGATGTCATCGTTATCCTTGGCCGCCAGCTCCTTGAGTACATAGGGATGGCAGCGAATGGCGCCCTGGCCGAAGATCATCAGGCTGCGGGTCATGATATTCGCGCCTTCCACGGTGATCGACACCGCGGCACCACTGTAACCGATACCCAGATAGTTGCGCGGCCCCAGGGTAACCGTCTTGCCGCCGTGCACATCCATGGCATCGGTGAGGATGTCACGCTGGAACTCGGTCAGGTGGTACTTGAGAATGGCCGACGGCACCGCCGGCTTTTCGCCCTGGTCGATCATGTTGGCGGTATGGTTGACCGCAGACTGGGCAATGTAGGTCTTGGCAGCAATCCGCGCCAGCGGGGCCTGGACACCTTCCATCTCTGCCACCGGGGTGTTGAACTGGCGACGGATACGGGTGAAGCCACCGGCCGTGCCCACGGCATAGGCAGCCGCACCGGCAGCACCGGACGGCAGGGTGATACAGCGGCCAACCGACAGGCACTCAACCAGCATACGCCAGCCCTGACCGGCCATTTCCTGGCCACCGATGATGTAATCCAGCGGGATGAACACATCCTTGCCCTTGATCGGGCCGTTCATGAACGGCGAGCCGATGGGGCAATGGCGACGGCCGATTTCCATGCCGTCTGTATCCCGGGGAATCAGCGCACAGGTAATGCCGTGATCCCTGGTATCGCCCAGCAGGCCGTCCGGGTCGAACATCCGGAACGCCAGGCCCACCACTGTGGCCACCGGCGCCAGGGTAATCCAGCGCTTCTCGAAGTTCAGGCGGATGCCCAACACTTCCTTGCCGTCCACTTCCTGTTTGCACACGATACCGGTGTCCGGCAGGGAGGTGGCGTCGGAGCCCGCGCGCGGGCCGGTCAGGCCGAAACAGGGCACTTCCCGGCCATCCGCCAGGCGCGGCAGATAATAGTCTTTCTGCTCCTGGGTACCGTATTTGACCAGCAGCTCGCCCGGGCCGAGGGAGTTGGGCACGCCCACGGTCACCATCAGCATTTCATTGGCGGCCAGTTTCTGCAGTACCGCCGTCTGGGCCTTGGCCGAGAAACCCAGGCCACCGTATTCCTTCGGAATGATCATGCCGAAGAATTTTTCCTGCTTCAGGAAATCCCACAGTTCTTTGGGCAGGTCAGCCCGCTCTACCGCCAGGTCCCAGGCATTGCACATGGAAATCGCCTGGGTGCACTGGTTATCCACAAAGGCCTGTTCCTCATCGCTCAGGCCGGTATGACGGTTGATCAGCAGGTTGTGCCAGTCCGGGCGGCCGGTGAACAGCTCGCCGTCCCAGCCTACGGTGCCAGCCTCCAGGGCCACCTTTTCAGTGTCGGAAACCTTCGGCGCCACCTTCTTGAACATGGCGAACACCCGGGGGGTCAGCCAGTTCATGCGGAACTGGGGCAAACCGGCAGCGGCCGTGGCTGCCGCACCCAGGAACAGAAGCAGGGTCAGCCAGCCGGAAGCCATAAACAGGGACAGCACACCCACCACCAGCATCACGCCGATGGCCGGCTTGGCACCGGACTCCCGGCGCATCACAAACAGCAGGCCGGCCAGTGCTACCAGAAACAGAATCAAAGTCATCGCAAGTTCTCTCTGTCTTCCATGGATTAGAGCCTCCGGCACGCAGCCGGAGCCACTTCGCTAACACTTCGTTACGTTCAACTTACCCTAACAGATGCCTGTATTCCAGATAACACACCGGATTCAGACAGTTAGGGGCCTCAGGATGTGACAATCACCCGGATTCCCTCCAGCGCCAGGCTGGCATGGCCCACCGCCTCGCGGGCGGCTTCCAGCTGTTTGCGCAGGAAGTCGATTTCCTCATCGCGAATAGCCGGGTTTACTTTCTGCAGGGCTTCAAGGCGGCGGATTTCCGGTACAAAGCCGGCTTCCACCTGCGCCAGCGCCTTTTCCTGCAGTGGTTCGAGGTTCGGTTCGGCCAGCCGCTCGGCATGGTCCACCATGGTTTCCACTTCTGCCCGGATCTTGGGCACGATGGCCTGGGCGGTCCGGCGGCGGATGTTGGAACACAGCTCGTTCAGCCGGTCATGGGGCAGGGCCTTGGACAGGTCCCGGCCGTTGACGTCTACCACCAGGCGCAGCGGCGAAACCGGCAGGTAGCGGGTCAGCTGCAGGGCTTCCGGCGCCGGACAATGCACCGCGAACACGGCTTCCAGCAACAGGGTACCCGGTGGCAGGGCCTTGACCGACAGATTGGCCAGCGCCGCCTTGCCCAGGCCGGAACTGGTTACCGAATCCATCACCCCGGTCACGATCGGGTGCTCCCAGCTCATAAACGCCATATCTTCCCGCTGCAGGGCCTGCTCCCGCTCCCAGGTGACGGTCAGCCCGTCTTCCGGCAACTCCGCCACATGGCCGGCCTGGTATTGCTCTCCGGGCTTGAGGACATCGGCGTGTTCGCTGTGGTCTTCCACATCAACACCCAGGATGTCGAACGCCTGCACCAGGTAATCCCGGACCCGGGCAGAGCCCTCTTCTTTCTCGATCTCGGCGATCAGCGCATTGGCTCCTTCGCGGCGACAGGAGTTCAGCTCGATCAAGGCATCCCGGCCGTTATGCAGCAGGGTTTTCAGGCGCCGGGTCTCTGCGGCGCTGTCCGCCAGCAGCGGCTCGATGACACTGTCATCGCCGTCCAGGGCTTTCTGCCAGTTATCGGCCACGTGTTCGTGCACCGCGACACCCACGGCGCAGCTCTCGGCAAAGGCGTTCAGGCCTTCATGGAACCAGCGGTACTGCAGCGCCTGGCTGGAGCCCTGCAGGTACGGGATATGAATCCGGATGGCTTCGGTCTGGCCGATACGATCCAGCCGGCCAATGCGCTGCTCCAGCAGGTCCGGGTTTTCCGGCAGGTCAAACAGCACCAGGTGATGGGCAAACTGGAAGTTGCGGCCCTCGCTGCCAATCTCGGAACAGATCAGCGCCTGGGCGCCCTGCTCGGTGTCGGCGAAGTAGGCCGCGGCCCGGTCCCGCTCCAGCAGGCTCAGGTGCTCATGGAAGGCAGCACTGCGAATACCGGCACGCAACTGCAGGTAATGTTCCAGCGCCATGGCGGTGTCGGCCCGGGCACAGATGACCACCACCTTGGCCGGGCGCAGGCTGGCCAGTTTCTTTTCCAGCCAGGCCACGCGGGGGTCATCGGCCAGCCATTGCTCTTCCGGGGCCGACTGCTCCGGCGCCAGGCCGGTTTTGCCGTGGCGCACTTCTTCATAGAGTTCCGGGCACGGCAACGGCTCCGGCAGCGGCTGGCGTTCGGGGAAGCCCTGAATGGCCGCGCGGGTATTGCGGAACAGTACCCGGCCGGTGCCGTGGCGATCCAGCAAGGCATCAATCACGGCATGGTGGGCGTTGTCGCGGGCCAGCAGCTCGTCCAGTTCACTACCAAGCCAGTCAGACAAGGCGGACTTGTCGTCCTCGGCGATGGCGTCCGGGTTTTCCTGAAGCCGGCGCACCACCTGGTTGATACGCTCATACTGCTGCTCTTCCTGCCGGAATGTGTCCAGGTTATGGAACCGGGCCGGGTCCAGCAGGCGCAGCCGGGCAAAGTGACTGGCAATCCCGACCTGTTCCGGGGTGGCCGTCAGCAACAGCAAGCCCTTGCTGGCCCCAGACAGGCTTTCCACTACTTCATACTCGGGGCTGGCCTGCTCCGGCGACCAGGCCAGGTGGTGCGCTTCATCCACTACCATCAGGTCCCAGCCGGCGGCGAGGGCATGGTTCCTGGCCTTTTCGCTGCGCACCAGGAAGTCCAGGCTGCACAGCACCAGCTGGTCCGCCTCGAACGGGTTAACACCGTCATCATCGTCACCGAAGATGTGGTTTACCAGGGCATCGACATCATCTTCCTGGGCCTTGAGGTCGTCGTAGCGGCCCTGGTCGACGATGGAGAAACGCAGGTTGAAGCGGCGCAGCATTTCCACCAGCCACTGGTGAATCAGCGAATCCGGCACCACAATCAAGGCCCGGCGGGCGCGGCCGGTGTGCAGCTGGTAATGCAGGATCAGGCCGGCTTCGATGGTTTTGCCCAGGCCCACCTCATCGGCCAGCAGTACCCGGGGCGCGTGGCGGCGGGCCACTTCGTGGGCAATATAGAGCTGGTGCGGCAAATGCTGGGTACGGGCGCCAATCAGCCCCTGGGCCGGCGAGGCCCGCAGGCGATCCATGTGTTCCAGGGTCGACACCCGCAACCGGAAGGCTCCGTTACGGTCGAACTGGCCGGCAAACAGGCGTTGGTGCGGGGCAGAAAAATTCACCGAACCGGCCAGCTTCACTTCCGAAACCTGGTGGATATTTTCGCCATCGTCGGCGTGGTACAGCAGAACGCCGTTCAGGTCCTCCACGGCGCGCACAATGTATTTCTCGCCTTCGAAAGTCTCTATTTCCTCACCCATCTGGTACACAATCCTCGACAGGGGAGCATTATCGATGGCGTAGGTGCGCTCCTCATCGGCCGCGGGAAAGCCCAATGTGACCCTGCGCCCGGAAATGTCGGTAACAATTCCCAGACCCAAAGCGGTATCGCTGTGGCTTACCCAACGCTGACCAATGACAAATTCCGATGTTTCCAAGAAACCTCCGCTGACTGAATTACTGTTGGTTTGAATCGTTTTCACGCACCCAGAACGCGGTCGCACCGCACACGGCCGCCGGCACCACCACCAGGTTGAGCACCGGCACCATGGCCGCAAGGGCCACCGGCAGGCCGAAGCCCAGGGCCGAAAGCCGGCTGGCTGCCAGGTCTTTTCTTAATTTCGGGAAGCTGACCCGGTGGTTATCGGCCGGGAAATCCACATATTGCAGGGCCATCATCCAGCTGTTGAACAGGAACCAGAGCACCGCTGCCACCAGGTTAACGACCGGAATCAGGCCGATAATAAACAGGCCCAGCGCCCGGGGCAGGTAATAGGCAATTTTCTGGACTTCCCGCCACAGCGCCCGGGGAATGTCCTTGATGATGGCGGCCCAGCTGCCATCCGTGCTGACTTCCTGGCCGGTGAGGTGTTTTTCGGTCAACTCGGCCAGGTAACCATAAAAAGGAGAGCCGATCAGGTTGGCAACGATCACGAAGCCGTAGGCCAGCATCAGCAGGATAACCACGCCGTAGAGCAGCCAGAACAACCAATCGAGCGCTTGCAGCCATGCCCAGTCGGGCAGCCAGGCCATGGCACCGGCGATCATCAGGGAGAACATCTCGGCCAGGAAATAGAACATCAGCCCGAACAGGATGACGTTGATCACAACAGGAATGATCACGAACAGCCGCAGGCCGGGCTGGCGAATCAGCCTGAAGCCCTCCCCCAGGTAGCCCAGTCCGCGAAAAAAGTTTCCTTTGAGCATTGCTGGTGGTCCTCCGCTGCCATGACAATAACGGGGCGCAAAGCATATCATGTCAGCCTCGTTCCCACAGCACGCAACCACCTTCGGATTACCCTATGACGCGACTCTGGCCAACCATCCGGCATATTCTTCACATGCGCCGCCTGTGGCAGGCCGTGTTGCTGGTGTCGGTTGTCGCCATTCTGTACCTGGCCACCACCAGCAGCAGCTACCCGATTCCGTCGTCCGATAATGACAAGGTCAATCACCTGATTGCCTTTATCGAGCTGACCATCGTTACCCGGCTGGCCTGGCCGCGCCTGAGCGCCTTCTGGTATGCCCCGGCACTTCTGGGTTTCGGGCTGCTGCTGGAGGTGGTCCAGGCCAATCTGCCCTACCGGGATTTTTCCCTGGCCGATGTGCTGGCAGACAGCCTGGGGATTGCCATCGGCATGCTGCCCTGGCCCGGCACACGCAGGCCGCGCGAAATGGATTTGAGAGATTCGCCTGAATCCTTGTAAGAGATATCTCACAAGCCTGTAGGAACTTTCAGTGTCTTCACGTACGAAGACGCAGCCCGGCCCATAGCCATTTCCCGCAGAGCCATGAATTCAAAGAAAAAACTATTAACGTGATAGTTGAAGCCCGCAAATGGTGTGCGCCGGTCACACGTTTGTCAGATTGGCCTTGGTATAGTGGGAACCGTCAAGGATGACAGGGAAAAGGACGACGCACTGGATGCACCCCTGCAGGGACTGTGGGGAGAGGCAAGGACACAGGGATGCCTCGCTTAAGGGATAACGATTTGGATTGCCGGCTCGGACGCTGGCCATCAGGGAAAGACGCAAGGATTACGGCAACACGGCGGTTGCCCCGAGTGCACGGACGCACCACTTGTTCCGACTGTGAACTGCCCGGGATGGCGGTTCAAACCTGTTAAAGGGCAGCCCTAGAGCTGCCCTTTGTTTTTTCTGCTGCAGCAACTTCTTAGCCTGCGCCTTCCGCCAGGTAGATACGCACATTGTTGAACTCCTCGAATTCGTTCAGGTCTGGCCAGGTCCTGGCTTCAATCACCGTTTGCAGCTGATAGGCCGGGTTACCGAGATCCCGAACCCGCGAATCTGCCAGCAAAACCCGGCTTGCTGCCGCCCGGAACGCCTCCAGCAACGGCCGGTTGTCAGGGTCATAGAGCACATCGGCCGCGGTGACCAGGTCCAGGGATTCCGGCCGCGCCGCCCAGTCGTCACAAAGCTCCACCTGCACACCGTTAAGCCGGGCATTGGCTGCTGCAGCATCCAGCGCTGCCGGGTCGATATCGCAGGCAATGGCCCGGGCAGCACCCGCCCGCGCCGCCGCCACCGCCACCACGCCGGAGCCGGAGCCGAAATCCAGTACCGCTTTGCCAGCCACCAACTCCGGATGCTGCAAAATCCAGCTGGCCAGCACCTGGCCGCTGGCCCAGCAGAATGACCAGTACGCCGGCTCAGCTACCACGGCCTGGGCTTCATCATGGCTCAGGGGACCTTCCAGTACCGAGGGATCAAACAGGTACAAGGGGAGGTCCGGGCAACCTGCCGGTGCCGATGCGGCCACACGGCCACGGCTCAGGGTCTTGCGCAGGTGCTGGTTCAGGTGTTCCGGGGTCATTGCTGGCTCTCTCGGCAGTCCAAACCGCCATTGTACCCTAGTGTCCCGTCTGACTAATTCCTTAACCTACTGAGCATCTGCAAAGCCGAAGAGTTAGGCGTGCTGGTGAAAATTTGGTGGTTCCAAATCGAGACAGCAGAACGACACTATTCGGCTTTTCAGATGCTCCCGAAGGGCTTGCCTCTGAGGACTCTGAGCCTGTGTTGCCAGTCCTTGATGTGGAACCACCACACCTGCAGACTGTCGCCTTGGTCAGAGTCCTCAGAGGCAAGCAGTAGATTAAGGAATAAGTCAGACGGGACACCAGCCGGGATGCCCGGAAATCGGCACTCCGGTATACTGCCGCCCTACCCAGAACAACAGCGATCCGTTGACATGGCAAGCAGACCCGATACCAGCGATTACCTCAACCTGTTCCTGAGCGACGTTCCCCTGATGGACGTTCGCGCCCCGGTGGAGTTCAGCAAAGGCAGTTTTCCCAACGCCGAGAACGCGCCCCTGATGAACGACGGGGAACGCCACCGGGTGGGCATCTGCTACAAGGAAAAGGGCCAGGACAAGGCCATCGAGCTTGGCCACCAACTGGTCGCCGGTGATGTAAAAGCCCAGCGTATCGAAGCCTGGAAGCGCTTCGTAGCCCGTCACCCGGACGGCTACCTGTTCTGTTTTCGGGGTGGGTTACGCTCCCGTCTGACCCAGCAATGGATCAAGGACGCCGGCATTGATTACCCGCTGGTGAAAGGTGGCTACAAGGCCTTGCGACGCTTTCTGATCGACAGCCTGGACCAGCTGATCGACAGCGAAGACTTCCGCATTCTCAGCGGCCGCACCGGCACCGGCAAAACCCGGGTACTGATGGACCTTCCCAACCCGGTCGACCTGGAGGGCCTGGCCAACCACCGGGGCTCCAGCTTCGGCCGGCAAGTCACCCCGCAGCCGTCCCAGATCGATTTCGAAAACCACCTGGCGGTTGCCATGCTCAAGGCACACCACCAGGTAGGCGGGCCGGTGTACCTGGAAGACGAAAGCCGGCTGATCGGCCGCTGCGCGCTACCGGAACACTTCCGGGCCCGCATGAGCGAATCGCCGCTGCTGATCCTGGAACAGCCCATGGCAGAGCGTGTCGATATTATCCGCACCGACTATGTGGAACACATGCTGGCCGACTACATCGCCCGGGATGGCGAAGAAGCCGGCTGGCTGAACTTCCGGGACTACCTGCTGAGCGCCATCGACCGTATCCGGAAACGCCTGGGCGGGGCGCGCCACCAGGAACTTCGCGCCTTGATGGAGCAGGCCCTGGAGCAACAGGAACGCACCGGCGACACCAGCGGCCACCATCTCTGGATCGAAGCCCTGCTCACCGATTACTACGACCCCATGTACGATTACCAGCTGAGCCAGAAACAGGGCCGGATCCTGGTGCGGGGCGGCCCCGATGAAATCACGGCATATGCCAGAGAGCATCACAATCCGTATAACTAACCGCTGCGTACCAACACTTTCTGACGCTGACATTTAATATGTCTGCTATATACTCTTTGTCAGATAAATATTGTGCTGGCAATCATTTGTCGGGTTTTCGCCACCTCAGAAAATACTAACGATCAAGGAGCTTCTATATGGAAGACATCATAAGTAACGGACAAGCGTCTGAATGGATTGACCAGGGCATCGCACTGGTTATGGCCTACGCCCCGAAAGTAGTACTGGCCATCATCACCCTCATTGTCGGCCTGTGGCTGATCAATCGTTTTGTCGGCGTGCTGGACAACAAACTGGGCAAGAAAGACCCCACCCTCAACAAGTTCCTGTGCGGCCTGATCGGCGCCATCCTCAAGATCCTGCTGCTGGTTTCCGTAGCTTCCATGGTCGGTATTGCCACCACCTCCTTCGTCGCCATTATCGGTGCCGCCGGCCTGGCCGTGGGCCTGGCCCTGCAAGGCAGCCTGGGCAACTTTGCCGGTGGCGTACTGATCCTGATCTTCAAGCCGTTCAAGGTGGGCGATGCCATCGAAGCACAGGGTTTCCTGGGTTCGGTGCGTGAAATCAGCATCCTGTACACCATCATCGACACCTTCGATAACCGTCGCGTGGTGATCCCGAACGGCCAGCTGTCCAACGCCAGCCTGACCAACATGAGCGTGTATGAAACCCGTCGTTGCGACATGACCTTCGGCATCGGCTACAGCGACGACATCGACAAGGCCAAGGCGATCTGCAAGCGCCTGATCGAAGAAGACGAACGCGCCCTGAAAGACCCGGCTCCGCTGATCGTAGTGGGTGGCCTGGGCGAAAGCTCTGTCGACCTGACCGTACGGGCCTGGACCAAGGCCGGCGACCTGTGGCCGTTCTACTGGGACATGCAGGAACGTGTGAAGAAAGCGTTCGACGCCGAGGGTATCTCCATCCCTTTCCCGCAGCGCGACGTGCATATGTACAAGGCTGACTGACCGGAAGCCTGTCACACAGACACAACCGGTTATTCGCAAACTGCAGATCCTGCGCTAAGCTGTCGGTAAGGCGGGAATTTACCCCGTCTTACCGGAGCCTGGCCCGGGATTGGCAGACGGCTCTGCAACACTGTCCATGTTGTCAGGAGGTTGTGAACATGCCGGTACAGCAGTTAAAAGATTACCTGGACAAGGCCAATGTGGAATACATGTGCCTGTCCCACCCTCCCGCCTTTACTGCCCAACAACTCGCCCACCATGTGAAGATTGCCGGTGACCGTGTGGTTAAAACCGTGATCATCGAACTGGATGGCAAGATGGCCATGCTGGTGATGCCCGCCACCTGGCGCGTGCGCTGGGACAGACTGTCCCGCATTCTCGACACCGACTTTGTGGAACTGGCAGACGAACAGGAATTCCAGGACAGTTTCCCGGATTGCGAAGTGGGCGCCATGCCACCGTTCGGCAACCTGTTCGGAATGACGGTTTATTGCGCCGAAGTACTCACCGAACAGCCCGAACTGGCATTTGCCGCCGGCAGCCACACCGAATCCATCCACATGAAAACCCGGGATTTCCTCAACCTGGTGCAACCCATGGTGATCAATCAAGGCTTCACCCGCCCGGGCACCCAGAAACCGGCCTGGCTACTGAAGAACCGCAAAAGACCGGAACCCCGGGAGGAAACCCTGCTGGCCGGATACTGAAACCCGCCGGATTGACCCCGGTCGCTTGTCTGGCGCCCGGCATCGCGTAAACTGATGCCAACAGACAGGAACCGGATATGAACCAAGCATTTGACACCATTATCGTGGGCGCCGGCATGGTCGGCGCCGCACTTGCCACCGGCCTTGGTCAGCAAGGCATCCGTGTGGCCCTGATCGACAAAGCCGAACCCAGCGCCTTCGATGCCTCCAGTGCCCCGGACATCCGGGTGTCGGCCCTGAGTGCCGGCAGCGAACGCTACCTGGACAGCCTGGGAGCCTGGCATTCCATCCTGGCCATGCGCGCCACACCCTATCGCCGCCTTGCGGTGTGGGACGAAACCCCCAACCCCTTGAGCCGACTGCTGCCAACCTCCCTGACCGAAGTGGAATTCAGTGCCGAACAGCTCGGCGCCCGCCACCTGGGCCACATTGTGGAAAACAGCATCACCCAGCAGGCGCTCTGGCAGAGCGCCGAAGCCGAGCCGGACGTGACCCTGATAACCGGCCGCAGCGTGCAGGACCTGAAGCAGGATCAACAACAGGCCCGGGTCACCCTGGATGATGGCAGCCAACTGGAAGCACAGCTGGTCATCGGTGCGGACGGCGCTATGTCACGGGTTCGGGACCTGGCCGGCATCGGCGTTACCCGCGATCAATACGACCAGCAGGCCATGGTGATTTCCGTGCGTTACCGGGGCAGCGTAGAAGACATCACCTGGCAAGGCTTCTTCCCCAGCGGTCCGCGGGCCTTTTTACCCCTGCACAGCGCCGGCGAACAGTTCCCCGGTGAATGCTGGGGCTCGCTGGTATGGTATGACCACCCGGCCCGGCTGGCGGAACTCAAGGCCATGGATGAACCGGCATTGATGGCCGAGATCCAGAAACGGTTTCCCGCCCGCCTGCCGGAGCTGACTCGCATTGATGCCCGGGCCAGCTTCCCCATTGCCCGCCAGCACGCCAAACACTATTACCTGAACCGGGTGGTACTGGCCGGCGATGCCGCCCACACCATCAACCCGCTGGCCGGCCAGGGCGTAAACCTGGGTTTCCAGGATGCCCAGTGCCTGCAGGGTTTGCTGAAAGAAGCCCGGCGCGGTGGTGACGACCTCGCCTGCGAACGCTGGCTGGCCCTGTACGAACAGCAACGCCGGCCCGCCAACCAGCGCATGATGCTGGCCATGGACCTGTTCTACCACCTGTTCAGCAACGCCATACCGCCGGTACACCTTGTGCGCAACCTGAGCCTCGGCGCCGCCCGCGCCCTGCCGTTCGCCCGCAACCGCGTCGCCCGCTACGCCATGGGGCTGGACGACAAACTGCCCGCACCGCTTCAACAAATGGTCAATCGTCTGCCGGGTCTCGGCAGTCTATAGTGGTCAACTTGCACGCTTAACAACGAACAGGGAGTTTTCATGTCGGAAACCATCTTCACCAAAATCATCAACCGGGAAATCCCGGCGGACATCGTCTATGAAGACGACCTCAGCCTCGCCTTCAGGGACATCAATCCCCAGGCACCGGTACACCTGCTGATCATCCCGAAAAAGGCGATCGCGACCATCAACGACATTGAAGAAGGCGATCGGGAAGTGGTGGGACACCTGTACTGGGTGGCCGGAAAACTGGCCAGAGACATGGGCTTTGCCGAAGACGGCTACCGGGTGGTGATGAACTGCGGAGAGAATGCCGGGCAGACGGTGTTCCACATCCATCTGCACCTGCTGGCCGGCAAGCCACTGGGCTGGCCGCCTTATACTGACAAGATGAAGCAGGCCTGACTACAGGCATCACGGCCGGTAACCCTTCCGGCCGTGATGCTTCAAACCTACTCCGAACCGCCAGAGCGCTTCAGGCGCCGGCTCCAGCGCTGCTTGGCGTAGCGCCGGAGGTTAGAGACGTTGTCGGTTTCGTCCATGATCTCGGTGCCCAACAGGGTTTCCAGGATATCTTCCAGGGTCACCACACCCAGCCAGGTGCCCAGCTCGTCATAAACCACCGCCAGGTGCTGGCGTTCCCGCAACATTTCCGAGAACAGGAATTCAATGTTGGTGTTGGCCTTCACCCGCATAATCTGTCGCAAACCGCTTTTCAGATCAGCGTCTTCTGCCATCGTAATCAGATCCGAGCGGTGCACATAGCCCAGGGTTTCGCCCTCTGAATCAATCATCGGATAGCGGGAAAACGGAGCCTTGATCACCTTTTCCCGGAACTCCGGCACCGTCGTTTCCGGGGTGATGTACTTGCACACGGTGCGTGGCGTCATCACCGAACTCACCTTGATCTCATGAAAGCGCAGCACGTTGTGGATAATCCGGCGCTCGTCTTCATCCAGGGCCTGCTGGTCGCGGCCGATTTCAGCCAGGGCGCTGATTTCACCACGAATGTCTGTTTCGCCCTCGCCCTGGGCAATGCGTCGGGTAACCTGCTTGGACAACCACACGAATGGCAGCAGCGCTTTTACCATAAAGCCCAGCACCGCAGGCAGGGCCGGGGCAATGCCGCGCCAGTACTTGGCGCCGATGGTTTTCGGAATGATCTCGGAGAAAATCAGAATGGCCAGGGTCATAAGCGCGGAGGCCGCACCCAGCCAGGCTTCCCCGAACACCACCGCAACCTGGGCACCCACACCCGTAGCACCGGCGGTATGGGCAATGGTGTTCAGGGTCAGGATGGCCGATAGCGGATCGTCAATTTCATCCTTGAGTTTGCGCAAACGGGCAAACAGGTCCGGCCGGTCTTTTTTCAGGGATGCAATGTAACTGGGCGTTATGGACAACAACGCCGCCTCCAGAATGGAGCACAGGAAGGAAAAACCAATGGAAACAATCGCAAACGCGATGAGAAGCGTCATATATCCTCAGAGTTGGTCAAGACCCCGACAGAATATAGGAAAACCAGAGTTGAGCAAATGAGGTGCGCAAATAAGGGCGGAACCCGATATCACCGGATTCCGCCCTGGGTATCAGCGGCCGACGACCCGCTCTGCTTCTTCCATCGGCGAATGGCGAATATCCTCACCCTTGGCCATGAAAATGACGTGCTCGGCGATGTTACAGGCGTGGTCACCAATGCGCTCGAGGGCGCGAAGTACCCACATCACCATCATGCAACGGGTGATGTTGCGGGTATCTTCCATCATGAAGGTCAGCAAGGCCCGGGCCGCAGCCTGGTACTCTTCATCGACCTGCTTGTCTTCTTTCATGATGCGCAGGGCCTGCTCGGAATCCAGTCGGGCAAAGGCATCCAGGGCATCGTGCAGCATGCTGAGCACGTGGGTGCCGATGTGGCGGATTTCCACGTAACCCCGGGGAGCCTGGCCTTCTTCGGTCAGCTTGATGGCCATCTTGGCAATTTTCTTGGCTTCGTCACCCACACGTTCCAGGTCCGCCACCATCTTGATCACGGAAATCACCAGGCGCAGGTCCCGGGCTGTCGGTTGCCGGCGGGCGATGACCAGGATGGCTTCTTCATCCAGGTCCATTTCCATCTTGTCGACCAGCTTGTCGCCAAGGCGGACTTTTTCCGCCAGCTGGCCGTCACTGTCAACCAGTGACTGGATAGCCTGCTCCACCTGGCTTTCCACCATGCCCCCCATGTTCAGGAACTGGGTTTTCAGCTCGTTAAGTTCATCGTTGAACTTGCCGGAGATATGATCTCCGTATACATCATCCTTTCTGTTCGGCATCTTCTTTGTCTCCAAGGTTCCCGGACCTGATTAACCAAAACGACCGGTGATGTAGGATTCGGTCAGTTCGTGGTCCGGCGAAGTAAATACTTTGTCGGTTTCGTTCACTTCCACCAGGTGGCCCAGGTGGAAGTACGCCGTGCGGTTGGATACCCGGGCGGCCTGCTGCATCGAGTGGGTTACGATCACAATGGTGTAGCTCTCGGACATTTCCGCGATCAGCTCTTCCACCTTGGCGGTAGCGATCGGGTCCAGCGCTGAACAGGGCTCGTCCATCAGGATCACTTCGGGGCTGACGGCAATGGCCCGGGCAATACACAGACGCTGCTGCTGACCGCCGGACATGCCGGTGGCAGTGGCATCCAGGCGGTCTTTTACCTCGTTCCACAGGCCAGCCTTGCGCAGGCTGTCTTCCACAATATCGTCCAGGTCGGACTTGCGATTGGCCAGGCCGTGAATACGCGGGCCATAGGCCACGTTATCGTAGATCGACTTGGGGAACGGGTTCGGCTTCTGGAATACCATGCCAACCCGGGCCCGCAGCTCAACCACGTCACGCTTGGAGTCGTAGATGTTCTGGTCATCCAGCATCAACTCGCCTTTCACGCTACAGATATCGATGCTGTCGTTCATCCGGTTCAGGCAGCGCAGGAAGGTGGACTTGCCGCACCCGGACGGGCCGATAAAGGCAATCACTTCGTTGCGGGCAATATCCAGGCTGATCTTCTTGATGGCCCGGCTTTCGCCGTAAAACACCTCAACATCCCGCAGCTTGAACTTCGGGTCGTCGGCGTAGGGGCTGCCAACGGTGACCCCTTCCTGGATGATCGTCTCTGCCGGGCGCTCGTCCTGAACGGGAACAGCGGGCGCCTCGGTGGTTTCGGTGTTGCTGGTTACTGTCGAATTCATAGTGTTCATGGTTTAACTCCTTACCACCGGCGCTCAAGACGTTTACGGAGCCAGATGGCCAATGCATTCATGGTGATCATAAAGGTCAGCAGGATCATGATTCCGGCAGAGGCAAGTTCAACAAAGCCCTGCTCGGCACTGCTGGCCCAGAGGTAAATCTGTACCGGGAGCACAGTGGCGGAACTGAAGAAACCGTCAGGAATCTCCACGATGAATGCCACCATGCCAATCAGCAGCAGCGGTGCGGTCTCACCCAGTGCCTGGGCCATGCCGATGATCGAACCGGTCATCATGCCGGGCATGGCCAGGGGCACCACATGGTGCAGCACCACCTGCATTTTCGAGGCGCCGATGCCTTCCGCTGCTTCACGGATAGAGGGCGGCACACTCTTGATGGCCGCACGGCTGGAAATGATGATGGTGGGCAGGGTCATCAGCGCCAGCACCAGGCCACCCAATACCGGTACGGAGCGCGGCAAGCCGAACACCCCGATAAACACCGCCAGGCCCAACAGGCCGAAGATGATCGACGGTACCGCCGCCAGGTTGTTGATGTTGACTTCGATAAAATCGGTGAACTTGTTCTGGGGCGCAAATTCCTCCAGGTACACCGCTGCCGCAACCCCCATCGGGAAGGCAATCACCAGGGTAACCACCATGGTCAGCAGGGAGCCGACAATGGCACCCAGAATACCGGCATTGGACGGCTCCCGGGAATCGCCCCGGCTGAAGAACACATCGTTGAAACCGGTATCTACCACGCCCTTCTCAACCAGCTCATCAACCCAGCGCTGCTGCTGTTCCGACAAACGGATGCTGTAGGCCGGATTGTCGGCATGCTTCACATAGACCGACACCGTATCGTGCACCAGGAACTCCATGGTCTGGGTGCTGCCCAGCAATTCCGGCTGTTTTTCCAGCAAATCCTTGACCTGGTTGCTGGCATAGCTGCCGGCCAACCGGCTCAATTCCCGCAGGTCCGAGCGCTCCTGCACATCGGGAAAATGCTTCTGCAGGGCCGTTATGATGGGCGCCTGGAAGTCCGCCATGGACATCTGGTCTTTGTCAGACGCGTCGTCCAGGTACATCTGCTCGCCATCAAGCACCACCTCAAGGGTCATTGTGGTCTTGATAAAGCCGGTGTAGCCCTTGCCAATGATGTCGGTAAACAGAACCACCAGGGACAACAGGGCGATGGCGATGGCGGTCATGCCGTAGAGCCGGAACCGGCGCTCCTTGCGGTACCGCCGCTTGAGTGACTGGCGGACAATCTCCGCCTGTGAACGTTGATCAGTCATACTGTTCCCTATACTTGCGGACAATCTTCAGGGCAACCACGTTGAGGGCCAGGGTTACGATGAACAGCATCATGCCCAGGGCAAACGCGGCCAGGGTCTTGGCGCTGTCGAATTCCTGGTCACCGGTCAGCAGGGTGACAATCTGCACCGTAACCGTGGTGACGGAATCCAGCGGATTGGCCGTCAGGTTGGCTGCCAGGCCTGCTGCCATCACCACAATCATGGTTTCGCCGATGGCCCGGGAAGCCGCCAGCAGGATGCCGCCCATAATTCCCGGCAGGGCCGCGGGGAAAATTACGTTCTTCATGGTTTCTGACTGGGTGGCACCCAGTGCCAGGGAACCGTCCCGCAGGGTCTGGGGTACGGCGTTGATCACGTCGTCAGACAACGATGAAACAAACGGAATAATCATGACACCCATCACCAGGCCCGCCGCCAGCGCGCTCTGGGATGAGGCTTCAAGGCCGATACTTTCAGCCAGGTCCCGAATGAACGGGGCAACCGTAAGGGCCGCAAAAAAGCCGTACACCACGGTAGGTACGCCTGCCAGCATCTCCAGCAGCGGTTTGATCACCGCCCGGGCCGGCCTGGTTGCGTACTCAGACAGGTACACCGCAGACAGCAACCCCACAGGCACCGCCACCAGCAGCGCAATGGCCGAAATCAGCAGGGTGCCGGTGAACAGCGGGATAATACCGAAAGCACCGTCTGAACCTACCTGGTCAGCCCGAAGGGCAGTCTGGGGGCTCCAGGACGTGCCGAACAGAAACTCGGTAATGGGAACCTTGCCGAAGAACCGGAAGGTTTCAAAAATCACGGAAAAGACAATGCCGACGGTGGTCAGAACGGCAACCGCCGCACAGACAAAGAAAATCCACCGCAAGGTGCGCTCCACGTTCTCGCGGGCATTGATGTGGGGTTGTACCCGGGTCCAGGCATAGGCTGCGCCCAGTACCGCAAGAAGAATTACCAGCGTGGCCTTGAAGCTGGCACTGCGCTGTTTGAGGGCATCCAGAAGGTCCGCTGCACCCACCACTTCCGGGGGCACAAACTGCGGATCCAGCTTGCCGGCTGCCACGTTGTTGATCTGCGAAAGGATAAGGCTCGCCTGGCCGTCAGACTCAGGTGCAAGTTCTGCCGGCAACGAAGCCACCACATAGTTCTGGATAACCTTGCCTTCAAAACCTGCCCACAGCGCCAGCACAACCAGCGCAGGGATCGCACACCACAAAGCGGCACGGGCCGCGTAGTAAAAGGGCAGCGCCTTCAGATTGCGAATACCACCGATGGGCTCGGCTACCGCGCGCGAGCGCATGTAGGACAAACCATAGGCGATGACGGCAATCACCAGGATCAGAGGCAACAGATTGGCCGTTTGCATAACGTTCTCTGTATCGTGTAAATGTTGAGTTAAAGCCAGCTCAACGTTTTTATTATTGTGCCAGTTTAGCGGCTGTTTTATTCATCTGGTTGTAACAAAAGAACGCGAACCTCCCCGGCCCGCGTTCTTTGTCGTCGTCCCTGACTACCCGGAGCTGCTTACAGCTCGTTGCCGGTCATCGGCTTCAGGTTGCGCACATTCTTGGCCACTTCCATGCGAGTGTTGCGCGGGTTCGGAATCAGGCCTACGTCGACCAGGTAACCGTTATCGCCCCAGGCGCCTTCACTAGTAAATTCCTCGGCATATTCCTTGATGCCCGGAACCACGCCTACGTGAGCGTTCTTGATGTAGAAGAACAGGGAGCGGGCAACCGGGTAATCTTCATCAGCGATGGTTTCCGGAGTCGGCTCAACGCCACCGATAGTCGCGGCCTGGATCTGGCTGCTGTTTTCCATCAGGAAACTGTAACCGAAGATACCCAGGGTGTCCTTGTCCTGCGCCAGGCGCTGAACGATCAGGTTGTCGTTTTCGCCAGCCTCAACAAACGGGCCGTCTTCACGCATGCTGTGGCAAACGCTCTTCATTTCTTTCTTCGGCATGGCCTTGATGAAATCGAAGGTCTTGCAGCCACCTTCCATTGCGATTTCAACGAAAGCATCACGGGTACCGGAAGTCGGAGGCGGGCCCATCACGCTGATTTCCAGGTTCGGCAGGCTGGAGTCGATCTCGCTCCACTTCTGGTAAGGGTTAGCGACCAGCTTGTCGCCGCCCTTGGGATCCGGAACTTCCTTGGCCAGGGCCAGGAACACCTGCTTCAGGCTCAGGTCCAGCTTGCCAGCATCTTTGGAGTTGGCGATAACGATACCGTCAGCACCGATTTTCACTTCGGTGATTTCCTTCACGCCATTGCTCTGGCACAGCTCGAACTCGCTCTTCTTCATGCGACGGGAAGCGTTAGTGATGTCCGGGTGCTGGGTACCGATACCGGCACAGAACAGCTTCAGACCACCGCCGGAACCGGTAGATTCCAGTTTCGGAGTCGGGAAGTCGGTGTTACGGCCAAAACGCTCGGCAACTACAGTGGCGAACGGATAAACAGTGGAAGAACCGACGACATTGACGGTATCACGGGCCATGGCCGGGGTGGACACGGCGGCAATGCTGCCCGCCAGGGCAACAGAAGCGATTGCAGTTTTCAATTTCATCACGTTATGTCTCCAGTATCGGTGGACGTTATGTTGGTATCTGCTTTACCGATGAGTGCATCCTAGGGAGACTCTGTGACAACTTTGTTACAGCTTTTGAAATATAGCCGTCATTAGCGAAATTTTCTTGCAGCGCGCGGCCAGCCCGTTACCATGCACGGAAAACAATTCATAAGCTTCCGTAAGGCAAACCATTCATGAAAGCATACGATGACGACAAACCCGCCCCACGCGGGGAGATGATGTTGCAGGTGATTCCCCTGCCCTCAGACACCAATGCCAATGGCGATGTGTTCGCCGGCTGGCTAGTCAAACAGATGGATATTGCCGCCGCTGCCATGGCCGGGCGCATTTCCCGGGGCCGCAATGCCACCGTGGCCATGGATCGTATGGAGTTCCTGTCGCCGTTGCGGGTGGGCTCCCAGGTAGGTTGTTACTGTGACCTGGTGGACATTGGGCGCAGCTCCATGAAGATCCAGGTGGAAGTCTGGACCCTGGACCGCAGCTCAAAGACGCCGCGCAAGGTAACGGAAGGCCTGTTTGTATACGTAGCCATAGACGAGCACGGCCGCATCCGGGAGGTGCCAGAGCAGAATCACTGACCTTTCGACACCAGCTGTTCGATGAGAGCCTGATACCGGGGCGCCAGCCTTGAAGCCCGCCAAGGATTCGGTGGCTCCGCAACAGGTGGTTGTTCAAGCAGCCTGGCCAGCTGATCAGCTGCCGCCCTGGCTTCCGCCGCTCTGTCAGACTCAATGCTGGTGTACCGGCACTGCGGCGGCACATACTCCCGGTAGGCCAGACGGTCCGGTGCCAGTGGCAAACACCCGGCAGCCATGGCTTCCAGCATCGCCAGCCCCTGGAAATCGTGAAGCGCTGTCGTCAGCACAATATCGGCACGGCCCAGCAAGCGATCATAATCTGCGCGGCGCTCCAGAAAGCCCCAGTGTTCAATGTGCCCTGAAAATTGCCGGTGAATCCGGTCAAATGCTTCCGGGCGGCTGCGAAAGCCCTCGCCCACCACGCTGATACGGAAAGGCATTGCACGCTCTGTCAGCTGCTCCAGCAATGTAAACAATCGGTCCGGCCCCTTGTCGTATTCCCAGCGGTGATTCCACAGCAAGTGCGGACACGCCCGGTTCACAGGCCGGGGCTGATCGCTAAACAACCGGTCTTCAATCGGCACCGGCAGCACCGAAGACCTTTCCCTGAGTTTTTCCATCACCCCGTCGGGCACCGCATCCGGAATTTTGTTCAGAAAGCCTTCAACGCCTTGCAGAAAGCTGTCCCGGTTCCAGGCACTGTTGAAGACCACCGCATCGGCCGCCAGCGCGCTGTAGAGATTGACCATTTGCGGCTCTACCCGGCCCCGCTGCTGATCGCTGACCGGAAAGGCGAACTGGTTTTCATGCATATAAAGCAGGCACGGCGTGTTTGCCAGCGAGGGGTGCAACCCGCGCAATGTGGCCAGGTCGACCATGGAGGTGGCAATGACCAGGTCCCAGGATTCCTGCAGGCAGGGCTCGTCCAGCCAGCTCACCGGATTGCCTCGTATCCGCCACTGGAAGAATCTGGGCGGAAGCGCCAGCGTCTGCCAGTGATAACCGGGCAGCAGGGTGACCAATTGCTCTCGCCAGCGCCGATGGCTGGCGGCATCGTAGCCTGACAATAGAAGAATGCGTTGGGTCATGGCGATCCATAGCTGGAGGACGAAGGAGTCGGCAAGTGTATCAGGCCCGGGGCTTTCCCCGGCTCAGGGACCACAGGCCGAACACCGGCCCCGGCAACAACAGCAAAGCGACCCAGACACCCCAGGCGTTCCAGAACCCGCTGGTGAGCCAGATGGCAGGCAGTGTCAGGCCAAAGCCCACCGCGTTCATCACAGCCAGGGATGAACCCACGGTTTCCTTCGGTGCGGTCGAGGCCGCCAGTGCAGAGAATTGCGGTGAATCGGCCACTACCGCCACGCCCCAAACCAACAGCAAAACCATTAACAACAAAGGCGGCAGCCCGTTCATCCAGGGATAGAGCAGACACAGAGCCCCGGACACCATCAGCGCCCGCCGGGCCACCCACTCACTGCCCAGGGTCCGACTGAGCCGACCGCCACCGATACAGCCGGCAGCGCCGATGCCGATTACCGCAAATGACAGCCAGGGTATCAAAGCCTCACCCTGCCCCAGCCTTTGAAGTTCTCGCCCGATCAACAGCGGCACCAAGGTCCAGAAGGCATATAGCTCCCACATGTGGCCAAAATAACCGCCCGCCACGGCCCTGAAGCGGGGACTACGCAAAGCCGCCAGCCCCTGACTGAGCGGGAGACGACCACTGGCTTTGGGCAGGTGCGGCCCATCGCCCAACAGAAATACCAACAACCCGCCCAGAAGTGCCAGGCAGGAAGATGCGAGCAGTGGCCACTCCCAGGGCATGCCCAGCGTTGCCCCACGCATAAGATGCGGCAGAGCTGTACCCAAAGTCAGCATGCCCACCAGCCAGGCCAGGGCCGCTCCGGCGTATTTGGGCGTCCAGGCAATGACAAGTTTCATACCCAGAGGGTAGATTCCGGCCAGGCACAGACCGGTGGCGAACCGCAGCAGGCTGTCCAGCGGAAATACTCCGGCCACCGTCACGAATGCGGCGTTCGCAAGCGCACCCAGCAGGCTCGATACCAGGAAGATACGGCTGGCGCCAAAGCGGTCTGCCAGCCCGGTCACCGCCAGGGCAAGCGTACCCGCAATAAAGCCGGCCTGAACCGAGAGCGTCAACCGGCCCAGATCCGATTCCGCCAGCCCCAGCTCGGCGGACAGGGATAACCAGACTCCGTTGATACTGAACCAGAGGGATGTGCCAAAGAGTTGCGCCAGTACAATGACTGGCAGGGGGAAACGCCGAAGTAACCCGATCATTTTATTGTCTTTGTTGCAGCCAGTTGGCTGAAGCCTGGCTTGTCCGAGCGCTCCGGCAACCATACTGAAAACACGGCCGCTGTGGCTACCAGGGCTGCGGAAATCCACAGGCAGGCCTCCAGCTCGTAGGCCTGATACACCCAGCCAGACAGGATGGTACCCAGCAGCCGGCCGGCAGCGTTAGACATATAGTAAAAACCCACATCCAGCGACACCCCATCACCCCGGGCGTAGCTGACAATCAGGTAGCTGTGCAGGGAGGAGTTGATGGCAAACAGCACCCCGAACAGCAGCAAACCGCCGATCACCACCGCCTGTGCCGACCAGCCGGCCATCAAAGCCCCGGCAATGGCTGCCGGAACCACCGCCAGCAAGGCCGCCCAGAACACCGCACCGGATTTACCGTTGGAGTGTCCGGTGATTTTGGGTGCAATGGTCTGGATAAAGCCATAGCCGATAATCCAGCTGGCCATAAAGCCTCCCACCTTCCAGTGGTCCCAGCCGAACACCGTGGCCATGTACACCGGCAGGGCCACCACGAACCAGACATCCCGGGCACCGAACAGGAACATACGCGCAGCAGACAGCACGTTGATGGCCCGGCTCTTGGACAGGATCTCGCTGAACTTCGGCTTGGCCTTGCTCTTGCCCAGATCCTGCCCCAGCAGGAACAGGCTGGCCAGCCACACCAGCCCCAGCGCCACTGCCATGAGGATCACCGCGCCGGTAAAGCCGGCTGCCATCAGCAGTAAGCCGCCCAGAAAGAAGCCCACCCCTTTCAGGGTGTTTTTGGAGCCGGTGAGGATCGCCACCCACTTGTACAGGGTGCCCTGCTGCTCGTCCGGAACCAGCAACTTGATGCCGCTCTTGGCGGACATCTTGTTCAGATCCTTGGCAATGCCAGACAACGCCTGCGCCGCCATCACCCAGGGCACCGTGAGCATGGCCGCCGGCACCGCCAGCATGGCCAGCGCCACAATCTGCAGAAACAGCCCGATGTTCATGGTGCGGTTCAGGCCCATACGGGCGCCGAGATAGCCGCCCACCAGGTTGGTCACCACCCCGAAAAACTCGTAGAAGATGAACAACAGGGCGATTTCCAGAGGCGAATATCCCAGCTGGTGGAAGTGCAGCACCACCAGCATTCGCAGCGCGCCATCGGTCAGGGTGAAAGCCCAGTAGTTACCGGTGATCACCAGATACTGTCGGATGGCAGCGCTCATATCAGGCCAGCCCTACCTTGCGGACCAGTTCTGCGGTGCGGTTGGCGTAGCCCCATTCGTTGTCGTACCAGGCATAGATTTTCACATGGGTTCTGTTTACCACCAGAGTGGACAGGGCATCGACGATGGAAGAACGGGGGTCGGTCTTGTAGTCGATAGACACCAGCGGGCGCTCTTCGTAGCCCAGAATATCCTTCAGCTCGCCCTCGGAGGCCTCTTTCAGCAGACGGTTTACGGTGTCTTTATCGGTGGGTGTTTCCACCTCGAACACGCAGTCGGTCAGTGACGCGTTGATCAGCGGAATCCGCACCGCGTGGCCATCCAGTTTGCCTTTCAGTTCCGGGAAGATTTCGATAATCGCCGTGGCGGAACCGGTGCTGGTGGGAATCAGCGAACTGCCACAGGCCCGGGCCCGGCGCAGGTCCTTGTGGGGCGCATCGATGATGGTCTGGGTGTTGGTCAGGCTGTGGATCGTGGTCAGGGAACCGTGCTTGATGCCCAGTTTCTCGTGGATGACCTTCACTACCGGCGCCAGGCAGTTGGTGGTGCAGGAGGCCGCCGTGATGATTCGGTCATTGGCCGGATCGAAGATGTGTTCGTTCACGCCCAGCACGATGTTCTTGGCTCCGGCTTCCTTCACCGGCGCGGTCACCACCACCCGCTTCACACCCTGATCCAGGTAGCCCTGCAGCACGGCAACTTTCTTGTTCACGCCACTGGCCTCGATCACCAGGTCGCAACCAGACCAGTCGGTATCGGCAATGGCTTTGTTATGGGTCACGCGGATGCGCTGGCCGTCAATCACCATCTCATCGCCATCGGCGGTGGCTTCGTGGTTCCAGCGGCCATGCACGCTGTCAAAGTTCAGCAGGTGCGCCAGCGTGTTGGTGTCAGCACCCGGGTCATTGACGGCCACAAATTCCAGCTCCGGCCAACCCCAAGCCGCCCGCAGTGCCAAACGGCCAATGCGTCCAAATCCGTTGATGCCTACTTTGATCTTGCTCATGGTGTTCTCCTTGCGAGGTTCGCAATCCTTGTAAATTCGTGATCAGGGGCACTGCACCGCCGGGCGGTCTGCCATGGCCTGCAACCTGGCCAGGGGCTGCCCGATCAGTGCCAAATTGTTCCGGGCGGTTCCCTCCAGAACCCGCACTACCCAGTCTGGCAGATGCGGATGAAGGTAATAATAGACCCATTGGCCTCGGCGCTCTGTTTCCAGCAGGCCGGCCTCCCGCAGGGAGGCCAGGTGCCGGCTGACTTTTGGCTGGGGCGCTTCAAAGGCCGCCATCAGTTCACACACACACAGCTCGCCATGGCGGTAGATCAGCAGCGTGGCTGCCAGCCGGAGTTCATCTCCCAATGCCTTGAACACAGTCACCGGATTGTAATGGGCTTGACCTTTCATATTTACCGACCAATATATACGCTTATTCGAATATGCAGTTTTTCGCATATTAGTGTGACACAGTGATGACGTAAAGGATCGACGATCAACATGCCAACCGCGGATCTTCCCAATATTAAAGCTGAGCTGTTCAACGTTCCCACTGCATCGAAGGTGTTCCAGGCCCCGGCCTCAGAACATCCCGCCCGGATTCTGCTGCTGTACGGCTCCCTGCGCGAGCGCTCGTTCAGCCGCCTGGCGGTGGAAGAAGCCGCCCGCCTGCTGGAAGCCATCGGTGCGGAAACCCGCATCTTTAATCCCCGCGGCCTGCCCCTGGCCGATGCCGAAGATGCCTCCCACCCGAAGGTTCAGGAGCTGCGGGAGCTGGTGCAGTGGAGCGAGGGCATGGTGTGGTGCTCACCGGAACGCCACGGCGCCATGACCGGCATAATGAAAACCCAGATCGACTGGATTCCCCTGTCCATGGGCGCCGTTCGGCCGACTCAGGGCAAAACCCTGGCGGTGATGCAGGTGTGCGGCGGCTCCCAGTCATTCAACGCAGTCAACCAGTTGCGGGTGCTGGGCCGCTGGATGCGCATGGTGACCATCCCGAACCAGTCGTCCGTACCCAAGGCGTTCATGGAATTTGACGACAACGACCGGATGAAGCCTTCGGCCTACTACGACCGTATCGTGGATGTCATGGAGGAGCTGGTAAAGTTCACCCTGCTGGTGCGGGACCGCAGCGATTACCTGACCGACCGCTATTCCGAACGCAAGGAAAGCGCCGAAGAACTGTCGAAGCGTGTGAACCAACGTTCCATTTAAGGATGTGCAATGAGCCGTAACAGCGATGTAAACACGGTTGAAGCCACTGACGGCGGAATGGACCTGTTCGGGCGTTACCTGTCCGTGTGGGTGGCGCTGGCCATTGTGGCCGGTGTAGCCCTCGGGCAGCTCGCCCCCTCAATCCCCGAGACCCTGTCCCGCTTCGAATACGCCCAGGTATCCATCCCCATCGCCATCCTGATCTGGGCGATGATTTTTCCGATGATGGCGCAGATTGATTTCAGCGCTGTGGTCGGGGTGCGCAAGGAGCCCAAGGGCCTCGCCATCACCACCATCGTGAACTGGCTGATCAAGCCCTTTACCATGTTCGCCATTGCCTGGTTCTTCCTGATGGTGGTATTCGAGCCCTGGATCGCTCCGCAACTGGCCAGCGAATACCTGGCCGGTGCCATTCTGCTGGGCGCCGCCCCCTGCACGGCGATGGTGTTTGTCTGGAGCTATCTGACCAAAGGCGATGCGGCCTACACCCTGGTGCAGGTGTCCCTGAACGACATCATCATGCTGTTCGCCTTTGCGCCGATTGTGGTGTTCCTGCTGGGCATTTCCGACATCCAGGTACCCTGGGATACGGTGATTCTGTCGGTGGTGCTGTACATCGTGATTCCGCTCACTGCCGGCTACCTGACCCGCCGCGCTCTTATTGCCCGCCACGGCGAGCAGTGGTACGATGACGTGTTCATGAAGCGCCTCGGCCCGGTGACACCGGCGGCGCTGATCGTCACCCTGGTCTTGCTGTTTGCCTTTCAGGGTGAAGTCATTCTGCAAAATCCGTTGCATATACTGCTGATTGCGGTGCCGCTGATTATCCAGACGGTGTTCATCTTCCTGCTCGCTTACGGATGGGCCAGGCTGTGGAAGGTGCGCCATTGCATCGCCGCACCCGGTGCCATGATCGGTGCCAGCAACTTCTTTGAACTGGCCGTGGCTGCCGCCATCGCCCTGTTCGGCCTGCAATCCGGGGCGGCGCTGGCCACGGTGGTGGGCGTACTGGTGGAAGTGCCGTTGATGCTGATGCTGGTGCGCATAGCCAATAACACCCGGGACAAGTTCCCGGCCTGATCAGAGATTGTCTTTGGGAGTGAATATGGCCCCTGGCCCGGTGTCAGTTGCACGAATTCGGGAAATTTTCCTGGCCTTCCTGGCCCTGGGCCTGACCTCCTTTGGCGGCCCGGCGGCCCATCTGGGTTATTTCCGTAATGAGTTTGTGGCCCGGCGCCGCTGGCTGTCAGAGCAGGACTATGCAGATCTGGTCGCCCTGTGCCAGTTCCTGCCCGGGCCCGCCAGCAGCCAGGTGGGGTTTGCCCTTGGCCTGCAGCGCGGTGGCGGCTGGGGTGCTGCTGCCGCCTCGACCGCATTCACCCTGCCCTCGGCCATCATCCTGGTGGCCTTTGCCCTGAGCGCCAGCCTGCTGGATGGTGCGGTCAGCCAGGGCATTATCCATGGCTTGAAAGTGGCCGCTGTAGCCGTAGTAGCCCACGCCGTGTTGGGCATGGCGCGCTCACTGTGCCCGGATCAGCAGCGGGCCGGTATCGCCCTGGCAGCGGTTCTGCTGGTGGTGTTTGTGGGCGGTACTGCCGGGCAGGTTTCCGCGATTGTGGTCGGAGCCCTTGGGGGCCTGGTGCTGTGCCGCGCTGCCGACGACGGTGCGGCCGGACATTCCGGCATCTCGGTGTCAGCGGGCACCGGCCGGCTGACGGCTGTTTTGTATGTATTCCTGCTGGTCGGCCTGCCCCTGCTGGCATGGCTCGCGCCCTCCACCCTGCTGGATATGCTTGATGGCTTCTACCGCGCCGGGGCCCTGGTCTTCGGCGGTGGCCACGTGATGCTGCCGCTGCTGGAAGCGGAAGTGGTACAGACCGGCCGGGTAACCGCCGATGAATTCCTCGCCGGCTACGGCGCCGCCCAGGCCATCCCCGGCCCGCTGTTTACCTTTGCCGCCTATCTGGGTGCCGTGATGGGGCCCTCTGCACCAATTATCTGGGCCGCGCTGGCCCTGCTGGCCATTTTCCTGCCCGGCATGCTGATCCTGATGGCGGTACTGCCGCACTGGAACAACTTCCGCCGCTGGCACCGCGCCCAGGCCCTGATGCGCGGCGCCAACGCGGCTGTGGTGGGCATTCTCGGTGCCGCGCTGTACCAGCCGGTATTCACCAGCGCCATCGTCGGCCCCGGCGAATTCGCCCTTGGCCTGACCGGGTTTATGCTGCTAAGCGTATGGAAACTCCCGGCCTGGGGCGTGGTGATCGTGATGGCCGCCGGCGGCGTGCTGCTGGGTGCGTAACCTGCCGCGCCTGTTCAGCCGGCAGTCACCCTGCTAATATCCCGCTCGTTTTCTGAGCGCGCCAAACCCGTTAATCAGCACCACCGACCGGAATTAAAAGAATGGATGTTTACCAGGCCCTTTTCCTTGGCCTCCTCCAGGGACTGACCGAATTCCTGCCCATATCCAGCTCCGCCCACCTGATACTGACACCTGCCTTCTTTGGCTGGGAAGACCAGGGCGTAGGCTTTGACCTGTCGGTGCATGTGGGCACGCTGCTGGCCGTGGTGCTTTACTTCCGTCGGGATGTCTTCGGCATCGCCCGGGACGGCCTGATTTCCATTGGCCAGCGCAGAATCGTCGGCCAGGGCGCCCTGGCCTGGTACCTGGTCATCGGCACCATTCCCGCCGGCCTCGCTGGCCTGGCCCTGCTCGACATGATCGACAACGAACTGCGCGGCGCCTCAGTGATCTTCTTCACCACCCTGGTGTTCGGCATCCTGCTTGGCATTGCCGACTGGCTGCCGAAACGCCAGCGCACCATGGATTCGCTGAACTGGAAAGACGCCGTCGTCGTCGGCATCGCCCAGGCCATGGCCCTGGTCCCCGGCACCTCCCGCTCCGGCGTCACCATCACCGCCGGCCTGTTCCTGGGCATGACGCGGGAAACCGCCTCGCGGTTTTCGTTCCTGCTGGCGATTCCGATTATCGTGCTGGCGTCTGCGGTGAAGCTGCTGGAAGTGGCATCATCCGATGTGATCGTAGACTGGAATGGCTTCCTGATTGGCGGCGTAACGTCGTTCCTGATGGCCATCACCGCCATCCACTTCTTCCTGAAGTGGCTCAACAAAGTGGGCATGTGGCCGTATGTTCTCTACCGGATTATTCTGGCCGGGGTGATTTACGCGGTTCTGATGTAATCGCGGTTTGGGAGTTTTCGGCTCCGGGCCAGGACTTCGGAGTCAGGCAGGTATCGGGAAGGGCTGTCCAAAAACCGCTCCTGGCGGCACATCCATGTGGCGCTTCTGCTCCGCCATCCATGGCTCCGCACATTTTTGGACAGCCCTTCCCGATACCTGCCCCAGACACCACAACGAGTTCCCAATACTTCTAAACAACAACCTACTTCTTCCTAAGCTTTTCCGTTTCGGATTCTCAGAATGACGAAGCATGGGTGTGGGGTAGTCTTTCCAAAAATTTGTGGAGCCATGGATGGCGGAACACAAGCGCCCATGGACGGCTCGAGCGCTTTTTGGAAAGACTACCCCACACCCATGCCATCGCCAAAACCATCAGGCTACAAGATGCCTGCAACCAAGCTCAGCAGGCCTCCAACGGCGCATAGGCCAGCACCAGCCACTTGGCGCCCTCGTCGAAGTTTACCTGCACCCGGGTGTGGTGCCCGGTGCCCTCGGAGTTCATTACGATACCCTCGCCGAACTTCGGATGACGCACCCGCTGCCCCAGACTGAAACCCGATTGCTGCGCCGAATCCTGACTGAACATGCTCTCATTGGGGCGGGACACCATCGCCGGCCGGGTCACCGTATTGCGTAACCGTACTTCCTGCAGGCAGTCACCCGGAATCTCCCGAACGAAGCGGGACAGCGCGTGGAATTTTTCCTGCCCGTACAAGCGGCGGGATTCGGCGTAAGTGAGCACCAGCTTTTTCATGGCACGGGTAATGCCTACGTAGGCCAGACGGCGCTCTTCTTCCATACGCCCCGGCTCTTCCAGCGACATGCTGTGGGGGAACAAACCTTCTTCCACGCCCGCCAGGAACACCAGCGGGAATTCCAGGCCCTTGGCGGAGTGCAGGGTCATCAGCTGCACGCTGTCTTCATGGGCATCGGCCTGGGCTTCGCCGGCATCCAGTGCCGCCTGGGCGATGAATTCTGCCAGCGGGTCGACGCCGTCTTCCACCTCGAAATCGGACAGCGCATTTACCAGCTCTTCCAGGTTCTCTACCCTTGCCTGACCTTTCTCGCCTTTTTCGCTGGCGTGGTAGTCCTTCAGGCCACTGGCTTCGATGGCCTGCTTCATCAGCCCCTGCAATGAGGCTTCGCACACCATTGCAGACAGGCCGTTGATGATTTCCATAAACGACTGCAGCCCGGTTTTCGCCCGGCCTTTCACCTGCCCTGCTGCCAGCAGGCGTTCGGCAGATTCCCACAGGGAAATGCCCTGCTCTGTGGCGTATTCACGTAGCTCCGCCAGGCTCTTGGCGCCGATGCCGCGGGTCGGGATGTTCACCACCCGTTCGAAGGCGGCATCATCACGGTGGTACTGCACCAGGCGCAGGTAGGCGAGGGCGTTGCGGATTTCCTGGCGGTCGTAGAACCGCAGGCCACCATACACCCGGTAGGGAATGCCCTGGCGCATCAGGGCTTCTTCCAGCACCCGGGACTGGGCGTTGGAGCGGTACAGGATGGCGGATTCGCTGCGCAGGTTGCCGTCGTTGACCCAGGCGGTGATGGAGTCAGCGATGTAATTGGCTTCGTCCTGTTCGTTAAAGGCCGCGTACAGGCTGATCGGTTCGCCTTCGGGGCCGTCGGTCCACAGCTCTTTACCGAGGCGGCCCTGGTTATTGGCGATCACCGCGTTGGCCGCCTTCAGGATCATCTGGGTGGAGCGGTAGTTCTGCTCCAGCCGCACCAGGCGGGCGTTCGGGAAGTCCCGCTGGTACTGCTGGATGTTTTCGATCTTGGCACCACGCCAGCCGTAGATGGACTGGTCGTCATCCCCGACCACGGTCAGCGGCACGCGGTTGCTGGCCAGTACCTGAAGCCAGGCGTATTGGATGGTGTTGGTGTCCTGGAACTCGTCCACCAGGATGTGCTGGAAGCGCTGCTGGTAGTGACTCAGTAGCTCCGGCCGGTGCAGCCACAGCTCGTGGGAGCGCAGCAGCAGTTCGCCAAAGTCCACCAGGCCGCCCTGCTGGCAGAGTTTTTCGTACTGGCGGTAGATTTTCAGCATGGTGCTGGTGAAGTGGTCACCGGGGTTTTCCTGGATATGGTCCGCCCGCAGGCCTTCGTCTTTCTGGCTGTTGATAAACCACTGGGCCTGTTTCGGCGGCCACTGGCTTTCATCAATCTGGAACTCGCGCATCACCCGCTTGACCATGCGCAGCTGGTCGTCGCTGTCGAGCACCTGGAAATTCTCCGGCAGGCCGGCGTCTTTCCAGTGCGAGCGCAGCAAGCGGTGGGCGATGCCGTGGAAGGTGCCGAACCACAGTCCCCGGGAGGGGATGTTCATCATTTCTTCGATGCGGTAGCGCATTTCCTTGGCGGCTTTGTTGGTAAAGGTCACCGCCAGGATGCCGGTCGGCGGCACCCGATCCACAGTCATCAGCCAGGCAATCCGGTGCACCAGCACCCGCGTTTTGCCACTGCCCGCGCCGGCCAGTACCAGCAGGTGGTCGTTCTGGGCGGTAACGGCCTCGCGCTGGGCATCGTTCAGGGGGTCAATAATGTGGGAAACGTCCATAGCACCTGGCTTTTACTGGTTAAATAAACAGGCCTGAGAGTATAACAGGAGAAAAGCAGGTTTGTCGGGCAGGGATTGGCGCCGCTCTTTTGGAGTTAACGCTCAGGATCTTTGGAGTTAACGCACAGGAACGGGGACTTCTTCCCAGGACACGCTACGAGCACATCCCTGTGCGCTTGACTGTGGCCATCCATGGCCACAGACAGTCCTGGGAAGAAGTCCCCGTTCCTGCGCTGTCTGGCAACGAAGGGGCACCTCCCCCGTGCGACAACTCCAGGAGATGAGGGCTCAGAGCTTTAGAAGCCTCGTGGAACCGTCTGCGCTTCCACAAACTCGAACAAGCCTTCCAAGCCACCTTCGCGGCCAATACCGGACGCTTTCATGCCACCAAACGGCGCTTCCGGAGTAGGCCCGGTGCCGGTGTTCCAGCCTACGTGGCCGAAACGCAGGCCGGCGGCGACTCGCTGGGCACGCTCGGCATCGGCGGTGAAGACGTAGGAGGCCAGGCCGAATTCGGTGTCGTTGCCGGCTTCGATGACTTCCTCTTCGGTGCGGAACAGGGCCATGGGCACCAGCGGGCCGAAGGTTTCTTCCTGGTAGCAGGCCATATTGCGGTCAACGCCCTGCACCACTGTGGGCGGGAAGAACAGGCCTTCACCCAACTCATCCGGCTGCTTGCCGGCAACCAGTTTGCCGCCTTTGGCCAGGGCATCCTCCAGGTGGCGTTTGACCTTGTCGAAGCCGGCTTGGTTGACCAGCGGGCCGATGTCGACGCCATCGTTCATGCCGTCGCCGACGGTCATTTTATTCACTCGCTCGGCGAGTTTTTCGCCGAAGGCGTCGGCCACTTTTTCATGGACGAAGATGCGGTTGGCGCACACGCAGGTCTGGCCGCCACCACGGAATTTGTTGGCGATCAGGTTGTCGGCGGCGGCGTCCAGGTCGGCGTCGTCGAAGACGATATACGGGGCGTTGCCACCCAGTTCCAGGGACAGCTTTTTCACCTGCTCGGCGGTGTCGACGATCAGTTTTCGGCCCACTTCGGTGGAGCCAGTGAAGCTGAGCATGGGTACGTCTTTGTGTTCACACAGCACCTTGCCTATGACGCTGGCCTTGCCCATCACCAGGTTGACCATGCCATCGGGCAGGCCGAGCTTGTCCATGATGCTGAAGAAGGCAATCATGGTCAGCGGGGTTTCACTGGCCGGTTTGATGACCGAGGGGCAGCCGGCCGCCAGGGCTGCCGAGAGTTTCTTGGCGATCATGCCGATGGGGAAGTTCCAGGGCACAATCAGGCCGGTGACGCCGATGGGGCGGTAGTGAACCGTCCAGGTGCAGTCTTTCGGCTTTTCCGGAATGGTGTGGGCATCCAGCGCCTGGATATGTTTGGCGCAGTAATCGAAGAAGCCGGCGGCGTAGTCCACTTCGCCCTGGCCTTCTTTCCAGGGCTTGCCGTGTTCCATGCACAGGATGCGGCCGATTTCCTCGCGGTTGTCCTTCAGGGCATCGCGGATGTCTTCCAGCCATTTGCGGCGGGTTTCAAGGGGATAGGGGTTGGTCAGCCGCAGGGCCTGCTTGCCGGCTTCAACCGCATCCAGTATGTCGTGCTCCGGCATCGAAGGCACTTTGGCAATCACCTCGCCCGTGGCCGGATTGTAGACATCAAAGGTGCTGCCACCGGCGCTGTCTGTCCAGCGCCCGCCAATGTAGCCGGTAAGATTCTGCAACAGTGGTGATTCGATCATCTCGACTCCTTTTCTGTGCCTGATCACGCCCGGTTGCGGGCCGGGATCCGGGGTTCGGGTTCTGCCTTCATAGTGGTAGCTGGGGGCCGGCCTGTAAAGTCAGCGGGGATTTTTTGACCCATCCCGGTCTCTGCCTATACTCGAGGGAGTGAATCAAGGAGGCCGGACATGAAAGCATTTTTCCATCCGTCACAGGATCTGCACATCCCGAAGACGTATTTCACCCGGGGCCAGATGCGCCAGCCCCAGGAGGTGCCGGATCGTACCGGCCAGATGGTGGAAGGCCTGAAAGCGCTGGGCATTCCGGTGTTCCAGCCTGCCGACCAGGGTGCGGCGCCAATCTCGAAGGTGCATGACCTGGGTTATCTTCGGTTCCTGGAGTCCGCCCACCGGCGCTGGATGGAGATGGAAGACTGGGGCGACGAGGTGATGTCCAACATCTTCGTGCGTTCCCCGAATGCCCTGCGGGGTGTCCTGGCGGAAGCAGCCTGTTACCTGGCCGATGGCAGTTGTCCGATTGGCGAGAATACCTGGAAGGCCGCCTACTGGTCGGCCCAGACCGCTCTCGGGGCGGCCGATGCGCTGATTGCCGGCGAGCGCTACGCCTATGCCGTGTGCCGCCCGCCCGGCCACCACGCTCGCAAAGATGCCGCCGGGGGATTCTGCTACCTGAATAATGCGGCCATTGCCGCCGAACACCTGAAAAGCCGGTTCCCGCGCACGGTGATCCTGGACACCGACATGCACCACGGCCAGGGTATCCAGGAAATCTTCTACAATCGCAGCGATGTGCTGTATATCTCTATCCATGGCGACCCCACCAACTTCTACCCGGTGGTGAGCGGCTTCGAGGACGAGCGCGGCGAAGGCGAAGGCTACGGTTACAACATCAACCTGCCCATGCCCCACGGCTCCAGCGAGGAGGATTTCTTTGCCCGCGTGGAGGAAGCACTGGCGGCCGTGCGGCTGTACCAGCCCGATGTGCTGATCCTGCCGCTGGGCTTCGATATCTACAAAAACGACCCGCAGGCCAAGGTGTCGGTGTCATCCGAGGGCTTCTGCCGGCTCAGCACCCACATCCGTCAGCTGGGGCTGCCGACGCTGATCGTACAGGAGGGGGGATATGACCTGGACGCCCTCAGCGAGAACGTCCAGCAGTTCTTCAGGGGGCTGGAAGGCTAGGCGCCCGGAGCGTAAACCTTCACGTTGTTAAGGCCTTCCGCCTTCAGGTGACCGGCGTGCATGCGGCTCATGGTGCCCCGGTCACAGTACAACAGGTACTGACGGCCTGCCGGTAGCCCCGGCACCTGCTGGTTGAGCTCATAGAACGGGATCTTCAGGATCTCGTTGTTCGTAAGTGTCAGCGGCGCCCGCTCTTCCTCGGAAGGGTGGCGCACGTCGATGATCACATCGTCTACCGCCGGGGTCTGTACCAGTTCCACCTCTTCCGGAGTCACCACGCTGTCGAGCAGTTCGCTCACCTTGGTGTGCTCGCTGTTGGCGATGGCGCTGGCCAGCACTTGCGGGTCCATGTGGGTCTCTTCTTCCTCCACCCGGTGCAGCTTGGCGCGGGTGACCGGCTTGCTGGAAATCACGCCACAGTATTCCGGCATGTTGCGGGCGAAGGGCTCGGTGCCGATGTCCCGGGCAATGCGGATGATTTCCTGTTTGTCCATGGCAATCAGCGGGCGCAGCACCACTTCATCGCTGGCGCGATCGACCACGTTCAGGTTGGTCAGGGTCTGGCTCGACACCTGGGCCACGGCATCGCCCATCACCAGGCCGGTGGCGGTGTAATCCCGGGCAATTTCGGCAGCGGCTTTCAGCATCATGCGCTTGAGCACCACGCCCCAGTGGCGATGGTTTACCGAACGCATGATTTCGGCCACCACACCCTCGAAAGGTACCGAGATAAACTTCACATTATGGGACGCGCCGTAACGCTGCCACAGGTAGTGCACCACCTGGCGCACGCCAACCTCATGGGCGGTGCCGCCAAGGTTGAAGAACAGGAAATGGCTGCGGATACCGCGGCGCATCATCAGGTAAGCCGCTACCGACGAATCGTAGCCACCGGAGATCAATGTCATCACGGTTTCCACGGTACCCAGCGGATAGCCGCCCAGGCCCTCGTGACGGCGATGGGCAATGTGGAACTGGTCATCGTTCACTTCGATGCGCACTTCCACTTCCGGATTTTTCAGATCGACCCCACGGGCCTCGGAGGCTTGCATCAGCGCGCCGCCGACCAGTCGCTCCAGGTCAATCGAACGGAAATCATGCTGGCCATGGCGCCGTGCACGCACCGCAAAGGTTTTGCCTTTCAGTCGACCAGCAAAGGCCTGTACAGCCTTGGCGCCCACGTCGTCCAGGTCCACAAACGGGTAAACCGCGATTTCCTGGATGGTGGAAATGCCGGAAATGCGGGTAAGTTCATCAATCACCGCGCCGGTCAGGCCCCGGCCTTCGGGCACGTCCACATCTACCCGGTCCCAGCTGCCATCCACCCGGATGTCGGCATCCAAGCGAGCCAGGAGTTTCCGGATATTCTGCCGCAACTGACGCATTTGCTGCTGGCGAACGGGTTTGCTTTTGATGGCCACTTCAGCGGCGGGACGAATCAGTAATTTCATAAAAAAGGACTTTGATCGGAGGAACGTCGGGTAGCGTAAAAGGCGGAAAGCGCTTAGTGTACCCTTTCGCCTGAGTGGCTCAAAATCCGTCATTGCCGAAACAGCAGGAGTTCCAACACCGATGACCGAACCCACCATGAATGCCCTGGTCTCTCCGGAGGGCAGCCTCGAAATTCTCTCCACCCACGAGGTAAACCGGCTCAAGGACAAGAGTGAAGGGGGTTTGTACCGATTGTTCAGGCAATGCGCCCTGGCGGTGCTGAATACCGGCATGGAAACCGACGACTGCAAGGAACTGATGGAAGCCCACGGCGATTTCGATGTGCGGCTGGTTCCCCAGCCCCGGGGCCTGAAGCTGGAGCTGATCAATGCCCCGGCGCACGCCTTTGTTGACGGCGAAATGCTGCGGGCCATCAGGGAACACCTGTTCTCGGTGTTGCGGGATATTGTCTACAGCCACTCGCTGCCAGACACCGTCTCCGGCTTCCGCAAGGATAATCCGGAAGACATTACCAACCTGGTGTTCCATATCCTGCGCAATGCCCGGGCCCTGGAGCCCGGCCGCCAGCCCGACATGGTGGTGTGCTGGGGTGGCCATTCCATCAGCCATGACGAGTACCAGTACAGCAAGGAAGTGGGGCACCAGCTGGGGCTTCGGGGAATGAGCATCTGCACCGGCTGCGGCCCCGGTGCCATGAAAGGCCCCATGAAAGGCGCGACCATTGCCCACGCCAAGCAGCGGATCAAGAACGGTCGTTACATTGGTATAACCGAACCGGGCATCATCGGGGCGGAAGCGCCCAACCCGATTGTCAACGAACTGGTGATCATGCCGGATATCGAAAAGCGGCTGGAAGCCTTTGTGCGCTGCGGCCACGGGGTGATCGTTTTCCCCGGTGGCGTGGGTACGGCCGAAGAGATTCTGTATCTTCTGGGTATTCTGCTACACCCGGACAACGCCGACCTGCCCTTCCCGGTGGTGTTTACCGGCCGCCGGGAAAATGCGGAATACTTCGAGATGATCGACAAGTTCATCCGCAATGCCCTGGGCGACGAAGCCGCCAGCAAGTACGACATCATCATTGATGACCCGGTACGGGTAGCCCAGACCATGAAGCAGGGCATCAAGGATGTGGAGACCTTCCGCCGCGCCATGCAGGATGCCTACTACTTCAACTGGATGCTGAAGATCGACCCGGTGTTCCAGTTACCGTTCGAGCCCAACCACAGCAACATGCGGGCGCTGGAATTACACAGGGATCAACCGTCACACCTGATTGCGGCGAATCTGCGCAAGGCGTTCAGCGGTATCGTGGCGGGAAATGTGAAGGAAAGCGGAATTCGGCAGATTCAGGAAAAGGGACCGTTTGAAATTGCCGGAGACCCGACGCTGATCAAACCCCTTGAGGCCATGCTGGAGCAGTTTATTGCCCAGAACCGGATGAAACTGCCAGGATCATCCGCTTATCGGCCCAGTTACCGTATTGTCAGTGGTGCGGCCTGAGCCGCACCACTGCCGGGCAATTACTTGCCGCCAGCCGGCAGGCTTGCGTAGTAAGCCGCCAGGTTGGCGATGTCTTCATCGCTCAGGGCAGTTGCCTGGCCCTGCATGACCGGAGCCTGGCCACCCTGACGCTGACCAGCCTTGTAGGCTTTCAGGGCAGCAACCAGGTACTGCTCTTTCTGGCCTGCCAGGTTCGGGTAAATGGGCACCTGGGAGATACCGTTCTGGCCGTGGCACGCGGCACAAACGCCAGCCTTGGCCTTACCGGCTTCGGCATCGGCTGCCATGGAAGCGGCAGGCGCAGCAGCACCCAGTGCGAACAGACCAGCAACTGCGAAGTGTTTCAGGTTCATAGAGTTCATCCTCTCATCGTTTTTACGTTTACAATTCAGTTTTTTATCAACCGGACCGTAAGTCAGACTTTCTTTATAGCACAGCCATCCAAGGCCTCAAATGTGATAGGTCAAGGACATTCGTGCGACCATAGTGCTGTTTTACTCTCGTGCTGACTATAGGACAGTACGAACAAACCGCAAAAATACATTAATTAACAAAATCACCTGCACACCGGAGATCACGCCACATGTCTGTAGAGGTTCAGGAACTCGCCTGCCGCCAGGGCCACATCGGTCTGCTTACCCTGAATGCAGCCCAGACCCTCAACGCCCTGACCGAGGACATGGTCAACCAGGCCCAGGAAACCCTGGATCGCTGGGCCACAGACGACCGCATCTGCATGGTGGTGTTGCAAGGCAGTGGCGAACGGGCCTTCTGTGCCGGCGGTAACATCCGCAACCTTTACCAGGCCCTGAAAGGCGAAGGTGACACATCTGCCCCGGAACGCTTCTTCACCCGGGAGTACCGGCTTGACTACAGCCTGCACCGTTTCCCGAAGCCGGTGGTGGGCCTGGCCCGGGGCATTGTGATGGGGGGCGGCCTGGGCCTGCTGTCGGCCTGCCGCTACCGGCTGGTCACACCCGATGTCACCCTGGCCATGCCGGAAATCAGCATCGGCCTGTTCCCGGATGTCGGTGCCAGCTGGTTCCTGAACCGTCTGCCGGGGCGCCTCGGGCTGTTTATGGGGCTGACCGGGGCCCGCCTGAACGTGGCCGACACCCTGCGGGTGGGGCTGGCAGACCTGGTGATTGATGCCGGCCAGATCGAAACCCTGCTGGCCCGCCTGCAGGATGAGCGCTGGACCGGCGAGGCCGCCGCCGATGACAACCGGCTGTTCCGCCTGCTGAACCAGGTGGAAGCGCTGGATTACCGGAGCCTGGCGCCGGGCCACCTGGAGCGGCACGAACAGACCATCGCCCGGCTGACCGCAGGCACCGAGCTGCCCGCCATCATCGAACAGATACTCGCCGCCGACATTGACGACCCCTGGTGGCAAAGCTGTGCGGAAAACCTGAAGAATGGCTGCCCGGTGACCGCCTGGCTGGTCTGGCACCAGCTGCGCAAGGGTCAGCAGATGTCACTGAAGGATATTTTCCGGATGGAACTGGCCATGGCACTGGAATGCACCCGCCGCCCCGACCTCGCCGAAGGCATCCGGGCAGTGCTGGTAGATAAAGATAAAACGCCGGTGTGGTCGTTCAAATCCACCAGGGACGTACCGGAAGAAGTGATTGAACGGCATTTCGAGCCGGTGTGGGACGACCTGAACGACCCGATGCAGCTGGACTGACACCGGGCCAGGGAATCAGCGGGCAGCGCCCGCCTGCACCAGCAGCATTTCCAGGTCCTGGTTATTGCGGGCCCGGGCAATGTCGAGGGCCGTGGTACCATCGGTGCGCCGGTAGTGCACATCAGCACCAGCGGCCAGCAGCATCTCGGCGGTCAGCAGGTCGCCGGCTTCCACCACTTTCATCAGCAGGGATTCGCCGCCCTGGCTGACATTGACGTTGGCTCCCGCCGCCAACAAGGCGCGAACCACCGACAAATGCCCGTTTTCCGCCGCATGGATCACCGGCGTGTAACCGCTGTTGTCTTCGCTGTTCACATCGGCACCGGCCGCCAGCAACAAGCGGACAATACGCCGGTTACCCTCCGCCGCTGCCAGCATCAGCGGGGTTTTGGAAGAACCTGCCCTGGGGTCCGGGTCCACGCCCTGCGACAGCATATCCAGCACCGCCCGGTCTTCATTGGCCGCAACCGCTGCCAGCAAATCCGCGCCGGTTGCCCCGGTATCGCCTACCTCGCCCGTACTGCTGCAACCAGCCAGCAACGACAGCACCACCAAAACCACAAAATGAAAGCGACTGCCCGCATCCCTGCTCATCATTCGTACTCTCTTGTTTGATTTTTTCAGCTATTTTGCGGGCCGGGTGGTGATAATTAAATCGAAACGGTCACAACTCCGACACTTGCGCCAGCCAGCGGGCCACGATTTGTCTCAGCCGCATTTCGCCCTCTCGCTTGCCGGTGACCAGCCCAAGCGCCTGCAACTGCGGCCAGGCCCAACCCTGAAGTACCGCACGGCACCAGAGCCCGGCATCTTCCTGCCCGGCCAGCCAGGCCATCCAGCCAGGCCAGCTGCAGACTTCACGCAGCAGCGGCAAAGTCACTTCAAACCCCCGATAGCCCTCGGCAAAGCTCCGCAAATCCTGCCAGTCGTCCGGCCCGGGCTCTGCCGTGGCAGGCAGGTCTGCGGCAAGCTGCGCCAGCAATTCCGGGGGCATGTCGGGCCAGTGCCGGGGAATCAGCACCTGCCAGTGCCTGGCAAACCGACGGCGCAGGCGCTGTTCCAGGTCGCAGCCCGCCGGGGATACGCCCTTGAGCAGTTGCACCGGAAACTCGCCGGTAGAATTCTCCCGGGTCAGCCCGATACGCACCAGGCGTAATCCACAACCTTGCCAGAACGACTGCAAACCCGCTTCGCCACCAAAACTGGTACCCAGCGAATCCAGCCCCTGGCTCCGGCAAAAATCTTCCGCCGCCGCCACCAGCGCCCGGCCCACACCCAGCTGCCGGGCCGGCTCTGCCACGGCAATGCGCACCACCCGAAAACACCGCTGCTGCGCCGCCTCCGCAAAGCCGCCATGGCTGGCCAGGGACTGCGCCAGCAAATGCCCCCGCAAACGGCGCTGGCCCATGGCCACCTGGACGGCCAGGCCCTGATCCAGGCCACCTTCCACACATCCCCAGAGCACACCCACGGTTTTGCCCTGCACCACCGCCCGCCAGCTGCTGGCGGCCGGATCGTCCAGCCACTGCCGCAAGTCCGCCGGCGTGGTGCGGTAATGGGCATCCACCAGCAAGCCGAAGGCCTCGGCAAGTTCCGCCTCGCTGGCCTGTGCCAGATTCCAGGGTTCGACATGCACCGCACCGGGTTTCGGCTTGCTGCTGTCCGGCCCCCGGGCACCCAACAGAAACATCCGGAACAACACCCGCTCCAGGGGATCACCCTGCGCCCAGCGCACCGGCTGCTTCAGCTCCACCGATTGCCAGTGCGGCGTCTCCCGGTCCAGCACCTGCCGGAACCGGATCGCAAAGCCACGCCCGGTGCCCTCATAGCCATGCACTGTGCTGGCAAACGCCACCCGAGGCCAACCCAGCAAAACCTCCCGCAGCCAGCTCGCCGGCAAACCGGCGGCCTCGTCCACCATCACCACCTCGGCCTCCGGCTTCTGCGCCAGCAACTCCGGCACCGGCAGGAAACGAATCGCCTGCCCGCCAGGCAGCACCAGCTCCGACTCCGACCGGCTCTCAACCCGGTCGCCCAGAACCTCCGCCGCATGCCGGAAAAAACTCTGCAGATTGTCCACCGAAGGCGACGTCACCAACACCTGCTGCCGCCCCGCCAGCAACAACTCCGCCGCCGCCATCCCCAACGCCGCCGACTTCCCCCGGCCCCGGTCTGCCGTCACCACCACCGGCCGCCGACGCCGCCCCAACCCGAAACGCACCAGCCGCGCCACCAGCTCCGACTGCTCCGCCGTCGCCCCCGGCCTGAACGCTGCATCATCACACCGGACATCCGGCAGCAGCGGGCGCTCATCAAGACCCTGCCGAACCCGGACCACCGCACCGTCAGACGCCACAACCTCCGCCAACCGCGCCAAAAACGGATGCTCCCCCGCCCCGTCCAGCCCCGTGCGCAAGTAATCCGGATCCTCAAACCCCGGCCATTGCGCCAGCGGCGGCATCAACCAGAACAACAACCCACCGGCCCTCAACGTACCCGCCAACCCCGCAAACCCATCCGGCGGATTCCCCTGCCAGCCATCCCAAACCAACACCCCGGCCTCCCGCCCCAGCCAGCGCTTGTACTGCCCCGCCGAGACACCACGGACACCCGCAACCCCGGCGTCCTCATCACGGCCAACCCACAGCGCCCCGGCGACATCAAAACCACCCAGCCGCTCCTGCACCCAGCCCCGGGCCCACTCCTGTTCACCCTCCACCAGAACGAGGCGGCGTTGACCGGTATGGGCCAATTGAGCCGAAAAGGTTTGCCAGTTCTGTGTGATCGAGGAAGGCATAATCTGAAGGCAACTCCGATGGAGCGCTGCGCCGGGGGTGGCCTTCAAAAAATTTGCGGAGCCATGGATGGCGGAGCAGAAGCGCCACATGGATGTGCCGACAGGAGCGTTTTTTTGAAGGCCACCCCCGGCGCAGTGCGGGCATGAATGACAAAAGTCTCAGGCAATTATGCGGCACGGCTACTCCCGCTGCCAGCAGCCAAGTACAATACCCGCCATGCCAAACCAGCCCCAGATGCCAGACACCAGCTACCTGCCGCCCCACCTAACCGACGAACAGCGGGCCATCATCACCGCCGGCTTCGAACACTCGGTGATCACCGCCGTGGCCGGCAGCGGCAAAACCTCCACCCTGGCCTGGCGCATACGCCACCTGCTGCAACAGGGCCACGACCCGGACCGCGTGCTGGTACTCATGTTCAACCGCAGCGCCCGCATCGACTTCCAGCGCAAGCTACAAGAGGTGTGCCACCAGTCCGGCCTGGCCCTGCCGGAAATCCGCACTTACCACGCCATGGGCCTGCGGCTGTACAAACGCTTCGTGCGGGAAGGCTACCTGCCCGGATTCTCTGAAAAAATCCTCACCGAACAGGAAATCGGCTACCAGGCCTGGCTGCTCACCCGCCGGCTGGCACCGGAAGACCTGGCCGACGAAATCCGCCGCAACAAAAAAGATTATGTGGAAACCGCCACCGGCTTTGTCGACCTGGTCAAAACCTGCCTGTCACCAGCAGAAATCGTATTCGAAGAACTGGGCTACTCGGAAAAACACAAATACCTGATCGACCTGTTTCACAGCTTTGAGCAATGGCGCAAGAGCCAGAGCCGCATCAGCTACGCCGACATGCTGTACGAACCGGTCATGGCCATTCACCAGAACCCGCCATTGCAGCGCCTCGTCGGCAATAAAATGGACCTGATCCTGGTGGACGAATACCAGGACACCAACGAAATCCAGCACCTGCTGCTGCGCTACGTGGCCGGCGACCGCGCCCGGGTGACCGTGGTCGGCGACCCGGACCAGACCATCTACGAATTCCGCGGCGCCAAGCCTGAATTTATCCTGCGCCGGTTCAGCGACGAGTTCGAAAGCCCCCTGGAACAGACCCTCAGCTACACCTTCCGGTACGGCCACCAGGTCGCCCTGCTGGCCAACCACCTGATTTGCCACAACACTGGCCGCAAGGATGTCCTGTGCCACTCCCACTTATCCACTCCGGCTACCGAAGTAAACCTGCACCGGGCAGACAACGACAGCGACCAGATCCTGAAAATCCTGCAGCGACAAAGCCCGGAGCAAACCAGCCAGAGCGCCATCCTGTTCCGGGTCTGGAGCCAGAGCGTACCGATCGAGCTGAAACTGCTGGCCCGGCACATCCCCTATCGCATCGACAGCGGCAAAGGGGCCCTGTTCAGCCGGGAAGTGCAGGCCATCATCGCACTGCTGATGGTGGTCAGCGGCCGCCTGCAACAGCTGCCGGACAGCGACCGGCTGGACCTGGCCCGGCAACTGCTGCGTTTTCCCCACGTCGGCCTGAAAGAGCCGGAACTGGAAAACCTGGCGCAGTTCCTCGCCGGCTTCGACAGCGACTGGCACGAACGCCTGCTGGCCATGGACTTCAACGCCCTGGCCCCCATGGCCGCCCGCAAGCTGAAAAAACTGGGCGAAGTGTTGATGCAGCTGCGCAACTACAAGGGCCCCGTGGCCGGACTGATCAGCGTCTACGCCGACCATACCGATCTGTACGAAGGCATTCGCAGCCTCGCCCTGACCCACGACAGCGCCGAAGAGCGCATCGACACCATCCAGGGCTTCCGCGACTACCTGAAAAGCCTGGATGTTGACGCCGCCGGTGCGCTGGACCACCTCAAGGCCCTGAAACAGCAAGCCGGCGAACAGAGGGAGCAGGGCGTACTCTTATCCACCATCCACCGCACCAAGGGTCTGGAGTGGCCGGTGGTCATCATTCCCGGCCTGCAGGAAAAGTACCTGCCCTACAGCCCCCGCCCGCAGGACGATGCCCGGGCCCTGCTGGAGAGTGAACGGCGGTTGCTCTACGTGGGCATGACCCGTTGCCGGGAGCAGCTGCACCTGATTACCCGCCCCGACAGCAGCCACCCGCACCTGGATGGTGATCAGGGCCCCAGCCGCTTCGTGGCAGAATTCTGCTTCCCCCTGGCCCGTGAGCTGGGGCAGGTTCTGGACGCAGGTAACCCCGCCTCTGCCCAGCCCATAACGCTCCGGCATCCCCTCACCCCGGTCAGCCTGCGCTATGCCGAAAGGGCCAAAATCACCCTGGATGGCCAGGCGCCAGCCAGCACCCCGGACGCCTCACAACCCGTATGGCACCAGCCCCGGCTCATTCACGCCATCTTTGGCGCCGGCCGCGTAACCGGGGAAGACGAAAGCTCATTCGAGGTACGCTTTGATAATGGCGACATCCTGAATTTCAGCAAGAAAAGCGCCCACCTGTACTTCACCCCGGTAACAGACTGATCCATAAATGGAATTCCCTGCGTACAAATCCTGACCCCGGTAAAGGTGTAATTTTTTGTATTTTTTGGCTTACTAACCTAGATTCCAGATAAGGCATTAAATCTAGGGATTTGTCTGCGTTCCTGATGAGAGAACGGGAACATAAAAATGAAACAGGAGGTTCTGCATGAACATCGTGCGCCCGGTCGCTTTGGCCGTCTTAGCTTCATCCCTGTCTGCGCCAGCCCTGGCCGCCGACAAGCAATCCATTTACCTGAACCCGTTCGCCGGTTATCAGCTGTTTGACGACAAGCGTGACCTGAGCGAAACCGACACCTACGGTGTTGGTATTGAATACCGGTTCAAACCCCACTGGGCGGTAGAAGCGGTTTACTCACGCGCTGATGCAGACCGCAAGTACGTGGACGGCGATTCCGAGTTCGAAGAACTGCGCCTGGACGGCCTGTATTACTTCCGCGGCCAGGATTCTGCCTGGAACCCGTACCTGGCCTTCGGTGCCGGCCATGCTGATTTCGGTGACGGCCCGGTATTTACTGCTGGCACCAACCATGACGAAACCCGTGTAAACGTGGGCGCCGGTGTGCGTTACAACATCAGCGACATGATTTCCCTGCGCGGTGACCTCCGCGAGTTCCACGGCATTGACGAAAGCACCTTCGACACCATGGTGTCTCTGGGCCTGAGCCTCGCGTTCCACCGCACCACCACCGAGCCCAAGCCGGCGGATGCGGACAACGACGGTGTGCCCGATTCCCGTGACCAGTGCGCCAACACCCCGGCCGGTGCCCAGGTAGACAGCCGTGGCTGTGAACTGGATGCCGACAACGATGGCGTTGCCGACAGCAAGGACCAGTGTCCGAACACCCCGGCTGGCGCTGAAGTAAACAGCCGTGGTTGTGAGCTGGACAGCGACAACGATGGCGTGGTGAACAGCAAGGACCAGTGCCCGAACACTGCCGCTGGTGCTGAAGTGGACGAAACCGGTTGCGAAGGTGTCACCGAGACCATCGAAACCATCGAACTGCGAGTTCAGTTCCCCACTAACAGCTCCGTGATTGACGCCACCTACGACGCCGAAATCCGCAAGGCTGCGGACTTCATGGAAGAGTACCCGGACACCACCGTTGAGATTGCCGGTCACTCCGACAGCATTGGTGATGCCAAATACAACCGCTTCCTGTCCCAGCGCCGTGCCGAAGCCGTGGCTGATCGCCTGACTTCCGTACTGGGTGTGGATCCGGACCGTGTAACTGCAGTTGGTTACGGTGAAGTCGAGCCGATTGCCAGCAACGACACTGCAGCTGGCCGTGCCCAGAACCGCCGTGTAGAAGCCCGCATCCAGGTTCGTCGCTAAGACCAACCGGACGGGTAGTGAATAAGTAAGGCGCCTTCGGGCGCCTTACTTGTTTCAACCGCAGTCATTCCACCCGAACCGCATCCACCAGCAGGTTTCTGGGCGTCAGTTCCCGTGCACAGAAACGGCCCAGGCGCACCCTGTAGCCCTGCTCCTCCAGAAACACCGCGTAATCCAGCACCATCCAGAGCTCCAGTGGCCGGCGGAACAGATGCCGCAGTAACTCGTGGCGCTGAACCTGCAACGCCCGCTGTTCACCCCGCGTCAACCAGTGCTGCCAGCCCAGGTTATCCGGCAAGTCCAGCTGTTTCTTGCCCGCAGCCCAGCGGCAGAAGCCTTCGAAGTCACCGTTATTCAGGGACGGCGGATGGGAAGGCACCGGCAGATAGCCGTCTACTGCCCTCAGATAACGCTGCAGGGCATCAAAACCCAGCCGCCACGCCGTTACCCGGGCCGTCTGCTCCCTTACCCTTGCGGGCGCTGTGACCGTTTCCTGCACGGCCAGGCGCAGGGTGTTACGGCCAGGCCTCAAGGCGGGTGCGTGGTTTCGGCTGCCTTGTGCCAGGGGTTGATACGGCTCCTGGGCCGTCAGGTGATAACAGCAGGGGGAAAAACTCAGTCTCGGCGTACCGGCCGCCGCGCCGCGCTTCAGCAGTTGCCGGTGCAGGTCGCCACAGGCATGCAGCGCCACGCCATGCACTCCCGCAGGCCAGTTCAGGGAATCCGCCATCACATCCTGGTGGTGCAACTGCACCGGATCGCCGTAATGCCGGGCCAGCCGGTTGCCGTCCTGAACCAGTTCATCATTCCACTCGAAGCCCCGCACGCGCGCCGCCCCCCGGGCCGCCAGCGTTCGTGCCAGGTGGCCTTTGCCACAGCACCAATCCAGCACAGGCTGTTCCAGCGGCAGCACCGCGGCGGCAAAGGCACCGGCCTGCAAACGCTTGCGACCGGGCATATCCACGGCCTGCAGCTCCGGCAGTGCCGACCGGGCCCCGCTGTCGGGAGGTGACAGTTCCGGCAGCTCTACCAGGGGCCCGTAGTCAGCAAGGCCCGGCACAAACCGGGCAGCTTCGACGGCAAACGCCGCCAGGTTTTCTTCAAAGGCTTCGCAGGCGTCCAGCGTCAGCGTGTCCAGCCAGTGTGCAAGCTCCGGATAACGTTCGCACCAGGCCGGTTCCGGCTCCATAAACGGTGCCGGCTGCCACAACTCCTGGTGCCGGACCAGCCAGTCATTCACCTGCTGCCAGTGGCTGTAAAAAGATCTCGCTGGCTGGTGTAAACTCGCCGCCGGAGGTAACGTCATGAAACTGGCCTTTGTACTGGTTGAACCAAAAGTTCCGGAAAACGTGGGCGCAGCTGCCCGGGCCCTGTGCACTATGGGTTTTGCCGAGCTGTGGCTGGTCAATTCCGACCTGCACACCCGGCCTGAAGCCCACTGGCTGGCTCACGGCAGTGATCACATCCTGGATAACGCGCGCATTTTCCCTGATCTGGCAGCGGTTAGAAACTCCGCGGATTTGCTGATGGGCACCTCGGCCAAGCCCCGCCATAACCGGCAGGACTGGCACCCGCCGGCGCAGCTGAAATCGGTACTGGCCAACAAGGGCGCGGCAGTGGCTACCGCGGCCCTGGTGTTCGGGCGGGAAGACCGGGGCTTGTCGAACGACGAACTGGCCCTGTGTGACCTGCTGACCGGCTTCCCCATGGCGGTCAGTTATCCGTCACTGAACCTGGCCCAGTCGGTGATGCTCTACGCCTGGGAACTGTCGGGGCTCGCCGGTGCCGGCACCGACAGCCCTGCCGAAGAAACGGAAGCCGCCGGTCTCGGTGCCCTGCGTACCCGGCTGGAAACCCTGTTGCCGAAACTGGATGCCCCAGCCGATGAAAAGCTGTCGCAATGGGTGTTCGAGCGCCTGCCCCTGCTGTCGGAGCGGGATATCGGCTTTGTGCATACCCTGTGCGGCAACATCGAGCGCAAGCTCTGAGCTATTCGGAGAACCGCCCGGGCCGGAAGGCGTCCAGTTGCACCGCCGGCTCCTCGCCATCAATCACCTGGGCAATCACCGCCGCGCTCCCTGCCGACAGGGTCCAGCCGAAGGTACCGTGCCCGGTATTCAGGAACAGGTTGTCCCTGGGGCCTCGCCCGATAATGGCGGGGCCGTCCGGCGTCATCGGCCGGAACCCGGTCCAGGTTTCGGCGTCATCCAGGTTGGCGCACCCCGGAAAGCGCGACTGCACGGATTTTTTAATGGTGGCAATGCGGGCCCCGGGGATGTCCCGGTTGAAGTCCGCCAGCTCCACAAACCCGGTGGCCCGCAGGCGGTTGCCCAGCCGGGTGGAAACCACCTTGAAGTTGTCATCGTGAATGGTGCTCACCGGCGCCCGGCCAGGCTCGCTGAGTGGCACGGTAATGCTGTAACCCTTGACCGGGTATATCGGCAGCTTCAGCCCCAACGGCCGCACCAGCTCCGGCGACCAGCAGCCTGCAGACACCACGAAGGCATCCCCCTCGACAATCTCGGTACGGCCATCAGCCCGCCGGATCTGAACGCCATTCACCCGCTGCTGGTCCGCCAGCAGGTGTTCCACTGACACTTCATAGCGGAATTCGGCCCCCAGCTCCTGGCAGACCCGTGCCAGTTCCCGGCTGAACAGGTGGCAGTCACCGGTGCCGTCGGTGTCGTAGCGAATGGCACCGTACAGGGGGCCGCCACCGGTCATGCCCGGCTCCACCTGCCGCACCTGCTCCGGGGTCAGCAGGCTTGAGGCAATGCCCATGCCGGCCAGCAATTCATGCAGCTTGCGGTAGTCTTCCATGGCGCCTGGCGTGCTGGCCAGGTGCAGCAGGCCTTGATGGGCACCGTCAAAGGCCAGCTTGTGTTCCTGTTCCAGTGCCAGGAAACATTCCCGGCTGTAGATACCAAGGCGCAACATGGCCCGCTTGTTCAGCCCGAATAACCCCGGCGACCAGGCGTAGCGCAGGGTGGCAAACATGAACCGCAAGGCCTCCAGCGACGGCGGCAGGCCCAGTTTCAGCGGGCCGTCCTGTTGCAACAGCCATGGCAGGGACTTGAACACCATGGAGGGGTCCGCCCAGGGATACACCACCCCGTAGGAGCGCTGGGCCGCATTGCCCTTGCTGGTTTCGTTACCCGCCACCGGGTGCCGTTCCAGTACCGTTACCCTGTGGCCCCGCCGTATCAGCTCCCGGGCAGTGGTTACACCCACCACACCGCCGCCTATCACCACAATGTGCATGACTTGCCTCCGTTAACTCACGCCATTTTCGGCCAGCAACTGCCGATACTCCTCCAGCACCTCCGGATGTTCCGCCGGATACTCCGGTGCCAGCTGCTTCAACACATCCGCCACCAGCGCCGCCACAATCGCACGGGCAACCGGCTTGCTGTCTCCGGGCACAACAAACCAGGGTGCATCGTCGGTATGGGTTGCCGCCAGCGCCTGCTCGGCATACTTCTGGTAAGTGGCCCGCTGCTTCCAGCCTTCGATATCGGAATGATCGAATTTCCAGCGTTTCCTGGGCTTGTCCAGGCGTTTCAGCAACCGCCGTTTGTGCTCATCTTCCGACAGGTTGAGCCAGACTTTCACAATACAGGTGCCTTCAGACACCAGGTGTCGTTCGAAGTCACAGACTGCCTGGTACCGGGCCGGCCAGTTGTAGGTGTCTTCGGCCCGCACCGGCCACACCCGCTCGCCAATCACCGCTTCATGGTGGCTGCGGTTGAAGGCCACCATCTGGCCATAGGCCGGCAGGTAAGGCGTCACCCGCCACAGAAAATCATGGGCGGCCTCGGCCCCGGTCGGCCGGCTGAACGACCAGGCATGGAAGCCGGCAGGGTCTGCATAGGTGGCGAGTGTGCGGATCAGGCTGTCCTTGCCACTGGTATCCGGGCCATGGACCACCAGCAACAGTGCCTGCTTGCGGTTGGCCCAGAGCCTGCGCTGGTATTCCCCGATGTCTTCCAGGCTGGCCTCAAGCGATGGCACACCGGCGCTGTCATCCAGCTCTGTGGGGTAATGCCCCAGCCCCGGTTGTTTCGGGTTCAGAAACCAGGAACGGGCAAAGGCCGTGTACTTCATCAAGGAAACTCCCTAGGCCTGCCGGGCAGGTCAAGCTGTATGCAAACTGTTAAACTCAGGGTATCAACTTTCAGGATAGCAGCCAGCCCTGTGCTGCGATGGAGCCAGAACCCCGGATATGAGCAAAAAACGTCGCGAGATTCCCGTTTTCGATCACCCGATCATTGAGACCCACTGCCACCTGGACTATCTGAAAGACCAGCCCCTGGCGGATATTCTCGAGCACAGCCGGAAGGTCAACATCGAAAAGGTCATCACCATTGCGGTGTCGCCGGACAACCTGGCGGCAGTGCGGGAACTGAGCCGGGCTGCCGACTGGGTGTATGGCACCCAGGGTATCCACCCCCATGAAGCCGAGAGCTACACCGATGCGGTGGAAGCCGAAATCCGCCAGCACGCGGGCGACAGCAAGATCGTCGCCATTGGCGAGATCGGCCTGGATTATTACTACGACAACGCCGACCGCGAAGTGCAGCGGGAGGTGTTCCGCCGCCAGCTGCAAATTGCCTGCGACACCAACCTCCCGGTGGTGATCCACAGCCGGGATGCCGATGACGACACCATCGCCATCCTCAAGGAATTCGAAAACACCCTGGAACGGCGCGGCGTCATTCACAGCTTTACCTCCGGCCCCGGCCTGGCGCAATACGCCCTGGACCAGGGCTGGTGTCTGGGTTTTAACGGCATCACCACCTTCAACAAGGCAGAAAACGTGCGGGACATCGTGCGCATGACACCCATCGAGCAGATTCTGCTGGAAACCGATGCCCCGTTCCTGACGCCGGTGCCCTACCGCGGGCGGGAGAACGCGCCCTTCTACCTGCCGTTCGTGGCGGAAAAAATCGCCGAGGTTAAAGAACTACCGCTCGGGCAGGTTGTGAGCCAGACTTATCAAAACAGTCTCAGGGTGTTTTTCCCGCAACCATGATCTCATCCGTTTTTCAGGTACTCGGCGGGCTGGCGTTGTTCATGCTGGCCATGGAAATGATGACCAACGGCCTGAAAAACGCCGCCGGCCATTCCCTGCGCCACCTGCTCGGCCACTGGACGCGCACCCCGATGCGAGGGCTGATGGCCGGCTTTGTGATTACCGGTATTGTGCAGCACTCCGGCGCGGTCACCGTGGCCACCATCGGCTTTGTTAACGCCGGCTTGCTGTCCCTGAAACACTCCCTGGGGGTGATCTTCGGCTCCAACATCGGCACCACCATGACCGGTTGGCTGGTGAGCCTGGTGGGCTTCGGTTTCAAAATCGAAGCCATTGCACTGCCCCTGCTGGCGGCGGGCGTGGGATTCCGCACCATCAGCCGCACGCCCCGAAACCAGTTTCTGGGAGAGGCCCTGGCCGGTTTTGCGCTGTTTTTCCTGGGCCTGTCGATTCTGAAAACCGCGCTGGAATCCGCCGCCGGCGGCCTTACCAGTGGCGACATCATCAGCCCGGACTACGGCCTGCCGGCGTTCTTCATGATTGGCCTGATCGCCACCGTTCTGACCCAATCCTCCAGTGCCTCGCTGGCCATTGTGCTGACTGCAGCTGCCGGTGGACTGATCCCGCTCGATAATGCCGCCGCAGCCGTGGTGGGTGCCAACCTGGGGTCTACCTCCACCGCTGCGCTGTCGGCCCTGAAAGCCACCGCCAACGCCCGGCGCCTGGCCATCGGCCATATTCTATTCAACGTGGTGACCGGCATCATCGCCCTGCTGATCCTGCCGGTGATGCTCTGGATGGTCGCCACACTGACCGACCTGCTGGACCTGGAAGCCAACCCGGCAGTGTCGCTGGCCCTGTTCCACACCCTGTTCAACGTGTTGGGCGCCGCGGTAATGCTGCCGTTTATCACACCCTTTGCCCGTTTTCTGGGCCGGCTGTTCCGCAGCAAGGAAGAAGACAATGCCGAACCCCGGCACCTGGATGACACCCTGATCACCACCCCGGAACTGGCGATCGGTGCCGTGGACCAGGAGATGAAACGGCTGATCGGCCATACCCGGGGCCTGCTGAGGGTATGCCTGGACCGGGAAGGCCTGAATGTCGCCCAGATCCGCCCGAAAATGGAGGCCATCAAGTCCCTGAACAGCGCCATTACCGACTATATCGGGCGGTTGCGGGCGGAGAAAATGCAGGTCTCCATTGTCGATGCCCTGACGATCAGCGTTCGCACCTGTCGCTACCTGGCCGAAGCCACCGACCTGGCAGACCGGTTGCTGACCCTCAGGGAACTGGCAGACCGCACCGAATTTGCCGGTTCCAAACAGGCCTACAGCGACTATCTGGACACCCTGCGGGCACTGGTGGCGTCGGAAGAACCGGCTCCGGAATTGCTGGCGAAAACCGAACAGGTTTATCACAGCCTGAAGAACGACACCCTGCAGAAAATTGTCTGGCAGCGGCTGGCCACCACCCTCGGGGACCAGATGCTGGATACCCTCAGCTCGGTACGCCGGCTGAGCGACCAGTGGGCCAAGTCACTCTACTGGCGCGCCGGCACCGATATCCTGAACGGCTATCACCATCAGGAGCCGGTGCCGGAGAACCCGCAATAACCGTTGCGGCCCGTGTTCTTGGCCTGGTACATGGCCTGGTCGGCCTGCCGTAGCAGCTGGTCGCCGTCCAGCTCCGCAGGCTGGGGATACAGGGTGTAGCCGACACTGGCAGAGACTTCCACCATGTGGTCAGCCACCCAGACCGGCTCGGCAACCGCCGTCAGCAGCCTGTCCATCAGGTTTTCAATAGCGTCCACATCGGCCACGTTCACTACGATGGCCGCAAACTCGTCGCCACCAAGCCGTGCCAGGGTATCTTCTTCCCGCAGCACCGTGCGCAGTCGCCGGGCCACTTCCACCAGTAACTGGTCACCGGCGTCATGGCCGAAGGCATCATTCACCGGTTTGAATTTATCCAGGTCGATATAAAGCACCGCCAAAAGGTAATCCTGCCGCCTGGCCTGGGCCATGGCCTGCTGCAGGCGCTCGGCAAACAACACCCGGTTGGGCAGGTTGGTGAGGGCGTCATAGTGCGCCATGGTGCGAAGCTTCTTCTCGGTTTCCTTGAGCCGGGTGATATCACTGAACACACCCACGAAATGGCTTTTCTCGCCCTGCTCATCCACCACGCTGCTCAGGGTCAGGCTCAGGATCAGCCGCCGGCCATCCCGGTTACGGCTGGCGAACTCGCCGCTCCATACTCCGTGTTTGCGGGCAGCCACCAGTATCGAGCTGCCTTCATCCACCGGCAGCGGTGGCAGGCGGCCTATTGCGGTGTTGCGGTCCCAGCCGGTAATCAGGAAGTAGGCCTCGTTGGTGTCGATGACCACACCATGGGCATCGGTGATGAAGATCGCTTCCCGGGCATTTTCAAACACCTTCAGGGCCAGCCGCTGACGTTCTTCGGCCTGTTTCCGCCGGGTGATGTTGTACCAGGAACACAGCACCGATGGTGTGTCGTCATCATTCTGGTAGACCGGGGCCAGGGTCATGTCCACCCACACGTGGCTGCCATCCTCCCGGCCGAATAGCCACTCGGATTGAGCAACATCCCCTACCTGAACCCGCTGCAGCAGTCCTGCCAGCTTTCGGGCGGAGTCCTGACCATCCGGCTGGACCTCCGGGGAAAACCGCTCCAGGGGCTGGCCCAGCATGTCGCCAGCAGAGCGGCACTCCAGCAGCTCCACTGCGGCCCGGTTACAGTCACTCAGGGCCCGGCCACGAATCATCAGCATGGGCTGGGGCCAGCTTGCCACCAGCTCCTGAAGCCGGCGGCTTTCCCGGGACAGCTGGCGCTTCTTGCGGCCCAGCCAGATGCTGGTAGCCAGCAATAACAGCACCAACACGGTTACCACCGCTACCCATAGCCGGTACTGATGGAGTACATCCAGCCAGGTTACCTGGGGGACTTGGTCGTAAGGCGGCAGGCGCAGGCTGCGGGTCAGGTGTTCCACCGACTGGTAATCGGCCGGGGGCGAGAAGGAAGCCAGGCCTGCGGCCACGGCAGCCGGGTCGTCCGGTTCCAGGGCAAACAGGGCGGAGGCAATCTGGCGAATGGTGCGGGAATCCACATGGGGCAGCGACACCAGTGGCCATTCCGGATACAGGCGGGTTGAAAGCCGGAACGGATAGCCCCGGAGGTTCTGGGCGTTGATCACCTTCAGCGCGGTTTCCAGCCCCGGGTCTTCCTGCAGAAGTTCTTCCAGAACACCGGTTCGGATAAAGCCGATGTCGGTGTCTCCCGCCAGCACAGCCCGAACCACCCGGTCATGGTTACCCAGATAGATGATCCGGTTATCCCGCCGGATATCCAGGCCTGCCGACTGCAGCTCCAGGGCCTGGGCCTGGTAGCCGCCCAGATAGTGAAGGCCCGGGGTAGCAATGCTTTTGCCGCGCAGGTCTTCCAGTGCTTGAATATCACTGCGCCCGGCTCGGGCAATGATCACACCGCCAATGCTGCCGGTAGTGATGCCGTTCCAGTCGCGCTGCAGGGTAGCCAGTACGCCGGTCAGGCTGCGCTCGCTGCGGATCATCAGGAAATGGGCCGGATTGGTCAGGAAAAAATCAATGCGGTTGGAAGCAACCGCACGGTCCATTTCTTCCTGGGCCAGCACACGGATGGTGATATCCCTGCCGGTCTCCCGGCTCAGATAGTCCGCCAGCGGCTGATACTTTGCCATCACCAGGGGGTCGGGGCGGTATCCCAGCACCCCCAGCGTCACGCTATCCGCTTCTGCCGCCACCGGGAGCGGCGCCAGAACCAGCAGCACCAACAGCGCAATCGCCCGCCCCGGGTTACCTGCAAGAACCGATAACCAACTCACTCTGCCCGCCTTGGCAGAAACTGCTGGCTGGCGATCCGTTCGTGTTCCGGGTGCTTGTCCATCAGTCCCTCCCGTTCCAGAAGCCCGGCCAGGCGTATGGCCGTTGTTTCAATTGTTCCGCTCTTGGCCAGGTAACGCTGGTTGGCGGCGAGATCTGGCAACATAACCGTTGCCAGTGCCTGGCGGATAAGCTCCGGCGCCATGCCCTGCCGCGTTGCTATCCGGTAAACCGCGTCGTGCAGGTTGCGCACCAGGTACCGGTAACCAGCAAAATGGCCGGCCACCAGGTCCTTTATTGGCCCGGGCTGGCGGCCTTCGGCCCGGTGGGTTACCGCCAGCACATCAAAAATGGTATCCGGCAACTCCCGGCTGTCAAACAGGCTGACGGCCCCGGCCTGCTCCAGGCGGGCAGCGACCGGCTGATAACAGACCGACGCATCAATCAATCCGTTATTCCAGGCTTCCAGGTGCTGGTCTACCGGTATATCGACAACCGAAATATCCCCTGTCGTCAGCCCTGCCCGTTCAAGCAGGTGCAGCAACATAACCCCGGACACGCCATTGAGTTCCACCCCCACCGCTCGCCCCTTCAGCTGCTCGATTGCGGTGATGTCCGGTCGAACCAGCAGCATATCGGCGCCCACCGAAACGTTGGTGACCGCCACCAGCCGCAGGTCTACCCCCGCCGAACAGACCCGCCGCGCTTCATCCAGTGTCAGGGCGGCTGCGTCCAGTTGCCCTGACAACAAGCCGCTCATGGAATCCCTGGCCGCCGTGCCCTTGACCAGTTGCACGGTATCCGGTAACCAGCCGAATTCTTCCGCCAGGTACAAGGGCTCGTACCCGATCCAGGGGTGAATACCGACTCGCAGGGGGTCACCCCGGCCACAACCGGGCAGGCTGGCGGCCAGGCCGGCGGCAAGCGAGAGCTGTAGGAAGCGACGGCGGTGCATGAAAGGCTCCGAATAACACAATGTGTCGGATAGTAATACAGATGTTCTGCAGCCGCCTACCCGCAAGGGCCATCGGACCCAACCAGAACCCTGTTATTCAGCTTAGCCGAAAGACAGGAACACGCCCATCAACACCGGAGACAGAAACGACAGCAGAAAACCGGAGGCAATGGCCACCGGCACACAGGCCAGGCCGCCACTGCTGCGGATAACCGGCAAAGTGAAGTCCATCGCGGTGGCACCACCGTAACCGATGGCCATGGCCGGGCGAGCGGTGATCACCAGCGGAATCAACGCCAGGGCAATGATTTCCCGCAGCACGTCGTTCAGAAACGCCACGCCACCCCAGGCCGGGCCCAGGGCATCGCCAATGACAATGCCGGACAGCGAATACCAGCCAAAGCCAGACGCCAGCGCCAGGGCCTGGTGCCAGGGCACCTGCAATACCGGAATCAACGCCAGGCCCGCCACCAGGGAGCTTGCCACCAGCGCCAGGGCAATGCCCAGCCCCTGACGGTTCATCAGCAACTTGCGCAGGGAAAGGCCGGCATTACGTAATTGCAGGCCAATCAGAAACAGCAGAAACATCAAGGCGCCGGTAGCCACATCGTCCACCAGCGGCAGCTCCGGAAATAGGAAATAACCCAGCAAAGCCCCCACAAGCACCGCCAACAGGGGTTTCAGCCCGGCCAGGAACAGGCGCCGGTAGCCCGGCCGACCCTCGCCGGTTTGTTCCCCGGTATCGAGTGGCGCCCAGCGATGAAACAGCCACAGCCCCAGCATGTTCGCTACCAGTAACACCAGCACCAGCGCGCTGACCTGTCCCGCCATGGTGCCCAGCTGCCCCAGCAGCCCTTCCATCTGCCCGAGGCTCAGGCCCAGCAGTGCAAGAATGAAATACACCAGCCCTTCCACGGTGTAGTGAATCGCCGTCATCAACCGGCGATTGGACAGGGCAAAGGCAAAGCCCAGAAATAACGGGGCAAGAATCAGCAAAGCGCCGGTGAGCATGGCAACCTCGGAAAAGAACGGCTAAGGGAAACGATCAGTGCAGGCTGGCGCCCGAGCGATCCTGCACCAGTACCCAGGGCGCAATGACCACGGCCCAGAGTTCCGCGTTGCGGTCGTACCAGCCGCGCGCCAGGTCCGGTGCCACTTCACCCACCTGCCCGGAGGTCATCCACTGTTCGAACCGGGCCTTGTTGTCGGCGGTCAGTTCTGCGGCCACATCCAGCAAGTCCAGCTCCGGTGCAACCCGCACAACTTGCCCGCGGGCGTAGTAGGTCTGCAGCTCGTGCCAGTGAATGCGGGAGGTTTCGAGGTTGAGTTTGGCTTTGATGTCGTCGCGTGGGGAGTCAGCCATGGTACCTTGTCTTCATTCAGGGGTTATCGAAAAGGTCGCCAGCTTACCTGAAAATACGAGGCAGGACACGGGGCCAGCCGGGCTGGCCCCGCAGGATGGCATCAGGCGGTGCGAAGCATCTCCCGCACCACATAGTGCAGGATACCGCCATGCTGGAAGTACACCGCCTCGTTGGCGGTATCAATCCGTGATTTGAGTTCACAGCTCTCGGTGGAGCCGTCCTTGTACTTCACGGTCATGGTCAGGGTCTGGCCCGGCTTGATCTCGCCGGACAGGCCTTCGATGCTGATGGTTTCCTCACCGGTGAGTTTCAGGCTCTTGCGATCCGTACCCTCCGGGAACTGCAGCGGCATCACCCCCATGCCGATCAGGTTGGAACGGTGAATACGCTCATAGGATTCCGCCACCACGGCTTTCACGCCCAGCAGGCGGGTACCCTTGGCGGCCCAGTCCCGGCTGGAGCCGGTGCCGTACTCCTTGCCGGCAATCACCACCAGCGGGGTGCCGCTTTCCTGGTACTTCATGGCGGCATCGTAGATGGCCATCTGCTCGCCGGTGGGCACGAATTTGGTGAAGCCGCCTTCCACGCCGTCGAGCATCTCGTTGCGGATGCGCACGTTGGCGAAGGTGCCGCGCATCATCACCTCGTGGTTGCCCCGGCGGGAGCCGTAGGAGTTGAAGTCTTTCGGCTCTACACCGTGTTCCTGCAGGTATTTACCGGCAGGAGTGTCCGGCTTGAAGGAACCGGCCGGGGAGATGTGGTCTGTGGTCACCGAATCCCCCAGCAGGGCCAGGATGTTGGCATCCTTGATGTTCTCGATGGGCTCGGGCTGCTCGCCCATGCCTTCGAAGAAGGGTGGATGCTGGATGTAGGTGGATTTGTCGCTCCACTCGTACACCTTGCTCTCCGGTACCTTGATGGACTTCCAGATGTCGTCACCTTCGAACACCTCGCCGTATTCCTTGCGGAACATGTCGGTTTTCACCTTCTCGACCGCTTCGGCAATTTCCGCCTGGCTGGGCCAGAGGTCGTTCAGGTACACCGGGTTGCCGTCTTTGTCGGTGCCCAGCGGGTCTTTGGTCAGATCCAGCCTTACGTTGCCCGCCAGGGCATAGGCCACCACCAGGGGCGGCGAAGCCAGCCAGTTGGTTTTCACCAGCGGATGCACCCGGCCTTCAAAGTTGCGGTTGCCGGACAGCACCGAGGCTACAGTAATGTCGCCATCGGTAATGGCCTTTTCCACGGCATCCGGCAATGGGCCGGAGTTACCGATGCAGGTGGTGCAGCCGTAACCCACCAGGTTGAAACCGAGCTTGTCCAGGTCGTCCTGCAAGCCGGCCACTTTCAGGTAGTCGGTGACCACCTTTGAGCCCGGCGCCAGAGAAGTTTTCACCCAGGGCTTGGTGCTCAGGCCCTTCTCCACCGCCTTCCGGGCGATCAGGCCGGCGGCCATCATCACGCTCGGGTTGGAGGTATTGGTGCAGGAGGTAATGGCAGCAATCACCACGGCACCCGGGTCCAGCCGGCACTTTTCGCCGTTCATTTCCAGCGGCTGACTGGCCGGGTGTTCGTAGCTGTTATCCACCCCCACTGCGGTCTGGCCGCCTTCTGATTCCAGCTTGCCTTCCTGGGTTTTCGCCGGGCCTTCAGCAGTTTCCATCAGCAACTCGAAGGAAGCCTTCATGTTCTTCAGGGCTACCCGGTCCTGGGGCCGCTTCGGGCCGGCCAGGCTGGCCTCGACATCGCCCATGTCCAGTTCCAGGGTGTCGGTGTACGCCGGCTCATGGCCTGGTTCCCGCCACAGGCCCTGGGCCCTGGCGTAGTTCTCGACCAGTTCCAGCAGTTCCTCATCGCGGCCGGTCAGGCGCATGTAGGTGATGGTCTGGTCATCCACCGGGAAGAAGCCGCAGGTAGCACCATATTCCGGCGCCATATTGGCGATGGTGGCCCGGTCGGCTACCGGCATGTCTTTAAGGCCGTCGCCATAGAATTCCACGAACTTGCCCACCACGCCTTTCTTGCGCAGCATTTCCACCACGGTCAGCACCAGGTCGGTGGCGGTAATGCCTTCACGCAGCTTGCCGGTGATCTTGAAGCCGATCACCTCCGGAATCAGCATGGAGACCGGCTGGCCGAGCATGGCGGCTTCCGCTTCGATGCCGCCCACACCCCAGCCGAGTATGCCCAGGCCGTTGATCATGGTGGTGTGGGAATCGGTGCCCACCAGCGTGTCCGGGTAGGCGATGGTTTTACCGTCCACCTCCTTCTGCCACACCGTTTTGCCCAGATATTCCAGATTCACCTGGTGGCAGATGCCAGTCCCCGGTGGCACCACCCGGAAGTTGTCGAAGGCCTGCTGGCCCCAGCGCAGAAACTCGTAGCGCTCCTGGTTGCGCTCCATCTCGATGGCGACGTTGTCCTTGAAGGCAGACGGATTGCCGTACTTGTCCACCATTACCGAGTGGTCGATGACCAGGTCCACCGGCGACAGCGGGTTGATCAGGGCCGGGTCTTTACCCGCCTGCTTCACCGCCTCGCGCATGGCGGCCAGGTCCACCACCCCGGGCACCCCGGTGAAGTCCTGCATCAGCACCCGGGCCGGACGGAACTGGATTTCCGTGTCGGAGCCCCGGTCTTTCAGCCACTGCACCATGGCATCGATGTGGGAACGGTCGACCGTGGTGTCGTCTTCGTTGCGCAGCAGGTTCTCCATCAGTACTTTCAGGGAGAACGGCAGGCGGTTGAGATCGCCCAGGGTGTCTGCTGCCTTGGGCAGGCTGTAGTAGTGGTACGTCTTGCCGCCCGCGCTCAGGGTGGAGAGGGTATTCAGGCTGTCTTTGCTTGGTGATGTGTTCGACATACATTGCCTCCTCGTGGAGTTTGTCTGGTAACACTCTATCCACTAACTATTGCACCGATAAGTGAGACTTCAACCGGCGACGATGAATGTTCAGCATTTCCTTGGTGAATAGTCACTTGCGTTGACACGGCCGGCAATCTGAACAATGCTGGCCTATGGTTTCAATCCAACGTCACCCGACACCACAGGCGGCAACTTGACCAAGGTACCTTCCATGAACCTGCCAGGTATCTCTGCTGATGACTCACTCATGTTGTTGCGCGCGGCAACCGAGTTGTCGTTCAGCTCTATACTGGTCACCGACGCCCAACACCGGATTCTCTATGCCAACCCGGCCTTCTGCGCAACAACCGGGTATAGCCCGGACGAGCTGGAGGGCCAGAACCCGCGCATTCTTCAAGGGCCGCTGACCGACAAAAGCGTGATCGAAAAGTTGCGCAATGACCTGGACACCACCGGGCACTTCACCGGCTCTACCTTCAATTACCGCAAGGATGGCCGCCCGTACCTGGTGGAATGGACCATCTCGCCGGTGATGGATGAGTCCGGAAAGCCCCGCTTTTACATTTCGGTACAAAAAGACATCACCCAGCTGCAGGCCGAGCAGTCCACCGGTAACCTGTTCATCAAAGCCATCGATGCGGCCTACGACGGCATTTTTATCACCACCGCTGATGGCGTGATCGAGTTTGCCAACCAGGGTTTCGAAATCATCACCGGCTACCGACCGGCGGAAGTGGTAGGCCTGAAGCCGTCGGTGCTGAAATCCGGCGAACACGACGATGCCTTCTACAAGGACCTCTGGGGCCACCTGACCAGCGGCGTGCCCTTCCGGGCCATGGTGGTTAACCGCCACAAGCATGGCCACAAGATCCATTGCCAGCAAACCATCACTCCAGTGAAGAATGCCCTGGGCGAGATCAGCCACTACATCAGCATTATCAAAGACCTGAGCGACCGGGTGTTTGAAGAACTGAAGCTGCGGGAGCAGGCGTCCCACGATGGCCTGACCGGGCTGCTGAACCGCCGGGCCGGCGAGATCGAACTGGACCTGTCGTTACTTAAAGCCCAGGAAAACAGCTCACCATTCTGCATCCTGATGGCAGACATCGATGACTTCAAAGCGGTTAACGACACCTTTGGCCACAACCGGGGTGACGATGTGATCGAATGCGTTGCCGGTGTACTGGAAAAAGAAATCCGCAAAACCGACAAGGCCGTGCGCTGGGGTGGCGAGGAGTTCATCGTGCTGCTGCCTTTCTGCGGGCTTGAGAAAGCAACCGTTATTGCCGAGAGTATCCGTATCGCCCTGGCCAGCCAGGTTTTCGACGAGATTGGCCAGGTAACCCTGTCGATCGGCGTAACCGAATCCCGGAACGAGGACACGCCCACCAGCATTCTGGACCGTGTAGACCAACTGCTGTACGACTCCAAGCGCGGCGGCAAGAACCGGGTAACCGCAGCCTGAGCTGCCGATACCTGCATCTGCCCATAAAGAGCGCCGCAGTGTGAACACAATGGCTGCGACCCCCTGCCAGTTCTGTCATCATTAGCGCCTGTTTTCTGACGGACCAGGATCCTCTCCGTGAAGCACGATTGTCATTACCACCCGGGTGAGCCCGCCAAGTGGCATTGCGGTGAATGCCAGCTGCATTATTGCACCCGCTGTATGCCCGATGCCGACACCCGCCAGCGCCGGGCACTGTGCCCCCGCTGCAGCAAAGCCATGCGTTATCTGGGCGCCGCCACTGAAGTGGTACCTTTCTGGCAACGGGTAGGCGCGTTTTTCCGCTACCCGTTCCATACTGACCCGCTGATCGTCATCGCCATCTGCACCCTGGTGCCGCTGATTGCACCACCCAACCTGATCGGCCTGCTGATCTGGATTGTGCTGGCACTGGCCCTGTTCAAGTACACCTACGCGGTGATCAACCACACCGCCGAAGGCCACCTCAAGCCACCACCCGTGGCCGTTGCCTTTACCGGCAGCGGGTTCAATATCGTGATTCTGCAGCTACTGGTGTTTGTGCTGATGGGCGGCCTTGTGGGCGCCGCCGCCATGATCGGCGGGCCGATCCTGATGATGCTGGCACTGGCCTTTGCGGTACTGGCCCTGCCCGCCAGCATCATGGTGCTGGCCATGGAGCGGTCGGTGGGTGCCGCAGTAAACCCCATGAACCTGGCGGTACTGATCTCCCGAATCGGCACCCCCTACTTCCTGCTTTATGGCTACCTGATTCTGCTGACCCTGGCCTCCGGTGCAGCCCAGGACTTTGCCGTCAACCACTTCCCCATGTGGGTAGCGCAACCCCTAGCGGGCTTTCTGAACAGTACCTTCACCCTGATTCTGTTCCACATGCTCGGATACCTGCTGTTCCAGTACCAAGAGGAACTGGGCTTTGCGTCAGACTTGCAGGATGGGGAAGGTATAACCGAAAACCACCAGCGGGATCGCAGCAGCCGGTTTGATGCCGACCTGGACATGAACCTGAAAGACGGCAACTACGACCGGGTACACAGCATGCTGCTGGAAGCCCTGAAGAATGACCGGGATAACCCGGTGCGCGTCGGCCAGTTATACCAGCTGCTGACCGCCCGGAACGATGCCCGGGAGCTGTACCGGTTCCACCCCAGAATCATGGCCTGGCTGGCCGCGCGGCAGGACGGTGACGGGCTGAACCGGCTGGTAGAAACCCTGCAGACGCTGGAGCCCGGCTTCAAGCTCGAAGACCCGGAACTGGCAGTAACCTGTGCCACCACCCTGTATCACCGGGGCCACCCGAAAACGGCTATCCGCCTGCTGCAGGACTTCCACAAACGCTTCCCGAACAGTGACCAGCTGGCGCCGGCCTACCTGATTGTGGCCCAGGCCCTGGCCAATGGCCTTCAGCAATGGGAGAAGGCCAGCGCATTCCTGGCGTTTATCCAGAAGCGATGCGCCGGCCATCCGGTGCACCAGGATATTGAGGTGTGGCTGGAACAGGCCCGCAACCGGCAGCCTTTGAAAGGGCCGAAAGCGAGCTTTCAGGTGCCGGACTAGCCCCTTAACAACTGCCGGTAATGCCGGGCCTTGGGTTCCATCTGCAGCTTTTCGAACTCGGCCAGCAGTAACCGGCAGGCTTCCTGCACCATATCCGGCTCGGCCTTCAGGCGCATGCGTTCGAAGGCCTTTTCAGCGGCTTTCAGGTCGTGGTTTTTCAGGCTGGTGAACAGCACCCGGTTATGGTCTTCCACCGCCAGCGGGTGGTGGGCTTCGCCCTTGCTGAGGTACTCGTTCCAGACGTCCAGCATCTGTTCTGGCTGCCGCCGGTTCATGGCATCGGCCATCAGGGTTCGGGCCAGGTCCCGGTATTCCGGCAGGTCCGGGCGCAACTTGGCCAGCTGGTACAGGTGCTCCAGCAATACCGTTCTGTCCGGATAGTTTTCCCGTAAAGCCTCGAACTGGCGCCGGGCCAGGTCGAATTCCATGCGGCCAACACTGGCCATGGCCTGGGCATACCCCCGGGTAAACTGCTCGTCTTGCTGCTCCGGTTCCGGCTCGAAGAACTCTTCTTTTACCTGCAACCAGCTCTTGCCCAACAGCCAGACCAGCGCAGCCCCCGCCAGCAGGCCGCCGGCGTGGGCCATGTAGGCAATACCGGTAGCTCCGGCGAACCAGTAATCGTAGATCTCCTTGCCCAGCCACACCGGCAGCATGGCAATGGCCGGCGCCCGGAAGTAGTTGAAGTACACACCCAGGAAGTAGAAAAACCGGATTTTCTGCAGGCCATAAATGGCCACGTACATACCCATCAGCCCGGATATGGAACCGGATGCGCCCACCAGCGGGATCTGGCTGCCCATGGAAAACCCGGTAAATACCAACCCGGACAGGGCGCCGCACACCAGGTAGGCCACCAGGAATTTGCCCGGGCCCAGCGCCCGCTCCACGGTAAAACCGAGCAGGAACAGAAACAGCAGGTTGCCGATGATGTGGCCCCAGCCGCCGTGCAGAAACTGGTAGGTGATCAGGGTATACAGCGACAAGTCAGACGGCACCAGCCCCAGCTGGAAGGCGCTCATGCGGCTGATCCACTGCTCCTCAATGGCACCGCGCTGCTCCGACCACTGGTTGCGCTCGGCTACCGACCAGATCAGGTCACGATTGTCTTGCAGGTACTGGTAATAGTCCCGGTCAAACAGCAGGGTAACCGCCTGCCAGCCTTGTTCATCCTGCTCCCTCAGTGCCTGGAACTCCTGCAGCTCCAGCACACTCTGCTGGTCGCCTTCGAAGCGGATTTCCCGCTGCAGGTAGTCTTCGTAGGCGGGCGCTTCCAGTGCCAGCAGGTTGCCATCGAGGTACTGCTCGATCGCTGCGTCCAGCTTGCGGTCGTCTGCTCCCTGATAGAACAGGAACACCATGACACAGGCCATCATCAGGCCCAGGGTTACCCAGGGTGGGCGTTTCCAGTTAATGGCGTTCTCGGCGGGGATAATCAGCATGGGCGGTCACAATTCATCATAATCTGTCCCTGAAAAGCTGTTTTTTACCACAGCGGGGCCTTCTTTTCGCGGTGTAATGTCATCACCAGGTCACACAAATGCCATTCAATCGGTGACCAACAACCCCGTCAGGGGCTATCGACCATTAGCCAATTGTTGTTATTGCTCTATAACTGAATAGTGAAACGGCAATAACAAGAAGAACCTGACACTGGACTCAAGGATACTGCACATGACCGTACTCGTTCTGGACAACCCCGAAATGCTCGCCCGGGCCGCCCTGCTCTCCGGTGTAATGGCAGATTCGCTGGGGACAGAAGCCGGCCGCCCTCACCGCACCCGGTTCCATTATGGCTTTAACAAACATGTGCCTGACGCCGGCGATGCTGCCATTATGCGCCAGCATGCCGCCTACCTGAAAAACCACCCCGGTGTACGGGTCAGAATCCACGGCCATACCGACAACTTTGGTTCACCCGAGTACAACCGCTTCCTGGCCAGGCTGCGTGCCAACGCTGTAGCCCGGTTGCTGATTCAGGAGGGCGTGCCGCAAAGTGCTATCCTGATGACCACCTGGGGCGCCGAACGCCCCCTGACCCGGCCGGAAGACCACGCAGCCAACCGGCGGGTGGAACTGGAGTATCTTACCGTGGATATGGCCCAGGCCCTCTGAAACGTCACGCGCCGTAAACAGAAACGGGGCCTCGAGGGCCCCGTTTCTTAGACAGCTATCCGGCTCAGCCGTATACCTGCCAGACATTCCACAGCAGCAACAACGCCGCCACCAGGATCGCCAGCCAGGTCAGCAAAATACCGATCATACGGGCCTTGTGGGGGCCACCCTTGCCGTTGATCATGCCCCAGGCATGCAGGATTCGCCCGACCACTAATGCCATACCGGTCCAGTAGACCAGGCCGCTGGCGACACCGTTCAACTCGGCAATGGCCAGCATGATCAGGCCAACCGGCGCGTACTCCACCAGGTTGGCGTGGGCGCGCACCGCCGCTTCAAACTCCGGGTCGTCATTCACCCCCAGACCCATGCGGTACTTGAGCCGGTACTTCACCACCTGGCCCGAGAGCACCAGCAACAACAGGCCGATAACGGCCGCGAAGACTGCGGTTACGGGTACGATCATGTCAGCCCTGCTTGATTTTGTTGACCACAGCCAGCAGCAACACAGCACCCACCGTGGCTGTCACCAGCTCACCGACCATGCTCTTTACCGCCAGGCCCAGCATGCTGAACAGCACACCGCCGATCACCGAGCCGACAATACCGATACCGATATTGGCCAGTACCCCGAAACCTTTACCCTTCATGATCAGGCCTGCCAGCCAGCCGGCCAAACCACCAATAATCAGAAACCAGATAAAGCTCATTTATCCATTCCCCTTTTGTGCTGTTCAATCCTGCCAGAAGACTGCCCTGTTTCGGGCGGGCATTCAAGCAGTTCCGGGGTGGTGGCCAAGGGCTGTGATGGCGTCTGCCATCTGCTGGTGACACCGGGCCATCAGCTCCGGCACATCGTCACGGGTCAGGCCGGTGGTTTCTACCGGCGGCAGGATATGTACCGGCACCGGTTTCCGGCGGCCGGCCCAGCCACGGGTTTGGCCGTGATACTCGCCGGCACACACCATGGTGATGGGGGCTCCGGCGGCAATAGCCGTGTGGAAAGCGCCTTTTTTGAAGCTGCCCAGCCCCCGGCCACGGCTACGGGTGCCTTCAGGAAACACCCAGATGCTTTTGCGGTCATTGCGGATAGCATCACTGGTAGCCTGCATGGCTGCCACGGCTTTATGGGATCGGCCGCGATTGAGGATGATGTTGCCGCCGAGCCAGAACACCTGGCCGAAGAACGGCAACCACACCAGTGAGGACTTGCCCACCGCCACAGTGCGCGGCGGTAGCAGGTCGCCCACCACGAACAGGTCATCGTTCTGCTGGTGGTTGGCGATGATTACCGTGGGCCGGTCTTGCGGCATGTTTTCGGCGCCATACAAAGGGCGCTTCATACCCAGCAGACAGCGCCCCACACGGGCCAGTGTCCATGCCAGCAAACGGTTGTTATCCGGGTTGAAAGGCCGTGCGATGTAGCCAATCAGGGCCAGCATGCAAATCAGCGGAACACTCAGCCAGGCCAGGATTTTTCTTGCGACTGCCATACAGCTTTACCGTTACTCGAAATTTTGGCGCACAAGTGTACGCCAAAATCAGAGGGCGGCAACAGTATCCTTTTGTACCGGTCTGTTAACCGGTTTTGCCTCCACCACGAAACGCAGCGGGCCGTTGGCATCGAGCGCATCAAACGGGTAACAGGTTACCAGCAGCAGGGTATCCGGGCCGAAGGTGCTGGTATCGATGGACTCTGTTCTGCTGTCCACCACCCGGGTTCCGGTTACCTGATACTGCTGCCACTGCTGGTCCTGGCCCTGCAGCTGCACCCGGTGGCCCTGCTCAAGGTGCTCCAGGGGCCGGAAATGGGTATCCCGGTGGCCAGCCAGAATCACCGGCCCCTGCTCCCCGGTGACCATCCGCCCCGGGCCAAATGCCAGGCTTTCTCCGTGCAGGCCCTCCAGCACAATCATCGACACCCCCAGCTCCGGCAACTCCAGCCTGGCCACCGGCCAGGTATCGGCCCAGGGCCAGGGCCGGGCTTCCACTTGCCGCGCCTGGGTTTCGGCCCAGGCCAGTGCCAGCAGCTCCTGGGCTACCAGCGCCTTGAACGGAATCCACAGGCCGAACATCAACACGGTGGCGGAGGCACCAAACAACAGCAATAGCAGGCGGTTCATCATGCTGGCCTCCGGTTCAGCAGCAACATGGCCAGTGCCAGCATCAATCCGGACAGGCCCAGTGCTGCCAGCAACGGCCAGGCGGTGGCGGTTTGCGGGTAACGCAACATGCCGTCCCGGCTACCTGCTGGCAGCAAGGTGGGAACCGCCTCGGTGTCCAGCTTCGCCTCCGCCGGTCGGGCCGGTTGCTCCTCGACCGCCACAAAACTGGTGAACGGCGACATCACCCCGTGCTGCACCGACAACGCCACGATCGCCGGCTCATCCGGCGCTTCACCCTGCAGGCGGGCGGCATCCATCAGCTCGTCAATCCGGCCCCGGGCCCACTGGCGGTTCAGGCCGCTGGCCGGAGCCGCACTGCCCAGATCAAGGCGGATATTCCAGGGCCGGTCGCCGGCCAGGCGGCCGGAGACCTCCAGCTCACCACCGGCAGGCACACCGCGCACCACCTGTACCAGCGGGCTGCCCTGAAACAGGTCACCGGGCCTGGCGGGCACCGTTTCCACCGGATTGCCACCGGTGGGCCAGCGCACGCCCAGATCACTCATAACCGGGGCTTCCATGGCCGCAAACAGGCCGTTAAGGGCACGATTCACTTCACCCGCGCTGTGTACGGCTGTGAACTCGCCACGGCCCCAGCGGGCCGCTTCGCGCAGAAAGTGCATATTAGGGGCCGAGCCGATGCCCACCGTGAACAACCTTCGTTCATCAAGGCCGGTACGGATCCGCTCGAACAACGCCAATTCATTGCCTACGGCACCGTCGGTGATAAACACCATCTGCTGCACCAGTCCTTCTGCCGGCGCTTGTTCCATCGCCATCGCCAGTGACAGCGCGCCGGCCATTTCTGTGCCGCCGTTGGCGTTCAGGCCTTCCACATACCGCCTCGCACGGGCCAGGTAATGGCCCTCGGCCGGCACCGGGCGGGCAAACAGGCTGTGGGCCTGGGAATTGAACTGAATAACGTTGAAATAGTCCCCCGGGCGCAGGCTATCCAGACCTTTCAGCAGTGCCGAACGGGCCTGGACAATGGACTCTCCTGCCATGGACCCGGAGGTATCAATCACAAACAACAGCTCCCGGCGCAACACCGGGCCGGTGGCGTCCGGGGGCAATATCATCGCCATCAGAAAATCCTCACCCTGCCACTGCTGGTGAAACACCGCCGCAGCCGGTTCCCGGCCGGTTAACGGCCGCCAGCGCACAATCAGGTCACGATCCATCAGCACTTCCCGGGCTTCCGGACGCACCACCACCCGGCCGCCGTCGGCCTCGGTCACCAGGCTGTGACTGGGGCTGGTTACCCCGGCCAGCGGGAATCCACTGTCGATGGCCAGCTCAATCCGGGCCCGGTGGCTGCGCTCATCTACATCAGCCGCCCGCACCGTGAACGGGCTGATCTCCGCAGCATCCGGCACTTGCGTGGTGGCCGTGGCCCAGCCCGCCTGCCACTGCGTTGCTGTCTCGATAAGTGATTCACCCGGCATGTAACGGGGCGTGAGCGTGGTGGGCAGGCGCAACTCGAACTCGCCGTGGCGATAGCTCACCGGTTGCTGGTAGCGAACCTCCACCCGGACGGTTTCACCGGGCGGGATATTGGCCACCCGGCTGGTAAACAGATTGGGGCGCTGCTGCTCCAGCGTGGCGGCGTGCTGGCCGGCAGACTTCGCTTTCTCATAGGTTTCCCGGGCCTTGGCCCGGGGCTCGATACGCCCGACAATCCGGCGTTCACCCACGGTCATAGTCAACCCGAATACGGCGGCCTGTTCCGGTAACGGAAACACGAAAATGCCTTCGTGCCATGAGTCACTGGTATTGCGGAATTCCCGGGTAAGCGTGGTCTCCGCCAGCAGGCCGGACACCCGCACCTGAAACTCACTGTCCAGAACCAGTGCCGGCTGCTGCCGGTTGCCCTGGCTGTCGACCAGGTAAAGCTGGCCGGCTTCCTCAGCTTGCCCGGCTTGCCGGTCACTGGCCTCGGCATACAGCGGATGGACAAACAGCATCAAAAGAACCGCCAGCCACAGGCTGACACCTTCGGCACAGCGCAGCCACCGGCGTTTGTTGATCAGCGGGCGAGCGGTGCGGGTCGTTTGCGGATAAAGGTCGGCCCGCACGGCCGGGTTGGCAAGCAGCGACAGCAACATCATCACGGCATCCTTTTTAGTGGAAGTTGGTGATGCCATTGCAACAGCCGGAACGGGCGCCGCCGTGGCAGAAACGGGCAGGCCGGCGACAAAAAATGATGAATTATGGCAATCGGGCCGGCACAACTTGTACCAGCCCTTGAGCGTGGTTTAATGGCTACACATTCCGGTGAAACACACAGCCATGAAAAAACACATTGTTCTGATAGAAGACGAGGCCGGTATCCGCGACAACTACCGGGCCGCGTTCGAACGCCGGGGCTACCGGGTATCCGCCTATGGTGACCGGCCCTCCGCCTGGCAGGTGCTGCGCCAGAGCCTGCCAGACCTGGCCATTATCGATGTAGGCCTGGGCGACGAACCCGAAGGCGGCTTTACCCTGTGCCAGGATTTGCGGGCCCTGTCGGCCACCCTGCCGATTATTTTCCTGACCGCCCGGGACAGCGACATCGACTCGGTGCACGGCCTGCGCCTTGGCGCCGACGACTACGTGACCAAGGACATGAGCCTGGATCACCTGCTGGCCCGCATCACCGCCCTGCTGCGCCGGGCCGAGGCCTGGGCCGAAGCCCTGCAGAAGCCGGACGAAGTGATTCACCGGGGCCGGATGACCATGAATGTAGACCGCATGACCATCGCCTGGAACGGCCAGCCGGTGGACCTGACAGTGACCGAATTCTGGATGCTGCACGCACTGGTCCAGCACCCCGGCCATGTCCGCACCCGGGACCAGCTGATGGAAGCCGCCAGCACCGTGCTGGACGACAACACGGTGACTTCCCACATCAAACGCATCCGGCGCAAATTTATTCAACTGGACGAAACCTTTGATGGCATCCAGACCGCCTACGGCATGGGCTACCGCTGGAATGCCCGTGAGGTGTAACCCTTGAGCCTGAAGCGCCAGCTGTTCCTGGCGAGCCTGCTGATGCTGCTGATCCCCTGGGCCGGCCTAAGTTTTGTACTGGAACTGGACACGGCACTGCGCCAGCAAACCCTGCAGCAGCTGCAAACCCAGAGCACCCGGCTGACCGAGCTGGCCGACGACCTGCTGCTGGGGCAGCCGGCCATTGCCGGCGACCCGGTGGCGTATGCCCGCCCCGTGCAGACGGCAGGCGACACCTTTGTCTGGCCCAGCTATGAAGACCAGGACCACCGGCAACCCTGGCAAAGCGCCGCAACCAGCGACAACGAGCCACAACTGCGCTGGCAGGCAGCGGCCGACGATCGTTACCTATACCTGTTAACGGATGTTCAGCAACACTCACTGACACCCTTCAACCCGGCCCGGCCAGAGCAGCCCTATGACCGCTTCGAGCTCTGGCTGCAGGCCCCCGCCAGCGACCTGGAACAACCCGCCGACCCACGCACCTGGCACATAAAACCGGATGAAGCGCGGGCCACCACCGCCAGTGAGCCGGAGCGCCGGGATTACCGGGTGCATGCCACCTGGCGTATCCGCACCAACAGCTGGCAGCTGGAAGTGCGAATGCCCCTGCCCGCCCAGGGCAGCCGTCTGGGCTTTCGGGTGGCCCGCAGCGACACCGGGGCAAGCCTGGCCGGCACCGGGACCGAGCCGCTGCCGGCACTGGTTTATCCACACCGGGTTCTGGAACGAGCCCTTGGCCGGCAACTGGGGCCGGGACAGCAGGTCACCATCACTGAGCCTGCCGGCTGGATAACCGCCAGTGCCAGCCGGGAGGGCCGGGATAACGCCGATTTCGAGAACCTCTCGCCCGGGCAAATCCTGGATACCGTCATCCTGAACGGCCTGCGCGCGCTCGTGCGCTGGTATCAGCCAGAACCGCTGATGCTGACCGGTGCCGACTTCCAGCTGAACAGCCGCCAAGTACCCGACAACGGGTTGGTGAAACACCCGGACGACTCCCTGTGGCTGGCCACGGCACACCCCCTGTTCGATGGCCGGTCACTGCTGCTGGAGCAATCCCTGGACCAGCTGCTGAGTGTTTCCGGCTCGGCCCTCGGCAGTGTCCTGGCCCGCTCCCTGTTGATCATCCTGGCACTGATGCTGGTGTTGCTGGGCTATGCCAGCTGGTTGTCGTGGCGCATAACCCGCCTCCAGCGGCTGGTGAGTGCCAGTGTGGATGACGACGGCCGCATCCTCGGCCCGGTGCCTGTGCCAAGATCCGGCGATGAGCTGGGCCAGCTGCAGCAGCACTTCGGCCAGATGGTCGACCGCCTGCAAAGCTATAACCGATACCTGGAAAGTTTTTCCCGCCGGCTGTCCCACGAGCTGAAAACCCCGGTGGCGGTGGTGCGCTCCTCGCTGGAGAACCTGGCCCACAGCCAGTCGGAAACCGAGCGCCGGGAATACCTGGAGCGGGCTTCCGCCGCCACCGAACGCCTGCGCCGCATTCTCACGAGCATGAGCGAAGCAGCCCGGCTGGAACAGAGCTTTGACCAGGCCGACAAAGAACCCTTTGACCTGGCCGAGGTCGCCAGCCAGGCCTGTGCTGCCTACCAACAGCTGGATGACCGGCACCGGATTCACTATCAGGGACCGCCCAATGGCTGCCCCCTGCTGGGCAACCCGGAAATGCTGGTGCAAATGCTCGACAAGCTGGTGGATAACGCCCGGGATTTCACCCCGGAACAGGGCAACATCGAGGTACGCCTGCAACATCGAACGGACCACTACCAGCTGGATGTCTTCAACGAATGCTCACAGCTGCCGGAAACCGCCGGTGTGGATATCTTCGGTGCCTTTGTCACCCGACGGGAAGGCAAGGCCGAAGGCCACCTGGGCCAGGGTCTGCTGATTGTCCGACTGATTGCCGACTACCATGGTGGTAAGGTGGAAGCCTTCAACCAGCACCATAACGGAATTGACGGCGTGTGCTTCCGCGTTATCATCCCTGTACAACCAGCATAACCAAGGACAACTCCGTGACCTCCCAGCCACGCTCCCTGGATTTCCACCCGCTCCGGGCCGATCTGTACCAGGAGCTCCATTCCCGGCCGTTCCAGGTGCTGCCTTCACGCGCCCGGGTTACCCAGATTGCCCTGCAGACCACCCCGGCCCAGCGGCAAAGCCAGTTCCGCCACCTGCAGAACCTGCACCGGTTGCTGGGCGAACACTGGCCGGAACAGGAAGTCAGTTGCTATGAACAGGATTTCGGCCCGCTGCGCATCCGCCGGGAAGTGCACATGGAGTTCACCACCTACACCTTCACCAACCTGCGGGACTCCGATGCCGATCCGTTTGCCGAAACCGGCATCAGCCTGCTGCCGGACGGCTGGCTGAACGAACTCGAAGGCACGGTGGTAGGGGCCTTCCATGTGGAAGTACGGCCATCGTCTGAAAGCGCACGCAACGAGCTGGCGTTCATGCGTAAACACTTTGAAGGCATGCGCCTGGTGGGCAGCAGTCCGCAGGAAGGGGCGGCGCGGATTCTGGGCACCTTCCAGTTGCACAGCGACCATTTCGGGCGGTTTATGGTGCTTAACCACAGCATGTCAGACAGCCAGCTGGGCCGGTTGGTGCAGCGCCTGATGGAAATCGAAACCTACCGGCTGATGTCGCTGCTGGCCCTGCCCCTGGCCCGGGAAATCACCCCGGCCCTGAACGACATGGATCAGCAACTGGTAAACATCACCCAGTCACTGGCCGACAACGAAACCCTGGACGAACAAAAGATCCTGGCGGAGCTGACCAACATTGCCTCGCGCATTGAAGCGTTCCGGGCCCATTCCACCTTCCGCTTTTCCGCCACCCGGGCCTACCACCGGCTGGTACTGACCCGGCTGGAAGAACTGCGGGAAGACGAAGTGTCCGGACACCTCACCCTCACCGAGTTCATGACCCGGCGCCTGACCCCGGCGGTGAAAACCTGTGAGGCCGTGGGTGAACGGCTGGAAGACCTGTCGCGCCGGGTAGACCGGGCCTCGGATATGATGCGCACACGGGTGGAACTGGCCATCCAGAGCCAGAACCAGCAACTGCTCAGCTCCATGGACCGGCGCTCGCGCATCCAGCTGATGATGCAGCACACCGTGGAAGGCTTCTCGGTGGTGGCCATTTCCTACTACCTGATCGGCCTGCTGAAGCTGGCACTGGATACCCTGCGCGAGGCCGGCGTAGCCTTTAATCACTCGCTGGTGCTGGGCGTTGCCATTCCGGTGGTGATGGTGCTGGTGTTCATCGGCATCCGCATGATTCACCACCGGTTTATCAAGATGGCCCGCCGGCAGTAGCCGGCCTCAGGTGAACCGGGGGTCGCCGGCAAACTGGCGGAAAAACTGCTGGGCGGTGCGGCCGTTGCGTACGCCCTTGCCGGTGGCAAAGCGCACCGCTTCGATATGCAGTTGCTCCCGGTCTGCCACTTGCGGGAACAGGGCATCCACCGCCTGCAGGTAGATATCCTGGGAGAAGGGATAGAACGACAGCTGCAGGCCAAAGCGGTCGGCCAGCGACACCTGCTCCTCGATAGCCTCCGCCGGATGCAACTCGCCATCCCGCACTTCGCTTTTCACATTGTCGCTCATGAACTCCGGCATCAGGTGCCGGCGGTTGGAGGTGGCATACACCCGCACATTCTCCGGCGGTAACTCCAGCGAGCCTTCCAGCACGCTCTTCAGCGCCTTGTAACCGGACTCCCCCACATCGAACGACAGGTCATCGCAGAAGATCACAAACCGATACGGCAGGTCGCAGATGTCATCGACAATTTCCGGCAGGTTCACCAGGTCGTCCTTGTCCACCTCGATCATCCGCAGCCCCCGGTCCCGGTATCGGTTCAGCAGGGCTTTAACCAGCGACGACTTGCCGGTACCCCGGGAGCCCCAGAGCAGTGCGTTGTTGGACGGCTCACCGGCCAGAAAACGCTCGGTATTGCGGGCCAGGGCCTGTTTTTGTCGCGCGATGCCGGTGAGATCGTCCCAGCTGATCGGATCCAGCCGGCGAATGGCCCGCAGGCCCGAACGGTGGCGACGCCAGACCGCAGCCGGACTCTGTGCCCAGTCGAAGGGGGTTTCGTTCATAACCTTACTCCGTTTGGTTCTGAATATGCCCGCTCACAGTCTGGCCTTGGCCAGACCTGTAGGGGTAGGATCTGCAGATCTTATCAGACACCAGGAGCAAACCATGGCACGCATCTATAACGACAATTCCCTTTCCATCGGCAACACCCCCTTGGTAAGGCTGAACAGGGTGAACGACGGCGCCACCATCTGGGCCAAGATTGAAGGCCGCAACCCGGCCTATTCCGTCAAGTGCCGCATTGGCGCCGCCATGATCTGGGATGCGGAAAAACGCGGCGTTCTGAAGCCCGGCATGACTATCGTTGAGCCCACCAGCGGCAACACCGGTATTGCCCTGGCCTACGTGGCAGCCGCCCGGGGTTACAAGCTGGTACTGACCATGCCTGCCTCCATGAGCCTTGAACGCCGCAAGGTGCTGAAAGCCCTGGGCGCCGACCTGGTACTGACCGAACCCGCCAAGGGCATGGCCGGCGCCATTGCCAGGGCGGAAGAACTGGTAGCGGCAGACCCGGACAACCACTTCCTGCCCCAGCAGTTCGAGAACCCGGCCAACCCGCGCATCCATGAAGACACCACCGGCCCGGAAATCTGGAACGACACCGACGGCGAAGTGGACATCTTTGTTTCCGGCGTGGGCACCGGTGGCACCCTGACCGGTGTTTCCCGCTACCTCAAACAGACCAAGGGCAAGGCTGTGACCACCGTAGCCGTGGAGCCCACCGATTCGCCGATCATCACCCAGGTACGCAGCGGCCAGGACCCGAAGCCGGCCCCCCATAAAATCCAGGGCATTGGCGCAGGCTTTATTCCGGGCAACCTGGATATGGACCTGGTGGACCAGGTTGAAGCCATCAGCAACGAAGACGCCATGGCCATGGCACACCGGATGATGAAAGAAGAAGGGATTCTGTGCGGCATCTCCTGCGGAGCTGCAGTAGCGGCAGCCGTCCGGGTAAGCAAACAGCCGGAGCACCAGGGCAAGAACATTGTGGTGATCCTGCCGGATTCCGCCGAGCGCTACCTGTCTACGGCGCTGTTTGCCGACACCTTTGGTGAGCTGGAAAACCAGCAGTAATCCAGGTTCCTTAAACGCAAAAAGCGCAGCCTCGCCGGGCTGCGCTTTTTGGTTTCAGGCGGCTCAAAACTGGAACTTCAGGCCCACCCGGCCAGTATCGAAGTCCGGGCCGTCATTGGTCACCTGGCCGTTGAAGTCGTCTTCATCAATATCCACGTTGTAGCGGTTGTATTCGGCGAACGCTGTCAGCTGCTCGGTCACCCGGAAATCCACACCGGCACCGACATACGGGTTTACTTCATCGTAGGTTTCACTTTCATCGAAAGCGTCTACATCAAACGCCGAGGCAAAGGCACCTGCCTTGGCATACACACCGAAACTGTTGGTCAGCGGCAGGCGGCCAATGGCACTCAGGCCGGCACCTTTAAGCTTGCCCTCTACCTCGTCATCACCGAAGTTGCCGAAATCGATGTACTCGGCCTCCAGGGCGAAGAATTCGTTGAACTGGTAACCCAGGGCAGCACCCAGCAAGTCGTTCTCATCCTCGAACTCGCCACCGTGGGACTTGTAGCCCCCGTAGCTACCGCTGATGTAGGGGCCGGATTGATCACGGCTGACGCTGTCCTGCGCCCAGACGGCCGGGGCGGTGAATACAGCAGCACTCAGAACGGTGGCACACGCAAAACTGGCTTTGTAGCTCATAACGCGTTTTCCTCTGTGGTCAGGTTTCCATTCGTCGAAACGAACAACCGGGACGACTCGTTCCCGATTGCGTGAACCTACCCTACCGGGGAAATTTCGCGTTTTGGGTTAAAACCGTACTAAGAATTATTCACATTCAGGTCATGTTTCCGGACATGACCCGCAGCGGCCCTGGCGGCCAGTCCGGCGGCTGCCCGCCCGGCCAGCGACAAGCCGGTATAGCTCAGGCGGGATATTTCGTGGTGGCAGACACGCACGATGCGACTGCTGTGCCGGGTTGCGGGAATGGCTTCCAGCACCCGAAAGCTCTCATCCGCCACCGAAAGGTGAATCCGTTGCAGCTTGACCGCTCCGTGTTGCACGCCATGGGCCAGCAGGTCTGCCACGCCGAGCCACCAATGGGCATTGCTATGGGTTGGTTTCATACCAGCCACTCCTCAAGTTGCCGTGCTACGGCTGAATGATGGGCCAGGCGGATGTGATCCACCCCCGGAAAATTCGCTGTGCCGGTCAGCTGCCAGCCCGGCTGCCTGGCACCCCGGGCGCTGGCCTCATGCACCAGCGCATCGCCAAACAAGGCATTCACCAGGTGCTCTTCACCCCTGGCCAGCAGGCCGCTGATCACATAATGCCGGGCGCCGGCTAACAGCGGCTGGTGCGCCGTGCCCGGTTCAAACACCTCGCCCCGTGACAGGTTGCGAATGCCTTCACTGCGCAGGTCGATCACCTCGCCCACCACCTTCAGGTAATCCCGGGGCACCCGGTTGAGCCAGCCGGCGGCCTTGTGGGCACCGACTGCCAGCCAGGAACCGTCGTGGGGCGAGCCGATGTACACGCAGTCCGGGTTCAGCCGGACCCAGCTATCATCATTTTCCGCCCCGTAATGACAGGCACTGCGAATCAGCAGGCCGCCCATACTGTGGCCAAGCAGGACAAGGCGTGTTACCGGTACCGGCCAGTTGCTGACCAGCCGCTCCAGCAGCGCGGCCAGGTCCTGGCCATTGCGATAGATGGGCCGACCGGAATTGAAACGGAGCTTGAGTGCCGAGGCATTCCCTAACCGTTCAGCCAGCCGGGAGCCATAGTGCTCGCCTGGCTGGCCCGGAAAATCCCATACTGATTCCAGCTCCATTAAGCCATGGATGGACAGGCACAGCACACTGCCCGGCGCAGCGGGCCGGGGGTTCAGAAGATCCAGCGGCTCGCCGTCGGCAAACACCGTCATCGGCACCGCCAGTGCGTTGCCCCGGTGCTCCAGCCAGTCACCCAGAAAGCCGCTGGCGATGGCTGAAATGTGTTGCTGGACTCGCCCAGCGGAAGGAACAGACACCATGGTTATCTCCCGTGTATCCTTCCAGTGTACGCCCTTGGCGGTGCTTTGCACTGGCCATTTTCGGGCCAGAATGCGGCCCCGGGGCAAACCGGAGTGCCGTGGCTCAACGTTTGTTAATCTGCTCGAAAGGGCGACAGACACCTGATCCTGCTAGTCTTTGTGCCCGTACCACCCAAACCGGCCGTGCGCGCCTGTTGTCCACTGAGCAGCCAGAGGAAGTAGCCTATGCGATTTGCCATCATCGCCCTGACGAGCCTATTGTTCTCAGCCAGCCCGGCCCTTGCCGAGCCCCAACCAGAAAGCTCTGCCGAACCGGAAGTGCTCGGTTTCATTGAATGGGTGGTGATGGGCGAAACCGGCATCCGGCTGAAAGCGCGCCTGGACACCGGCGCCAAGACCTCGTCGCTGCATGCGGTGAACGTGGAATCTTTCGAGAAAGACAACGAGGAATGGGTGCGCTTCCAGCTCCCGCTGGGCGATCATGAAGACCAGCCCAGCGAAGGTGAGCTGGAACACGACGAAGTCATCCTGGAATTCGAGCGGCCGGTTTACCGCACGGTGCTGATCAAGCGCAAAGGTGCACCCTCCCAGCGCCGGCATGTGGTGAAAATGGAATTCTGTATCGCCGGCAAGATGCACGAAACCCAGTTTTCCCTCACCGACCGGGGCAAGTTCGCCTACCCGGTACTGCTGGGCCGCCGGTTTATGCGGGATGACAACATCCTGACCGATTCCGCCAGAAGCTTTGTTGCCGAACAGGAATGTGAATACAGCACACTGGAAGAGCTCGCCGAGAGCAGCAAGGCGGTAGAGCCCTAATCGGGGCTCACCTCCGGCTCATCATTTCGCACTCGTAGAAAGCTGGCAAACCTGGGCAAGCCGGTGGCCGTGACGCCCCGGTAGCGGAAGGTGATCACCGTGCCAACAGTCGGCGGATTGTGTCGCTCAACATCACTGAAGCCGGTGCCAAGGCGAAAGCGGCGGCCATTGGCCAGCTCCACTTCCAGCGATCCCATCAGCCCCTCGTACTTCCCCTTGCCCGGCAGGTGGCCAGTGACTACAGCCTCTGCATCTGCGTGGGTTTTTACCTTGAGCAGATCATCTGAACGGCCGGCCTGGTACCGGCTGTTTCTGCGCTTGAGCATCAGGCCTTCCGCACCGGCAGCCACGACCTGTTCAAGCTCTGCCATCAGTTCAGGATGGCTGGCGACCGGGCGCTGCACCACCATGGCCAGGTACGGTGAACCAGAACCTTCAACAAGCTGCTTCAACTGCCGGTAACGCCGCTCGAACACGGTGTCCGGCAGCGGCAGGTCAAACACATGAAACCTCACCTGACGCCATTCCTCGTCCACCGGCTGAGCCTTGCGCACCACACCGGAAAGCTCGGCAAAGCGCCCGCGACCACTCCAGAGCTCACCATCCAGGGGGTGCCGTGGAAACTGTGCCGTAAACCAATGTGGCGCCGCATACACATGCCCGCCCCGGGACCAGAGCTTCTCGCCATCCCAATAAGCCCGGACACCGTCCAGCTTTTCACTGACCCAGTAATCCTCGAGGTTTACACCCGGGTGATAGACATTCGCCAGGGGAATGGCCGGAGGCCCCGCATTAGCCTGAGGCGGATAAGTGGCAAGTAACGAAAGAAAAAGCAGGCTGAGTGCCAGGGCTGCTGCCCTGACACTGCCGGTCGTGAAGAGTGGCATGTTCCTTTGCCCTTTTTACATCCTGTTGAAGGTATTCCGAAAAACTCTTTGCTCAGGCCGTTACGTACTTCAGCAGCTCAACCACCTGCTCCGGCGTTTGTGCCCAAGCCATGGCAGCTGCATCTACTTCCTTGAGCGGGTGCACGATATCTTCATCATGCAGCGTGATGTATGGCGTGCCCATGGCGGCACAGTAGCCGGCGTCGAAGGCCGCGTTCCACTGCTTGTACTTGTCGCCAAAACGGATAACCGCCAGGTCGCACTGTTCAATCAGGGTTTTGGTGCGGATGGCGTTCACCTTGGAAGACTGGTGATCACGCCAGAAGTTGCTCTCCGGCTTGCCCAGGAAATCGCCCGCAGCGTCGCTGGATTCGTGGTCGGTATTGGCAGAGGTGAACTCAACCGGCAGGCCGGCCGCCTCGGCACCCGCAGCAATCTGCTCACGCCAGTCGGTATGGATTTCGCCGGAAAGGTATACGGTCCAGATCATTTTGGGCTCCTTAAGCTGAATTAAAGCCGGTCAGTCTAACCTACAGGCCGGCTTTAATGTAGGTATCAGCCCGCGACGGAAGCCTCATGCTCACGAATCATGGTGTAAAGCTGATCCTTCAGGTGCAGGCGTTTTTTCTTCTGCTCTTCCAGATACTCGTCTGATGTGTTCTCAACACCGGTTTCGATGCGGTGAACCTCGTGGTCGAGATCATGGTACTCGTCAAACAGCTTGGCAAAGTGGCTGTTGCTGGTTTTCAGTTGGTGAATGGCTTCCTTGGACTCGGGAAGCTCGTGCAACAGATCATGCTTTTCGATGGTCATTCCTAGTGTTCTCCTGGGTTTTGTTGGTGCCTAAGTTCACTGTATGCCTATGGCTTGAGAGCGCTCTTGATCAACGTCAACCCGAGGGCCATCGGCCGTAAGATGCGATTAGCCACCGCATTTTTCGCGCACACTGGCCCGGAACCGGTCTCGTATCTGCAGGTTCTGTTTTTCGGAGACAAACACCCGCTCCCCTTTATCATTGAGGTTGTAGAAGGTGGAGATACTTTCCATATGCTTCAGGCGGGCGTGAAGCTTACGGCAGGCCTCTGATTGTCGCTCGGCCTGCATCCGGGCCTTCGCTTCTGCCGCTTGTCTCGCCTCCCGCTCCTGCTGTTGCTGGTTCACGAACTCCGTCATTTTCTGATGCCGCTCACGGGCGGCAGTATCGGCCTGTGCAGGGGCAGCATTCACGCGTACTTCACTGGAACTCGCCTGCGCCGGTGGGCGATCGCCGAAATGGGTTTGGCCATTGGCGTCTGTCCATTGGTAGACGGCAGCGTGGGCTGCCGGGAGTGCAGACAAGGCGACAAAAAACAGCAGGGACCAGCGCATGGTGAGTGTTCTGAATTTGGCGTTTCGCTCATGATTCATAGGTTAGTTGTCACCACTTGTTGTTGTGCAGTTTGTGTCGATTGTCCTGCTTGAACCGCTCGTATTCCTGCTTGCTCATATCCCGCCAGTAACGGGGATTACGACCGGCTTTCTCGTCATGGCGAACCGTGCGGGGATCCTGGTGACGGAAGGATTCAAACAGCGGAATATCCGGCAGTGGCTGGGTGACATCCATGTACCGGCAAATCAGCAGCCAGAACGCCAGAACGTCTTCCCGGTTAGTGGTGGCTGGCATCAACTGGTTCAGGGGTAAGGCCCACTCTTCAGTTTTGTGTACCAGGTTCAGTCGATACCAGAGGTTGCCCTGACGATCCGGCAAGGTAACCAGGTAACCATCCCATTCATCGAAGGGCGCCTGGGCACTGATCTCACCTGCCCGCTCATCCGTGTCCGGATCGTAGTAGAGGGTCACCATGCCGGTGCGACGATTCAGCTCCCATTTGGGGCCTTTGGGGCGGCGGTAGATGATGTGGGGGAAGTATTTTTCAACGAGGTAGCCGATCCCCCAACACATGGCCATCGGTAGATAAAAATAACCAACGAACGGAAAAACAGCTTCCCACCAGAAAGTGCTCCACTCAGTTTTTGCTCCCAATTCAAACCACATCATCAACATAGCTAGGATGAATGGCACCAATAACCAGGTAGATGCGAATCGCCCACCATGGCGCATCCAAAGCAGGGCCCAACTGATCCTGGGAAGCGTGGCATATCTTATGCTGCCCCCATTGATCCAGCCTGCTGGATTATAGGGCTCTCCGCCTTCGGCAGCTTCTTGCTCGAACTGGCGCCTGAGATTATCCTCTTCCACCATGACTTCGGGCGACCAGGTTTCCAAAGCCTTGGGTGGAAAAACACCAGAGCGGCTGCTTTTCGCAAGCGGCCGGCCACCCTGGGTCCAGCCATTTATGAACAGTTTACTTTGTCCAGATGGCGCAATAGGTTCAGGGCTTTTTCTGTTGCCACGATACGCGGTGTCTTCGTACTGAAGCGAGGCAGCGTTACTCATAGAATCCTTCCAGTCTAGCTTGTACCGTGAGTCTTCTGACTCGCCCAGAAGAGCAGCTTATCTGATTCAAAATCCGGATCGCCACCCGGCTTCCCAGTTTGGTTCAGATGATGACTGAGCGAGTGACGGATTCTTGGTGGCAATGGACATAAAGATTTATGGATTCGTTTAGGGCGAAACTCAGGCCCGAAAACGCCCTCTCCCCCGCTTTTGTTGCTGCTTCTCCTCACGCACTGCCTGCCATTCGGACACTGGCCCCATCTGGGTAAACTTCAGGCCACGTTCGTAAGCACGAGCGAGCTGTTGATTCAGGCTCAATAGTGCCTCGGATGGTTTGGTCCACTGTTCCTTGGGCAAAGGCGCGGACCAGGCTTTCAGTTCCTCTGGCAGGCTCTTCAGAGCCAGGGTCTTGATGCGGCGTTCGGTGATGATGTGAGCCAGGTAACGCTGGAAGAACCAGTCGCCCACCTTCTTGCTCAGCCAGGGCAACAGGGACATCTCTTTGCGGGCTTGTCTGCACTTGGCTTTGTAGTGGGCCAGGGTTTCGTCCTCTTTCGGATCCGGGCAGGCCTCGGGGCCGTTTTCCATAAACTGGCGAATACACTCCCACTGGGCCAGGCCGGCTGCTTCATGGCCGACGTTGATGCTGGCAGCGGCCAGGGCCGATTCCGGGTCGTCCGGCTTCGGAATCGCCAGGGTGAGCACCGTGTGTGTGGCCATCAAGCCGGGACCGATGTCCTGGCGGGTTTCGATGTAGGCGACCAGTTTTTCCCAGGGGTAGATTTCGTAGACGAGTTTGGGGTCGTGTTTTTTCTTTAGGCGGAGGGCGAAGAAGAGGTAGGTGCCGATAACTAAAAGCTCTATAGCAAGCACAACCAAGGCCCACATTATTATCGTATTGCGATACTCTTCTGTCGCATCCTCCAACATAAATGGCGCAAAAACAGCGACAATGGTGAATACAACCGTCACATAAGCCCATCCTTCTGCGCTTTCATTCCAAAATGGCAGTTTGTATTCCTTTCCTTCCGTCCAGCGCGGCATGGCCACTTCCCGGCGCTGTCGATTAAACCTTACAGGTGGTGTTTCTTTCACTGTTTTGTTGCCCAGGAAATGCATGTAAAGTCCCCAGGGGATGGTGATTAACAAATTCATCCCACCCAAACCCAGCAAAGGTATCCACGTCAATTCGTTGTGCCCCAGATAATAGTCCACCGTCATAGCCAGCCCCCCTATCATCACCAAAATAGTGAGGCTAAAAAACATCAACGCAAACTCTGCACTAAACAACAGGTTGCCATTCTGCAAATCCAGCCACCCTTCGGTTTTTCGTCGAATCCAGGAATTCACGTCCACCGCCCGCGCTCCTGTCGTTAAAGGTTCCGGACTCAGGGCCAGTAACCGACCATCGCTGGTGGTACGGCGCACTCCGACTTCCCAATCGGATTCACGCGGTGTCTGTGTTGATGACGGATTCTCGTTGTCTTTGGTCATAGTCACGACTTAGTGGGGTCACTTATCAGGGTATGATATTTGATAATCAACGCGGTCAATGAAGTGTCCGGTGTTTCCAGAGGTGTTACGGCTTGCCATTGCTTAGTTTCGTTGGCTCCGACCATCGGCAAATTACCGTGCTCGTGCAAGGTCAGCCTGTAGTGGTACGCCTTGTCTGTCTCTGGCAACCAGGTAGGGGAATTGGCTGCCTTGTAGCGGAAGGCTAAATAGAACCCATCGGCCGTATCCAGGTCGGCTCCGGTCAGGGACAGCTCCAGGGCAACGCCCGCCGCGCCCATGCTCTCGGTAGTAATAGCCTGATTCCAGTAGTCGTGGTCTGGGTCCCAGGCCGTCCCTTCCTGCCGCAGGATCGCCCATTCCATGTTATCCGCTTCCAGCGAACTCAGTCCCGGTAATTCGATCCGGAATGCGCAGTAGCTCGTGCGCCCATCCAAGGCGGCTTGTTCTGCCCTCACTGACAGAGTGGGTTGGTAAATGACCTTGGCCAGTTCGTGGCGCTGCTGATCCGTATCCCAACCCTTGGCGTCATTGCCCCAGGCACTCTGCTCACACCAGCGCTGCACGTCTGTGCGTTTATAATAGCTTTGTACCCAATTGCCTAAGAATACCAAGCCCGTGCCAACCCAAAGGTAAGCATTCACCCCCCTAACCAAACCACCCGCTAACGACAACATTCCATGGTTTACCGATTTCCAGGTGATATCGACGGAGGTTTTGCGGATAACGTGGATAATACCGGCTGACCCAGTTCGGGCCATTCGCCAACTTCCGCCAGCGATCAGTGCATCACCAGCGAGGGTAATTCCAGTTCCAAAACGAACGCCGTTATCGCTCTTCGGACTGATTAGTTCAAGGAATTGTTTGGCGCCGTCAGCCAGCGCCGAAAAGAACCCCGCCCAAGCCGCAATGGTGCCCCCCCATACATTTACTCTGGCCAGTCGCGTGAGCACTTCATCCGCCTGGGAGATGGCCTGGTAGTAATAATTCAGGCGGGCACTGCCGACGATAGTCAGAATACTGGCCGCTGCACCCACCGTTCCCGCGGCGCCACTGGCAAACGACCAGAATTCGCCCCAATCTCCTTCTTTATCCCATTTATTGAAAGCATCCCAAGCCCCAACAGCCCCAACCAATCCCATAAACGACACCAATCCCATGCCGCCAATGCGTTTCGGCATATCCAGCCTGTCTTGCCCAGAGGTCAAGATACCCCGACCATAATCCATCATGCGGGTAAGCCCACCCCGCTCTCTCAAGCGCTTCAGTTCATCAACTTCAGATTGCACGGCACGGCCGTAGGCGGTCCTGGTCAACCCAGCAATCAGGAGAGCTCCGCTGTGGTTATCCCCCTCAACCGGGGACGTATCCATTAGTTGAAAACCTCGCTCACGGAGCTGATTGGTCAGATCTTGCTTTTGAGCTCGGATGGCTCGGATCTGTTCGTCGTACTCTCGTTTATATCGGCGACGGTCTCGGGTACTGGCCTCGCTATGCCGCTGCTGAAGGCGGTTTTCCTGCTCCAAAACCTCCTCACGCAATTTGGCCAGCCGTTCGATTTCCTTCACGAGAGATTCATGCCTGGTAAGGCTGTCAGCATCGGCAATCTCCAGATCAATCTGGTACAGCCTCTGGTTCTCGAAGACGTGGGCCCGCAGGCCAGGATCCATGCGCTCAAACACTTGCCTTAGACGGCCATGCAAATCGGCGGCATCCGCCGCTTGAACCAACTCGAATACCGCCAATCGCCCGGCAATGTTGAGCTGGGCCAAATGGTGGCTGAGTTGTGCGGCAGCGCCCTCTGAAAGAGATGGAAATTGCAAATGAGGGCTCCGCTCAACCAGCTGAACCCATTCCTTGTATGCCGCCGGAGCTTGCTTGGCGTCCATAATGGATTTCAGGCCGTCAATTACATCTTTTAACGTGCCGGGGATGATCTCGGGTTTCAGATCCAGCGAGATCAGATGCTGATGCCCGATCTCCTCAAAGTAGAATTGCTTCAGGAATGAAAAATCACCCGATGCTTGTGCCCACTCCGTGAGCACTGCAATCAGACCGTTGTCCATTTTCAGCAGCGCCATGTAGCTGTCTTCGCTTTTCCGGTCATACAGATGACCATGAAGGTAGAAGGTGGACAACAAAGATTGGATATCCGTGACGATGCGTCGTTTCTCTTCGGAGAATTTCGACAGGTGTTGCTGCGCCTGTTCCAGATAGGCATTCATGTCGTCAAGCTTCACCAGGTCAGCAATGCCTTGCTCACCAGCGAAATCGGAGCCGTCAACAAGGTTGGACTGATAGTCCGACATGGACTCGACGATACTGAACAATTCGCGCTGCGACAGTCCCATGTCTGTTGCCAGCGCGTCAGCTGCGTTACGCACTCTGGTGACCCGCTCATGGTCGGACGGCATATAGCTATAGGTGCTGGGGCCGGCGACTTTTCGGGCGCTTTGCTGATATTCCGGGAAGTCTTCGATCAGTTCCTTCAACTGAACATGTTGGTCGCGGCTCCCCACAGCAACCTTTTCAAACAATGCCTTGGCATCTTCATCTTCGACCTGCTCCGAAAACGCGCGGGCCAACTCAGCGACTCGGTCGTCATCCAATCGAATCAGATCGCTGATGAAGCGCGCAGGATAGTATTTCGCGTCCTCTGCCTCCAACCATGCGTTATGGTTGGTATCCACAATGGCCCAGGCATCCAACAGGTCGTCAATGTGGCCCATAAAATCATCAACCACGATGTACGCATGGTCCAGATCATAAGCCGCCAATCGATGGGCGAACGGTTCAGAGCCGGTATCCAGTGTATTTTGGGCCCAGTACCAGGAGGGTAAATGGGTTTTCCCATCCATGGGCACAGTTTGCGTGTCCGGGTGGGTCAGTAGCGATTCCAGACTTGCCTGGCTCAATAGCTGGGGCTTGCCGTTGATGGGGCAATAACCCGACAATCTCACCCGCTGCATCACCTGTTTACGGTAATCTTCCCAGCTAATAAGCATGCTGCACTTTTTCGCGGTCAGCTGCGTGGACGAGAAAAACACATCGACATGCCCACGGCGCGGCACCACGATAGCTGGTGTATCGGGGGTTCCGGTACGCTGATCCTGAGAGGCTTCATTACCTTGCCATAAACGTTTGGTGACCGCGCCGCCGTCTTTGACTTCGTATTCATGCAGAATGTCAGGCGCATCCGAATGGAACAGGTACAGGTAGCCATCCCGTATCTGGCGAATGCCAATCGGCTGAAATTCGAGGTTGAACCGCGGCTCCAATGAGGGGTGTTCCGCCGCCTCATCGGCATAAGCGTATCGTACCGGGATCAACTGAATATCCGCACGGGTCAAAGGGCAGGCACCCTGAGCCGTGGTGCTTGCCAGGCTTGCGCGGTCGGCGGCTGCTATGGGGTTAGTAAGTTGCTTACCCATGAATCGGCTCTCCTTGCACTTGGGCTCCAGCAGAGGACATGGCGATCATCGCCGCTTCTCTGGCCTGGGCTTCTGCGGCCGTTCCTGGCCACCGATGAAAAAGGTCATAAATGCCAGGGGCTGCTGCTTCCCATAGCGACAGCTCTCCCAGATAACCGTATACGGTACACCAGTGGAGCAAGGCCTGTAGCGATTCATAGCCATTGGCCAACGCCTGCTCCATGATGGTCCGAATATCCTTTATCAAAGCCTGCCTTACGTTTGACGCCACTCTACTCGGGAAATAGGTCTCAAGGTGCTGCACCAATTTGACCAACGTTGCGCGTCGATCAGTGTCCGTTAAACCGCTGAGGGTGAGTTCTCCCAGTCGAAATGACGCACTACTCTCCACGTTCCGTCCAACGCCAACCTCCGGTAACCAATCCGGGCGTATTTGAAGGTGCCAGCCATCCCATAACGCGTCCGGGAGTTTTACCGCAGTATACGGAGACCAGTATTCGGGCACCCCACCATCACCGGAAGAAGCCAGCAGGATCCTTGCGACGGTGGGGTCGGCGAACCGCAACATGACGTTGTAGCCCAAGGGGTGGCGTACCGTGACAAACCGGCGTAGATGATCAGCTAACGCATCCAACGATTCATCGCTGGCAATCGCGTAACCCCACTCTTGTGCTTTGCCTTCCAGAGACAGTTGTTCCAACAACGCGTGGCCCCGGTCGGTGCGCACCAGCAACGGTGCAACATCGCGAATCGATGCCCATTCAGTGCCATCAAACAGATTGCGATAGTCCGGAGTGTCAACAAGCTCGTACAGCCAGCGTTCCGCCTCTGCGCGTTTGCTGCCATCAATCAGGACATAATTGAAATGCATGTCCTGAAGCTGAGCGATGGTTTGTGAAGGTGCGTCGAAAACATCAAACATCGGACCCATCTCCCGATGTGTTCTCTTCTGACTGGCAAATGGTGGTCAGGGCTTTGCCTTCCTGCAGCGCACGCATCTGGGCATCCGGTTGCGCATTGGTCCTCTGTCCGACTGTGGCCAGCACAGCAGGCTCGGTATACGCGCCACCGGCATCCACCAACCCTGGCCGCTCCGGCACCTGCACCTTCTGCCCACTGCCTTTGCCACCAGAACCACCGGCGTTCACCTTGATACTCGCACCACCCAATGCCACGCCGCTGGGGTCGATCTTTACGAAGCTGCCGCCGGCCTTCAGGGTGATTTCGGCGCCGGCTTCGATCACCGCTTTTTGGCCAGCCTTGATGTGCAGTTCGGTGCCGGAATCACTGAGCCAGGCGGTGCCGGCTTTCAGGTGAAGGGTGCCGCTTACGTTGAAGCTGTGGTCTTTACCTGTCAGCTCGCGCTTCTCGCCATCTACGGTGTGGTGGCTGTTACCTTTGGTGTGGCTGAAGCGGTTGTTTTCGACCGTCAGGTGGCTGTCGTTCTTGATGACTTCGGTACGGTTATTTTCCGTGAGCAAGTCCAGGTCTTTCTGGGCATGAACGTAGACCTGTTCTTCACCGGCTTCGTCTTCAAAACGCAGTTCGTTGCTGCCTTCACCCTTATGGGTTTTGGTTTTTAACGTGGTGCGGGTTTTGTGTTCCGGCAGCGCGTAGGGCGGTGTGTTGGTGGCGTGGTAGGTACGGCCGGTGATAATCGGCTGGTCCGGGTCGCCGTCCAGGAAGCTGACTATCACTTCGTGGCCGATTCTGGGCAGGGCCATGAAACCGTATTGACCACCGGCCCAGCCCTGGGCCACGCGCAGCCAGGCGCTTGCGTGTTCGTCGTTCTTCGAATAACGGTCCCACGGGAATCTTACTTTCACCCGGCCGTACTGATCGCAGTGGATCTCTTCACCCTCGGGGCCGGTGACGATGGCCATCTGGGGGCCGTCCATCACGGGTTTGTGATTACACAGGGGGCGCCAGGTTTTGTCGGCCGGGATAGCACTGAAGGTGTTGTGGTAGCTGGTGGGTTCGCTGCCACCCTCTTCTTCCAGGGCCTGGGGCTGTTTGCCGGTGTGGGTGATGGCGGTGATCAGCCATTCCCGGTTCAGGCTCTGGCTGTCGCGGTCCTGCAGTTCCACTTTAGCACCGGGGGTGAAGTCCGGTCGGTTGCTTTTGCCCTTGGCGAGGGAAGCGTCGTTTCTCAGGGCGTCCAGTCTGGCCTGGGTGAACGGTTGGCCACTGGCATCGGCCTTGTAGCGACCGGGGTAGTCGTAGTGTTGATAGTCTTCTCGGTGGTTCGGGCTGCCGGCGCTTTGTTCGTGCATCAGGGCGTAAGCGGGGTTTTTGAAGGTGTAGTCCTTCATGGCGACCGAGGCGGCTTTGATGCGCTCTTCGTAGGTGAAGCTGAACACGCAGGCTTGTTTGCTGCTGCCGCCGGCCTGGGTGTTGCAGGGCACCGGGTCCAGTTTCGGGGCATCGCCGTGGTGGTCGGCAATGATTAACGCTGGTTGCTCGTCGCCATCCACGCTGCCGTGCTGGTAGCGGTAGTGCCAGCCTTCTTCAGCGGCCAGGCGTTCCAGAAATTGCAGGTCGCTTTCCCGGTGTTGAACGCAGTATTCCCGTTCGGCCGGCGGGCGCTTCAGATCAAACACCGAATCCACAATGCCCCGCTCTTCCAGCAGAATGCGCACGATGGCATCCGTGGCCTGGGCCTGGAAGATGCGGCTGTTGTGCATCAGGCCCAGGCGCCACAGCGGCGGCTGGATGACCACTTCATAGCGGGTGCGGCGGTGGCCGGTGTTGCCACGGACAAACTCGTTCACCACACCGGTGAAGCGGCGCAGGGGCTGGCCATCCTGCCAAACCACCAGGTCTACCGGTTGTTCCAATACATCGGCGGCGGCTACATCCGGGTCGGTGCTGGCCAGCTGCAAGCGGCCATGAAACAAGGAAGACAGCTGCTCGGTCAGCGCGAAGCCAACTACCGAAAAGTGATCAGAGGGGAATTCGCCTACACGGGCGGTGAACTGCAATCCGCTTGCCTGGGGCATGACTTCGGTCCCTGAAGAAAAACATGTCTGTTCAAACCCACACCATCCGGGTACGGGCTGCGATCAGCCCGGGCGTTCAGGCCCGGGCGCGGGCCATAGTCTAATACAAGCTGCGGGGTATTCGGTACCCTGCAAGCAACTGCTGTGTGAACGGGTTGGTATTACTGGCGGCATGCAGGCGATAACGCATGGCGCCATCGTCTACGTTGAATTTTACGTCGACAGCGTTACTGCTCACGCCGGCAATCTCTGCTTTATCCAGCAGCCGGAACAGCGCCCAGGGGCCGCTTTCAGAGATGCTACGTGGCGAACGGTTAACCTGAACCGGCACCAGGGTAATACGGCTTTCCACCGAATCCCGCAGGGTGTTGGGCCATACCAGCGGTATGCTCTGGCGCGGGCCATGGGAGAACTCCACCAGCTGGCCGTCGATGTTCACTACCGCCCTGCGTTTGTTGTTGGTCAGGTTCAACGGTTCCAGGGCAAATTCCACATCCAGTGTACCGCTGCGGGTAAAAAAGGCCTGGCGGATCTGGCGGGCACGATCCAGGGCCGACACCACGTCACGCCGCACCAGACTGGCCCGGCGGGCGTCGCCCACGTGCTCCGGATGATCTTCCAGGAACAGCTTCAGGTTCTGGTTGTAGAAGGTTTCCAGAATGCCATCCGGAGCAAAGAAGCGTTCAAAATCCTGCAGGGCGGCATCACGGCCGGCACCGGCTGTGAACGGATAATGCCGGGCCAGGTTTTGCTGGAACGGCTGGTAAACCTCCCGGTACCACTCACGCTCCAACTGGGCCACCGCCCGGTCCAGCACCACCCGCCAGCTTTCCGAGGCCAGCCGGTTCAATATCCGGTTGAGCGGTTCCGGCTGGTGGTTGGCCATGCGCTGCAGGGTGAAGATCGGATCCGCCCCCTGCAGACCCATGCGGGCCCGGGCCGCCGCCAGGGAGGCCTTGCCGGCATCCGGAGACTCCTGGATGTTGCGCAGGTACTCGTGCAACTCGCCGACCACCAGCATGATTTCTTCCAGCCCCGAAGGCTGTTCGCCCTGCTTGTCCGACAGGCGGTTCAGGTCCGAGAACTGCCGCTCAATATCCTGCAGCATGCGGTAGTGGGGCGACTGTTCCAGCAACTTGCGGGTGGCCTCGGCTTCCCCTTCGCCCACAGGAATCAGGCGGGTGTTGTTCTGTACCTGGGCCAACAAGCGAGTCAGGGGCTGGTGGCCGCTGGTCAGGCTTTCCAGCATGCGCACACCGTGGTTCAGGTCTTCAAACCGGTGGATGTCCACCCGGCTGATAGCCGTACGCCAGGCGTCTGCGTAATTCTCTGCGTAAAGGGTTTGCAGGCTGGCCAGCAGTTCTGCTTCATCCGCCTTGCTGAAGTCCACATCGTTGCGGCGGCCCAGTACCCAGGCATCCACCAGCGCCAGCTCGGTTACAGAACCGGACTTGCCCAGGAACCACTTCTCCAGGCCGTCACGGGTCAGTAGGGCCGGAATGGAAAGTGGATCTTCCGTGCCCGGCAACTCATCGCCCAGCGGTTCGCCGTAGGCATCCAGCCGGGTGAACACGGTGGTGAAGGCGGGGCCTGAGCTGCGGGCCAGCTCCAGCGGGGCCTGGAATTCCCGGCCGGCTTCCACTTCCAGGTCACGGTAAACGCGATCGGGCGTACTGATGCGGCCCAGCTCGTGCTGCGCCCACTGCACACTGCTGCGGAAGGGCGCCAGGGCCATGGCGGCGGTCTGGTCGCCGTCGGCAGCCATGCCGGCCAGGTCGGTGTGGGCCATGGCGTACTGCAGGTGGCCATACAGCCGGTTCTGTACATCCCGCTGGCCCGGGAACCGGGACTGCCAGTATTCGCGCATATAGCCGGAGACAAGGTCACTGCGGCGACCGCTGGCATCGTAGAGCATACGAAGCACCCGAAGGTGTTCCAGCCGCTCAGTGCTGTCATCCGGCGCACGGCCCATTTCTTCCATCACGCCGAACATCAGGGCCGGAAGGTACTGGTAGGCCAGCATATCCAGGTAGGCGGCATCCACTTCCGGGCCGACTTTGTGGCCCTGATACAGGCCCATATCGGTAACCAGCGGCCATTCCTTGCGGTAATCACCGAACGCCAGGGTGGCTTCCCGCAGCTGATCCAGGGGCTGCAGCAGGTTGCGACCGGTGCTGTCCGGCTCATAACCCACCGGTTGCCAGTCGTTGATGAACGAGTTCACCCGGGTTTTCACCTGGGCAGCCGCCTCGGCGTTCTTGATGAAGTAATGCTGCCAGCCGGCGGTTACACCGGCACCGGCGCACAGGGCAACCATGGCGGCAAACGCCACCTTGCGCCGGCGCTTGCTGACAACCTTACGGTTATCGCCGGCCAGCCCGGCCTCCCGGTAAACGATGTCGGGAAACAGGTTGCGGGTGAACAGGCTGGCTGACTGCCCGCCCCGCTGGGCCGGCTGAATCGGGCCGGTTACCTGGTAGTTACGGGCAGCGGCAGAGACAAAGGCATCTTCGGGCACGCCTTCCTGCAGAACCGAGGTAAAGAAAGTACCGCGCACCAGTGCCGGAGTGGAGAAGGCATCGGCTGACAACAGGTCGGCCAGGAACTGTTCCATGGTCGGTTTCAGGCCAGCCAGCTGGCGGGTAAAGGAATAGGCCGCTGCCCGTTCCTCGTTATCCCGGGTGTTCGCCAGCACGTCCGGCAGGCGTTGGGACAACTCCTCCACCATCTCACTGTAGCTGTCCGCAAACTGCTCCAGCCAGTGATCATGGTCCTGCTGGCTCTCCAGCCGGAAGGTAAAGCCCAGGGCTTTTTCCTTCTCGGCTTTCGACAGGGTTCGAACAAAGGGCGCAAAGCCGTACATCAGGTCCATTTTGGTGAAAGTGACATACACCGGCAGCCGTGACCCCAGCTGCTCCATCAGTTCCCGCAGCCGTGTGCGCAGCAGGATGGCATGGGCTTCCCGTTGCTGGTCGCTGGCGGTGCTCAGGCGCGCCAGGTCCACGGCCAGGATCACGCCGTTCAGCGGGCGCTGAGGCCGGCTGCGCTCCAGCCAGCCGATAAAGTGGTTCCACAGCCGGTTCTGGATCTCACCGGTGGCGCCCTCACCCTGGTTCTGGCTCAGCAGTTCACCGTCCGGGTCGATCAGTACACCGTTGTCACCAATCCACCAGTCAAAGCTGAACGGATTGCGGTCACCACGATTGTTACGGGTGACGTTGGTCAGGGTGTAAGTCTGCCCTGCCCGCTGAATCAGGCTGGTTTTGCCGGCACCTTCCAGCCCCATCACCAGGTACCAGGGCAAGCGGTAAAGTCCCTTGCGGCCCGGCAGGTTGCTCTTCAGGGCCTGTAACTGGCGGTCAAGCAAACGCTGCTGCCGGCGCTCCATGGGCAGGACAGGATCTTCCTGTTCCTGCTGTTCTTCGGCCTTGGCCTTGTTGACCTTGCCCAGCCGGCGCGCCAGGGCCATGCCCCAGAACACCACAACCAGAAGAATGACCCCAAGGGTAACCAGCGCCCGCATCTGCCAGGCCATCAGCGGGTATTCACCGTGGATTTCCAGCCTTGGCCCCAGCCACCAGGTGGCCACCAGCAAGGCAACCACGCCCAGTACCAGGGTGACCGGGGCGGCGTTACGAATGTATGGCAGAAGCCAACGACCAATGAGTAATGCTTTTCTCCACATGGTTTCCATTCCTGCGTTAGATGCGTGCGGGCGTTACGCCAGTCGTTCCAGTTGTTTGATCAGGCCCGGTTCCCAGTCTTCCAGGACCAGCCCCTGAACCTGGTTTTTCAGGTCCTGCAGGTGTTCGCCAGCCATGGTTTTCAGGCCGGTTTCTTTCAGCAAGCGGGCACTGGCCAGGCGCCAGTAGAAGCGCTCCCTCGGTTCCCTTGCCTCCGCCAGTCCCTGCTCCAGAAGCTCCATGGCCGAAGCCAGCTTATTCTGCCCCGCCAGCTCCAGCGCGCTGTCCAGGGCCTGCTCCCAGGCATTGGCCCCACCGCCACCACCCTTGGCGGAAACCGGCGTGGTGTGCAGCCAGTCGGCGGCCTGGTCACTGAGGAACGGGGTGCCGTCGTTAAACGTGAGTTCCGCCAGTTGCGGCAAACGTTCGACAAACGCTTTCAAGGCTTCCCGGATGGCCTCGGCGCAGTCGCCGTGGCCAAGGGCGGCGGCTACCCGGGCGCTCAACCAGTGGCCGTCGAGCCAGAACGGGCTTACCGACAGGCTTTGTTCAATGCGCTGCCAGAGTTCGTTGTCAGGCGTTTTCTCCAGTGCTTCCCGGTATTCCGACACCCGGTCGGCACTCACGGCGGCCAGGTCGGTGCGCTTGCCATCCCGGGTCGGTGGCAGGCTGGTAATGCTTTGCCAGATGGCATGGCGGCGCATCCGGTAACCCAGGGGATTGTCCGGCTCGGTGCCGGTCAGCAGTTCGGCCACTTTCAGCAGGCTCTGGCGGGTGGCCCGTTCATTACCGGGGTCCAGGGTGAGGTTGCCCAGAGCTGCCGGTGTCGTCGCTGAACCTGCAGGTTTAGGACTTGCCGGGCCCTGGTTCGTGCCCGCCGGCGTCGAAGCGGGTTCTGTTGCGCTCTGGCTACCGGTGGGCTGATCCTGCCGGGGCAGTTTCTCTACAGTACGTTTGAAGTCAAACAGAACTTCATCCGGCAAATCCCGCGCCCGGGCCTGGTCATCCAGCCGGGTGATCAGGTCCAGGCAGAACTGCCGGCCATCGCCGGCACTGGCATCAAACACCAGGCTTTCCACCGGTTTCAGGGCGCGCTGCAGTATCTGGGTGAACAGCATTTTCCGGGCCCTCTGGCCCTTTGCTCCGGGGTAAGGCCACGCTGTTTCCCACCAGTCGTCCAGCACCCGGTGCAGCAGATACAGAGACAGCACAAAGCGTTCGCCGTCCCCACCCCGCTGCAGGCTCACCATCAGAAACCCGAGCACCTTGATATCCTTGCTGCGGTCCGCCAGCAGCTGCAGCGCCACGCTTTCCACTTTGTTCCAGTCGATATCGTTGTGGGCCAGCGAACCCACCTTCATTACTTCGTCTTCCAGAAACTCCAGTGCGCTGTCCTCGGCCAGGCTTTCACCCACGGCAGACTCACCCGGGATAGCGCCAAGCACCTGGTCTACGTACGGATGTTGTTCGATCACCTGCATCACATTGCTCCCTTACCAGCCACAGGCCTGACGCAAAGGCTTGATGGCCTCCGCGTAGCCGGTGAGGTCAAACAACAGACCATCCAGCTCTGCCACATCGGCCTGAACCCGGGTATCCGGCTCCCGAACCATGGCCAAAACGGTGCGAATAGCGGGCAGGCCACGGCCAGCACTGACCACCAGCCCTTCATCCCGCACCCGCCACCAGGCGCGTTCAGCACTCAGGGCCACATTGACCCGCTCCCGGTTAATCGGCTCCGGCAGCATGACCGCAAGTTCGGTGATGTTGTTGTGGCATTGCAGGGTCAGTACCGGGCGCGGGGGCTTTGCTCCCAGGGCGGTCACGGTGACCAGGTGCCCGGCGGTTGCCCCGGTGTTCCGGTAAATCACCCCGGAGGCATCGCCCTTACCAGCCAGGGCAAAGGCCTGACGCCAGCGTTCGGAGCGGTTCACCCGAGGCTCTCCGGCACCCGGCTGATAAAGGGCCAGCGGTGTGGCAAAAACCTCGTCAAAACAGGCCAGCCGCTCCAGCCGGTTGGCTTCTTCAGTGCAGGCCTCGGCCGCGGTCAGGCGCGGATCGGCGACGCCATGGCTGCTGGCACACAGCATGGCCAGGGCCAGCAGGCCAGTTCGAACAGGGTCTTTCAGGGTCATAGGTCAGTTACCTGATACTTCAGACATTTATGGGCCAGGGTGCGCTTCGGCAAACCCAGGCTTTCGGCCGCCTGGGCACGGTTGCCGCCGTACTGGCGCAGGCGGTCACGGATGATGGCGGCTTCAAAGGCCTGGGAGGCCGCTTTCAGGTCGCGGATGTCGTCGACTCCCGGCACCCCCGGCACGGTTTTGGGCTCCACGCTTGCCGTCAGGGGCTGGCCGGGTTCGGCAAACAGATCATCCAGGCGCAGTACATCGGGCTGGATATCGTCACCGGCGGGGGTTTGCAGGCAGGCCAGTTCCACGATGTTGCGCAGTTCCCGCACGTTACCGGGGAAGTTGTAACCGGCCAGCGTGTGCAGGGCGTGGCTGCTGATACCCAAAGGGCCGCTGCCTTCACGCTCGGTATACAGGCGGATGAAATGCCGGCTCAGGGCTTCCAGGTCTTCAGTGCGCTCCCGCAGGGGGTTGACCCGCAGCGGGAACTGGCTGAGGCGGTAGAACAGGTCCCGGCGAAAGCGGCCATCTTCGATGCCTTCCTGAAGGGGCTGATGGGTTGCTGCTACCAACCGGAAATCGGAGTGCTGTTCATCCCGGGCACCCAGGGGGCGGAACTGGCGGCTTTCCAGTACCCGCAGCAGTTTCGATTGCAAGGCCATGGGCATGTCGCCGATTTCATCCAGGAACAGGGTGCCGCCGTTGGCCCGGGCCAGCAGGCCTTCCTTGGGCTGGTCCGCACCGGAGAAGGCACCCTTGTTGTGACCGAACAGTTCGCTTTCCAGCAAGCTGTCCGGGATGGCGGCACAGTTGACCACCACCATGGGGCCGTTGGCCCGGTCAGACATGTCATGGATGCCCCGGGCCACTACGTCTTTGCCGCAGCCGGTTTCGCCCTGGATCAGCACCGACAGCTGGCTGCCGGCGGCACGTACCACCTGCGCCCGCAGGTTAACCATGGCTTCGGAGTTACCCACAAGTGTGTGGGCCAGTTGGTTGCAGCGCTGGCGCAGGGTTTCGGCGTCGTGCAGGTGGTCCAGGGAACGTTTGAGCATGCGCCGCTGCCACACCTGGTCGCGGGTTTGCAGCTGGCTGATCCACTGGTGCACCAACAGTTGTTTGATGCCGGCGTACAGGGGCTGGCTGATGATGCCTTGCCAGTCCGGGTGGTCGCCACACAGTACGAGCATGCCAAGCGTGCGGCCATCTGTGCCTTTTAACGGTTCCAACCAGAAACTTCTCGGGCGCCCACTGAGTTCCAGGAGGTTCTGGAAGCCGGCATGGTCCAGGCGGTAGCTGGCGGCGCGGGTGAGCTCCCGGGGCTGACCGGTTTGCAGCACGTGGGCGAAGGGGTGGCTGAAGTCGTTGCAATCGAATTCGCCCGCTTCATCCAGTTTGCCGCAGTGGAGGGTTCGGCCGCTGAGGTCGAGTTCCAGTGCCCAGCATTTGCTGAGCCCGAAGGCGTTTTCGAGTTGGCGGGTGGCGGTGTTCAACAGCGCCGGCAGGGTATCCTGTTTGATGAGTGCCACCGCCAGGTCTATGCCGGTGTGCAGTTCCTTCTGCATCCTTCCCATGCTTTCCATCCCGGAATAATTACTTAGGAGATCGTCGCCCGCGCATCCTGCGGGGTGGCTTTCCAAAACACGCTGTGAATACATCCTTGTACGCTCCGCTCCGCCATCCATGGCTCCGCAGGGTTTTGGAAAGCCACCCCGCAGGCTACGCTCCGTTCGAGTTAGACGTCAGGCAACGACGCCTGTGAACTTGTTGTCGGTCACACCCAGAGTGACCTTGGTCACCGGCTCCCTGGCCGCCAGCTTCTCCAGCAGTGCCAGGGATACCGGTGGCAGCAATTCGCCTTCGATGATCGACTCCAGCATCCTTGCACCGTTTTCGCTTCGGGTGGCGCGGCTGCGGATGGCTTCTACCAGGCCGCCTTCCAGCTCCACCTCGGTGTGGTAACGGGCTTTGATCTGCTCGGCCAGGCGCTGGAGTTTGTCGCCGACTATGCGGTTGAGGGTGTCTTCGCCCAGCGGCAGGTAGGGCACCACTTCCATTCGTGCCAGCAGCGCGGGTTTGAAGAAGTTGGCCAGTTCCGGGTACAGGGCTTCTTCGATCTTTTCCGGTGCTTCGGCGTGGTTGACGATGGTCTGGTAGCCGAGGTTGGAGGTGAGGAAGAAGACGACGTTTTTGCAGTCGATCAACCGGCCTTCGCCGTCCGCCAGTTCGCCTTTGTCGAAGGCCTGGTAGAACAGGTTGAGAACTTCCGGGTGGGCTTTTTCGACTTCGTCGAGCAGCACCACGGAATAAGGCTTCTGGCGGATGGCTTCGGTGAGGATGCCGCCTTCGCCGAATCCGACGTAGCCAGGGGGTGAGCCTATCAGGCGGGAGACGGTGTGTTTCTCCTGGTATTCGGACATGTTGATGGTGGTGAGGAACTGGCGGCCGCCGTAGAGCAGTTCAGCCAATTGCACCACGGTTTCGGTTTTACCAACGCCGCTGGGGCCGACCAGCAGGAAGGCGCCCATGGGGCGGCCCGGCCGGCGCAGGTCGGCGCGGGCGGTGAGCAGGTGTTGGTGCAGGCAGTCGATGGCCGTGTCCTGGCCTTTGATATGTGCCTGCAGGTAGGCCGGCAAGTGGGTGATTTTTTCCAGTTCGTCGGTGGTCATGCGGTTGACCGGGATACCGGTCCAGTCGGCGATGACTTCGGCCACCTGGCGAGCGTCCACGCGGGCATGGACCAAGGGTTCATCAGCTTGCAGCTCGGCCAGTTCCTGTTCGATGGCGGCGGCTTCGCTTTTCAGGTCCGGGCGCTCTTCGGTTTCCAGATCAGCAGCGTTTTCATCTGCTTCTGCCCCAGGCTGTTCACCGGTCAGCAGCTGTTCGCGGATTTCGACCAGTCGGGCTACCAGTTCGCGCTGGTCGTTCCAGCTATGCTCCAGGGCTTCGGATTCGGCGGTCAGGTCGGCAATGCATTGCTCAAGTTCCTGTTCCCTCTCGCTGTCGACGTTCTGGCCCAGGGTGTGTTCCCGGCTCAGCAGGTCCTGCTCCATGGCCAGCTGGTGCAACTCACTGCGCACGTGGCTCAGGCGCCGTGGCGGGGTGCTCAGGTTCAGGCTGACCCGGGCGCAGGCGGTATCCAGTACGTCGATGGCTTTGTCCGGCAGCTGCCGGCCCGCCAGGTAGCGGGCAGACATTTCCGAGGCGGCTTTCAGGGCGCTGTCGGCGACCAGTACCTGGTGGGCTTTTTCGTAGACGGTACGCAGGCCGCGAAGGATGTGCACGGCTTCGCCCGGGGTCGGCTCGTCCAGGGCAACCGGCTGGAAGCGGCGGCTGAGGGCCGGGTCTTTCTCGAAGTATTTCTTGTATTCGCGCCAGGTGGTGGCGGCGATGGTGCGAAGCTCGCCCCGGGCCAGGGCTGGCTTGAGCAGGTTGGCAGCGTCGGAGCCGCCTTCGCTGTTGCCGGCGCCAATCAGGGTGTGGGCTTCGTCGATGAACAGGATGATTGGCGTAACAGAACCTTTCACGGCTTCGATCACGCCCTTCAAGCGCTTCTCAAACTCACCTTTAACGGAAGCTCCGGCCTGCAGGGCGCCCATGTCCAGGGTCCAGAGTTCAACGGTTTTCAGGCGGTCCGGTACGTCGCCGTTCACAATCCGCAGGGCCAGGCCTTCCACCAGGGCGCTTTTGCCCACGCCGGCGTCGCCCACCACGATGGGGTTGTTCTTGCGGCGGCGGCAGAGGATGTCGATCATCTGGTCGATTTCGGCATCCCGGCACACCACCGGGTCCAGCTTTTGTTCCCGGGCCAGCTTGGTGAAGTCGGTGGCATAACGCTTGAGCGGGTCCATGTCGGCATCCGCCACAGGCCTGGCCGCGCCGTTTTCGGTCAGTTGCGGGCGCTCAACGGAGCCTTCGGTTACCCGGTCAAACTGCTTACGCAGCTGTTCCCGGTTTATGTCCACCAGGGCCTGGGCCACCCGGGGCATCAGGTAGCGGTCGGCGTTCATCAGCAGGGCCAGGAACACGGCACCGGAGCGCAGTTCGGTGTGGCCCAGTTCGGTGGAGGCCAACAACCAGGCATCCTGCAGCAGCTCCACCAGCAGCGGCGAGAACGAGGGATACGGCTCGGCGGTCTGCGGTTCGCCGTTCAGGCTGTCGCCCACCAGCGGTTGCAGCTGCTGGTGGTTGATGCCGGTGTGTTCCAGGATCTGGCGCACGTCAGAAAACGGTGTTTCCAGCAGCTTGAACAGCAGGTGCGCCGGGGTAATCTCGGCGCCCTGACGGCTGATACACAGGGCGGCGGAGGCTTCCAGGGCCTGGCGTGAAATGTCGTTGAGGCGCCCGATCAGCGCCGGCAGTTCTACCCGAATCACAGTGATGTCCTTATTTCGGTAGTTGGTCCAGTACGCTGAGCACATCCCTGATGCGTTCGTTCAGCGCAATGTTGTACAGGTGATAAATCCCGGCCATGGCCACCACAAACACCCCCCCGATCAGCCAGGCGGGCAACCCGGTGCGCAACCGGTTACGGGCAGGGGCCAGGTTTGCCGAGGCATCGGCCAGCGGACGGGGTTCCCTATCACCGCGCAGTTCCCGCAGCTGTTCGTACAGGCCCCGGACAATCTTCTCGTATTCATCCCGGCCGTTTTCCATCACCTTGTAACGGCCCTCAAAACCCAGGCACAGGCACAGGTAGATGAAACCCAGCATGTCCCGGTAGCGTTCCGGCTCTTTTTCCATCCGGGCCAGGATGGCGAACACCTTCTCACCACCCCAGGTTTCGTTGTGGAAACGGGACAACAGGGAGTGTTGTGACCACACACTGTGGGCGCCCCAGTCGGTGCCCAGCACCGCTTCATCAATAAATGCGCACAGCACATAGCGGTATGCCACCACCGTGGGGCGTTCGTAGCCCTGCTCCACCAGTTCACGGTCGATGGCCGCCACTTCGTCGGTTACCTGCTGGTACAGGCTTTCCACATCCCGGAAATCCGCCAGCCGGCGAACCCGGATAACCAGCCCCAGCAGAGGTGTCGCCGCGTCGATCAGGCGGTTTTCTTCCTGCCCTCGCAGCTGGAATCCGCTGTTGGCAAAGTCATTGCGGGAACCCGGGCTGTCGTTGTCGGCAAACAGAAGGTCACTGAATGCACGATCACCCGAATCCCTGGTGCTGCGCGGTCTGTCCATTACCGGTGCATCTGTCATGATCTAGCTCCTGATTGCCCAGAATTGCATTTCCAGCCCCGGGTAACTGCCGGCCACGTGGAAGGCAAAGCCGCTGGCGTTGTCGAGCATCTGCCAGGCCTGGCTCTGGTCGTCCAGCCGGAAGTACACGAAACCGGCGTGATACGGCAGCTGGCGCGGTGCCACCGGCAAGGCGGACAGCGGAATGCCGGGCAGCTGCAAGCTGATGAGATCGCGGATTTTCTCCACCGAGGCCACCTTGCACTGCTGCACAAACTGTTTGCGCAGGTCGTCCAGCGGCATGTCGGCCTTCACCGCCAGGATGAACTCGGCATCCCTGATCAGCTGGCCATCCTGGACCGGGGCCACTGTCAGGCCGTACTGGCGCTGCTGCAGGGCGATCGACAAGGCACGCGGCTCCAGAACGGTACTCAGGGCCTGCCGCAGAATCTGCATCAGCGGGCTGAAACACCCCACTGGCAGGTCGTGGTCGTAAGGGGTGAACTCCCTTGGCAACCGGCTTTCGTCGGTGAAGGTCACCAGCTCGCCGCAGAGCTCCAGCAACACCTCATACAGCCGCTCCGGATGCAACTGGCGCAGCCGTGCCAGGTGCATAAACCGGGGGTGGGCACGGTTCAGCATCTGCAACAGCATGAAGTCCGACACATCCGCCACACCACCCTGCCCCGGCGCACCCACGCGTTCGGCGATGTTGCGGGCCCGCTCCTGCATCAGCCCGGCCATCTCTCCGACAAACCGCTGAAGCCGGGGCGCGGAACGCACACTGAGCATGGTGGGCAGGAAGTTCGGATCCATCACCAGGCTGCCATCCGGGCGCTTTTCCAGGATCCGGCCAACGGCAAGGCTGGCGTAGGCACTGCGGTCTTCCCGCTCCAGCATCAACCGCGGCGCCACCCGGCCCACATCGATGCTGTGGGCATCGCCATCCACCGAATGCAGGTCGCGGATTTCTACAGCCTGGGCCCGGAACCGGCCGGCGACCGGGGCATCCGGCCATTCCACTTCTGCCAGGGTATCGCTGCCCAGGGGCAGTGCCAGGAACACCACCTGGTTGGCCACCGAGGCATCGGTGATTTCCAGGGGCTCCGGCATTACGTCGTCCTGGGGCAGGTTGAACCGGGTGCCGTCCGGAAACAGCCCGCAGGCCCGCACCAGCCCGACCCGGCCAAAGCTCAGGTACTCGGCGTTCAGTTCCAGGTCACTGAAGCCATACAGGTAGTCAGACACCGCCAGCGCCCGCTCGTTAATCTGGTGTTCCAGGTATCTTTGTTGCTGCTGGAAATGCTGGGGTTTGATGAACAGCCCGTCACTCCAGACCACTCGGTTGGTGACTGCCATCAGCTTTCATCCGAACGTGTCAGTTTCACTTCCCGCTCGCGCAGGTTGACCAGCAGGTGGTAGCGGCCGCCAATGGGGTCCACCCTGACCACCTTTTTCCACTGGGACAGGTTGGGGTAAGCATAAAATGCGATCACAGCGATAAACCGGGTGTCCTTGCTGATTTCGAACGGCTCCACAAACTTGAACTGGCCCGGCACCAGGGTGTAATCGCTGTGGTCCACATAGTTGCGGCCCAGGGAATCTTCCAGGTCGGTCAGCAGCTGGTCGAAATCACCGGCCATCAGCAGCGAGCTGTCCCGCAACTCGATGATCTGGAACGCGATGGGCGTGGGCGCCAGGGATTCGTTCGGGTTTACATTCGGTTCCGCCAGCATGGTCAGGTCCACGCGGCTGGGCAGGTCTTCCGGATAGCCCACGGGAATGTCGGGATCCCACAGCACCTTGGCGGTCTTGGTCACCGCGTTGTACGGGGTGCTGCACCCCACCATTAACATAACAACCGCCAGCAAGCTCCATTTGCAGTACTTCATCAAACATTCTCCCTCTGTAGTTGGCGCAGATGCTGGTCATAAGCCTGGTCGAACACCTCCTGGAAGAGGCGCTCGAAACCCTGCTGACGACTGGATCTGAGTTCGCGGTAATAGTGTTGGTACATGTTCCAGGCCCAGCGGCCTTCGTCTTCGTTGTCTTGCAGGCCACGGCGGTAACCGTGGAACCGGCGCAACAGGGCCTCCGGTGAGAAGGCGTAAAGGATCGCTTCCAGCGCTTCCCGAATGGCTTCCCGGGTAGCCTGCTGGTGATGGTTCAGGCTCTCCAGGCTTTCGCGAACAGCGGCCGGGGCAGACAGGTGCACCGGGCTGCGCTCGGCCGCAAACAGGGTCTGCATGGTGCCCGCATAGTCATCACCCAGGCGCAGCGGATTGTCCTCAATCGGCTGCAGGCGGGTGCGCAGGGCCCGGTGGCGGGAATCCTCGCCCTGATGCAAAGCCAGCAGGCCTTCGACCGTGGCTTTCAGGGTCTGGCCGGCCTCTTCCAGAAACAGGCGCATTTCATCGCTGTCGGCAAAATCAATCTCGGCTTCCATACCGCGCATCAGGGGGGCACCGCTGATGTGTTTCCGGCTGGTGTCTTTGGCTTCCCGACTCTGTTCCGTGGACTCTGACATGCCCTGTCGCTCCTGTGTGTTTGGCCAGGGAGCCAGCGGGTCTTCGCTGATCGGTTCCCCAGCCGGGGTGTGCAGTCCCTCAAGAGGCTCGCGGCCATCCGGCAGTGCCTGGCCGGATTCCGACCGCAACAACGAGCCTTCGGCCACATCCACCAGTTGCCTGTGCTGGCCGGCGTCTTCTTCCATCCCGTTGTTAAAGGCCGCCTCGCCATTGAGCTCTGCCCGCATCCGGTACCGGCCAATGGTGAGTGTGTCACCATGATTCAGCCGCGCCCTGCGGCCCCGGCCAACAGGCTGGCTACTGCTGTTGATGTAGGTTCGGCCGCTGCGGTCGATCAGGCAGAAGCCGCCATCCAGGTAACGAACCTCGGCATGGCCGGCTACAGCGCCGGTGCGATGGGGCGACAACCGCCAGGTATCGTTGGCGGCCGTGCCGATAGAGCCGCCACCGGTACTGAATTTGTGTTCAATGCTGGCACCACCGCCGGTTTCGGTCGGGTTGATGATCACCAGGGTTAATGCTGCTGTCCGGTTTGACACCTGTCTGGCTCCTTGCCTTATCGTCGTATCTGGATGCGCACCGCCGGGCGTTCACGGGCCCGCTCCGGTGTTACAAATGAATTCCAGCCGAGGCGCACATCCTCACCCAGCTGCATGGGCCGGATATCCCTGGGCCGCATCTGCAGTTCCAGGTCGTAGGCCGGCTGCTCCCGGGTGGTGAATTCCACCAGCTTCACCAGCCGCTCATGGTCCCGGCCGTTGGGCAGAAAATCCGCAAAGCGGGACCGGCTCAGGTTTCGCAAGCGCAGGATGAACTTGCCGCTGCGGTCCCGGATGCTGGAGCCAACCAGCGTGTCCTGGCCCAGGCTGGCATTGGCCTGGCCCAGCCGAGTTTGCTGGTCTGGCCCGATGGCCACCTTACGCAAAACCCACTGTTCGATACTGACGTCTTCCAGGTCAAAACAATGCGCGACAATGCCGCTGACCACTTCCGGCGACCGGCTGCGGCCCGCCATCTGGCCGGCGTAGGCCAGCATCTTGGACCAGTTGACCGGCGTGGCTTCCCGCAGACGGCTGTCACCCAGCCCCACCAGGGCAAACACCAGTTCGGAAAAGCCATCGCTGGCGCCCGGCTGAAACCGCACGTAATACCGGTACTTGCGCCAGGCCCGGTGAAACAGCGTGACCAGCCGGTGATTAAAAAAGTCCAGGAAGTGCCGGCGCACCCCCAGATCCTGGCCCGCTTCCCAGGCCAGGTCCTCCAGGTAGTACCCGGGCAGTGGCGACTGGGAGCCGTGCAGGCCGAGGAAGCTCACTTCCATCTGGTAAGGCGCGTGTTCATGTTCCGGCGACAGGGCCGAAACCACATCACTGCCCGGAAAGCCCAGACCGGCCGAGGCCGAAAACCGGATACGCTCCTGCCGGGGCTCGCCGTTGCCGGAGTTCTCCAGGTCGTCGCCGTGGTGCCGGTGAATCAGGTCCACCAGCTGGAAAAAACTGTACCGCCGCGCGTTGCCGAGGACAGGTTCCAGCCCGGCTACATCAGCGGCTGCTGACCTTGCTGTAACGTCCATGTGTACCGTTCCTGGTTGTCTGTATTCACCACTTCCAGCTGGTGAAAGGCATTAATGCTCGCGTAAAGCGCAAAGAACTGACTCAGTACCGTGCCGAACAGGTACAGATCGCCCTCGCTGCCGAAATTCTGCTGATCCAGCTTCAGCACCGAACGGATCCCCCGCACCGGCAAGCCACGCACCATGCGGTCCACCGGCTGGGTAGTGATTTCGCTGATACCCGCCAACCGCTTCTGGGACACCCGCTCGGCCTGCCGGTCGACCAGGGCCCGGAAGTCGTACACCCGCAGTACCGTGCGCAGGGCATCCACATCCAGCATCGACAGGTAGTTCAGGGACAGATTGGAAATCAGCGTCCACAACAGGCTGCCATCCAGCGTTGGCCGCAGCGTGGCCGTGGGCCGGGTAATGTTGCTGAACGAGGCAAACGCCGGCGTGGTCTCGGTGGCCATGCAGATCTCCCCCACCGCCAGTTGCTGGGGCAGCTGCCGGTTGGTACAGATCAATGTCAAAGACACCGCTTCCTGCCGGTTCATACATTCCGACTCGTCACCCCGGACAAACGCAATGTAGTGATCAAAGCCATCGCCCCGAACGCTCTCCCGGGTACGCACCCGGTAATACAGCGCGGTACGGCCACGGTCCCGCTCCACCTCGTGCTGGAAACTCTCGAACGCGGTATACAGCCTGGGCTCACCGCGCCCGGAACGCCCTTCCAGCCAGCCTTCCACCTGCTCGATACTGAACACTTCAAAATGCTCCGGGCAGCGGCTGGAGGGCGAAATACGGTACTCGGTCTGCCGGCCGTTCAGATCCACCGGCTCCCCTTCATGGCTGAACAGATTCACGGCCGGCGTGCAGTACAGCTGCAGGGAATCCCGGGTAACCCGGGCATCCGGTGGCAGAATCCGGCTGAAATGAAAACGCAGACTGATCTCATCCGCCTGCACCGCCGGCAAACGGGACTTCAGCCCGCCGATATCCACAAACCGGAAAGCCTCCGGAAAGCTCAGGTACTCCTGGATGATGCGGTACCCGGCATAGGCATTCTTTGGATACGGCAGAATCGCCTCATCCGCCGCAAAACCCACCGGCTGCAACAACGACAACGGCAGGTTGTAGACGTTGTCGCCCACCACCAGCTCCATACGGCTGAGGTAATGGTTCAGCCACAGGTACAGGGTTTCAGCGGTGTGGTTATCCCCACCCAGATAGAACCGCAGACTGTCCAGCCCCAAGGCATTCAACGGCTGGTCCGTATGCAGGGCCAGGTCGACGGTGACCGAAGACACTTCCCGGGAATGCTCGGCATAGGCCTCCGCCACACTGACCGGAAAGATATCCACAGCCCGGCAGGTACGGAACCGGCACTGAGTCTGGCGGCTGGCCTCGCCCAGAGGCCGGCTCTTGATTTCGGTATAACGCTCCACCGTCTGCCGTTCGCTGATCGCGTGCAATTGCGGGTCAAAGCGCATAATGGTGCAGCTGGGCACCGGCCGTAGATAATTCGGCCAGAGCATGTTCAGCAGCGAATGGGTCAGCTCAGGAAACTCGTCCTCAACCTTCTCCCGCAATTTGCCGGTCAGAAAGGCAAAGCCTTCCAGCAACCGCTCCACATCCGGGTCGGTGCTTTGTTCGGACAAAAAGCGGGTGAGCTGCGGATGTGCTTCGGCAAATTCCCTGCCCTGCAACCGCAAAAAGCTCAACTCATCCCTGTAGAACCTGTTCAACTTCATTCTTACTGCACCTTATCTGGCTCCGAGCAAGGGTGTGGTTGGTCTTTCCAAAAGACGCTTCGAGCCCGTCCGTGGGGCGCTTGAGCTCCGCCATCCATGGCTCCGCACACTTTTGGAAAGACCAACCACACCCTCGCTCTCATCCGTGCCTGCAAAAAACAACCAGACGCCTTACACCCAGGTTTGCCGGAGGGGGCGGCGATACTTTTCTGCCGGGAAAAAACAACTCGCTTTGCTCAGACATCTTTTTTCCCGGCAGAAAAGTATCGCCGCCCCCTCCAGCCCCCCCCCCGGGCCCAGGCAACCAAACCTAAACCACCCGGTAATACCGCTTGTCATCCAAAACCAGGTCAATGGTGGTCCGGTCGTCACTCCCGGCAACCTGCAGGTAAACAGTCACCTGAAACTTCAACTGCAACGGGTCCGGCCCCGGCGGCAAGGCCACCACATCCACCCGCTTGACCCGCGGCTCAAACTTCTCGATACACTGACGAATCGCCCCCCGAATCTGGATACTCAGATCCAGCGTACCCAGGGTGGCATCGTTGAAATCCAGCAACCCGAGATCCGGTACGCTGGCGCTGTTGCCCGGATGGGCGTTCAGCAGGCGCACCAGGTGGCGCTTGATGGATTCCACCACATGGGTCACTTCACCCATTCCCTGCCCCGGGGGGGCAGCAGCCTGTTCGAGCCGTTCAAACAGGCTGCCGGTATTGCGAACGCCGTCCGTGCCGGTGTCGCCGAACACGGATTAATCCTTGTCCAGGCGGCCAACCAGCGACAGTTCGAAGTTGGCTCCCATGTACTTGAAGTGCGGGCGCACGGCCAGGGAGACCTGGTACCAGCCCGGATCGCCTTCCACATCGGAGACTTCCACGTGGGCGGCACGCAACGGGCGGCGGCTGCGAACGTCGGCGGGCGGGTTCTCCTGGTCGGCCACGTACTGGCGAATCCAGGTGTTCAGTTCCCGCTCCAGATCCTGGCGTTCTTTCCAGGAGCCGATCTGTTCGCGCTGCAGCACCTTGATGTAGTGGGCCAGGCGGTTCACGATCATCATGTAAGGCAGCTGGGTACCCAACTTGTAGTTGGTTTCCGCTTCCTTGCCTTCTTTGGTGTTCGGGAACTGCTTGGGCTTCTGCACCGAGTTGGCGGAGAAGAACGCGGCGTTGTCGCTGCCCTTGCGCATGGTCAGGGCGATGAAGCCTTCTTCCGCCAGTTCGTATTCCCGGCGGTCGGTGATCAGCACTTCGGTGGGAATCTTGGCTTCCAGCTGGCCGAAGGACTCAAAGGTGTGCACCGGCAGGTCTTCCACGGCACCACCGCTTTGCGGGCCGATGATGTTCGGGCACCAGCGGTACTTGGCGAAGCTCTCGGTCAGGCGGGTAGCCAAAAGATAGGCGGTGTTGCCCCATAGGTAGTGCTCGTGGTCGCCGGAGACTTCTTCTTTGTAGTTGAAGCTGCGCACCGGGTTCTCGGTTGGGTCATAGGGCACACGCAGCAGGAAGCGCGGCGCGGTCAGGCCCAGGTAACGGGCGTCTTCGGATTCCCGCAGGGAGCGCCACTTGGCGTATTTCGGGCCTTCGAAGACGGCACTGAGCTCCTTGATGGCCGGCAGTTCCTGGTAGCTGTCGACGCCAAAGAACGACGGCGCCACCGAGGACAGGAACGGCGCGTGGGACATGGCGCCTACAGAGGACACGTACTGCAGCAGCTTCATGTCTGGCGTAGATGGACTGAAGGCGTAGTTGCCGACAATGGCACCCACCGGCTCGCCACCGAACTGGCCGTATTCGGCCGCATAGATGTGCTTGTAGAAGCCGGTCTGGGTAACGTCCGGTGCAAACTCGAAGTCTTCCAGCAACTCCTGCTTGGTGGCATGCAGGATGTCGACTTTGATGTTCTCGCGGAATTCGGTGCGGTCGACCATCAACTTCAGACCGCGCCAGGACGACTCCAGTTCCTGCAGCTTGGGTGCATGCAGGATTTCATCCATCTGGGCGCTGATCTTGCGATCCAGCTCGACCACCATCTGGTCGACCAGGGCTTTGTTGACCGGCTGGCCTTTTTCGTCGCTTTTCAGCAAATTGGCAATGAACGTTGCCACCCCTTTGCGAGCCACATCGTAGCCTTCGTCGGCCGGCGCCATACGGCTATTGGCCATGACCTGGTCCAGCAAGGACCCTTCTGCTACGGATTCGGAGGCAGCAGATTGCTGCACAGCAGTATCAGACATACCACATCCCTTCAGTACGTGATTGATAATCGGTGTTGGTTACCGGATTCCGGTGGTGCGCTTACTCGCCGCCTTCGGTGGCCAGTTCGAGCTCGGCCAGCAGTTTTTCCCGGGCGCTGTCGTTGTCCAGCAGCTCCTGCAGCTTGGAACGGAACGAAGGCACGTTGCCCAGCGGGCCCTTGAGGGCAACCAGGGCTTCACGCAGCTCGATCAGTTTTTTCAGCTCGGGTACCTGGCGGGCAATGCTGTCCGGAGAAAAGTCGTCCAAACCCTGGAATTCCAGATTGACCGGCAGGTCATCGGCATTCTCTTCGAGCTTGTTGGAGACCGACGTAGACAAAGTCAGACCGGCTTCCTTCATGACAGAACGGAAGTTGTTCTTGTCAACGGAAATGGCTTTGCGGTCTTCGATGGGGGCTTCTTCAGCATGGCCCTTGAAATCGCCAACCACAAACATCTTCAGCGGCAGCTCGGTTTCAGCCTGCTGGTCGCCGGTGGCGGGGACATACTTGATATTGATGCGCTCTTTCGGCGCGACGGAACCGTCTTTGGCAGACATGGCGTGCTCCCTGTGCAATTCATTTGCAGTGTCGTTCAATCCCTGAAGCCGGCCATCCTGGCAGGCAACGGCGCAAACTGTACACAGATGATCCGCTGTTCTCAAGCAGGCGCTGGCGAGAAATGACCTGAAATGTGCAGTCGGGCAAACTTTTGCCAGATTGCCCTGCCGCCCGCCATAACGCGCTTTCAGTCAATGACGGCGATTCACACCAGGGCTATACTCGGCCCATCCTCAGAGGAAAAAACCATTAAAACCAAGGAGCCAGACCATGAGTGACCTGAAAGCGAAATTCGATGACGCGGTAAACTACATCCAGTCCGCCGAAGGCGACTTCAAACCCTCCAACGAACTGAAGCTGGAGTTCTACGCCCTGTACAAGCAAGCCACCGAAGGCGATGTTTCCGGCAAGCGCCCGGGCATGATGGACTTTGTCGGCCGCGCCAAGTACGACGCCTGGGAAAAGGTCAAAGGCACCTCCAGCGACGAAGCCATGCAGAAGTATATCGACAAGCTGGAAGCCCTGAAGTAACCGAGGCGAGCCCTGGGCCCGGAGCCCCCTGCTCCGGGCAGACAGCCCCTCGCCCGGTGGCTGCAGGTCTTTTTTGCACCATTCAAACGTTTGTCATATGATGCGCGCACCATAACAACAACAAGCTTTCCGGAAGAGTGCGTAACATGAATATTACCCAGGCGCTGGAGCAGTCACGGCCCGGCATGGTCGACGAAGTTCAGGCGGCCATTCGCAAACACCAGCTCAATCAACGTGCCGAACAAACCTACCTGCACTGGATCAGCCGCTTTGTGCTGTTTCACGATCTGACCGACCCCGACAACCTTGCCGAAGAAGAGCAAAGGCAGTTTCTGGCGTATCTGAGTGACCAGATGCAGCTGTCCCGCGCCCGCCTGAACCAGGCTACCCAGGCACTGACATTTTTCTACCGGGATGTGCTGGGCAAACCGGTGGCACTGGAATCGGCGGCCTGACGGCTACCGGCGCTCGGTCATGTTGAGGTTGAAGGTGTCGTAGGTGCGGTTCTCCGGTGGCCGGATCACATAGTTGTTGCTGTGGGTCTGGCCGGGAATCACCTTCGGATTGCTGAAACGGATATCCACGGGAATTTCCGAGCGGCCCAGGTCAGTCCGGTCGTCCCTGGGCTGAAACGCCAGCGGGTCCAGGTAGAAATCATCGTCTTTTCCGGCCTGCACCGGCACACCGGCTGCCGGCGCCTCCAGGCCACCCTCGATCACCGTGTTCGCCAGGGCTTCCTCTTCGATGGCCCGGAACGGGATGGTGTCAATGGTTGAACGCTGCTCGGGCTCGAAAGCAGACTCCGCACTCTGCGCCTGCACCACAGCCGGCACCTGCATCGTAATAGCCAGCACCATACCCGCCGTAAGGGGCGGTCTTAGCCACGGTTGCTCAGTGCTCTGTCTGTTGCTGCTCATGGTATCTTCCTGAATCCTGGCTATCCGGTGCGGCACATCACTGATGACGCCCTGCGCACACTTAGTCTGTTCAGTTTATCGCCAACTCCGGGAGTTTTCCGGCAAGACTGGTCAAAGTGTGACCACCTTCACGTGTCCCTGCAGGCCATTCAGCAGTTGACCCGGATCCGCCCCGGCGATATGAATGGGCAAACTCTTTCACCTGACCTTTGAAGGCCTTATGGATACCAACGTTATTACCCCGGAAGGCTATGCCGAATTGCAGCAGGAACTGGACGAGCTGTGGCGCAAGGAACGCCCGGAAGTGACCAGGAAGGTACAGTGGGCGGCCAGCCTCGGCGATCGTTCAGAGAACGCGGATTACCAGTACAACAAGAAGCGATTGCGCGAAATCGACCGGCGGGTGCGATTCCTGAGAAACCGGCTGTCGAAATTGCGGGTGGTGGAGTACAGCCCGGTGCAGGAGGGCAAGGCCTTCTTTGGCGCCTGGGTAACCCTGGTGGACGAGGACGACAACGAACTCACCTTCCGGATTGTCGGGCCGGACGAGATCTACGGCAAAAACAACTACGTCTCGGTGCATGCGCCGGTGGTCAAAGCCTGCCTCGGCAAAAGCGAAGGCGACGAGATTGTGGTGAGAACTCCGGAGTCGACCAAGCTTTGGGAAATCGGTCGAATCTGTTACCAGCAGCCATAAAAAAACCCCGCGGGTAACGGGGTTAAGGCTAGCGCTGTGCTGGAGGGGGAGGCAGGCAACGGGTCACCCGCCTCCGCATCTACAGTACCCATTATCCTCACCTCTCATTACCTGCCTGTGGCCATCGAATTACCTTTTGGCAAGACATCCCGCCCTTGGCTCCGGCCGGAAATTAGGTTGAACACTCTAGCGCCCGCCATTAGTTTGCAGGTAATTGACCCGATTTCCCTGTTAACGGAGACACACCGATGAACACCAAGAAACTGCTGAACCTGGCACTGGAAGGCATTGATACCCTGGGCTTCCGCCTGGACGACATGGGCATTACCAGCAAACTCAACCGGCACAATATTGCCGCCTTTGTGATGGCAGAGCAGAAGCACCTGGAAGGGGAATGGGACAGCCTGCAGGCCAGGGTTGACCGTCGTCGCGCCCAGTTTGACCAGCTGGCACAGGCCGTCGAAAGCCGGGCTGACATCTTTATCGGGCCGGTGCTCAGCCGGGTAAACCGGTTCCGCGCCAGCCAGTAAGCAGTCAGGCCTTGCCGGGTTCCGCCGCTGACGTTCGTTCATCAGCGGAATCCGCTGCAGGCTCCACCGTGGTGGCCTTGATCCGCTTTCGGACGCCGGTGAAGGCCGGCATACGCACACTGACCGTAAGCCCCGGCGGCTCCTCGCCCGGATGGGTATCGCTGAGCAGAATCTGGCCCTGGTGAATCTCGGCCACCGCACTGACCAGGCTCAGCCCCAAACCATTACCCGGCAATGACCGGCTCTTGCCGACCCGGTAGAAACGCTGGAACACTTGGTCTTTCTCGTCGTCCGGAATGCCGATACCGGAATCCCGCACTTCAAACACCGCTGCAGCACCTTCCCGGCGGACCGCCACCACGATGCCGCCATGCTCGGGGGTGTACTTGATGGCGTTATCAATCAGGTTGCTGACCATCTGGAACAACAGGTCGCGATCACCTTCAATCATCACCCCGGACGCCATCTCCTGGGTAAAGGTCTGCTCCTTGTCTTCCGCCAGGGCTTCGTAAAGCTCGCAGGCATCACTGACCAGCTCATCCAGCGACACCACCTTCATATCGGCGGAATTACCCCGGGTTTCCAGCCGGGCAATCCGAAGCAGGGCGTTGAAAGTCGCCAGCAGTTGATCGGCTTCCGCAACCGCCCGGCCTACCTGTTCGCGGGCCTCGTCGTTATCGACGGCAATCAGGGTGTTTTCCAGCTGGTTACGCAGGCGGGTCAGCGGGGTGCGAAGGTCGTGGGCGATGCTGTCCGATACATGCCGGATACCTTCCATCAGGTACACAATCCGGTCGAGCATCTGGTTCAGGTTTTCGGCCAGCTGGTCAAAGTCGTCTTCGGTACCCCGGGTGGGTATCCGCAACGACAGGTGCCCGTTCATGATCCGTCGCGAGGTGTTGTTGATTACTTCGATGCGCCGCGTGGTACTTCGGCTCATCAGAAAACCACCCAGCAGGGCCAGGGCCAGGGTGATGCCCATGCCCCAGTTGATGGCGGTCTCGATCACCCGCTTCAGGCTGGTCAGCTCATCCACATCCCGGCCGACCAGCAGGCGCAGGCCCCCCTGGACATCAAAGATACGGGCCCGGGCCAGGCGTTCCGGCCCCTGCCAGCCCACGGTCGGGTTCAGGGTAAAATTGATCCAGCCACTGTCGGAAGAACGACTGCCTTCCGGCCAGGTTTCAATATTTCCGGCCAGTTTCAGGAAGTCATCGGTGGTCAGCAGGTAGATGGACTTGGCGTTCGGATCCCGGGCGACACGCTCACGGATGATGGTAATCAGCCCGTTCACGCCACGCCCGCGATACTGTTCCGCCAGACCGGCGATTTCCGCCTCGATGGTCTCGTCGGTCTGGGCAGTCATAAAGCCGGCGGTGCGCCAGTAGATGAATGCCAGGAGCAGGAATACAGAGGTGGCAAACACCACCATATAAAGCAGTGCCAGTTGGAACGATGACGTTCTGAGCTGACTAAGCAGTTTCACGCAGCATGTATCCTGCACCCCGAACTGTCTGCAGCAAGGGTGTATCAAATTCCTTGTCGATCTTGGCGCGCAGACGGCTGATGTGCACGTCGATTACGTTGGTCTGGGGGTCAAAGTGATAGTCCCAGACTTTTTCCAGCAACATGGTCCGGGTAACCACCTGGCCCGCGTTGCGCATCAGATATTCCAGCAAGCGGAATTCCCGGGGCTGGACATCGATATTATGGCCGGCGCGCTTCACGGTTCGGGCCAGCAGGTCCATTTCCAGGTCTGCTACCTTCAGTACAGTTTCGGTTTCAGCCGCCTGCCGGTTACGGCGGATCAGCGACTCGATCCGGGCCAGCAACTCGGTGAACGAGAACGGCTTGGTAAGGTAATCATCGCCCCCGCCACGCAGGCCTTCCACCCGGTCATCCACATCACCCAGGGCACTGAGAATCAGCACAGGGGTCTGGTTGCCGGTGGCCCGCACGGTTTTGATGATGGATAGCCCATCCATGCCCGGCAGCATGCGGTCGACAATCATGATGTCGTATTCTTCACTGGCCGCCATCATCATGCCTTCCTTGCCGTCGGCCGCATGATCCACCACGAAGTCAGACTCTTTCAGCCCCTTCACCAGGTAACTTGCTACATCCTGATCGTCTTCGATTACCAGCGCTTTCACCGGTGACTCCTCCTGATAGCGGATTTGGTTGCTTACAAGGTTACGAATAACACCGGAACCCGGCCAGTTACGATCTTGTAAGAGGGTGTCGCCTATGACGACGGTCAACAACCGGGCCGGAACCAGCCCAGAGACGCCTCGGTTACAGCAGAAGGCCGATACTCGGCACTGACCCAGCCAGCGTAGCCCATCCTGTCGAGGGCAGCGAAAACATTCGAAAAGTTAATCTCGCCGGTACCGGGCTCGTTCCGTCCCGGATTATCGGCAAACTGAATATGGGCAATCCAGGGCAGCAGGCACTCCATGGAGCGAACCAGATCTCCCTCCATGACCTGCATGTGGTAGATGTCGTATTGCAGGCGCACGTTATCGGCATCCACCGCTTCAATCAGCTCCATCACCTTGCCGGTGGTATCCAGCAGGAAGCCGGGCATATCCACCCGGGAATTGATCGCCTCCAGGCACAGTGTCAGCCCCGCCTCGGCAAAGCGGTCCGCCGCATACTGAACATTCTCGACCAGCGTGCTCCAGGCCTCCTCCTCTGAAAGCTCCGCCGGCTTGAGCCCGGCCAGGCAATTGAGCCGGGTATTACCCAGCACCCTGGCATAGGCAATGCCCTGCTCGACACCAGCCCGGAATTCCTCAACGCGATCCGGCAAACAGGCAATTCCCCGCTCCCCCGCCTGCCAGTCCCCCGGCGGCAGGTTGAACAGCACCTGGGTCAGCCCGTTAGCCTGCAACCTCTGCGCCAGCTCCTCTGCCGGCCACTCGTAGGGAAACAGGTACTCCACCGCCCTGAAACCCGCGGCTCCGGCACGCTCGAAACGTTCCAGAAACGGCACCTCGGCAAACAACATGGACAAATTCGCAGCAAAACGTGGCATCAGCGTCTCCTCAGCCCTTTGGCCCACGGCCCAGCGAACCCAGCAAGGCCCCGTTCATATGCTCCAGCTCCAGCAACAAACCGCTGTGGTCCACATCGCTATGGCCATTGGCCACCAGCGACAAATATTCGTTATGAGTCTGCTGCGCCAACGGCAACGTCAACCCCTCGGCCCGCGCCTCATCCAGAATCATCCGCATATCCTTCAACTGAATCCGCGCCGGCGCCCCGGGGGCAAAGTCCCGGTCAATCATCCGTTGCCCGTGCAACTCCAGAATCCGGCTACCGGCAAAGCCGCCCAGCAACGCCTCCCGCACCGCCGCAGGATCCGCGCCACCCTTAGCCGCCAGCAACAAGGCTTCAGACACCGCACCAATGGTAATCCCCACAATCGCCTGATTCGCCAGCTTCGCCAACTGCCCGGCCCCCACCGGCCCGATCCGGGTACACTTGCCCAGCGCCCCGAACACCGGCAACGCCCGCTCAACATCCGCCTCCGACCCCCCGGCCATAATACTCAACCGAGCCTCCGCAGCCCCCACCGTACCCCCGGAAACCGGCGCATCCACAAACCCGGCCCCACGCTCGCCAACCAACCCAGCCAACTCACGGGCCAGTGACGGCTGCACCGAACTCATATCAACCACCAGCGCCCCCGCCTTCAACGCCCCGATCGCGCCCTGACGCACCAGCACATCCTCAACCACCTGCCCGTTCTCCAGCATAGTGATCACCAAATCCGCGTCCGCCACCGCCTCGGCCGGCGTCGCCGCAATCGTAGCCTCCTCCCGGAATGGCTCACACTTGCTGGCTGTCCGGTTCCACAGGGTCATCGGAAAGCCTGCATCCAGCAGGTTACGGGTCATCGGCGCGCCCATCAGGCCGATACCGAGAAAGGCAATGCGAGGAAGTGCTGTACTCATCTTTCTGGAATCCCACTCAGAAGTCCGGTGAAGGGATTGGGGTAGCCTTTCCAAAAATGTGCGGAGCCATGGATGGCGGAGCCCAAGCGCCACATGGGCTCAGCCGAGCGCTTATGAAGCGAAGCTTCATGCGACAGCTGAGCGACCGCAATCTGTGATTGCGGGCCGGACCCCGTAGGGGTGCCGCAGGAGCGGTTTTTGGAAAGCCCACCCCAATCCCTTCCTCCCGGAGGTATGAATTGTCAAAGCCAGTACGGATTATACAAACAAAAACGCCACCAACCGCGAACGGTGGTGGCGTTTTCAAACCCCAAGGGCGAATGATCAGCTTCAGGCAACCTCGGCCATCTGCAACTTGATCTTCTTCATCGCATTCTTCTCAAGCTGCCGAATCCGCTCCGCAGACACACCATACTTGTCCGCCAGCTCATGCAACGTCGACTTGCTCTCAGTCAGCCAGCGCTCGCGAAGAATATCCTGACTGCGCTCATCCAGGTTTTCCATCGCCTGCATCAACCGGCCGTTGGAGTCCTCTGACCAGTCGGCATTCTCCAGCTGCACCGCCGGATCACTGCGGCGATCTTCCAGATAATACGCCGGCGCCTGGTAGGCACTGTCTTCATCGTCATCCATCGGACCGTCGAACGCGGTATCCTGGGATGCCAGACGACCTTCCATCTCGCGCACCACCCTGGGCTCTACCCCCAGGTCCTTCGCGACCGCCTGAAGCTCATCGTGGTTCAGCCACGCCAGCTTCTTCTTCTGGCTGCGCAGATTGAAGAACAGCTTGCGCTGGGCCTTGGTGGTGGCCACCTTCACAATGCGCCAGTTGCGCAGAATGAACTCATGGATCTCTGCCTTGATCCAGTGCACCGCGAACGACACCAGCCGCACGCCATACTCCGGGTTGAAGCGCTTGACCGCCTTCATCAGGCCCACGTTACCTTCCTGGATCAGGTCAGCCTGAGCCAGGCCATAGCCTGAATAACTGCGGGCGATGTGAATCACAAAGCGCAGGTGGGAGAGCACCAGATGACGGGCGGCTTCCACGTCGCCATGATAGTGAAGCCGTTCTGCCAGCTCCCGCTCCTCGTCAACTGAGAGAACCGGAATGCGACTCGCAGCCTGAATGTAAGACTCGAGATTCGCGCCCGGAACCAGTCTGTCAACCAGCTGTAAACTCGTACCCATGCAATAACCTCCGAACCTGACAGCCGTTAAATATAACAACTGAAACTTTGACCGCCAAGCACCTGATTAGTTCCCGAACTTCCCAGTAACACGTTAAAAATCATACATCTGGGGAATTCCTGAATGCCATTCCAGCGTCGATAACCGGTAACCAAGCTACGCTGGAACAAGCTGTATTTTCAATACGGTTTTCCCGTTATCCGGATCACCCTCCGGCAATATCGCCCGGTTCTATGTCATCCAGATGACGCTTCACTGCCACCCAGGCGCCAAGCCAGCCTAACACCATGGCTGTGATAATCAATGCCAGGGCGCCATCAAAGCCCGGGCCGTGAATCACAAACTCGCTCTGGTAAAGGCTCGCCAGCCGCTCGATGGGGCCGTTCAGCCACCATAGCGAAACCTGGATCAACACCCAGGCGACCACGCCGCCGCCCAAACCGAACCAGGCGCCAGTATAAAGAAAGGGCCGGCGTACGAAGGCATCGGTGCCTCCCACCAGCTTGGCCACGAGGATTTCATCCCGGCGGTTCTCGATGGAAAGCCGCACCGTGTTACCGATCACCAGGATCACCGCCGCACCCAGCAACAGCGCCAACGCCCAGACCGCCCTCGCCAGGATATCGGTAATGGCATTGAGCCGTTGCAGCCAGCCCAGATCTACCTGGACCCGCTCGACGGCATCCACGCCTTCCATAAAGGTCACCAGGGCCTGCACGCCGTCGGCAGAGCGGGCATTGTCTTCCGGCGTTACCAGCAGGGTGTGGGGCAACGGGTTGTCGTCCAGGAAATCCAGGGCATCATCCAGCCCGGACGACACCCGGAATTCAGCCAGGGCCTGGTCCCGGTCTACCAGCTCCACCGAAAACACCCGTCCATCACCGTCAATCTCGGAAGCCAGCTCCCGGGCCTGCTCCACCGGCACATCCAGTGACAGGTAAGCAGTAATCCGGGCACTGTTTTCCCAGCCGGCACTCACGCCCTGCAAACTACCCAGCAACAGCAACAGCGCCACCGGCAAAGCCAGAGCCACACCCATCACCATCCAGGTCATCATGCTGGCCACCGGACTGCGCCACAGCCGCTGGGCGGAATCTTTCGCCACCTTGCGGTGATGGTCCAGATAACTCCGGGCCTGGTTCGAGGCCGGTGAGCGGCCACGGTTGGCGCCCCGGCGCTTCTCAGGCTTCTGGCGTGAGTCAGTAACCACTTACACCTCCGCTCAGGGGTGCATCTGCGCCGACAATCATCCGGCCATGGTCCAGGGTCAGCCGGCGCTTGTTCATCTGGTCGATCAGGGCAATATCGTGGGTGGCAATCAGCACAGTAACACCCACCTGGCTGAACTCGGTGAACAGGTGCATGATGTCTGCCGACAGCTCCGGGTCCAGGTTACCGGTAGGCTCATCCGCCAGCAGCACCGGCGGCTTGTTCACCACGGCGCGGGCAATGCCCACCCGTTGCTGCTCACCGCCCGACAGCTGCATAGGGTTCATCTTTTCCTTGTTCAGCAGGCCTACCTTGTCCAGGGCCGCCCGCACCCGCCGGCCGATGTCATCCGGCGACGCACCCATCACTTCCAGCGGCATGGCTACGTTGTCGAACACCGTGCGATCAAACAGCAGCTGGTGGTTCTGGAACACCACGCCAATGTGCCGGCGAATGTAGGGAATCTGCCGCCGGGGCAGGCTGTTGAGCTTCTGGCCGCCCACGATCACCTCACCGGCGGTGGGACGCTCCATCACCATGATCAGCTTCAGCAAGGTACTCTTGCCGGCACCGGAGTGGCCGGTCAGAAAGGCCAGCTCGCCCCGGTCCAGATGGAAATTCACCTGGCGCAGGGCAGTGTGGTCGCTGTCATAGCGCTTGGTTACCTGACGAAACTCGATCATCGGGGGCTTGGGCTCCGTGGCCGGTACTTCAGTCGTCGAACAGGGCGTCTACAAAGGTTTCTGCATCAAAGCTACGCAGGTCTTCCGCCTGCTCGCCGACACCGATAAACCGGATAGGCAGCTGCAACTGGCGGGCAATGGCGAAAACGATACCACCCTTCGCCGTGCCGTCGAGCTTGGTCAGAGTAATGCCAGACACGCCCACCGCCTGCTGGAACACCTGGGCCTGGCTCAGGGCATTCTGGCCGGTGCCGGCATCCAGCACCAGCATCACTTCGTGGGGCGCGGAATCGTCCAGTTTTTTCATTACCCGGACCACCTTCTCCAGCTCGTGCATCAGGTTGTCCTTGTTCTGCAACCGGCCGGCAGTATCGGCGATCACGATATCGGTACCCCGGGACTGGGCAGACTGGATGGCATCGAAAATCACCGAGGCACTGTCGGCACCCGTGTGCTGGGCAATAACCGGCACATTGTTGCGCTCGCCCCATACCTGCAGCTGCTCCACCGCCGCGGCCCGGAAGGTGTCGCCAGCCGCCAGCATCACCGACTTACCTTCCGCCTGGAATTTCTTGGTGAGTTTGCCGATGGTGGTGGTCTTGCCAACACCGTTCACGCCCACCATCAGGATCACGTAGGGCTGTTTGCCGGTATCGATTTCCAGCGGCCTGGTCACATCCTTGAGCAGGCCATGAAGCTCTTCCCTCAGGGCCTTGCGCAGGGCTTCGCCGTCTTTCAGCTGGTTGCGTTCCAGCTTGTCGGTCAGGGATTCGATGATTTCCGACGTGGCCGTTACCCCCACATCCGCCATCAGCAGGGTGGTTTCGATTTCCTCCAGCAGGTCTTCATCGATCTTCTTGCCAACGGTGAACAGATCCGCCAGGCCGCCGGTCAGGCTGGCGCGGGTCTTGCCCAAGCCCTTCTTGATGCGCTCGAAGACACTGAGCTGAGGCTCTGGCTCTGGCTCTGGCTCTGGCTCTGGCTCTGGCTCTGGCTCTGGCTCTGGAGCAGGCTCGACGGCCGGGGCAGCTTCTTCTACCGGTGCCGGCTCGGCAGGCACTTCCGGCAGTGCCTCCGGTATGGCCTCAGCCACGGGAACTTCCGGCGCTTGCTCAGGCTGTACTTTCGGTTCAGGTGCTTGCTCCGGGGCAACCGGTGCCGGGCCCTTGGCCACCTCCGGCTTGCGCTGGGCCACCTTCTCCGGGCGCGGGGCGCGCTTGCGGTTGCCGGCGATATCCAGCACAAAGAACAGGACAAGAAGGGCCAGGAGGCCGATTGAAATCCACTCTGCCGTCATAGTCTTACCATCTGTCTGAAAATGGGCGGGCGAAAAGAAAGCCAGTATTCTAGCAGACTGCCGGCACTAAGTGATGGGGGCTCCGATTATCCCCTGCTGCGGGCTTTCCGGTAACATATCGGCCCGAACCTGATCACCGTTTCACCCACCGGAGCAGCTCCATGGCCAAGCGCAGACCACCTCAACGCAAACCCGCCCCGGGCGCCGCCAAGGCCGGCGGACAGGGCGAGTTGCGCATTATCGGTGGCGACTGGCGCAGCCGTAAGCTCCGCTTTCCGGATGCCGGCGGCGTGCGCCCCAGCCCGGCCCGAACCCGCGAAACCCTGTTCAACTGGCTGAATTTCCACCTGGCCGGCAGCGATTGCCTGGACCTGTTCGCCGGCTCTGGCGCGCTGGGACTGGAAGCCTTGTCCCGGGGTGCCGAAAAGGCAACCCTGGTGGACCATACCCCTCCACTGGCTACAGCCCTGCGGGATAACCTGCGGCTGTTGAAATCCGAAAACGGCGAAGTGGTCTGCCAGGACGTGGAAGGTTACCTGCGCAGCCCGAACCGACCGCCGTTCGACATTATCTTCATGGACCCCCCCTTCCGGCAGGGCTGGCTGGCGCGACTGCTGCCGCTGATCGCCGCCGGCCCCTGGGTGAAACCGGGTAGCTGGGTGTATGTAGAACACGAAAGTGAACTGACCGGGCTATCGGTACCCGAAGGCTGGCAGTTGCACCGCCAGAAAACCGCCGGCCAGGTAACCTACAACCTATACCGGGTGGCGCCGGAAGCCGACCAGGACTAACTGGTCAGCTACAAATAAGCCGGACGGGGGGAATCCCGTCCGGCTTTTTGCATCTGCGGCCAATCAGGCCATCGGGCGCAGTGAATAGGCCCGCAGGTGCGCCGCAAACTCTTCCAGGTAACGGATACCGCTGGTTTCCGCTTCCTTGCACCAGTCCATCAGCGCCTGCAGCTTGTCCTGGGGCTTGAGGCCCCGCTGGCGCCACAGGGCCTGGAGCTCGTGGCTCTTGTCGTAGATCAGTTTGAGCATTTCATGGCGTTCGAGCACTGAATCCAGGGTTTCTTTCTCGCGGGGATGGATCAGCGACACCTCCCGGGACAGCAAGCGCTTGAGCTTGCGGTAGCGAGGGCGGATTTCGTCGTCCATCAGGGACTTCTGCTGGCGCAGTACCGGCTCCATCACCCGCTTGCGATACTGGCGCATGATATCGAACCGGCTGTTGGTAATGGCCTGCACGGTTTCCACATCCATTTCCTTCTTGCCCGGCACATAGTGGGCAATGGGCCGGTAGCCCTTGGGCTTTGCCAGGCCGAACAGCTGGAACAGGCGGATGTAACCCCAGCCAATGTCGATCTCATACCAGCGACGGGACAGCTTGGCGGAATTCGGATAGGTGTGGTGGTTGTTATGCAGTTCTTCACCGCCAATCAGGATACCCCAGGGGGAGATATTGCGGGCGTTGTCGGCACACTCGAAGTTGCGGTAACCCATGTAGTGGCCGATACCGTTAACCACACCGGCGGCCCAGAGCGGAATCCACATCATCTGCACGGCCCAGATCCAGATACCGTTAACCCCGAACAGCAGCAGGTTGATGACGGCCAGCAGGGCAATACCACCCATTTTATAGGGGGTGTAGACCTTGCGTTCGATCCAGTCTTCCGGGGTACGCTGGCCGTAACGCTCCAGGTTTTCCGGGGTTGCCGACTGGGCGTAGAGCTCCGCACCTTCAAACAGAACCTTGCGAATACCCAGAACCACCGGGCTGTGAGGGTCTTCCTCAGTCTCGCACTTGGCGTGGTGCTTGCGATGGATAGCAGTCCATTCCTTGGTATTCTGGGCCGTGGTCAGCCACAGCCAGAAACGGAAAAAATGCTTAAGCACCGGATGCAGGTCCAGCGCATTGTGGGCCGAGTGGCGGTGCAGATACAGGGTTACACTGACGATGGTGATGTGCGTCATCACCAGGGTAACAGCGATCAGCTGCCACGCGGAGAGGTCCAGGAGACCGTTAAACCACATAAAATATCCTCAAAAATCAATCAACTTCGACAAGGCGATACTGCGGAGGTTTTCGCTGGTACTCGAAGGGGAAGTTACCTCGTCACTTTAGCGTACACTTGTACGCAACAACAACCGGGTTTGGCGCCATTTTTGTTACTGATTACACTTGGCGGCCGAGAAACCTGTTATCCGCGGAGGCCCCGTGCCTGAGTTACCGGAAGTTGAAACCACCCGTCAGGGCATTGCACCCCATTGTGAAGGCCAGACTGTGACCGGGGTATTAATCCGCAACCCCAACCTGCGCTGGCCCGTACCGGATGACCTGCCCGAGAAACTGCTGAACCAGGTTATCCGGGCAGTGGACCGCCGGGCCAAGTACCTGTTCCTGCACCTGGATGCCGGCACCGTGATTGTCCACCTGGGTATGTCCGGCAGCCTGCGGGTGATTACCGACGACAGCCCCGCCGCCACCCACGACCATGTGGAGATTGCCCTGGGCAACGGCCGCACCCTGCGCTTCAACGACCCCCGCCGCTTCGGCTGCTGGCTCTGGGCCGATGACTGCTCCGAACACCCGCTGATCCGGGACCTGGGGCCGGAGCCCCTGTCAGATACATTCAACGGGCCCTGGTTGTTCCGGCTGTCCCGGGGCAAGCAAGCGCCCATCAAGTCTTTCATTATGGACAACCACATTGTGGTCGGCGTGGGCAACATCTACGCCAATGAAGCCCTGTTCAAAGCCGGCATCCACCCGAAACGGAAAGCCGGCCGCATTTCCCTGGACCGTTACCACAAACTGGCTGAAGCCATTCGCGAAACCCTGAGCGCTGCCATTCTGATGGGCGGCACCACCCTGCGCGACTTTGTGAACAGCGACGGCAAACCCGGTTACTTTGCCCAGTCCCTGCTGGTGTACGGTCGCGGCGGCACCCCCTGCCCCGAATGTGCCACCACCCTGAAAGAGATCCGCATGAACAACCGCAGCACTGTCTATTGCCCCCGCTGCCAGCGCTAGCCAACCGCCAGAGTTGCCAACCGGATATCGAAAAATCGTTTGAAATTGGGGCAATATGATTCATAGTTAACAGAGTATTAACAGGAGAGAATAACGATGACCCGCAAGATTTCCCGCACCCTGATGGCCACGGTTGCAGCCTGTCTGCTCGCCTTTTCTTCTCTGGGCCATGCCAGGGCGATTGACGAAAGCCCGTCGGCGCTGGCCATGACCACCGACGCCGTGCTTCTGCGCCCGGTTCTGCTGGCCACCACCATCGTGGGCAGCGCGGTGTATCTGGTCTCTCTGCCGTTCTCTGCCCTGGGCGGTAATGCCGGTGAAGCTGGCGAAGTCCTGGTTGTCGGCCCGGCCAAGGCCACCTTTGTACGCTGCCTGGGCTGCTCCCGCAGTGGCCGCAAGGCGGAAACCGTGGAGCAGTCCGAAGACTGATCCCGGGCATTCGTCCGTAGAATCCCGGCTTGCCAGAGGCCGGAAACTGAGGCAGCCTGAAGCAAATTCTTCAGGCTGTTTTTGTTTATGGTGGATTGGTCAACCCTCGATACCGTGTTCCTGGATATGGACGGAACACTGCTGGATCTGCACTTCGACTCGCACTTCTGGCTCGAACACCTGCCCCGGCGCTATGCCGAACAATACGACCTGCACCCGCAACAGGCCAAAGACCAGCTGCTGGCCATGATCATGGCCGAGCGCGGTTCCCTCAACTGGTATTGCACCGACTACTGGAGCGAACGGCTGTCGGTTGATATCAACCAGCTGAAATCGGAGGTCAGTGACCGCATCGGCTACCGTCCCCACGTGCCGGATTTTCTCGCCTCCCTGCGCAAGGCCGGCCTGCACTCGGTGATCGTTACCAACTGCCACCCGGACCCCCTGGCACTGAAACTCAGCCGCACCGGACTGGACCGCCACGTGGATGCCATCGTATCCAGCCATGAACTGGGCAAACCCAAGGAAGACCGGGCGTTCTGGAGCGACCTGGCCAGGCGGATTCCCTACCGCCAGGAGCGCACCCTGATGGTGGACGACAGCTTCCCGGTACTGGAAAGTGCCCGGGATGCCGGTATCGGCCAGTGCCTCGCGATCCTGGCACCGGACAGCACCCAGGCCCCGGCGACCGGGCACCCGGAAATACCGGGCATTCGTCACTTCGACGAGGTCCTGCCAACGCTGCAAGCCCGCCCGCCACTGCCATCGCAATGACAGGCCGGTTATAATCCGCACAGTTATCCATAGGTCAGGACAACCTGGCCTGCCAGGTGGGGAGATATGGCAGCAACAAACACCGACGACCCGAAAGTAAGGCTCGACAAGTGGCTCTGGGCCGCGCGCTTCTACAAAACCCGCGCGCTGGCAAAAGAAGCCATTGAGGGCGGCAAGGTGCACTACAACAGCCAGCGCACCAAGCCCGGCAAGATCGTGGAAACCGGCGCCAGGGTCTCCCTGCGTCTGGGCTGGCAGGAAAAAATTGTGGTGGTGGACGACATCAGTGACCGGCGCCGGGGCGCACCGGAAGCGCAGAAGCTGTACCACGAAACCGACGACAGCGTAAAAAAACGCGAAGACCTGGCCTGGCAGCGTAAGACCATGCAGGCCGCCCAGCTGCCACCGGCCCGGCGCCCGAGCAAGAAAGACCGCCGGGATATCCAGCGTTTCCGGGACCAGAACGGCCTTTAGAACCGGCTCACCCAGCCTGGTTTCAGGCATTGCACCGCAACTTACATCCTTACAGGCATCACCAGTGAATCAACAGACAGTTTCAGGAGACATCATGGCTTCCCAGGATCAGTTCCAGCGTTTTATCTTCGAGCACAGCCAGGTGCGGGGAGCCTGGGTACAACTGGGCGACAGCTTCCGTGAAATCATCAACCAGGCCCCGTACCCGGATTCCGTACGCCAGCTGCTGGGCGAATCCCTGGTAGCCAGCGTATTAATGAGCAGCACCCTGAAGTTCGAGGGCACCCTGTCACTGCAGGCAGCCGGTGAAGGCGCCCTGCGCACACTGATGGCCGAATGCAGCCACGACCGCAAGATCCGCGGCCTGGCCCGCTTTGACGAACAGGCCATGAGCGGCGAGACCCTGCACGAGCTGCTGGGCCAGAGCCGGATGGCAATTACCATTACCCCGGAAAAGGGCCAGCGCTACCAGGGCGTGGTCCCCCGGGAAGCAGACAACCTGGCCGGCTGCCTGGAAGAATACTTCGAGCGCTCCGAGCAGATTGCCACCAGCCTGTTCCTGTTTGCCGATGGCGATACCGCTGCCGGCCTGCTGCTGCAGCGCCTTCCCGGCCACACCGAGGAAGACGATGACCTGTGGAACCGGGTAAACCACCTGGCGCGCACCGTAGAAGCGGAAGAGCTGCTGAAACTGGACAGTGAAACCCTGCTGCACCGCCTGTTCCACGAAGAAACCGTGCGCCTGTACGAGCCGGAGCCGGTGGAGTTCCGCTGCAGCTGTTCCCGCGAACGCACCCTGGCGGCGCTCGAATCGATCGGCAAGGAAGAGTGCTACAGCATTCTCGACGAACAGGGCAGCATCGACATGGACTGCCAGTTCTGCCACGCAAACTATCGCTTCAATAGAAATGACATTGATCACCTTTTCACCGGTCATACGCTACACTGACAACTCTTTAACATTGCCCGGAAGCCGCCAGTGGCGCGGCTTTCAGGGCAGTCGTTTTTTATCGGCGTCTCTGGCATAATAGCGCGCCTGAATTGACCCGATTGTTCAGAATTCCGCCAGTGTTCGGGGGCAAGGACTGGGCAATCACGAAGACATCCCGAGGGCGAGGTCGAAGTGAGCAACACTTATAGTGATCTGAGTACAGCAAGACTGGTTGAAGTAGCACTGGCGCGGCAGGAAGGCCAGCTTGCGGCAAACGGTTCCCTGGTGGTTACCACCGGCGAGCGCACCGGCCGGTCTCCCATGGACCGTTTTATCGTTGAGGAACCCAGCACCTCCGACGACATCCACTGGGGCCCGATCAACCGCCCGTTCGACGCCGACAAGTTCGACGCCCTGTGGGACCGTGTTGAAGCCTACATCGCTGAAAAAGACCAGTTTGTCTCTCACGTACACGTTGGCTCTGACCCCGAGCACTACCTGCCGGTGAAAATGACCACCGAAACTGCCTGGCAGAACCTGTTCGGCCGCAACCTGTTTATCCGCCCGGACGCCTACAACCCGGCCGACAAGCAGGAATGGCAGATCCTCAACGCCGCCAACTTCGAGTGCGTGCCCGAACGTGACGGCACCAACTCCAACGGCTGCGTTATCCTCAACTTTGCCAAGCGCAAGGTGCTGCTGGCCGGTATGCACTACGCCGGTGAGATGAAGAAAGCCATGTTCTCTGTGCAGAACTTTCTGCTGCCGGAGAAAGACGTACTGCCGATGCACTGCTCTGCCAACGTGAGCGAAACCGGCGAAACCTGCCTGTTCTTCGGCCTGTCCGGCACCGGCAAGACCACCCTGTCTGCCGATCCGCACCGCTACCTGATCGGTGACGACGAGCACGGCTGGGGCCCCGGCACTGTCTTCAACATCGAAGGCGGTTGCTACGCCAAGTGTATCGATCTGAGCCAGAAGAACGAACCGATCATCTGGGACGCCATCCGTTTCGGCGCCATCGTCGAGAACGTGACGATCGACCCGGAAACCCGCGAGCCGGATTACACCGACGTTTCCCTGACCGAAAACTCCCGCTGCGCCTACCCGCTGGAGCACGTCGAGAAGCGCGTGATCGAGAACCGTGCCGGTGAGCCGTCGCACATCATCTTCCTGACCTGCGACATGACCGGCGTTCTGCCTCCGGTATCGGTACTGAGCCGCGAAGCCGCTGCGTACCACTTCCTGAGTGGTTACACCGCGCTGGTGGGTTCTACCGAAATGGGCTCTTCCTCCAAGCTCAAGTCCACCTTCTCTACCTGCTTTGGCGCACCCTTCTTCCCGCGCCCGGCCGGCGTTTACGCCGAGCTGCTGATGAAGCGTATTGACGAGTTCGGCAGCAAGGTATTCCTGGTCAACACCGGCTGGACCGGCGGTCCTTACGGTGAAGGCAAGCGCTTCAGCATCCCGACCACCCGTGCCATCATCGCTGCCATCCAGAACGGCGACCTGGACGACGTGGAAACCGAGCACCTGGACGCCCTGAACCTGGACGTGCCCAAGCACATCCCGGGTGTCGAGACCGAACTGCTGAACCCGCGCAACACCTGGACCAGCCCGGAGTACTACGACGGCAAGGCCCAGGAGCTGATTGGCCAGTTCGTAGAGAACTTCAAGAAGTTCGACGTGGCAGACACCATCGTCGAAGCCGGCCCGAAACTCGCCTGAGTTTCACCGGCCTGAAAAAAAAGCGCCCTGCGAAAGCACGGCGCTTTTTTTGTATCGGTGGCTTTTGAGCCAGGCCGCCGGAAGCGGCCACTATGCTCAGTTCGCGTAGAACAGCAGCGGCACAAACGCCACCAGTACCAGCGAGATCCCCATGGCAATCAGCGGCATGATGATGCGTTCATGGCGCTGGTAGAAAGTACCGCCTTCCTGCTGCGCCGCCAGCACTTCCGCTTCGCCCACCACCTGCCGGGTGAGCAGGTGGTTCAGGGCCACCGGCGGGCTCAGGTAGCCCAGCTCGAACGCCACCAGGGTCACCATCCAGAAGTGCACCGGATGAATACCACTGGAGTAGGCAATGGTTGCCACCGTGGCGGTCACCAGGATCACGGCACCGAAGGCATCCATGATCATTCCCAGAATCACCAGGATCACCACCATCAGCAACATGGCAGACCAGGCACTGTCGAACGCCTGCGGGAAGGCTTCCATGATATGGGAGCGTTCGATCACCCCGCCAATACTCACGGACAGCCCCAGTAACAACAGCAAGGCACCGATTTCGGCGGTGGTGTCGTTGGTAGCACCCCGAATGCTGGTTTCCAGGCCCTGATAATCCGTGTCGCCGGCCGTATCGTCCTGCCGGCGTTTGCGACTGAAGTGTTCGTACACCAGGATGGCCAGCATGATTACCGGCAGCAGGCGCGGTGCGGAGAATTCATCCATCTTCACATCCAGCGCCAGGCGATAGAACAGCACCACGGCAATGATCACCAGCACATAGGGCACCAGCGGCCGCAAGGCCAGCACCGAGGCCGGCATGGCATCGGTCACCGGGGCCAGGTTGAACTGGCTCTGGCGGTTCACCGTAACCGCCACCAGGCTGAACATGGTCGCCGTCAGCACAAACACCCAGATGCCCCAGCCGAAGAGTTCGTCGGTGGTCACTTCCCGGTTCAGGTAGGCAATCACCACCACCAGCAGGCAGGGGCGCAGCACCACACCCAGGGAGCCGGACATCGCCGTGGCCGCCAGTGCTAAGTGGCGCCGGGCACCGGCCGCCCGCAGCTCGCTGTAGATCACCGCACCGGCGGCGATCACGAAAATACCCGAGGCGCCGGTATAGGCCGTGGGCACTGCTGCCACCAGCACGGCAACGACGGCCAGCAGCTCCGGCGGCATGCGCCAGGGCCGGAACACGTTGAACACCAGTGTCGCCAGCCGGGTCTGCTTGAGCATCATGCCCACCCAAACGTACAACCCCACGTTCAGGAACATGTCGGCCAGCTCCATCATCTTGCCCAGGTAAATACCGATGCCCGAGGAGTGGCCAATCATCGCGAAATAAGTGCCGGAAATCAGGCACATCACCGTGTAGAGCGGTACCGACAGGAAGGCCTGGCCCAGGCTGCCGCCGGCGGACAGGCCATCCGGCACCCGGAACAGACGGTACAGGCTGGCCAGGGTGAGGCAGCCAAAGCCGATGATCCAGAAGTTGTGCAGCAACAACTCCTCGCCCGACACTGCGGTACTGCTGGCCAGGGTGGATTGCCGGAAAATCAGGCTGGAACCCAGCAACATGGCATTGGCGATGGTTTGCAGGGTCAGGGAGACGGTGTAGTCGAGGCGGGTTTCCATGGCCCGCATGGCAATATGGTGGCGGGTCAGGGTTGCGGTGACGGCACAGAGCATCACCAGGATCACCAGTATGTAGCGCTGGGCACTGAGCCCGAAGGCAATCAGGTCAGCCACAAACAGCTCAACGGCGCGGTAGGCCTTTACCCCGGCAGTCAGCTGGCCCTGTAACGACTCATAGCTGGCGTGGGCCGAGCGGCAATCCGCTACCGAACGCTCAATCGCCAGGCGCACATCGGCCGGGTCTTTTTCCACGGTGCCCAGCAAGGCGGCCATGGGATCATCCGCCGGGGCTTCCCTGGCCATTTCCTCGGCCACCGCGGCCTCGATATCCCGGTTGGCATCACACTCCGGCTTGGCCGGATCCATCCGGAGCTTGTAGTAGCCGCTCCAGAGCTGCTCCCCGCCCCGGAGCATCTGGTTGTGAATATCACTGCTGGTGGAGAACAGCACCACTGCCAGCAGCAACAGGCAAGCCGGCAAGGAGGAAAACCATTCCAGCCCGGTACGACGAAAACCACTCGGGGCCATAACTACCTACTCCGGGAATTGGGGGTTACAACAGATCATCCAGATCCATGGTTTCGGTCGGCGCCTGCTGGTCATCCCAGAAGCTGCCGAACTGCCCCATCGGGGTGCGGTGGCCGGTATTTTCTACCCAGAGCCGGTCAGACATAGCCACCAGCATGTTGGTGGCCATGGCATCGACAAAGCGCCACTCCTCGTTGGCGTCGTCGTTTTTCAGGGACTCGGCGTGGTCACGGATAACCGCCTTCACCAGGGCTTCGTCACCCTTGTTGCCCGCGGCAATGGCCTGGAACACGTGGCCAAGGCGCACGCCGGCCTGCTTGCCCTGTTCGCTGGCAATGGCCAGTCGCTCCAGCGGAACTTCACCCTCGGGCCTGGTCCCGGGAATCATGGCCCAGACAGTTGCCCTCAGGCCCATGGGGGCACCCCACCACTTCTTGTTATCCAGGCACTGGGTAGCCCGCCCCACCACAGAGCCGGTGTTAAAGGGCACGCCGATTGAAGAAGTAGCCTGGATCTGGGCATTCAGGGCCTGCAGTCCGGACAGCAAGCCGGCCATGTAGATGAATTCGTCCATGTCATCGTCAAAATCCGGGCACTCGGTTTCTTCCGGGTTTCCATAGTAGGCGTTGTGGTGCTGCCAGGCTCGGTGATAGCGCTTGGCCGCGAGGGTATGGGCGCGCTTCTGGCGGATAAAGGCATCTTCAGCGGCCGTTCCATCCATGCCGTGCATGGCTGCAAGGCCTGCCAGCTCATGCTCCATGGCCTGCTCTTCGGCGCAGCTGCCGGACGACAGATACAGCATCACCGCCAGCTGGTCCGGCTCGCTGGTCACCCGGCCGAACGACATCAGCAGCGGCGCCGTGGCCTCGCTCATGGCACAGCCCATGGCCAGGTCTTCAGATTCCATCAGGTAGGGCACGGTATGGTTCCGGGAAAACCCCTGCATTACATCGCCGGTGGTCTTGTAGATCATGTGGTTCACCACGCCACAGCCACTCAGGGCGACGCTGGCCGCAACCGCTGCAGCAAAGCCGCGCAGGCGTTTGCCACAGGCCAGGGAGGTCCGGAAGTCTTTCATAACATTCGTGTCCTTTTTTATTTTTTCGAACATATCGTTACACGCCGGGGTTTGCACATTGGCCCCGAAGCCACTATAGATTGCTTCAACCGCCGGCACGGTCGGCGGTCTGGAGCAAAAAACAACAAACAGAACCAAGAACAGGAGTTTTCGATGCGTAAACCTGAACTAGCTGCCGCGATTGCCGACCAGACCGGCCTTACCCGCGAAAAAGCCAGCGACGTTATCAGTGCCTTTACCAGCCAGATTTCCGCCGCCACAGCCAAGGGTGATGACGTTACCCTGATCGGCTTCGGCACTTTCAATGTCCGCAAGCGGGAAGCCCGCACCGGCCGCAACCCGCAGACCGGGGCCAGCATTGAAATTCCGGCCAGCAAGACCGTTGGCTTCAAGGCCGGCAAAGCCCTGAAAGACGCCATCCGCTGACCGGCAAGGCCCGCAGCTATGCGGGCCTGTTACCTTCCCTGCCCTGGCTGATCAGGACGCACATTCCGAACGGGCACCGTCTACCCGGCACCGGATCGCCTTCATCAGCTTGATCGCACGCTCGTCATACACTCCGTCTTCCAGCAGCGATAAGCGAACCTGGCGCAGCATCTTGTCGTACTCGGCTACGTCTTTTGCCGGCGGGTGCATCCATACGTTATCCGGAATACCGGACTCGGCTTCGGCGATGATCGCGTAGGCTTCATCCAGCCGCTTGATGGCCTGGTCCCGCACCATCTGGCCCGCTTCATCCGGGAACCGGTCCCGGTGGATGATCACCTGGAAGTTCATATACGCCAGCGCATACTTGAACACGCCGCCCTTTTCACCCACGCCCTTGTACAGTTCCAGGGGCTGGTAAGCTACGGCCGGGGCATAGGCCAGGTCGACGCTGCCGTTATTGAATTTGCCGGCAAAGTTGGCGGAGTTCGAGCCCACCACGGAAGCACCTACGTGGCGCACCATGCGCACAGACGCGGAGTCATAGTCCAGGGTGGCGATTCGCTTGCCCTGCAGCTTCTCTACTGAATCGACGTTGCGGTCACGGGTGTGCAGATATATGGCACCACCGGGGAACACGCCGGCCACTTCGTAGGGACCATCCACCAGGAAGGGGCGCGCCTTGGGCTGGCTCAGGGTGTTGTACAGCAGGCGCATTTCCTCTTCGCCCGGCACGGCACCCATAGCTTCAAGGCTGCCGGTGAACTTGTTGAACTCCCGGGCGCGGGTGCCGGTGAGCAGCACGGCATCGCACTGGCCGGCCTTGAAATCCTCGGCCGCTACCTTTTCATCGGTGTAGGCGCGCAGGTCAAGCTTGATGCCCTGTTGCAGGGCAACCGGCTGAAACTCCTTGGTAATGGCAAACAGGGGGCCATTGGCACCCACCGGGTCAAACACACAGAAGCTGCGTTCGATAATCTCGGACTGGGCATGGGCAAGGGCGGGAACAACAAGGCTGGCGCTCAGGGCAGCAGCCACCACCACCCGGCGGGAAAGACTGGATAACTTCACGGGTTCACTCCTGATTATTATTCTCTGGCGCGCGCTGCAGTCAGGCAGCCGCAGCTCGTGTCCTGGGACAACCATAAGGGGTCACCCCATAGGATACGTTGGCTCGGGTGCCTGTTATCAAGGGTTTTTCAGCAACAGGAGGGATTCTGTGACAGTGTCGACAGAGGCCGGACAACCTCTGCCGCACTTTCAGGACAGGCGGGTCAGGCAGGGGCAGCCCAGGCTGTTCTACCGGCCACCAGCGTGAGCCGGACCCGGCCAGGCAATTCGCGGTCCAGTACCGGCGCATGCCGGCCGGCGGAGACCAGGGTCTGCACTGACGGCTGCCACGACTGCTCCGGCGCGAACACGCACAGGTCTGCCGCCTCACCTTCCGCCAGCCGCGCGTTTCGACCCAGCACCGAGGCCGGGCCGGCGGTCAGCGCGCTCAGCAGCCGGGCGCGCTCCAGCTCGCCCCGGGCGACCAGCTCAAGGCCCAGCGACAGCACGCTTTCGATGCTGGACAGTCCCGGCTCGGTAGCCGGCAGCGGTGCCTGCTTGGCAGCGCTGTCGTGGGGCTGGTGCTGGCTGACAATGGCATCGATCACGCCATCCCGAACACCGGCCACCAGCGCCTGCCGGTCGGCTTCGGAGCGCAGCGGCGGGCGCACGTGGAAACGGCTGTCAAAACCGGCCAGGGCCTCTTCAGTGAAACACAACTGGTGCATGGCCACGTCGGCCGTGACCTGAATCCCGCGCTTGCGGGCATCCGCCAGCATTTGCACACTCCGGCCCGAGGACAGCTGGCTCAGGTGCAGTTTCACACCGGTTTCTTCCGCCAGCAGCAGCATTTCCATCACCGCCGCGGTTTCCGCCACTTCCGGAATACCCAGCAGACCCAAGCGGGTAGCCACCTGGCCATCGTGGGAATAACCGTCAGCCGCCAGGGCCTGGTTTTCCGGGCTGAACATCACGGTCAGGCCGAAGGTCTGGGCATAGGCCATGCAACGGCGCAGGATCCGGGCATTGCGCACACCCCGGGAACCATTGCCCACCGCCACACAACCGGCATTCTTCAGGCCCGCCATGTCACTCAGCATTTCACCGTCGAGGCCCCGGGTGATGGCGCCCACCGGCAGTACCCGGACCGAGCCGCGCGAGTCTGCGCCTTCGCGGATCAGGTGGGTTACCGCACTGGAGTCGTTAACCGGCGAGGTTTCCGGCGAGGCACACACGGTGGTGAAGCCACCATGGGCCGCGGCCCGGGTTTCCGAGGCGATGTTGCCCTTCTGGCCATTGCCCGGCTCCCGCAGGTTGCAGCACAGATCAATAAAGCCCGGCGCGATTACGCAGCCACTGGCATCAAACTCCCGGTCCGCGCTGGCACTTACCGCAGCGCTGCCGAGGGCCTCGATCCTGCCATTGCGAACCAGCAGGCCGGGGTTGTCAGTTTCGGTGCCGGAACCGTCGAACAGGGTGCCACCGGTAATTTTCAGACTGTCATTCTGCTGGTGGCTCATGCCCGGGCTCCCTCGTGATCACTGTGTTTCTGCTGTCGTTCGGCCACCTGGCCGCCCATGGCCATGGACATCACCGCCATGCGGATGGCGATACCGTTGGTCACCTGGTTGAGGATGACCGATTGCGGGCCGTCGGCCACCGCTGATTCAATCTCGACGCCCCGGTTGATGGGCCCCGGGTGCATCACAATGCAGTCCGGCTTTGCCAGTGCAAGCTTGTCCTGGTTCAGTCCGTACAGCCGGTAGAACTCCCGCTCGCTGGGCAGCAGCGCCCCTTCCATACGTTCTTTCTGCAGCCGCAGCATGATCACCACGTCCAGGTCTTGCATGCCCCGGGCCATGTCGTATTCCACGGTGCAGCCCAGGTCTTCCACGTCTCTGGGCAGCAGGGTACCCGGTGCAATCACCCGCACTTCCCCGGCGCCCAGTACGTTCAGGGCACGGATCTGGGAACGGGCCACCCGGGAGTGCAGCACATCGCCAACGATGGCCACTTTCAGGCCTTCGAAGCTACCCTTGTGCTGGCGAATGGTCAGCATGTCGAGCATGGCCTGGGTCGGATGGGCATGGCGGCCGTCGCCGGCGTTGATGATGGCCACGCCCGGGGTCACGCTTTCGGCAATAAAGTGCGGCGCGCCGCTCTGGGAATGGCGCACCACAAACATGTCGCTGGCCATGGCTTCCAGGTTGAGCAGGGTGTCAGACAGGGACTCGCCCTTGGAGGTGGCGGAGGTATTGATATCCAGGTTCAGCACATCAGCGGACAACCGCTTGGCCGCCAGCTCGAAGGTGCTGCGGGTGCGGGTACTGGATTCGAAGAACAGATTAACCACCGTGCGGCCCCGCAGCAGGGGCACTTTCTTGATCCGTCGCTCGCCTACTTCAATGAACGAGTCGGCAGTGTCGAGGATGTCCGTAAGCAGTTCGCGGCCCAGGCCATCCAGGGTGAGGAAATGCCGCAACTGACCGTCCCGGGTCAGCTGCAAGTGGTTCGGGGAGGGGTCGTTCGCGGTCATGGCTCGCCTGTTGTCTGGTGGGGAGTATTACTGCCCGGTTTCCTGGAATTCAATGCGCAGCGGATCAGGGCCGCGCAGTTTTACTCGCTGGTGGGCGTCCAGCGCAAGTGCCTTGCCGGTGACATCCGGCTGCACCGGCAATTCCCGGGCGCCCAGGTCTATCAGTGTGGCCAGTATGATACTTGCCGGACGGCCGTAATCGAAGATCTCGTTCATGGCTGCCCGTATGGTTCGACCACTCATGATCACGTCATCAATCAGGATGATGTCGCGGCCTTCGGTATCGAACGGCAGGCTGGAAGGCGCTACCCTGGGGTTCAGGCCAATGCGGCTGAAATCGTCCCGGTAGAAGGAAATATCCAGCTCGCCGTAGGGTTCGGCCAGGCCCAGGCGCTTGCTCATCACATCCGCCAGCCACACGCCGCCGGTACGGATGCCGATCAGCGCCGGGTTGTCGACGCCACGCTCTGCCAGAATCCGGCGCAGGCCGGCTTCCAGTTCATCCAGCAGCTGGTTGATATCAAGCAATGCGGTCATTAATGCCTCGTCAGTCAGGTTTGCCGGTCTGCTCCCGGCACCAGGTTTCCAGAATCAGTACGGCAGCCCGGTCGTCCACCCCGTGGCGGCCGAAATCCCGGCTACCGCCGGCGGCCATCACATCACCCTTGGCTTCGAAACTGGTCAGCCGCTCATCGACCATCTCTACCGGCACATGGTAGCGGCCGTGCAGGCGCTTGCCGAACTTGCGGGCCCGGGCACACATGTCGTTCTCGGTGTCGTCCATATTCAAAGGCAGGCCCACCACCACGATATCCGGCTGCCATTCCGCCAGCAGTTTCTCGACCTGCTGCCAGTCCGGAATGCCGTCACGGGCCGGGATCATGGCCAGCGGCTGGCCGGTGCCAAGCAGCTCCTGGCCGCTTGCCACACCAATGCGGCGGGTGCCGAAGTCAAACGCCAGGATTCTGCGGTTACCGGTATCAGGCATGGCCCACCGAATCGCTGAGCTGGTTCAGGTCTATGCCGATCAGTTTCAACACCGCCTCGTAACGTTTTTCCACCGGGGTGCGGAACAGGATGTCGGTGCTGGCCGGGCAGGTCAGCCAGGCATTGCTGCCCAGCTCTTCCTCCAGCTGGCCTTCACCCCAGCCGGAATAACCCAGCGCTACCAGAAACTCTTTCGGCCCTTCGTTGCGGCCGATGCCTTCCAGGATGTCCCGGGAGGTGGTCAGCAGTACATCGTCCGTCACCGTGGCGGTGTTCTGCCAGTGCTGCCCGGGAGAGTGCAGTACAAAGCCTCGCTCCGGCTGCACCGGGCCACCGGTAAATACCGGCAGGTCCAGCTCGCCACCGTGCATATCGAGCTGTTCAAGGATTTCACCCAGGTGAATGCCCAGAGGCTGGTTGATCATCAGCCCGAGCGCACCCTCGGAGGAATGCTCGCACAGGTAGATCACGCCCCCGTGAAAATTGGGATCGGCCAGCCACGGCGACGCCACCAGGAAATGGTGCCGCAAACTTGCCTTGGTTTCCGTGCCGGTTGTCATCCGGATGTCAGCCCCCGCCTCTGGAACGACCAGGTTCGTATGATTTCCAGTTCGTCGACCTGCTCGCGCATGTCTTCCGGGAAGGGCGCAAACGGCGCTGCCATGCGCACAATCCGGATGGCGGCATCATCGAGTACCGTGCTGCCGGACGACTGGAGAATCGCCACTTGCTTGATTGTGCCATCTTTGCGCAGAGAAACCAGCATCCGCAGGTCACCATAAAGGCCGGAACGGCGCGCTTCGTTGGGATAGTTCATGTTGCCGACCCGGGTCACCTTGCTGACCCAGTTCTGCACGTACCAGGCATTATCCGACTTGAGCGTGGACGCCGCGGTTACCCGCATGACCCTGGGGCGCCGGGCATAGGCCTGCTGCTGGGCGTCGAAGCGGGCTTCCAGGCTGGCGATTTCCAGGCTGCGCTCCATCAGGCTTTTGCGCTCGGCCCGGGGCAGCGGCTCCGGATCTTCCCGGGTTTCCGGCTGCCGGACCTGCTGGCGGGCCTCGCTTTCGGTCTGCACCACGGCCCGCTCTTCCTGCGGATTGGGCTCTGCCGTGGTTGCCGGCTCCGGCTGGATTTCGGCCACCTCCGGCTGGCTGACCTCCGCCGGCTGCGGCGAGGTCATTTCCATGGCCTGCTCTTCAGTACCACTGCCCTTCTGGCTGGTCTGGGCCAGGAAGTCGGCCTTCTCCGGCGCTTCCTCGTCGTCAAACTGCGACAGGGTGATTTCCATGGTCTGGGCAGAGCTGCGGGGCGGTTCCGGGGCGAAGGTAATGCCCAGCACGACGATGGCGTGAACCGCCAGCGCCATGAACAGGGTGAAGGAAAACCGGTCGAAATCGCTTACCTGAACTGCCATTACCTATCCTGATTCTGTGCCCGCATTACCGGTGCTGTTCAGCCCTGTGACAACCGGCGCTCCACGGCGTCCAGCAACATACCGGCAATATCGATGCCGAAGGCAGCGTCCAGTTCCCGGATGCAGGTGGGGCTGGTTACGTTGATTTCGGTGAGGTAGTCGCCAATCACATCCAGGCCCACAAACATCAGGCCCTTGGCCTTGATGACCGGTGCCACCCGGGCACAGATTTCACGATCCCTGGCGGTCAGTTCACGGCCCTCACCCCGGCCGCCGGCGGCCAGGTTGCCGCGATTCTCGCCTTGCGAAGGAATGCGCGCAAGGGCGTAGGGCACCGGCTCGCCGTCAATCAGCAGGATGCGCTTGTCACCGTCGGTGATTTCCGGAATGAATTTCTGGGCCATGGCCTGGTGCGCGCCATAGCTGGTCAGGGTTTCGATGATCACACCCAGGTTGGCGTCGTTTTCTTTAACGCGGAAGATCGAGCGACCACCCATGCCGTCTACCGGCTTCATGATGATGTCGCCGTGCTCGGCATAGAAATCCCGGAAACGCTGGGAGGAACGGGTCACAATCAGGGGTGGCGTGAGATCCTCGAACTGGGTGGCAAACAGCTTCTCGTTGCAATCCCGCAGGGTGGCCGCCGGGTTGACCACCAGGGCACCCTGCTGTTCCGCCGCTTCCAGTATATAGGTGGCCATCAGGAACTCCCGATCGACCGGGGGATCCTTGCGCATCAGGATCACATCCAGGTCGCCCAGTGCCGTGTCTTCAGCGGCACCGTAGCTGAACCAGTTTTCCGGATCGTTATGCACCGTCAGCTTGCGGGTATGGGCACGGGCCTGGCCACCGGCCAGGTACATATCCGGCAATTCCATGTACTCGATTTCCCAGCCCCGTTTCTGAGCCGCCAGCAACATGGCCAGTGAGCTGTCTTTCTTGAAATGGATATCCTCGATCGGATCCATCACGATCCCGAGCCGGATTGTCATAGAGTCTCCTGGAAAGTCGGTTGGGGAGCGGGAAGTTGCTCCGTCAAAAACACGAACCGGTATACAGAGCAAACCGGTGCAAGGTGCTATGCTGAAACCCTAGATGGTATTGTACCCGAGCCATAAATGCATCCGGATAAATCGCCACATCAATCCGTGACGCAGCGGGCAGAAGTACATTTGGTCACAAACTAATGCTTTTTATCCGGCCATCGATATTCTATAAATGTGCGGGGTTTATAGATCAACCTTAATGTTTGTGTTAAAACCCCGTTCGAAAATAACGACAGTCGCTAGAGCGCAAGGCAGTTGGACAATGGATGACAACTTCGAGAACTTGAAGATCATGGTGATCGACGACAGCAAAACCATTCGTCGCACCGCAGAAACCCTTCTGAAAAAGGTCGGCTGTGAGGTCATCACTGCCACTGACGGCTTTGACGCTCTGGCCAAGATTGCCGATTCCCAGCCGGACATCATCTTTGTTGACATCATGATGCCCCGCCTGGACGGCTACCAGACCTGCGCACTGATCAAGAACAATTCCTCTTTCAAGAAGACGCCGGTAATCATGCTTTCGAGCAAGGACGGCCTGTTCGACAAGGCTAAAGGCCGCATCGTAGGCTCCGACCAGTATCTGACCAAACCCTTCAGCAAGGATGAGCTGCTCAACACCATCCGCCAGTACATGCCGCAGGCGGAACAGTAAAACCTGCTGAACCCCCAGAACCATCGAGGAAACCATGGCCCGCATTCTGATTGTTGACGATTCGCCAACCGAAGTTAAGAAAATCTCCACCATCCTGGAAAAGCACAAGCACGAAGTGCTGACCGCCGACAACGGCGCCGACGGCGTAGCCAAGGCCCGCGCGGAAACTCCGGACCTGGTGCTGATGGACGTGGTCATGCCCGGCCTGAACGGCTTCCAGGCCACACGCCAGCTGACCCGCGCACCGGAAACCGCATCTATTCCGGTTGTGATCGTAACCACCAAGGATCAGGAAACTGACCGGGTGTGGGGAACCCGCCAGGGTGCCAAGGGTTACCTGGTCAAGCCAGTTAACGAAGACGACCTGATCAAGACAATCAACAGCCTGATTGCCTGATCCCTGACTTTGGAGTTCGCATGTCCGCCCAGGCCGCCCCTTTTGCTGTTCTGACGGATATCGCCCGGCGCAGCCGTTCCATGGCGGCCGGCCTGCCGGAGCAGGAAGAAGCCGTTGAACTGTGGAACGGTATCGGCTTCATCCTGGCCGGCGAGCACTACGTTGCCCCGATGGGGGAAGTCACAGAAATCCTGCACGTGCCCCGGTTTACCCACATTCCGGGGGTCCGCCCGTTCCTGCTGGGTGCCGCCAACGTCCGGGGCCGGTTACTGCCGCTGGTTGACCTTGCCAACTTCTTCGACATCCCCCGCTCTTCACGGAATGCCCGTGAACGGCGGGTGCTGGTGGTTGAACAGGGCGATGTGTTCAGTGGCCTGGTGGTCGACACCGTGCTGGGTATGCAGTATTTCGCAAAAGACAGTTTCAGGGCCAGCACCAGCGGTGTGCCCGAAAACGTTCAGCCGTTTGTGAACGGCGGCTACGAACGTAACGACGAAATCTGGAAAGTATTCTCTGCCGCCACCCTGGTGGAAGACGAACGCTTTCTTGATGTTGCACAGTGGTAAGGGTGATGGCACTGGCAGGCACATCACCCTGTCCATCTGAAGCCCGCTACACCAAAATTGCCATTTCCAGAAGAAAGAGGCCGGGAGCCAGAAAATGAAAAACAGAGCCGGAAGACTCAGTACCGGACAGGGCGGCAACAAACTCGTTGCCGGCCTGATCGCAGCGCTGATTGCACTTACCGTCCTGCTCGTTGTGGTGCTGTTCATCATCAACAAGGACGGCCAGAACGATCAGCAATACATTGCCAACACTGCAGAAATGCGGGTGCTGTCCCAGGAGATTGCGAAGAACGCGACCGAGGCTGCCGGTGGTACCGCCGAAGCGTTCGACCAGTTGCGTCGCTCCCGGGACGAGTTCCAGCAACTCTGGACCAGTGTTACCGAAGGCAATCCGGAAACCGGCCTTCCGGCCAGTGAACTGGCACAACAGAGCGGTGTACAGCAGCACTGGAACAGTGTTCGCGAAAACGCTGACAGCATCCTGTCTACCCGGGAAGCGGTACTGGGCCTGCACGAAGTAGCCCGCACCCTGAACGAAACCATCCCGCAGCTGCAGGTGGAATACGACGATATCGTTCAGATCCTGCTGGATAACGGCGCACCCGCCGAGCAGATCTCCCTGGCCCAGCGCCAGTCCCTGCTGGCCGAGCGTATTGTCCGCTCCGTTAACAACGTACTGTCCGGTGACGAAGACGCCGTTATCGCCGCCGACCGTTTCGGCCGCGACGCCAGCCTGTTCGGCCGGGTACTCGAAGGCCAGCTCAACGGTAACCCGGCCATGGGTATCAGCCGGGTAGCCGATGAAGACGCCATCTACGGCCTGGAAGCGGTTGACGAGCTGTTCGAATTCGTTTCCCAGAACGTTGACGCGATTCTTGAAGCCTCTCCCGACCTCTTCAAGGTTCGTACCGCTGCCAGCGACATCTTCCAGAACTCCGAAATCCTGCTGGCCGAGCTGTCGGTACTGGCTGACGGCTTTGGCTCCCAGTCCGGCTCCCGCCTGGTCAGCCCGACCCTGGCCTTCTTCATCCTGGCGGCCATGGTAGCGATTGTAGTGTTCATCGGCCTGGCCCTGTACCGCGATGCCCAGTCCCGACTGGCCACCACCCAGGAACAGAACGAGCAGAACCAGAACGCGATCCTGCGACTGCTGGACGAACTGGCCGACCTGGCCGATGGTGACCTGACCACCGAGGCCACGGTAACCGAGGACTTCACCGGTGCCATCGCCGACTCCATCAACTACGCGATCGACCAGATGCGCGGACTGGTGCAGGCCATCCGGGGTACTGCCGTACGGGTAGCCGGTGCGGCCCAGGAAACCCAGGCCACAGCCATGCACCTGGCGGATGCGTCCGAGCACCAGGCCCAGGAAATTGCCGGCGCCTCTGCCGCGGTTAACGAGATGGCGGTGTCCATCGACCAGGTATCTTCCAACGCTGCGGAATCCTCAGCGGTTGCGGAGCGGTCGGTTGCGATCGCCAAGAAAGGCGCGGAAGTGGTACAGAACACCATCCGCGGCATGGACAACATCCGGGAGCAGATCCAGGAGACCTCCAAGCGGATCAAGCGTCTGGGTGAATCCTCCCAGGAAATCGGTGACATCGTATCCCTGATCAACGACATCGCCGACCAGACCAACATCCTGTCCCTGAACGCGGCAATCCAGGCCTCCATGGCCGGTGATGCGGGCCGGGGCTTCGCGGTGGTTGCGGACGAAGTTCAGCGCCTTGCGGAACGTTCCTCTGCGGCAACCAAGCAGATTGAAGCGCTGGTTAAGACGATCCAGTCTGACACCAACGAAGCGGTTATCTCCATGGAACACACCACCGCCGAGGTGGTCCGTGGTGCCCGTCTGGCCCAGGACGCGGGTATCGCCCTCGAGGAAATCGAGAACGTATCCATGTCCCTGGCGGAGCTGATCCAGAACATCTCCAACGCGGCACGCCAGCAATCGTCCTCTGCGGCGCACATTTCCAACACGATGAACGTTATCCAGGAAATCACCTCGCAGACCTCCTCCGGTACCAACGCCACGGCGAAGTCTATCGGTAACCTGGCTGAAATGGCGTCCGAGCTGCGGTCCTCCGTTGCCGGCTTCACCCTGCCGGATGAAGACCAGGCCGACCAGGAACAAGAGCAGGACAACGATATCCCGGTGGTCAGCTGATCACCGGCCCGGGGCAGATAACGGTTTATGGCTCAGATGCATAACCAGCTGTCAGCCGCCGAAGGGATCTGGGCACTGCGCCGGCTTCCGGATATGGACGAGGCGCAGTTCAACCAGTGGCAGACCCTGCTGGAACACCGTACCGGCATGACCCTGACGGCCGACCGCCGCTCCTTCCTGGAAACCAACCTGGGAATCCGGATGCGGGAAATCGGCTGCAGCAGCTACCAGGCCTACTACGAGAAAATCGTATCCGGCCCGGATGCCATCAGGGAATGGGCCACACTGGTGGACCGCCTGACCGTGCAGGAAACCCGGTTTTTCCGGGATGCCGATGCCTTCAGGCTGGTGGCCGATTACGTACTGACCCGGCCCCGGGAGCAACTGAGAAAGCGCGCACTGGAAGTCTGGAGTGTTGGCTGCTCCACCGGCGAAGAGCCCTACACCCTGGCGATGATTCTGAACGAATGCATGAACCAGCTGGCTCTGCAGCCCCTGTTCGGGGTAACCGGTTCGGACATCAGCCAGCCGGCCATCGAGAAGGCCAGGCTGGGCCAGTACAGCGCCCGCAAGTTGCTGGGTATGGATGAAGACCTGAAAGCCAGGTACTTCCGCCCTGCCGAAAGGAACACCGTAGAAATCGTGAACAGCATCCGTGAACGGGTGTGTTTTACCAGGCTCAACGTAATGGATCTGGGCAAGGCACCCATGCACGGCATGAACATTATCTTCTGCCAGAACCTGCTGATTTATTTCCGCCGCTGGCGTCGGCGGGACATTGTGAAAAGGCTAGCAGAGCGTCTGGCACCGGGGGGCTTACTGGTGCTTGGCCAGGGTGAACTGACCGATTGGCAGCCACCGGGCCTGCAGAGGGTTCCCTCGGAACATGTACTGGCGTGGATCAAGCGCCAGCCCGACGAAGAATAACCGGAGTGGTTATGGGCAATCACCATGACAGTATCGCCCTCGACTGGGTTCGGGGCGAAATACAGGACACGCTGACTCAAGGCCAGCATGCACTGGAAGCGTACGTCGAGAATCGCGACGACACCGCACGCCTGCGCTTCTGCCTGAACTACCTCCACCAGGTACACGGTACCCTGCAAATGGTGGAACTCTACGGTGCAGCCCTGCTCACCGAAGAGATGGAGAAACTGACCCAGGCCATTCTGAACGAATCCGTCACCAGCGTTGACGATGCCGTTGAAGTACTGATGCAGGCCATCCTGCAGCTGCCGCAATACCTGGAACACCTGGGCAGCAGCCAGGACGATTTCCCGATGGTGCTGCTGCCCCTGCTGAACGACCTCCGGGCTGCCCGTGGCGATTCACTGCTGTCTGATACCTCACTATTCAAGCCTGACCTGACCCCCTCACAGCTGCAGGTCAGCGCCGCTGTTTCAGAACGCCTGCAAGACCCCAAGGTTCTCGGCCACCTGCGCAAACTGCGGCAGATGTACCAGTTTGCCCTGGCCGGCGTAGTGCGCGAGGAAAGCCTCTCAGCCCACTTCAACTACATGCAGAAGGTGCTCCAGCGCCTGATCCGCCTGTGCCAGAAAACCCCGAGGGGTGAACTCTACAAAGCCGCCAGCGGCTTTATCGAAACACTCCAGGGCGGCGCAAACCCGGTCAACACTGCGGTCAAATCCCTGTTGCGGGAGCTGGACGCGGAAATCCGCAGGCTCACCGACGAACACAGCAGCATCCTTCAACAGCCGGTACCCGAAGCCCTGTTCAAGCACCTGCTGTACTACGTCGCCCGCGCCAGGGACCTGGACATGCCCCAGGTCAGCGCCCTGCGCCAGGCCTACCAGCTGGATGATGCCCTGCCGTCGGACAGCGATGTCGACGCCGCCCGCACCCGGGTTTCCGGCCCGGGTCGGGACGCCATCCATTCGGTGGTGAGTGCGCTGAACGAAGAACTGGCTCGCCTGAAAGACCAGCTGGACCTGTTTGTCCGGGCCGAGCTGCGCCAGAACGACGAGCTGGAAGAACTGCTGCCGGGTATGCGCCAGGTAGCCAACACCCTGGCAGTGATCGGCCTGGGCATTCCGCGCAAAGTGGTTACTGACCAGATCGAACTGGTGGAAAAGCTCAGCACCCAGAGCGACACCGTCGACGACGGCACCCTGATGGATATCGCCGGTGCGCTGCTCTACGTCGAGGCCAGCCTGGCCGGACTGGACAGCGATCGCCACGAACCGGCAGCCACCGGCGACAACGAATTCCACCTTGGCTCCCAGGAACTGGGCGAGGCTAACGAAGCGCTGATCCGGGAATCCCGCAACACCCTGGAACAGGTCAAATCCTCGATTGTGAACTTTATCGCTTCCCAGTGGGATACCCGGGAAGTGGAACACGTTCCTGAGTTGCTGCACAGCATCCGCGGCGGCCTGTCGCTGGTGCCGCTGGAGCGTGTCGCCGACATGCTGGCCTCCGCCGAACGCTACGTAACCGACGTTCTGCTCAACGGCAAACAGGTGCCGGACTGGAAACAGCTCGACACCCTGGCCGATGCGGTAACCAGCATTGAATACTACCTGGAGCGCCTGGCCGACGGCATCACCGAGAACGACGCTATCCTGCGCGTTGCCGAAGACAGCCTGGCCAGCCTGGGCTTCCCGGTCGGCCAGGAACCCACCTGGCAGCAAGCCGGAGAGGAACTCCAGCCGGACGAACTGCCGGTACTGGATACCGGGGCGGCCGTCGAAGAGCCGGCCCAGGAAGCCAAGACCTCCGACCAGGACCTGGTCGACGACGAAATCCTCGGCATCTTCGTCGAAGAAGCCGAGGAAGTGCTGCAGACCATCCACGAGCATTACCCCCGTCTGCGCCAGAATTACGACGACCGGGATGCCCTGACCGAAGTGCGCCGGGCGTTCCACACCCTCAAGGGCAGTGGCCGCATGGTGGGAGCCACCTCCATTGGCGAGCTGGCCTGGTCTGTGGAAAACCTGCTGAACCGGGTGATCGACCAGACCCTCAAGCTCAATGACGACACCTTCGCCCTGATCGACGAGGTCAACGCACGCATTCCGTCCCTGATCCAGGAATTCCGCCGGGGTGATTACACCGGCGATGTTGATGGCCTGATCAGCCGGGCCGAAGCCCTGGCCACCACCCGCCGTACCGAAACCGGCACCGCAGAAACGGAAGCGACCGAAGCAACCGAGACCGTCACTGAGGCCCCGGCCCCGGTCGCGGTTCTGGAACCCGAAGCGGAACCGGAACTGGCCCAGCCGGAGAGCACCGGCGAAACAGAGGCGGATGCCGACGACCTGATCGACGATGAAATCCTCGAGATCTTCGTTGAAGAAGCCGGCGAAGTTCTGGATACCATTCGCGAATACCTGCCGATGCTGCTGCGCCAGCACGACGATCGCAGTGCCCTGACCGAAGTACGCCGGGCCTTCCACACCCTCAAAGGCAGCGGCCGCATGGTTGGCGCCAGTGTGATCGGCGAACTGGCCTGGTCTGTGGAAAACATGCTGAACCGGGTCATTGATGGCAGCATCTTCATGACCGAAGACGTGGCCAGCCTGCTGCAGGATGTCACCGATGCCGTGCCCGGCCTGGTTTCCGACTTCGAGAACCGCCGCCCGGCAGCGTTGGATACCTCGGCCCTTGAAGCCCGCGCCAATGCCCTGGCCAACGGAGAGATCCCGGACGCCAGCACCATGCCGGCGGCCGACTCGGAACCCGAACCACTGGCTGAACCTGAAACCGTTGGCGTCCAGGAAACCGACAGCGCTGCTGAAGCCGCTGACTACGACGACGATGAAGACGCCGTTGATCCGATCCTGCTGGAAATTTTCGAGAACGAAACCGAAACCCACCTGCAGACCATCAACGACTACCTGGCAACCGCCGGCGACAAGGCCACCGTCAGCTACACCGACGATCTGTCCCGGGCCCTGCACACCCTCAAAGGCAGCGCGAACACGGCTGGCATTGCCCCCATCGCCGCCGTCATCACCCCGCTGGAACGCTTTGTTAAGGAATCCCGTGCCCAGAACAAGCGGGCAGACCGTGATGTACTGGAACTGATTGCCGATGCCAAGGAGTTCCTGACCCGCGGCCTGGCCCAGCTCCGGGATAACCCGCAGGCAGACCTCGAAGGTACCGAAGACTACCTGGCCCGCCTGGAGCAGGTGTACCAGCGTACCCTGCAGTCCTCCGATCCGGCCGATGAACTGCAACCGGATACCCGGGCACCGTCCCAGCTGGTACAGCTGTTCCTGAACGAGGGCCTGGACATTGTGCTGGATGCCGAGAGCATCCTGGATGAATGGTCCCGCCACCCGGACCAGCGCCAGTCTGTGGAGACCCTGCAGAAAGAGCTGGAACAACTGGCTGCCGGCGCGGCGGAAGCCGGCCTGGTGGATGTTACCGAACTGGCCGCTGCGCTGAACCAGGCCTACAGCACGGTATCCGAAACGCAGCTGGAGCCGGGCGATACCTTCTTCGGCACCCTGCGCACCGGCCATGAGCAACTGATCAACCTGATGGACCAGGTCGCCGCCGGCCTGGCCACCGAGAGCAATGACAACCTGATCGACGAACTCTACGCCCTCGCGAACCGGGCAGACGAGAGCGAGCTGGAGCAGGAATTCGAGCAGCAGTTCTCCGGCGATCTCGACGAAATCGACCTGAGCCTGGAACTCGACGAACTCGGCCAGCCCGACGAGCAGCCGGAACCCGAGTCGCCTGGCGAAGGCTGGCTGAGCGAAGAACCTGCGTTCGAAACGGCAGCTGCCACCGACGAAGACAGCGAACTGGACGACGAACTCGCTGCCATCTTCCTGGAAGAAGCGCGGGACCTGGTCGACAGCACCGCAACCTCGCTGCAGACCTGGAGCGAAGACACCGGCAACCTGGATACCCTGCACCTGTTGCAGCGCGACCTTCACACCCTCAAGGGCGGCGCCCGCCTGGCCGGCATTGCGCCCGTCGGCGACCTGTCCCACGAACTGGAAACCCTGTTCGAAGGCCTGACCGAGCAGCGTTTTGCCGTCAGCGATTCGTTGTCTGACCTGCTGTTCCGGTGCCATGACCGGTTGGCCAACATGGTCGACACCCTGGAAGCCGGCAACCAGCCCGAAGCAGCCCCGGACCTGATTGCCGATATCCACGCCTGGATCGACGGCGCCCGGGATGGCGGAGCCAGCACCGAACCGGCAACCGACTTTGATGACGACATTCTGGCCCAGGCCGAAGCCGCGTTCGATGCGGACAGCGAAGAGGAAGCCACAGACAGCGCCGATGAGGATGCCCTGGCTAGCCTGTCGGACCTTGACCCGGAACTGACCGGCATCTTCCTGGAAGAAGCCTACGACCTGATCAACTCCACCGGCAGTGCCCTGCACACCTGGAGCGAAGATCCGTCGAACCAGGCCGTGGCCGCAGAACTGCAGCGCGATGTACACACCCTGAAGGGTGGCGCACGGATGGCCGGTGTCGACGCCATTGGCGACCTGACCCACGTTCTGGAAGACCTGTTCGAGAAGGTGGCCGAAGGCCAGCTGGCCGCCAGCAACGACATGACCGACCTGCTGTTTGCCTGCCATGACCGCCTGGCACAAATGGTGGAACAGGTTGCCACCCAGAAGCCCTGCCCGCCGGCCAACGACCTGGTTCAGCAGGTAGAAGCGATTCTCCGCGGTGAAACACCGGCACCGGCCAGCGAAGGGCAGGAACCGGCACAAGACCTTACCGAAGACACAGCGGATGACACCGGCTGGATGCCAGACACCGGGCTTGAGGCTGACGAAGACCTCACCGAAGCCTTCGAAGCCATGGGCGGTGACGACCTGGCCGGCATCTTCCTGGATGAAGGCCTGGAAATCCACGAAGCCATTACCGAGTGCCTGGACCAGTGGCGCGAAGATCCGGACGAACTGACCATTCTGACCCGCCTGCAGCAGGAGCTGCACACCCTCAAGGGTGGTGCCCGGTTGTCCGATATCGACCCGGTGGCCGACCTTGCCGAAGCCTGGTCTGACAGCCTCGAGCCCCTGCTCTCCGGCGGCAACAACCAACAGGCGTTGCTGGCGCTCAGCGATCAGGGTGCCGCCAGCCTCAAGGGCATGCTCGACAGCCTGGAAGACGGCCATAAACCGGCCGCCGCCAGCGATCTGATTGAAGCCTTCCGCAGTGTTCAGGCCGAACCGGCTGAACAGGGCGAACAAGCGACAGCCACGGCAGAACCGGCCGCTGACGAAGCCGATGCGGTTGACCCGGAAGTGCTGGAAATCTTCCTGGAAGAAGCCGGCGAGATCATGGACCAGCTTGAGCAGGTGCTCGATGACTGGCGCAAAGACCCGAACAACCACCAGTACAACCAGGAAGCCCAGCGGGCCCTGCATACCCTCAAAGGTGGCGCCCGCCTGTCCCAGCTGAGCGTGCTGGGCGACAAGGCCCATGCCTTCGAGACCCGGTTGATTGACCTGGGCGGCAATGCACCGGGCGACAGCCAGTGGCAGGAGATCACCCAGGACCACGACGCCGTCATCGAGCTGGTCTCCGACGTTCGCCGGCGCTTTGCCGACGGTAGCCCGGTGGTCCAGCCGGAGCAGCCCGCGGAAGACGCACCCGAACACGAGCAGCCGGAACCGCAGGCCGCCGAGCCGGAAACCTCGGTGCCCGAAGCCCCGAAACCGCCAGCGCCCGCCAAGCCGGCCAAGGCCCGCAACAAAGCAGCGGAAGCCCAGCGTGCCGCCCAGGAAACCATCCGGGTATCGGCACCGTTGCTGGACGAGCTGGTTAACCTGGCCGGTGAAACCAGTATTACCCGTGGCCGCCTGGAACAGCAGACCAGCGACTTCGGCCACACCCTTGAGGAAATGGCCGCTACCATCGAGCGACTGCGCGAACAGCTGCGCCGGATGGATATCGAAACCGAAGCCCAGATCCTGTTCCGTGCCGAACAGGAACACGGCCCGGATTACGGCGACGACTTCGACCCGCTGGAAATGGACCGCTACTCCTCGATCCAGCAGTTGTCACGGGCACTGAGCGAATCGTCTTCTGACCTTGCAGACCTGCGTGAAACCCTGTCTGACCGGGTACGGGATACCGAAACCCTGCTGGTGCAGCAGTCCCGGATCAACACGGAACTCCAGGAAGGTCTGATGAAGACCCGGATGATTCCGTTTGCCTCCATGGTGCCGAGACTGCGCCGGATTGTGCGCCAGATCAGCAACGAACTGGGCAAGAAGGTCAACTTCGACGTGCGCAACGCCGAGGGTGAAATGGACCGCAACATCCTTGAGCGCATGATTGCGCCGCTGGAACACATGCTGCGGAACGCCCTCGACCATGGCATTGAAAGCCCCGAAGACCGGGCCCGTGCCGGCAAGCCGGAAACCGGTGAAGTGGTGCTCTCGCTGACCCGTGAAGGCGGCGACGTGGTACTGCGTATGATCGACGACGGCAAAGGCATTCCCGCCGAAGTGATCCGTGACAAGGCCATTCGCCAGGGCCTGTTGCGGGCCGACGAAGACCTTACCGAACGGGAAGTCCTGCAGTTCATCCTGCAGCCCGGCTTCTCTACCGCCCAGCAGGTGACCCAGATTTCCGGCCGAGGCGTGGGTATGGACGTGGTATCCAGCGAAATCAAACAGCTCGGCGGCAGCCTGGACATCGATTCGGCCCTGGGGCGTGGCACTACCTTCACGGTGCGCCTGCCATTCACGGTATCGGTTAACCGGGCCCTGATGGTCGCCACCGGCGAAGACTTCTACGCCATCCCGCTCAACACCATTGAAGGTATCGTGCGGGTCAGCACCTACGAGCTGGAAGAGTACTACAAGCCGGATGCACCGCTGTACGAATACGCCGGCCAGGAATATCGCCTGCAGTACCTGGGCAGCCTGCTGAACAGTGACCACCAGCCCAAGCTGCAAGGCCAGGCCCTGCCGCTGCCGGTGATCCTGGTGCGGGGTGCCGAGCAGCCACTGGCCCTGCAGGTTGACCACCTGATGGGCAGCCGGGAAATCGTGGTTAAGTCTCTCGGCCCGCAGTTCAGCTCGGTTCGTGGCGTTTCCGGTGCCACCATTCTGGGTGACGGTAACGTGGTGGTGATTCTTGACCTGCCGGCCATGCTCCGTTCTGACATCCTGTCTGATCGCCAGCGCCTGGCTAACCTGGACAAGGCCCGCGAAGCCGGCCGCTACGAAGACCAGACCACCACGGTTATGGTGGTGGACGACTCGGTTACCGTACGGAAGGTTACTTCCCGACTGCTGGAACGCAACGGCATGGAGGTTATCCTCGCGAAGGACGGCCTGGATGCGGTGGCCCAGCTGCAGGACCATCGTCCGGACATTATCCTGCTGGATATCGAAATGCCCCGGATGGACGGTTTCGAAGTGGCCAGCTTTGTGCGCCACGACGAAAACCTGAAAGAGACGCCCATCTGTATGATTACCTCCCGGACCGGCGAGAAACACCGGGAACGGGCACTGGCCATCGGCGTCAACGAATATCTGGGCAAGCCGTTCCAGGAAGCCGAGCTGCTTGACACCATCAAACGACTGACCGGGAACGGGTAATGACCGGCCATGACGGCCGGCCCGGCATCGGCATTGTGTCCGATGTGGTGTTGCAGCGGCACCGGTTGCAGGTGGCTGCCGGCAAGTTCGGCCTTGAGGTCAGCTTTTCCGGCGGCCCCGACCGCCTGATGGATTATCCGGGGTTTCCCGATGCCGCCCTGTGGCTGGTAACCCTGGAAGACGAAGCCGACCACCCGGCGCTGTTCGAACACCTGCTGGAGCACACCGATGCCCCGGTTCTGTTCGGGATGGACCAGGCTCCAAAGCCCGGCACCAAGGACTATGTGCGCTGGGAAAGGCGGCTGCTCAACAAGCTGGAAAAGCAGCTGGGGCACCTGGAGAAACTGGACTCCGCCAACGACATCGAAGAGTTGGAAGTCCACGCCCGGCCATCACCCGAGGCACCACAACTGCCCCAGTGGATAACCCCGGCGGCTCCGGGCTCGGTAGCCGAGGAAATCTGGGTTCTGGGCGCCTCGCTGGGCGGTCCTGCTGCGGTGAAAACCTTTCTGGACCACCTGCCGGCCGGCCTGCCGGTCGGCTTTGTCTACGCCCAGCATATAGATGACAACTTTACCGGCGTGCTGACCCGGGTACTGGGCCGCCACGCCCACTACCAGCTGAAGCGGGCAGAGGAAGGCTACAAGGTTCGCAACGGCGATGTGGTACTGATGCCGGTAGAACAGGAGTGGTCGTTCGCAGACGACGGCAGCCTGACCGCCACCGGCAAGCCCTGGCCCGGCCCCTATGGCCCGTCTATCGACCAGGTGCTGCTGAACGTGGCCGACCACTTCCGCGAGCACTGCCACGCGATTCTGTTCTCCGGGATGGGCAACGACGGCGCCATCGCCGCACCGCTGCTGAAGAAACGGGGCAGCCGGATCTGGGTCCAGGACAGTGCCAGCTGTGGCAACAGTTCGATGCCCGAGTCTGTCGCTGCCACCGGCTGCGCCAGCTTCTGCGGCACACCGGACCAGCTCGCCGGCGAACTGATCAAAACCATTGAAAACCATTGCCTGCTCAAGGGCCGGCAAAAACGGGATTCTGCCTGAGGACACACAATGAACGAGAACAGCCAAACGCTTCCCTGCGTCATGATCCCTGTCTACGACCGTCACTTGCTGCTGCCCAACGTATCCATCGCCGAGGTGGTGGATTTCAACAGCACAGACGCCGGCGCCAACACCCCGGACTGGCTGGTGGGTTTTCTGGACTGGCGCGGACTGACCTTGCCGGTCATATCCTACGATGCCGCCAATGGCGGATCGCTCACGGTTCCGGGCGATAACCGGGGCCGTATCATTGTGCTCAACACCATTGGCCCGGACCACAACAAGGCGCCGTTCATGGCCCTGGTGACCCAGGGCATTCCGAGCCAGGCCCGCCTGGATGAAAGCCAAGTGCGCAAGCTGGACGGAGAGCCCGGCCCCGCCGACCTGATGCTGGTAGACGTGGACGGCGAAGCTGCCTGGATTCCCAACCTGGAATACCTGGAATCCCTGGCGGTGCAGGCCCGGAACTGATTCCATCCCGGGCCATGGCAGCCGATCCTGCAAATGTTATAATGTTGCAAACTTTGCAGGACACGGACCATGCCCGAACGCGCGCTCCCCTACCGCCCCCACAACCATGATGCCTGCGTCAGCCATGCCCTGGCCGACGCCCGCACCATTTGCCGGCAACAGAATGCCCGCCTGACGGCCATCCGTGAGCGGGTGCTGGAACTTATCTGGCAGTCCCACAAACCGCTGGGCGCCTACGATATCCTGGCCAGGCTGGGCGAAGAGGGCCACAACGCCGCGCCACCGACCGTGTACCGGGCCCTGGATTTCCTGCAGCAGTACGGACTGGTACACAGGATTGCCTCCCTGAACGCCTTTATCGGCTGCCCCCATGCCGGCGAACACCATCGTGGCACCTTCCTGATCTGCCGCCAGTGCGGCAATGTGCTGGAACTGGATGCGCCGACGGTCAGCGAATCGATTGAAGCCGCAGCTCGGGCCGAAGGTTTCCGGCCCGACGACATCACCCTGGAAATTTCCGGCCTGTGCCCCCGTTGCCAGGGAGCAGAAGTCCATGACTGAGGCGCTGGCAAACCTGGAGGGCGTTACCGTTCAGTTTGATGACCGGCTGGTGGTCAACCGCGTCAGCCTGACCGTACACCGGGGCGACATCATCACCATCATCGGCCCCAACGGAGCCGGCAAAACCACCCTGATCAAAACCGTACTCGGCCTGCAGCGTGCCACCAGCGGCAAGGTATCACGGGCCCCGGGGCTGGTAACCGGCTATGTGCCCCAGCACCTGACCCTGGAAGCCACCCTGCCCCTGAGCGTGCGCCGTTTCATGCTGCTCAGCGGCAAGCCGCTGGCAGAGTGCGAGGCGGCGCTGGCCCGGACCGGGGTAAGCCATTTGCTGGAGGCCTCGGTGCATCACCTGTCTGGCGGCGAAAAACAGCGCTTACTGCTGGCCCGGGCGCTGGTGCGCAAACCGGACCTGCTGGTGCTGGACGAACCCGCCCAGGGCGTGGACATCAACGGCCAGGCCGCACTGTACGAACTGATCCGAGAGCTGCGGGACGAACTGCACTGCGGCGTCATCATGATCTCCCACGACTTGCACCTGGTGATGGCTGCCACCGACAAGGTGATCTGCCTGAACCAGCACGTCTGCTGCAGCGGCTATCCGGCGGATATTTCCCACGATCCGGCCTTTATCGAAACCTTCGGCCACCAGGTGGCGGAATCGCTGGCGGTGTATCACCACCACCATAACCACCAACATAACCTGCACGGCGACGTTGTTGCCGGCACCGGCCATCAGGGAGCCTGTAACCATGAGCATCATTGATGCGGTGCTGGGCGATTTCTTCTGGCGAGCCCTGATCGGCGGCCTGGGGGTGGCACTGGTGGCCGGGCCGTTGGGCTGTTTTGTGGTCTGGCGCCGGCTGGCCTATTTCGGCGACACCCTGGCCCACTCCGCCCTGCTGGGCATTGCCCTGAGCTTTCTGATCAGCGTACCGCTCAACCTGGCGGTGATCATCACCTGTGTAGTGATCGCCCTGGCGCTGGTGCTGTTGTCCCGTACCCGGGCCCTGTCGACCGACACCCTGCTGGGCATCCTGGCGCACTCGGCCCTGGCCATCGGCCTGGTTACCCTCAGCTTTATGCCGGAAGTACGGGTAGACCTCACCGGCCTGCTGTTTGGTGACCTGCTGGCCATGAGCCGCCAGGACCTGCTGTGGATCTACGGCGGCGCGGCGGTGGTACTGACCCTGCTGGCCGTGCTCTGGCGCGGTTTGCTGATGAGTACCATCCACGAAGAACTGGCGCGGGTGGAAGGTGTTCCGGTGGAGCGCCTGCGGCTGGCACTGATGCTGATGTTCTCGCTGGTGATTGCGGTCGCCATGAAGATTGTCGGGGTGCTGCTGATTACCGCCCTGCTGGTGATCCCGGCGGCAACCGCCCGGCGGCTGGCGAAAAACCCCGAGCATATGATGGCGCTGGCCGTGGTGTTCGGCTTCATTGCAGTTGCCGGCGGGTTAAGTATGTCCTGGTACCTGGACTCCCCCGCCGGCCCGTCGGTGGTGGTTACCGCCTTCCTGAGCTTCCTGCTGGTTTACGGAGCGGCCCGCAAGAACAGCCACTGAGCCACCCGCCGGTCAAAGCGGCTGGAGCCGGTCCATCAGGCGACCGGTTTCCAGCAGTTCAAGGAACTCGTCACCCAGCCGGTCGCTCTCGGCGATGGCCTTGCGCCAGTCCCGTTCACGACCTTCGTCATCGCCCAGGTATTTCTCGAAATCCTTGCGGTCCGGCAGTTTGCGGTTCGGCAGGCTGTCCAGATACTCCCGGGACGGTGACACCAGCAACACATCCTGCAGCCGGGTCGCGTCTCCCCGGCGCCAGGGCAGGGTCTTGTCGAACCAGCCGGGCACCACCTTGTCGGTAAAGTGCGGGTAGAGAATCACCCCGGGCTGCTCGTAGGGCAGGTCCAGGTGGTAATCCAGCAATCCACCATCCCGATACACCCCCTCCGGCGCACCCGGAATGTTGCGGACACCGGACATCACCAGCGGAATAGACGCGGAGGCCAGCAACGCCGGCAGCAGGTTTTCCCGGGTCAGGGGTACTTCATGGCTGGGAAAATCCACCAGTTTCGACACCGGTGCCCGTACCCGGCCATCGTGCAGAATGCCCCGTTCCATATAACGGCCCAGATGCCGGCGGCTTACCATATTGGCACTGATGGCACTCATCAGCCCCAGGCCTAGCCGGCCCCGGGTGTCGTGCTCCAGAAAGCCCCGGCTGCGCACCACCACCACATTCAGGCGGTACCAGGGATGGTTGAGCAGGTAGTCCTCACGACCACCCAGCAACTCCTCCAGGAACAGGATGCTCTTGCGGGTCACTTCCGCCGCACTGACGCCCTTGGCAAAGCGCTGGCTGGTGTAAAGCTCCGCCAGCTTTGCCAGCTGGGCCCGGGGGTCATCGGAGGAGGCCACCGCCGCAAAGCGCCAGCTACCGATCGACGAGCCGATCAGCGCCCGTTCCTGTTCCACCCGGGGCAGCCAGTCGCCAAAGATCGCTTTATCCAGGCCGCTGAGGCCCAGGGCTTTCGGGCCACCGGCAGCACCGGGAATAACGTGTACGTCTTCCGGCCCCAGCGGCTTTTGCTGCAACCGGTTCAGTGCCCGCCGTCCAACGCGAATGGTCAACGCCGGCTGTTTGATATGTATTGCCGTCATTCTGTTGTTCCTCTGGAAGTGCGGGGAGTTTAACGAACCCGGGCTGCAGCAGCCAAGAAAACCGGCTTTTTCCTTGGCACGCCGGATCTGCGTGCTAGACTCGATCGAAAACCTTCCAAGGAAGCAGGACTGCAGCAGGAGCAAGCGGTGAATCAATCTGCCCCGCCGGGGACGGCAACCACCAACCCTACCCTGGCGGTACTGGGTTTTCGACGGCAGCTGGTGTACCACCTGCATTTCTGGGCCTTTATTGCCGTTGCCCCGCTGGTGATGGTGCAGTGGCAGCACGGCAATTTGTTGCTGTCTGCCCTGCTGGTCTTCTTCTGCGCCAATGCCGCACTGGTTCTGCTGTTTTTGCGGTTTCGCAACACCTACTTTCTGAAAGGCCGGCTGTTCCCCCTGCTGGCTGTCGTCTGCGCCGCCTACTCCACGGCCATCAACGGCCACGCCGGCCTGTACTGGGCCTATCCGGCGGCTATCGCCCTGTTCTTCCTGCTCCCCCTCAAGGAAGCTATCGTCTGCAACGTCATTTTTGTCGCAGTTATGGCGGTGGTGTCGTTCCTGCAGTTCCCCGAGGCGGACTTCTGGCGCATTACCTTTTCACTCGGGCTTAGCTGCCTGTTTGCCATGATCTTTGCCTGGCTGGTGGGGCGTCTGCAGCAGGAACTGACCCGGCTGGCCACCACCGATCCACTCACCGGCTGCCTGAACCGCTCGCAACTGGCCGATGTGCTGAACAGCCAGATCCAGATGCGGGAGCGCTATGAACGGGTATCCAGCCTGGTGCTGATCGACCTGGACTATTTCAAGAACATCAACGACCAGTGGGGCCACCTGGCCGGCGACCGGGTACTGAAGGAGATGGCCGGCCGGGTGCGCAAACGGTTGCGGCAGAACGACCAGCTGTTCCGCATCGGCGGCGAAGAATTCATGGTGGTGCTGCCGGAAACCCGACAGAAAGACGCCCATACCCTGGCCCAGCAATTACTGACCAGTATCAGCGCCCGGCCATTTCTGGACGACATCCGGGTAACCGCCAGCGCCAGCATTGCCGAAGTCGAACGGGGTGAAACCTGGTCTGTGTGGCTCAACCGCGCCGACCAGGCGCTGTATGAAGCCAAGGCCCGGGGCCGCAACCAGGTGGTGCTGGCGCCAGCCAACCGACAGCCCCCGGTGCAGCCGGAGCCATGGCAGCGGTCACCGGCACCGTTGCAACCGGTCAGCTCAGGCCCGGCTGCTTCCGGAACGCCCGATACGCCGTAAACACATCCCAGGGCTGCTCGAAGTGGGGGTAATGGCCCACATTTCTCAGGGTGACCACATCTGCATCGGTAATCAGTTCCCGGTAACGCCGAACCATACCGGCACCGGACACCGGATCCGCCGTGCCCGAGATCAGCCGCATCGGCTGGCGGGCATTCTGCAGTGCGCCCACCCAGCGGTTACGGTGGCACCGACGCTCCTCCATAAAATGAATCAGCTCATGCAGGATGCCGCGGCCGTTGTTGTAGGTCAGCAGGTGCCAGAATTCGTCCATTTCCTGCTGGCCAGGAGGGTTGCGGGAGCCGAACAGCCGGCAGAAGTTGCGCTCGAACATGCTGCGGGTCAGGCCCCGGCTGATCAGTCCGCCTAAAGGGCTGCCCAATACGCGCTGGATTAACAGGGGGTTGTGCACTTCCGGGAAGATGCCGCCGTTCAGCAGGCACAGGCTGTCAACGGTAAAGCCAAGGCCGCCTTCCTGGTCCCGGGCCAACAGTTCCTGGGCCACGGTGGAACCGTAATCATGGGCCAGCAGGTGAATGCCGGGCAAACCGAGGCCTTCTATCCAGCCCTGAACCAGGTCTGCCTGGTCTTCAATGCTGTAGCGGTAGTTGCGGGGCTTGTCGGAAAACCCGAAACCCAGCATATCCACGGTCAGCAGGTTGTAGTGCCGGGCCAGCATCGGCCACACCCGGCTCCAGTCCCAGCTGGCGGTCGGAAAACCGTGCAGCAACACCAGCGGCTCGCCCTGGCCGGCCATGCGGCTGAATATGGCGTGGCCGCCGTAGCTGAACCATTTGCCGGCCTGCTGCCAGCCATCCAGGGTCGATATGTCCTGTTTACCGGCGGCGGAAACGCCAGCCCCGGTCGTAAGCTGTTCCATGGCAGATCCCTGACACATTCCAAGCCTGTCACTTTAGATGAAAGCGCCAGCAACGGCCATAGCCCGGCCGGCACCGCACTGGTCTGTTCCGGCTGAGGTATCGTAAAGCATGGAGATACGGCCCGAATTCCCTTAAGCTTTGGCCCTTGTTAGGCACAGACTACCGGAAACCATTATGACTCTACCCCTCGATGACCTGGCCGGTCATTATTACTCCATCCTTGACGGCCTGGGCGAGAACCCCGAACGCGAAGGACTGAAAGACACCCCCATGCGTGCCGCCAAGGCCATGCAGTTCCTGACCCGGGGCTACCAGCAAGACCTGCAGGACCTGGTGAACAACGCCGTGTTCGAATCTGCCATGGACGAAATGGTGGTGGTGCAGGACATCGAACTGTACAGCATGTGTGAGCACCACATGCTGCCCTTCATCGGCAAGTGCCACATCGCCTACCTGCCCCAGGGCAAGGTGCTGGGCCTGTCCAAGTTCGCCCGCATTGTGGATATGTACGCCCGCCGGCTACAGATCCAGGAAAACCTGACCCGCCAGATTGCCGAAGCCGTGGAAAGCGTCACCGGCGCCAAGGGCGTGGCGGTGGTGATCGAAGCCCAGCACATGTGCATGATGATGCGCGGTGTCGAGAAGCAGAACTCCCGTATGAAAACCTCAATGATGCTGGGGCAGTTCCGCAAATCCCAGGCAACCCGTACCGAGTTTCTGAACCTGATCAGCAGTAACCACTGACAGCACGTACGACAGGAGAACCCATGGCAAACGTAACCGGCGACCACCTGGCCCGTGTCCGCATCAAAAACCTGCTGCTGCGCGCCTACATCGGCATCAAGGATGAAGAGATCAACAACCAGCAGGATGTGGTGATCAACGTTTGCCTGACCTACGATGCCTCCGAGGCCATCGAACAGAACGAGATCTCCGCGGCACTCAATTACCGCACCATCACCAAGCAGATCATCGGCCACGTGGATGGCAACCGGTTTGCCCTGCTGGAGCGGCTGACCCACGAAGTGCTGGCTATTGTGATGGAACACAAGGCGGTAAACTGGGCCAGTGTCGAGATCGACAAGCCCCATGCGCTACGCTATGCGGAGTCGGTTTCTGTTTGTCTTGAAGCCCGTCGTGAAACCCACAAGGAACTCTGAATGTCCCGTAACAGCGCTGAACAGATTCGCGAAATTCTCGAGACCGTCCGCACCATTGCCCTGGTGGGCGCCAGCGAGAAAACCAACCGCCCCTCCCATGAGGTGATGGAAAACCTGCAAGGCCACGGTTACCGGGTGATTCCGGTGAACCCGAGACTGGCCGGCCAGGAAATTCTCGGCGAGACCGTGTATGCCGACCTGGCCTCCTTGCCCGAGCCGGTCGACATGGCAGACCTGTTCCTGGCTCCGGAGCGCACCGATGCGGTGATCGACCAGGCCATCGAACAGAAAATCCCGGTGCTCTGGCTGCAGATTGGCGTGATCAACAAAGACGGTGCTGCCCGGGCGGAAGCCGCAGGGCTTAAAGTGGTCATGGACCGCTGCCCGAAGCAGGAAATTCCGAAACTGGGCATTGCCACACCCGCATCCGGCCGCTGATTCCCGCTCGAATCAAGAGGCCTGTCACAGTTTGGGCGAACAACTGTTACCCGTTTGCCCAGCCTGTCATAACCTAGCCTGCAGCGATTGTATCCGCACCCCCTTCGGGGGGTGATCCGTGGTCCCATAATAATCATAAGATTGGCCGAGCCATGTGGTTGAGAAGTATGCCGGGCAATGACACAGCCTTGAAACCGATCGTGCGTGCTCTGATGAGCCCGGCGTTCCCTGTGCTAATTCTGATGGTCTTCCTGGCCGTCGGCTTCTGGCTGCGCAGCGGGCTGATCGAGGAAGACAGCCGTCACGTCCGGATTATCTTCGGCAGCCTGTTCCTGCTCGGGCTGCTCACCAGCCTGACCACGGTGCTGGTCCAGGCCATCCTCCGGCGCAACCAGGCCCTGCTGAAAACCCGTAAAGAGCTGGAGCGGGAGATCGACCAGCGCAAAGCCGTGCAGAAAGACCTGGAACGGCTGGAATCCACCGACACCCTCACCGGCCTGGCCAACCGCCGCTTCTTTATGGAAGACCTGGCCCATACCCTGGGCATTGCCGACCGGCAGATGCGCCAGGCAGCGCTGATCCTGCTCGACCTTGACCGCTTCCAGATGCTCAACGATACCCTCGGCCACCAGTTTGGCGACGAGCTGCTGATTGGCGTGTCGGAACGGCTGAACCGCCTCAGCGACGAGCTGGTGCTGGTGGCCTATTCCGGCGGTGACGAGTTCATGGTGTGCCAGCAACAGGTCGACGATATCGATGATGTCATTCATCTGCTGGGGCAAATCAGCCAGTGCTTCCAGGAGCCGTTCGAGGTTCAGGGCGAGCGCCACAGCATTACCGCCACCATGGGCGTGGCCTTGTATCCCCAGAGCGGCCTGGATGCCGACACCCTGCTGCGCAACGCCGACATTGCCCTGTACCGGGCCAAGGAGCAGGGCCGCAACACCTATCAGTTCTATATGGAAGGCATGCAGGACCGGGAGGTGATGCGGCTGGAACTGGACAAGGATCTGAGCCAGGCCCTGGCCAATGACGAATTCGTTCTGTACTACCAGCCCCAGCTCGACCTGAACTCCAACGAAGTGACCAGCGTCGAGGCGCTGATTCGCTGGCAGCACCCGCGCCGGGGCTTGCTGGCACCCTGTGAGTTCATTCCCCTGGCGGAGGAAAGCGGCCGCATTACCGAGATCGGTCGCTGGGTGGTACTGGCCGCCTGCCGCCAGCTGGCGCGCTGGAAAGGCACGCCCTGCGAGAACCTCCGGATTGCCGTCAACCTGTCCGGCCGGGAGCTGGACGATGAGTCCCTGGTGGCCCATATCCGGGACACGCTGCTGGCCGAGCAGGTGGATCCGGCCATGCTGGAGGTAGAGCTGACCGAGGAGATTTTCATCCAGAATATCGAGCACAACCTCAATCAGCTACGCCAGTTGCACCAGCTGGGGGTGCACCTGGCCATTGATGATTTCGGGGTGGGCTATTCGTCGCTGGGCTACCTGCGGGATTTCCCGGTGGATATGCTGAAGATTGACCGGTCGTTTATCACCGAGGTGACCAGCCGCCACGATGATGCGGTGATTACCCGGGCGGTGATCAACCTGGCCCACAACCTGGGCATCCGGGTGGTGGCCGAGGGTGTGGAGACCCGGGACCAGCTGAATTTCCTGCGCCGGCACCACTGCAACCTGGCCCAGGGTTTCCTGATCAATCATCCGGTGCCGCCGGAGGAGCTGGAGAGTTCCATCATGGTGGAAGCACCATTCGCCCGCGAGCCGGCCATTTCCCGATTGTAATTGCCGGCCGCTGGCTGCAAACTTCCGGTAAATTCTTTTCGGGTGTTTGTTATGTCTGCCAGGTATCTAACTCCGGAGCATGATGCGAAACTTCGCCGCTGGGAGCGGTGGAATCGCAATTATTTTGTCTTCGCGTTTGTGGCGTTGATTGTGGTGCTGGTGTTCAGCAGTCAGCTGGGGATTTCTTCCGGCGATGACTGGGGTTCTCTGGGGGTGTTGCTGGCGTTGCTGGTGGCGCCGATTGTTGTGCTTCAACTTCGGCTTCGGTGTCCGGCCTGTGGCGAGAAGATCGGTTGGCAGGCGAAGCTGATGGCGCCTGATCAGTGCAAGTCTTGTGGTGTGTTTCTTCGGGCAACCACCAAGTCTCCGAAATAAACTGAAGCGTCCGCGAGCGCGCCTAGGTTCTCAGGCTTTCACCAATGAGCCGGGCTTTATCCAACATATAACCGTAGAACTTTTCGGCGGCTTCGTCAGGGCTCATGTATGATCGGTGGAAAATGATGTTGAGGCTGCCAAAGAGCTCTCCCTGAACGTAGACGGGTACGGCAATGGAAGCAATCTTGGAGTAGTCGCCCCACTCCCCCGAATTCTGCCCATAACCTTTACATCGTGTCTCAGCCAGTACCCTGTTCAGGTAGGTTTCGTCCCCGGCCAGTCGGGCATCCAGTGCCGTGCCGTTTTTCAGAATATCCAGAATGTACTTTCGTTGCTTATCAGAACAATTCGCCAGATAGGCTTTACCACTCGCCGTCATCAACATCGGCAAACGTTTGCCAATCATCGACGTTGTCAGCGACAGCCGGCTCGAACGGTGGGTCGACTCAATAACCAGCATGGAATCCAGTTTGAAGGTAGACAAATCCGCTGGCCACATGACATGTGCCGTCAACTCGTTCATCAGCTCCAGCGTCTTTGGAGAGTGCACACTTTCGTGCCGATAACCATCACTCAGCTTACGAACGTTCGGTGACAGGTAAAAAAACGTATCGTCTGCCGAACGCTGGATATAGTTGAGCGCGACCAACGTTTCCAGATAACGGCGGACAGTTGTCCGGTGAATGCCCGTTATCACCGAAATTTGATGGCATGTCGCCCGACTGCCAATTTCATTGATGGTTTCCAGGATTTTTAGCCCCCGTTCCACCCCTTGTACTGTTTTATACACAACCACTCCGCCAGATCAATGCCCCCCTTCCGGGGGGCCTGATATCAGGTATCAGAAACTATACTTTGCCATCATCTGGAGTCGCGTTGCAGAACCATCACGGCCATCAACCACTTCCCGCGTGTGGTGAGAAACTTCAACCCCATAATCCAGTCGGCTGACCGGCGACCAGATGTAGTTCAGGTAAAGGCTCTGGTACTCGTTGTCCCGATCGGCTTCAACCACACCATCGCGGTGAGCATCATCCCAGTCGGCTTTTCCAAGCCCGTAGGCCAGATTATAACTGCCGCGCCCCACCTTTACGGTAAGACCCAGCGCAACCCCCAGCGCAGGGATGGCCTCAACGCCTCCACTCCCAGGCTCCACATAGGCAGGCGCAGCCGGTCCGAGATAGAGGTAACCTCCCGTGCCTTCACCATACATGACCGACCCCTGAACACTCACCATAGGCGCCAACTGCACTTTTGCAGCCAACGATGCACCGTAACCAACGACAGACTCTTCATTATCCGTTGCTTCGTTGTAAACCTCCAGTCGGCGCAGCAACAACGAAGAAGCATAGGACAGTCGCTCTCCAGAATGTTCGTAACGGAGGGTCAGATCCGGCAGGCTGTTCTTGGCTTCCGGATTGGCCGCCCCCGTGTAGGTTGTTCCACCCAGCCCCGAGGGGTCTTCGAGCGCTATGGAGAGTCCCTGAACGGTGTATCGTAACTGAGCATGACGACCAATGTTGGCCTGGCCTACCTGGCCGGTAAAATCAATGGTAGGCGTATACCCGAGAAAACTTGTAAAGTTGGTGGTGGTTTGGCCCGCCAGGATACCGTTCCAAGCACCGTAGGCGTGCCTCAGCCGAAGTGTGCCACCACCACCGCCCCAGAAGTCGCCTTCAATGTAAGTCGTCAGAGCCCCGGAATTGGTCGGCGTCTCTGTACCAATGCCAAGCCGAGTCTGGAAGGCATGGGCATCAAAGTGACCGTCAGCGCCTTTGTCACCATCCAACCGAACAGCGGCGTTGGAAGCAGCATTACCAAGCTTCGCGTCTAGGTCGTAAATAAAATCCAGTTTGCCATAGCCTTTCAGACTGACCTGCGTACCCTCCACATCAAAACTGGCGGCTTTCGCAACGGGCACAGATAAAAGCATTGAAACGGAAATAAGAGCAGCGACTCTTTTAATTTTATTTTTCATGATTATCCTTAACACAGTAGATTCAGGTATTTTTATATTCAGAGATTCAATTCTTTTAACTTCCCTCCTTTTATTAATAGCCCCCAAGAAAAACGAACATCAAAAAATGAATTCGACAAATTAATCCACCCTGACTCAATGAGAGAGGGATATTTAAATCCGGAATAGCTTTTCATTCGGCAGCAGAAAGGCAGAGCATTGTTGGAAACAACGCTCGCCAGACTGACGATTGAAGAACTATTGCGGGTGGATGTGTCGGCTTTTTCAGAATCGAAATGACTTCCTCAGGCCATTCGATAGCCCCCGTTCACGTCGATCGAAGCGCCGGTGATATAGGAAGCGGCCGGTGACAACAGAAACTCGATGGCCCCCGCCACATCCTCAACTTCTCCCAGGCGACCAACCGGCACACGGGACGCCACATTGTCGGATGGGCAGCCTTGACGGAACATCTGGGTATCAATCAGCCCGGGGCAAACACTGTTTGCAAGAACCCCGTAGTCGGCATAGTCCCGGGCAATCGACTTGGTTAACGCAATCACTGCGGCCTTGCTCGCAATGTAAGCCGGGCATGATCGGTACCCCCCCAGCTGAGCCGCCGCCGATGACACATTCACGATACGCGCCGGCAGGTTGTTGTCCCGGATCGCTCTCTGGCTCAGGAACGCCTGGCACATCAGAAAAACCCCCGTGCTGTTCACCTGGAATACCCGGTTCCACAGATCGACTGAGGTCTGATCCAGGCCAATTCGGTCACCGTTTTCACCAACCGGCGAAATACCGAAACAGTTTGCCAGCGCCGATGCCTGCAGCCCCTGGCTCTCCAGGCGATCAAACAGGCCTCTGACCGAGGCCTCACAGCCAACGTCCACAACGAAGCTCTGGTGCCCCGCTCCAGGCAGGCTTTCCACGACGTATTCCAACCCCTGGCTGTCGACATCACACAGCACAAGCTGGCAGATCTGTTTACGCGCCAGGCGCTCAGCCACCGCCCTGCCAATCCCTCCGGCCGCGCCGGACACAATCACAACATCATGTTTCATCCGATTTTCCTCAAATCACGCCAGGCAACCAGAGAGCGATGGCAGGAAAACTCACCAGGAGCACGATCCTGACCGCATCGGCCACGAGAAAAGGCGTTACGCCTCTGAAAATTTCCATCATCTGGGCACGATTGCCCACGACTGATTTCATGACAAACACATTGAGCCCCAAGGGCGGTGTAATCATGCCCACTTCGACCAGCGAGAGCGTGACCACACCCCACCAGACAAGGTCGTATCCCATTCCCGCAATCAGCGGCAGCACCACCGGCGCCGTCACAAGTACCGCGGCAACCGTATCGAAAATGGTACCAATGGCCAGATAGATCAGTACGAGCACCGCCAGGATGACAAAGTGGGACGTTTCTTCCGGTTTGACGTACTCCAGAATCAGGTCGGCGGCACCCGCAAAGCTCATCAGCGCCGCAAACACACTAGCCCCGATGTAAATGACGTAAATGGCTGCGGAATTGAGTGCAGTGTCCTGCAGGCCGTCCCAGAAACCGCTGAAACTGAAGTTCCCGGAAAAGAAAAAGAACAGCAGAGCCAGCACAGCTCCAACCGAGCCCGCCTCCTGAGTGGTAAAAATCCCGCCATAAAGGCCACCGACTACCAGGCCGAACAGAACCACAGGACGCCAGGCCTTGATCAGGTCTCGCACGGCGGTGTTACGGTCAAAGGCCTGGGTTTCCGGAGCCAGCTCAGGTTTCAGCCGGATGGTGACGATAATGGCAAGGCAATACAGAACAAGCGCGAGCAGCCCCGGAATCAGGGCTGCCTGGAAAGACTCCTGAATAGACACTTCGGCAATGATGGCGTAGATGATCAGAACAACTGATGGCGGAATCAGAGCCCCCAGAGTGCCCCCAGCCGCAATCGTACCGGCGGCCAGGGCCGAGGCATACCGACGATCCACCATCTCCGAAAAAGCGACTTTGCCGAAAGTTGCCGTGGTTGCAATGGAGGAACCGCAGATTGCCCCAAACCCTCCACAACCGACGATGGAAGCAATTGCCAGCCCCCCCTTTCGACTTCCAAGCGCAGAGGATGCAGCCCGATAGATCTGACCAGACATTCCGGAAGCCGTAGCAAAGTTACCCATCAGTAGGAATAGAGGGATGGCAATCAGGTCCAGACTGGTAGCCGTGCCCACCACCACATTACCCGTGATCGCCAGTGCCTGCGGCCACCCCAGGTAACCACCAATTCCGAGTCCACCTACCACTAGCAACGCCACACCAACCGGGATCTGCAACAGAATCAGGGCATAGGCAAGCAGGAACCCTCCCGCCACCAGAAACACCGCCGACGCATCACTGCCTCCCGCCAGAGTAAAGTAGGCCGCGCCAACCGCAAGGACCGCGCCCATGATCAGAACTGGCGCCAGCAGCTTCTCCCCCGACAACACTCGCAGGCAGTCCCGAACCGGGCGAGCCATACCCGCAATCACAAGCAGGGCAAGAACCAACGCAACCAGGCCGGCGAGACTCCAGACCGGGTACGTCTGAAGCCCCAACACCGACGTGGTTTCACCATACTGATGCGTTTGCAGAGCCTTGGAGATAAACGACCAGCTGATGACCGCCAGGGCGAGCAGACACAACGCACGCTCAAACATGGCCATCAACCCGCTGCCGACGGGACCAAACCGTGACAGTAGCTCAACCTTGATATTTCGCGACTCAAAAAAGGACGAGGCAATCAGCCCTGCCACCACCACGGAAACCAGCAACTCGTTCAGTTCGTAGGTTCCGGCAAACGAATAGGAGAACACCGTTCTGGCAACCACATCCACACACGCCAACGACGCCAGAACTATCAGTAAAATCAGACTCAGCCGGGTAAGCACCTTGAAGTTGCTATCCAGGCTGAAACGTTTTGAATCTATACAGGATTCCACGAGTAAAGCGTTTGACTGTTCCATAATCGATCATTTACAGAGTGTGGTTAAAACATGCCCGGCCCTGGCAAGGCATGTCCGGAGTCCGTTATTGCTGATGGGCGTTGTTTACTGCATCCAGGTAGGTCTCCCAGACCTGCTGCCCATTGGCCACATTTTCCGACCACTCTTCGATTACTGGCATCAGACGGGCTTTCCAGACCTCCATTTCTTTCCCTGGAGGAACAGTGATTTCGTCCTGATCCGAAGACGCAACCTGCTCACGCAAGCGCTCATTTTCTCCACCCAGACTGTCAGACCAGTACCGGATGAAATTCCGTCCCCCCATCTCATTCAGAACCTGACGCACATCCTCAGGTAACGCGTTGTATTTTCGTTTGTTGATGGTGATAAAAACAGGGCTCGAACCAAACGGTACATCCAAATGCCATTTCACATAATCGGCAATGCCCCAGGTGAACACAGCATTCCAGTCATTGATACTTCCGGTGAGCACGTTCTTGGAGAGGTTTTCCGCAATCGAGGGCACCGCTAGCGCTACAGGATCGGCACCAAATGCCTCAAGGGATTTTGCCGCCAGCGGGCCTGCGGCCCGATAGCGCTCGCCTTCCAGCGCTGTAAACGACCCCAGCGGTTTGGTGGAATGAAGCCTTTGAATCCCTGAGGACAGAATGGCGAAAACGTGGACATTCTCGAATCCCTTTACCAGACCTTTTTCGTATAACGTCCATAACCCGACAGACGCTTCATAGATGTCCGAGGCATAAAGGGGAACCTCAGCAACTTCCAGCTCCCGAAATCGTCCAGGCGTATAACTGGTGACCCCCCAAGCCATGTCGACGAGGCCCTGCTCAACTGCGTCAAAGGTATCCTTGGCGCTTACCAGAGTTCCACCTGAGAACATTTTTATTTTCAGTTTACCGTCGGTACGCTCTTCTATTTCTTCAAAATAGTCTCCAAAAAGATCCGTCGTCATAAAAGAAGTTGGCCCTGCAATATTGGAGAAGCGAAGCGTGGTGGATTGTGAGCCAGCAAATACTGAAGAGGAAAAAACTGTTAAAGCTAGGCCAAAAGCCAGGAGTTTTAAGTTCATGGGTTTTCCCTTTTTGTGTGTTGTTTTCGAGGCTGAATTTAGAACTGCGGTGCGCACATGTCCAATAGCCGATGTGTTAGTGTGCACTAAGTGCACACTCCATGAGGACTCAAGGTAGACCGCCTTTTCCCACCCAGAATCAGATAATTATCTATTTAACAACGCATTAAACTATCGCCGAACAGTAAATCCGTCGTAATTGATTACCCAGACTCTTGCTTCCCCCTTCAAAAGTGCTACTCAAAAACAGAAATCAACACTCTGATGTGCACTATGTGCACGTCAGAGTGACTTTCTGTTGATCTAATTTTCATTGCATCTCTATACTTCTGATAGCTATTAAAACTGAAAAAAATCAACCCTGAAACAAAGATCTAAAAGTCCAAAAAACCAACCCCATTTAATGAGCCCGACCACACGTATTCTAACCGTGCTCCTTATAAAAAAGAGCAAGAAATATATCCTTAATGGTTACCTGACATGAAAGCATTACTTCAATGTTTATCTCACACCCCTTTGGTAGGGCATGTAGACCCAGAGCCATCTGTTCTCGATGAGGTAAACCGCGTCATCCGTTATTCCAGAGAGCGTGTCAAAGCGTTTGACCCGGAGCTTATCCTTTTATTCTCGCCCGACCACTACAACGGCTTCTTCTACGACATCATGCCGTCTTTCTGCATCGGTACCAACGCCTACGCCATTGGCGATTTCGGAACTACTGCCGGTCATCTGACGGTTCCGGCGAAGCTGTCAGAAGGCGCGGTGCAATACGTTATGGATGCCGGTGTCGATGTCGCCCTTTCTCACAAAATGCAGGTCGACCACGGATTTGCGCAGCCATTGGAGTTCCTGGCCGGAAGCCTTGATCAGGTCCCTGTAATTCCCGTGTTCATCAATTCTGTGGCCGTCCCGTTACCTTCCTTCCAGCGCGCACGGCTACTGGGCGACGCTCTGGGTAGATATCTGGCCAAGCTGAACAAACGTGTTCTGATCATTGGGTCCGGTGGGCTTTCCCACCAGCCACCGGTTCCGGAGCTGGAAACTGCAGATTCCCGTATTCAGGATCGACTTCTAGGCAGTGGCCGCAACCTGCCAACTGAAGAAAGGCAAGCCCGGACCCAGCGCGTGATTGATGCAGCACGTCGATTCGTGGAAAACCAGAACACGCTGCACCCCCTGAATCCCGAGTGGGATCAGTGGTTTATCGAACGCATTGCCACTGGCGATCTGATATCTCTGGACAGCGTCAGCAATCAGGACGTCTCGGAGAAAGCCGGAAAATCCACACACGAAGTGAAGAACTGGGTGGCTGCAGCCGCAGCCATGGCCGCCTTTGGCCCATATCGGGAAGAGAACCGTTACTATCGACCCATTCCTGAATGGATCGCCGGTTACGGGGCACTGACAGCCATACCGGCCTGCCCCTGAACCAACAACAGCCCGAGGTTTCGAAAGGACAAGAACATGACAAAACCATGGACCGAAGCAGGTACCAGCAAGTTTGTGACCATCCGCGAAGGCGATGCGGACCTGAACATTCACTACAACGACACCGAAGCCGGTGATGAAGTGGTTGTGATGCTGCACGGTTCTGGCCCCGGCGCCAGCGGCTGGGCCAACTTCAACCGCAACATCCAGCCCCTGACCGACGCCGGCTACCGGGTGATCCTGATGGACTGCCCGGGCTGGAGCAAAAGCGACACCATCGTGAACGACGGTTCCCGTTCCCACCTGAACGCCCGTGTTCTGAAAGGTCTGGTGGATGCGCTCGGCCTGAACAAGATTCACATCATCGGTAACTCCATGGGTGGCCACAGCGCTGTAGCCTTTACCCTGGAATACCCGGAACACGTGGACAAGCTGATCCTTATGGGTGGCGGCACCGGTGGCGGCAGCCTGTTCACCCCGATGCCGGCCGAAGGCATCAAGCGCATCGGCAAGCTGTACCGTGAACCGAACATGGACAATCTCAAAGAGATGATGGACATCTTCGTTTACGACACCAGCAACCTTACCGAAGAGCTGTTCCAGACCCGCCTGGACAACATCCTGGCCCGTAAGGATCACCTGGAAAACTTTGTTGCCAGCACCAAGGCCAACCCCAAGCAGTTCCCGGATGTAGGCCATCGCCTGGGCGAGATCGAGAACGAAACCCTGATTGTCTGGGGTCGCGATGATCGCTTTGTACCCATGGATACCGGTATTCGCCTGGTGAACGGCATCCAGCGTTCTGAGCTGCACATCTTCAATCGCTGTGGCCACTGGGTGCAGTGGGAATATGCTGACAAGTTCAACCGCATGGTTCTGGACTTCCTGAAGCACGGCATCAACTGATCGCCAGCCACAGATAGCCTTGAAGGACGTTGAAATGAGTGTAGATCAACAGGTTCTGGACAAACTGGCGGAACAACTGCGCCAGGCCGAAGTTTCCGGTGAACCGGTGCCGCCGCTGCGTGACCAGATCGGCGAAGACAGCGCGGAAGCGGCGTATCAGATCCAGCGTTTGAATGTGGCCCATGCCTGTGCCAACGGTGCTCGCATTGTCGGCCGCAAGATCGGCCTGACCAACCCGAAAGTACAGGCCCAGCTGGGCGTGGATCAGCCGGACTTCGGCACCCTGTATGCCGATATGGCTTACGGCGATAACGAAGAAGTGCCCTTTGGCCGTGTACTGCAGCCAAAAGTGGAAGCGGAAATCGCCCTGGTGCTGGCCGAAGATCTGCCCCGGGCAGATACCGGACTGGCTGAGTTGGCGGCTGCAGTGGACTGGGTAATGCCGGCGCTGGAAATTGTCGGTAGCCGTGTCGAAAACTGGAACATCCGCTTTGTGGACACCGTGGCCGACAACGCCTCCAGTGGCTGCTTTGTGCTGGGTGGTCCGGCCCGTCGTATTGACGGTGTAGACCTGCGCAAGGCCGCCATGACCATGACCCGTAACGGCGAGGAAGTCTCCGCCGGCGACGGTTCAGAGTGCCTGGGCAACCCCCTGAATGCTGCGGTATGGCTGGCTCGCAAAATGGCGAGCCTGGGTGAGCCCCTGCGTAAAGGCGACATCATTCTGACCGGTGCACTGGGGCCTATGTCCCCAGTGGCTGCCGGCGACCGGTTTGAGGCCGTCATCGAAGGCATTGGCCAGGTTGGCGTGTCATTCAGTGCCGAATAAGGCCTACCGGACTTTTTGAGGAAAACGAGTATGAGCAAGAAAATCAAAGCCGCCATCATCGGCTCGGGCAACATCGGCACCGACCTGATGATCAAGATCCTGCGTAACGGCAAGAACATCGAAATGGGCGCCATGGTCGGTATCGACCCGGAATCCGACGGCCTGGCCCGTGCCAACCGCATGGGCGTCGCCACCGCCCACGAAGGCGTGGACGGCCTGGTGAAGATGCCGGAGTTTGCCGACATCGACATCGTGTTTGATGCCACCTCTGCTGGCGCGCACATGCACAACGAAGTGTTCCTGCGCGGCCACAAAGAAAACATCAAGATTGTGGACCTGACGCCGGCGGCCATCGGGCCCTACTGCGTGCCCGTAGTGAACCTGGAACAGAACCTGAATGAAGGTAATGTGAACATGGTTACCTGCGGTGGCCAGGCCACGATTCCGATGGTTGCAGCTGTGTCTCGCGTGGCCAAAGTGCACTACGCCGAAATCGTTGCGTCGATTTCCAGTAAGTCTGCTGGCCCCGGCACCCGCGCCAACATCGACGAGTTCACCGAAACCACCTCCAGGGCCATCGAAGTGGTCGGTGGTGCCCAGAAGGGCAAAGCCATCATCATCCTGAACCCGGCCGAGCCGCCCTTGCTGATGCGCGACACCGTGTACGTGCTGTCTGATGCAGTAGACCAGGCCGAAGTAGAGAAGTCTGTGGAAGAGATGGCTGCGGCCGTACAAAGCTACGTGCCGGGCTACCGCCTGAAGCAGAAGGTGCAGTTTGATGTAATCCCGGAAGACCAGCCCCTTAATGTGCCGGGCCTGGGTCACTTCAGCGGCCTGAAGACGTCGGTGTTCCTGGAAGTGGAAGGCGCCGCCCATTACCTCCCGGCCTATGCCGGCAACCTCGACATCATGACCTCTGCGGCCCTGGGCACAGCCGAGCGGATCGCCGAGTCACTGATCAACTGAGGAGATTGAAGCATGACTTTTAACCCTGGCAAGAAACTCTACATCTCCGACGTGACTCTGCGGGACGGCAGCCACGCCGTACGCCACCAATACAGCATCAAGAACGTGCAGGACATTGCCCGTGCACTCGACAAGGCCAAGGTGGATTCCATCGAAGTGGCCCACGGCGACGGCCTGCAAGGCTCCAGCTTTAACTATGGCTTTGGCGCCCACACCGACCTGGAGTGGATCGAAGCCGTGGCAGAAGTGATCGAGCACGCCCAGATCGCAACCCTGCTGTTGCCCGGCATTGGTACTGTTCATGACCTGGATAACGCCTACAAGGCTGGTGCACGCATTGTCCGGGTAGCCACCCACTGCACCGAGGCGGATGTGTCCAAACAGCACATCGAGCACGCTCGCAAGCTGGGCATGGACACCGTGGGCTTCCTGATGATGAGCCACATGCAGACTCCTCAGGGTCTGGCCGAGCAGGCCAAGCTGATGGAAAGCTACGGTGCTACCTGTATCTACGTGGTGGACTCCGGCGGCGCGATGAACATGAACGATATCCGCGACCGGTTCCGCGCCGTTAAAGACGTGCTGGACCCGAATACCCAGACCGGTATCCACGCTCACCACAACCTGGCCCTCGGTGTCGCTAACTCCATGGTTGCCGTGGAAGAAGGCTGTGACCGTATCGATGCCTCGCTGGCAGGGCAGGGTGCCGGTGCCGGCAACGCGCCGCTGGAAGTGTGCATTGCCGCCTTCGACAAGCAGGGTTGGGAACATGGCACCGACCTGTACGCCCTGATGGACGCCGCTGACGACATCGTGCGCCCGCTGCAGGATCGTCCGGTTCGTGTAGACCGTGAAACCCTGGCCCTGGGCTATGCCGGCGTGTACTCAAGCTTCCTGCGTCACTCCGAAGTGGCTGCGCAGAAGTATGGCCTGAAGACCGTAGACATTCTGGTTGAACTGGGCAAACGCCGGATGGTGGGTGGCCAGGAAGACATGATTGTTGACGTTGCACTGGATCTGCTGAAGGCACAAGATGCACAGAAACCGGTCTGACTTGTCCAAACCGGTATCAAGCGTTGTTCCTCCTGACTGGGGCTGCGATCGGCAGTTCCTTCCCGTCAACGCCGAGACCCGAGGGGAGCCCTGAATGAAACATCAACGAACACTCTCCCTGCATCATCTGACCGCATTGGATGTTGCCCCTATCGACTTACCAGCTTACGCCGCTCAGGCAGGGTGCGACTATGTTGGCGTATTCTGCGATCTGCCCGGAGTAAAAGCGGCAGGCTACCCCACCCTTTCACCCGGCGAGAGTGAACAGCAATTCCAAGAAGCTCTGATCGCGCATGATATCTCCGTTAACAACATGGAATTGTTTCAGATTCGCCCTAACACCGAGATCCACCAGTTCAAAGAGGGGCTGGCCATGGGTAACCGGCTGGGGGCACGGCAAATTACCGTTCACATGCACGATACCAATCCAGCTCGCTCCGTCGTCGCCTTTTCAGAACTCTGCCGGATCGCAGCGGACTATGGGCTGAATGTTGCTCTGGAATTCACAAGCTTTTCAGAGGTCCGCACCCTTGAAAAGGCTCTGGCCCTTCTTCGTGCCGCCAACAGAACGAACGGGCGCGTGGCACTGGATCTGCTCCACTTTTTTCGCAACGGAGGAACCCTCAGTACTATCAAAAGCCTTGAGCCACACGAGCTCGGTTATGTTCAGGTGTGCGACGGGATGTATCGAAACCCCGAGGATCTCTACGCAGAAGCCGTAAAGAACCGGATGCTGCCCGGAGACGGAGAGTTTCCTATCCAGCAGGTTCTGTCTTTGATTCCGGGCAATGTCATCGTGGACATTGAAGTTCCTCAGATACGTTTCAAGGAACAAGGCATCAGTGCCCGCAGACGGATTGCAATGGCAGTTGAGCGCACAATCAGAATGATCCCCCCCTGCTAGCTTCTTCCCGCCTATTTTCCTGAAACCTTTGACCTGTGAGTTGGTCACAGGTTTTACTCTTCTGTTGTGGATTTGGGAGATTGCCGTGTCGGTGTGGGTGGCGCTTCCGAAAACCGCTGTGAATACTTCCCTGTACGCTTGTCTCCGCCATCCATGGCTACGAACATTTTCGGAAGCGCCACCCACACCAACACTCCGAAGCATCTGAATAGGCCTCCCATCCACCCGAATGTTTATTGGGGGATCATGGCACCATGAAAGTCAAAGAAATCGCCACCGCCGCCGGGGTTAACCCGGATACCGTCCGGTTCTACACCCGGGAAGGTCTGCTGCGTCCGGTGCGGAATCCGGATAACAACTATCAGCTTTATGATGCCGAGGATCTGCGGCGGTTGCGGTTTGCCCGGAAGGCGCGGCAGCTGGGTTTTTCGTTGCCGGAGATCCGGCAGATTCTGGAGCAGGCGGATGACCATCATTCTCCCTGCCCGATGGTGCGGGATGTGTTTACGCAGCGGCTGGCGGAGGTGGAGCGGGAGATTGCAGAGTTGCAGTTGTTGCGCAAGCGGATGGTGTCGGCGTTGTCGGCCTGGCAGGAGATGCCGGATGGGACGCCGGACGGGCATACGATTTGTCGGTTGATCGAGCATTGGGATGATCCTTCTGCCGGGTCTTGCTGTGGGAGTAGTGAATGATGGGTGAAGCACCGGTTCTGAGAACAGCACTGTCGATTTCCGGGGCGTCTTGTCAGGGGTGTGCGAAGAAGATTCGCAATGCCCTGGAGCCGTTGGCCGGTAGTACCGAGCTGGTTGAAGTGAATCTCGAGGCACAGACGGTGGCCCTGCCTGAGGGCGTGGATGTGGCCGAGGCGGCGCGGATTGTGACGGAGACGGGGTATCCGGCAGAGGCCATTGCCGAGCCGGGGGCGGAGTCCGGCAGCTGTTGTGCGTCGAAGAAAACCACGTCCTGCTGTAGCAGCAAGGCGCAGGAAGAAACCCACAAGCCGGATGAGCCGGCAGCAGAGGCTGCGAGCGCAACTGAGGTGCCGGCCGATGGCGATGCGGTGGTGTTGGCGGTGACCGGGGCGACCTGTGCGTCTTGTGTGAATTCTATCGAGAAAGCCCTGATGTCGGTGCCCGGGGTAACCCATGCCCATATGAACCTGGCGGATAACACCGCCACCGCCAGCGGAGATGCCGACCCGCAGGCGCTGGTGCAGGCGGTGGAGAGTGCGGGTTATGGTGCCCGAGTGATTGAAGACGCGGATGCCGCCGACGACCGCAAGCAGGAAGAGGACAAGAAGCAGTACAAGGTACTGCTGGTGAAGATGGCGATCAGTCTGGGCCTGGGCCTTGGGTTGATGATCTGGGGCATGGGCTTCGGGTCGATGATGGTGACCGAGGCCAATCATCTTACCTGGATCAATCTGGGCATTCTCACTCTGGGGGTGATGATTGCCACCGGCGGGCATTTCTACACCGGGGCCTGGAAGGCGTTCAAACATCATAACGCCAATATGGACACACTGATTGCTCTGGGGACAGGCACCGCCTGGCTGTATTCGATCGTGGTGGCCAGTGCGCCGGAGGCGCTGCCGGAGATGGCGCGTCATGTGTATTTCGAGGCTTCGGCGATGATCATTGGCCTGATCAATCTGGGCCATGCCCTGGAGTTGCGGGCCAAGGGCAAGACCTCGGAAGCGGTGCGTAGGCTGCTGGATTTGCGGGCGAAAACGGCCCGGGTGATCCGCGATGGCCAGGAGCAGGATATTCCCGTTGAGGAGGTTCAGAAAGGCGACCGCATCCGGGTGCGCCCGGGCGAGAAGCTGCCGGTGGACGGGGTGATTGCCGAAGGCACCACCCGCATCGATGAAAGCATGCTGACCGGTGAGCCCATGCCGGTGGGCAAGGGCGAAGGCGATGAGGTCTCGGCCGGTACTCTGAACACCCACGGCTCGATTATTTATGAAGCTACCCGGGTGGGCAGCGAGACCGCGCTGGCCCAGATCATCAAGCTGGTGAAGAAGGCCCAGGGCTCGAAACCCGCCATTGGCCGGCTGGCAGACAAGATCTCTTCGGTGTTCGTGCCCACGGTGATGCTGATTGCCGTGGTGTCGGCGCTGGTCTGGTACAACGTCGGGCCGGAGCCGGCGGTGGTGCACATGATGGTGGCCGCCACCACGGTACTGATCATTGCCTGCCCCTGCGCGTTGGGGCTGGCCACGCCCATGTCGGTGATGGTGGGTGTCGGCAAGGCAGCAGAGTACGGTGCCCTGATTCGCCAGGGCGATGCCTTGCAGACTGCCGGAAAAATCGATCTGGTGATTCTGGATAAAACCGGCACCATTACCGAGGGCCATCCCGCGGTAACCCGTGTGCACGCGACAACCGGCGATGAGACACGCCTGCTGGCATTAGCCGCCGGGCTGGAGCAGCATTCCGAGCATCCGCTGGCAGAAGCCATTCTGGACCGGGCTCGAGAGAACGATATTGAGCCAGAATCGGTCTCCGGCTTTGAAGCGCTCAATGGCAAAGGTGTGCAAGGCAAGCTTGATAGCAAACCGGTACGCCTGGGCAATCGGCGCTGGCTGGAAGCCGAAGGGCTGTCTGTCGAGGCTCTGGATGATGCCGCCAAAACCATTACCCGGGAAGCCGGCACGCCGCTGTTCCTGGCGGTGGGCCAGCAAGTGTTGGGGGTCATCGGCGTGGCCGATGCCATCAAACCGGATTCCGAGGCTGCCATCCGGCGCCTGCACGACGCTGGCATCAAGGTGATGATGGTCACCGGCGATGTCGATGCCACGGCCAAGGCCATTGCGGCCAAGGCCGGCATCGATGACTACCGGGCCGAGGTGTTGCCGGAGGACAAAGCCGAAGTGGTCAGCGAAATGCGGGGTAAAGGCTACACGGTGGCCATGGTGGGGGATGGCATCAACGATGCCCCGGCGCTGGCAGCTGCGGACGTCGGCTTTGCCATCGGAACCGGCACCGACGTGGCCATTGAAAGCGCGTCCATCACCCTGATGCGCGGTTCCCTGCACGGGGTGCCAGACGCCATCGAGATCTCCCGGGCGACCGTGAAGAATATTCACCAGAACCTGTTCGGCGCCTTCGTCTATAACTCCTTGGGTATTCCGGTGGCTGCGGGCCTGCTCTACCCTGTCTGGGGCATCCTGATGAGTCCGATCCTGGCCGGCGCCGCCATGTCACTGTCGTCGGTCACCGTGGTGACCAACGCCAACCGGCTGCGGTTGTTCAAGACCAGCCACAAACCGGCACACTCGTCTGAAAAAAGGGAGCAGAACTGATGGCAGCGTTTCTGGTCAATGCCACAGGAGTCGCCCTGATGGCCGCCATTGTCTGGTGGTTCTGGCTGCCCGGCTCTGGCAGAAAATCTGGCAATAACGAAGAACACCAACACTGAGGTAACCGCCATGAAAAAACACACCCTGGCCCTTGGCCTGATTGCTGCAATGGGTTTTTCCACAACCGCCCTGGCTGGCGGTGCCGCCCAGAGCATCCATGTATACAAATCGCCCACCTGTGGCTGCTGCGGCGACTGGATCGACCATCTGGAAGAGAACGGCTTCGAGGTAACCGCCACCAACAGTAACGACATGGGCAAGATCAAGGCCGAAGCCGGGCTGATTCCGGGCCTGGGCAGTTGCCACACCGCCTTTGTGGACGGCTATGTGATTGAAGGCCATGTACCGGCAGACGATATCAAGCGCCTGCTTGCCGAGGCACCCAAAGCTACCGGCCTGAGCGTGCCCGGCATGCCGGCAGGCTCTCCGGGTATGGAAATGGGCGACCGGAAAGATCACTACAAGGTGATTCTGTTCAATGAACAGGGCCAGACCCGGATCTTTAATCAACACAACTGATGGTTCGCCCTTCGGGGCTGTGTCGGGCGCAGGTTGCACACCTGCGCCCGAAATCTGCCTATTTTTTCTACACGACAGCCCCGCACTGTTCTATGATGGAACATGGATTCAGAACAATACTGGCAAGGAAACATTTTGAGCCTCAAAACCCGCATTCTCGGGCTGGCTGCGCTGTTGATCGTCGCGGCAGGTACCGCTTCCTGGCTGGCCTACCGGGCGTTATCGGAAGACATTATTGAGCGCTGGGGCCAGCAGGTGGCCGAGATCCAGGTGCGCTACGACAGCGCCCGGCTGCTGCAGTCCCTGGAACGGGAAATCGGGCTGGCCCGGCAGATGGCCAGTTCCTCGGCCCTGATTCAGTGGGCCCGGTCACCGGAAGACCCGAAACTGAAAGCCCAGGCCATCCGTCAGATGGAGAGCTTCCGCAGCAACTTCCGCGATAACAGCTACTTTGTGGCGCTGCGTGGTAACGGCCATTACTACTACAACAACGCTGACAACGACTACGCCGGCAACCAGTATCGTTATACCCTGAATCCGGACAAGCCCGACGACACCTGGTTTTTCCAGCTGATCGAGGAAGGCCGGGATTTTCACCTGAACGTCAATCCCGACACCGAGCTGGGCGTTACCAAGCTCTGGATCGACGCACTCATGCGTGACGAAGACAACAACATCGTCGGCATGGTCGGCACCGGCCTGAACCTGGACGACTTTCTGCAAGACATAGTCGATATCGGCCAGGAAGGCATCACCACCCTGTTCGTGGACTACAACGGTGCCATCCAGCTCTACCGGGATCGCAACTACATCGACTTTGCCACCATCATCAAACCGGAAGGCCAGAAGAACACCGTAGACCTGCTGTTCGAAGACCCCCAGGACAAACAGCAAATTCTCGGCATGCTGCAGCTTCTAAAACAGCGCAATGGCGAATACGGCGCGGTAGAAAGCGGATTCGTTACGGTGGACGGTCGCAAACACCTCGCCGGCGTAGCCTTTTTGCCCGCCATCGGCTGGTTCGAGATTACCCTGCTCGACCTGGATGCGCTGATTCCCCGAAGCTATCTCTGGCCGCTGATATCGGTGTTCCTGGTCAGCCTTCTGGTGACACTGGTGCTGTTCCACCTGATCATCCAGTCCCGTATCCTGCGGCCGGTGGTCAGCCTTGAGGAAGCCGTGCACCGGTTAGGGGACGGCTGCTTTGACCTGCCCTACCTGCCCAAGCCAGACAACGAGATTGGCCGCCTGGTAGACCATTTCGAGAAGATGTCCCATTCCCTGCGGGATACCACCCGCGATCTTGAGCAGAAGGTGGCGCAACGCACCGAGGAACTGCAGCGCCTGGCCCGGGTTGATGCCCTGACCGGCCTGAAAAACCGCCGGGGGCTCGACGAAGCCATGAATGAGGAGATTCAACGCGCTGAGAGGGAGCAAAAAGGCTTCGGCTTGCTATGGCTGGACATTGATCACTTCAAGGCCATCAACGACAGCCAGGGCCACCAGGCCGGTGACCAGATCTTGTGTCGGGTTGCACTCTGGCTGAAAGCAGCTGTTCGGCCTTATGACCACCCCGGGCGCTGGGGCGGTGACGAGTTCGTGGTACTGTTGTCACCGTGCGATGCCACCACACTGGAGCAGATTGCCTGCCGTATTCGCGCCGGTGTCGAGCGGGAAAGCAAGCGTAGCGGAACACCGGTTACCATCAGCGTGGGCGGCTATTACTGCCAGCCTGGTGAAGATTTCGATACCCTGCTGCGCACTGCCGACCGGGCCCTGTACGAAGCCAAGAAAAAAGGCCGGAACCGGGTCTGCATCCTCTCGCCGACGGGCGAAGCCTTTCATCCGGCCTGACAGATCTGACTCCCTCTGGCAGAACCGTTATACTCCGCTGCATCACACATTTTTAGCCAGGTTATTTCTCCATGCTCAATGCCGACGCTCTCAATCAGTTGCGCCAGCTGAAAACCGATATCAAGCAGAACAAGGTGGTCTTCCCGGGTACCGTCAAGCCCACCAACGGGCGCTTCGGCTTTGTGGCCCTGGACGAAGGACGGGACGTGTTCCTGCCGCCCGAGGAAATGCAGAAGGTGCTGCCCGGCGACCGGGTAAACGTTACCGAACAGGAAGTGGAAAAGGGCAAAACCCAGGGCGTGGTGGACGAGCTTCTGGAATCGCACCTGACCACCTTCGTGGGCCGTTACCTGATCAAGGGCAAGGGCCACTTTGTGGCGCCGGAAACCCCGGGCATCAACCGCTGGATCTTCATTCCGCCGAAAGAGCGCATGAACGCCCAGCCGGACGACTTCATCTACTGCCAGATTCATCGCCACCCGTTCAAGGACGGCAAGGGCCAGGCCAAGGTACTTCGGGTTATCGGCAAGGCCGGTGAGCCGGGCATCGAACGGGCCTTCACCCTGGCCAACTTCGACCTGGCCGACGCCTGGCCGGACGAAGTGCAGAAGCAGGCCGATGCCCTGGGCGAAGAGTCTGTTTCCGCCCATACCGGTGGCCGCGAAGACCGCACCGCACAGCCCTATGTAACCATCGACAGCCCGGGCACCCAGGACATGGACGATGCCCTGATGGCCACACCCAACGCCACCGGCTGGACTCTGTCCATTGCCATTGCCGACCCGACGGCGATGATTGAACCGGGCAGCCCGGCCGAGGAAGAAGCCTTCAACCGGGCCACGGCAATCTACTTCCCGGGCGAGCCGCTGCCCATGCTGCCAGACACCATCAGCACCCGCCTGTGCTCACTGATGCCGGATGTACCCCGGCTGGCGCTGGTGTGCGACCTGCAGGTGAACAACGATGGCAGCCTGGGTGACTACAGCTTTCACCAGGCCACTATCCGCTCCAAGGGTAAGCTCAGCTACGAGCTGGTCTCGCACCTGATTGAAGGCCGGGAAGACGACGACATCAAGGCCCTGCCGGACGCGGTGGCCAACAGCCTGGACCAGCTGCACCAGGCCGCCACCGCCCTGCGTAAATGGCGCGCCGAACACGCACTGCTGAGCAACGACCGGCCGGAATTCCGCCTGCGGCTGGACGAGAACAAGCGCATCCGGCTGATTGAGCCGGCAGTGCAGAACGAAGCCCACCGGCTGGTGGAAGAGTGCATGGTGGCGGCCAACCGCTGCGCCGCTGACTTCCTGAACCAGCAGGGCCAGGGGCTGTTTATCCAGCACCCGGGCCTGCGGGACGACCGTGCTGACAACATCCGCAAGCTGCTGGAAGGCTACGCACCGCACCTGGTCGAGCACGATGCCAGCACCGCCGAAGGCTTCAAGGCCCTGATGAAACACACCGAGCAACTGGAAGCGGAAGTACCGGTTAAATCCATTCTGTCCCGCCAGCTGGCCCGGGCAGAGCTGGGTTTTGAAGCCGCGCCCCACCAGGGTATGGGGCTGGCCGCCTACACCACCTTTACCTCACCGCTGCGCAAGTTCTCGGATTTCTATGTACACCGGTTGATCAAGGCCGCGCTTTGGGATTGCCCCATCAAGGCCCTGAACAGCCAGCAGCTGGAAGCCCTGCAGAGCACCCAGTTCCGGGCCCGCCAGGCTGCCAACACCCTGGAAACCTGGCTGAAAGCAGACTACGCCAAGACACTGCCGGAAGACCCCATGGACGGCACCATCAGTCGCACCATGCCCTCCGGCTTCTTTGTACGACTGGATTGCAACGGCCTGGAAGGCTTTGTCAGCTGCAAGGACCTGGACGGAAAGTTCAGCTTTGACCCGGTCACCCTGCGCCTGGTGCACAACAAGAACGGCCGCATCTTCCAGCTGGAACAGCGGGTAACCGTGAGCTTTACCGGGGTGGACGACGAGCGCCGGCAGATCAACTTCAAGCTGCTGAGCGCCGAAGAAATCCCCACCGGTACAGACAAAGAGGGCGGCTGACGCCGCCCTCGTACTTACTTCTCCAGCATTCTGGACAGGCGCTCATCCTTGGCGCGCCAAAGTTCGCCCAGCCAGTCTTTCACGTTCCGGCGATGCTCGGCATCGCTGGAGTAGTCCCGCCCTTTCAGGTGCTCGGGAATGCTCCGGGTACTGATATTCAGCTGGATCTCCGGCACCCGGCCACACAGGAAGTCCCAGAAGGTGGGCGCTCCGGCCGGATAGGCGATGGTGACATCCACCAGCGTGTCGATGGAATCGCCCATGGCATCCAGCACAAACGCCGCTCCGCCCGCCTTCGGCACCAGCAGGTGCTGGTAGGGTGATTTCTGTTTATCGTGCTTGGCCTGGGTAAAGCGCGTGCCTTCAACAAAGTTCATCACGCTGACCGGGGTATAGCGGAATTTCTCGCAGGCCTTGCGGGTGGCAATCAGGTCGTCACCGCGTTTTTCCGGATGCTTGATCAGGTATTCCCGGCTGTAGCGCTTCATGAACGGGAAATCCAGGCCCCACCAGGCCAGGCCGATCACCGGCACCCAGATCAGCTGCTGTTTGAGAAAGAACTTCAGAAACGGTGCCTTGCGGTTGAACACCCGCTGCATGGCCAGGATATCCACCCAGCTCTGGTGGTTACTTAACACCAGGTACCAGCTTTCGCGCTTGAGGTTTTCCGCACCGGTCACCTGCCAGCGGGTACCCTGGGTCAGTTTCATCCAGCCAGTATTGCAGGCCACCCAGGATTCCGACACCCAGATAATGGCCTTGGTGCACAGCACCCGGAAGCCCTTGTGGGGAACGATCAGCTTCAGGATGGCCGGAATGTACAGCAGCAGGCACCAGAACAGGGTGTTGAGACCCAGCAGAATGGAGTTGAGAATGCCGATCAGGGGCGCAGGCAGAAAGCTCAGCATGGTAATCCTGTTGTAGGTTATTGGTTCCGAAGGCCTGCATCATAGCAATCGCCGGGGCACTTGGGCAGTGGCCCGAAGTGACCATTGTGCCGGTCATCTGTGACGGATTTGCCATGGTGCCGGCACTACTGCCGCCCTATCCTTACCCCATTCCCTGAACAGCAGTCGATGATGGAAGGCCCATGCCCAGTGTTCTGAAAACGGTCCGCAATACCGCCTCCGGTCTCACCCGGCAGGGTGCACTCTACGCCGGCAATGCCTTTGACCGGGTATTCCGCGCCGCCAGCCTGGTACAGGCCGGGCAAACCCCTTTCGAAACCCTGCACAGTGACGGCCTGGTGAGCCTGCGTTATTACCCGCCGCTGCAGGAAGACTTCATCGAGCTGGACGGCATGGTGATTCCGGTAGAACGGAAAACCCACCGCACCCCGATTGTGATCATCCCGCCCCTGGCGGTGAACATGCTGATCTACGATCTTTTCCCCCAGCGCAGCCTGGTGCGGTTCCTGCGGGCCAAGGGCTTTGAGGTGTACCTGATTGACTGGGGCATCCCGAAACGGGAACACACCCACTACAACATGCACACCTATGTGGCGGAGTTGCTGCCGGCCTACCTGAACCGGGTGCGGGAGCACAGTGGCGAGCAGGAGTTGTCGCTGCATGGCTGGAGTATGGGGGGCATGTTTACCCTGTTCTATTCCGCTTTAAGCAAAGACCAGCATATCCGCAACGCCATCGTGCTGGGCCTGCCCATCGACAGCCATGCCTCCGGCGCCATCGGCTGGATGTACCAGCGCATTGCCGATGTGGCGGGGGTGGTGCGCAAGCGTACCGGGTTCAAGCTGCATGACCTGAAACCCCACTGGTTCTACACGCCTGGTTGGGCCAATACCATCGGCTTCAAGCTGACCAATCCGGTGGGCAGTGTGATGGGTTACTGGGAGCTGCTGGTGCGCCTGGGTGATCGGGAGTTTGTGACTAACCATGCCACGACGTCGGCTTTCCTGGACCGGATGGTGGCCTACCCGGGCGGGGTGATTCAGGACACGGTGGTGCGGGTGTGGATTGATAACCAGCTGGCGAAGGGGCAAATTCAGATTGGTGAGGATTTTGCGCGGCTGGAGAATGTGAATGCCAACTTACTGGCGATTGCCGGCCAGGAGGATACCCTGGCGACGCCGGGGGCGGCGAAGCGGGTGATGGATCATGTCAGCTCTGCGGACAAGACCTTCCGGGTGGCGCCGGGTGGGCATATGGGGATCCTGGCGGGGAGCAAGGCGCCTCGGGCTTCATGGTTGGAGCTTGCGGAGTGGCTTGCTGTTCGGTCTGACTGAGGCTTTTAGCTTGGGTGATGGCCGGCATGTGGCAGGGGGTAGGCCTTCCAAAAACCGCTCCTTCGGCACTTCCATGTGGCGCTTCTGCTCCGCCATCCATGGCTCCGCACATTTTTGGAAGGCCTACCCCCTGCCACCTGCCTCCTCTAACTTTTTTAGGGCCTTCTTGCTCTTCTTATGCCTGCGTTTCTCGTCTTACAACGATGACTTGGGGGCTTTCCTGCCCTACACTTCCATCCATGAAATCCATTGATATATTGAACCTGGACTTACGGTCTCTGGTGACCTTTCTGGCTGTGCTGGACGAGGGGAGTGTTTCCCGGGCGGCGGTTCGGCTTGGGGTTAGTCAGTCGGCGGTGAGTCATACCCTGGACCGGCTTCGGCAGGCGTTCGGGGATCCGTTGTTTGTGAAGTCCGGGCGGGGGATTGTGCCTACGGACTATGCCTTGCGCACCGGGCCTCATATCCGGCAGCTGCTGGACGATGTACGCACGCTGCCTTCCGGGCCGCCGTTTGATCCGGCGACGGCGGAGTTTACGTTTACCGTTGCCGCCAACGACTATCAGCGGGATTTGTTGCTGCCGGGGTTGGCCGGGATTCTGCGGGAGCAGGCGCCGGGGATTCATTTGCAGGTGATTCCCTCCGGTATTCCCAATGCCGATCTGCTGCGCAAGGAGGCCTGTGACCTGGTGATCAGTCCGTTCGCGCCGGAGGCCACAGACATCATGCAGCGCGGGCTGATGGCGGACAGGATGGTGGTGTTTTACGACCAGAACGAACGGCAAGCGCCGGCGGATCTGAAGGAGTACATGGCCGCGGACCACATCACCGTGCTGTTCGCAACCGGCGAAAAGCCAGGGCTCGACAGCACTATGGAAGCCCGCGGCATGAACCGGCACAGCGCGGTGACGGTGTCCAACTTCTCTGGCCTGCCGGCGTTCCTCAAAGGCACCACCCTCCTCGCCTCCGCCCCCGAACGCATGAGCAATGGCCTGATGCGGGACTTCGAGTACGTGCCGCTGCCGTTCCAGTACAACCCGTTTACCCTGCTCATGCTCTGGCACCGCCGCCACCAGACCGACCCCGCCCACCGCTGGGTTCGCAACCAGGTGAATTCGGTGGCCGCCACCATGAATGGCTTGCACGCTTAATTAATCGATTTCATTCATATATTGCATGAAAGCTCAGGCCATTATTTTTCCCGACTGATCGCCCTAGACTTCCGCTTCACATGTCGCTTGTCAGGTTGGGGGACGGCTTTCCAAAACCTTGCGGAGCCAGGGATGGCGGAGCAGAGCGTACAAGGATGTATTCACAGCGTGTTTTGGAAAGCCGTCCCCCAACCTGACACTCCACCGAAGTCAGGAACAAATGTGCTAGCACTAACAAGTATCTGGACAACCATTCTGCTGGCGGCTGCCGTGGCTCTCGCGCCCATGGCGATTGATATGTATCTGCCGGCACTGCCCCAGATCGGAGCCGATTTCAGTGCCGGCACCGATCAGGTCCAGCTAACCCTGAGCATTTACCTGATTGGCTTTGCCCTCGCCCAGCTCGTCTGCGGTCCACTGGCCGACCGCTTCGGCCGCAAGCCTGTGATGATCGGCGGCATGCTGCTGTTCGCCCTCGCCAGTATCGGCTGCGCCCTGGCCAGCAACATCGAAACCCTGCAACTGTTCCGTTTCCTCCAAGCCCTCGGCGGCTCCGCCGGCCCGGTACTGGCACGCGCCATCGTGCGGGACGTTTACACTCCCAGAGACGCCACAAAAATCCTCGCCCTGCTCGCCGGCATGATGGCCCTGGCGCCGGCCATCGCGCCGACGCTCGGGGGCTTTATCGTTGCCTTTATGGACTGGCACTGGATTTTCATAGTCATGGCCGCCTACGCTCTGATCATGGTCGCCGTCATCGCCTTTGGCATCCCGGAACCCCTGCGCCCCGAACACCGCCAACCGTTCCGCCTGTGCAGCCTGCTGCGTAACTACCGCCGCATCGGCACCGACATGACCTTTATCGGCTATACCCTCACCAGTGCCGCTATCTATGGCGGCCTGTTCGCCTTCCTGTCCGGCTCCGCCTTCGTGCTGATCGACGTACTTGGCGTGGCCCCGGAACACTTCGGCCTGTACACCGCCATCACTGCCGGTGGCTACCTGCTTGGCAACATGGTCTCCATCCGCCTGGCCAGCCGTTTCCAGCCGGACCAGATCCTGTTCTACGGCCTGATCATAACCGTCACCTCCGGCGCCACCATGGCCCTGCTGGCTTACCAGCAGGTGTATAGCCCCTGGGCAGTCATCCTGCCCCAAGCCGTGTTCATGGCCGGAACTGGCATGGTGCTACCTCAAACCATGGCCGGCGCCCTGGCTAACCACCCTACAATGGCCGGCTCCGCCTCGGCCCTGCTCGGCTTCACCCAGATGACCAGCGCCGCCGGAGCCGGTGCCCTGGTAGGCGTACTGCACGACGGCACGCCCCTGGTCATGGCCACCCTCATCGCCGGCTTCGCCGCCCTCGGCTTACTCGGCTACCTGCTGATGGTGCAGCGTTACCCCGCACAGAGCTTTGAAGCCCAAGCTGCTGCAGAGTAGTTATTGAAAGCGTCCCCCAACCAAGCCCTCCCCTTGTGCTAAACCCTTACAAACTGCATGGATGAAAACTCATCCAAACTAGGCTACATAGAGTAAGTACAAATTCCCGAAACCAATCAGCAAGGAGCAAACCATGGCGAACAACGTAACCCTGGACGGCAACCCCATCGAAATCGACGGCAAATTCCCCAAGCCCGGTGACAACGCAGCCCCCTTCACACTCACCAGCAGCGGCCTGGAAGAAGTGAAACTCGATAACTGGGCCGGCAAACGCAAAATCCTGAACATCATCCCCAGCATCGACACCGGCGTCTGCGCCGCCAGCACCCGCAAATTCAACGAAAAAGCCGGCGGCCTTGACAACACCGTCGTCCTCGTCGTCTCCGCCGACCTGCCCTTCGCTGCCTCCCGCTTCTGCGGCGCCGAAGGCCTGGACAACGTGGAAACCCTCTCCACCTTCCGCAACTACGCCTTCCAGCAAGACTACGGCGTAGCCATCCAGAACGGCCCCCTCGCCGGCCTGTGCGCCCGTGCGGTAGTGGTTCTGGACGAGAATAACAAAGTTATCCACAGCGAACTGGTCAGCGAGATCAAGAACGAGCCGGATTATGATGCGGCCTTGAAGGTGCTCTGAACCAACACTTTCTGGAACCGGCACCATACATGACCGTGTGGCACTGGTAATCCTCCGAAGTAGGGGCAGCCGGGTGGCGATGCCCTTCCAAAAATGTGCGGAGCCATGGATGGCGGAGCAGAAGCGCCACACGGACGTGCCGCAAGGAGCGGTTTTTGGAAGGGCATCGCCACCCGGCTGCTTTCACCAATTCTCTACCGCGAACTGTTAGAATCCCGCCACACTCAGAACCAAGGCACCCAACTCGACGTGCACAAAAACCTGCAAAACGCCTCCCTGGGCCGCCAGCTCTACCACATGACCTGGCCCATGCTGTTCGGCGTGCTCTCCCTGATGACCTTCCAGCTCACCGACAGCTTCTTCGTCGGCCAACTTGGCCGGGACCCACTGGCAGCCCTGGGCTTCACCGTGCCCATGCAACAACTGGTCAGCGGCATGTACGTGGGCCTGGGCATCGCCACCACCGCCATCATCTCCCGAACCCTCGGCCAGGGCGAAGACCTGCGCGCCCAGCGCCTCGGCGGCCTGGTAATCGCCATTGGCGCCGGCCTTGCGCTGACGCTTTGCCTGTCGGTCTGGCTACTGCAAAGCGTAATCCTGGACCTGCTCGGAGCCGAACAGGCCCTGCGCCCGGTGATTCGCGAATACTGGGCACCCTGGCTGCTGTCGGCCTGGACCGGCGCCATGGTGTACTTCAGCTACGCCGTATGCCGGGCCAACGGCGACACCCGCCTGCCCGGCTATATGATGATCATCACCAGCCTGCTCAACATTGCGCTGGACCCGCTGTACATCTTTGTCTTTGGCTGGGGTCTGCCCGGTGCCGCCTGGGCTACCATCACCGCCTTCAGTATCGGCGCCCTGATTGTGTTTCCCACCTTGCTCAAACGGGCCTGGCTGCGCTTTGACCTGCTCCAGCTGCAACTGGCCCAAGCTGTCCGCCAGCTGGGTGGCATCATGGCCCCGGCGATGGTCAGCCAGCTGATGCCACCGATCTCCGCCATGCTCGCCACCGCCCTGGTGGCAGGTTTCGGCTCCGCCGCCGTGGCGGCCTGGGGTTTGGGTACCCGGCTGGAGTTTTTTTCCATTGTGGTGGTGCTGGCGCTGACCATGTCCATGCCGCCGATGATCGGGCGTATGCTCGGGGCCGGTGATCTGGAGAATATCCGCAAACTGGTGCGTATTGCCGTGCGCTTTATCCTGGGCTGGCAGTTGTTTATCGGGCTGGTGTGGCTGGGCGCCTCGGGCGTGGTATCAACCCTGTTCAGCCCGGATGCCGATGTACAGGACACTCTGCTGAGCTACCTGCTGCGGGTGCCGCTGAGTTACAGCGGGCTGGGGGTGTGCATTCTGATGGTATCGGTGAACAACGCCCTGGGCATGCCCATGCGGGCGCTGCTGATTTCCACCTTGAGGCTGTTTGCCTGCTACCTGCCGCTGCTTTGGATTGGCGGGCAGGTATCCGGGCTGACCGGCCTGATGACCGGCGCCCTGATTGGCAACCTGCTGGCCGGTGCCATGGCCTATAGCCTGTACCGGCAAGGTATGAACCGGCTGCGCCGGCCGGCATGATGCGGCTCAGGCGAAGCGGGCGCGGAAGCTCTCCGGCATGAGGGTAACTTCGCGGGTTTTGTAGTTGAAGAACACAAAGCCGTATTTGGCCAGGGCAACGGGCTGGCCGCTGTCGGCCTTGGTTACCCGGAATACGAAGTCGCCGCCGTATTTGTTGAAGTCCATCAGGCCCACTTCGAAGCGCAGCATGTCCGGGTAGAAGGATTCGCCCTGGTACATGGTGGCTAGGTCGGTGACGATGATGCCTGAGCCGTCCTCGCCGCCTTCTTCAACGCCGTATTCCACCAGGAACTGTGCACGGGCTTCGGAGAGCATGGAGATCAGGGCGTCGTTGCCCAGGTGGTTGGCGCCGTTGATGTCGGTGATTCTGACCGGCATCCTTGTTTCGAAGCAGAAGGCGTTGTCCGGGAATTCGAGTTTGATTCTGGCCACGGCGGGGTTCCTTGGTTTGCGCTTTGGTGTTGGGGCTGCATCATACTCCTACCTTTGTCCCTTCTCATCCTGTGGGTTATTCGGGTATCTTGCTAAACACCATGCGCACTAACTCCGGGTATTTGTGGCGCTTGGGGAAGGGCTTTCCAAAAACCGCTCCTTACGGCACATCCCTGTGGCGCTTCTGCTCCGCCATCCATGGCTCCGCAAATTTTTGGAAAGCCCTTCCCCAATCCCCACTCTAACCTTGTGCGCGCACCAATAATCTAATAAGACATTGAGACACCTATGGACATTCGCCCTGCGGCCACCCTGGCTCTGACCCGAGATACTGACAACGGCATTGAAGTCCTGCTTCTGCAGCGCACCTGGGAGGCGGTGTTTCTGCCGGGGTATTTTGTGTTCCCCGGCGGGGCGGTTAACCAACAGGAGCCGGAGGCGCGGGCGCATTCGATCGGGATTGAAGATGCTGACATCAGTCAGACCATGAGCCTGGATGAGGGCGGCGCGGATTATATGTTGGCGGCGGTTCGGGAGTGTTTTGAGGAGGCGGGGATTCTGCTGGCTCAGGAGGGTTCCGGGAAGCTGGTGGATTCCGGTCATGCGGTGCATGGTGAGCGGTTTGCGTTGTTCCGGGAGGAGGTTTCGCTGGCGCAGTTGTGTGAGAAGCATCAGCTGACGTTGCCGCTGGACCGGCTGGCGTATCTGAGCCACTGGGTGACCCCGCCGGGGCCGCCGCGGCGGTTTGATACGCGGTTTTTTGTGGCGGTGGCGCCGGAGGGTCAGGTTGCCCGTCATGATGGCACCGAGACCATTGACCATGTGTGGATTTCGCCGGCGCAGGCGCTGGAGGAGCATCGGGGCGGGCAACGGTTGTTGGGGTTGCCGACGATTCGCACGTTGCGGGTGTTGTGTGATTTCAGCACCACCGCCGAGCTGATGCGCTATGCCCACGCCAATCCGCCGGAGGCGTTTCCGACCGACCCGTGGCCGGCACTTCGCAAGGGCCAGCCGGTGCTGCTGGAGCCCAATGCGCCGGCCTATGACGAGGCGGTGAAGCTGGACCCGGAAGGCGAAGGGTCCACCCGGGCGGAGATTGTTCCGGGTGAGCCGGTGGAGGTGGCAGCCGGGGTGATACGGCTGACGGCGCCGAATCCGGGCATGATGACCGGGCCGGGTACCAACACCTACATTCTGGGCCATGAGCGGTTTACGGTGATCGATCCGGGGCCGGTGAACGAGGCCCACATCGAGCGGATTCTGGAGCTGACTGGCGGGGTGGTGGATCAGGTGCTGACCACCCATACCCATATGGACCATTCGCCGGCGGCCCGGGTTTTGAAGGAACGCACCGGCTGCCGGGTGTTCGGCTGGCCGGCGCCGGATGCGCCCAGCCACGACAAGGCCTTCAGCCCGGACGATGAACCGGCGCACGAAGACCTGATTGTTACCGAAGCCGGGGTTCTGAAGGTTCTGCACACGCCCGGCCACGCTTCGAACCATCTGTGTTTTCTGTTGCTGGAGCAAGAGTTGCTGTTCGCCGGCGACCACATCATGCAAGGCTCAACGGTGGTGATCAATCCGCCGGACGGCGATATGAAGGCGTATGTGGAGTCTTTGTACGAACTGCTGGAAGAACCGGTACGGTTTATTGCCCCCGCCCACGGCTTTCTGATGGGCCAGCCGGAGGCGGTGATTGATTATCTGATCACCCACCGGTTGTCACGGGAACACAAGATTTTCCGGGCGCTGGAAGCCCTGGCACCGGTTTCCCTTAAAGATCTCACCGCCAAGGCCTATGACGATGTACCCGCGGCCATTCATGGCCTGGCGGCCCGTTCGGCCCTGGCGCACCTGCTGAAACTGGAGGCCGAGCACAGGGCGTTCCAGAAGGATGAGCTCTGGCACACCGTGCACCCGGCCTGACCAGCCGGGTTACTTCTTGGCGATCACCCAGACGGCGTGAACAATACCCGGGATATAACCGAGCAGGGTGAGCACAATGTTAATCCAGAAGTGCTTGCCGATACCTACCTGTAAAAAAACACCTAACGGCGGTAACAGAATCGCAATCAGAATTCGCAAAAGGTCCATACACTTATCTCCTTGGTGAGCGTATAACGGTTCATATCATTGCAAGATAGCACTGTTATACACAACAGGCCGGCCAATATCCGGCCCTGAATCATGAAAGTGGCATTAAAGCTTCGTCACAGCGGTATTCATGACACCCCGCGGGCCCTATGCTTGGGCCGATTGGTCAAGGTACTTGAGGACTTATGCTGTTTCCCAAACGCGACTACTCCGCAAACCGCACCCTGCTCACCTGTTTTTTGCTGGCGCTGGTGCCAATGGGCGCTGGTGCTAATGCCGGCAGCTCTCCGACCGGTGCGGCGATGCCGGCTCCACTAATCGCGCAGCTCGCGGAAGATGAAAATGTCGAAGATGTGGTTCAGTCCGAGCCGCGCAAGATTGCCCCCAACGTCGACTTGAAGAAAGTGGCGCCCATGCCGGAACCGGAGCCAGAATCGGAATCGGAACTGGCAGGGCCCGAACCGGTACCCTCGGAAACCTTCACCCTGCTGGGCAAGGAAGTCTTGCCCGGAACCTCTACCCGCCTGGCATGGTCCCCTAATATCCAGATTGCCGGGCTGTCCCAGACCACGCCGGTTCTGGTGGTAAACGGTGCTCACACCGGCCCCACCCTGTGCCTGACCGGCGCGATTCACGGTGACGAACTGAACGGTATCGAAATCGTGCGCCGGGCCATGTACGACCTGGACCCGGCCAAGCTGAGCGGCCGCGTGGTGGGAGTTCCCATCGTCAACCTGAGCGGTTTCCAGCAGGGCAGCCGTTACCTGCCAGACCGGCGAGACCTCAACCGGTACTTCCCCGGCCGCCCCGACGGCACCCTGGCAGACCGGATTGCCCATTCCCTGTTCACCGATGTAATCGGCCACTGCGACATGCTGGTGGATATCCACACCGGTTCCCTCAAGCGTACCAACCTGCCCCAGCTGCGGGCCGATATGAACAACCCGGAAGTGGCCGAGTTCACCCGGGGCTTTGATCGCATGGCGGTGGTGCACAGCAGCGGTTCACCGGGCATGCTGCGCACGGCTGCGGTCAACGCGGGCATTCGCGCGGTAACCCTGGAAGCGGGGGAATCGCTCCGCATCCAGGAACACCAGATTGAAGCCGGCGTAAACAGCCTCAACAGCCTGATGGAAAAGCACGGCATGATTTCCCGGATGTTTGTCTGGGGCGATCCGCAGCCGGTTTACTACGACTCCACCTGGATTCGCGCCCAGCATGGCGGCATTCTGTTCAGCGACGTGGTCCTGGGTGACCGGATTTCCGAGGGTGAAATCCTCGGCTACGTGGCCGACCCGATCACCAACGAACAATACCCCATCCGCTCGAATTCCAACGGCCGGGTAATCGGTATGGCGGTAGACCAGGTGGTGATGGCCGGCTTTGCCGCCTACCACATTGGTACGGAGGCAGAAGTCCCGGGAGAGTAGTATGCTAGGCGTTTGATGCACTGATCCCGAGGACTCCCCGTGGCTGCAGATAACGCCGGCATGCTGTCGAAAATTCCAGGCATGGCCTATATCGGCCTGGTGCTGACGCCGCTGTTCTGGGCCGGCAATGCCGTGGTCGCCCGGGCCACCGTGGAACACATTCCGCCGTTGTCCATGTCGTTCTGGCGCTGGGTGATCGCCCTGGCACTGATCCTGCCATTCGGGCTCCCCGGGCTTTGGCGGCACCGGCAGGTGATCCGCCAGCACCTGGTGACACTTCTGGTGCTGGCCACCTTCAGCGTAGCGGCCTTCAACTCCCTGCTGTATTACGCGGCGATGACCACCACCGCCACCAACATCGCCCTGATCAATTCCACCATCCCGATCTTTGTCGCCCTGCTGGCCTGGCTGTTGCTGGGGGAACGCACGCGGCCGGTCCAGGCCCTGGGTATCGGGCTGGCCATTGTCGGCATACTGATCGTGATCGGGCGGGGGGATCTTCGGATTATTGCCCAGCTGCAAGCCCAGCCCGGGGACCTGATCATGGTGGCGGCGGTGTTCAGCTGGGGCGTGTTCTCGGTGCTGCTGCGCAAACACGTCGTGCCCCTGCCGGCGCTGACCTTTCTGACCGCCCAGATTCTGCTGGGCACCCTGGTCATCCTGCCGTTCTATCTGGGTGACCTGCTGTGGTTCAGCGGCGGTTTCGAACTGTCCGGAAGTACCGCCCTGCCGCTGGCGTTCTTTGCCATCTTCCCGGGCATTCTGGCCTACGCGTTCTGGAACCACGCCGTGCACGAAATCGGCCCCGCCAACGCAGCCATTTTCATGTACCTGACGCCGGTGTTTGCTTCCATTCTCGCCATCCTGTTCCTGGGCGAGTCACTGGGGCTTTACCACCTGTTCGGCGCCCTGCTGATCCTGGCCGGCCTGCTGCTGGCCACCCGGGTGGGGCGGCGGCCGCCGGTATACCAGAAGTAGGCCTCAGCGCTGGTTCAGGGCGGTTTCAATACGCTCCAGCACCTGCGCCAGAACGGCTCTGGGGCAACCGATATTCAGGCGCATGAAGCCACTGCCCGGATCACCAAAGGAAATACCCGGGTTCATGCCCACCCCGGCTTGCTGCACGAAGAACCTTTTCAGCCCGGCATCGTCCAGCCCCAGCCCCCGGCAATCCAGCCACATCAGGTAGGTGCCTTCCGGCCGGGATACCTTGATTCCCGGCAACCGCTCCGCCACCTGCCCGCAAACATAATCCCGGTTGGCCTGCAGATAGGCCATCAACTGGTCCAGCCACTGCGCGCCGTGGCGGTATCCGGCTTCAAAACCGGTCACGCTGAACGGGTTGCACTGGGGCAGGTGCATGGAATCAAACACCGCCTTCATGGCCTGGCGCTGCCCGGGGTCGGTAATCACCAGGGCAGACAGCCCGAGGCCCGGCATATTGAAGGTTTTACTGGGGGCTACGGCGGTGATCACCGCGTCCTCCGGCCTGGCCAGTTTGGCCAGCACCGTATGAGCCGGCTTGTCGGGAAAAGTCAGGTCACAGTGGATTTCATCCGAGAGAATCACCAGCTGGTGCCGGCGGGCAATATCCAGCACCGCTTCCAGCTCTTCCTCCGACCAGACCCGGCCCACCGGGTTGTGGGGGGAACAGAGCATCAGAATCCGCGCATCGGCCCGGGCGGCACACAGCTCCAGATGTTCCAGGTCCATCCGGTACTGGCCGCTGGTTTCATCCAGCCACAGCGGGTTCTCGATCACTTCCCGGCCGCTGTCCTGCACCGAGCTGAAGAACGGCGGGTAAACCGGTGACTGGATAATCACACCCTCACCGGGCCCGGCGTAGGCCATGCAGGCGGCATGCAGTGACGGCACCACCCCCGGCGCCATCAGAATCCAGTCCCGCTCGATGTGCCAGCCGTGGCGGGCGGAAAACCAGTCGATCATGGCCTGGTAGAGGCTGTCCGGAAACAGGGTGTAACCGTACACGGGATGCTCGGCCCGGGCTTTCAGGGCCTGGGTAACCGCCTCCGGGGCGGCGAAATCCATGTCAGCTACCCACACCGGGATCACATCCGCCCGGCCGAACACGGCCCGGCATACATCGAATTTCACGGAATGGGTGTTTTCCCTCGGGATCGGCTGGTCAAAATCCGCAGTCACAGGCGTTCTCCACTGATGGTTTTTCGCTGCCCGATACCAACGGCCACTTGCCCAATGGCCGGGGACTTGCGAACCTGTCGGCTTTGCTAACAGGCCGCTTCGGCACTCGCTATCGGAACCCGCTATGATCGCGCAAATCCTGTCCACCATGCTACCGGTGTTCCTTATCGCCGGCTGCGGCGCCCTGTATGGCCGCTACCGCACGCCCGACATCCAGGGCCTGAACGTGCTGAATATGGAGCTGTTTGTGCCCATGCTGGTGTTTGCGGTGCTCGCCGACCAGCAGGCTCCCTTGCAGGAATACGGCGGGCTGGCCCTGGCCGCCACGGTGATTGTGCTTGGCTCCGGGGTTGTGCTCTACCCGCTGGCCAGGGCGCTGGACCTGAATCTGAAAACCTTCCTGCCACCGATGATGTTCAACAACTCCGGCAACATGGGCATCCCCCTGCTGGTGCTGGCCTTTGGCGAAGCGGCGCTGCCGGCCGCCATTGTGCTGTTTATCGTGGAAATGCTGCTGCACTTCTCGGTGGGCCTGTACATGCTCGACCCCCATACCTCGATCGTGAAACGTCTGCGCCTGCCCATCGTATTTGCCAGTATTGCCGGCCTGGCGGTGAATTTCAGTGGCGTAGCCCTGCCCGGCTGGCTGCTGGAAACCCTGAACATGCTGGGCGGCGTGTGCATTCCGCTGATGCTGTTTGCGCTGGGGGTGCGCATGCTGGATGTGGACTTCAGCGATTGGAAACTGGGGCTGATCGGCGCCATCGCCTGCCCCGCCAGCGGCCTGCTGCTGGCCTGGCCAATGATCGCAATGCTCGACCTGCCGGGGCTTCAGGTCGCCAGCCTGTGGGTGTTTGCGGCACTGCCGCCGGCGGTGCTGAACTACATGGTGGCAGAGCAGTACCGGCAGGAACCCCACAAGGTGGCATCGCTGGTATTATTGAGCAACCTCGGCAGCCTGGTGGTAATGCCGGTGGTGCTCGGGCTGGTATTTTCCGCCGGCTACGTATAACCGGGTTTCAACGCACGATTTCGATTTACCAGGTACGGTATTCCATGTCTGAAGCAGTAGCGGTTGTTCGCGCCTCCCGTCCCAATTTCCTGGTACTGGCACCGCTGTGTGTCGGGCTCGGGCTGGCCGTGGCCTGGCAGCAGGGTGAACCACCCGCCCTGCTGGATACCCTGCTGGTGTTCATCGGCGCGGTTCTGGCCCATGCCGCCGTTAACCTGCTGAACGAGTACGAAGACTTTGTCTCAGGGCTGGACCTGACCACCCGGCGAACGCCGTTTTCCGGCGGCAGCGGAGCCCTGCCGGAAACTCCCTCGGCGGCCAGAAGGGTGCTCTTTGCCGCCCTTGGCACCCTGGCTCTGGTGATTGCCATTGGCCTGTACTTTCTATGGCTGCGCGGCCTGCCCATGTTTGTGCTCGGCGCCGCCGGCGTAATGCTGGTGCTCACCTACACCCGCTGGATTACCCGCTCCCCCTGGCTGTGCCTGCTGGCCCCCGGTATCGGCTTTGGCCCGGTGATGGTGCTGGGTGCGCTGATTGCCCTGGGCGCCCGGCTGGATGCCACCGCACTGGTGTGCGCCGGCGTCGCCCTGCTGCTGGTGAGCGAGCTGCTGCTGATCAACCAGATCCCCGATGCCGAGGCCGACCGCAAAGCCGGCCGCCGGCACCTGGTAATTACCCTGGGCCCCCGCGCCGCCAGCAAACTGGTCGCAACGCTGTTGTTGGGAAGCTTCGGGCTTATTGCCGCTGCCACCTGGCTCAACCTGATACCAGCCTGGAGCCTGCTGGCGCTGCTGCCACTGCCCGTTGCACTGTGGCTGAGCCGGCAACTGCCAGCGTGCCTGGATAACCCCGCCGCGCTGAATCAGGTACTCGGTGCCAACGTCGCCGTACTGCTGTCCACCCTGGCCTTGCTGGTGCTGGGCATCAGCCTCTGAAAGCCGGTGGTTTCACTTGCAACTGACTGATCTATAGCCGATGGTTAGGGGCAAACATTTTGATATGGAGATCTGTTGATGAGCGTCCTGCTTCTGGTTCTCAGTGCCCTGGTGCTGATCTATTTCAGCATTGGTGGCAAAACCGCCGCGATCGTGATGTCCGTCGCCACCCTGATCGGGGTGGCCAACGACGACTGGCACATCCTCAGTTTCCTGATTGGCGGTATCCTGCTGGCACTGGCCCTGCTGATCACCCTGCCCGGAGACCTCCGCCTCGACAAGCTCAGCCGGCCATTGCTGGGCTGGGTCCGCAGCCGCTTGCCCAAGCTGTCGCCGACCGAACAGGAAGCCCTGGCCTCCGGCTCTGTAGACTGGGATGGCGAACTGTTCTCCGGCAACCCGGAATGGAACAAGCTGCTGGACGCCGCCCCCGCGCACCTGACCAGTGAAGAGCAGGCATTTCTCGACGGCCCGGTGGAAGAACTTTGCCAGATGCTGGACGACTGGCAGATCACCCACGAACACTACGACCTGCCCGAAAAAGCCTGGAAATTCATCCGTGAAAACGGCTTCTTCGGCCTGGTCATACCCAAGGAAGACGGCGGCCTCGGCTTCTCCAACACCGCCCATTCCGAAATCGTGATGAAAATCTCCACCCGCAGCGTATCGGCGGCAGTCACCGTGATGGTGCCCAACTCCCTGGGCCCGGGCGAGCTGCTGATGCACTACGGCACCGACGACCAGAAGCAGCATTACCTGCCGCGCCTGGCCGGTGGCGAAGAGATTCCCTGCTTTGCCCTCACATCCCCGGTGGCCGGCTCCGATGCCGGCGCCATTCCGGATAAAGGCATCGTCTGCAAGGGCGAATGGAACGGCAAGGAAGCACTGGGCCTGAAGGTCACCTGGAACAAGCGCTACATCACCCTGGCCCCGGTGGCGACCCTGATCGGCCTGGCCATCAAGGTCTATGACCCGGAAAAACTGCTGGGCGGCGACGACGACATTGGCGTGACCTGTGTGCTGGTACCCCGGGATACCGACGGCGTGCACGCCGGCGCCCGCCACCTGCCCATGAACACGGTGTTCATGAACGGTCCCACCTGGGGCAATGAAGTCTTTATTCCCATGGAACAGGTCATCGGCGGCCAGGACATGCTCGGCAAGGGCTGGAAAATGCTGCTGGAATGCCTGTCCATCGGCCGCTCCATCTCCCTGCCAGCCCTCGGCACCGGTGCCGGCAAACTGGCCAGCCTGGCTACGGGGTCGTACGCCTACACACGGGAACAGTTCGGCCGCTCCATCAGCCAGTTTGAAGGCGTGCAGGAAGCCCTGGAACCCATTGCCGGCTACACCTACATGATGGACGCTGCCCGCCTGCTGACCGCCGGTATGCTGGACCGGGGCGTACGGCCGTCCGTGCCCTCGGCCGTGCTGAAATACCGCAACACCGACCTGATGCGGGAAGTGATCAACCACGCCATGGACGTAGTAGCCGGCCGCGGCGTCATCACCGGCCCCCGCAACTTCCTGGCCCGGGCCTACCAGGCCGTGCCCATCGGCATTACCGTGGAAGGCGCGAATATTCTGACCCGCAGCCTGATGATCTTCGGCCAGGGCGCCATCCGCTGCCATCCGTTTATCGTCGAGGAAATCGAAGCGGCGGGCATGGAAGACGAAGACAAGGCCGCCAAGAAATTCGACGGCATCTTCTACCGCCACCTGGCCCACACCACCCGCAACGCCCTGCGTGCATTGGTACTGGGCCTGAGCAAGGGCTGGCTGGAAACCGCGCCACGCCACGGCGACATCGAGAAGTACTACCGCCAACTGGGCCGTTTCTCTGCGGCCTTCGCCCTGATGACCGACGTCACCCTGCTTACCGTCGGCGGTGGCCTGAAAGCCCGCCAGCGCTTGTCTGGCCGCATGGCCGACTGCCTGGTGCAGCTGTACTACGCCACGGCGGTGATCAAGCAATGGCATGAGGAAGGCTACCCGGACGACCAGCGAGACCTGGTGGAATGGTGCCTGCAAACCTGCCTGCACGACCTGCAGGACTCCATGCGCGACGCCATCATCAACTTCCCGGTAACGGCCCTGCGCTGGCCGCTACGGTTGCTGGTGTTCCCGCTCGGCGCCACCGGCCTGAACGGCCCGGATGACAAGCTGGGCGCGAAGGTAGCGGCGACCATTGTGAAAGACACACCGGTACGCCAGCGCATCAGCCGCGGTACCTTCATCAACATGGATCCGGACGATCCTCTGGGCCGTGTTCTCAACGCCTACAAACTCGCCAACGAAACCGCCGACATGCGCCAGCGCCTGCACGAAGCCATCCGCAGCCGCGACGAAGACGAGCTGGACGGCATTGCCCTGTTGATGGGGCATCAGCGCAAGGAGCTGGTGGACTGGGCCTGTGCCCAGGGTATCGTAACAGCCGACGAGTGCCCGAAGCTGGAAGAAGCCCTGACGGCCCTGTACGACGTGATCCGCGTAGATGCGTTTGATGCTGATGGCCTGAAAGCCCTGGCCAAAGCGGCTACCGGTAAGCGTAAAGTTGTCGAGCGGTCTTCGGAGTAGGGTTACTTGTATGGGTGGAGGTCAATCCTTGGCGGGAGGGGGCTCCAAAAACCGCTCCTTACGGCACATCCATGTGGCGCTTCTGCTCCGCCATCCATGGCTCCGCACATTTTTGGAGCCCCCTCCCGCCAAGGCTTTCCCCAGACCATGTGCAGGCCGCCCCGAAAATCCGACTTTAACAAAGCGAACTGCACAAGGCATAACTGAACAGGGCGGGCGAGCCTTTCCAGAAATTTGTGGAGCCATGGATGGCGGAACACAAGCGCCCATGGAAGGCTAGAGCGCTTTCTGGAAAGGCTCGCCCGCCCTGTTCTAAGCACCCAGACAGCAGGCTAGGAGGATCACTCCCCCCGAAGCCCACCCCGAATTGCCTCGTCAACCAACCACCGCCGTAACGTCTGAATCCCACGTTCCCGCCGGCGGCTGGTTTTCCAGGCAAAGTAGAACTTATCGCCGGTCACCACCGAATGGGTCGGTAAACGAACGAAGTCTTGGGAATCCTTCCGGGTACTCAGCATATAGTCGTTGGTCAGGGCGATTCCCTGATGGAACCGCGCAGCTTCCAGCGCCAGCAGCATGTGGCTGAAATGCTGAACACGGGCAGCAGACGGCAACGGCTGCTCCACATCCCGGAACCACGCCTGCCAGTCACCGGCGGGTTTGTCGAAAATGCTGTGGGTCGATAACAACGGAAAGCGCGCGATATCCTCCGGCGACACCGGACTCTCATCCCGCCCCTCCGGCTCCGCGTCACGCCCTAACTCTCGCCGGATACGCTGCCAGTAATCCTGGCTGCACACCGGAAACAACCGCTCCGTGTACAAATGCTCATAGCTGTAGGCCGGCGCCGTGGTGTGGATGGTGATAAAACAATCCGCCACCCGATCCGACAACACCGGGTTCTCGCTGCTCATCTCCAGCGCCAGGTCAATCTGCGGGTGCAACCGCTGCAACTCCGGCAACCGCGGCACCAGCCAGCGCACCGCAAACGAACTGAACACCGACAACCGCAACCGGGACTCCTCATGCCCCAGCAACTGTTCACTCGCCCGTTCAATCTGCAACAAGGCGGTGCCAATGGCATCAAAATACTGCCGCCCTTCGTCGGTCAGCGTCACCGTCCGACCGGAGCGCCAGAACAGCCGTTCGCCCAGATAGGTCTCCAGCTGCTTGATCTGGTGACTGACTGCACTCTGGGTGATGGCCAGTTCCTCGGCAGCGGCCGAAAAGCTGTTCAGCCGGGCAACGGCTTCGAATACGGGGAGGGCTTTCAGTGGGGGTAGTCTCATTGACGCCAGCTATCTATTTTTCTAATGACTGTTCAATAATGATCATTTTATCGGATAGTAGCACTTCATTAGACTCACCACAGAATTTCGCGGATCAGTCCGGGTTGTCCCTCCGAAAATGTTCGTAGCCATGGGTGAAGGGCGAAAGCACTTCACGGGCTGGCCAGGGATGGCCTGCCCAGGACCCTCTGCGCGACGCAGGAGCAATAAGCGCAGAGGGGCGGAGACAAGCGTACATGGATGTACTCGCAGCGGTTTTCGGAGGGACAACCCGGACTGATCCTGCCACCAAACTATGAAGGCTGGATAAAGGAAGGAAACACCAAAGTGTCAGGCAAAACCGTCAACAGCGCCATTCTGCTGCTGGTCATCGGCAACGCCATGGCCATACTCTCGGACGTCTTCATCAAACTGATGGACCCCGGCGCCCCCGTCTTCCAGTTCGCATTCCTGCGCTGCGTACTCACCCTGGTGTTCCTGCTGCCGCTGGCCCGCAAACTCGACACAGGCAACCTCTTCGGCGGCCTGAAAGTCCACGCCATCCGCGCCCACATCCACCTGGTCGGCATCGTATGCATGGTGATCGCCCTCACCAACCTGCCGCTGGCTACCGCCAACGCCCTGTTCTACGCCGCGCCGATACTGGTGATGGTGCTGTCGGCCGTATTCTTCCGGGAAAAACTCACGCCCCTGAGCGTCACCGCCGTGTTCAGCGGCTTTGCCGGCATCATCGTGATACTGCGCCCGGTGGAGTTCAACTGGGCCGTCATCGCTGCCCTGGGCTCGGCCTTTGCCCTGGCCATCAACGCCGTCATGGTGCGCCAGCTGCCGAAAGAACAAACCACCGTGCACAAGCTGTTCCTGAACTACCTGCTGATCATACCGGCCGCAGCCGCACTGGCATTCTGGGAAGGGGCAACGTGGAACCTGCAGATCCTGGTCAGCGCCGCCGGCTCGGCCCTGTTCATCCTGGGTTACAACATCACCGTGTTGCTGGCCTACCGGCAGGTGGATGCCAACCAGGTCACCAGCGCCGAATACACCGGGCTGATCTGGGCGGTGGCCATTGGCTGGATCTGGTTTGGGGAGGTGCCGGACCTGTGGTTCCTGGCCGGCAGCATGATGATCGTGGTGCCGCTGGTCTTGATCGGCCTGCGGCACCGGAGACGGCGTTCACCGGCCCGGGGCTTTAACCCCGCCAGCCGGGAAACACCGCAGAAAGAGCTGGAACCCGGGTTCAGCGGGTCTGCTCAATGATCGCCTGGGTATCGCGGATAATCCGCGCTACCCGATGCTCCGGCGGCAGACGGTCGTCGTAGCCGTAGCTGGTGCGGTATCCGTTCCGGTAATCGTCACGATTCCGGTAGTGATCGTGGCGGTCCCGCCATTCCGAGCGCAGGTACTTCTTCTGATGCCCCGGCGGCAGCGCCTTGCCCCGTTCCAGCTGTTTCTGGATGCCCGGCGGGTGGCCATGGCCACGGTAGCCGTCTGCCTGTGCCAGGCCGGCAAAGCCCAGGGCGACAATCAGGGTACTGCTGATCAGTAGTCGTTTCATGATGACTCTCCCATCTGTTGACCGACTGAAACCATGCTATACGGAAACTTTCCGTGAAGCCTTGCCGTCAGATTACTGAACAGAAGGGTGTTGTCAGGGCCCGAAGGGCGAATTTGCACAAGCTTTACACCGGTTGACGTTTAACGGTCCTTAACCACGACAGGTTCGTTGCCAAGCAGGTGCGTTTCTATCGCAAAGGTATGCACACAGTCGTCGCCCAATGCCCGCAAAGACTCCGCCAGCCGCAGCAGATACTCGGAATTCGGGCCGCTGGGCCCGGCGGCAGCGGCAATCTGGGCGGCGATATCCGCTTCCGGAGCCGCGCCCAGAAACGCCTCGTTATCCTCCGTGGCGATGTACACCAGCCCCTCGGCGTGGCTGCCGTCGTCGAAGGTCATGGTGGTGCTGAAGCGCAGGTAGCCGTTTTTCTCCCGCACATCCAGGTACTCGAAGACATTGGGCGATACCCGGTAGGCCATGCCTTTGCATCGGGCTCCGGGCTGCTCAATCAGGGTAACCACCCGCCCCGGTGCTTCCGGTGTGCCCCGGTGGTCGTGGGAACCCTGCCAGAACCGCCGGGCCCAACCGCGAATAGTGGCAGGGCGTTGTTCCAGAAACGGGAAATCCACCTTGTAAATCAGCGAGCCATAGCCAAACAGCCATACCGATTCGATACCCTCAAAGTTGTACCGGGCCCGATTGTGGTCGATAGTATTAGCAGTCATTCCTGTCCTGATATTTCCGGGAGACGTTTCAATTGCAGGTTTTTCATTCAATCCGGCTGGCATTTCTGGCCAGCTTTGCCGGCTGGCTCATCCAGTGTCCGGTTAGCGCAGCCGAGCCGGACAGCCAGCCAATACCCACCTACAGCGTGGTGGTTCAGGATATTGATTACTATCCCATCTACAAGGCTGATTTAGCCAGTAACGAGTATTCCGGTTACCTGCGGGACCTGATGGATGCCTTTGCTGCGGCCGAGGCTATCCGCTTCGAGTACAAGGTGCGGCCGGTGCGCCGGATGATCTGGGAGTACACCCGGGGCCTGTATGACTTCGCCCTGCCCGATCACCCCAACTGGAACAAATCCGAAAAACTGGGCATGGAGCTGAGCTATTCGCCGCCGCTGCTGCACTTTGCCGATGGCCTGTACGTGTTGCGGGAAAACGCCGGCATCACCCGGGAGCAGATGGCCGACTACGGCACCATACACGGCTTTACCCCGTGGAAATTCCAGGACCGGATCGACCAGGGCGATGTTGAACTGATTACCGCGTCATCGCCGGAAAACCTGGTGCTGATGGCGCTGGCCGGTCGGGTAGAAGTGATCAACCTGGCGGCGCCGGTGGCGGAGTACCATTTCCGCAACCTGGACGCGACAGGGCGCTTTGAAACCGCGGCCCACCTGCTGCCGGTCAGCCTCAGCAGCTACCATCTGTCATCTGCCCGGCACCCGGACATCATCAACGCACTGGCCGATTTTCTTGAGCAGAACCCCGAAATTCCACAGCAACTGCAGGAAAAATACCGGTTTCCGGCCTTACCTTCAGGCGACTGATGCCATAAACCCGGCAATACCGGTCAGAACGATTTCCGCCGCCATGGCCGAGAGAATCAGGCCGCTGATCTTCGACATGATGTTCAGGCCGGTCTTGCCCAGGGCCTTTTCCAGGTAGCTGGACAACCGCAGCAACACCGCCAGGATCAGCAAGCCAGATACCAGCCCCAGCAAACCGCCCGCCACTTCCGGCACGGCCTTGAGCTCCGCACCGTAAACCAGGATGGCACCAATGGTTGCCGGGCCAATCATCACCGGAATGGCCAGGGGCACCACGGCGATGTCATCGCGATCTTCATCCGGCAGGCCGGTGGCATGGTTGCGGGTACCGCTGTTCACCAGGCTGATAGCGGTGAGGAACAGCAAGCTGCCGGCCCCGATGCGGAACGAGTTCAGGGTAATACCGATGGCGTTGAACAGCAGCGGGCCGGCAAAGAACAGGATCACCCCCAGAATAAACGCCGACACACAGGCCCGGCGGATGATCGACGCCTTCTCGGCTGCCGGTAACCCCCGGGTAAGCGCCAGGAACATGGTGACCACGAAAAACGGCGCCAGCAGGAACAGGAAGCGAATGGTGCTGCTGAGGTAGGTCGAGAAAAACGTTTCAAGCATTGAGGCAAATCCGGCACAGGTTTAAAGCCGGTAAGCATAGCGCCGGTTTGCCGGTTCTGCCGTAAGGAAGAGAACCTATGATGGGTGCTCAGCGCTTCTTGATGGATGGTTTGCGGGGCTTTCCGGGTTTCGACGGTTTGCCCTTCGGGCCGGGGCCGCGTCCACCCGCTTTCGGGCCGTTACCGGGCTTGCCGCCCGGGCGCTTTCCGGGGCCGCTGCCGGGGCCTTTTCGGCCGTTGCCTGCAGGGGCTTTGCCACCGGGCTTTGCTCCGGCCCTGGCCGGCTTACCACCAGGACCCGGGCGACCGCCCTTCGCTGAAGCAGGCTTTTTGCGGGGCTTGTTACCGGCCGGCGGCGAGGCCTCCGACGACGAATCCCGGATGGCATCGAACAGCACCGCCAGTTCTTTTTCTGTGAGATCCCGCCAGGCCCCCACCGGCAGCCCCTGCAGGCTGACGTTCATGATCCGCACCCGCTCCAGCCGGGTAACCTCATAACCGAAATGCTCGGCCATGCGGCGGATCTGGCGGTTCAGGCCCTGTACCAGGATGATGCGGAACACAAACCGGGAAACCTTCTCGACCTTGCAGCGCTTGGTCATGGTGCCCAGGATTGGCACGCCGTTACTCATGCCCTCGACGAATTCCCGGGTGACCGGCTTATCCACCGTCACCAGGTATTCTTTCTCATGGTTATTACCGGCGCGCAGGATCTTGTTCACCAGGTCGCCGTTACTGGTGAGGAAAATCAGCCCCTGGGAGTCTTTATCCAGCCGGCCGATGGGGAAAATCCGTTCGCTGTGGCCGACAAAGCGCTGGATATTGTCTTTCTCAGCACTGTCGGTGGTGCTGACAATGCCCACCGGCTTGTTCAGGGCGATAAAGACCAGGTCTTCCTCATCCCGGGGTTCCACCACCTGGCCGTTCACCTTCACCACATCGCCCGGCAACACCTGGTCTCCCACCTGGGCCCGGCGGCCATTGATGTGAACATTACCCTGTTCGATGTAGCGGTCAGCATCCCGGCGCGAGCACATGCCGCTCTCGCTGATGTATTTGTTCAGTCGGGTGGAGGTTCTGGTGTTCATGGAGCCCTGCCGGATGCCTGGAAATGGGATAACTCACGGTCGAATGCGGGCATCATCCCACCGGGTGGCCGCTACGGCAACCGGCAAACCGCGGGGCGCCCTCTGAACCACCCCAGTATTATCTGGAACTTACACCAGCATTAGACTAAAGAATTAGGTAGTTTCACTAACACCATTAAGCATGCTTTCTTGTTTCGCTGTTAGAATATGGCGCTTTTCTGTTCGCCCCATTGCCGACAAGGCCAAAAACCGGGGCCGTTAACCGCATAACAAGAGGTGGATCATGTCGACCGAATCCAGGATTCGTTGCCCAAAACTTAGCAAACGTATTATGAGTGCCCGAGACGCTGCCAGCCTGATCCCCTCCGGCGTGAACGTAGGCATGAGCGGCTTTACCGGCGCGGGCTACCCGAAAGCCGTGCCCCAGGCCCTGGCCGAGCACATCCGTGACCACCGCGCCCGTGGCGAGAACTTCCGCATCAGCGTATGGACCGGTGCCTCCACCGCCCCGGAACTGGACGGCGCGCTGGCCGAAGTAGACGGCATTGAAATGCGCCTGCCCTACCAGAGCGATCCCACCTGCCGCCAGAAGATCAACGAAGGCAAGATGGAATACATGGATATCCACCTGTCGCACGTGGCCCAGCACGCCTGGTCCGGTTTCTTCGGCAAGCTGGATATTGCCGTCATCGAGGTGGTAGGCATTACGGAAGATGGTCGGCTGATTCCGTCGTCGTCCATCGGCAACAACAAAACCTGGATTGACCAGGCCGACAAGGTCATCCTCGAAGTGAACCACGGCCAGAGTGCCGGCCTGGAAGGCATGCACGACGTCTATTACGGCACCGCCCTGCCGCCGCGCCGCAAGCCGATCCCGATCACCAAACCGGACGAGCGCTTTGGTGAGAAGTACCTGATGTGCCCGCCGGAGAAAGTGATTGCGGTAGTGGAAACCAACTCGCCGGACCGCAACTCCCGTTTCAGCGACCCGGACGAAAACTCCCGTCGCATTGCCGGCCACCTGCTGGACTTCTTCTCCAGCGAAGTCGAAAAGAAGCGCCTGCCGGCCAACCTGTTGCCCCTGCAATCCGGCGTCGGCAACATTGCCAACGCCGTGATGGCTGGCCTGAACGAAGGCCCGTTCAACAACCTGACTGCCTACACCGAAGTACTGCAGGACGGCATGCTGGAGATGCTGAAATCCGGCAAACTGGCCAAGGCCTCAGCCACCGCCTTCTCCCTGAGCCCGGAAGCCAACCAGGAGCTGGCCGACAACATCGATTTCTACCGGGATCGCATTGTGCTGCGGACCCAGGAAATCAGTAACCATCCGGAAGTGATCCGCCGCCTGGGCATCATTGCCATGAACGGCATGATCGAAGCCGACATCTACGGCAACGTGAACTCTACCCACGTGATGGGCACCCGCATCATGAACGGCATCGGCGGTTCCGGCGACTTTGCCCGTAACGGCTTCCTGTCGGTGTTCATGACCCCGTCGACCGCCAAGGGTGGCTCTATTTCCACGATTGTGCCGATGGTGTCCCACGTGGACCACACCGAACACGATGTGCAGATTGTCGTGACCGAACAGGGCCTGGCCGACCTGCGAGGCCTTCCGCCCCGCCAGCGGGCGCTGAACATCATCGAAAAGTGTGCGCACCCGGACTTCCGCCCGCGCCTGCGGGACTACTTCGAGCGCGCCTGCAACAGCGGCCGCGGCATGCACACCCCGCACCTGCTGGAAGAAGCCCTGAGCTGGCACCACCGCTTCGAAGAAACCGGGCAGATGTAACCCGGTTTACAGGGCCAGCCACTGCGCTGGCCCTGTTGCAATGGTCAGCCGGCCAGTGCCGGCTCGCCACCCTGCTCCATCACCTCTGCTGCTTCACACACATACTGCTCGGCATCAAAGAGCCGGGTCTGCTGCCGGAACTGCCAGGTGAAGCCCGGCCACAGGGTGGTGTTCTTGCCGTTCTCGTTCACGTACCAGCTCTTGCAGCCGGTCTGCCAGACAGAATCCCCCAGCTTGGCGTGAATCGAGGCGTTGTACCGGCTGAAGGCATCCTCTTTCACTTCCACGCTCTTCCAGCCCCGGTGCTGCATTTTCTTCAGGGCATCCAGCACGTACTGAACCTGGGATTCGATCATGTACACCATGGAACTGTGGCCGAGGCCGGTGTTCGGGCCCATCAGCATAAAGAAGTTGGGGAAGCCGGCCACGGTGGTGCCCTTGTAGGCTTCCGCCCCTTCACGCCAGGCATCGAGCAGGTCCTGGCCGCCACGGCCGAAGATCACGCCCCGGGGAATCGGCTCCTGGGCCTTGAAGCCGGTGCCGTAGACGATGCAGTCCACCTCACGCTCAGTGCCGTTGTTATCCACAATGGTGTTGCCCTTCACTTCACGGATGCCATCGGTGAGCACATCCACGTGATCCTGGTCCAGCGCCGGGTAGTAGTTGTTGGAGATCAGCACCCGCTTGCAGCCGAAGTGGAAATCCGGCGTCACTTTCTTGCGCAGCGCCTTGTCCTTGATCTGGTTGCGGATGTGGCGGCGGGCCTGCAGTTCACCGATTTTCAGGATGCGCGGGTTACCCACAAAGCCCAGCACCCGGGCTTCCAGCATCCAGTAAATGCTCTGACGGAAGGCATTCAGGGTTTGCGGGAACTTGCGGAACATCATCCGCTCGAGCGGGCGGATTTCCCGGTCAGGCTTGGGCATGATCCAGGGCGGCGTGCGCTGGTAAAGGTCCAGGTGGGCCGCACTCCTGGCAATCTCCGGCACAAACTGGATGGCCGAGGCGCCGGTGCCGATAACGGCCACCCGCTTGCCCCGGAAATCATAGTCGTGGTCCCAGTTCTGGGAGTGGAAGCGAGTGCCGGTGAAAGACTCCATGCCCTTGATATCCGGGTACGCCGGCGTGCTCAGGCCACCCATGCCGGACACCAGCACCCCGGCGTGCAGTTTGCGGAATCTGGGCAGGGTTTTGTCACTGCGATCCAGTGAATCACCGGGCTTGAGGCCGTGCTTTTCCATATAGGCCCAGAGTTCGGGGCTGTCGCAGGTTTCGATGGTCCAGGCACCGGTTCTTTCATCCCAGCGGGCACCGGCTACGTGGGTGTTGAGCTGGATGTGCTCCATCAGGCCGTACTTTTCCGCGCAGTGGCGCAGGTAGGCTTTGATCTCCGGCTGGGTGGCGAACATCCGGCTCCAGTTGGGGTTCTGTTCGAAGGAGAAGGAGTACAGCGCAGATTGCACGTCGCAGGCACAGCCGGGGTAGTGGTTTTCGTGCCAAGTGCCGCCGATGTCGTCGCTTTGTTCAAGGATCACAAAGTCGTGAAATCCTGCTTCCTTGAGTTTGATGGCCATGCCGAGGCCGGAGAAGCCGGTGCCGATGATGGCGATCTGGGCGGTTTGTGTCATTGCTGCACTCCTGTGTGGCCTGTTTGGGCCTTGCCTGTTGTTGTTTCGGTGGTCATCATGACCGGTAGACACATGTATACCGCCATGAGTAGACACTTGTATACTCCGGTTCGGGTGTTTGGCCTTGGGTGACAGATTGTTGGCCTGTGTAGCCTCGGGGTTGGGTGCTCCGGATCTACTGGCCTCTGGCTCCGAGGTTTGGTTGGTTTGGGGGGAGGCTGTCCAAAAACCGCTCCTTGCGGCACCCCTTCGGGGTCCGGCCCGCAATCACAGATTGCGGTCGCTCAGCTGTCGCATGAAGCTTCGCTTCATCAGCGCTCGGCTGAGCCCATGTGGCGCTTCTGCTCCGCCATCCATGGCTCCGCACATTTTTGGACAGCCTCCCCCCAAACCAACCGTTAAGCTTCTGTGGCGGCCGTCTCCCAAATGCTGAATCTGAGAAGGCATGCATACTCACTGTTAGAACGGCCGGGCGGTGGGCCTTGTTCACAGACTGTTGAAGGCCAGGGACGGCCTGAAACAAGCGCACATGGATGTGCTCGTAGTGTGTCTGTGAACAAGGCCCACCGCCCGGCCCAACTCCAGAATATGAGGCTTAAATGGACACACTGGCCGGCGGAAAACTGAAACTGGTTCAGGCCGCTCTGCGGTTGATTACCGAAACGCGGAGCCTGACGTCGTTGGGGCTGCGGGAGCTGGCTCGTGAGGCGGGGTTGAATCCGAATACGTTTTACCGGCACTTCAAAAGCCTTGATGAATTCGGGCTACAGGTGCTGGGGTATATCGCCGAGGATATGAAAACCGGGGTGCGGCAGCTGCGGCAGATGGCGGACTCATCCGAGCAGGCGTCTCACGATACCGTCACCTTTGTGTACCGCTACTTCCTCGCCAATCCGGCTGCCACCACCGTGGCTGTTCGCGAGCTGCACGGGCCGTCGCCGGTGTTGCGCCGGGCTCTGGAAGCGCAGTTGGATGCCAGTGCACGGGAGATGGCGGAGGATATTCTGGAGCGGGGTCTGGTGCCGGGGGTGGACGCCGCGGTGGTGCATGAGATTTCCCACATGACCATTCGCTACATCCTGTTCCGGGCCATGGATTACATCGAGAAGCCGGAGCAGCGGGAGCGGATTCAGGTGGAGACAGAGCGGTTTATCAACCGGCAGTTCCGGGGTGCGCTGCTGGAGGGGGTTGAAGTAGAAAATCTCCTGGCGCTGCAGGAACAAAAAAGCCGCGGGGCCTGAGCGGGCGCCGCGGCAAGCAGGATCGAAGGAGTAGTTCGATCAGTAAAGTTTGGCCAGGGATTTCTTGGCGAAGGCTTCCACTTCGTTCAATCGGCCTTCTTTCACTTTCACCAGCCATTCCGGGTCTTGCAGCAGGGCGCGGCCGACCGCGATCAGTTCGAATTCATGGTTGGTCATGCGCTCAACCAGCTCGTCGATGCCGGACTGTTCCACGGCTTCTTTCTTGCTGGCAAAAGTGCCGCTGATGAAGTCTTCGGTCAGGCCAACGCTGCCAACAGACATGGTCGGCTTGCCGGTCAGTTTCTGGGTCCAGCCGGCCAGGTTCAGGTTGGACCCTTCAAATTCCGGTTCCCAGAAGCGACGGGTGGAGGCGTGGAAGATATCCACACCGGCATCCACCAGCGGCTTCAGGAACTGTTCCAGTTGTTCCGGGCTATCAACCAGTTTCGCTTCATAGGCTTGCTGCTTCCACTGGGAGAAACGCAGCATGATCGGGTAATCCGGGCCAACGCGATGGCGGACTTCTTCGACGATTTCCACCACAAAGCGCAGGCGGTTTTCCATGCTGCCGCCGTATTCGTCGTCACGCTGGTTGGTGCCCTCCCACAGGAACTGGTCCAGCAGGTAGCCGTGGGCACCGTGGATTTCCACGCCGTCAAAGCCAAGGGCCTTGGCATCCTGGGCGGCATCACCGAAGGCTTTGATCACGTCCTGGATATCTTCCCTGGTCATAGCCTTGCCGTTGGGCTTGCCCGGGGCAAACAGGCCTGAAGGGCTGTAACCGGGAACAGACGGATCCGGCTCGATACCTTCTTTGCGCACCGCGCCTACGTGCCACAGCTGCGGGAAGATGGCACCGCCGGCTTCGTGCACGGCATCAACCACCTGCTTCCAGCCAGCCAGGGCTTCGTCGCCATAGAAGGCCGGCACGTTCGGGTAACCGTTGGCAGCGGCGTGATTCACTACCGTGCCTTCGGTGATGATCAGGCCGACGCCGGCTTCGGCACGGCGGCGATAGTAGTCCACCACATCCTGACCGGGTACACCCTTGGGCGAGAAATTGCGGGTCATCGGAGCCATGGCTACGCGGTTGCGCAGCTTGAGGTTATGAAGTTCAAACGGCTCGAACAAAGGACCAAGATTCATACTCATGTGATGTGCAACCTCATCAATTTGGTTTCGTAAAGCAACCCTATTCAATCCGGTTTCAAAATGCAACCCTATTCGGTACACTCCCTGACATGGCCAGAAAACGTTTTGATGATTCCAGTTGCTCCGTCGCCCGCGCCCTCAATGAAGTGGGCGACTGGTGGTCCCTGCTGATTGTGCTGCATGCAATGTACGGCACGCGACGGTTTGTGGACTTCCAGCAGCAGCTGGGCATCGCCAAGAACATCCTGTGCGACCGCCTGGCCAAGCTGGTGGATAACGAAGTACTGCGCAAGGTGGATGTGGGCGAACACGGTTCCCGCTTTGAATACCGCCTGACCGAAAAAGGCCGGGACCTGTTCCCGGTGGTGGTGGCCCTGCGCCAGTGGGGTGACAAGTGGAACCCGGCGCCAGACGGCCAGCCGCTGGACCTTCGTGACCGTGAGAGTGGCCAGCCTATCCAGGCCGTGACGGTTCAGAACGCCAAGGGTGAGCCCCTGAGTATCCGGGATGTGTTGGTGGCGGAAGATCTGGAGAAGGCCAGCAACCAGGGCTGACTATACGCAGAGCCCGAAGTACCCCCGTTTTTTTGAGTTGGGTCAACCGTGCCGCCAAAGCCTGCCGGGGTGACGCCCTTAATTGTCTTAAATCAAGTTTTCCCTTTCCCCAGCGATTACCCTCACTTCATCGACTTTTAATAAGTGAGGAAATGGCTATGTCTCGTACTTTCAAACTCGGTGTTCTGGCTGCGGCCGTGATGGCTGTTGCGCCGGCTGCTCAGGCTTTTGAAGCCGGCGATTTCATTGTTCGCGCAGGTGCGGTGCACGTGGCGCCGGATGATTCCAGCGAAGTCATTACTGTAGGCTCTGTGGCGGCCCTCGGTGCGGACGCCCGTGTTGCAGTAGACTCCAACACACAGTTGGGTCTTCGTGGCACCTACATGTTCACAAGTAACCTTGGCTTGGGTGTGCTTGCGGCAACGCCATTCAAGCACAACATCAGTGGCGCTGGCGACATTGCAGCCTTGGGTGACATTGGTGAGACCAAGCACCTGCCACCAACTATTACCCTGCAGTACTACCCGATGAAGAGCTCATCTGCTGTACAGCCCTATGCGGGCGTAGGTGTTAACTACACGACTTTCTTCGAAGAGAAGACTGTTCTGGGTGAACTGGATCTGGATGACAGCGTGGGTGTCGCAGTAGAGTTCGGGGTGGACTACATGCTGAGCGAGCAGTTCGGCTTGAACGCCGCAGTCTGGTGGGCCGACATTAATACCGATGCACAAGTGACTCTGGCAGACGGCGTAACCAAAACCGACAAATTCGAAGTAGAAATCGACCCCATGGTCTACATGGTAGGTTTCACCTACAAGTTCTGATCCGGAGTCTCCCCGGCAGCTCGCAACTCACGGAGCTGCCGCAGGAACCACTCTCAGAACACAAAAAAGCGGGACTCTTCAGCCCCGCTTTTTTATTGTCCGGAAAACCGGATCAGATCACGCGCTCTGGCGCTGGGCCGGGCGGCCAGTTCTGCCCTGCCCCTGGCCACGGCCTTGTCCTTCGCCCTGACCACCGCGACCACGACCGCCGCTGCGAGCCGCCGGTTTCGGGCCAAAGCTCTTGCCAGCGCCACCCTGCGGGCGACGGCTGCGGGCCTTGCTCGGGTCTGCCTTGGCCTTGGGCTTCAGCGGCAGGTTGTTTTTCGGCTCGAAGCCTTCCACTTCCTTGCGCGGCAGCTGCTTCTTGATCAGCTTTTCGATACCCGCCAGCAGTTTGCCTTCATCAGCGCTCACCAGTGACAGCGCATGCCCGCTCTCGCCGGCACGGCCGGTACGACCAATGCGGTGCACGTAGTCTTCCGGCACGTTCGGCAGTTCAAAGTTCACAACCTGTGGCAGCTGTTTGATGTCCAGACCACGGGCAGCAATGTCGGTGGCAACCAGCACGCGTACTTCACCGGCCTTAAAATCCGCCAGCGCACGGGTACGGGCACCCTGTGACTTGTTGCCGTGAATGGCGGCGGCGGTGATGCCGTCTTTTTCCAGCTTCTGGGTCAGCCGGTTGGCGCCATGCTTGGTGCGGGTGAATACCAGCACCTGGTCCCAGGCGTTGTCACGCACCAGCTTGCTCAGCAGCGCGGTCTTCTGGCTCTGGTCAACCGGGTATACCGACTGCTTCACTTTCTCGGCGGTGGTGTTGCGGGCAGCCACTTCCACCTGTACCGGATTATCCAGCAGGCCCTGGGCCAGGGTGCGGATTTCGTTGGAGAAGGTGGCAGAGAACAGCAGGTTCTGGCGCTTGGCCGGCAGCAACGCAAGGATCTTGCGGATGTCGCGGATAAAGCCCATATCCAGCATGCGGTCAGCTTCGTCCAGTACCAGGATTTCCACTTCGTTGAAGCGCACAGCGTTCTGCTGATACAGGTCCATCAAACGGCCAGGTGTTGCCACCAGTACGTCCAGGCCCTTGCGCAGCTTCATCATCTGCGGGTTGATCTTTACACCACCGAAAACCACGGCGGCCTTGGTGGGAACGTATTTGCTGTACAGGTTCACGCTGTCGTGTACCTGCGCGGCCAGCTCACGGGTGGGTGTGAGAATCAGGGCGCGGGGGCCTTTGCCGGTGCGGGGGTTTTCCGCCAGGCGCTGCAACAAAGGCAGGGTAAAACCAGCGGTTTTACCGGTGCCGGTCTGGGCCGCGGCCATTACGTCTTTGCCAGACAAAACGGCAGGAATTGCCTGCAGCTGAATGGGAGACGGGGTTTCATAACCCTGATCGGCGGTGGCACGGACCAGCTGCTCGGACAAACCGAGGGAAGAAAAACTCATATACGGTGTACTCTTGATTGATTCTGCCTCCACGAACACCGGATACGGCGAATGCGGGCAGATGCCATGAACATTCATGGAATAAAAGACGACTACGGTCACGCGCCGGGTTCGGGGTGACGTCCTCTGACAGGTCGTATGGATGGTTCGCAAAGCGGCCGTTGGCCGGAAACTGCGGAATCCCTAGAGGCAGGATGCAGGCACGGTAACAGAGCACCCGGCAAATAGCTATAGGTGGTTTTTATTAGCAGGCTTTCATTTATGCAAAAACATGGAACTCCCATGAATGTCTCCGGTCACTAGCCGCCGTATGCCAATAAAAACCCACAGGATTCCGGAGATTCCATGCTCAGCGTAGGCGTTGGCCCCCTCAGCCTGTCCATCGGGCACCTGCTTCTGGTGCTGGCCTTTGTGGTCGCCCTGATTGTAGGCGCCCTGACCGGCCGTAAAGAGAAAACCCCGGTAGCCGGCACGCTGGCCGATATCTTCCTGGTCGCCATGGTCAGTGCCCGAATCGGCTTTGTGGTGCGGTATTTTGGCGAGTATCAGGGCGACTGGCTGGGCATGATCGACATCCGCGACGGCGGTTTCGATATGGTGACCGGCCTGGTTGTTGCCCTGGCGTTCACCGGGTACCTGATGTGGAAACGGGCCGCCATGCGCCGGGCACTGGGCTCGGCCGTCGCCGCCGGGCTGATTACCTGGGGCGGCATCAGCGGCCTGATCGCCCTGATGAACCAGCAAACCCAGGGCCTGCCGGAAGTCGCCCTGACCGATCTGAACGAGCGCCCGGTAGACCTGGCCAGCCTGGCCGGTGACAAGCCCACGGTGGTGAATCTGTGGGCCACCTGGTGCCCGCCCTGCATCCGCGAGATGCCGGTGCTGGAAGAAGCCCAGCAGCGTTATCCGAACGTGAACTTTGTCTTCGCCAACCAGGGCGAGCACCCGGAAACCATCCGCAAGTTCCTGATGGAACAGAACCTGAACCTGAGCCACGTACTGAGCGACAGGCAGAACCGTTTTGGCCGGGTAGTCGGCAGCCACGGCTTGCCAACCACGCTATTCTACAACGCCCAGGGCCACCTTGTAGATACCCATATGGGCGAATTGTCCCGCGCCAGCCTGGCCCGGAGCCTCGAACGCTTCGATGCCAGCTTCCTGAACTCATCCCCATCCAAGGAGTTAATATCCCGATGAGCACTCCCCTTGCCCAACGCCTGATCAAGGGCACCGTTTTATCGTCTGCCCTGTTTGCCATGGCGGCACAAGCCCAGGACTACCCGCCCGCAATCCAGTCGCTGGAGCAACAGGGCGTTACCGTCCTGGAAAGCTTCGAAGCGCCGGGCGGCATGACCGGCTACGTCGGTGAGATGCAGGGGCGCTCCCTGGCGTTTTACCTGACCCCGGATGGCGACCATGTGATTGTGGGTACGCTGCTGGACGATAAAGGCACCAACCTCAGTGCTGCCAGCATCGAAGAGCTGGTGACCGGCCCGAAATTCGCCGAAGCCTGGCCCCGACTGGAAAGCAGCAACTGGGTGCGTGACGGCGCCGAAGACGCCGAGACCGTGATTTACACCTTCACCGACCCCAATTGCCCCTACTGCCACAGGTTCCGCCAGCAGGCAGCGGCATGGATTGATGCCGGCAAGGTGCAGCTACGGCACATTATGGTGGGTATTCTTCGGGAAGACAGCCTGACCAAGGCCGCCACCATTCTTGGCAGCGACAACCCGGAAGCTGCATTGCATGAGCATCAGGGCAACTACGAGCAGGGTGGCATAGAGGTCGACCGCAAGAACGTCAGCGCCGCCCATATGGACGTGAAGGCCAACAACCGCCTGATGCAGCAACTGGGCCTGCAAGCCACCCCCAGCACCCTGTACAAGGATGGTGAAGGCAATGTGAAAATGGTTCAGGGCCTGCCTAACCCGCAGGCGCTGGAACGGATGATGGGCCCCAAACCTTAACGGAAGCGCGCGTCAGGCCAGCCAGATCGTCAGACTGAAGCCCAGAAGGCTGGCCGCGCCCAAACCGCACAGAGACAACGGCAGACTCCAGCGGAAGGAGGCATCCCGGGCCCGGTATCCGGTCAGCCGTTCCATGATCAGGGCGTTGGCCGCAAAGGGTGTGCCGAAGGCAGTAATGCCCCAGCCGGTAACCATGGCAATCGCCAGGCCCAGCTGGGCCGCGGTTGGCCACAGGGAACCCAGAATGCCGCCCACCAGGGTGGCAATAATAATGGGGTTCATACCCGCCAGCCCGGCGGCAAAGAACACCCAGGGCACACCGGCTGCCAGCAGGGCCCAGAGCCACACCGGCAATTCCGGCTGACCACTGATCTGGCCCAGTACCACGCCACTGAGCACCGCCCCGATAAAGGCCGAGCCACCCACAATGGCCAGCTCGTTACTGACATTGGCCATGCTGGTCATGGGCGGATTTTGCCCTCGCAGCCATCCCAGAACCCGGTACAACAGCACCGCCCCCAGGCAGCTCAGAGCCACCGCATGGGCATAGCTCAGCCCGAACTGATGGCTGAGCCAGAGTACGCCCACACACACTGCCAGAATCAGGCCACCAAACCGCAGCCAACTGCCCGCGCCGGCACCAGTACCGCCCTGCTCGGTGTTTTCCAGCGGTTCTGGTTCACGCCATCGTAATCCCGCCAGCAGCATCAACACAGAAAACGGCACGGCCAGCGACAGCAGCGACAACAGGCTCACCTGTGGCAGCAGCGTCAGGGTGAGCACCACCGAGATAGACAGGGGCGAGAACGAGGGTGCCACGCCGAACCCCCGCAAAACAGCCCGTGTGGCATTGCGGGTAGATTCGGAATCGCCATTGCGACGAATACGCTCCCCTACCAGGCTGCCCACCACAGCGACCGAACCAAAGTTCAGGGGAATGGATACCAGCGAGGTACCGAAGGCCAGGCTCAGATAACGGGTCAGCGGTTTGCCGCCAAACAGGCTGGAAGAAATCTGTTGCAGGTCCTGTGTGCGGGCCAGCACGTTCGACAACAGCATCACCGCCAGCATCAGGCCCGCCAGGCGGGTCATGTTACCGGCGGCGGTTACGATCAGCGCCGGGTCGTAGCCCAGCGCGAAGATCAGCATGGCCAGGGCCACCACAAACACCGCACGGGGCACGTTACGCATGTCCTGCCAGCCCAGAAGTATCGCCATACCAGCCGCCGCAGCACCCAGCAACGGCATACCGGGCAGCAGCGAAAGCACGGCCGCAGTCAGGGCAAGGTAGGCAAAGGCCGAACGCAATCCGGTAGGCAAGGTGGTGTCCTTATTCGAACAACGGAAAGCCATTATCGTAAGGATGCTAAGGGCCCTTGCCTATCAGCATTTGTGATAACACAGCCCTGAGCTATGCCGGGGAGGAAATCCACAGGGTTGATCGGTGCGTAGTTTTAACAGAGAGTAAGATCTATATAAATTCACGACATAAGAAAAAAGGATGATCCATCATGCAGTCCGGATGGAAATTCACCCTCGGCCTGTCCGCCGTTTTAATGATGCTGGGCGGGTGCAGCGAGCAGCAAAAAACGCCCGCCCAAAGCACCGGGCTCAAGCCGCCCTCGGAAACCGGTATTCTGAAGGTCGCCACCCGAAACGGCTCGACCACCTATTACCTTGACCGGCACGAGAACCCTGTCGGCCCCGAGTACGCCCTGGTCTCCGACTACGCCCAGGCCCGTGGCTGGGAGGTGGAATGGACCATGCTGGACTCCACCGCCGATGTGCTCGCCGCCCTGGAAGCCGGCACTACCCACCTGGCAGCCTCCGGCCTGACCCACCTGCACAGCCGCAACGAGCTGTTCACGCCGGGGCCGGCCCACACCGAGATCACCGAGCAACTGGTCTGCCACCGTGACGATCGCCCCCTGCCCCGCAAACCTGAAGACATTCAAGGAATCGATATTGAGGTCACCGCCGGCTCCAGCTATGTGGACACACTGAACGAACTGGCCGGACAGCATCCGGAGATTGAATTCCGGGAAGACAGCGAGCGCACTACCGAAGTGATCCTGGCCGAAGTGGCAGACAGGAATGTGGGCTGCACCGTGGCAGACTCCAACATTGTGCAGGTGATGCGCCGGCACTTCCCACACCTGGAAGTGGCCATGAACCTGACCGAAGGACGTAACCTGGGCTGGTACCTGCCTGCCGGCTCAGACGAGTTGGCAGCAGACGCCCGGGAGTGGATGAACAGCAAGGAAGGTGACGAAGCCCTGGGCCGGATGGAAAACCTCTACTACGCCTACATCGGCGACTTCGACTTTGTCGACTTGCGGGCCCTGAACCGGCGGATTGAAGACCGGCTGCCGAACTACATCGATCTGTTCCGGGCGGCCGAGCAGAAAACCGGAATCCCGGCCGACCTGCTGGCAGCCCTTGCCTACCAGGAATCCCACTGGAACCCGAAAGCCAGGTCGCCCACCGGCGTGCGGGGTATCATGATGCTGACCCTGAATACCGCAAAATCCCTGGGGGTAAACAACCGGCTGGACCCGGTTGCTTCCATTGACGGCGGTGCCCGCTACCTGGCCGACCGCCATCGCCGCCTGCCGGAAACCATCCCGGAACCGGACCGCACCTTCCTGGCCCTGGCCAGCTATAACATCGGCCGCGGCCACCTGCTGGATGCCCGGCAACTGGCACGGGACCTGGGCAAGAACCCGGATTCCTGGGAAGACATGGAGAAAGTACTGCCCCTGAAAGCCGACAAACGCTACTACCCCAGCACCCGCTATGGCTACGCCCGGGGTTACGAACCGGTGCACTACGTGCAGCGCATCCGCAACTACCGGGACATTATCCGGCCGGCGTTCCAGTAACTCAGGAGCCGAACAGGGCCGAGCGCAGGGGCCGCAGGAAACCGGTACTCTGGGGCTGTCCGGCCAGGCTGCGTTGGCCGTCGAATTCCAGGTAGCCATCTTCGATGGGCTCGAAGCGCAGAATCTTCACATCGGTGAGGTAATCCTGCGAGGCCTTCCAGGGGCCATGAGTGCCCTGGCGGGGCAGCCGGTCTTCGGCTCGTTTGATGTAGCCGGCGTCCAGAGAGCCCAGAATGGTTTCATCACCGCCACTGTTCTCGGTATCCCGTGGCACCGCCACCTCATAACCCTTGCGACCCATATGGTTGATCAGCCGGCACAGGTACTCGCTGGCGATATCCGCTTTCAGGGTCCAGGAGATGTTGGTGTAGCCGAAGATCATGCCGGCGTTGGGCACCCCTTCCATCATCACGTTCTTGTAGATCACCTTGTCTTTGAGCACCACCTCCCGGCCGTCTACCCGGGGCTTGATGCCACCCAGCATCTGGATATCCAGGCCGGTGGCCGGAACGATGATGTCTGCTTCCAGTTCCTCGCCGGATTTCAGGCGAATACCGGTTTCGGTAAAGCCCTCGATGTGATCGGTTTTAATCGACGCGGTGCCAGCCTTGATGGCGTCAAACAGGTCGCCGTCTTTCACCACGCACAGGCGCTGGTCCCAGGGGTTGTAGTCAGGACTGAAGTGGCGCATGTCAGCCTTGCCGTTAAGCTGGCGTTTGATGATCGACAGGAACAGGCGGCGCATGGCTTTCGGGCTCTTGCGGGAGCGCTCGAACAGGAACCGGGAAATGGAAATATTACGGGCCCGGGTCAGCCGGTAGGCGGTCCTGGCCGGCAGTACTTTCTGCATGGCCAGGGTGATTTTGTCGGTTGACGGCAGCGGCATCAGATAGGTAGGCGAGCGCTGCAGCATGGTTACATGGGCCGCTTTCTCCGCCATGGTCGGCACCAGGGTAATGGCCGTGGCGCCACTGCCGATCACCACCACTTTCTTGCCGGTGTAGTCCAGGTTTTCCGGCCAGTGCTGGGGGTGCACAACCTGGCCCTTGAAGTCGCTCTCGCCGGGGAAATCCGGTTTGTAGCCCTGGTCATAGTTGTAGTAACCGGTACAACCCACCAGGAAGTTAGCGGTGTAGGTTTCCTGGTCGCCGGTCTGCTCATTCTCGGCGGTCACTGTCCAGCACTTATCTGCGCTGGACCACTCGGCGGTTTTTACCGCCACACTGTACCGGATGTGCTTTTCGACATCGTTTTCCTTCGCGGTTTCCGCCACATAACGCTTGATGGATGCGCCATCGGCCAGCACCTTGCCGCCGGTCCAGGGCCGGAAGTTATAGCCGAAGGTGAACATGTCAGAATCCGAGCGGATGCCCGGGTAACGGAACAGGTCCCAGGTGCCGCCCAGCGACTGGCGGCGCTCCAGGATGGCAAAGCGCTTGCCGGGGCATTCCCGTTTCAGATGGCAGGCCATGCCGATGCCGGATACCCCGGCACCGATGATCAGGACATCGTAGTGTTGTTGGTTCATGCGGAGGTCTCCCCGGTTTGTCTTTCTTGTTGAATAACCCTCACGTTACGCCGCTGGACCGCCACTTCAATTGGCCTGACAAGCCCCGTTAAGCCGTACACAGGGCCAAAATTGATATTCGACAATGTGAATTGATCAAAGGTTAGCCTCCGCGCTTCGTACTATTCTTGGATTTCATCCCTGACCGGCCAAAGGCCGGCACAACAACAAAAACAAACCCATGCTGATGGAACCCCTGACGGCCAACAGTATGCCGTCGCTACTGAAACGATCACCGCTCGTGCACAAACTGCAGAGTGGCATAACCGGGCGGCTGACCCTGATCACCGCCCCGGCCGGCTATGGCAAAACCACCTTGATCCGACAGTGGCTGAATACCAATCCGGATGCTGCCATTGCCTTGCTGGCCCTGAGCGAACGTGACAGCAACCAGGCCCAGTTTTTCGGGCGGCTGGGGGAAACGCTGCGAACCGAGGTTCCCGCCTTCGACCCCACCGCCTTCACGCCCTTCGATGCCGGCAATAATGAAAACCCGGCTGACATCGCCGAAGCGCTGCGCCAGGGCCTGGCCGGCGTCTGCCATCCGGTGGTTGTGGTGATTGACGATTTCCAGCACCTGGCCGGACGCCCTCTGATTCTGGACACCTTCAATTATCTGCTGGAAAGCCCGCCCGAGTGCCTGCGCCTGCTGATCGCCAGCCGCGCCGAACCGGAACTGCGGCTCAGCCAGTTACACCTGCACAACCAGCTCACCGAACTGACCCACGAAGACCTGCGCTTCAGCACGGCAGAAACCCGGCAACTGTGCCAGGCGCTGGACCAGGCCAGGGTGTCCGAAAACACCCTCGACCACCTGCTGCGGCTGACCGAAGGCTGGGTAACCGGGCTCCGGCTGGCCTTGCTGGCCGCGCGGCGCAGTGGAGAGGAAGCACTGGACACCTTTGCCGGCCACCAGCCGGATGTAATGGCTTACTTCGGCGACATGGTACTGCGGGGCCTGCCGGATTCCCTGCGCAGCCTGTGCCTGCAAAGCTCCCTGTTTGACCGGATGACCGGCCCCCTGTGCGACCAGGTTCTCCGGCACTCCGGCAGCGCCCTGATGCTGGAAGAACTGGCCCGCCAGCAACTGTTTGTGATGCCCCTGGGGCTCGATGCCGGCTGGTACCGCTTTCACCCTTTGTTGCGAGGCTTCCTGCAAACCCGCCTGCAGCGGGAAGCACCGGAACTGGTGCCGGTGTTGCACCGCCGCGCCGCCGCCTGGTACCTGGAGGCCGGGGACTATCACCAGGCCCTGAAACACGCACACGCCAGCGAACAGCCCATGCTGCTGGGTGATGCACTGGAAGCGGCCTTCACCGTCTGGGCCCGGGAAGGCCACTTCTCCGGCATCCTGTTCTGGGAAGACCACCTGCAAGGCAACCCCCTGCTGCTGCGCACCGCCATTGCAGTGCCGCTGATCTGTGCGCTGATCCTGTCTCGCCGCTTCGACCAGGCCGGCACCATGCTGGAGAGCTTTCGCCGCAGCAGTCCGCAGGATGTGGTGGCCGATCACCACCAGGTGTTGGTTCGCTTTCTGCAGCTGTATCTGGAGATGTTCCAGAACGATACCCGGTTTATCAGCCGGGAAGACTACGACGACCTGGTGCGGCACAGCCGGCACTATGACATCTATCCGCTGTGCCTGTGCATGGCGGCCTACCATCACCTGCAGCATGCCCGGCCGGAACAGGCGCTGAACTACGCCCGGCAAGGCCAGGAAGCCCTGAAGCAGACCGGCCATCACTTTATGGCAGACTACGCCGGGCTGATCATTGCCCTGTGCCACCGCAGCCTGGGCCGGCCCGGGCAGGCTACCCGGGATGTGGAACAGGCCTACAGCACCATGGCTCCCCACGGTGCCACCCGCATTCTGCGCAGTACCGCCATGGTGGTTGCCCTGTACGACCAGAACCGGCTGACCGAAGCCGCCAGCCTGTGTAACGACCTGCTGCCCAAGCTGAACAAAACCTCTGCTATTGAAGTGATCGCCACGGTTTACCTGACCTACGCCCGCTGCCTGTTCGCTAACGGCCAGACGGATAAAGCCACCCACTTGCTGGCCAAGCTGGAACACATCCTGGAGCCGGCCCGCAACCAGCGCTTTCTCAGCCACCTGCTGGCCGAGCGCCTGCGTCAGGCCTGGCTGGGCGGCAGCCGGGAGCGGGTTGAACAACTAGCACAGCGGGCCCGGCTGGCCGAAAAACTGCAGGCTGGCGAGTGGGACAAGCCGCAGGCCTACACCGAACAGCGGGAACGCCAGGGCCTGGCGACAGTTTACTGGCTGCGAGCCACCGGCCGCCCGGCGATTGCCGCCCGAATTCTTCGGGTGCTGGCCAGGGAACTGAGGGAGACCGGGCTGGTCGCCCGGGCCCTGGCTATCGACACCAACCGCCAGCTCTGCGAACCGCCGGGTAACCAGGACAGCCGGCAAACCGTCAATAACCTGGTCCAGGACTACGGCCTGCACAACCTGACCCGCAACCTGTTCGATGAAGCTCCGGGCTTTGACACCCTGCTGTCGGCCGCCGCCGGCCAGGGGCTGGATTTACCGGATAACTACCAGGCCCTTTACGGCAACCTGCTTGCCGTAAACGCAGCAGCCAACCCGGCGCCCACCGCACAGCTCACCACCCGGGAACAGGTCATTTACGGCTTGTTACTGGAAGGCCTGAATAACCGGCAGATCAGCGAACAGACCGGCAACACCCTCTCCACCATCAAATGGCACCTGAAAAACATCTACGCCAAGCTCGGCGTATCCAACCGCACCGAAGCCGTACTGCTGGCCACCGCGAAAGACCGGCCAAGGCATGACGCCTGAAGCGACAACGAAAGCGCCCAACAGTTCACATTTCCGGAAACGCGCCAGAAAAACCCCCTCCACCCCCTCCCCCGGTAGGGGGCAATTTTTTGCCCGGCCCGCGACCCTGATCCCTGCTCCAACAAACACAATAAACTGAAGCAAGGAGAGGGATCATGAGTATCACTCCGTGGGTCACCTGGCCCGCACTCACCAAGTTCGGCACCATCGGCATAGTTGGCGGACTGCTGACACTCAGCGCAGAACGCACCGAACTGCTCAACAACAACATGTTCGACCTGGAAAACTGGGACCGCCTGAACACCGAAATCACCTGTGACGAGCGCAGCAAGACCGCCCGGACCGAAGACGGCACCTGTAACATCCTGGAAAACCCGGCTGAAGGTTCCGCCTTCGCCCGTTTCGGTCGTAACCTGGACCCCGAGCTCACCTACGCCGAAACCGAGAACGACATCCTGCTGACCCCGAACCCCAGGGAAGTCAGTAATGTGCTGATGGCCCGGGGCGAGGAAATGAAGCCGGCCACCATCGTTAACTTTGCCGCTGCAGCGTGGATCCAGTTCATGGTGCACGACTGGTTCGACCACGGCCCGCGCATGGATGGCGACGATATCGTATTCCCGCTACCAGACGGCGACCCGCTGGGTTCCGGCACCATGAGCGTGCAGCGTACCCAGCCTGATCCGAGCCGTACCGCCGCAGAAGCCGGCCGTCCGGCCACTTACCAGAACACCAACACCCACTGGTGGGACGGCTCCCAGCTGTACGGCAGCGACAAGGAAACCAGCGACAAGGTACGGGCCTTTGTCGACGGCAAACTGAAAGTGGATGCCGACAACTCGCTGCCCACGGAATTCATGAGCGGCAAGCCGGTTACCGGCTTCAACGAAAACTGGTGGGTTGGCCTGAGCATGCTGCACCGGCTGTTCACCCAGGAACACAACGCCATTGCCGAGCGCCTGAAGCAGCAGTACCCGAACGCCACTGACCAGTGGCTGTACGACAAGGCCCGGCTGGTAAACTCGGCCCTGATGGCCAAGATCCACACCGTGGAATGGACTCCGGCCATCCTCGATAACCCGGTACTCAAGCGCGCCATGTACGCCAACTGGTGGGGCGTAGGCGGTGACATCGAGAACCGGGAATTCTTCCAGAACGCACTGGATGAACTGACCAATAACGTCTCCGGCGTTGCCAACCTGTTCCGGATGCTGGGCATCGACAGCGACATCACCCAACCGGGCGTGATTGACCACGCACTGGGCGGCCTCGTGGGCTCCCGCGCGCCCAACAACTATGACGTGCCCTACACCCTGACAGAAGAATTCGTGTCGGTGTACCGCATGCACCCGCTGATGCGCGATGACATCGAAGTGTACGATGTAGGCACCAACGTAGTGAGCGAGCGTATTGCCATTCCGGATACCCGTGACGGCGACGCCGAGGATGTCCTGGACGATGTGGGCGCAGACCGCCTGTGGTATTCCTTCGGCATCACCCACCCGGGTGCGCTGGTACTGGAAAACTACCCGGAGTTCCTCCGGAACCTGTCCATGCCGCTGATTGGCGACATCGATATGGCCGCCATCGACGTCCTGCGTGACCGCGAGCGTGGCGTACCCCGCTACAATGAATTCCGCCGGGCCATTGGCCTCAAGGAAATCAAGAAGTTTGAAGACCTGACCTCCGACCCGGAACTGCTGGCCAACCTCAAGCGCCTGTACAACAACGACATCGAACTGATCGATACCCTGGTCGGTTCACTGGCGGAAGAAACCCGCCCGGACGGTTTCGGCTTTGGTGAAACCTCGTTCCAGATCTTCATCCTGAACGCCTCCCGCCGTCTGATGACTGACCGCTTCTTTACCACCGACTACACTCCGGAGGTGTACACCCCGGAAGGTATGGACTGGGTAGAAAACAACACCATGGTTGACGTACTCAAGCGCCACCACCCGGCCCTGAGCAGCGCCCTGGCAGGCATGGACAACGCGTTCAAGCCCTGGGGCCTGAACATGCCGGCCGAGTATGAGAGCTGGAGTGCGGAGCAGAAGCAGATGCACCTGTGGGTTAACGGCGCCGTGCGCACCGAGTACAACGAAGGTGAACTGCCGGCCCAACAGGATGTGGATATCGGCGGCCTGATCAGCAAAGTGCTGTGGGACAAGGTGAAAGTGGAATCCGACGTGGCACCGGCCGGCAATGAAAAGCCGATCCACCCGCAGGCGGTCATGGGCCGGGTGCAGTTCAACGCCACCTCCGGCCATGGGTTCACCGGCCTGTTTGAAGGCGCTGACCACGGCCTGCTGAGGCTGTCGGTCACCGGTGATCCGCAGGAGCGCGGCTTTGCCCCGGGCATGGCCCTGAAACTGTTTGTAGATGGCCAGCCATCACGTAACGTATCGGCCCTGTACACTCTGTCTGGCCAGGGCGACAACCACAACTTCTTCGCCAACGAACTGTCGAACTACGTATCGCCGGAGCTGAACGACTCCATTGGCAGTACCATCCTGTTCTCACTGGTTACCACCAAGCCTACACGGCTGATGGTGAACGACTTCTCTGAAGTCACCCAGCGCGGCGATTCTGTGGCCAGCCCCAAGGCGCCTACCCAGGTGTACTTTGTACCCAACCCGGACCTGAAGGCCAACTTCCCGAGCGAGCCTCACGACTTCCGGGAAAGCCTGATGACGCTGACCGAAGGCACCAAGCTGTATGACGTGTACGCCACCGATTCAGCCATCCGCACGTCGATCTTCCCATCGCGCAACCGCAGGCTCGCCGAAGAGCGCCGCAACAGCGCCCGCAAAGTCGGTGAGCTGACTCTCACCTCTGACCTGATCGCCTCGCAGTTCGGTGATTCCGGCGTGTTCTTCAAGCACGAGCGTTACGAAGACCGATAACCCCGGCGGTTCTGCTTAGAGCACTTTTATTGATGAGGTACTTTGCCCCGGCTCCGGCCGGGGCTTTTTTCATCAATCAATCATGGTGGCCAATGGGACCGTCCTTGAACAAAAACTCCCTCAGATACTTGTCCATGGTCGGATCCTTTCTGCGAATCCACTCCAGCACCATCGCCGCGTGCTCTTTCTCTTCGTCCCTGTTGTGCTCCAGAATGGATTTCAACTCCGGGTCCTTGCAGGCGCTCGCGCGCTGGTTGTACCAGTCCACGGCTTCGAATTCTTCCATCAGTGAACTGATTGCCCGGTGCATATCGCGGATTTCATCAGACAGCTCGCCGACCGGCTCGTGATAGCTTTCGTTTGCCATTCCCTTCTCCTGGTTGTGTTGGATATTTATTAACAATTGATGGGTGTACTGAAAGTTCCGCGGGTTTACCAATTGCCCCGTTATTTCTTAACTATGGCATCAGTTAGCAATTCCGGATACTTCTTCTGCAACCGGTACAGCCGGACGATGGTAATGATGTTGGTAACCAGCACCATGCCCTCGGCCAGGATGCCGCCCACCGAACCGATCACGATGTTGTTGAGCATCCACGCCAGGGCGGCCAGGCCCAGCACAATGCGAAGCGGTATCCCCCTGAGCATGAACATACCCACGGTGCCCAGGGTCGCGGCGGTCAGCGGGAACACATCGGTGGCGGTTTTCCAGGTGGCCCAGGCCACCAGCAGATTGACGGCGAGTATGCCGGCCATGATTTTCCAGTTGCCCTGGTAACGGCGCGCCAGGGCGATGCGCAGAATGACCAGCACCGTCAGGGCGGCAGCGGTCCAGCTCTGGAAGAAGGCAAACATCAGGGCGAAGGCGACATTGGCGGAGATCAGCAGCACCATCAGCCGGTCGTCGTTCTTGTTGGCAAAGCCGGCAATACAGAAAGCCAGGGCCACCAGGCCCGCCAGCTGGCCAAGCAGTTGTGCCAATGTCATGCCTGCGATCAGATCTGCCATCGCGCCCTCGTCGTCAAAACCACCAGACTGCCATATTTGCCGGCGCTGAACCACGCAGTTGGTGGCGCCTGCGAGCAATACCTTTGGTACAAAATGCCATTGCCCTTAGTTTGCTAATCAGGCCATCATCGTTTGATCATGCGAACCCCCTGGAATCCGGACATGGACAACTACCTGAAAGCCACGCCCTTCTTCAACTACAACCATCCCGCAGTTAGCGCCTGGCTCCAGGAGCAGCTGGCCGGTGTTCCGGATGACCCGGTAGAGCAAATCAAGGCGCTGTACCTGGCGGTGCGCGACGGCATCCAGTACAACCCCTATGTGTTCCGGGCGGAACCCCACACCCTGTCCGCCAGCTATGCCCTGGAATCCGGCGAAACCTACTGCATCCCCAAAGCCGTTCTTCTGGGCGCGGCCGCGCGGGCCCTGGGCATCCCCAGCCGCCTGGGCCTGGCCGATGTACGCAACCACCTGTCCAGCCCCAAACTGATTGAATGGCTGCAGTCGGATGTGTTTCGCATGCACGGGTTTATCGAGCTGTACCTGAACGGCCGCTGGGTGAAGGCCACGCCAGCATTCAACCAGCAGCTGTGCCAGATGATGAAAGTAGACCCGCTGGAGTTCGACGGCGTGAACGACTCGGTGTTCCAGGAGTTCACCGAGGATGGCCACGCCCATATGGAATACATCAACGACCACGGCGTGTTCGACGACGTGCCCTTTGACTTTATTCTGGCAGGCCTGCAGGCGGCCTACGGCCATCTGTTCACCCCGCAGGGCGAGGCTGACCCGGTAAGCGGTAGCCTGGAGCAGGACATGGCGGGCGGCTCGTAAGCCCATAAAAAAACCGGTATCCACATCCCGCAGATACCGGTTTCAGGGGTCAGCCTGAGGCTGTCAGGCTTGGGTAAACTTACTGCGCAGAGTTGCGGATCAGGAAGTCGAAGGCGCTCAGGGAAGCCTTGGCACCTTCACCCATAGAGATCACGATCTGCTTGTAGGGCACGGTGGTGGCATCGCCGGCCGCGAACACACCCGGAATGGATGTTTCGTTACGGTCGTTGACGATGATCTCGCCGTGCTGGCTCAGCTCGATATCACCTTTCAGCCACTCGGTGTTCGGCACCAGGCCGATCTGCACGAAGATACCTTCCAGCTCGATGTGGTGCGCCTCGCCGGTGGTGCGGTCGGTATAGTTCAGGCCGCTTACCCGGCCGTTCTCGCCCACTACCTCGGTGGTCTGGCCAGAGGTGATGATCTTCACGTTGTCCAGGCTGCGCAGCTTCTTCTGCAGCACTTCGTCTGCACGCATCTGCTCGCCGAACTCGATCAGGGTAACGTGGCCAACAATACCGGCCAGGTCGATGGCTGCTTCCACACCGGAGTTACCGCCACCGATTACCGCCACGCGCTTGCCTTTGAACAGCGGGCCGTCGCAGTGCGGGCAGTAGGCCACGCCCTTGTTACGGTACTCTTCTTCACCCGGCACACCCATCTGGCGCCAGCGGGCACCGGTGGCCAGAACAAGGGTACGGGACTTCAAAGAAGCACCGTTGGCCAGCTTCACTTCGTGCAGGCCGCCCGGCTGCGCTGCCGGAATCAGCTTCTCGGCGCGCTGCATGTTCATGATGTCGACTTCATATTCGTTAACGTGCTGCTCCATGGCAGAGACCAGCTTCGGGCCTTCGGTGTAAGGCACGGAAATCAGGTTTTCGATACCCATGGTGTCACTCACCTGGCCACCGAAACGCTCGGCCGCAATACCGGTGGAGATTCCCTTACGGGCCGCGTAGATAGCCGCCGCAGCGCCAGCCGGGCCACCACCGATGACCAGAACTTCGAAGTCGCCTTTCTGGTTCAGCTTCTCGGCCTCTTTCTCGGCAGAGTTGGTGTCCAGTTTGGCTACGATTTCTTCCAGCGTCATGCGGCCCTGGCCCCAGGGCTGGCCGTTCAGGTACACACTCGGTACCGCCATCACTTCACGCTGCTCGACTTCGTCCTGGAACAGGGCGCCATCGATGGAGGTGTGCTTAACCTTCGGGTTCAGCACGCTCATCAGGTTCAGGGCCTGTACCACGTCCGGGCAGTTCTGGCAGGACAGGGAGAAGTAGGTTTCGAACTCGAACTCGCCGTCCAGCTCCTGGATCTGCTCGATCAGCTCCTGTGACGCCTTGGACGGGTGACCGCCTACCTGCAGCAGCGCCAGTACCAGTGAGGTGAACTCGTGACCCATGGGGATACCGGCGAAACGTACGCCAATATCGGAACCAATCCGGTTGATCGCGAAAGACGGGCGACGCACGTCGGTTGATTCTTCCGTGCGCAGGCTGATCTTGGAGGACATCGGCTCCAGTTCTTCCAGCAGCTCTTTCAGCTCCTGGGACTTCTTGCTGTCGTCATAGGCTGCCACCAGCTCGATCGGCTGCTGCAGCTTTTCCATGTACGCCTGGAGTTGTTGCTTGATTTTTGCATCCAACATTTAGGGGGTCTCCTTGATGTCTGTCGTAGCCAAGTGGCTGAATTCAAAGTGAATCGTTAAAAGAAGTTATGTGTACGATACGGCTCCGCAATACAAAGCTCAAATTAATTGATGCAAAACGATTAATAGGGCAGAGCTATAGTATGCGCGTTAACCCATCCCCACTCTGAACCCCGGCCACCACAGCCGCTCGAATACCCCAAGCTTCACTTCAACAGTAGACGATATCGGAAGCCCAGGGCATGACCGGTGGCAAGATTGCGGGTTTTGCGGACACCACAACGCAAAAACCCCGGCTGAGCCGGGGTTTTCGGAGGATCGAGGCCTGCGGACAGACCTCTTTCCAGTCAGTTTTTCTGTGGTAGAAAAACTTAGATCTTGCCAACCAGGTCCAGAGACGGAGCCAGTGTTTCTTCGCCTTCTTTCCACTTGGCCGGGCAAACTTCGCCAGGATGGTTACGAACGTACTGGGCAGCTTTAACCTTGCGCAGCAGGTCGTCTGCGTCACGGCCGATGCCTTCAGCAGTGATTTCCATGGCCTGGATAATGCCATCCGGATCGATCAGGAAAGTAGCACGGTCTGCCAGGCCCTGGCCTTCACGCATAACACCGAAGTTGTTGGTGATGGTGCCAGTCTGGTCGCCTACCATGTAGTACTGGATCTTGCCGATGGTGTCGGAAGTATCGTGCCATGCTTTGTGGGTGAAGTGAGTGTCGGTAGACACGGAGAACACTTCAACGCCCAGCTTCTGCAGCTCTTCGTACTTGTCAGCTACGTCGCCCAGCTCGGTCGGGCAAACGAAGGTGAAGTCAGCCGGGTAGAAGAAGAAGATGGCCCACTTGCCTTTAACGTCTGCTTCGGAGATTTCTACAAACTCGCCCTGCTTGAATGCGGTTGCGTTGAACGGTTTGATTTCGCTGTTAATAATACCCATCTCAGAATAGCTCCTGTTGATAGTTTGGGTTGATGGCTAAGAATCGGTGCAAAGAATACTGCTTTTGCCAATTCGGTAAAAATTGATTATTTCCAACCTCAGGATAGGCTCAGCCTATCCTGATAAAAACCCTGCCTCTCGGCCCGCAGCGGTACGGCGTTATCCCGATGCCTAACCAGATATGGGGCCTCGCCCCGCCGTTTCAATCCTGTGGAAAACCAGTATGTGTTGTTCCGGTGACGGTTTGATGGCGGCAGTAACCCCCGGATTCACTAGGCATAAATATAAAAAAGGTATTCCTGCCCGTTCTTCACCGGATCCTGGGCAAAGGTATAACCGTGGGCGATGGCTTCTTCCGGCACATTCCGGAACGAGCCCGGGCAATCGGTGATCACCTGCAACAGCTCGCCCTTGTTCATGCCTTCCAGCGCTTCCAGGGTGTAAATCACCGGATAGGGGCAGGATTCGCCCCGCAGATCCAGCGTGAAGTCTGCCTCTTTCATGGCTTCCATATTATGCAACGCCCCTTTTCAACTCGAAATTGCGGTGGTAGCTCTTTTCCCGGTACACGGTCAAGGCATACAGGATGCCCAGCATGGCGAGAGTACTGAGGATGGCTCCGGCCGGGCCCAGTGTGGCGATCAGGTTGACCTTGTCACCACCTTGCACCAGCACATCATAGATGCCGAGGTTATCCCAGCCATAGGCCAGTACCGTAGCACCGATCACGTTGCCGGCAAATACCGGCAGGAACAGAACCTGACCTTCCATCAGCCGGTACATCATGCCGGTTTCACAACCCGAGGCCATTACAATACCCAGGCCGAATAAGACACCACCCACCAGGGTGCTGAGCGCCGCAATCTGCGTGATGGGCGTCATGTCATAGACAGAAATGACGACGAAGGTGATCACCGAACTGGCCGCCATCCCGATAATGATGGCCTTGGTCATCAGGCTGCGCCCGACCAGGAACAGATCCCGGAAGGCGGAGGTAAAGCAGATCTGGCCGCGCTCGATCAGCACACCGAAAGCCAGGCCAAACAGCGCACCCAGGCCGAGCAGCTTCTGCCCGGTAGAGAACAGGTACACCACAAAGCCCAGATAAACGAGGGCAATAGCACCACCCACATAAGTCTGGATAACCCGGGTTTTGGCAACAGAAGGTTTACCCGCACCCCGTGCCAGCGACGGCTTGCCCTTCCACCAGCGCATCTTCGTTAACTTAGCCCCGAAAAACGTACCGATGCCGGTGGCGACAATGAAAATCCAGGAGTGGAACGAGAACTGCGGCACCCCGGTAAAGAAGGCCGCCAGGTTGCACCCCAGCGCCAGGCGGGCACCAAAACCGGCAATAATGCCGCCGACAAAGCCCTGCACATAACGGCGCCTCTGTTGCGGCAATCGAACCTTGAAGCTGTTACTCAGCAGCACCATCATCAGCGCCCCGACAAACATACCCCAGACAATCCAGCCATCCGGGCGGGTCCAGGTGGAACCGCCCAGCTTGACCATCTGGTAGTACTCCCACCCGGACACATCCACCCCGAACACCTGCAGGATCTCGCCCCCAAGCCGGGTAAATTCACCGGTGACCGCCCAGACCGTCGAGGTCAGGCCGAAGTACAGTGCGCTGAGCAAGCCAGCGACGATGAGCACAACATAGGGGTTCCAGTGACGCTGGAAGACGGATTGAAACATGAAGCGGAAGTCCTTTTGGTCTTGGGCTTGATTGGCGAGCATTCTACTAGGATACGACTGATTAGCTACTCTGGCAGCCCCGCGAACGCGGGCACCTCCCCTAACCTATCTTCCCAGACAGCTTTGCTCGACGAGAAGATATGCGCCGTAGGCAACATGGCAATGTCTGTGTCCAAACACCCTGCTGGCACGACAAGCAAACCTGCAACCTGGGTGTTTGGCAATGCTGAGCCACACACCTGACAAAAGCTTCGGTTATGACGAGTGCCAGGAAGCGTAAAGGACGTTACGGCATCTGCACCCGACAGCCAGACCAACCTGGCTGAGCGCGAAAATAGATTTGCCGCATGGGCCGAACCTGTATCTTTTTGACAATGCTGACAGTGGCACAGGTAAAAGCTGTCGAACTCGCCTTTTACCTCAAAGGTTACGGTGCCGCACAGGCAAGAACCGGAATGATCAGTCATCAGAACTCCTTCCATGGACTGTGGGGAAGAGACGTAACGCGGAGCTTCGCGGCGTGCCGGAGCGCCAGCGCAGGCGCGTCCGACAACAGCCGTTGGTTAAATGCTTGTATGCGCATAGTCATGCGCATAAGATCAAGCTGTGTATTCTAGATCTTCTCGGAGGCCCTCATGGCAGAACTCTATAATTCAGCCGCCCCCAAAAAAGCAGCGAACCTCTCAATCAACAGCGATCTGCTGCGTAGAACCCGGGAACTGAACATTAATTTGTCTGCCACCCTGGAACGAGCTCTGAAAGAAGAGCTTTCGAAACGCGAAGCCGCTCAATGGGTTGAAGAGAATCGCGCTGCGATAAAAAGCTACAACGATTTCGTCGAACAACATGGATGCTTCGGCGACGAATTCAGGGAGTTCTGATGGCACAATTCGATGTGTACCCCAACCCGAGCAAAATCAGCAAGGCTCACTCCCGAAATCAGCTTCGCCGATCAGGAGCTGTTGCTGTTAACTCCCCAAATTTCCTCCGTGCCTGAAAAACATCTCAAGAGCCCTATTGGCTCCCTCTCACATTTCAGAGACCAGATTGTTGGAGCTCTGGACCTGGCTGTAACCGGCATTTAACGCCCGGCTCACGCGCCGGCTTGGAGCCGCGAAGCGGCGTAAAATCGACCGCTGTGCAGCCGATTGTTATGTTTTCCCCGAAGTGCTAGATTGTGTATAGAAACTGCAAACTATACACATAGGTGCACCATGAGAACGAACATTGTCATTGACGACCAGTTGATGGCCGAAGCCCTCAAAGCCTCTGGCTACGAAACCAAAAAAGAAGCTGTTGAGCAAGGCCTGAAACTTCTGGTCCAGTTGAGCAAGCAGCAGGAAATTCGAAAGCTGCGCGGCAAGGTCAAGTGGGAAGGCGACCTGAATGAAATGCGGAGCGCCGGATGATCCTGGTGGATACCAGCGTCTGGATTGACTATTTCAACGGAGTCACTAACCCACATACTGACCTGTTGGATGCCTCGATAGTCCAAGGATCTGTCGCTATCGGGGACCTCATATTTCTGGAAATACTGCAAGGCATCCGCAACGACAAACAATATCGTCAGACCAAACAAAGCCTGATGGCGCTGGATCAATATGAAATGTTTGGCAAAGATATGGCAGCCAAGTGTGCCGACAATTATCGAGCGCTTCGTAAAAAGGGCATCACGATCAGAAAGACTGCCGATGTGATCATCGCGACGTTTTGCATAGAGAAGGAGCTACCTCTGTTGTTCCTGGATCGTGACTTTATCCCCTTTGTTGATCATCTTGGACTTGAGCCGGCCCTGAGAGAAACATAACGCTTTGGTTTAGCGGCGACTACGGAGCGCAGCGTAGTAGGCGTCCGGTGTAGGGCCGCCAGGCCCGAAACGCACTACAACAATTTGTTATGCAATGCCCAGTCGCCGCACGACATTCGATACACCCGCACAGGTCGGGCATGGAACTCTCGAATCGTATAGTCTTCGAACCCGACCTTCTCCGTGACCCTGACGGAAGCTGTATGCTCCGGCTCGATAATAACAATTACCGACTCACAGTGTTTTTGGTCGAAAGCATACCGGAGAACACCTTTTACTGCTTCTTTCGCATACCCCTGATGCCAGAACCTGCGCGCCAGACGATAACCTAGGTTGATCTCCTCAACATCGCCAACCATCTCCGGCCCAACGCCACAGAAGCCGATAAAATTCCCTGATTCTTTCTCACACAATGCCCATGGCCCTATCCCATGAGAGGCGTAGCACTCAAGGCACCAATCAACGAATTTTCGGGTAGCTTCTTCGTCACAAACTCCACGGACTGAGAACTTCATGACTTCTGGATCACTGAGCATTGCGGTGAGCATCGGAACGTCTTGATGGGACAGCTTCCTTGCAATCAACCTCTCTGTTTCAAACAATGGCACCTATCTCTCCCTGTGCATAACATTTTATTATAAATCAGTGACTTTGGTGCTCATGAGAGCACTATTTCCAGAGAAGCCAAACTTCTCGTACAACCCTTGAGCATCTCGGGTTTGCAACACCATTTGAGTTCCCTTTATGGCTGGGTGCGAAACCAAACACTCCATGAGCCACTGCCCCAGTCCAGCGCCCCGAAAATCTGGCTCAACCACAATATCCGCGACCCAAGTAAACGTAGCGCCATCGGTTACTGCACGCCCAAAACCAATTTGCATGGCACCACGGTAAAGACTGAAGCAGATGGAGCCAGCAATCATGCGCTCGACGGTTTCTCGGGGGCGGCGGTCACCCCAATAGGTTGCCGAAAGCAAGCGGTGGACGATATCCAGTTGCACCTTGGAATTATCGTCAGTGATTAGGTAATCGTCCTTGCGCCACTCCATAGTTGGCTCCTCCCTTATTTATAACGCCTGCAGCATGCGCGGCTTTGTAGTGGAGGCGAAGCCGCAACGAAAAAGACGTCGCCGTGCCTGACCTTGTTATACGCTTAGTCACTAATCATTGCACAACTTCAAGCATTTCATTGTAATGAACCTCATCGACTTCTTGAAGCCAAGCAAAAATATCACCAATCACATTTTGACTTTCACCAACAAGGTTTTCCGAAGAATCCTCATTAATCTCAATAACAATACTATGAGAATATTTATTGATGAATCGGTAAATCTTTTCCTTTGTCGCTTCATCCGTAACTTCACAACCCTTCAGACCACGATCCATTAACTGGGCAATATCACTTCGATACTTTGGAAACTTGAAGCTAAAGAAAGATTCAAGCAATTTCCTCGCAAGATTAGCCGTCAAGAATGCCTCATCCCGTGATAATTCTGGGCTGTTTCTGTATGCATAGAGCTTTGAAAAAATGTAATGGTATTCTGAATTGTAGTTCACCAAGCTGGGATCAGCGTCTTTGAATGTCGAATGACGGGGAATTGCTGTTGACGCCTCAATGGTATAAAAGCACGCATTCGGTTCTTTAGGTGGGTGCTTTCTTCTCCTATTACGGTTTATCCCTTCGAACCAATCTCTAATTAATTTGAAGTAGGTGAAGTTGTGTGTAAATACAAACAACTGTTTTGCTTTATCACAATTACTTCTAAGGAACGAATATGCATGGAACAGGTGGTTTGAATCAAAGCTTGATACTGGATCATCGACTACAACAATAGTGTTCTCCATTTTGTTGTCGTTTTCTTTTAGCTTGGTTATAAAGTAAACGAACGCAATGGCAGTTTTCTCACCTTCACTCAGATTTCCTTCCACCAGATCAGTATCATTTCGAAGTATTTCATAACCTTTTTTTGCCGGATTAAAATTAAGAGTTATTTCACTGCGACCAAGAAACTTGTGAAGCGATTCGTTAAACTGATCAGCCCCCAGACCTTCATTTGACAGCGACTCTTCAAGATTTCGAATTTCGGTATTTCTATTATTTATTGCTCTTCTTAAATCATCGTTTTCGGCTGCGCGTTTAGCAACCTCAATTTTCTTGTCGTGGTAACCAAAATCCTTAACTTCAGTGGTGACATAATGAAGCTCAAGCTGTTTCTTGGCTTTGTCTGTTTCTTCTTTAAAGTTGGCTGATTTGTGATTGTGTTTTTCAACAGTTGCACTAATAGCGGCCATGGCATCATTGAAAGATTGTACGGACGATTCTTTGATAGCCTCTACTGAACGACCTGTTTCAAGCGGATTTTCAGTCTTTTCCTTCAGGGCAGTGTGCCAAGCTGATATTTCTTCGTTCAGGTCTATAATAGCTTTTTCCAAATCTGCACAGGCTTCACTGTATTTCTTTTTAAGTTCTTCGTAAAAGTCACTTGCCGCTGGAAGCATTGGAGCTTGTATGTATTGACCTGAAAGCCAGCTATCAGCCTTTACAAGCCGCTCTTGGAAGGCTTTGTAATCATCATTGAAATGGGCCTCAAGCCGTTTGATCCGCTCTTCAGTGATGGTGTTACCGCAAAATTCACATTGGTTTGTATCGTGACGCTTGTGAAGAGTAAGGCCGGTCTCCACCCAAGATTTTATATCTCCATGCTCAACAAGCCGTTGAATAGTTTTGCTCACCACACTGGTGTTTAGAAGATCATCAAGGCGATCTTTCGCCTTGGCAAAAGTTTCCTGACTTATGCTCTGTTTAGTGAAACTGATAGGGTTCTTTTGATTTGGTTTAGCCGCATTGGTTATTTCGACGATTTTCTCTTCATCAAGAAGCGGGGCGTCTGTTTTCGTTGCTTGGAGGTTTGAGGTGATAAAGGATTCAAACTTTTTTCTATTATAATTAAGATAATGGCTATCGGACGTATCAATAGATTGGAGGCTCATTTTCAAGCGACGAGCGCTGTCAGTTCCAAATTTTGAAATGGCGCTTTCCAGGTTCTTTATTTCTGACGCTTCTTTGCTGAATGCTTCGGAATCGGTTCTTTGCGCTTTCTTCAACTCTTCCAGCTTTTTGCGCTCTTCAATTTTGGCTTTGTCTACAAGTAAAATACTTTTGACAACGCTATTCCATGAAATATTTTCGTCAATGAAGTCTTGATTGAAGGTGTATACGTTTAGGCTAGATTGAGCGATATTCGATTGTGTAATTGCGGTGCTGCCGTCAATACCTACTATAAACTCAGAAGAAGGGAATTTTTCTGAATTAGATTTATTTTCGATGCACCTAAATATACCTGAAAGCGTAGATTTCCCGCTACCGTTCCAACCATAAAACAGGTTGTATTTTCCAAAATCCTTGGCATTGGTGTTCGTGTGATTATGAAAGATACCGAACCGTTTTAATTTTTGTATATTCTTTATTGACATAACATCCCAGATCTAAAAATCACTCAATACTCAATGGGCGTATAACGCCTGCGGTAACCGGCGCCGGAGCGCAGCGGAGGGAACCAAAAGCGCCCCGCTTTTGGCGTCCGGTTGACCGCCTGGTTATACGTTTTCACCCAAGGCCTCTTTCATCAGGACAAATGCTTGGTCCAAGCACTCGCCAGCTTTTGAGTCATAGTAAGTATTTGACTCGAGCATCATGCGAAGAATGGAGTAAAGACCATTCTTGTGTGATGGGATGATGCTGCCCATACCTTGAATGCGACTAATCAGTTTCTCAGTATCTTTAACCGAGCCATCTAAACCCTCAGATTTCAAGATAGGCACAGCTTTACTTAGCTGATCAACTATCTCTTCAAATTGTGGTTGTCTGGTAGACATGCTCGATTCTTCTTTTACGTATAACGCTAAGCTAAACGGCACAAAAGGCTGTGGTAGAGTGAAACGAACCACGGTTTTTTGTGTCCGGCGCAGCCCCGCAGGTGCGGAGCGTATTTGAGCGCATTGTTATGTGCGCTATTTGATATAGTTCCTATTAATATAATCACACCATTGATCCGTATTCTTTGGCGGTACGTCCGGATTGCCGCGAATTCCGAGCTTAAACTCTACTACTGATCGCCATTCGCCAGAGCCCAAATCCGGCCCATGCCCTCTGCCGTCTCCAGTTGTCACTTGCTTTTCCACTTGCGAATACCAATCACTGGTACAAGTCTTTTTGTGAATGTCGCTGCTTAATGCACACCCAACAGTTGAGGTGAACAAAAAGATTAGAGCAGAAGATTTTAATATTTTACCCATTTATACGACCCTTGGATTAGCATATAACGCTGAAATAAGCGGCGGCCCGACAGGGGCGTCCGGTGGAGGCCGAAGGCCGGAACGAACTTGATTGACTTGTTACAGGGCATTGGTCAGCTCCTGAATTTGGCGCCTACGCAGGGCTTCGTAGTCTCCGAAAACCTGATGGAAACGATCCTTTCTTACGAAGGGAAACTGGAGATGGTAGTGACGGCTAAAGCCCTGTACGTGACAAGTTTCTTTGCCGTAGATCGGGTTTTCGTCACACCACTCATTGTTAACGCCACGCACGGTAGCTCTGTAAACACTAATGGTTTGATCTTTGATATCCACGATGTAGGTGGCAAACGCACCTTTGATAAGGAGATAACCTTTGCATGACGACTGCTCAACAAACTTTGAGTGATCGGTTTGTCCAATCATGACCGGGACATCCCTAAACGTCTCAATTTCACCGAAATTCGTTTTGATCGTCATGCCGTAGGCATCACAACCCATCCGGAACTCTCCGAGAGGGTTGAGCTCAATATGCTCGACTACCGCTTCCCTTCTCATGACCTGCTTTGCAATTCCCTGTAACGCCCGGCTCACGCGCCGGTTTGGAGCCGAAGAGCGGCGGAAAATCGGTCGCCGTGCAGCCGATTGTTAAGCCAGCTCCTCAACGGCCCCCCAGTGTATGCAGTTCTCTGGTAGAACCGATCCCTCCACACCAATCAGGTAATCGAGCAAAGCTTTTACTTTTGCGCGAACATTTTCATCCTCTCTAATCCGCACTAGCGCATTATATGGCTTCTCGTTTTTTACTTCTTCCCCGAAAAGAGCCGTTTCGAAACAGGTCTTGCAAGCAACGAGATTTACACTTCCGTCCTCTTCCTGTAAGTCTGCGATAGTACTATTCATACCCCAGGCAGGATTTTTCTTCCCATTAGCCGTAAGCTCCTCATCGGTATCGTGAAGAATGCAAAACGACTTAGAGAATTGTTTAAGCACTTTGGCTACTGACGGAATAATTCCTTTCCCCCTTGCCCTAATAATCTGAACATCACCATATTCATCTGGGTAGAACTCTTTTAACATCGAGAAAGCTGTATATTCAGTGTCACCCTCAACAATGACTTGTCTTCCACCAAAGAAAAACTCATGTACATAAGGATCACAGACATTCATCAACTTCAAATTTCTTTTATCATCTTCGTCCAGCTTGGCTCTTTCAGGACGATATAATGTTGTACTCTTAACCTCACTGTCTTCGTCTCGAAACACTCTGATTATGGTCGTATTGTCTTTCGACAAATCTATAAATATAGGAGAGTGCGATGTGATCATAACCTGCCAATTACCGCTCTCCGGTAAATCATAAAGGACCGACCTAGCCTCCCGAATAGCGGAAGGGTGCAGGCATATTTCAGGCTCATCCAGCAATAGCACATGTGGTCGAGAACCCTTTTTATCCTGAGATTCAGATAAGTATTTTAATGTTGCCCATAACAGAGTTCTCCTTGCACCACTCCCTTGGTGCTCAATAGTACTAAAGTAACCGTCTTCTGGCCCCATAAGAAGATCCGCATTACCTTTGAAGGGCTGATATGCTCCTTCAAGATCAGCTTCTGGCTTTGCATCGAATTTTATTTGGTGTTTAGGAAATAACTTGCTCAAATACTCGGATACTTCACTTTCGATCACTTTGATTTCGTCCTCGGTCGCTTGGACGACTTTTGTCTGAAGCTGCCGAATTCTATCTAGTATCAATTCATAATCGGACTGTTCTTGCTCAGGGTCTGACTTAATTTCTGATATTTTTTCCTTTAGCATGCTGGTAATTAGCTTGCTTATTTCAGCTGCTTGCTTTTCTGGTGTTGCGAAAGCATCTATCCTATGTGGAAGGGGGCGCCGAGAGTTAGCAACGTTCGGTGCTCCCCAAGGAACTTGATCATCCCAGTCATTTTTTTGAGTATCGAACCCTTGTCTCTTGGGGTCTTTATTTGGGCTGTCCCAAACCCATTTTTCACGGATTAACCACTCGCTATCTGCAGTGGGCTCAAGCCATCTTTCACCCGGTGCATCATCAAACACGATTGTATGCAATTCAATTGTAGGCAGATTTTCTGGGTCGACTTGCCCATTGGGGAAATCGTTTATTGTCAGTCTTCCATCCTTGGAGCCGTGGGACATTACAGTTTCATAAGCCCTCAAAATACTGCTTTTACCGACATTATTAGGCCCGACAAGAACAACGATGTCGTCAAGCTCGATCTCAACTTTCTCAGTCCCAATTGATCTGAAGTTATTGATCTGAAGTTTATGAAGACGAGGGCGAGGAGAGTTCCCTTCTTCATCGACAAGAGGAACCACCTCTACTGATTTCTTCTTAGCAGCCATGTTATCTCCTAGTAGGGGCTTAACAGTGAATTCTACGAACGAGTTCGTATATCCCGCATTCGTATAATTCCAACCAAAACGCGCCCGAAATTTTTAATTTTTCTAAACAAAAACAACAACCTAAGAAAACGAACCACGGCTACCGCCGGAGTTATACGCCCTGATTCGAGCCACCCCTGCTCCTACTTAGGGGCGTATAACTCCGCCCCTGAAAACACCACTTCCTAAACATATCAGAAGGTTACTAACTTTTCCCATGCATTTCCCCGGAGTTTTGCGAACGGGTTCGTATAACTCCACTGTTTGTTGGTTCATGCAGCACGGGCCCCTGGCCAAGGCGATCGAAGGTTCTTGGCATGGGCCAATCATAGGGAGACAATCGCCCTGAATTTACAGAACAAGGACTCCACGATGGCCAGCTTGCCCCAACTTACGGATGCCCTGCTCAGCCTGGAAAACGGGGTGGCCGTGCTGACCCTGAACCGGCACGACCTGCGCAATGCCCTCACAGGCTCCCACCTGATTGATGACATCGTCACCACAGCAGAGTGGGTCAACCACTGCCAGGACGTATCCGTGCTGGTGATCACCGGGGCGGGGTCGGCGTTCAGTGCCGGTGGCAACATCCGCGATATGGCTAACCGCAGCGGCGATTTCGCTGGCAATCCCGCTGAGTGTGCAGAGCGCTATCGCAAGGGTATCCAGCGTATTCCCCTGGCGATGCAGGCGGTGGAGGTGCCGGTGATTGCCGCGGTGAACGGGCCAGCCATTGGCGCCGGGTTTGATCTGGCCAACATGGCGGATATCCGAATTGCTGCGGACTCCGCCAAGTTCGGCGAGACGTTCCTGAATCTGGGCATCATTCCCGGCGACGGTGGCGCCTGGTTTATGCAACGGCTGATTGGTTACCAGCGTGCTTTCGAGCTGACGCTGACCGGCCGCATCGTAGGCGCCGCGGAAGCGAAGGAACTGGGCATTGTGATGGATGTGGTACCAGCCGATGAGCTGATGCCGGTAGCCCTGAAGATGGCAAGCAAAATGGCCAGCCAGCCGCCCAAAGCAACGCGGCTGACCAAGCGGCTGATGAAGATGGCCCAGCGCACCGAGCTGAAGGATTTCCTGGATATCTGCGCCTGTTTCCAGGGCATGAGCCACAACGAGCCAGAGCATCTGGACGCAGTGAACCGGATGCTGGAAGCCATGGCGCGGAAATAACCCTACCGGAGCTGCCCGACATATCGGACAGCTCTGCTCCCCCTACCTGCTTACCACTCCAGCTGAGCGCCGGTCTGGTATTCAATTACCCGGGTCTCAAAGAAGTTCTTCTCCTTGCGCAGGGTGGCTTGCTCGTCCAGCCAGGGCGAGACGTTTTTCGCCCCCGGGAACGGCTCTTCCAGCCCTACCGTGCGCGCCCTCCGGTTGGCCACAAACCGGAACTGCTCGGTGTGGTATTCCGCCGAGTAACCCATAATCGGGTCGCGCAGAATGTAGTTGGCGTAAGCCATCTCAGCCGCTTCAGATTCGTCCCACATGTCGCGCACGGCTTTGGGGTCAAAGCTGATGTTTTCTTCCTCCAAAATCTGGTTGACCACTTTCAGGCCGAAGGAGAAGTGCATGGCTTCGTCCCGCAGGATGTACTGCAGCTGTTCACCGGTGCCGCGCATCAGGCCCCGGCGCTGCAGGGCGAAGATGGGGCTGAAGCCGTTGTAGAACCAGCAGCCTTCAAACACGGCGGCGAAGAACAGGTAAGACATGATGAATTCCTGCAGGTCGTCCGGGTTGCGCAGGTTCATGTCGGAGCGCATGGCGGCATCCAGCCGGCGATTGGCCAGCTGGATCTTGCCGTTGATCTGGGGCACCACCCGGTAGCGGTTGTAGATTTCGCTCTGGTCCAGGTTGAGGGTTTCGATGCAGTGCTGGTAGGTCCAGGTGTGCAGGGCTTCTTCGTACACCTGGCGGGCCTGGTAGATTTGCAGCTCCGGGGCGCTCATTTTTTCCATCACCGCCAGGCCGATGTTGCGCATGGCCAGGATGTCGGAGGTTGTGAGGTAGGCCAGTACGTTTTCGTACACGTGCTTTTCTGCCGGGGTCAGGCGGTGGTGGTAGTCGTGGACGTCCTGGGCCATGTTGACGTCCAGCGGAGTCCAGTGGTTTTTGTTGGCGTTCATGAAGTATTCCCAGGCCCAGGGGTACTTGAAGGGTGCCAGTTGGTTGATGTCGGTTTCGCCGTTGATGACGCGTTTGTCGTCTACGTTAACCGGTGCCGGGCCTTCGGGGTTTGCGGCTTGCGGTGCGGGTTTTGATTCGTCGTCCCAGTTCAGCATGGTTCGCTCCTTTTAGATTGATTTGCCAGTTACTGACAGGCCTCGCAGTCCGGGTCATCGATGCTGCAAACCTGCGGCTGCGGGGCAGTCACCGGGGCGGTTTTTTCGGCGCCGGTGGCGCCCAGGGAGCGCAGGTAGTAGGTGGTTTTCAGGCCGCGTTCCCAGGCCAACTGGTACAGGGCATCAAGCTTTTTACCGCTGGGTTCGGCCATGTACAGGTTCAGGCTCTGGGCCTGGTCCAGCCATTTCTGGCGGCGGGCGGCGGCTTCTACCAGCCAGCGGGCGTCGATTTCGAAGGCGGTGGCGTAGCGGGCTTTGAGTTCCGCCGGTATGCGGTCGATCTGCTGCACGCTGCCGTCGAAGTATTTCAGGTCGTTCACCATCACGTTGTCCCACAGGCCTTCGGCTTTCAGATCCCGCACCAGTGAAGGGTTCACCACGGTGAACTCGCCGGACAGGTTCGATTTCACAAACAGGTTCTGGTACGCCGGTTCAATGGACTGGGACACGCCGACGATGTTGGAGATGGTGGCCGTGGGCGCGATGGCCATGACGTTGCTGTTGCGCATGCCGTGTTTGGCGATCAGCTCCCGCACCGGGGTCCAGTCCAGGCGGCTGTCGGTGTTCAGGGACAAGTCGCCGTCTTTCCTCGCCTCTTTTAAAAGAGCGATGGAGTCGAAGGGCAGGATGCCCTGCTGCCACAGGGAGCCTTCGTAGCTTTCGTAGGCACCGCGTTCGCCGGCCAGGGTGGCGGAGGCGCGGATGGCGAAGTAGCTGAGCTGCTCCATGGCCACGTCGGCAAACTCCACCGCTTCCGGGCTGGTGTAAGGCAGGCCGAGTTGGTACAGGGCATCCTGGAAACCCATCAGGCCCAGGCCCACCGGGCGGTGTTTGAGGTTGGAATTCCTGGCCTGGAGCACCGCGTAGAAGTTGATGTCGATAACGTTGTCGAGCATGCGTACGGCGGTGTTTACGGTGCGTTCCAGGCGTTGTACATCCAGCTCGCCGTCCTTGATGTGGGCCGCCAGGTTTACAGAGCCCAGGTTGCACACGGCGATTTCGTCGGCGCTGGTGTTCAGGGTGATTTCGGTACACAGGTTGGAGCTGTGCACCACGCCCTGATGCTGCTGCGGCGAGCGCAGGTTGCAGGGGTCTTTGAAGGTGATCCAGGGGTGGCCGGTTTCGAACAGCACAGTGAGCATTTTGCGCCACAGCTGCTTGGCCGGAATTTTCTTGAACAGCTTGATCTTGCCTTGCTCGGCCAGGGCTTCGTAGTGCTGGTAACGCTCGCGGAAGGCATTGCCGTACAGGTCGTGCAGATCCGGCGTATCGCTGGGGGAGAACAGGGTCCAGTCCCGGTCTTCACGCATGCGTTCGATCAGCAAATCCGGCACCCAGTTGGCGGTGTTCATGTCGTGGGTGCGGCGGCGTTCGTCGCCGGTGTTCTTGCGCAGTTCCAGGAACTCTTCGATGTCCAGGTGCCAGCTTTCCAGGTAGGCACAGACCGCGCCTTTGCGCTTGCCGCCCTGGTTGACCGCCACGGCGGTGTCGTTGACGACTTTCAGGAACGGCACCACGCCCTGGCTCTGGCCGTTGGTGCCTTTGATGTGGGAGCCGAGCGCCCGCACCGGGGTCCAGTCGTTGCCCAGGCCGCCGGCCCATTTGGAGAGCAGCGCGTTGTCTTTGATGGCCCCGTAAATGCCGTCCAGGTCGTCCTGCACGGTGGTCAGGTAGCAGGAGGACAGCTGGGAATGGCGGGTGCCGCTGTTGAACAATGTCGGCGTACTGGCCATGTAGTCGAAGCTGGACAGCAGGTTGTAGAACTCGATGGCGCGGGCGTTGGGGTCGTCTTCCCGCAGGGCCAGGCCCATGGCCACGCGCATGAAGAATACCTGGGGCAGTTCCAGTCGGGCGCCGTTCCAGTGCAGGAAGTAACGGTCGTACAGGGTTTGCAGGCCGAGGAATCCGAACTGGTGGTCGCGCTCGGGTTTCAGGGCTGCGCCGAGGCGTTCCAGGTCAAACGCGGCCAGGGCCTCGTCCAGCAGCTCATAGCGGATACCGGCGTGAACAAAGGCGCTCAGGGCCTGTGGATAACTTTCTGCAAGGGGTTGGTTGCGGGGCAAATCCAGCTCCTCGGCCGCCTCCAGCCGTAACTGTTCCAGCAACAGGCGGGCAGTGACGGCACTGTAGTCCGGCTCCCGTTCTATGCGGCCCCGGGCAGTCATGATCAGGGCAGACAATACTTCGGTTTCGGCAATGCCGTCGTACAGGTTACGCAGGGCTTCCTCCACCAGGGACTCGCCCTCAATGCCGTCCAGCCCGGTCGCGGCCTGCTCTACCTGCAGTTTCATCAAACCCAAATCCAGCGGCGCCACGCTGCCGTCGGCTTTTTTCACGGTCAGGTGCGGGTGCGCTTCCATGGGTTCTTCAATGGCGCGCTTGCGGGCGTGCTCTTCCCGGTACAGCACGTAGGCCCGGGCGACTTTCTGTTCTTCCGCTCGCATCAGGGCCAGTTCTACCTGGTCCTGGATGTCTTCAATATGCACCTTGCCACCGGCCTTCAGGCGCCGGCTGATGGCCTGCACCACTTGCTCGGTGACCCGGTGCACAGCGTCGTTGATGCGGGCGGAGCCGGCGGCCTGGTCGCCTTCTACCGCAAGGAAGGCCTTGGTAACGGCGACGGTGATCTTGGAAGGGTTAAAGCCAACGAGGGTGCCGTTGCGTTTGATGACCTGAAGGGATTCGGTAGCGGCAACCGCCGGGGGCTCGGGGGACAGGATGGCAGACATGGGACTTCTCCTTGTGTACGCGTGGTGGTGCAGCCTTTGCGTTTGGGAGAAGGGGGAGGTTTTTGCCACGGAAGGACACGGAAAAATGAAAAGAAAGGGACTGTTTTGCCACGAAATCCACGAAAAAACACGAAAGGAAAAGATAAAAAGCTTTTTTCTTTTCGTAGTAAATCTTTGTTCGTGTTTTTTCGTGGATTTCGTGGCAAAAAAATCAGTAAGTCTTTTCTTTCCGTATTCTTCCGTGGATTTCGTGGCAAAAAAACCAAAACCCGCCTGCTCACCTTTATAAACGCGAAGGTGCAGTGTCTATCCCCGGCAGGTCTTCGGACTCAGGGGCGTGAACCTGTTGGTTCGGCCTTGCGTGGCGACTTCCCGGCGCTTACCAGTGTCTTTATGCCACGCTTGTTCCCCAATACCGCTGCGCGTCAGTTCCGGATTCTCACCGGATTCCCGACTACCTGAGTGATCACGCTTTGATCACAATATATGGTAGTCAACCAAGGACTTGGTCACTATATACAGACTATGCAGCAGAAACAAGAACGCCCGTGGAGCTTTGTGAAAGCGGCACGGGCGTCAGATGAGGCTGTTATCGGGGTCGAGAATCAGAACGCGTGGGTCACCATGTACAGGCCTACGCCACCCATCACCACTGTGTACGGCAGCGCCATAATCACCATCTTGCCGTAGGACAGGCGAACCAGCGGGGCGATGGCGGAGGTGAGCAGGAACAGGAACGCGGCCTGGCCGTTGGGGGTGGCCACGCTGGGCAGGTTGGTGCCGGTGTTTATGGCTACAGCCAGGGTCTGGAAGTGGTCAAAGCTGATGGCGCCGGCATCCAGGGCCTGTTTTACTTCGCTGATGTATACGGTGGCCACGAACACGTTGTCGCTGATCATGGACAGCAGGCCGTTGGCAATGAAGAACATGCCCGGTTGCTGGCCTTCCGGCAGGCTCAGTACGTATTCGATGATGGGCTTGAACAGGTGCTGTTCGTGGATCACCGCCACGATGGCAAAGAACACCACCAGCAGTGAGGTGAACGGCAGGGATTCCTGGAAGGCTTTGCCGATCTGGTGCTCGTCGATCACACCGGTAAAGGAAGTGACCAGGATGATCACCAGCAGGCCGATCAGCCCCACTTCAGCCACATGGAAAGCCAGGCCCAGCACCAGGATCACCGCGGCGGCTGCCTGTACCCACAGGGCGGCCTTGTCGGACTTGGTGCGGCTGGCTCTTTCATTATCGGCGTATTCCTGCAACACCTGGCGTACCGGCTTGGGCAGGCGACCGCCGTAGCCGAACCAGCGCAGCTTCTCCAGCGCCCAGCAGGTAAACAGGCCGGCAATCAGTACCGGAATACTCACCGGTGCCATATGCAGGAAGAAGCCCACGAAATCCCAGCCAACCACCTTGGCGATCAGCAGGTTCTGGGGTTCGCCAACCATAGTGGCCACGCCACCGAGGGCGGTACCAATGGCACCGTGCATCAACAGGCTGCGCAAGAATGCCCGGAAGTTTTCCAGGTCTTCCCGGTGCAGTTCCACCACTTCGGCATCGCTGTTGGCATTGTGGTCTTTCTGCTGGTAACCCTTGCCGGAGGCCACCTTGTGGTACACCGAGTAAAAACCCACCGCCACACTGATGATGACCGCGGTTACCGTAAGGGCATCCAGGAATGCTGACAAAACCGCTGCGGCACCACAGAACAGCAGCGAGAGCGCCGACTTGGAGCGCACCCCCACCAGTATCTGGGTGAAGGTGACCAGCAGCAGTTCCTGCATGAAGTAGATACCTGCCACCATGAACATCAGCAGCAGGATAACGGGGAAGTTGATCAGTACTTCGTGATACACCGCATCGGTGTTGGTGAGCCCGATCAGCAACGCCTCCACGGCCAGCAAACCACCCGGCAGCAGGGGATAACACTTCAGGGCCATGGCCAGGGTGAAGATGAATTCGCCGATCAGTAACCAGCCCGCCACCGTGGGCCCGAATACCGCCATCACAATCGGGTTGGCAACCAGGAACAGGATAATGACCTGTTTGTACCAGACTGGAGCCTTACCTAGGAAATTCTGGGTGAAACCGGAAAAGACGCTATCGGGCATTGCTGAAATTCTTCTTGAAGTAGTGGCCGGGGAAGTATGCAACAGGCAACTGTTACCTTCCTTGATATATATGCATAGGTTACCCAGCCGGGGGTTGATCAACGCTCCGTACTTAAACGTACGGCGGGGCCAAAAACTTGCTTCAGGTCATCTGAAAACAAAAAAGCCCCCGGATGCTGGTGAGCATAACGGAGGCTTTTGGCACGGGTGACCGTGCTTATTCCACCGTCACACTCTTGGCCAGGTTACGGGGCTGGTCTACGTCGGTGCCCTTGATAACAGCAACGTGGTAAGACAGCAACTGCAATGGCACGGTGTAGACAATCGGCGCGGTAATCTCGTGTACCGACGGAATCTGCATCACATGGATGCCCTCTTCCGCTTTCACCTGTGCGGCCTTGTCGGCAAATACAAACAGCTCGCCACCCCGGGCCCGGACTTCTTCCAGGTTGGACTTCAGCTTCTCAACCAGGTCGTTGTTCGGTGCCACGGTGACCACCGGCATCTCGCTGTCCACCAGCGCCAGCGGGCCGTGCTTGAGCTCACCGGCCGGATAGGCTTCGGCATGGATGTAGGAGATCTCTTTAAGCTTGAGCGCCCCTTCCATGGCCACCGGGAACTGGGAGCCACGGCCCAGGAACAGGCTGTGGTGCTTGTCCATAAAGGCCTTGGACATTTCTTCGATGTCTGCATCCAGTGCCAGCACATCGCTGACCTGCTTCGGCAGCTGGTGGATAGCAGCCACGATCTCCGCTTCCTTCTCTTCGCTCAGGCCGTTGTGACGGGCCAGGGCCAGGGTGAAGATCAGCAGTGCGGTAAGCTGGGTGGTGAACGCCTTGGTGGAGGCTACGCCAATCTCGGGGCCGGCCTGGGTCATGATCACCAGGTCGGATTCCCGCACCAGGGAGCTGCCCGGTACGTTGCAGATGGCCAGGGCCGCCCGGAAACCGGCTTTCTTGGCCTGGCGAAGTGCGGCCAGGGTATCGGCGGTTTCGCCGGACTGGGAGATGCACAGGAACAGGGTATCCGGCTGGATCACGTGCTTACGGTAGCGGAACTCGGAGGCGACTTCCACGGAGCAAGGGATGCCGGCCAGGTCTTCAATCCAGTAACGGGCCACCATGCCGGCGTGGTAGGAAGTACCACAGGCGATGATCTGCACATGGCGCACGTTTTCCAGCAGGTTGGCGGCGTCGGTGCCCAGGGCCTGTTCCAGCACACGGCTGTCGGTGATGCGGCCTTCCATGGTGGCCTTGATCACTTTCGGCTGCTCGTAGATTTCCTTGAGCATGTAGTGGCGGTATTCGCCCTTGTCGGCGGAATCGGCACCGTGCTCGAAACGGGTAATGGCGCGCTCTACGGCTATGCCTTCGCGGTCATGGATCTCGATGCTGCCTTTGCGGATGTCGGCAATATCGCCTTCTTCTAGGAACATGAAACGGTCGGTCACCGGCAGCAGGGCCAGCTGATCGGAAGCGATGAAGTTTTCACCGATTCCCACACCAATTACCAGCGGGCTGCCCTGACGGCAGACTACCATGTGATCCGGCTCATCAGCGTGGACAACGGCCAGGGCATAGGCACCGCGCAGGCGATCCAGGGCGGTTTTCACCGCCTGGTACAGGCCGCCACCGGCCCGGTAGTTTTTAGCGATCAGGTGCGCCACTACCTCGGTGTCGGTCTGGGACGTGAACTCGAAGCCCTCGGCTTTCAGTTCGTCCCGCAGTTCCTGGTAGTTTTCGATGATGCCGTTATGAACGATGGCCAGGCGGTCGCCAGACATATGCGGATGGGCGTTGAGCTTGGACGGCTCGCCATGGGTCGCCCAGCGGGTGTGGGCAATGCCCACATGGCCGGCAACCGGGTTCGCGGCGATGGCGTCTGCCAGGGCAGCTACCTTGCCCACTTCCCGGGCCCGCTGTACCTGGTCGGCGCTGCTGATCACGGCCATACCGGCGGAGTCGTAACCCCGGTATTCAAGGCGGCGCAGGCCCTCCAGCAAAATACCCTGGACGTCCCGTTCAGATACCGCTCCTACAATCCCACACATGCTGTTGTCACCTGTTCGTTAATCGGTCTTTACGCTTTTTTCGGCCGTTCCCAGCCGGAGATGTTTCGCTGCTTGCCGCGGGCCACGGCCAGTTCGCCTTCACTGATGTCCCGGGTGATGGTGGAACCGGCACCGATGGTCGCCTGGTCCGCAACAGACACCGGGGCCACCAGCGAGGTGTTGGAACCCACAAATACGCCATCGCCCAACACCGTCTTGTGCTTGTTCACGCCATCATAGTTACAGGTGATGGTGCCTGCACCAACATTCACATTCCGGCCCAGTGAGGCATCGCCCACGTAGCTCAGGTGGTTGATCTTGCTGCCCTCACCCACCACGGCTTTCTTGGTTTCCACAAAGTTGCCAACCTTGGTATTGGCAGCCAGCTCGGTGCCCGGGCGCAGGCGGGCAAACGGGCCAATCTGGGCGTTGGCACCCACCACGGCACCTTCGATGACGCTGTTGGCTTTTATCTCAGCGCCATCGGCAATGGTGGCATCCTTGATCACGCAGTTGGGCCCGATCACCACGTTGCTGCCAAGGCTTACCTTGCCTTCGAACACGGCGTTGACGTCAATCCACAGGTCGTTACCAATGGTCAGCTCGCCGCGAACATCAATGCGGGCCGGGTCGGCCAGGGTGGCACCTTCGGTCATCAGGCGCTCGGCCTGCTGGCTCTGATACCAGCGTTCCAGCTCGGCCAGCTGCAGGCGGTTATTCACACCCTGCACTTCAAACGGGTTCAGGGGCTGCGAAACCGTGACCGACAGGCCGTTATCCACAGCCATGGCAATGATGTCGGTCAGGTAGTATTCACCCTGGGCATTACTGTTGGATAACGTCGGCAACCAGCTTTTCAGGTGGCTGGCCGATACCGCCAGGATGCCGGTGTTTACTTCGTTGATATCCTGCTGCTCGGCGGTAGCGTCTTTCTGCTCAACAATCGCCTGAACCTGCCCCTGGTCGTTACGGACAATCCGGCCATAACCGTGAGGGTTGTCCATATCCACGGTCAGCAGGGCCAGGTTGCTGTCGTCCAGGTCACTGACCATGGCCTCCAGGGTGTCTTTACGGGTCAGCGGAACATCGCCATAGAGTATCAGTACCCGGGCGTTATCCGGCAGGTCCGGCAGGGCCTGGGCCACGGCATGGCCGGTACCCAGTTGTTCGGTCTGGAGCACCCAGTTCACCGAGTCGTCATGCAGCGACGCCCGTACCTGGTCCGCGCCATGGCCGATCACCGTGTGAATTTTCTCCGCGCCCAGTTGCTTTGCGGTGTCGACCACATGGTGCAACATGGGCTTGCCGGCTACCGGGTGCAATACCTTCGGCAGGGCGGATTTCATCCTTGAACCCTGACCGGCGGCCAGGATCACAACGTGTAGCGGGTTCATGGGGCGTACAGCTCCAAACTCTTTATCCGGTAGAAAATAAAAAACCGCGTCCCGGCGGAAACCCCTCTGTTTCCGGTAGGAAACACAGAGCCCTCCACCTGAGGATGCGGTTCACTGTCAGGCCAGTCCGGGCACTGACGCAAGCCTGCTTAACGCAGGTTCTTGCGCAGTTTCTGGATGGTACGCAGCTGAGCGGCGGCTTCTGCCAGCTCGGCGGCGGCCCGGGAGTACTCAAACTCGCCTGTCTTATTCGCCAGTGCCTTCTCGGCTTCCTTCTGGGCTTCCAGTGCTGCGGCTTCGTCTACATCTTTTGCACGAACCGCAGAATCAGCCATCAGGGTAACCAGGTTAGGCTGCACTTCCAGGTAGCCACCTGAAACGTACAGAATCTCCTCGGTGCCACCCTGCTTGATGATCCGCACTGCGCCCGGCTTGAGCGCAGACAGCAGCGGAGCATGGCCAAACTGGATACCAAGCTCACCCTCGGTACCGGTGGCGATCAGCATCTCCACCAGACCGGAGTAAATTTTTTCCTCGGCACTTACGACGTCACAATGTACGGTCATAGCCATTTCTTACGCCTCTTGGGTCAGAAAGGGAAGAAGGAGGTTTACTTGCCTTCTTTCTCTTTCATTGCCTTAGCCTTCTCGATTGCCTCTTCGATACCACCGCACATGTAGAAGGCCTGCTCCGGCATGTCGTCGTAGTCACCGTTCAGGATACCTTCGAAGCTGGCGATAGTTTCCTTCAGAGACACGTACTTACCAGGGGAACCGGTAAATACTTCTGCTACGTGGAACGGCTGAGACAGGAAGCGTTCGATCTTACGCGCACGGGAAACGATCAGCTTGTCGTCTTCTGACAGCTCGTCCATACCCAGGATCGCGATGATGTCTTTCAGTTCCTTGTAACGCTGCAGAACGTTCTGAACGCCACGGGCAACGTTGTAGTGCTGCTCACCAATCACCAGCGGATCCAGCTGACGGGAGGTGGAGTCGAGCGGATCGATCGCCGGGTAAATACCCTTGGAAGCGATGTCACGGCTCAGTACCACGGTCGCGTCAAGGTGCGAGAAGGTGGTGGCCGGAGACGGGTCAGTCAAGTCATCCGCCGGTACGTATACCGCCTGGATAGAGGTGATAGAGCCAGTCTTGGTGGAGGTAATACGCTCCTGCAGCTCACCCATTTCCTGGGCCAGGGTCGGCTGGTAACCTACCGCTGAAGGCATACGGCCCAGCAGTGCGGATACTTCGGTACCGGCCAGGGTGTAACGGTAGATGTTGTCAACGAACAACAGTACGTCACGGCCTTCGTCACGGAACTTCTCGGCCATGGTGAGACCGGTCAGGGCCACACGCAGACGGTTTCCAGGGGGCTCGTTCATCTGGCCGTAAACCATGGCAACCTTATCGAGAACGTTAGACTCCTTCATTTCGTAGTAGAAGTCGTTACCCTCACGGGTACGCTCACCAACACCGGCGAATACAGAGAGACCGGAGTGCTCTTTCGCGATGTTGTTGATCAGTTCCATCATATTTACGGTTTTGCCTACACCGGCACCACCGAACAGGCCAACCTTACCACCCTTGGCGAACGGGCAGATCAGGTCGATAACCTTGATACCGGTTTCCAGCAGGTCGGCAGACGCTGACTGGTCGGCGTAGCCCGGAGCTTTGCGGTGAATACCCCAACGCTCTTCTTCACCGATTTCGCCCTGCTCGTCGATGGGACGACCCAGAACGTCCATGATCCGGCCCAGAGTCTTGGTACCAACCGGTACAGAGATCGGCTTGCCGGTGTTTTCTGCTTTCAGGCCACGCTTCAGGCCCTCGGTGCTGCCCATGGCGATGGTACGAACAATGCCGTCACCCAGCTGCTGCTGGACTTCCAGAGTTGTTTCGCCACCTTCAAGCAGCAGTGCGTCGTAAACGCTTGGCACGGAGTCACGTGGAAATTCCACGTCGATAACCGCGCCAATGATCTGAACGATGTGTCCGCTACTCATGCTCGGTTCCTCGTTATCTAGTAGTCAATAAAACCAGTAGGTTTGTGAGCGCTATCAAACAGATGCGGCGCCGCTCACAATCTCCGAAATCTCTTGTGTGATCGCTGCCTGACGGGCCTTGTTATAGGCCAGCTGAAGCTCGTCAATGATGCTGCCAGCGTTGTCGGTGGCGCTCTTCATAGCGATCATCCGGGCGGCCTGTTCACAGGCCAGATTCTCTACCACACCCTGATACACCTGGGATTCGATATAACGTGGCATCAACCCGTCAAGAATCGGACGTGAGTCCGGCTCGTAGATATAATCCCACTGGCGACCGATGTCTTCATCGGAACCTTCCGGCAGAGGCAACAACTGCTCTGACTTCGGGCTCTGGGTCATGGTGTTGACGAACTCGTTACTGATCAGGAACAGGCGGTCGATCTTGCCTGCCTCGAACGAATCCAGCATCACCTTGACACTGCCAATCAGCTTTTCCGCACTCGGGCTGTCGCCCATGTGGGTCAGGGCTGCAACCACGTTTCCGCCATAGCTGCGGAAAAAGGATGCGCCTTTCTGGCCAATGGCACAGATATCAGTCTCAATACCTTTCTCTTTCCATTCACGCATTTCGCGCACGAGCAGCTTGAACGCATTGGTGTTCAGGCCACCACACAGGCCGCGGTCAGAGGAAACTACAATGTAGCCTACCCGCTTGACCTCACGCTCCTGCATGAACGGATGACGGTAATCCTTGTTGGACTTAGCAATGTGTCCGATTACCTGACGCATCTTTTCGGCATACGGGCGAGTTGCCTGCATCCGATCCTGAGCCTTGCGCATCTTACTCGCCGCCACCATTTCCATGGCGGAAGTGATCTTCTGCGTGCTCTTGATGCTTCCGATCTGGTTACGTATTTCTTTTCCGACGGCCATAAGTCACTGCCTTTTCAAGTTAGACACTCAAAGGGACCAGCAAGCCCGCACATTGGCGGGCCCGGTGGATTTACCAGCTCTGAGTGGTCTTGAATTTCTCCAGAGCAGCTTTCAGGCCGGCAGCGATGTCGTCATTGAAGTTACCTTCAGGGCCGATCTTGTCCAGAAGCTCTTTCTGCTCGGAACGCATCCAGTCCAGCAGCTGTGCTTCGAACTTCACAACCTTGTTTACTTCAACATCGTCCAGGAAGCCTTCGTTGGCTGCGAACAGTGAAGTGCCCATTTCCGCAACGGTCATCGGGCTGTACTGGTTCTGCTTCATCAGCTCGGTTACGCGCTGACCATGCTCCAGCTGCTTACGGGTTGCTTCGTCAAGGTCGGAAGCGAACTGGGCGAATGCCGCCAGTTCCCGGTACTGGGCCAGGGCCAGACGGATGTTACCGCCGAGCTTCTTCATGATCTTGGTCTGGGCTGCACCACCTACCCGGGATACGGAGATACCGGCGTTCATGGCCGGACGGATACCGGAGTTGAACAGGTTGGTTTCCAGGAAGATCTGACCATCGGTAATGGAGATTACGTTGGTCGGTACGAATGCAGAAACGTCACCAGCCTGGGTTTCGATGATCGGCAGTGCGGTCAGGGAACCGGTCTTGCCTTTCACTTCACCGTTGGTGAACTGCTCAACGTAGTCAGCGTTTACGCGGGAAGCGCGCTCCAGCAGACGGGAGTGCAGATAGAAAACGTCACCCGGGTATGCTTCACGTCCTGGCGGACGACGCAGCAGCAGGGAGATCTGACGGTAGGCAACGGCCTGCTTGGACAGGTCATCGTATACGATCAGTGCGTCTTCACCGCGGTCGCGGAAGAACTCACCCATGGAGGTACCGGAGTACGGAGCCAGGAACTGCATGGCTGCAGGATCCGCGGCACCGGCAGCAACCACGATGGTGTGGTCCATGGCGCCGTGCTCTTCCAGCTTGCGCACTACGGCGGCAATGGAAGACTGCTTCTGGCCAACGGCAACGTAGATACACTTGATGCCGGTGTGCTTCTGGTTGATGATCGCGTCGATCGCAACCGCAGTCTTACCGATCTGGCGGTCACCGATGATCAGCTCACGCTGGCCACGACCGATGGGAACCATGGTGTCGATGGCTTTCAGACCAGTCTGAACCGGCTCATCAACGGACTGACGAGCGATAACGCCCGGTGCAACCTTCTCGACCGGGGAAGTCAGGCTGTTGCCCAGCTCGCCCTTGCCGTCGATCGGGTTACCCAGACCGTCTACAACACGGCCCAGCAGTTCGTTACCAACCGGTACTTCCAGGATACGACCGGTACAACGTACCTTCTGGCCTTCAGCCAGACCTTCGTAGTCACCCAGAACAACCGCACCAACAGAATCACGCTCCAGGTTCAGCGCCATGCCGTAAGTGCCGTTGGCAAATTCAATCATCTCGCCGTACATAACGTCGGCCAGACCGTGGATCAGTACGATACCGTCAGAAACAGACAGGATCGTACCTTCGTTCTTAGCTTCGGAAGAGATATCGAGGTTCTCGATTCTCTTCTTGATGATGTCACTGATCTCGGATGGATTCAGTTGCTGCATGCCTTTGTCCTCAAACCTTGTGCTGAAATCAGGAGCCCAGAGCCTTGGCCATTCTGGCCAGCTTGCCACGAACTGAAGCGTCGATAACCAGGTCGCCTGTACGTACTACCACGCCGCCGATCAGATTCTGATCAACTGCGGTTTCAAGCTCAACCTTGCGCTCCAGCTTTTTGGACAATGCGTCGATCAGTTTCTGCTGTTCGTCTGCAGACAATTCGAATGCGGTATCGATTGTCAGGTGCACAGACTTCTCGAGGTCTGCACGGTACAAACGGAACAAAGCAGAAATCTCCGGCAACAGGGCCAGACGCTTGTTTTCAGCAAGAATCAACAGGAAGTTTCTGAGTGCTTCAGGCAGCGGCTCTTCAAAACAGTCAGCGAAGAGTTCCGCCTTGCGTTGCTCAGACAGGCCGGGGTTGGCCAGGATGTTCTTTACCTCTTGGTCAGCCGCAACCATAGCTGCGAAAGCCAGAGCCTGATCCCACTGATCAACGGCATTCTGGTCCTGCGCGGCTTTAAAAACGGCTTTCGCGTAGGGTCGGGCTAACGTTGTAAGTTCTGCCATGATGACCCTCTTTTAGAGTTCTGCGGCCAGCTTGTCCAGCATCTCGCTGTGAGCTTTGGCGTCTACAGAGGTTTCCAGAATCTTCTCGGCACCGGCAATGGCCAGAGTGGCCACTTCTGCACGCAGTGCGTCGCGAGCCTGAACACGCTCCTGTTGAATTTCCGCCCTTGCCTGCTCAATAAGCTTGTCGCCTTCTTTGCGAGCGTCGTCCTTGGAGGCTTCGACGATCTGGGCGGCACGCTTGTTGGCCTGGTCAATAAGGGCTGCAGCTTCTTCTTTCGCCTTCTGCAGTTCTTTAGCGGCTTTTTCCTGCGCAAGTTCCAGATCGAGGGAAGCCCGATCTGCGGCAGAGAGGCCGTCTGCAATTTTCTTCTGGCGCGCTTCCATGGCAGCCGTAATCGGCGGCCATACATACTTGACGCAGAACCAGACGAAAATAGCGAAGGCAATCGATTGCCCTATCAACGTAAGGTTTATATTCACGGCAATATACCTCTTGCTATTCGTTGCGTCCTGGTGTCCGGAATGCGGTGGCAGTGCCGGGCACTGCCACCCTCAATTCTCGGCTGATTAACCAGCAACAACGAAGATCAGGTACATCGCGATACCAACACCGATCATGGGAACCGCGTCAAGCAGACCAGCCATGATGAATGCCTTGGTTTGCAGCTGGTTAGCCATTTCCGGCTGACGCGCAGTGGACTCGAGCAGTTTGCCGCCCAGCAGACCAAAACCGATACCAGCGCCCAGGGCACCCAGACCGATGATCAACGCAGCTGCGATAAATACCATTTCCATTGAAGACTCCTCAGTTTTTCAGATAGTTAAGGGTTTGTGTATTTAAGGGTTTATCAGTGATCTTCGTGTGCTGCGCTGAGGTAAACCACAGTAAGCACAGTAAAAATAAAGGCCTGAAGCGGGATCACCAGGATGTGGAAGATCGCCCAGGGAACGTTCAGTGTCCACTGGACCCACAGCGGCAACAACGCAATCAGGATAAAGACAACTTCGCCAGCGTACATGTTACCGAACAGACGCAGTGCCAGACTGATCGGCTTGATGATCAGCGCCAGGATTTCCAGCAACAGGTTGAACGGAACCATGATCCAGTGATTGAACGGGTTAAAGGCCAGTTCTTTGGTAAAGCCACCTACGCCTTTCACCTTGAAACTGTAGAACAGGATCAGCAGGAACACACCGATAGAGATACCGAAAGTACCATTGGGATCGGTGGTCGGAACAATCTTGAAGTACTCAAGACCCATCGCATGGGCGATAGACGGAATATAGTCGATCGGGATCAGCTTCAGGATGTTCATCAGCAGGATCCAGACAAAAATCGTCAGTGCCAGCGGGGCAATCAACGGGTTCTTGCCGTGGAAAACATCGCGCACGATGCCCTGAACGAATTCAAAGGTCATTTCGACCAGGTTCTGCAGTCCGCTCGGTGCGCCGTCGGTGACCCGGCTGGCCACAAAGCGGAACAGGCCCAGGAACAGGATACCCATGGCGATAGACCAGCCGAGGGTATCGACGTGGAGCGCCATGAAGCCCATGTCTGCGGCTTCCTGGCCGGTGCGTGCGAAGGTCCAGGTGGCCTCCTGCACAACACTGCCGTCTGCGCGCTCATAGCCTTCCGGGAGCTTGCCATAGGTAAGGTTGGTGAGGTGGTGTTTTATATACTCTACTGGGGTATCAGCTGCCATACTGCTCTCGTCCAGTCATCGCTGTGGTCGCGGCCGGATGAGCCAGCGCAATGCCGTACCCAACACAACCATCACAGCAAAAGTGAATAACAGAGCCGGTACGTGTACTGGCTCCATTAAAGTGAAAACGGCCGCAAAAAACACTGCGGTAAGGGCGAGTTTGATGCTCTCTGCCCTGAAAATGTTGCTGACTGCCAGGTGCATCTGCCTTGCGCCCTGGTACCGGTACGTCCGGTGAGCAAAGTAAGCGTTTGGTATGACAAAAATAAGACCGCCGATAAACGCGGAATAACCGGCCAAACGACCTTCCAGCAACCACAAAAGGCTCAGAACGGTGAGAGCGGCCATCTCTATGGTCAGCCACTGTTTCAGCGGCACGTACGTGATGGCTTTCATTGAACGGCTCATATCACCAGCTGTCATTCCAAGCGCGCGGAATTATATGTGTTAACCGGTAGCGGTTCAACATAACCCGACGGAAAAAATGGCGAAAATTTAACCAGATTTCAAGATGAAAGGGCCTGTTTTTACACAGGTTGTGTTATCCGGCTTCGGCTGCACCCAGATGTGGTGTTTCTGGCCTGAATGGATACTTTAGGATGATTTTCAGGAATTTCCGGGTGCTCAGCGGATATGGCCCAGAATACCGTCCAGCTCATCCAGCGAACTGTATTCGATCACCACTTTACCCTTGCCCCGCTTGCCATGGGCAATGGACACCCGGGCACCGAGCCGGTCGGAAAGGTCGTCCTGCAGGGCACGGATGTTCGGGTCCAGCGCCTTGCTGCCGGAATCTTCCGTTGCAGGCTTTTCCTGCTGGATGCGGCGCACCAGGGCTTCGGTCTGGCGCACGGAAAGCGACTTGGCCACCACCTGGCGGGCCACCTGCATCTGCTGTTCCGGGGGTAAGGTCAGCATGGCGCGGCCATGGCCCATTTCCAGGTCACCATGCTCGAGCATGGTGCGCACGTCTTCGGTCAGGCCGATCAGCCGCAACAGGTTGGTAATGGTGGTGCGGGATTTACCCACAGCCTCTGCCACCTGGGCCTGGGTCAGGCCGAACTCTTCCTGCAGGCGCTGGAGGGCAAAGGCTTCTTCGATCGGGTTCAGGTTTTCGCGCTGGATGTTCTCGATCAGCGCCATGGCGATGGCGGCTTCATCCGGCACATCACGGATGATGGCGGGAATGCTGTCGAGCTCGGCCATCTGGGTAGCGCGCCAGCGGCGTTCACCGGCAATTAGTTCATAGCGGCCTTCGGAAACCGGGCGCACCACCACCGGTTGCATCACACCCTGCTGGCGAATGGAGTCTGCCAGTTCCTGCAGGGCGGCGGGGTCCATATCCCGGCGCGGCTGGTAACGGCCACGCTGGATGAGGTCTACGGGGATCTCCCGCAGTTCGCCATCGTGTTCGGCCACTTGCTGGTTCAGGTTAACCTTCGAGCCCTGTAACAGCGCTCCCAAACCCCGTTCGCCCAAGCCTCGTTTTTTCGCCGCCATGGTGTTTGTCATTCTTCCTGTTGAAAAAGTTGGTGCATGGTTGCCCGACGGCAAACTATGTTACACCGCAACGGCGGCGGATGTCTTTTTTGAACCGTGCCGGCGCACCATCTCGCCCGCCAGGGCCAGGTAGGCCACCGCACCCTTCGAGGTTTTGTCGTAGGCCAGTGCCGGCATACCGTAGCTGGGGGCTTCGGCCAGGCGCACGTTGCGGGGAATCACCGCCCGGTACACCTTCTCGCCGAAGTATTCACTGAGCTGGCCGGAAACATCCAGGGTCAGGCTGTTGCGGGGGTCGTACATGGTACGCAGGATGCCTTCGATCTCCAGGTTCGGATTGACCGTTTCCTTGATCTGTTCGACCGTGTTCATGAGTGCCGCCAGGCCTTCCAGCGCGTAGTATTCACACTGCATCGGAATCAGTACGGAGTCCGCCGCCGACAGGGAGTTTACGGTCAGCAGGTTCAGCGACGGCGGGCAGTCGATCAGGATGTAGTCGTAATTTTCCCGGACGCTGTTCAGCGCCAGCCGCAGCCGGTGCTCCCGGCCGATTTCGTTCATCAGTTCCACTTCGGCGGCCGTCAGGTCGCCATTGGCAGGCAGCAGGTCAAAGCCCGAGGCGTCGGTTTTGACGATGACTTCTGCCGGGCTGGCACGCTTGGTCAGCACATCATAACCCGACAGTTCCAGGGCGTTTTTATCCACACCGCTACCCATGGTGGCGTTGCCCTGGGGGTCCATGTCTACCAAAAGCACCCGGCGCCTGGTAGCAGCCAGTGAGGCAGCAAGGTTCACGCAGGTGGTGGTTTTGCCCACACCGCCTTTCTGATTGGTCACTGCAATCACGCGCGCCATGCCTTGCCTCCTGCTGTTTCGGGTTACCGGGATTGGTCGGCCCGGGTGACGATCAGCAAATGCCGTTCGCCGTCTGCTCCGGGTACCTTCAGAGAATGGCTGGATTCTACCTGCCAGCCTTCCGGAAGGGCAGCCACTTCATCATCCGGATACAGACCTTTCATGGCAAGGAACTGGCCGTCATTCGCCAGCAAGCTGCCACACCAGCTAACCAGGTTCTCCAGCGCGGTAAAGGCGCGGCTGCTGATCTGACTGAAAGGTTGTTCCGGCTGGCAGTCTTCGGCCCGGCCGTGGATGACGTCAACGTTGGCCAGGCCCAGTTCCAGCACACACTGGTTGAGGAACCGGGTTTTCTTGCCATTGCTGTCGAGCAGGGTAAAGCACTTGTCCGGAAATACGATGGCCAGGGGAATGCCGGGCAGGCCGCCGCCGGCGCCTACGTCCAGCAGGTGGTCGGTGGTTACCCAGGGCATGATGCTGAGGCTGTCGAGCAGCTGGCGCGACACCATGACCTGTTCATCCCGGACCGCGGTCAGGTTATAGGCCTTGTTCCATTTGTTCAGCAGGGCCAGAAATGCCAGCAACTTGGCCTGCTGGCTGTCACTGAGGGCAATACCCATCTGTGCCAGCCCGTCCTGCAGCTGGCTTTGCCATAGCTGTGGATAACTCATCTCAGGCGCTCTGCTTTTTCAACAGGTCACGCTTTTTCAGGTGTACCAGAATCTGGCTGACCGCCGCCGGGGTTACCCCCTGGATACGGGACGCCTGGGCCACGGTTTCCGGGCGGACGTCCTTGAGCTTCTGCTTGATCTCGTTGGACAGGCCACCGATGACGTCGTAGTCCAGATCCAGCGGCAACGCGGTGTTCTCGTTCTTGCGCAGGCGCTCGATCTCGTCCGCCTGACGGGAGATGTAGCCTTCGTACTTGATCTCGATTTCCACCTGATCGGCTACATTGGGGTCTTCAGCCCGCTCGGCACTGATCTCGGCGATGTGGTCGTAGACAATTTCCGGCCGGCGCAGCAGCTCAGCCAGGGACTGGTCCCGGGTCATCGGCTGTTTCAGGTAGCCGTTGGCACGCTCGCCCGCTTCGGTGTTCGGGTGGATGCGGGTGCTTTCCAGGCGGCTGCGCTCCCTGGTAATGCCTTCGCACTTGTCACTGAACTTCTGCCAGCGCTCGTCATCCACCAGGCCCAGCTTGCGGCCGGTTTCGGTCAGGCGCAGGTCGGCGTTGTCTTCCCGCAGGATCAGCCGGTATTCGGCGCGGCTGGTGAACATGCGGTACGGCTCCTGGGTGCCCATAGTGATCAGGTCGTCCACCAGCACGCCCAGATAGGCTTCGTCCCGGCGCGGGTACCACTCGTCTTTGTCCTGAGCCCGCAGCGAAGCGTTGATACCCGCCAGCAAGCCCTGGGCGCCGGCTTCTTCATAACCGGTGGTGCCGTTGATCTGGCCGGCAAAATACAGGCCCTGGATAAACTTGGTTTCCAGGGTATGGCGCAGGTCCTGCGGGTTCAGGTAGTCATACTCGATGGCGTAGCCAGGGCGCAGGATGTGGGCATTCTCGAAACCGGGAATGGAACGCACGGCCTTGAGCTGGATATCAAACGGCAGGCTGGTGGAAATGCCGTTCGGGTACAGCTCGTTGGTGGTCAGGCCTTCCGGCTCCACAAAAATCTGGTGCGAGTCTTTATCCGCAAAGCGGTTGACCTTGTCCTCGATGGACGGGCAATAGCGCGGGCCCACGCCTTCGATGTTACCGGCAAACATGGGCGAGCGGTCAAAACCGCTGCGGATGATGTCGTGGGTTTCTTCGGTGGTGCGGGTCACGTAGCAGCAGATCTGCTCCGGATGCTCGTCACGGCTGCCGATAAACGACATCACCGGGGTCGGATCGTCACCCCACTGCTGCTGCATCGCGGAGAAATCCACGGTGCGGGCGTCAATACGCGGCGGTGTACCGGTTTTCAGGCGGCCCACGTTGAACGGCAGTTCCCGAAGGCGCCTGGCCAGGGCATTGGCCGGCGCATCACCGGCACGGCCACCGGCGTGGTTCTGCATGCCGATGTGGATAACTCCGCCGAGGAAGGTTCCGGTGGTCAGCACAACGGTCTTGGCGTTGAAGCGGATGCCGGTCTGGGTGACCACGCCTACTACCTGGTCGTTTTCCACAACCAGGTCGTCCGCGGCCTGCTGGAACAAGGTCAGGTTGGGCTGGTTTTCCAGCATGTGGCGAATGGCTGCCTTGTACAGAATCCGGTCAGCCTGGGCGCGGGTGGCGCGTACGGCCGGGCCCTTGCGGCTGTTGAGTACCCGGAACTGGATACCGGCCTGGTCTGTAGCCCGGGCCATGGCACCGCCGAGGGCGTCGATTTCCTTCACCAGGTGGCTCTTGCCGATGCCACCGATGGCCGGGTTGCAGGACATCTGCCCCAGGGTCTCAATGTTGTGGGTCAGCAGCAGGGTTTGCGAGCCCATGCGCGCAGCCGCCAAAGCAGCTTCAGTGCCGGCATGGCCACCACCAATGACAATGACATCGAAACGGGTCGGAAACTCCACACTACACCTCGGAAATCGGGGAAAAAAACAGGGCGGCGAGTATAACGCCTCGCCCGGGAAATTACAGTCAGAATGTGCAAATTTTAACCAGAACTTCGGGTATCCGAAAGGCGATTAATCCGGGAGCTGTGTATAAACGGGGGCCGGCCAGGGGTTTCAGACTGGGTAAAAACCGAAACTTTCCGCTTTTCAGAAGCTTGTAGCCAGCAGTTCAGAAAAGTTTTCAAGAAAGTTATCCACATTTACAAAGGCTTCTCAGACCCGGTTTTACGACCATAACCTACTGTTATTATTGTATTTATAAAAAACGATTCAACGGTTATCCGTAGCTTTTCCCATTAATTATCCACAGATTGGGCGGCACGGCGCCGGAGCCCCAGCACACTTACCCACACCAGCGCATTCACCAGGGATAAGATCAGGAAAAAGGTCGGGATTCCCAGGCCAAAGACCCCGAGCACCAGGATACCGGCAATGGCACTGGCCACCATGAACAGGGAATTGATCACATTCAGGGCAGCAATAATGCGGGCCCGCTTGTGATCCGGGGTTTCATACTGGATAAACGCATACAGCGGCACAATGAACAGGCCACCGCAGATGCCGATTCCCACCAGGTCCAGCAACACCCGGATATACACAGGCTCCGTCATCAGACTGAGCCAGGTGGACGGTTCCGGGTTGGCCGGTACCGCAAAGAACAGGTCAATGCCCAGCAAGGTCAGGCCCAGGGCGCCCCAGGGTACCGGCGCCAGGGTTATTCGATGCTTGGTCAGCCGTTCGCACAGCATGGAGCCTGCGGAGATACCCACAATGAACATGGCCAGCAGCAAGGTGACCACGGTTTCGTCACCCGCCAGCCAGGTTTTGGCAAAGTTGGGAAACTGGGTCAGGTACGCCGCGCCCAGGAACCAGAACCAGGAAATAGCCAGGATCGCCCCCAACACTTTGGGGCGTTCCCGGGCCACGGCCATCAGCCGCCAGGTTTCCAGCAAGGGCCGGAAACGCACCATCACTTCCGGTGCTTCATCCCGGGTATCCGGTACCTTGCGCGCCGCCAGGTAGCCCAGCACCGCCATCACCAGCACGGCCACAGCAGTAATACGGGCCGCCTGCTCCGCACCGGCGATAACACCGGCGGCAATAGTGCCCAGAAGAATGGCCACGAAGGTCCCCATGCTGACCAGGCCGTTGCCACCCACCAGTTCGTCGTTTGCCAGCACCCGGGGCAGGATGGAGTATTTCACCGGCCCGAAGAACGTGGACTGCGCGCCCATCAGGAACAGCAACACCAGCAGCAACTCGTACCAGCCAAACCACAAAGCCAGCGCCGCCAGGGACATGATGCCGATTTCCGCCGCCTTGACCCGGCGGATAATCCAGGCCTTTTCATAGCGGTCGGCCATCTGGCCGGCAATGCCGGAGAACAGGAAAAACGGCAGGATAAACAGGAAGGCGGCAATATTGACCACCACATTGACCGACAAGCCCATCAGGCCACCCGCCTGGTAGGTGATCAGCAACAGCAGGGCATTCTTGTACAGGTTGTCGTTAAAGGCGCCGGAAAACTGGGTCAGGTAGAACGGCAGAAACCGCCGCTGACCCAGCAACCGGAACTGGCTGTGCACAGGCATCAGAACTCATCGGCCTTCTTTGCCGGGCTGCTTGCCAGGCCGGAGCCCCCGGACGGGCCCGCCGCCAGCCGGTCCAGCTCTTTTTCCACCGCGTTGGCAGACTTGGCGAACCGGGCCAGCAGGTTATACAGCACCGGGATAATAAACAGGGTCAGGGTGGTGGCGAAGATCAGCCCGCCCAGAATTACCATACCGATCGCCGCACGGCTTTCCGCACCGGCCCCGGTGGCAATCACCAGGGGTACCGCACCGAACACGGTGGAGATGGTGGTCATCAGTACCGGGCGGAAGCGCAGCGTCGCGCCTTCCAGAATGGCATCCCGCACACTGTAACCTTTGTCCCGCAGCTGGTTGGCAAATTCCACGATCAAGATACCGTTCTTGGCCATCAACCCCAGCAACATAATGATCCCGATCTGGCTGTAGATGTTCAGGCTGATGCCGGACCAGGCCAGGGCAATCAGCGCACCGGTAACCGCCAGGGGCACCGACAACATGATGATCATCGGGTGAATCCAGCTTTCAAACTGGGCCGCCAGCACCAGGAACACAATCACAAAGGCCAGGGCAAAGGTAATAAAGATGGCCGCCGAGGAATCCTCGAATTCCCGGGACAAGCCCTTGTAACTCAGCCGGGCTTCCGGCGGCAAGTTATCCACAGCCAGGTTATTCAGGTAATTCAGGGCCGTACCCAGATCGTAGCCATCGGCCAGGGAAGCGCTGATCACCACCGCCGGCAGACGGTCGATCCGGCGCAGATCCGGGTTAGCGCCGATTTCCTCCACCGACACCAGGGCTTTCAGGGGGATCAGCTCCCCCCCTGCCCTCGGCCGCAGGAAAATCTGCTCCAGGTCATCCGGGGTGGCGCGGTTGGCATCCTCGGCCTGGATAATCACATCGTACTCCTGGCCCCGGTCCAGGTAGGTGGTCACCTGTCGGGACGCCAGCATGGTCTGCAGGGTGAGCCCGACATCCTGCACGGTGATATCCAGGTCGGCCGCCCTGTCGCGGTCGATGTTCACCCGGAGTTCCGGGCGGGTAAGCTCGAAATCGGTATCCACATTCAGCAGGTTCGGGTTTTCCCTGGCCCGCTCCATGATCTCTTCACTCCAGGCCTGGACCGATTCGTAGTCCGGGCCGGCAATCACAAATTCCACCGGCTGGCTGAAGCCCCGCTGGCCAAGGCCTGGCGGGTTGATGACGTTGATGCGGGCACCGGATATATCCGACAGCTTGTCACGGATATCTGTAGTCACCTGCTGTTGCTTGATGTTCCGCTGCTCCCAGGGCACCAGCCCCATGATCATGAAGGCGCTGTCTTCTTCATCCCGGAAACCGACAATGGAAAGTAACCGCTCGGCGGTGCCCTCCTCCAGGTAGGTCAGCAACCGCTGCTCGGCCTGCTGCACGAAGTGGTCGGTATATTCGACGGTGGAGCCCCGGGGTGCACTGGTGGGCATGATGATTACGCCACGGTCTTCAATGGGCGCGAGTTCCTGCGGCAAGCGGGGATAAATCACCGCGGCGACGATCAGCCCGGCAATCCCCAGGCCCAGCAACAGGCCTGGCTGGTTCAGGGAAAACTCCAGCAGGCGCTTGTAGCCATTGGTCAGGCCATTGAGCACCTTCTCGCTGAAGGCCCAGAGCCGGTGGCCTTCCGCCGATTCCGGACTGTGGCGCAGCCACTTGGAACACAGCATCGGGGCCAGGGTGAGCGCCACCAGGCTGGAGAAGATCACCGCCGCCGCCAGGGTAAACCCGAACTCGGCAAACAACCGGCCCACGTTACCGCCCATAAACGAGATGGGCACAAACACCGCCACCAGCGTCAGGGTGGTGGCAATGACCGCAAAGGCAACCTGCTTGGCACCACGATAGGCTGCCAGCAACGGTGGCTCGCCTTCATCAATCCGGCGCTGGATGTTCTCCAGCATCACGATGGCGTCATCCACCACCAGGCCGATGGCCAGGATTACCGCCAGCAGGGTCAGCACGTTGATGGAAAATCCCAGAAAGCCCAGGCCGATAAAGGCACCGATCACCGCCACCGGAATGGTGACCGCCGGAATCAACGTGGCGCGCCAGGACCGCAGGAACAGGAAAATCACCAGGATGACCAGCGATACCGAGATCGCCAGGGTCACCAGAACCTCCTTGATGGACGCCCGGATAAAGATGGATTCGTCGTAGCTTTCGCTGATCGACACTTCCGGTGGCAGGGTTTCACGGATCTTGTCCAGCTCGGCCCGCACGCCGTCAGACACCGCAACGGTATTGGCCTTGGACTGGCGGATAACCCCCATGCCAATGGCCGTGCGGCCGGCAGCCCGCAGGCGGCCGATATCCGATTCCACACCCATCTGCACGTTGGCTACTTCACCCAGTCGCAGCAGGTCGTTGCCATCCCGGCGTACGACCAGGTTACGGAATTCTTCCACTGTGGATAACCGGCCCTCGGCCCGCACGGTAAAGTTGCGGGTGGAGGAATCCACCGAACCGGCCGGTAATTCCACGTTGTTGGCCCGCAGGGCCTGTTCGACTTCCGCCACCGTGATGTTGCGGGCCGCCAGCCGTTCCCGGTCAAGCCAGACCCGGATGGCATAGCGGCGTTCGCCACCGATGCGCACATCGGCCACACCATCGAGCACCGACAACCGGTCGCTCAGCACCCGGTCGGCAAAATCACTCAGTTCGGCGGCATCCCAAACTTCGCTGGTCAGAGTTATCCACATCATCGGCCGGGCATCGGAATCGGCCTTGCGAACCACCGGCGGATCGGCTTCGTCTGGCATCTGGTTCAGCACCCGGGAGACCGCATCACGCACGTCGTTGGCGGCGATATCGATATCGCGGGACGTGTTGAACTCGATGGTGGTGCGGGATTCACCCTGCTCGGTGGAGGACTCAATAGAACGAATGCCTTCAATGCCACTGATGGCACCTTCGATCACCTGGGTAATCTGGGTATCCACCACTTCGGCAGCGGCACCGGTATAGTCGGTAGCTACGGAGACCACCGGCGGATCAATGTCCGGATATTCCCGAACCGGCAGGCCCATCAGGGCGGCCAGCCCGAACACAACAATCAGCAGGCTCAGAACCGTGGCGAAGACCGGGCGCTTGATGGAGACGTCTGACAGCACCATGGCTCAGGACCCCTGCACAGAGTCGAACCGGTTCTCCGGAATGGCACGATCTGACTCGATCACCCGAACCCGGTTGCCGGAACTCAGCCGGTCCTGGCCGGTAATAATCACCGCATCCTCCATGGTCAGGCCATCGGTGACTTCCACCCATCCGGGCAGGCGGCTGCCGGTTTTTACCGAAACCCGGCGGGCCTGGCCATCTTCGGCCACGAATACGTATTTCTGGTCGCCCCGCAGCATCACTGCCTGCTCCGGCACCACCAGACCTTCCCGTTCCTGCAGGGTCAAAGAGGCGGACATAAACTGGCCCGGTCGCAAGCGGCCATCGAGGTTATCAATCAGGGCCCGCACCGCCAGGGTGCGGCTCAACTCGCTGATGCGGGTAGCCAGCTCCACCAGCTCGCCTTCAAAGATTTCATCGGGGAATGCCGGAGAGGTGGCGCGCACCGGCTGGCCCAGCTGAACCTGGCCGACAAACCGCTCGGGCACTGCAAAGTTCAGTTCCAGCTGATCCGTGGAATCCAGGGTGGTAATCACAGTGCCGGCTTGCAGGTAGGCGCCCACACTGATGTCCGACAGCCCGACCACGCCGGAGAACGGCGCTTCAATCCGGTGGTTCTGAAGCCGGACCCGGGCTGCTTCGCGCTGGGCAATGGCAACATCCACCGCAGTTCTCAGCTCATCCACCTGGGACTGGGATACGCTGTTGTTGGCCCGCAGGCTGCGGGCCCGGTCATATTGCCGGCGGGCGTCTGCCAGCTGGGCTTCAATTACGGCCAGGTCGGCTGTCGCCTGGCGATCATCCAGCCGCACCAGTACATCACCTTGCTGCACCTTGCGCCCGGTTTGCAGGTTGAGTTCCACTACCCGACCGCTGACTTCGGTGGTCAGGGCCACCGCATCCATGGCATTCAGATTGGCAACGGCCGATACCTCATCCCGCACCCTGCGCATTTCCGGTGCCGAGATATTTACCGTGGATGCCGTGGGTTCGTCTTCGGCTTCCGCATCAGCCGGGTCTTCCAGGCTCAGATACACGCCGGCACCTGCCACCACAACTCCAACCAACACAAGCGCCACCAGCCATTGCTTCCACATGGGTATCTGTTACCTGTCCGTATTCTGTTATCAGGATTGCGGGGCTGGCCCCGCGCCTTTTTTCTGGATCACCAGTACCACTTCCCCGACGTCCACACCCCACTTGCTCATGGTGGTCTGGTTGATCAGGGTATCGGGGGTAACCAGATACATCCAGTCGTCCATTCTGACATCAATCGTGCCATCGCCGTATGACACCCGCAGAACATAGTTCATGTGGATGGCATTGCCCTGCCAGCGCATGGTGCCCGGTTCAACGACATCGCCAGCCTCGGCGTGGTAGCCCTGCTCCGATGGCGTCAGGGTCCAGACCCGGGTCTGCTCTTCGCCATCATCGAAACGGAACACTTCATCCAGGGTGCCCACCCCGTTGTCGTCCCAGCTGGCCACGATATCCGCATCGAAGCTGCGGATGACCTCGCCGGAGAAATCCTTGACCACACCCCGGGCAGAAAGTTCGCCGGTAAAGAACTGACTTGGCACCAGGTCTGGCCCGGTGCTCTGGTAATCATCCAGTGCGGGCCCGGCACAGCCTGCCAGCACCAGAGACATCAACAATATAAGACTCAACGGCCCCAGACCACTGGCCTTGGGTCGCATCCGGGAATTTTGCATGACTTTTACACTCCGGGTTAACGCCAGAACAGCCTGACAGTGCAGAGATCTACGGCCTGCTTGCCGTTTCCGATCAGAAAATCGCCACTGCGTCATTTCAGCCAATTGTCCATTCTGACAGCCATTCAGGCGCTTTCCGTCAATGGCAGCCCCACGGGAATGCCGTAAAACTGCACTCATCCGGGCTTGCGGGCCCGCACGAATCGGACTGAGATTAAACGAGGACTGGCTATGCCTGTGTACAAAGCGCCCCTGCGGGACATGAAATTCCTGCTGAATGATGTATTCGACTACCCGACCCATTACCAGGGCCTGGCCTCCGGCGAAAACGCCACTCCGGACATTGTAGATGCAATCCTTACCGAGTGTGGCCGCTTCTGTGAAGAAGTGCTGAGCCCCCTGTACCAGAGCGGCGACGAAGAAGGCTGCAAGCTGGAAAACGGCGAAGTGATCACCCCCAGGGGCTACAAAGAAGCCTACCAGCAGTATGTGATGGGTGGCTGGCAGGGCTTGTCTGCCCCCGAAGAGTTTGGCGGCCAGGGCCTGCCGGCTTCCATGGGCCTGTTCAAACAGGAAATGATGGGCACGGCCAACTGGTCGTTCTCCATGTACCCGGGGTTGTCCCTGGGTGCCATGAACACCATTTTCCTGCACGGTACAGACGAGCAGAAACAAACCTATCTGGTGCCCCTCACCGAAGGCCGCTGGGGCGGCACCATGTGCCTGACCGAACCCCAGTGCGGTACCGACCTGGGCCAGGTGAAAACCAGGGCCGAACCCCAGGCCGATGGCAGCTACAAACTGACCGGCACCAAGATCTTTATCTCCTCCGGTGAACACGACCTGACCGAGAACATTGTGCACATTGTCCTGGCCCGCCTGCCGGATGCCCCGAAAGGCACCAAGGGCATCAGCCTGTTCATTGTGCCCAAGTTCATGCCGGCCGCCGATGGCGGTGTGGGCGAGCGCAACGGCGTAAGCTGCGGCAGCCTGGAAAAGAAAATGGGCATCAAGGCGTCCGCTACTTGCGTAATGAACTTTGACGACGCCACCGGTTACCTGATCGGCCCGGAAAACCAGGGCCTGGAGTGCATGTTCACCTTTATGAACACCGCCCGGATTGGTACCGCCATTCAGGGTGTGGGGCCGGCCGAGCTGTCTTACCAGTGGGCGCTGGACTATGCCAAAGAACGCCGCTCCATGCGCGCGCTGTCTGGCAAGAAAGAGCCGGACCAGGTGGCCGACAGCCTGATTCACCACGCCGATGTTCGGCGCATGCTGCTGACCCAGAAAGCCATCGCCGAAGGTGGCCGGGCCATGCTCTATTACGCGGCCCGGGTAGCCGACCACATGGTGGAAGCCCATACCGCAGGTGATACTGAAAAAGCCGAGAAGTACGACGACAAACTGGGCTTCCTGACCCCGATCCTGAAAGGCTTCCTGACCGAACTGGGTTGTGAAGCCGCCAACCTGGGGATGCAGGTGTTCGGCGGCCACGGTTACATCCGCGAACACGGTATGGAACAGATCGCCCGCGATACCCGCATTGCCACCCTGTACGAAGGCACCACCGGTATCCAGGCCCTGGACCTGCTGGGCCGTAAGGTGTTGCTGATGACCCAGGGCGGCGCGGTGCGCGAGTTCACCTTCAAGGTGGCCAACTTTGCCCGCAAGCACCTGACCGACAAGCGCCTGCGCCCGATGGCGGTGGAGCTGCTGAAACTCACGGCCCAGTGGAACGTGCTGACGGTACGGGTGATGCTGGCGGCCCGCAAAGACCGGGATGTGGTCAGTGCAGCAGCCTACGACTTCCTGATGTACAGCGGCTACGTGAGCATGGCCTACATGTGGCTGCGCCAGTCCGCCGTGGCTGTGGATAAACTGGATAATGGCGGTGAAGAGTCTGAATCCTTCTACCAGACCAAGCTCAACACCGCCGAGTTCTACTACGAGCGGTTGCTGCCCCGGGCCCAGACCCATGCCACCAGCATGCTCAGCCCGACCCGCAGCCTGATGCAGATTGAAGCCGAGAACATGGCCTTTACCGGGTAACCCGGTAACTTCCGGTCCCGGGTTTTCCCGGGACTTTTTTCTTCCGGATCCGGGGCCTTGGAATCCCGGTTCCACAAAAAGGGAAAGCACCTGGCTTCCCCTTTTTACGTTGTCGGATTTTATTAACAGAAGCTGTGGATAACTTAGAAATCCACAGTGGCGGAAAGCCACAGGCGGCGGCCCTCTTCCACCGTACCGCCGCTGGCCATGCCGCGGAACACGTAGATGTAATCAGATGCCCAGTCGGTTACCTGGTCACCGTCCGCGTTGATATAGCTGTAATTGCTGCCCTCGAGGAAGTCCTTGTCAAACAGGTTGTAGATGGTCGCCGTCAGTCGAACCTTGTCGCTGGCCTGGTAAGAGCCGCCCAGATGGAACAGCGCATAATCGCTCAGCTCTCCGACCTGTTGGTCAATGGCCTGCTCTTCCGTACTCAGGTTTTCCCGGGTCTTCAGGTAGCGGGTACGCTCGCCCCGGTATTCACCAGACACCCACAGCCCCAGTTTGGCTGTTGCCTGCCAGTTAAGCCGGGCGTGCAGGACATGTTCCGGTGTGTTGGTCAGCTTTTCACCCCTGTTGTCACCGCTTTTCTGCTCGGAATCGGTATACGTGTAGTTGCCGCGCAGGCTCCAGTCCGGGGCAAACTGCCAGCTGGAGGCCAGCTCGATACCTCGGGTTTCCGCCTTGCCGATGTTATCCAGCTGATCGTAGGTGCCATCGGGAATCCGGGGATCACCGCTGATGGTCACCTCTGAGCCATCATCAATCTTGTCCTCAAAGCGTGTGAAGAACACGGTGGCATTAGCCTTGAAGCCCTCAAGGTTGTCAAAGTAGGCGCCGGCTTCGTAGTTAGTGCTCTTCTCCGGCTCCAGGTCCGGAGTACCGATGGTGATATCTTCACCCTGTCCTGTGACACCGTTGATGCCATCGTGGAGATCGTTGATGTCCGGCGTACGATACCCCTGACTGACCCCGCCCTTGAAGGTCCAGGACGGTGTGCTGTTCCACACCAGGTAGGCTCGTGGCGTAAAGTGGCCGGAGAAGGCATCGTGGTCTTCATAGCGACCGCCCAGCGTCAGCGCCAGGTCGTCTCTCAGATACCACTCGTCTTCGGCAAAAACCGCCCAGGAATTCTGCTCAAAGGTCGTGTCGGCAATGCCGTCGGTCAGTTCGGTGTCCCGGTACTGAGCCCCGAAGGTGGCGATATGGTTATCGGTTAGCGGAGCGACCAGCTTGGTATCAAAGACGGTGTCTTTGGATTCCAGTTCCCGCTCGGCACCACCCACCAGGTTCTGGTAAGGGGCGTCGTAAGCAGCACCGATAGTCCCCGGCAGGGTCCGGCCTTCAGTTTCGGTCACGTTGTAGGTCAGGTCATTGCTCCAGGTGCCAAAGCCAAGCTGGCTTGAGTGCCCCAGCGCCACCTGGTCCCGGTTGAAACGCAGTTCATCGGAATAGCCATTCGCCACGCCAGGGTCGTCTCCACAACTGCGGTCCCGGCCATCCAGCGTACCAAGCTGACAGGACTCGTTGTTGTAAACCTGACGGCCCTGCTCCGCATCTAGATAGAACTCGTGGCCGGCTACCGGAACATAAGTCAGGCGGGCACCCAGGGTGTGATTGCGGCCATCCACCGGTGCAACACCGCGCTTGGGTGCCTCGCTACCGTCTTCAAAGTCCAGGTCGGCCGCTTCCCGGTCGAGCACGCTTCCTCGCACGGCCAGCCCCAATACGTTCTCGATCAACGGACCGCTGGTGTAGAAACTGGTCTTGCCGGTATCACCATAGTCCCGGTTTTCCTGGAAGGTATGCTCCAGGGTGACCGAGCCTGTCCACTCATCCGAGACTTTCTTGGTGATGATGTTGACCACACCGCCGATGGCATCGGAACCATAAAGAGTAGACATGGGGCCACGAATGACTTCGATACGCTCAATGGCGGAAAGGGGCGGAGTGAAACTAGTGGAGGTGTCGCCGAATCCGTTCGGGGTAACGTCGCCCGGTGGGTTCTGGCGACGGCCATCAATAAGGATCAGGGTGTATTCACTGGGCAGGCCCCGGATACTGACGTTCAGGCCGCCGGTTTTACCGGTGCTCTGGCGAACATCCACGCCCTCTACCGTTTCGAGTGCCTCCCCCAGGTTGGAAAACTGACTCTGCTGCAGGCTTTGCTGATTGATCACACTGATGCTCGCCGGTGCATCGGTAACCTTCTGCTCAAAACCGGCGGCGGAGACCACCAGCTCGTCCATTTGCACCGGCTGCGCAGTGGCCTGCAGTGAATAACCGGCAGAGATTACCGCAACCGAGGTCGCCAGCAATGAAGACCTGAACATCATGTGTCGCTCCCAAAATTTGTAGCAATGAATTTCAGGAGCGAATGATATTGGTTATCAATTGAGAATTACAGCAAGTTAACTGGAACAATTTGTGCCGAAAACTGGAACGGTTAAGCCCCCGCCACTTTTCCGCCGGGGTTACTGATCCCGGAAGCGGCGGATAAAGGCTTCGGATTCGGCAATGGAGGCTTCCATGTTGCGGATCAGGCTGTCGACATCGCTGCGGATTTTACCCAGCTCCGTTTCCAGCGCACCGATGGCCTGGGCATTCAGGTTGTGCTTGAGGTACAACACCTGGTCTTCAAACGCCTGAAGCACCGGATCCATGCGGGATTCCGCCTGGTGCATCCGGTTAATCAGCTGCCCGTACTGATTGCGGGTTTCCTGAAGTTGCTGCTCGCTGCTGCGGCGCAGGGATGCGCTTTCGTACAGGTCCAGCTCGTCTTCCCACTCCGCAAACAGCGCACCCGCCACATCCTCGACGCTGTCGATCCGGTCCCGGACTTTCTCGGCAGCATCTTCGCTGTCTTGATAGGCATCGCGGATTTCTTCGTACTTGGCCTTCAGTTCGGTATCGGGAATGGCCACCACACTCTGGAACCGTTCCAGTGACGAGCGGAAGGTTTCCTGGGCATCTGTCTGGGCATCCCGGGCATTCTCGACCCGGTCGACCAGGATATCGCGCTTCTCGAACCCGAGCTTTTCCATGGTGTTGTAGTACACGGTGCTGCAGCCAGTCAGCACCAGCGCCGCGAACAGAGTGAATAAGCCAATGGTGTTCCGGGAGTTGTTTTTCATGGTTGTTCCTATTTTCCGATGCAGAAGCTGCTGAAAATCTTACCCAAAAGCTCATCCGGCGTCAGATGCCCGGTGATTTCTCCCAGGGCATCCTGGGCCGCCCGCAGGTCTTCCGCCAGTAGTTCCCCCGCACCGTAGCCTTCAAGCTGAGTCTGGCCCTGGAGCAAGGAATCCCGCGCCCGCTCCAGTGCATCCAGGTGCCGGCGCCGGGCCAGGAAGCCGCCTTCGGTGGTGCTGGCAAAGCCGATGCACTGTTTCAGGTGGTCCCGAAGTACTTCCAGGCCTTCCGCGGCCTTGGCGGCAAGCCGGATAACCGGGGCGGTTTGATGCGGCTCTGCGGTGATACCCACCGTTTCACCGGACAAATCCACCTTGTTGCGAATGACGGTGACCGGTGCGCTGGCGGGCAGCTGGTCGATAAAGTCCGGCCAGATTTCATGGGGTTCGGTTTTGTCGGTGGTGGTGGCATCCACCATCAGCAGGATGCGGTCGGCCTGGCGGATTTCTTCCCAGGCCCGGGCAATGCCGATGCGTTCCACTTCATCCGGGCTGTCCCGCAGGCCGGCCGTGTCGATGATATGCAGCGGCATGCCATCGATGTGGATATGTTCCCGCAAGACATCCCGGGTAGTGCCTTCGATAGCGGTCACAATCGCCGCTTCCCGGCCCGCCAGGGCATTGAGCAGGCTGGATTTTCCGGCATTGGGCCGGCCCGCGATCACTACTTTCATGCCGTCCCGCAAAATAGTGCCTTGCTGGGCTTCGCCCAGGATCTGCTCTACCTGTTCCAGCAGGTTCTGCAGGTCGGTTGCCACCTTGCCATCCGCCAGGAAGTCGATCTCCTCTTCCGGAAAATCGATGGCCGCTTCCACGTAAATGCGCAGATGGGTGATGGCCTCCACCAGGTTATCCACACGCTTGGAGAATACCCCTTGCATGGAACGGACGGCGCAACGGGCGGCCTGTTCCGAGCTGCTTTCGATCAGATCGGCAATGGCTTCGGCCTGGGCAAGGTCCAGCTTGTCATTCAGGAAGGCTCTTTCAGAGAATTCACCGGGGCGGGCCAGCCGTGCACCCAGGCTGCAGACTTCCCGCAACAGGATATCCAGGATCACGGTACCGCCGTGGCCCTGTAGTTCGAATACATCCTCGCCGGTAAAGGAGTTCGGATTGGGGAAGTACAGGCCGATGCCTTCATCGATCAGTTCACCCTGCTGGTCCCGAAAGGGTCCGTAATGGGCGTACCGGGGTCTGGGCTCGAAGCCCAGCATGGCGCGGGCTATGGCCATGGCTTTCGGGCCGGACACCCGAACAATACCTACACCGGCCTGGCCCGGAGCAGTGGCAATGGCGGCAATGGTGTCTGTAGCTGGCTGCATCTTCATTTTCCCGGGATAGAAAAAACAAAGGCTCCCCAAGGGAGCCTTTGTCAGGTCAGAAGGACTGTTAAATCAGTACTTCTTGCCTGCAGTTTCCGCTTCGATCTTGCGGGTAATGTACCACTGCTGGGAGATCGAAAGAATATTGTTCACCAACCAGTACAGTACCAGGCCTGCCGGGAACCACAGGAAGAACACAGTAAAGATCAGCGGCATGAGCTTCATGATCTTGGCCTGCATGGGATCCGGCGGTGTCGGGTTCAGGCTCATCTGGATGAACATACTGGCACCCATCAGGATCGGCAGGATGAAGTACGGGTCCATCTGGGACAGATCCTGGATCCACAGCATGAACGGGGCATGGCGCAGCTGCACACTTTCAAACAGTACCCAGTACAGGGAAATGAACACCGGCATCTGAACCAGGATCGGCAGACAGCCACCCAGCGGATTGATTTTTTCGCGCTTGTACAGGGCCATCATTTCCTGGGACATGCGCTGGCGGTCGTCGCCATAGAGTTCCTTCAGGCGGGTCAGCTGCGGAGCAACCGCACGCATCTTGGCCATGGACTTGTAACTGGTGGCAGACAGGTGGAAGAACACCGCCTTTACCAGAACCGTCAGCAGGATAATGGCCACACCCCAGTTACCCACCAGGCCATAGAACCATTCCAGGATGATGAACAGCGGCAGCGAGATGAAGAACAACCAGCCGAAATCAACGGTGCGGTCCAGGTTGGGTGCCAGGGCTTCCAGGCGATCAATGATCTTCGGGCCCACGTAGGCGGTTGCCCCAATTTCCGCGGTATCACCGGCAGCCACCGTGGTGGCGGGGTAAACAAAGCCCATCACGTGCAACTGATCCCGACGGGTACTCTGGAACTGGGCTGTCTGATCACGGTCAGGAACCCACGCGGTCAGGAAGTAGTGCTGCAGAAACGCCAGCCAGCCGTTGGTAACGGACTGGTTGATGCGGTTTTCGGATAGGTCATCAAAGTCGTATTTTTCGTAGGGATCTTCCGGCGTACTGACCACCATACCCAGATAGGCCTTGATACCCATGCTGGCCTGGGAAGTGGGGTCCGGAGCCTGGTCACGAACGATTTTGCCGGTGAAGTTGCCCTGCCAGTCGGATTCTGAGTTGTTGCTGATCAGGTAACGAACACCGATTTCGTAGCTGTCCCGGGCCAGTTGGTAACGCTTGGTGATAGCCACGCCCTGATCGGTGGTGAAGGTCAGGTCGATGTTGAGTTCGTCCTGGCCTTCAGATAATTCGAACTCGCTGCTTTCAGCGTCGAATACCGGTGCCTGGGAGGCGTTACGGCCATCCGGGCCATCACGGCCGATCAGTCCGCTTTCCAGCAGGTAGGTACGGGTCTGGGTGCTGGACAGCAGTTTCAGGGGTTGTTCGCTGTTGAGGGATTCGTCGTACTGGAGCAGTGAACTTTCCACCACGTTGCCGCCAATACGGTCAATCTTCAGCTGGAAAACGTCGGTGGTTACGGTGATGTAGCGGTTGCTGACTGAACCTTCCGCAGCTGCAGACGTTGACGACAGGCTACCGGTTTCCGGTGTGGCGAATTCATCGTTGCCTGATGCTGTCGATCCGGACTCCGGCAACACCATATCGTCTGCCATTGCGTTGCCGTTAACGGAGGACTCAGCCTCTACCACCTGTGTAGTTTGCGGCTGGTTATAATCTTCGTTCCAGGCTAGCACCATCAGGTAACTGACAATCGCAAGACCGGCAAACAAAACGATGCGTTGAATATCCATAAACTTAGGGTCTGGTCTGAGTAGTGGTGTGAGTGGATTCAGTCAGGTTGCCGGTTGGCTCTGGAGCAACGTGCCCGGTTCCCGGTACAGGATCATAACCGCCTTCGGCCCAGGGATGACATCTGAGTAGACGCGCACCTGCCAGGTAACTGCCTTTGAGAGCGCCATGATGCTGAATGGCTTCGACAGCGTATTGTGAACAGGTAGGGTAGTGCCGGCAATGGCTCGCCATCATTGGAGAAATGGCATATTGGTAGAACCGGATGGGTAAAAGCAGTAATTGGCGCATCAATCTGTACCTCGGGACGTCGCGTCTGGGCCCTCAGACGTTGATTTTCGGTACGTTTTTTCGAGTTGCTTGTTGAACTGCTTTTTCACTCTGCGCCAGATATCGTCCAAAGCGGAATGCACCGCTGGATTTTCCAGCTGGGCAAGGCCTTTTCTGCCAAGAACAATGATGTCCAGGGCGGGTAAATCCTGCTGATTTCTGAAGGTTTCCCGTACCTGGCGTTTGATCCGGTTTCTCTGGACCGCCAGTTTCAGGTTTTTCTTCGAGAAAATCAGTCCGACCCTGGCGTGACCCAGATTATTGGGAGCAGCCAGGATCAGAAAATTCCTGTGCGGAACTTTCAGCTGTACGCCATCGAAGACCTTGCTGTAGTCCGAAGGTTTCAACAGTCGATGAGACTTCGGAAACGTCAAAGCCTTCATGAGGCGAGCGTAAAGTTACGCAGACAGACGTGCGCGGCCTTTGGCACGACGACGGGAAATTACCTTACGGCCGTTCGCAGTCGCCATACGGGCACGGAAACCGTGAACACGCTTGCGCTTCAGGACGCTTGGCTGGAATGTTCTTTTCATGGTGATGATCTCACAAATCGTCAATGGACATTGGTAACTGGCTGGAAAATAGACAGCCAAAACAGGAGCGGCATTCTAGTCAAATCCTGAGACAAGTTCAATGTTTGAGCGACAGGTAAAGCAAGTTTTCCGTATGGGTAAAACCCGCAAGGCTCACTAACAGAATCTATAAGTCTTTTTTAAATTCTTTCAAAGATTATTTATTACTGTTATTACGCACCATGATTTCTGTGGAAAAGCCTAAAAATCTCAACAGAAACAAAAAAATAGAATAATGATAAGGCTTGTGACAGGTCGCTCTGAGCCCTGTGGAGAACACCCTGTCGAATTGTGAACAAGTCCGGTTCGGAATCAGGGAGCGAGTTATCCATGGTTCGGTCAAGGTGTTGCACACAGGGTTGAAGCGGTGGTTTACACAGAGCCCTGTGTATAACTTTTTTTCAGGGGTTTTCTGTACACAAGGCTGTAGATAGGTTTGTAAGAATTTGAAACTGAAAATAAAAAGTTTCCACAGGCTGTTCATGACCTGCACTGCCGGCCTTTTACTGAACCCCGGCTCGGGGTAGAATCCGGGGTCACCTTGAGCAACGGGAAAGCCCTTTCCGGTGTAAGAACAGTCAGGTAGTCGGGAGCAGGCGGTCGTGCCGAACAGTATGTGGCATCAATGTCTTGAAGTACTCCGGGATGAATTTCCCGCACAGCAGTTTAATACCTGGTTGAGGCCCCTCCAGTCGGATCAGCGCGAAGGGCAGTTGATGCTGTTCGCTCCCAACCGTTTCGTGATGGATTGGGTGAATGAAAAATACCTGCGCCGTATAGAAGAAGTATTAAAGGAGCTGGGAGGCGGTCAGGCCCCCCGGGTTCAGATGAAAGTGGGGTCTGCCCCCAAGGCGAGCGAGCCGGTGGTGCGTTCGGTGGCCGAGCCGGTTCCGGAACGCCTGTCTGATGAAACCGGCGAGACCGTTACTGAAGAAGAGAAAAGCGTGGCGGCTACGGTGGCCAGTCCGCGCCAGGCGCCAGGCAGCACGTCTGCCGGCAGGACCGGTGGTAACGAACGGCGCCCGGTGCAGGTTGAGGGTGATATCAAGCACCAGAGTTTCCTGAACGAAACCTTTACCTTCGATACCTTTGTAGAAGGTAAATCCAACCAGCTGGCCCGCGCGGCCTCCATGCAGGTGGCAGAGAACCCCGGTGGCGCCTATAACCCGTTATTCCTTTATGGTGGCGTAGGCTTGGGCAAAACCCACCTGATGCACGCCATCGGTAACGAGATTGTCCGTCGCAACCCGAAGGCCAAGGTGGCGTACCTGCGTTCGGAACGGTTTGTGGCCGATATGGTCAAGGCGCTGCAGCTGAACGCCATCAATGAATTCAAACGCTACTACCGCTCGGTCGATGCCTTGCTAATTGACGATATCCAGTTCTTCGCCCGCAAGGAGCGCTCCCAGGAAGAGTTTTTCCACACCTTCAATGCGCTGCTTGAGGGTGGTCAGCAGGTGATTGTGACCTGTGACCGTTTCCCGAAAGAAATCGTGGATATGGAAGAGCGGCTGAAATCCCGGTTCGGCTGGGGCCTGACTGTGATGGTCGAGCCGCCGGAGCTGGAAACCCGGGTAGCGATTCTGATGAAGAAGGCCGAGCAGGCCAATGTGAAGCTGAGCAGCGAAGCGGCGTTTTTCATTGCCCAGAAAATACGCTCCAACGTCCGGGAGCTTGAAGGTGCGCTGCGTTTGGTGATAGCGAATGCTCACTTCACTGGCTCTGAGATTACCCCGCCGTTTATCCGGGAAAGCCTGAAAGACCTGCTGGCGCTGCATGAAAAGCAAGTCAGTATTGATAATATCCAGCGCACCGTGGCGGAGTATTACAAGATCAAGGTATCGGACCTGTTGTCCAAGCGCCGGACCCGTACCGTCACCCGGCCCCGCCAGGTGGCGATGTCCCTGGCCAAGGAACTGACCAACCACAGTTTGCCGGAAATTGGCGATGCCTTTGGCGGCCGTGACCACACCACGGTGCTGCACGCCTGCAAGAAGATAGTCGAGTTGCAGGAAACCGATCCGGGCATCCGGGAAGACTACCAGAACTTTATGAGACTGCTGACCACCTGACCGGGGTGGCAAAACCAATAACATTCACTTCCGATAACTGAAGCCGAGTGCCATGAAACTGACAATCAGCCGTGAATCCCTGCTCACCCCGCTGCAAAGCATTGCGGGCGTTGTGGAAAAGAAACAGACCATGCCGGTGCTGTCCAACGTGTTGTTGGAAGCGGAAGACAATACCCTGACGCTGACCGGTACCAATATGGAAGTGGAGCTGGTAGGCCGGGTAACCCCGGTGCACGTGGACCAGCCTGGCAGGATCACGGTTCCGGCCCGCAAGCTGTCGGATATCTGTCGCGCCCTTGGCGACGAGGCCCCGATTGACCTGGCACTGGAAGGTGACCGCCTGCATGTGCGCGCGGGTAATTCCCACTTCACCCTGTCTACATTGCCGGCGGAGCATTTCCCGAACGTGGAAGACGAGCCGGAAAGTTTCCGCCTGGAGTTGCCCCAGAAGGAACTTGGCCGTATGTTCGACGCCACCGCCTTCGCCATGGCCCAGCAGGATGTGCGTTATTACCTGAACGGTCTGTTACTGGAAGTGGACAGCGGCCATGTCCGTGCCGTGGCTACCGACGGCCACCGCCTCGCCATGGCTCACTGTGATCTGCAGACCGGTTGTCCGGACCTGCGCCAGGTGATTGTGCCGAGAAAAGGGGTGCTTGAGCTGGCCCGCCTGCTGGATGACGACGAGTCGCCCGTCACCCTGGTGATCGGCGATAACCACCTCCGGGCCACGGTGGGTGCGTACACCTTTACCTCCAAGCTGATTGAAGGCAAGTTTCCGGACTACAACCGGGTTATTCCCCGTGGCGGCGACAAGATTGTCCTGGCCGATCGCGCGACCCTGAAGAATACCCTGCAGCGGGCCGGTATTTTGTCCCACGAAAACATTCGCGGCGTACGCCTGAACCTGTCCCCGGGACAGTTGCAGGTATTTGCCAACAACCCGGACCAGGAACAGGCCGAAGATGCACTGCCGGTAGACTACCAGGGCGAATCCCTGCAGATTGGTTTCAATGTAGGCTACCTGGTGGATGTGATGAACGTCCTGGACGATGCCCAGGTGAAGATCACTCTGTCTAATCCAAACAGCAGTGCGCTGATTGAAGCCGAAAATGACAACAGCTGTCTGTATGTTGTCATGCCCATGCGGCTGTAATTATTTCCGGAGGAGTTTATGGGTGCCGTAACGAATGGAATCAAAGGTGCTTTCCGAATTGGCCAGACCTTGTCGGTGCTGGGCCGTACCGGGCTGAACTGGGTGCGGGGCGATCGCCCCCCTACCCCGCAGCTGTTGCGCCAGACCTTCGAAAACCTGGGTGCCACCTACATCAAGCTGGGCCAGTTTATTGCCAGCTCGCCGACCTTTTTCCCGAAGGAGTATGTAGAGGAGTTCCAGTATTGCCTGGATAAAACCCCGAGCCTGCCCTTCAGCGTCATCCGCAAGATTATCCGGGATGAACTGGGCCGGCCGATTGACCAGGTGTTTGCCGAGATCGATCCGGTTGCCCTCGCCTCCGCATCCATTGCCCAGGTACATGCGGCAAAGCTGGTGACTGGTGAAGATGTGGTGATCAAGGTTCAGAAGCCGGGTGTGGAAAACATCCTGCTGACTGACCTGAATTTTCTGTATCTGTCTGCCCGTATCCTGGAAACCCTGGCTCCGAAACTGTCCTGGACTTCCCTGTCCGGCATTGTGGATGAAATCCAGCAAACCATGATGGAAGAATGTGATTTCATCAAGGAAGCCAATAACCTCAAGGTTTTCCGACAGTTCCTGAACGATACCCACAACGAAGACGCCACGGTTCCCCTGGTGTACGAGCATTGCAGCAGCCGTAGGATCCTCACCATGGAACGCTTCCATGGCGTACCGCTGACCGACCTGGAAAGTATTCGCGGATTTTCCAGCGATCCGGAACGCACCCTGATTACGGCCATGAATACCTGGTTTGCCAGCCTGACCAAGTGCGAATTTTTCCACGCGGATGTGCACGCTGGTAACCTGATGGTGCTGAAGGACGGACGGGTCGGGTTTATCGATTTCGGCATTGTGGGCCGTATCAAGCCGGACACTTGGCAGGCGGTAAGCGATTTTATTTCCGCCATCATGGTGGGTAACTTCGATGGCATGGCCGATGCCATGATTCGTATCGGCGTGACCCGTCGCTCTGTGCGGGTGGAAGATTTGTCTGCGGATTTGCAGAAACTGTACCGGCAGATGGATCGCATGGTGCCGGACGATGTGCCCTATCAGGTCGACCAGGCCGAGGATGATGTGAACAACATCCTGATGGATATGGTCAAGGTTGGCGAAAGCCACGGCCTGCACTTCCCTCGGGAGTTCGCCCTGTTACTGAAGCAATTCCTGTACTTCGACCGTTATGTGCATATCCTGGCGCCGGAAATGGATGTGTTCATGGATGAACGCCTGACCATGCTGCATTAAAGGGGCCCAGGTTTATCGAGATTTTCTCCCTATGGCGCTAGTGAAACTTCAGACCCAGAATTTTCGTAACCTGGCGCCGGATCCCATCAGCTTCTCTCCCTCCTTTAACCTGATCTACGGTGCCAATGGCAGTGGTAAATCCAGTGTACTGGAAGCCATCGGTTATCTGGGGCTCGGTCGCTCGTTCCGGGTCACCCGGCACCAGGCGGTCGTTGCCCATGGTCAGAGCAAACTCACGGTTTTTGGTGGCCTGGATAAAGGCATGGCCGGAACTTCAGATGATAGCCAGGAACCTGTTGTTCATCGTCTGGGTATCGCCCGGGATGTTTCAGCCAAGGAAACGTCTCTTCGCGTGGACGGTGAGGCTGTTCGTAGTTTGTCGGCACTGGCCATGCATCTTCCGGTGTCGGTTATTGATCCCGGTGTTTTTGACATTGTGGCCGGGGGCCCGGGTAAGCGTCGCCAGTTTCTGGATTGGTTAGTGTTCCACGTGGAACCTTCCTTTTCTTTAACCTGGCAACAATGCCAGAGAGTGACATCACAGCGGAATCAAACGCTCAGAAATGGTAGACTGGACGAATCATTGATGCGGGTATGGGACAACCAGTTTGGTGCCCTTGCAGAAACCCTCAGCGACATCAGGGAACAGGTTTTCAGGAAGTTCAAAACAGCCTTCAATGAAGTGCTCAAAGAACTGGATGCCGGATGGACAGAAGGCCTCAAGCTGGAGTTCTATCCGGGCTGGGATCGCAGCCAGTCACTGGTTGAGGTACTGGCCGGTCACCGGGAACAGGAACGCCGGATGGGGCATACCTTGTACGGTCCCAACCGTGCGGACATTCGCTTGAAGCTAGGCGGGCGTCCGGTGGCAGAAACCTTCTCGCGGGGACAGCAGAAAACCCTCGTGATCCTGATGAAGATTGCCCAGGGCAAGGTTCTGAGCGATCTCGGTAAACAGGTTACCTTCCTGCTGGATGACATCAATGCGGAGCTGGATGTGCGCCACCGGATTATGTTGGCCCGCAAGCTCCAGGAATTGCGTTGTCAGGTGTTTATTACCTCCATCGAACACCCGGAACCCGACGTGTTATGGGCCGGTGTCGATGCCCCTGAATACAGAATGTTCCACGTGGAACATGGAAAATTGACGGAAGAATAGACCGGGAATCACCTCAGGAGTCTCGTTAATGAGTGAATCGAACTACAATTCCTCCAGCATCAAAGTCCTCAAGGGACTGGATGCGGTGCGCAAGCGCCCGGGTATGTACATCGGCGATACCGACGATGGCACCGGCCTGCACCACATGGTCTTTGAATTGGTGGATAACTCCATCGACGAGGCTCTGGCGGGTTACTGCTCTGAAATCGGCGTGATCATCCACCCCGATGAGTCCATCACGGTCAAGGATAACGGCCGTGGTATCCCTGTGGATATCCATGAAGAAGAAGGTGTATCCGCTGCCGAAGTTATCATGACGGTACTGCACGCCGGCGGTAAGTTCGACGACAACTCCTACAAGGTTTCCGGTGGTTTGCACGGTGTGGGTGTGTCAGTGGTTAACGCCCTGTCCTCTACCCTGACCCTGACCATCCGTCGTGATGCCAAGGTCTACGAGCAGACCTATACCCACGGTGTTCCCAACGCACCGCTGGCCGAAGTGGGCGACACCCAGGATTCCGGTACCAAGGTTCACTTTATTCCTTCACCGGAAACCTTCACTCACATCAAATTCCATTACGACATCCTGGCCAAGCGCCTGCGGGAACTGGCGTTCCTGAACAGTGGTGTGCGTATCCGCCTGACAGACGAGCGCAGCGGCAAGGAAGAGATTTTCGAGTATGAAGGCGGTTTGCGGGCCTTTGTTGAGCACCTGAACACCAACAAGACCCCGCTGAACCAGGTTTTCCACTTCACCCACGAACGTGAAGACGGAATTGCCGTGGAAGTGGCCATGCAGTGGAACGATGCCTTCCAGGAGAACATCTACTGTTTTACCAACAACATCCCCCAGCGGGATGGTGGTACGCACCTGGCCGGCTTCCGCGCGGCTCTGACCCGTTCCCTGAACAACTACATCGAGCACGAAGGCCTGGGCAAGAAAGCCAAGGTAGCCACCTCCGGTGATGATGCCCGGGAAGGCCTGACAGCCATTGTCAGCGTGAAAGTGCCGGACCCGAAGTTTTCCTCCCAGACCAAGGACAAGCTGGTTTCATCCGAGGTGAAAACCGCGGTTGAGCAGGAGCTGTACCAGAAGTTTGCCGATTACCTGCAGGAAAAACCGAACGAAGCCAAGGTGATCGTCAACAAGATGATCGAAGCGGCCCGTGCCCGTGAAGCCGCCCGTAAAGCCCGGGATATGACCCGTCGCAAGGGTGCGCTGGATATCGCCGGCCTGCCCGGCAAGCTGGCTGACTGCCAGGAAAAAGACCCCGCCCTGTCTGAACTGTTCATAGTGGAGGGTGATTCTGCGGGTGGTAGTGCCAAGCAGGGTCGTGACCGGAAAACCCAGGCCATCCTGCCCCTGAAGGGTAAGATCCTGAACGTAGAGAAAGCCCGTTTCGACAAGATGCTGTCGTCTGCCGAAGTGGGCACGCTGATTACCGCCCTCGGTTGCGGTATCGGGCGGGAAGAATTCAACCCGGACAAACTGCGTTACCACTCCATCATTATCATGACGGACGCCGACGTAGACGGCTCCCACATTCGTACCCTGCTGCTGACCTTCCTGTTCCGGCAGATGCGTGAAATCATCGAGCGTGGCCATGTGTTCATTGCCATGCCGCCCCTGTACAAGGTCAAGCGCGGCAAGCAGGAACAGTACCTGAAGGATGAAAAGGCGAAGGAAGCCTACCTGACCCAGACCGCCCTGGAAGGCGCCCAGTTGTACGTGAACCCTGAGGCACCTGCCATCAAGGATTCCGCCCTGGAGACCATGGTGAAGGACTACCAGGCCGTTATGGCAATGATTGATCGCCTGTCCCGTGCCTACCCGGCCATGGTGCTGCAGCAGATGATCTACAACAGCACCCTGACACCGGAGCAGCTGAAGGACGAAGAACCGGTCGCACGCTGGGTGGCACGCCTGGGTGAAGGCCTGGAGCTGGATACCAAGACTGGCACCAAGTACACCTTCTCCGTTACCCGGGACGAAGAGCGTGGCCTGTACCTGCCGAAGGTGACGATCTACGTGCACGGTATTCCCTACGAGCACGTGTTCAGCCACGATTTCTTCGAATCTGCCTCCTACAGGGCCATTGCCCGCCTTGGCGAAACCCTGGAAGGCCTGATCGAAGAGGGTGCCTACATCCAGCGTGGTGAGCGCAAGCAGGCTGTATTGTCGTTTGAGGGCGCCCTGGCGTGGCTGATGAAGGAAGCCTCGCGCGGCCTGAACATCCAGCGCTATAAGGGTCTGGGTGAAATGAACCCGGAACAGCTGTGGGAAACCACCATGGACCCGGAAACCCGCCGGATGATGAAGGTCACTATCGAAGATGCCTTTGCGGCGGATCAGATCTTCACTACCCTGATGGGCGACGATGTGGAGCCGCGCCGGGAGTTTATCCAGACCAATGCACTGGAAGTAACCAACCTGGACGTCTGATTCCCGGGCGTTATCCAGGCCAAAAAAAACGGTGGTATCCGCAAGGAGCCACCGTTTTTTGTTATCAGTACCGAGTGGATATTCCAGTCCGTACTATTTGGAAGACTGTGCCCGCTTCCGTTCCTTCTCTTTTTCCTTCTCCACCAGGTGCGGCGCCATCACCTCTTCCAGGGTGTGGCCGGTAAGCCTGCGAATGGTGCGCCACAGGTACCAGAAAATCAGCATCATCATCACCATGGAGGGAATGGCGATCATCGGGTAGCTGACCAGGGTCATCCGACCGAGTTCTTCATTGAACGCCTGGGTGCCAGACGGGCTGACCACAATCCACTTCGCCAGCACATAGTTCATGATGGATGAGAACAGGAAGGTTCCGGCAAAGAAGTAACTGGCTTTCATCAGCCGCTCTTCAAATTCATCCACACTGCCCCGCTCCTCCAAAGAAGCATGGATTTTATCCACATCCAGAACGTTGGGGTTATACAGCAGGGTTCGTACCAGCGGGTACCTGGTGCGGGTGGAGATAAGCACGGCCAGCCCGATCACCGCTGGCACCGCCGCTTCCTTGATGGCCAGCCAGCCAGCGTCCAGTTCCAGCAGGCCGATACCACCGGTCAGGCCCACACTGATCAGGCCCAGCAGGGCAATAAAGTTCTTCTTCTGGTACCGGATGAGTTCGAACAGGCCCCAACCCAACGGGAAGGCCAGGCCGATGATCAACGCATTAACACTGCCCAGATGCTCATCGCCACTGAACTTCATCAGAATAACGGAGGGAATCACGATACTGACCAGCAAATCGATCCAGGGGCGCGGCTGGTGATCCGGCGTGGTCTTGGCCTGGGAATTATCCGAAGTCATGTAAATACCTGAGTCTGGAAATTTGGTGCTGTTCAGGCACCCTGTGAATGCCCACAGTATACGATGAATCTGGCACAATCTGCTCCTTACCAACCGAACAGGAAATCCCGTGCGCGCCTACGCTGATAACGACTACCCCGCCGACCACAAACCCGACTGGAAAGTGATTGCCGGGCTCTGGCCCTACCTGACCGAGTTCCGGGGCCGGGTAGCACTGGCGTTGTCTTTGCTGGTACTGGCCAAGCTGGCCACCGTAGCCACCCCGGTAGCCCTGAAATACATTGTGGATTACCTGGACCAGAACCGCGGCGCCGACATGCTGCTGTGGATTCCGGTGGTGCTGGTGGTGGCCTACGGCTCCCTGCGCTTTGGCGCCACTCTGTTCAACGAGCTTCGGGATGCCGTGTTCGCCCGGGTAGCCGAGCGGGCGATGCGGCGGGTGTCGTTGCGGATCTTTGAACACCTGCACCGACGCGAGCTGGGGTTTCACCTGGACCGCAAAACCGGTGGCCTGGCCCGGGATATCGAACGGGGTACCAACGGCATCAGCTTCCTGCTGCGCTTTACCCTGTTCAACATCGTGCCCACCATCCTGGAAATCCTGCTGGTGGCCGGTATTCTATTGGTGGTGTTCAACGTGGGTTACGTGCTGGCCATTCTGGTGGCGGTGGTGGTGTATGTGGTGTTCTCCATCAAGATCACCGAGTGGCGAACGAAGTTCGTGCGGGAAGCCAACGCCCGGGACAACCAGTCCAACTCCCGGGCCATCGACAGCCTCCTCAACTACGAAACCGTCAAATACTTCAACAACGAACGCTACGAAGCCGAACTGTACGACCAGGACCTGGACGACTGGGAAAAGGCCCGGCTGAAAAACCGCCTGTCCCTGGCCACCCTGAACGCCGGCCAGGCGCTGATCATCGGCGTGGCCTTGATTGTCATCATGGCCATGGCGGTGGGCGAAGTGGCCAGTGGCGAGATCACCCTGGGCGACTTCACCATGATAAACGCCTACCTGATCCAGCTGTTCATCCCCCTGAACGCCCTGGGTTTCGTCTACCGGGAAATCCGCCAGGCCCTGGTAAACGTGGAGCGCCTGTTCAAACTGCTTGGGGATAAACCCGCCATCCAGGATGCGCCGAATGCCAAACCCCTGGCTGTGGATAACGGCGAGGTACGCTTCGAACACATTCACTTCGCCTACCGGCCGGACCGCCCCATCCTGCAGGATGTGAACTTCACCATACCTGCCGGCCATACCGTGGCCGTAGTAGGCGCCAGCGGCGCCGGCAAATCTACCCTCGCCCGGCTGCTGTTCCGTTTTTACGATGTGAACAACGGTGCGATCCGTATTGATGGCCAGGATATCCGCGACGTGACCCAGGACAGCCTGCGTTCAGCCATTGGTGTGGTTCCGCAAGACACCGTGCTATTCAACGACACCCTGTATCGCAACCTCGCCTACGGCCGCCCCGAAGCGACCGAGGAAGAAGTCTACCGGGCCGCGCGTATGGCCCACCTGGAAGACTTTATCCACAGCCTGCCAGAAGGTTACGAAACTAAAGTGGGAGAGCGTGGCCTGAAGTTATCCGGTGGCGAAAAGCAGCGGGTGGCCATTGCCCGGGTGATTTTGAAGAACCCGCCGCTGCTGATCTTGGATGAAGCTACCTCGTCTCTGGATTCGCTATCTGAGCAGGCAATTCTCGGCGCGTTGAAAGAAGTCAGTCAGCAGAGAACCACCTTGGTGATCGCCCACCGGTTATCCACCATCCGCGATGCCAACACCATCCTTGTGATGGATGGTGGCCGAATAGTGGAAAGCGGCAGCCACAATGACTTGCTAGCCCGCGGTGGTCATTACGCTCATCTGTGGGAACAACAGCACCGGAGTGAGGATAACTGAGAAATTAGGGCATCAGGGTGGTAGGCCTTTCCAGAACCGTGCGGAGCCATGGATGGCGGAGCTCGAGCGTCACATGGACGTGCCGCAGGAGCGTGTTCTGGAAAGGCCTACCACCCTGACGCCCGGGGCTATTACTCCCCGAGCCGAAGCGCCAGACCCGAAGCCCGCACCACCTGCTGCCCTACGCTATCCTTGAACACCTGCGCATCGCCGGTAATCAGGCTGAACCAGTTCTTGGCCCGGGTGATGCCGGTATAAACCAGCTCTTTAGTAAGCACCGGGCTGAGGCGATCCGGTAGCACCAGACAGGTGTGGTTGAACTCCGAGCCCTGGGACTTATGTACAGTCATCGCGTATACGGTCTCGAGTTGCTGCAATCGGCTTGGGGAAATCCAGCGGATGCCGCCGGTGCTGTCACCGTTGGGGAAGGCTACCCGAAGGGTCTGTTTGGGCTCGCCGGTTTCGGTCTTATCCCAGGGCACGCTGAAGGTGATACCGATATCCCCGTTCATCAGTCCCAGGTTGTAATCGTTACCGGTGACCAACACCGGACGGCCAGCGTACCAGCCTTCGGTTTTTTCGATCAGTTTCTCCGCCAGCAGCTTTTGGGCGATTTGCTGGTTTAAGCCTTCCACGCCCCAGGGGCCTTTGCGTAACGCACATAGAACCTGGAAGTCGTTAAAGGCTTCCAGCACTTCTGCCGCGTGGGCATCCCAGGCTTCCCGCGGACTGTCCGCGGTTAAACCGGAGCTGTGGATAACTTCCAGATAATGGCGATAGCCCACCGGTGGTGGCAGCGCTTTGCCATTCACCACCCGTCCCTGCCCGGCGTTGCGGAAGCTCTCCGGGGTGCCGGTGATGGCGTGGCGGCAGATCAGCTCAAGCGTCTGTTCCGGGGCGGGTTTCGGGGTGTGGCCGTTCAGCCAGATGACATCCTCAAACTCGGCGTCACGAATTTGCTTGAGCACGGTGCTCGTCAGAGCGCTGGTATTAACGGCTTCTGCTAACTGTCGGATACCGCTGTCCTGCCCGAAACGATAGCTCTTGCGCAGCATGGCCACGGCCTGGTCGAGTGGCGGGCCTGAGTTATCCACAAGGCTGGCCGGTACCTGGGCGCCGGTGATGGCGGTCAGCCAGCTGGCGGTGTCCGGGGTGTAGTGGGCGTCGAAGGCCCGCTGGCACAGCTCGCCCAGTACGGCGCCGGCATCCACCGAGGCCAGCTGGTCCTTGTCGCCCAGCAGGATCAGTTGAGCATTGGCGGGCAGGGCATCGAACACCGAGGCCATCAGGTCCACATCCACCATGGAGGCTTCATCGATCACCAGGATATCCACCAGCAGCGGGTTGTCCTGGTTGTGGCGGAACTGGCGGGTATCCGGCCGGCTGCCCAGTAACCGGTGCAATGTGGTGACCTTGGTGGGAATGTCGTCCAGTTGCACGGAGCCGGGAAGGTCTGCCAGTGGCAGTTTGCTGACGGCGCCGCCAATGGATTCGTTCAGGCGGGCGGCGGCCTTGCCGGTGGGGGCGGCCAGGCGGATACGGTACTTGCGCCCTGCCCGCTCCGGAGTTTCTCCCGCTACCGCCTGCAAGGCAGCCAGCAGGTTAACGACAGTGGTGGTCTTGCCGGTACCCGGGCCGCCGGTGATCACCGCAAAGCGGTTGCGGGCGGCCAGGGCACAGGCCAGTGTCTGGTAATCCACTGGTTCGTTGGAACGGAACAGCGCGCCCAGGGCTGTGGATAAGGTTTGCGCGGCCACTGATTGCGGGTCAGCCAGCGGCGATGGCAAGGCCAGCCGTTGCTGGATACCCTCGGCAATACGCTGTTCATAGCGCCAGAACCGGCGCAGGTACAACCGGGTGCCGTTCAGTACCAGCGGTGTCGGCACGGAGCCATCACTGACTGCCAGCGAGCCTTGCAGGGCTGCCAGGCAATCGGCGAGTTGCACCCGGGCCAGCAGCTCCTGTGGCTCAATCCCTTGCAGGTTGGCCACCTCGGCTTCGGACAGTCCGGTGTTGGCCGGTTCTTCCGGCGGCAGCGCCAGGGTATGGCCGGCATCGGCCAGTAGCGTGGCCAGGTCGATACACACGTGGCCCCGCCCCACCTGGTGGGAGGTCAGCGCCGCCAACAGCAGCACCAGCGGCTGCGGGCTGTCGCCCTGCTCTTCGCTGAGCTCCCGGATCAGCCGGGCAAAGCCGGTATCGAGCGGGCGAATCCAGCTGGCCTGTTGCCATTGCCCTAACAAAGTTTCGGTTTCGTTCAGGCTGGTCAATAGCTGTGAGTTATCCACAGGCTCACGCGGTTCCGTTGCCGTTGTGTTCACCGGCGTGTCGTCCCCCAGGTCCAGGGCAAACTGGTTTTCGGTGTGGCGTGTACGGCTCATGCGGCTACCTCCCCGGAGACTGGCTCGCCATCGAACAGGGCATCCAGTTGTTCAATCAGCACTCTCGGGGGCTTGTCGGTAAACGCGCCGCCGCTGGCGGAATTCACCCCGCGCAGGAACAGGTACACCGCGCCGCCGATGTGCTGGTCGTAGTCGTAATCAGGCAGCCGGGCCTTCAGCAGCCGGTGCAGGGCCAGCAGGTAGAGGATGTATTGCAGGTCGTAGCGTTTATCCAGAATCGCCTGGCCCATGGCCTGGTCGGTGTAGGCGTCGTCGTCCTCGCCCAGAGCATTGGATTTGTAGTCCAGCACGTAATACTGCCCCTTGTGTTCAAACACCAGGTCGATAAAGCCCTTGAGCATGCCGTTGAAGCGGTTGGCCTCAGCCCGGGGCCGATCGGCGCCGTTCAGGGTATAACGGGTGACCAGCGCATCCAGTTGCCGGATGCTGACGTTGCGGCTTTCAAACCAGAACTCCAGCTCCGGGCGCAGGTTGCCCAGTTCTGCCAGGCTGGCGCTTTGCTGCCCGTCCCGGTCCAGTTTCAGCGGTTTCCGGATCAACGCCAGCAGCCACTGCTGCAGGGGTTCCACCCAGTCGCCCCAGCCCCGGGTGCCACAACGGCGGGTGAGCTGTTCGTGCAGCAGCTCGGAGTTATCCACAACCCGCTGGAAGCCCTGGGCTGTGCACCATTCCAGTAATTCGTGCAGGAAGGTGCCGGGGCCGGCGCCTTTGGGGAAGTGGTGATGGTTCCGTACGCTGGGCATGGCCGGGGCTTCTTCGGCTGGTTCCTGGGCGCTTTCTTCCAGCAGGTTCTGGGTCTGGGCGTCTTCCACCTCGCCGGTGAAGGTAATACCGGTGCCGGCCATGCCGGTGTATTCGATGCTGGAGTAACTGGCAATCCACCAGTCTTCCTTCGCTTCCCGGCTGGAGACCAGCGCCGGCCCCAGGGCTTCCGGGGCGGTTTCGGTGAATACCGTGCTTTCGGCTTCCGGCAGCGGGGTCATCCGGATTTCCGGGCGACCCTGGGCCAGGGTTGCCAGCGCCTGGCTGATGCCCTGCTCCGGTGATCCGGCCAGCACGTAACCCAGGCCGCTCTGATGCCAGTTATCCACAGCCGCCGCGCCCACCCAGGTGGCAAACCGGGCCCGGGTCAGGGCCACGTAGAGTTTGCGGATGTCCTCGCCCAGGCGTTCCTGGTCGGCTTGTTCGATGTCTTCCGGTGTGGGGTCGAACACCGTCACCAGCTTGCCGGAGTCCTCGTGGTAGCGAACATACGCCTGCTTCTGGTTCTCCGCCCGGAAGGCGGTGCCGAAAGGCAGGAACACCAGCGGGTATTCCAGGCCCTTGGATTTGTGCACGGTAATTACCTTCACCAGCCCGGCGTCGCTTTCCAGGCGCAGGGTGCGGTGTTCGTCTTCTTCGTCTGCCGCCCGCAGAATTTGGGTGAAGTGGTGCACCAGCGCATGCTCGCCGTCCAGTTGCAGGCTGTCCTGCTGCAGCAGTTCGGCAATGTGCAGGATGTCAGTCAGCCTTCGCTCACCGTCGGGGCGTTGCAGCAAAAGGCCCGGCACTTCAAAGTCCATCAGAAAGCTGCGCAGCATGGGCAGTACGCCCTGGCTTTGCCATTGTTGCTGGTAGCCCTGAAAGCGCTCGATTTCCCGTTCCAGCACCAGCTCGTCGGTCAGCAGCAAGTCCAGCGTCTGCCAGCTCTGGCCCAGGGTCGGTGTGGCCAGGGCGGCACGGATAAACGCCAGTTGCCGGGGCTCGGCGAAGGCGCGCAGCCAGCACAACACTTCCTTGGCTTCCTGGGAGGTCAGCACCGAATCCCGGTCTGACAGGTACACGCTCTTGATGCGCCGGCGCCCGAGGGCATCCCGCACCGCGGCCGCCTCGTTGCGATTGTTCACCAGCACGGCGATGTCTTTCGGTGCCACCGGCTCCAGGTCGGCGGGGTTATCCGGCAGGGCAAAGCCGGCCTGCTTCGCCTGGCCCAGGGTCAGCAGCCGGGCAATTTCACTGGCGCAGGTTTCGGCCACCTCGGTGGTGGCGGTGCCCTTGGCGAGCCCCTTCGGGTTGCCTTCCTTGTCGGTTTCTCCGGATTCGTGGGTCCAGAACATCAGGCTGGGCTGGATTTCTCCGTTCACGGCCCACAGGCGTTTGGTGCCGTTGGCATCCACACCCTGGAATGGCAGCGGCGTGCTGTCGCCCTTGCCGAACAGGAAGGCGCCTTTGGCGCTGTGCTGGTCGCTGTTTTCAAACACCCGGTTGACGGCGCTTACCATGGATTCGGCGGAGCGGAAGTTCTTGCCCAGGGTGTAGGTGCGGGCCTGCACACCCAGCCGTGCCTGCAGGTAGGTGTAGATATCGGCGCCCCGGAAGCCGTAAATGGCCTGTTTCGGATCACCGATCATCAGCAGGCAGGTGTCCGGGCTGTTCGCTTCCACGTTATAGACCCGGTTGAAAATGCGGTACTGCACCGGGTCGGTGTCCTGGAATTCGTCAATCAGCGCCACCGGGAACTGCCGGCGGATGGTGGCGGCCAGCTGGTCGCCCCGGGGGCCGTGCAGGGCGTCGTCCAGGCGGGTCAGCAGGTCGTCAAAGCCCATCTCCGAGCGCTGCTGTTTCTCCGCTTCCAGCCGTTTGGCAATCCAGTGGCTGGCGTGGCGCAGGATGTCGGACTTGGCGCTGGGCTGGTTCTGGCCGAATTCCATCAGGGCTTCAATGGCGTCGAAGGCCGGGTGATGGGGGCCGGGCTCGTCCCCTTTCAGGATGTTATCCAGACCTTCGGGGGTCTGGTTCTTGTAACCGGCGGCGCTGTCCAGTTTCTCCGGCAGCAGTTCGTCGGATTCGGCCCAGGCCAGCAGGTTGTCCCAGACCTTGAGCATGGCGTTCTTGCTGCCGCCGTGCAGGCGCTTGGCTTGGTGCAGGTCGGTCAACAGATCGGTGACTTCCTGCTGCCACTGGGCCCAGGGGTGCGCTTTCAGTTCATTGGCCCGTGCCTGCCGTTCGCTGACCACCTGGTTGATGGCCTGGTGTACGTTCTCTGGCGGTTTGCCCAGGGCGTCTGGATCGTCGATCAGGTTGCGCACGGCCTTGCGCAGGTCGGTGGGGGTTTTCCAGTGGCTGAGGGCTTCGTCCATCAGGGCTGGCGGCAGCGGGTAAACAAAGGTACGCCAGTAATCCCGGGCCACGTCTTCCAGCAGTTCGCTCTGGTCGGTGGCCAGGGTGAGTTTGAACAGGCTGCCGCTGTCGAAGGCATGTTCGCTGAGCATGCGGTTACACCAGCCGTGGATGGTGGACACCGCGGCTTCGTCCATCCATTCGGCGGCCAGTAACAGTTTCTTGCGGCAGTCGGGCCAGCTGGCCGGGTCCGGATAGCTGTCATCCCGCAGCTTGTGGATAAGTGCGGTTTCCGGGGTCGGTTCCAGGCTGTCGGCGGCCTCGGAAAACACCTCGGCAGCCTGGGTCAGCCGGGTGCGGATGCGGTCCCGAAGCTCCTTGGTGGCGGCGTCGGTAAAGGTCACCACCAGCAGGTTCGGCGGCAGCAAGTTCTGCAGGGGGCTGTCTTCTGCCTGGCCATGGCCCAGCACCAGGCGCACATACAGGATGGCGATGGTGAAGGTTTTACCGGTGCCGGCGCTGGCTTCGATCAGCGCACTGCCGTTCAGGGGCAACGCCAGCGGGTCCAGGTTCGGGTTGCGGTTAGGGGTTGTCTGATTCATGCCTGCTCCTCCTGGTAACCCACCTGCTCGGCCGCCGATTTGCCCTGCTCCGCTTCCCACAAGGGCACGTAAAGCTGGTGCAGCAAGGCTTCGAACTCGCCGCTGGCCATCAGCGCCTCGGGGCTTTCAAAGGCGCCGCGCAGGTAGCCGGCGTCTCGCTCCAGTGCCGTGGTGTAGGCCTGCTCTGCCTCACTGATGGCGCGCTCATGGTCGCCCACATATTTCTTGCCGCCATAGAAACTGGTGATCCAGGCAAAGCCGGCATCGCATTGAATGGGCAGGGCCCGGGTGGTGGCGTCCATCCAGCGGTCGAGAATGGCTTCGAAGTGTTTTCGTGCCTGTTCGGGTGCCAGCACCGGGAAGTGGAACTTGCGGCCTTCTTCCTTACCCAGAATCAGGGTTTCAAAGGGCTGGCCGCTGAGTTGCCCGGCCAGGTGAATCAGCCAGTCCCGCAGCAGGTTGGCGTAGCGGACTTTCTTGCCACTGCCTGAACTGCTCAGAAGGCCGGAGCTGGCGATGACCAGCCGGCACAATTGCCCTTGTGGATTACAGCGCAGGTTGTCGATTAAATCCGCCACCTCAACCGAGCCAGGATCCCCTGAATAGCGAAACTCGAAGGGCAAAGGCTCCGCCACCACTTCCGGCCATTCCGCCAGGGCGCCTCGATAGCGGTCAAACAGATCCGGCAACCGGCCGGCCAGTTCCGTGCGCAGGCGATGTTCGGTGACGCCCATACCCAGGTCGCCGCGCCGGGCCATGCGGTCGAGTGTCGTTTCGAGCCGCTCGTACAGTTCTTCCTCGCTGGCGGCTTTCAGCACGCTGTTCTGGATCAGCTCGTTATCCAGGCGCCAGCGGTCCAGGCCGTTCAGGTCGAAGTTTTCGTTGTCGGTATCCTCGTCTTCCACGTCTTCAAAGCGCACCTGCAGCCGGCGCTGGTAGAAGGTGTCGATGGGCTTTTTCAGGAAGTTCGCCAGCTCGTTCAGGCTGATGGGTTCTTCCGGCGCCTGATACGGCAGGGCTTCCCGGCTCTGCTCAGAGTTATCCACAGCGTGGGCGCTGCGCCATTCCCGTTCGTAGGTGAACAGGCCACGGGCCTGCAGCACCTCGGCCAGCGGTTTGGGCTGGGCCTCTTCGCCTTCGCCCAGGCCATTGGCTTTCGGGAAGTAGTCCCGGCTGAACGGTTGCAGCGGGTGCTGGGTGGTCAGGGCTTGGGTCACAGGCTGTTTCGGCTGCCCTGCCACAGACCACAGGCTGTCCAGGTGATCCTGCAACTGGCCTATCAGCACCGAGGGTGGCCGCTCGGAATCGTCCTTGATGCTGCGCCCTACCCAGCTGATGTACAGCTGCTCCCGGGCGGACAGCAGGGCTTCCAGGAACAGGTAGCGGTCGTCTTCCCGGCGGGAGCGGTCCCCCGGCCGGTAATCCTGCGCCATCAGGTCGAAATCCACCGGCGGCCGGGAGCGGGGGTAATCGCCGTCGTTCATACCCAGCAGGCACACTTTGCGGAACGGAATGGCTCGCATCGGCATCAGGGTGGCGAAGTTCACCTTGCCAGCCAGGAAGCGCTGGTTCAGGCCGCCTTCGTCCAGGCCCTGCAGCAGCACATCCTTGACGATGTTCAGAGGCAGCGGCTGGTGATCAAGGCCTGCGGCGAGGGCATCTTCCAGCCATTGCTCGAGCTGGCGGCGGAAGCGGTTCAGCAACAGCAGGTCCTGGCCCTCCACCTTGTGGAAAAACTGCTCCAGCATGGCGGAGAACAGGGCTTCCCATTCACCGGGCGTGCGGGTGGCTTGCAGGGCCTGCCACAGGGTTTCCAGCTGGTGCACGAACTCGCCCAGACGCCCCGCCAGGCTGGCTTGCAGGCCGCCGATTTCGCCATAGGGTTCCACCCCGCCCCAGGGTTCGTCATCGCCCATGCCGTAGCCCAGCAGCATGGATCGGAGGCCAGACTGCCAGGTGTTGCGATCCAGCTCCGCCGGCAGGTCCAGGCTTTCCCGGTGCTGGCCGTGCAGGCCCCAGCGGATGTTGGCGCCTTCCACCCAGCGCCGGGCCAGGGGAATGTCGTCCTCACTGATATCAAAGCGGTCGCGAATGCCGGGCACTTCCAGCAGGCTGATAATTTCGCTCACACCGAAACGGCTGCGGGGCAATGACATGAGGGTTTCCAGCGCAATCAGCACCGGTTCGTGGTGGCGCTGACCCTGGTCGGAAATAGTGAACGGGATGTGGCGCTTGCGACCGGGGGAATAGCGGCCAAATACGGCCTGAATGTGAGGCGCGTACACGTTGATGTCCGGCACCATCACGATCACATCCCGGGGCCGCAGTGTGGGGTCGGCATTGAAGGCGGCCAGCAGCTGGTCGTGCAGGATTTCCACTTCCCGCTGGGGGCCGTGGGCGTCGTGGAACACCACGGAATGGTCCCGGGCCAGATCCACCGTGCGGTGCTGCTGGCGGATTTCCTGCAGCGGCGTCAGGTTGTGGATATCGTTCTGCAACTGGTGCAGCAGGCAGGGGTTATCCACATCGCCATGGTCAGTAAAGATGTCGATCTTCTGGCCCGGCGTCTGGAAGCTGGCGCGGTAGTCGTCCGGGTTGTCGAACTCGTCCAGCAGGCGGATGTAGTCCCGGCCCTGCTTGCCCCAGGCCGCCAGCAGCGGATTGGCGTGCTGGTGCAGCTGGTCCGGGTCATCAATCTGTGACAATACCGGGTGCGCTGCGCCCCGTTTGCGTTCGGCCTTCAGCAGTTCCCGGTCGCTGATGATATCGGCCCAGTAGAACTGGCAGGGGTTGTGCACGCACAACACTACCTGGCTAAAGCGGCTCAGTACATAGAGGGCTTCCAGCGCCTGCCGGGGCAGTGATGACACCCCGAACACCACGATGCGCCTGGGCAAACGCCCCGGATTGGCGGGCTGGCCGATGCGCTGGCCCTGCTCCATAAAGCGGGTGTGAATCTGCGAGCGGCTGGTGTGGGCCTCGCCGCCCACGTCTTCTACCAGCTTGCGCCAGAGCAACGGCTGCCAGAGGGTTTCCACATCCAGGGCTTTCTCTTCGCCCCGGGCGGTGATCACCACATCCTTGCCCTGCTCCCAGGCCGCCAGCCAGTCGGCGCGGAACACCTGGTACTGGTCGAACAGATCCGCTACCTTTTCGGCCAGCTGGAAATTGCGCAGGTCGGTATCGCTGCCGTCCAGGAATCGCGCCAGGGGTGTAAACGCTTCATCCTGCCCCACCAGCTCCGGCAACAACCGGTACAGCCGCCACACCAGCCGGCGCTTGTCGAAGGGGGATTGCTCCGGCACTTCGCCGTCCGGCAACACCGCCCGGTAGGCCTGCCAGATAAAGCGCGCAGGAAACAGGAAATCCATGCCGGCGGCAATGCCCAGGCCGCCTTCCACACCATCATCGGTGCGCTTTTCCGCCAGTGCCAGCTTCAGCCACTGGGCAATGCCGTTACTCTGCACCAGAAAGGTCTCGCTCTGCAGCGGCGGCATGGGGTTCTGCCGGCAGATATAGACCACGGCACGGCGCAGGTCTTCCAGGTGGTTGGCGTGGATGGCGTGAAAGCCGGGTTCAATGGCGGCCATGGGTGTCCTTAGCTGCGGAATTCGCTGGAATGGATGGCAAACAGCTTACCTTAAGCGCTCCCGGATTCGCAGAGGGTGCGCCAGGTTGCAGAACAAAGGATACCTGTGACTTGCGACAAAGAAGGTCGCGTTCGGTCAGCGCACCAGGTCGAGGAGCATTTGCCGCACCCGGGCCCTCGATTCCGCATCGAGGCAGGTCAGGTCTTCCACGTGCAGCTGGTGGCTTTTCAGAAGCCGGCACAGGGAGTCGGCGGAAATCGAGATGGCGACCTGAGCGGAATCCGTCGCACCGGGCCAGTTCACCGGATTGTAGTGATGCTGCCGGGATAGATCGGGGTGTAAGAGAGCCATTCCCATAGAGCCTCCCGTCCTCAGTTGATTGCGTTTTCGGCGAGGGTGGCCGGGTATTGAGCCACCGGGAATACCGGCCAGTTCAGGTATTCGCTGAAGAAATCAGCCTGGCGAGTGGTGTCCAGAAGCACGGCAATGCAATCATCGGTGCTGCAGCAGCCGCTGGCGCTGTTAACACAGGGCTCGGCCAGCTGCAGGTTTTCGACTGCCGTGAACAGCACATAATCCGCCGCATTGTGCTCGCCCCGGTCCCGTAGGGCACGGCACACCAGAATGGCGGCCAGCGTCAGTTCCACATGCATGCAGTCCGGGTGGTCCGCCCGCGCCAGGCAGGCCAGGTCAAAGGCGCTGCCGGTGGCGGCAATCATCTTTTCGGCATCCTGGTTCTCGCAGAAGGTGAAGGCGTATTCCATCCAGAACAGCCATAACTCGTTCTGTTCATTGAGAGAAAGGCGGGAGAAGATCTGGCGATGGCGTGGGCAGAGAAATTTCATGGCGTCCTCCTTGTCGTGATGCAAATGATAATAGTTCTCATTAAATAGATTCGCAAGGGTCGCGATGATTAATTTTTGTGCATGGAATCGGTTTGAGCCGGCCCGCCTTCCGGCGTAAAGTTTGTGGCCTCATTGCCAATCCGACGTCTGCATTCCTATGACCAAGCACCGACCGGTTCCCGCCAGCCTGGATGATCCACTCTACTATCTGGAGAACATGGATATTCTGGTGGCCTGGGTAGCGGACCACCACGCTGACCTGTTAACAGAAGCAGAGCGAGCCCGGCTGGCGGCATTTGCCAATCTGGCGACTGGACCAAGGGCTCTACTCACGCGCATGGTGATGCGCACCGGTGAGCTGTTCCGGGCCGACAAGCTGCGCTACCCGGAACTGCCGGTGCCGGAGGCCGAAGCTCTCAAGTTATTGGTGCAGGAGGGCTGGTTGAATAGCGCTCCGGAGCTGAGCCTGGATGACCTGTTCCGGTTGTTTACCCTGGCGGAACTAAGGCCGGTATTTGGCGGTTGGCTGCAACAGCAGGGTTACCCGAAAACCCTGGGCAAGGCGCAGATGCGTGAGTTGCTGTCGGAACCGTTCAGCGCGCCACGGCCCTTGCGGGACTGGCTGGGTGATGACGGTGAAGCTGCGCAAGTCGTCCAGCTCCAGGACATGGCCCTGTTCGACCGCATCCGCCTGATGTTTTTCGGCAACCTGCGCCAGAGCTGGACCGACTTTGTGCTGGTGGAACTGGGCGTGCAGCAGTTCGAGCCGGTGCCCTTCACCCCGGAATCCCGCGCCTTTCAGCGCCGGGCAGAAGTGGATTGTTACCTGCAGATGCACCAGTGCCGGGAACGGCTCGATATCGGCGAACCGGCGGCGGACGTCTGGCCCGATGTCCCCGGGCCTGTGGATAACCCCTGGCTCACCAGCCGCCGGGACCGGCTGTTGCTGGAGCTGGGCCGGCAGGCGGAACGCCAGGGTGAACAGGAACTGGCGTTGCAGGTATGGGCGGCCAGCGGCCACCGGGAAGCGCGGCTGAAACAGCTGCGGTTGCTGGAGCGGATGAAGCGCTTTGACGATGCCTGGGCCATTGCCTGCCAGTGGCAGAGCAAGGAACTGAGCGACGCCGAAGCCCAGGGCCTGGGTCGCCTGCTGAAGCGGCTGGCGCCCAAGGTGGGGGCCGACAAACCCGAGCCTGTGGATAACCCTCCGCTGCGGGAATTCACCCTCACCTTGCCAAGGCCAGACACCGGCACCGTGGAGTTGGCGGCGGTTCAGCACTTGAGCACAGAGGCGGCACCGGTGGTCTATGTGGAAAACACCCTGATCAACGCCCTGTTCGGCCTGCTGTGCTGGCCGGTGATCTTCAAACCCATCCCCGGCGCCTTCTTCCATCCGTTCCATATCGGCCCGGCGGACCTGACCCGGGAAGACTTTGTGGCCCGACGCGCGCAGGCCTTTGAGGAGCGCTTTGGCCTGCTGAAAACCCATGCCTATAAACAGCACGTTCGCGACACCTTTCAGGCCAAACAGGGCATCGCCAATCCCTTCGTATTCTGGCCGGTACTGGATGAAGCCCTGCTGGAACTGGCGCTGCACTGCATTCCCGCCCACCACCTGGATGCCCTGTTCCGCCGGCTGCTTCACAACATCAAGGAACATCGCAGCGGCTTCCCGGACCTGATCCGGCTGGTGCCGGATGCCGAGCAACCTGAACAGCGTTATGAAATGATCGAAGTAAAAGGCCCCGGCGACCGATTGCAGGACCACCAGGTTCGCTGGTTACACTTTTTCGCCCGGCAAGGCATCCCGGCCAGCGTTTGCTATGTGCGCTGGCAGGACGATGAGGCGAACGAGTGAAAGTCGCCGTTCGTACTCTCTGTGAATTCGCTGCCCGCCACGGCGACCTGGACTTCCGCTACACCCCGGCGCCAAGTGCCGAGGAGGGCATTGCCGGCCATCAGGCAATCCAGTCAAAGCGGGGCTACGGCTATAAAAGCGAGTATTCACTTACCGGAAACTGCATGGAGCTGGAGCTTTCCGGCCGGGCTGACGGCTATAACCCGCACAAGAACCGGCTGGAAGAAATCAAAACCCACCGGGGCGATGTGTCCCGCATTCGCCCCCACCAGCGGGCCCTGCACCGGGCCCAGTTACGGGCCTATGGCGCCCTGCTGTGCCGGCAGGAAAATCGCAAAAGCGTAGAGCTGGCCCTGGTGTATTACGACACCGGTCGGGACAAGGAAACGGTACTTACCGAAACCGCCAAAGCCGACGAGCTCTGGCAGGAACTCGAAACTCTGTGTGGCCGCTACCAAGCCTGGGCCGAGCAGGAAGAACACCATCGAGAGCAGCGCGACGCCCTGCTGGCCACCCTGACCTTTCCGTTCCCGGACTTTCGCCCCCGGCAGCGGCAACTGGCGGAAACGGTGTACAAGAACTCCGTCAAAGCCGGCACCCTGCTGCTGGAAGCTCCCACCGGCCTGGGTAAAACCCTGGGCACGCTGTTCCCGGCCCTGATGGCCATGCCTGCTGCAAAGCAGGACCGGCTGTTCTACCTCACCTGCCGAAATACCGCCCGGCAGCTGGCGCTGGATGCTGTGGATAAGTTGCGAGCCGCCCAGCATGAGCTGCAGCCCTGGCCCCTGCGCACCCTGGAACTGGTCTCGAAAGACGACGCCTGCGAACACCCGGACAAAGCCTGCCACGGCGAATCCTGTCCCCTGGCAAAAGGCTTTTTTGACCGCCTGCCGGACGCCCGGGCCGAGGCGGTGCAGAGCAAAGAGCCGTTAAACCAGCAGAATTTAGCGAAAATCGCCGCAGGTCATGACATTTGTCCGTATTTTCTCGCCCAGGAAATGGCCCGCTGGAGCGATCTGGTGATCGGTGATGTGAATCGAATGTTCGACCAGTCCGCCCTGCTGCACGGCCTGATCCGCCAGAACAACTGGCAGGCCAGCGTGCTGGTGGACGAAGCCCACAACCTGGTGGACCGGGCCCGGGGCATGTATTCGGTGCAGCTGGAACAGCAGCGGTTGTTAAAGCTGAAGAAGATTGCCCCGAAACCGGTAAAAGCAGCGCTCGACCGCACCGCCCGGGCCTGGCAGGCGCTGATCCGGGATCACGGTGAACAGGCCCAGCCGGTGTTCCTGGCGACTCTGCCACCGCAATTACTGGGTGCACTGCAGGCCATGGTTTCTGTGATCACCGATTATCTGGCCGACAACCCGCCGGATCTGGCCTTGCAGGAAGTGATGTTCGAAAGCGTGGCCTTTATGAAGCTGGCGGACAGCTTCGGTGACCACTCCCTGTGCGAATTCCAGCGCACCGGCCGGGGCCGCGCCAGCCTGACCATCCAGAACCTGGTCCCGGCGGATTTTCTGACCGAGCGCTTCAAGGCCGCCCACTCGGTACTGCTGTTCTCCGCCACCCTCAGCCCCGGCGTCTATTACCGGGACCTGCTGGGCCTGCCGGAAGACTCCCGCTTCACCTCCCTGCCCAGCCCGTTCAGTGCTGAACAATTGCAGGTGCAGTTCACCCCCGGCATCAGCACCCGGCAGGTGCACCGGGAGAGCTCGCTGCAACCCATCGCCAAACTGATCGCCCGGCAATACCGGGAACGGCCGGGCCATTACCTGGCGTTCTTCAGCAGCTTTAAATACGCGAAGGAAGTGAGTGACACGCTGGCGCAGCAAGCACCGGATATTCCCCAACGCGCCCAGCAGCCGGGCATGAGCCCGGAGCAACGCCGGCAGTTCCTGGCGGAGTTCCAGAAGCCCGAAGGCTCAGTAGCCTTCGCGGTACTCGGCGGCGTGTTCAGTGAAGGCATCGACCTGCCCGGCGACCAGCTGATCGGCGCCTTCGTGGCCACACTCGGCCTGCCGCCCTTCGATGCCTGGCATGAAATCCTTAAAGACCGCCTGCAACAGCGATTCGGGGAAGGCTACAACTACACCTACCTGATTCCCGGCCTGCAGAAGGTGGCCCAGGCCGCCGGCCGGGTGATCCGCACCCCGGACGACCGGGGTGTAATCTGGTTGATTGACGACCGCTTCCTGCAACCCGGCGTTAATCGTTTGCTGCCCCGCTGGTGGTTTTCCGACAGCCACTGATTGCCTGCCCTGGGCCCTCTGATGTGGCGGCATTTTGTCGCAGCCATTGGTAGTAGCGGGATGCCGCTATGGCTATTTTCGGTCGCAAGCTTAGAATGCGCGCCATCATCACATCATTCCGCCTGTTTCAAGGACACCCATTGCAAATGAACAATACGGACCTGGTTTTTCAGAGTTATGGCCGATGTTGCCGCAAAGATGAATTCTTCGTGGATTTCTACGACTTCTTCATGTCCAGTTCTGACGCCATTCGCAACCGCTTTGTCGACACCGACATGGCCGCCCAGCGCCACCTGCTCCGCAACGGCGTAATGCAGATTATCCTGGTTGCCCGGGGTATGTCGGACCGCAAACTGCGGGACCTGGGCGAAAGCCATAACCGCAGCAACTACAACATCAAACCGGAATGGTACGACCTGTGGGAGCAATCCCTGCTGAAAACCGTGCGGGCCCACGACCCAGAGTGGACCCCCGAGTTACAGCAAGCCTGGCGTGAAGTACTGAAGCCGGGTATCGAGCTGATCCGCGGCGTTTACTGATTTACTGTAAGGCTGACAGACGGGATAGATCGTAAGCTATCTTGATTCCTGTCAGCCCTATCGTCACACTTTTTCTCTATACTTCCCTTCCGTATTACTCATCTGATCAAGGACGACATATGGCCGGTAAAAGTGCCAAAACTGCCTCCAAACTCCTGCTGGCACTGCTGATTGTGGCTGTGATAGCGGCTGCTGTCTGGTACCTGATGCCGAACGGCGACGAACTCCCCGAGCACATTGCTTCCGGCAACGGCCGTATTGAAGCCACCGAAGTGGATATCGCCACCCGCATACCCGGGCGCCTTGAATCCTTCGAGGTACGTGAAGGTGATATGGTAGAAGCCGGCCAGCTGCTGGCGGTGATGGACACCGACGAGCTCAAGGCACGTGCGGCGGCTGCCGAAGCCAACCTGCACCAGGCCGAACAGGCCCGGCTGCTGGCTGAAGCCATCGTCGTGCAGCGGGAAAGCGAGCAGCGCTATGCCCGTGCCGAACTCGCCCGTATTGAAACCCTGGTCGACCGGGGCCATGCCTCCCGGGAGCAGCTGGACCGCACCCGCACGGCGGCAGAAACCGCCGGGGCTGCCCTGCAGGCGGCCCGGGTACAGGTGGCTTCGGCCGATGCCGGCATTGAATCGGCCCGGGCTGCCATCCGGCAAATCCAGACCAACATCGACGACAGCCAGCTTTCCACTCCGGTGGGTGGCCGTGTGCTATACCGGCTGGCGGAACCCGGTGAGGTACTGGCTGGCGGCGGCAAGGTGGCCACAGTGCTGGATGTGACCGACGTCTACATGACCATCTTCCTGCCCACGGCTCAGGCCGGCAAAGTGCGGGTAGGCTCGGAAGCACGCATCATCCTGGATGCCCTGCCGGATTACGTGGTGCCGGCGGAGGTCAGCTTTGTGGCGGCAGAAGCCCAGTTCACCCCCAAATCGGTGGAAACCCGCAGCGAGCGGGAGAAGCTGATGTTCCGGGTACGCATCCGCATCAATCCGGACCTGCTCAAAGCTTACCGGGACCGGGTAAAAACCGGTGTGCCGGGCGAAGCCTATGTGCGGCTGGATGAAAGCCTGCCCTGGCCCGATAGCCTGAAGGCGAGCCTGCCCAATGACTGACACCGTAGCCCGGCTGGAAGGAATCAGCCACCGCTACGGGGAAACCGCTGCGCTGTGCGACATTACGCTGGATTTCCCCGCTGGCTGCATGGTGGGCCTGATCGGCCCGGACGGGGTGGGTAAATCCACCCTGCTGGGGCTGATTGCCGGCGCCCGCCAGTTACAGCAAGGCAGCCTGCAGGTTCTGGGCGGCGACATGGCCAGCCACCGGTTTCGCAACCAGGCCGCCCCGCGCATTGCCTATATGCCCCAGGGCCTGGGTGGCAACCTGTACCACACCCTGACGGTGGACGAGAACATTGCCTTCTTTGCCGACCTGTTCGGCCTCACCGGTGCCTCCCGCCGGCAGCAGATCGACCGCCTGCTGGATGCCACCGGCTTGCTGGCCTTCCGGGACCGCCCCGCCGGCAAGCTGTCTGGCGGTATGAAACAGAAACTGGGCCTGTGCTGCGCACTTATCCACAACCCGAACCTGCTGATTCTGGACGAGCCCACCACCGGCGTAGACCCGCTTTCCCGCAAACGCTTCTGGGACCTGATCGACACCATCCGTGGGCAAAGTAGAGGGATGAGCGTGCTGGTCGCCACCGCCTACATGGAAGAAGCCGAACGCTACGACTGGCTGGTGGCCATGGACGCCGGCAAGGTGCTGGCCACCGGCTCCCCCGCCGAGCTGCGCCAGCAAACCGGCACCGATAACCTGGACGATGCCTTTATCGCCCTGCTGCCGGACAGCCGCCGGGAGCAGGAGCTGGGCGTGCCGGTATCGGCACAAGCGACAGCTTCACCCACTCCCGAGAACAGCACTCCGGCCATCGTGGCGGAGAACCTGACCCTGAAATTCGGCAGCTTCACCGCGGTCAAAGACGTCAGCTTTGCCATCCCGAAAGGCGAAATTTTCGGCTTTCTCGGCTCCAACGGCTGTGGCAAAACCACCACCATGAAAATGCTCACCGGTCTGCTGACCCCCACCGAGGGTAAGGTGGCGTTGTTCGGTGAGCCGCTGAATGCCAAAGACCTGGCCACCCGCCGCAAGGTGGGCTACATGTCCCAGTCGTTCTCCCTGTACGGCGAGCTGACCGTGCGCCAGAACCTGGACCTGCACGCCCGGCTGTTCCACCTGCCGGAGGCAAAAATTGCCGGGCGCATCAGCAGCCTGGCCGGGGAATTCGGCCTGGAAGAGGTGCTGGACCACCAGGCCGGCGCACTGCCGCTGGGGGTACGCCAGCGATTGTCTTTAGCGGTGGCGGTGGTGCACGAGCCGGAACTGCTGATTCTGGATGAACCCACCTCCGGCGTAGACCCCGGCGCCCGTAACCGGTTCTGGCAGCTGCTGATGCGGCTGTCCCGGGAAGACGGGGTGACCATCTTTATCTCCACCCACTTTATGAACGAAGGCGAGCGCTGCGACCGGATCTCGCTGATGCACGCGGGCGAAGTACTGGCCTGTGATACCCCCGAAGCACTGATCGAACAAACCGGCAGTGACAGCCTGGAAGGCGCCTTTATGACCACCCTGGAAGCGGTGGACAAGGAACCGGAAAGCCAGAACGGCGGCAAACTGCTGAGCCGGGACAGCAGTTTGCCGGAACGTCCCAAGACCTTCAGCCCGCAACGGCTGCTGGCCTACGGCCGGCGCGAAGCCCGGGAACTGCTGCGGGACCCGATCCGCATGGCCTTTGCCTTTATCGGCTCGGCCCTGCTGATGCTGATTTTGGGCTACGGCATCACCATGGATGTAGAAGACCTGCCCTTTGCGGTGCTGGACCGGGACCAGACGCCCCAGAGCCGGGATTACATCGCGGCGATCTCCGGCTCCCGCTATTTTGTCGAGCAACCGGCGCTGTCGACGGCGGAGGAGCTGGAGCGGCGCATGCGCTCCGGGGAGCTGAGCCTGGCTATCGAGATTCCTTCCGGCTTTGGCCGGGATATGAAACGGGGCCGCGACACCGAGCTGGCGGTGTGGGTGGATGGCGCCATGCCGTTCCGGGGCGAAACCATCCTCGGCTACGTACAGGGCATGCACATCAGCTACCTGAGCGAACAGGCCCGGCAGGCGTGGGGCGAAGTACCCACGTTGAGCCTGGTCAGCCTGGAAGACCGCTACCGCTACAATCAGGATTTCCGCAGTCTGGATGCCATGGTGCCGGCGGTGATTCCGATCCTGCTGATCTTCATCCCGGCCATACTGATGGCCCTGGGCATTGTCCGGGAGAAAGAACTGGGCTCCATCACCAACCTGTACGTCACCCCGGTCACCCGGCTGGAATTCCTGCTGGGCAAGCAGTTGCCCTACATCGCCTTCAGCATGGTCAGCTACGCCAGCCTGGTGTTGCTGGCGGTCTATGTGTTTGATGTGCCCCTCAAGGGCGGCCTGCTTACCCTCACTTTTGGCGCTTTGCTGTTTGTCACCGCCACCACCGCCCTGGGCCAGGTGATGTCCACCTTTGCCTCCACCCAGATTGCCGCCCTGGCGGCCACGGCCATACTCACCATTCTGCCCACCGTGCAGTTTTCCGGCCTGACCGAGCCGGTATCGTCCCTGAGCGGTGCTGGCGCTTGGATCGGCCCCTTCTGGCCGGCCACCTGGTTTTTGCAGATCAGCCGGGGCGTGTTCACCAAGGGTTTGACCCTGGCCGACATGCAGGGCGCGTTTCTGGCGCTGGCGGCGTTTATTCCGGTGCTGACCGGCCTGGCCATGGTACTGCTGCGGAAACAGGGGCGCTGATGATGGAATCTCTCGGTAACATCTGGCACCTGGGTATCAAGGAACTGCGCAGCCTGTGGCAGGACAAGGTGTTGATGGTGTTCGTGCTGGCGGCCTTCACCCTGATGATCTACACCGCAGGTTCTGCCGGCTCTATGGAGCTGCACAACGCCCCGGTAGCGGTGGTGGATGAAGACCAGACCGTGCTCTCCGGCCGGGTCATCAATGCCCTGCAGCAGCCCTGGTTTCTGCCGCCAGACATGGTGCGCTATGACCAGATAGACGACTTGCTGGACAAGGGCAGCCACACCTTCGCCCTGGTAATCCCGGAAGGCTTCGAGCGCAAGGTGCGCCAGGGCCAGCCGGTAAGCCTGCAGCTGAACATAGACGCCACCCGCATGAGCCAGGCTTTTATCGGCACCACCTACATAGAACGCTTCGCCATGACCGAAGTGGCGGAATTCCTGCAGCCGGGCAGTTCCACCGACGGCCTGCCGGTGACGTTGGTGACCCGCGCCAGTTTCAACCCCAACCTGGATGGCACCTGGTTTGGTGGTGTGATGGAGCTGATCACCCAGGTGACCCTGATCAGCATCATCCTGACCGGCGCAGCGCTGATTCGCGAGCGCGAACACGGCACCGTGGAACACCTGATGGTAATGCCGCTGCGGCCGTTCGAGATTATGGCGTCCAAGGTCTGGGCCAACGGCCTGGTGGTGCTGCTGGCGGCGTCTGTGTCGATCACTCTGGTGATTCAGGGATGGCTGAACGTACCCATTGCCGGCTCTGTGTGGCTGTTCCTGCTGGGGGCGCTCATTCACCTGTTCTCCACCACCGCCATCGGCATCCTGATCGGCACCGTGGCCCGCACCATGCCCCAGTTCGGTCTGCTGCTGATCCTCACCATCCTGCCCTTGCAGCTGCTGTCTGGCGGCATCACCCCAAGGGAAAGCATGCCGGACCTGGTGCAGAACATCATGCTGGCCGCCCCCACTACCCACTTTGTGAGCATGGCCCAGGCCATTCTGTACCGGGGTGCCGGGCTGGAGGTGGTATGGCCGCAAATGCTGGCACTGGTGGCCATTGGTGGCGTGTTTTTCTCGAGCGCACTGGTACTGTTCCGGCGCCATCTGTCGGTGTGAGGTTATAAAAACGCGGGGAATGAGGTAGGGACTGGGGCCGACAGCATGTGCCCGGCCCCGTTGCCTGCGGCTGATCAGCCGAAGTGATAGAACGCCAGCTTGTTGCCGTCCGGATCGCGCACGTAGGCACCGTAGAACTGGTTCGGAATACGCTGGCCCGGCTCACCGTCGCAGGTAGCCCCCAGCTCGACGGCCTTCTTGTAGAACTTATCCACAGCTTCCTTGGACCCCGGTTGAATGGCCAGCATGTTGCCGTTACCCGGATGGTTGGGCTCGCCGTTGAAGGGGGTGCAGACTGCCAGCATCGGCTTGGCCATGCTTTCACCAATGAATGCAATGCGTTCCATATCCAGCAGCACCTTGCCGCCGAGCTCGCCCAGCAGGTCGCTGTAGAACTGCTTGGCCCGGTTCATATCGCTGACACCGATGGTTACGTATCCGATCATATTCGACTCCTTGGTTGGTTAACGCTGGGTATACGAGCGCCACAGCGTTTTGGAGCTTAACACCCGCATGGGGATCTTTGCTTGCCGCTTTGCTATGGTTGGCACCAGATCCTTCCAGCCCGGAGCCCTGCCGCATGAAACCGATAACACTCCTGTTTTCCGCCCTGGTCCTGCTCTCCGGCTGCACCGGCCTGCCTGAAGGCATCGAACCGGTTACCGGCTTCGACAAAGACCGCTACCTGGGCACCTGGTATGAAATCGCCCGCCTGGACCACTCCTTCGAGGAAGGCCTGAGCAAGGTGACTGCCGAATACACCCTGAAGGACGACGGCAGCATCAAAGTGATCAACCGGGGCTACAACGCTGAAGAAGGCGAATGGCAAGAAGCCGAAGGCCGGGCAAAGTTTGTGGGCGACAGCAACGTGGGCCACCTGAAAGTTTCCTTTTTCGGGCCTTTCTACGGCTCTTACGTGGTGTTCGGGCTGGACGAGGACTACTCCACCGCCTACCTGACTGGCTACAACCGGGATTACCTGTGGCTGATGTCCCGCACGCCGGAAGTGAGCGATGATGTGCTGGAAGCGTTCAGAGAGCGGGCTGAGGCTGAGGGGTTTGAGCTTGGGGGGTTGATTGTGGTGGAGCAAGCATCTACCCAATGAAAACTTGCCAGTCCGTTCGACGGGTAGCTATAGTTCACAAGATCAAATATTCATGCTGATAGCATTTGATTTTGGTGAAAATTTGATCATTCTGGTTCGACTCAGTAGAATACTGCGGCCTCAATAAGCTAACAGGGTATGATTATGCTGACGTTATCAGTTGCGCTAGGGATTGTCGCACTGGGAGTTTTTGCTTACCTGGTACTGAAGTTCGCGGGTGAGTGGCAACTCCGTAACAAGATGATGGAGAAAGCCCGTCGTCTTGAGCGTCAGGGTGTAAAACCTGCTGGCTCTTCCCTGTCCCACGGAATGTGTTTGCACAAAACGACCTCCAAAATTATCCCCGATCAGATGGAATCGCTTGTCTGGTATAAACGGTTAATGGACTGACCACTATTCGATGGAATATCAGTATCTTGGCTGGATACCTTGTATCAGCGGCCATCTTGATTTCGGCTTGATGAAGCCCGGAATATCTGGCGGCTTTACGAATAAAGATATCAAGGACAACAAAACCAACCACATCAATTTTGGCTACCTGGCGCAGAAAGATCATCACGCCCGCCGGGTGATGCTGCAGTCCAAGGTTGACTGGCAAGATCGTCTCAGTGACAAGGAATACGACGGTTCCTTCCGGGTATTTGTCATCGCCGAGGCATCAGAAAGTGCCTGTATGGATAACCGGGAACTTCATGGCAGCGTCTACATTTACCCAACCAGTGAGCAGGAAGGCAGTAAAGCCCAAAATCGCGAAAAACCGTGGTTTCAGACAATCCACGAAGCGCAGGAAATCTATGACCGTTCCAACGGTAACGTTGATGGTTGGGGTGAGTCACGAAGCCAGCTTAACCGGTGTTATGAACGCCTGAAGGAAGAATTGGAGGCAATGGGTTTCTGGCGAGTGGACTTCAAGGCGACATCAGGCGGCTTGGTCTATCTTTCCACTCCCACAGAGCAGCATCGTCCCCTGTCCGATAACGAAAAATACCTGATCACCCGTCAAGCTTACTACTACATCAAGTATTCCCTGCACTCCCACAAGCACCACCAGGCAGAGCAAGATTCCCTCACCACGATTGTTCCCTACGACCCGTCCACGGATGGCAAGCGCGATGCGGCATTAAAGATGCTGTGCCAGTTGAAACGGGAACTTACCCACATCAAGCGAACACTGACCCAAGAGCAAGGGCTGTATTCAGATGATGCCTTGGGAATCCTCAGCTATATGGGCTCGTTGTTAACGACCTTGCACACGCGAAAATTGATCGACGGTGATCTGTACCAGCGAGAGGGGCGATACATCGATTCGCTTCGTAGCTCTTTCCAGGTCCAGGAATCGCGAACCCGAAACTTCCGCTCCATCGAAGATTCAACCCGGTCTACCTACCGGGTATACATTGGCTGGACTCTGGCATTGGTTTCATTGTTCTTTGGAATCGTTGCGCGGCCGTTTTATGCGCCGGTAGCAGAAAGCCAGCTAATGGCCATTCCTTCATTTGGAGAGCTGGCTCTGTTCGTCACATTAATTCTTTTGGTAGCCACACTTGTCTATACGAAGCTGACGGCACACATGATAAGCACCAAGCTTGATGAAGCCTCGGTGCGCTATTTTGTGCAGGCTCGCTATCACCCGAGCGGTTGGCGGCTTGTTGGATCATTCCTTGAGGACAATAAAACAGCCATCTTCGTCTTCATGGTATTGCTGATAGGCGCGATCTCCGCCGCTTTCATCTGACCATTTTCTTGGTGCCACGAAAATGGTCAGACTGTTCATGCCTTGGTTTTTCGGCGCTTGGGTTTTGCCACCGCCGCCCGCTCCGCCTTGATCCTCTCTAGCAACGCTTCCGCACTGTTCTCCCCGCTGATCAGCTCCGGGTTGTCCTTGCGCCATTGCTCGGTGAGCTCGCCCCGGAAGGCTTTGGCCAGGATGGACTGGGTGAGGTTGTTGACGCGGGCCAGGGCGTTGTTGATCTGTTGTTCGATGCGGTCGGCGTGGGCGAAGAGGTGGTCTACTCGGCGGACGATTTCGGTTTGTTCGTCCAGCGAAGGGAAGTAAACCTCGAGGTTCTTAATAACCTTCTGATTTAGGTTGACCATTGTTGAGCCAACGGATGCAGAATTGAAATAGCTGACAGCAGTTGGGGATCTCAGAATAATCTCCAGGTATTTGGGGAGCGCATCGTTTCCGACTCGCAAGATCATAGAGCCCGTCCCGCATAGCTGAGGTTCGTCACTTGTGACAACCGATGCGCGTCCCATTTCCCCTCTACGGCCAACCACAACGTCACCTTTCCGAAGATGCCAAGCTTCCAGGCTCATGTACTTTTGTTGTGAAATGGTCATTGAATTGGAAGGCGTAATGGTTCCCTCTGATATGTGCATCGGGTTGATGACTGGAATTCCGCCGATTACATAATCCGACTTGTGAAGAGCGCTGCCAAATGGTCCGGTTTTGACGTCTACTCCCGCCTCTCCTAGTTTTTTGAAGCTTCGTTCACGGTTATCGCCATTCCTCCACTCCTCCGTCAACCGCCCACTCACCGCCGCAGCCAGCACGGACTGACGGAAGCGTTTCAGGATTTGCGGGATGCGTTCGAGGCGGGCTTTGGTGTTTTCCACCTGGGCCAGCAGGGTGTCGAGTTTGTCGGCGATGACTTTTTGTTCGGCGAGAGGTGGTAAGGGTAGCTTAATTGCCCGAATAGCTTCCTGTGAGATATTACGCATTGAGAACTGGTTACCTGTAGCCAAGCTCTCAATCTGAGTTCGGGCCTCGCGGGTTTTCAAATACCGCAGTACCAGCGGCTTGAATGAGGAGTCCATAGCAAGCCGCAACACTTTGTCGCTCAGATAGAGCTCCTTGCTTATGTCGCTAACCATTGCGCAAGCACCTACCAGCTCGAGGGTGTTTGCCCGAGAAAAAAGAAGATCGCCAACTTCGATCTTTTGGCTTGGCAAAAGGTGATCAACGGTGAGTAGTGTTTTGCTCTCGTTTTCATCAAACTCGCCACGAGTGACGGCACTGATTTTCACAAGCCCTTTTTCTTTGGCGGTTGGGGGGCGCTCAACACAACGGACGCTTTTCCCTGTTTGAATTCCCTGAAGTAGATCCCCGAGCACACAGGTCCGCCACTGATTTGGAAGGCGCAAACTTCCGGTCATCATGCCCCCTCACTCAACTTCGCCATTAAGGCTTCTATTTCGCCCAATGCCTGCACCAGCTCCCCCATCGCCTCACCCGCCAACACACTCGGCTCCGGCAGGTTGGCGGCATCCACGCTGTCGCTGTCTTTCAGCCAGGAAATATCCAGCGAGTCGCCCTTGTGCTCGGCAATCCACTGGCGGCTGAAGCTGCGCCAGCGGCTGTGGGCCAGGCGTGGGTCGATGCCTTCGTTTTCGTCGCTGTGTTCCGGCAGTTCGATGTCTTCGGAATGGAAGCTGTATTCGCCTTCCTTGCGCTCGCTGTCACCGTTGGGGCTTTCGCCATACACGGCTTCAAACGCCTTCAGGTGCGGGTCGCCAAAGGGGGTGCGTTTGCCGAAGCTGGGCATGTTGGTACGCAGGTCGTAGACCCAGACGTTTTCGGTGCAGTTTTCTTCCTGGTACTTGTCTGCCGCGCTGCCCTTGGTGAAGAACAGCACGTTGGTTTTCACGCCCTGGGCGTAGAAGATGCCGGTGGGCAGGCGCAGGATGGTGTGCAGGTTGCACTTGTGCATTAAATCCCGGCGCACGTCGGTGCCCACGCCGGCTTCGAACAGCACGTTGTCCGGCAGTACCACGGCGGCGCGGCCACCGGGTTTGAGGTTGCGGTAGATGTGCTGCAAAAAGGCCAGCTGTTTGTTGCTGGTTTTGTAGGTCAGGTCGTCCCGGGTGATGCTGGCGTCGCCGCCCTTGCTGGTGCCAAAGGGCGGGTTGGCGAGAATCACGTCGGCCTTTTCCAGTCCGGCACCGGTCTGGCCCAGGGCGTTGCCCAGGTGCACCACGCCTTCGGCATCCCCTTCCATACCGTGCAGCAGGCAGTTCATCAGGGCCAGGCGGCGGGTGCCGGGCACCAGTTCGATGCCCACGTAGGCCTTGGTGGTCTGGAAGGCTTTCTGTTCGGTGGTCAGGTCGTACAGGTCGTCGGTCTGGCCTTTGATGTATTCGTGGGCGGCAATCAGAAAGCCTGCGGTGCCCGCCGCCGGGTCCTGGATGCGCTCACCGGGCTGAGGTTTCAGGCAGCGCACCATGGTGTTGATCAGGGCGCGGGGTGTGAAGTACTGGCCGGCACCGGATTTGGTTTCATTGGCGTTCTTTTCCAGCAGGCCTTCGTACAGGTCGCCCAGGCCGTCTTTCTGGGCACTGAACCAGTCGATCTGGTCCAGGGTCTTGATCATCTGTTCCAGATGGCGCGGCTCCCGCAGGCGGGTCTGGGCGTCGGCGTAGATGGCGCTGATCAGCGGGTCGTCGTGTACCAGATTGCCGTCGCCGTCGTTGCCGGTGGACAGGCTGAGCAGGATGCGTTTGTAGTCGTTCAGCAGGTTGATGCCGGATTTGCCGTTCAGGTCGGTCCAGCGGCAGCCTTCCGGCAGCGGGTGTTTTTTCAGGGTGCCGGCTTCGGTGTTCTCGTGCACCATCTTGATGAACAGCAACAGCACCAGTTCGGTGACGTAGTCGGAGTAGTTGATGCCGTCGTCCCGCAGAACGTCGCAGAGGTTCCAGAGTTTCTGGACGATGTCGTTGTTGGTCATGTGTGTTCTCAAGGTTGCTGAATTCAGTGGTAAGGCTGAAGCTCGTTGCTATCGCTGGTCATCAGGCGTAGCAGGCGCGGATTGAGGAACAGCTTTTCGTTGCCTGCTGTTTTCTCCTGCAGTACGCCAATCTCGACCAGCTGTTTCAGGTAACTGGATGCTGTCTGCCGTTTGGCTATGTCTTTTTCTACCAGGTTGCTGATGCGGCAATAGGGCTGCTCAAAAATGGTCTGGACCAGTTCGTGGCTGTAGATCTTGGGCAGCGCTTGTCTGACATGGTCTTCAGTTTCAGTAATGAGCTTTCTCATGGCGGCGATCTTGGCGCAGGTCCAGGACGATACCTGCTCCACGCCGTTAAGCATAAAGATAATCCACTCCTGCCACTCACCGGTGCGGGTAACCTGGGTCAGTAGGCGGTAGTAATCGTTTTTGTGCTGAACTATGTAGCGGCTCAGGTAGAGTATGGGCAGGGTGAGTAGCCGCTGTTCGATCAGGTAAAGCACATTGACGATACGGCCGGTTCGTCCATTGCCGTCGTGGAACGGATGAATGGCTTCGAACTGGTAATGGCTGATGGCCATTTTGATCAGTGGGTCCGTGTCGTCGTATGCATGCAGATAGTTTTCCCAGTTGGTGAGCAGGTTGCGAATAACCGCTTCACCAACCGGTGGGGTGTAGATGGTTTCACCGGTTGCCTGATTGCCAATGATGGTCCCGGGCACCTTACGTACATCCATATCCACGCCTTTCAGCGTGCTGCACACCTCTATAGCGGTGCTCGCGCACAGTGGTTTGCGCTGAAGATGGACGAAGCCCTCATAAAGGGCTGTGCGATATCGGAGCGCTTCTTTGGTGGCCGGATCGGCCCCCTGATCTTCCTGCGAAAACTGAAACAGTTTGTCGGTGGTTGTGACGATGTTCTCGATCTCGGAACTGTCTTTGGCTTCCAGCAGTGGCAGAAGGTTTATCAGCAGTGATTGATTCGGAATCAGTTCACCTGCCTGTTTAAGCTCAGCCAGAGCGGCCCGGGCGGGAATGCAGGCTTTGAGGATGCCCAGAGTCTCGGTCACTTCTTTGGCAGGCGGAAGCGGCGGTAACTGGTTGTAAGGCTGATCCGGTCGCCAGGCCATGTTTAAATTCCTTGAAAATTTCGACAAAGGTGTGTGTTTTGCGCAGTCTATGTTTATGCGGTAAACATAGCAATGATCTGTGTCGAAAAAATACTGAAAAATCGACACAGGTTAAACCTATGTCGATTCCATAAACATGGCATTCTCAAGCACTCCGCTCCGGCCACATCGCCTCATTCAATTCCTCCAGCACGGTATCCAGCTGTTGCCCCAGCACCTTATTCATCTGCCTGGCCCCGCCATCGTCGGCAAACCGGTGGTTCACAAACTCCCGGTCGATGATCACTTCGTGCACCAGCTGCTTGGCCAGTCGCTCCAGCCATTTGCGTTGGTTCGGGGTCCAGTTGTGCTGGGTGTAGATGCGATCCATGGCTTCCGCTACGCGCTGTTCGAAAGGAATCAGCGGCTCGCCCAGGGCGGCACGGCGGATGTAGCCGATGATGCTGGCGGCGATGTCTTTGTTGGTCTGGTTGCGCACGGCGCTTTGCAGGCGGGCTTCGGAGTAACCGTGGTTGTCCAGCAGCAGTTTTACTTCCCGTAGCTGTTCCCGGGTGAGGTCACGGGGTTTGTTGACGACGACGGCCAGCGCGGCGGATTGGTTGAGCTGTTGTTTGATGAACTCGTTGAAGCTGTCCAGGTAGTCTTCCGGCTTGTCGTGTACACCGTAGCTCTGGATACGTTCGCGGATTTCGTCTTCGTGGTCGGAAATCAGCGGCATGTACTCGCTGCCCACCAGGGACTTCACCTCGGCCAGCTGGTTCAGCAGGCCGCTGTGCTGTTTGATAAACGCGGACGCTTGGCGCGGGCCGAGGTGGTGCAGGTGCTGGTGCAGGGATTTGGGCTCCACACCCCAGCTCTGGTGCAGTTCGTCCAGTTTCTGTTTCAGTTCCGGGCGGCTTTCGGCTTTGTTGTCGGCCTTGCGCAATACCCGCATAAGTTTCTGGCTGAGCTGGCTGAGTACCACATCGGCGTGGCTTTCATCAGGCTGTTCGCCGGGGCTTGCGAGGGCCTTTTCCAGGTGCTCGTCATCGGTGAGCTCATCCACCAGTTGTTCCAGGGTGATGTTGGGGTCTTTCACCAGGGGCTTCATGGTGTTCACATCTTGCAGGGCGGCGTAGATGTCCACCGGGTCGTAGATGCGGAACACAGTCTTGCCGATCTCGTCGCAGCGGCGGGTGGCGCGGCCGATCATCTGTTCGTACAGGATGCGTGAGCGTATCCGGCGCATGAACACCAGGTTGCAGATGCGCGGCACGTCGATGCCGGTGGTCAGCAGGTCCACTGTGATGGCGATGTTGGGATAACGCTCGTTTTTGTAGCGGCGGATGAGCTGGTCCACCTTGTCGCTCTGGCCGGTGATCTTGGCCACCGCGGCTTCGTTGTAGCGGCCGTTGTAGAGTTCCTTGAAAGCATCATCCAGCAGGCGTTTGACCATGTCCGCGTGCAGGTCGGTGGCGCAGAAAATCATGGTCTTCTCATCGCCGAACGGGTCCAACTCCTGCACCAGCTGTTCGCAGATCACCCGGTTGAAGTTCTCGTTGATCACCCGGCGGTTGAAGGCATCCACCTCGAAGCTGAGTTCGTCTTCCAGTTCGGTGGTGTCCACTTCGCCGGTCCGGGTATTGATGACTTCGACCGGTTTTCCCTTCTCAAAGGTAATGCCGTTCTGGGTAAGGAGGGTTTCGTAGCGGATGGGTGGTTCATGATCGATCAGCCAGTCATCCGCCACCGCTTCCCGGTAGGAGTAGGTGTACACGGGCTTGCCGAAGATTTCGCTGGTGTGCTTGGCCGGGGTGGCGGTCAGGCCGATTTTCACCGCATCGAAATAGTCCAGCACGCGGCGGTAGCTGGACAGGTACTGGCTGGTGTCCCGCAGGGCCAGTTCGCCTTCGGTCATTTCCTGGTCCAGGGTGTAGCCGCGGTGGGCCTCGTCGATGATGATGCAGTCGAACTGGTCGATGGGCGGCGGGTTGTCGCTCATAAAGATACGTTTCACCATGGCCTGCACGGTGGCCACCTGAATGCGTGTTTCCGCTTCAGCGGCCATGTCGCCCAGCTCGGCAACGTTGTAGATCTTGCTGAGGGTGTGGTTCTGTTCCAGCGGTGCTTCGTTGAAGGCGTCGATGGCCTGCTGGCCCAGTGCGGTGCGGTCCACCAGGAACAGGATGCGGTGGAAGCGTTCGGCTTTCAGGAACCGGTACATCAGCCCGATGATGGTGCGGGTTTTGCCAGTGCCGGTGGCCATGGCCAGCAGGGCGGTGCGCACGCCACGGACCAGGGCGTGTTCGGTGGCGACGATGGCGTTTTGTTGGTAATCCCGCAGTTTCAGGTAGCCGAAGGGCTCTTCCTTTAACAGTTTCTCAGCGTTTTCCTTGTCCCTCTCCAGCAAATCCAGCAGCCCGCCTGGGGTGTGGAACTGCGGCAGTGCCCGGCGCAGGTTGCTGGGTTCGCGCACATCCCGGAACCAGGTGCCGGACTGTTCCGCCAGTTGCGGAATATAGGGTCGACCGTTGCAGGAATACACGAAGGGTACGTGGTAATGGCCGCTTTCATCGGCGGGCCAGGCGATGGTGCGGCCCATCAACTCCCAGGCTCCGACTAATGGTGCGTCTACCTTGAAGCCTTTGCTGTAACGTTCGGCCTGGCGGATTTTGCCGGCGACGTTGGTGTTCTCTTTCTTGGCCTCTACCACGGCGATGGGCGTAAGGCCTGCAAACAGCACGTAATCGGCCCGGCCCTTCTCGCCATTGTGATTGGTGGGCCATTCGGCAATCGCGCGATAGGTGCCTTTCTCCGGGCGGGCGCCTTTCTGGAAGGTGATGTCCTGGCTGTCGGCTTCCCAGCCCGCTTCCTGCAGTTTCTGGTCGATGAGAATGCGCGTGAGTTCTTCGTTCAGTACCAGGGTGTCGGTGGCGGCCTTGGTCTGTTTGGCTACCTGCTGGCGCTGCTGATTAACGGTTTGCTCGCCCTGCTCCGTGAGCTGTTGTTGCAACGCTTTGATCTTCTGCTCGTAGGCCTGCTGCTGTTGGCTCAGGGCTTGTTCGTGCTGGCGGGCCTGTTCCGCCAAAGCGCGGGATTCTTCATCCATGGCGAGCGCCAAGGCTTCGTATTCGGCCTTCTCTTTTTCGATCAGCTGGCTGAGCTGCTGGCTGCTGTCCAGCGCCATGTTGGCGTGTTGCAGATCGTGGCGGAGCTTTTCAATGTCGCTCTGGAGCTGGCGTAACTGTGCGCTGGGGTCTGCTGGCGGTATAAAGGGGCCGGGCTTGAAGCTGGCACCGGCTTTACCGAAGGAGCGGTGAAACCAGATGGCCAGGGCCCGCGCTACTTTCAGGCCATCCATCGCCTCTTTGTGTTGGGTGCGGAACTGGTGGGTGGCCTTGTTACCCTCAATGCGCAGGATGTGGAACAGCTCTTTGATCTGCGGTTCCAGCCGCAGTTCCCGGTTCAGGCGATAGAGCAGTTCGGACTGGCTGGTTTGGTCGTCGAACTCGATACCGGACAGCGCAGCCAGGTGTTGGGCCAGGGCTTCACCCAGCTGGCGGAGTTTGATCAGGGTGGTGTTGGGGTCGCTGGCGAAGGCACGCTCGGCGGATTCGGCCAGTTCCACGAATAAGGAATCGTGCTCTGACAAAAACGAAAAGTTGCCGGACTTGAATTCCGTTGCCTTGTTCAATGTATCCCTCCGCGACAGTCTTACGGCAGAACATTAGCAGACTTATCAAGGATACAGAAATTCAGGGGCTTCGGGCGGTGGAGCCCGTAAGGAATCAATCTTTGGAAACACAAAAAGGAGGGAAAATGGTCGGCGTGAGAGGATTCGAACCTCCGACCCCTTCGTCCCGAACGAAGTGCGCTACCAAGCTGCGCTACACGCCGATCAACGGCCGGTATTATACGGATTGCCGGCCGTTTTACTACCCCCATCCTTGGGGAAAATTATCCGTACAACTGCGGAGCCGCCCTTCAGCCTGCGGTTGGCAGCAGGGAAATGTCGGCTACCCGCAGGAACAGGTTGCGCAGGCGGTTAAGCAGGGCCAGGCGGTTGTTGCGCACGGCCTCGTCGTCTGCCATCACCATGACTTCGTCAAAGAAGGTGTCTACCGGCTCGCGCAGGCTGGCCAGGGAGGTCAGCGCGCTGGCGTAGTCGCCCTGTTCGAACAGCGGCAGTACTTTCTGCGCCTGCTCTTCTACCCTGGCGGCCAGGTTCTTTTCGGCGGCATCCTGCAGCAGTGAGTTATCCACAGCCTCGCCGATGCTGTCGCCACCCTGCTTGGTGAGGATGTTGGACACCCGCTTGTTGGCGCCGGCCAGGGCCTGGGCTTCCGGCAGCTGGCGGAAGGCTTCCACCGCTTTTACCCGGCGGTCGAAGTCCAGCGGGCGGGTCGGGCGGCGGGCGTGTACGGCCAGGTACACTTCAGCGCCAATGCCCTGCTCGTCGTAATGGGCGCGGAAGCGGTCAAGCATGTAGTCCACTACGGTGCTGGCGGTGTTGTTCTCGGTCAGCACGGTGAAGTTCTGCTCGGCCCACTCGCATACGGTCTGCAGGTCCAGCGGCAGCTGGCGCTCGATGATGATGCGCAGCACACCCAGAGAAGCCCGGCGCAGGGCGAACGGGTCGCGGGTGCCGGACGGTGGCTGGTTGATGCCGAACAGGCCTACCAGCGAGTCGATACGGTCAGCGATGGCCACGGCACAACCGGTCAGGGTGGTGGGCAGGTCGTCGCCGGCAAAGCGCGGCATGTACTGCTCGTTCAGGGCCTTGGCGACGTCTTCGTGCTCACCATCGTTGGCGGCGTAGTACTGGCCCATGATGCCCTGAAGGTCGGTGAACTCCAGCACCATTTCGGTCACCAGGTCGGTCTTGGCCAGCATGGCGGCACGTTCGGCCAGGGCCGGATCGCTGTTGATCGCCTCGGCAATTTTCTTCGCCAGGGCCGCTACCCGCACGGATTTGTCGTAAATACTGCCGAGCTTGTCCTGGAACACGATGGGCTTGAGGGCCTCGATGCGGTCTTCCAGCCTGGTCTTGCGGTCGGTCTCGTAAAAGAAGGCGGCATCCGAGAGGCGCGGGCGGATCACTTTCTCGTTACCGGAGATCACCTGTGAAGGATCTTTACTTTCCAGGTTGGCCACGGTGATGAATAGCGGCAGCATGTTGCCGCTGGCATCCACCACGTGGAAGTACTTCTGGTGCTCCTTCATGGAAGAGATCAGCGCTTCGGCCGGGACTTCCAGGAAGCGGTCTTCAAAGCGGCCCATCAGCGGTACCGGCCACTCGTTCAGCGCGGTGACTTCGTCCAGCAGGTCTTCATCGATCACGGCCTTGCCGTTGGCTTCTTTCTCGGCCAGGGCGTTGACACCGGCACGGATCTGCTCGCGGCGCTCGGCAAAGTCGGCCAGTACGTAGCCTTCTTGCTTCAGCACCACTTCGTAGTCGGCCGGGGTCGGTACAATCAGCTCTTTCGGGCAGTGGAACCGGTGGCCGCGGGTTTTGTTGCCGGGCTTCAGGTTCATCACCGGGGTTTCAATCACGGTGTTGCCGTAAAGCTGTACCAACCAGTGTACCGGGCGTACGAACTCGGTTTTGCCGGCACCCCAGCGCATGCGCTTGGGAATGGGCAGTGCGGCCAGGGATTTCTCCACCAGCTCGGGCATCAGTTCGACGGTGGGCTTGCCCTTTTCGACGGTGCGATACAACAGCCAGGCGCCCTTGTCGGTTTCCAGGGTGTCGAGCTGATCCGGGGTAATGCCCAGGGAGGTGGCAAAGCCGGTCAGGGCACGGGTTGGGTTGCCGGAGTCGTCGAAGGCGGCTTTGACGGCCGGGCCGCGTTTTTCGACCGCCTTGTCAGGCTGGGCATCGGCCAGGTTACGGATGCGCACGGCCAGGCGGCGTGGGGCCGCAAAGCTTTCCACGGCACCGAATTCTACGCCAGCTTCTTCCAGGCCTTTGACAATGCCCTGGGTGAAGGCGTCAGACAGTGGCTTGAGGGCTTTCGGAGGCAGTTCCTCGGTACCCAGTTCGACCAGAAAATCCTGTGTTGCCATGATTATGCGTTCCCCTGTTCCTGCGGTGCCTTGTTGGCTTTCTTGCCCTTCTTGCTGGCCTTGGCGTCGGCGGCTTCAGCGGCGGCCAGTACTTCCTTGCGGAGATGCTCCGGAGCCAGCGGGAAGCCCAGCTTGCGGCGGCTTTCGAAGTAGGCCTGGGCGACTGAACGTGCCAGGGTGCGTACGCGCAGGATGAAACGCTGGCGCTCGGTCACGGAAATGGCGTGGCGGGCGTCCAGCAGGTTGAAAGTGTGGGAGGCCTTGAGTACCTGCTCGTAGGCGGGCAGCGGCAGGCCGGCTTCGATCAGGCGGGCGCTTTCCCGCTCGTACACATCGAAGCTGTGGAACAGGAACTCGGTGTCGGCGTGTTCGAAGTTGTAGGTGGACATCTCCACCTCTTGCTGGTGGAACACGTCGCCGTAGGTGACCACGCCATCCGGGCCGTTGGTCCAGACCAGGTCGTACACGCTGTCCACGCCCTGGATGTACATGGCGATGCGCTCAAGGCCGTAGGTCAGCTCGCCGGTGACGGGATAGCATTCCAGGCCGCCCACTTGCTGGAAGTAGGTAAACTGGGTGACTTCCATGCCGTTCAGCCAGATTTCCCAGCCCAGGCCCCAGGCGCCCAGTGTCGGGGATTCCCAGTTGTCTTCGACAAAGCGGATGTCGTGCACCAGCGGGTCCAGGCCCAGGGCACGCAGGGAATCCAGGTACAGCTCCTGGATGTTGTCCGGTGACGGCTTAAGCACTACCTGGAACTGGTAGTAATGCTGCAGGCGGTTGGGGTTTTCGCCGTAGCGGCCGTCGGTGGGGCGGCGGCTGGGCTGAACGTAGGCGGAGTTCCAGGTTTCCGGGCCGATGGATCGCAGGAACGTGGCCGGGTGGAAAGTACCGGCGCCCACTTCCATGTCGAGGGGCTGGAGAACCACGCAGCCGTGCTGCGCCCAGAAATTCTGCAATGCCAGGATCAGACCCTGGAAGGTCTTGATATCCGGCGCGGAGTTGTTGGTTGCCTTGTCTGTCACGACGTTTGCCTGCTGGTCAGTCTGTGTGTGGCGCCCCGCGTTACGGAGCACTCCGAATTTTGAAAACGCGCATTATACGCTGGCTGGCGCTGCATTTCTAAGTGCCAGCCAGGGTGTTGTTTTGTCTGAGGTCAATCAGAAGAAGGTGAGGCCCACCTGGAACAGTTTTTCGACATCCCGGATGCGGGATTTGTCCACCAGGAACAGGATCACGTGGTCGTCCGGCTGCACCCGCAGGTGGTCGTGGGCGATCAGCACTTCGTTATGGCGCACGATGGCCCCGATGGTGGTGCCCGGCGGCAGGTGGATTTCATCCAGCCGCTTGCCCACCACCTTGGAGGAGCGGTGATCGCCATGGGCAATCGCTTCGATGGCCTCGGCCGCGCCCCGGCGGAGTGAGTGAACATTTACTACGTCGCCACGGCGCACGTGGGTGAGCAGGCTGCCGATGGTGGTCTGCTGGGGAGAAATCGCCACGTCGATGTCGCCGCCCTGGATCAGGTCTACGTAGTCCGGGTTGTTGATCAGGGTCAGTACCTTGCGGGCACCCAGGCGCTTGGCCAGCAACGACGCCATGATGTTGGCTTCGTCGTCGTTGGTGACGGCACAGAATACATCGGTGCTTTCGATGTTTTCTTCCAGCAGGATGTCCTTGTTGGCGGCATTGCCTTCCAGCACCACGGTTTTCTGCAGGCGCTCGGACAGCATCACACAGCGTTCGTGGTCCCGCTCCAGGATCTTGACCTGGTAGCGGCTTTCCAGAGTGTTGGCCAGGCGGTAGCCGATGTTGCCGCCACCACAGATAAAGATGCGCTTGTAGGGTTTGGACAGCGGCTGCAGTTCGCTCATCACCGAGCGGATGTGGTCGGCGGCGGCAATGAAGAACACCTCGTCGCCGTCTTCGATCACCGTGTCGCCCTGGGGCATGATGGCGCGGTCTTTGCGGAAGATGGCCGCTACCCGGGTGTCGATCTTGGGCATGTGGGTACGCAGGTAAGACAGCTCCCGCCCGACCAGCGGGCCACCCTGGGTCGCCCGAATGGCCACCAGCCGTGCCAGGCCCTTGGAGAACTCCAGCACCTGCAGGGTGCCGGGATATTCGATCAGCCGGGTTATGTGCTGGGTCACCAGGTGTTCCGGGCTGATCAGTACATCAATCGGGAAGCCCCGCAAACGGTCCAGTTCTTTTTCGGTATCCCGGTTATAGAACAGTTCCTGCTTGCCCAGATACGCCCCGGCCCGCACGCGGCAGATGGTGGTGGGGGTCTTGTACAGCAGCTTGGTGACCTGGCAGGCCACCATATTGGTTTCATCGCTGTTGGTGACCGCAATCACCATGTCGGCGTCTTCGGCGCCGGCATCTTTCAGGATGGTGGGGTACGAGGCCCGGCCGTGCATGGTGCGGATATCCAGCCGGTCCTGCAGTTCCCGCAGGCGCACGCTGTCGTTGTCCACCACGGTGATGTCGTTGGCTTCGTTGGCCAGGTTTTCAGCGAGGGTGCCGCCCACCTGGCCGGCGCCGAGAATCAGGATTTTCATGCGTCAGGTTTCTCCAGCACGGCATAGAAAAAGCCGTCGTGGCTGTCCGGGTCGGGTAGCAGCTGGCGCCCGGTGTCCATGTCGCGGCCCCAGTCAGCATTGTTCTGAACCAGCGTTGCCTGTTCCTGCTGCTTGAGGAATCGCTGGATTATACGGTGGTTCTCCTGGGGAAACACCGAACAGGTGGCATACACCAGCCGGCCACCCGGTTTCAGGATAGACCACATGGCCTCGAGCAGGCCAAGCTGGATGCTGGCCAGGGGCACAATGTCGGACTCCCGGCGCAGCAGTTTGATGTCCGGGTGCCGGCGGATTACGCCGGTGGCACTGCAGGGTACGTCCAGCAGGATGCGGTCGAATGGCTCGCCGTCCCACCAGCTGTCGATATCGGCGGCATCCGCCTGTTTCAGGGTGGCGTGCAGGTCCAGCCGGTTGAGGTTTTCCTGGACCCGGGGCAGGCGCTCGGCGGATTCGTCGATGGCGACCACTTCATCCAGTTCGCCACAGACTTCCAGGATGGCGCAGGTCTTGCCGCCGGGAGCAGCGCAGGCATCCAGTACCCGCTGGCCCGGTTGCAGGTCCAGCATGGTGGTACACAGCTGGGCGGCTTCGTCCTGGACGCTGGCACCGCCGTCTTCGAACCAGGGCAGGCGCTCGACCGGTACCGGGCGTTCCAGCTGAATGCCGTGGGGGGCAAAACGGGTTGGCCTGGCTTCGATACCGGCCTCGGCCAGCAAATCCAGGTATTCGTCACGGCGGAAACGCAGGGCGTTTACCCGCAGGGTCATGGGGGCCTGGGTGTTGTTGGCGTCCAGAATGGCCTGCCAGTCTTCCGGCCAGTTGTGGCGCAGCTTTTCCACCATCCACACCGGGTGGCTGTAGCGGCTGCTGTCGTCGTTCGGCTCCGGCGCCCCTTCCCTTTCCGCCGCCCGCAATACGCCGTTGACCAGTCCGGTCAGGTGCGGCTTGTCCAGCGCCCGGCAGGCTTCCACGGTTTCGTTCAGCACCGCATAGGTGGCCTGTTCGCTGAATCGCAGCTGGAACAGGGCCACCAGCATCAGGTGGTGAATCACCCGGTCCGGCTTGCGCAGGGGCTTTTTCAGGCGCTGGTTCAGCTCGCCGTCAAGCCGGTGAAACCAGCGGCAGGTGCCGTAGCATATGGCTTGCAGCTGGGGCCGTTGCTCCGGCGGCAACTGGTTCAGGGCCGGCGGCAGGCATTGTGTCAGTGACTGGCCGTTCTCCACCGCCAGCAACACGTTGGCGGCGACGGCACGAAATGGCAGGGGCTGGTAGGCCATGGTCAGTTCAGCTCCTGGCCGGGCAACAGTACCTGCTTGCCGCCGTTGATCAGGTCGTTGATGCTCTGGGCTTTGCTGCCCGGCAACTGGACCGAGGTGATTTTCAGGCTGCCGGTGCCGCAGGCCACCTCAACGCCGTCCCGCTCCCGGCTCAGTACCGTGCCGGGAGCTTTGCCGCTGCCCTGCTCCAGCGCAGTCGCCTGGTGAATGCGGATCCGTTGTTCGCCCAGGTCGGTAAACGTGCCGGGCCAGGGGTTGAAGGCGCGGATCAGTCGCTCGATGTCAGCGGCACTGCGGCTCCAGTCGATGTGGCCTTCTTCCTTGGACAGCTTGTGGGCGTAGTTGGCGTCGGCATCGTCCTGGGGCTCTCCGGTCAGCTCCCCTTGCGCCAGCCGGGTCAGTGCGTCCACGATGGCTTCGCCGCCCATGTCGGCAAGTCGGTCGTGCAGGCTGCCGCCGGTGTCGTCGGCGTTTATCGGAGTGCTCACTTTCAGCAGCATGGCACCGGTGTCCAGGCCTTCATCCATCTGCATGATGGTAATACCGGTTTCGGCATCGCCGGCGGCAATGGCCCGCTGGATCGGAGCGGCACCGCGCCAGCGCGGCAACAGGGAGGCGTGGATGTTCAGGCAACCGTGGGTCGGGGTCTCCAGCACGGCTTTGGGCAGGATCAGGCCATAGGCGGCGACGATCATCACATCCGGTTGCAGTGCCGCCAGCTCCTGTTGGGCCTCTTCGGGCTTCAGGCTGACCGGCTGGAACACGGGAATGCCGGCATCCAGCGCCACTTGTTTGACCGGGCTGGGCATGAGTTTGCGGCCACGGCCAGCAGGGCGGTCGGGCTGGCTGTATACGCCCACCACATTATGGCCGGCTTCCAGCAGGGCCTTCAGGGCAATGGCGGCAAAATCCGGTGTTCCGGCAAAAACAATGCGCACGGTGGTTGCTTCTCTGTGTCGTTGATACGAAAAAACCGGGTCGTAACCCGGTCTGAATTCAGTTCTGCGCTGGCGATGCTTCAGCCATTGTCTCAGGCGCTCTGCTTGTGCAGCTTTTCCAGCTTCTTGCGAATGCGGTTGCGCTTGAGCGAGCTGAGGTAATCCACAAACAGCTTGCCGTTCAGGTGATCCATTTCATGCTGGATACACACGGCCAGCAGGCCTTCGGCTTCAAGGACGAACTCTTCGCCGTTACGGTCTTTGGCGGTAATCCGGCAGTGTTCGATACGCTTCACGTCTTCGTAGAAGCCGGGTACCGACAGGCAGCCTTCTTGCATGGCTTCCAGGTCTCCGTCCAGCACTTCCACCTTCGGGTTGATGAATACCCGGGGCTCGCTCTTGTCTTCGGACAGGTCCATCACGATGATCTGCTTGTGCACGTCTACTTGGGTAGCCGCCAGGCCAATGCCGCGGGCATCGTACATGGTCTCGAACATATCGTCGATCAGGGTGCGGATTTCGTCGGTCACCTCATTCACCGGCTTGGCGATGGTGCGAAGACGGGGATCCGGATACTCAAGAATTTCTAGAATCATAGTGCCTTGGCTTCTCTGAAATGCGACAGCGGTCTGCGCAAAATTTCTTCATGAACCTATCATGAAGTAACGTCTTGGCCTGTATTATCCGATAAATTACCGATTGAGTACAAACTGATCAGTCGATAGCTAAAATCTTTCAGGGAAACCAAAGAATTCACTGGAAGAACAAAAGATAACATCACAAATCGCCAGACTTCTTCTATAGTATCGGGAATAACAACGTAATAAGCTGCCGTCATACCGCAGCGGCATTACCTAACGCATAGATTCTAGGCACGCGATCAAGGATACAGACAATGAGGAAACTGTTGTACGCTCTGGCAGCCACGGCGCTGCTGTTTACCTCCTGGGCCCATGCAGAACCCGAGTTCAGGGCTGATCATCCTGAGCGTTACACTGTCGTTAAAGGGGATACCCTTTGGGACATTTCAGGGCGATTTCTGAATAACCCCTGGTACTGGCCGGAAATCTGGCACGTGAACCCGCAGGTTGCCAACCCTCATCTGATCTACCCGGGCGATCGCCTGGCACTGGTGTATATCGACGGCAAGCCACGCATCACCAAGGTAGCCACCAGCGATGTGGTGAAGCTGTCGCCCCAGGTGCGTTCTGAAGCCATCGATACCCCCATTCCTGCCATCCCGCTGGATGCCATTGCCAGCTTCCTGACCGATACCCGCATTGTGTCGCCGGAAGAACTGAACGGTGCGCCCTACGTGCTGGAAGGTGAAGACAGCCGCATCATTACCGGTGCCGGCGACAAGATCTACGCCCGTGGCGAGAAGCCCGCAGACCGCGTGGGTGTGTTCCGCCGCAGCAAGGAGTTCCGTGACCCGGAAACCGGCGAATTCCTGGGCCTGGAAGCCCGCAGCATTGCCCGTGGTACCGTTGCGGCTGAGGACGGCGACGTCCTGACCGTTAACCTGAACAAGTCCAGCGAGGAAGTGCGCATTGGCGACCGCCTGCTGGTGAACGAAGACCGTCGCCTGACCACCAACTTTGTGCCCAGTTCTCCGGATCAGGACATCGAAGGCGTGATGATCTCGGTAGACGGCGGTGTAAACCAGATTGGCCAGTACAACGTGGTGGCGATCAACCGTGGCGAGCGTGAAGGCCTGAAGCCTGGCAACGTGATGGCCATTCTCAAGAGTGGCAACCTGGTGCGTGACCCGGTTACTAATGAAACCATCGAGCTTCCGTCCGAGCGTGCTGGCCTGCTGATGGTGTTCCAGACCTACGAGAAGATGAGCTACGGCCTGATTCTCAAGGCGACCCGTCCGCTGGCGGTGGGCGACAAGGTAGTTAACCCTTAAGCCGGGGCCTGATCAGGCCTGTGTGCTGAGGTAAAATGGCCGGACCGGAGTGTCCGGCCATTGTTGTTTTCAAGGATGAAAAAATGTCTGTATCGAGTCTTGACCGGTCGCTGGACAACCAGTGGCTGCTGCTTTCCCTGTTACCCCGCTTTGCCACCCGTGCCCGCGAGCGGGTGCTGGCCAATGCCGACTGCCTGACCGATGTCTTGTCGATGAACCCGGCCACCCTGAAAGCGCTGGGGCTGTCGGCTGAAACCATGTCGGCGATCCATGGCTGGCAAGCCGAAGACCTGTCCCACCCGGTGCTGGCGGAACTGATGCAAATCCGGTCGCAATGCCGGCAGCACGGTATCCGGTTGATCGGCCAGCACCATGACCACTTCCCGGAAGCCCTGCGCCAGATACACGATGCGCCCATGCTTCTATATGCACTGGGCGATACCGGCTTGTTGCTGCAGGACCAGATCGGCGTGGTGGGCAGTCGGAATGCCACCCGTACGGGCCTGGACCATGCCCGGAAGTTCGCTGCCGAGCTGGGCCGGCGGGGTTTGCTGGTGACCAGCGGCCTGGCTTTGGGGATTGATGGTGCCGCCCATGCAGGTGCCCTGGATGCCGGCCACCCGACCGTGGCCGTGGTGGGTTGCGGGCTCGACCGGCTGTATCCGGCCCAGCACCGGCAGCTGGCACACCGGATTATCGAAAACGGCCTGATTGTCTCGGAATACCCGCCCGGCACCCAGGCCCGGGCCGCCTACTTCCCTCAGCGTAACCGGATTATCAGTGGCCTTAGCCGGGGTGTGTTGGTGGTGGAGGCCAGCCTGAAGAGCGGTTCGCTGATTACGGCCCGTACCGCGCTGGAACAGGGTCGGGAAGTGTTCGCCATTCCCGGTTCGGTGCACAGCCCGGTAGCCCGGGGCTGCCACCAGTTGATCAAACAGGGGGCCCGGCTGGTGGAAACCGCTGGTGACATCCTGGAAGAACTGGGCACCTGGTGGTCAATGCAGGCGCAACCGGAGGCCGGGGCGACTGTGGATAACGGGCCGGCGCTGGCCGGTTTGGATAGCCGGGAAATCGCGGTATTCGAGGCTTTGGGGTATGATCCGCAATCTACCGATGCACTGAGCCAGCTCACCGGCCTGCCAGCGGACCAGCTGATGCAGTCCCTGTTGTTACTGGAACTGGAAGGGCTGGCCCATTCGGCTCCGGGAGGTTACCTGAGAGCCGGCTGACCGGTGCATCATCACCCATAATCTGTGTGGATTGACCGGTTTCACTATGGCGGCGAAGTCTTCCCTGAACCCCTGGCAATTGCACTGTGCCCGGCGCACTGTGCTGGCCGGTGGCGTGATTGCCTACCCTACCGAAGCAGTCTGGGGCCTGGGCTGCGATCCCTGGAACCGGGATGCGGTTGAGCGGATCCTGGAGCTCAAGCAGCGGCCCATGGAAAAGGGCATGATCCTGGTGGCTGCCTCGGTGGAGCAGGTACGCTTCCTGCTGGACCCCCTGCCCCGGGTGTTGCAATGGGAAGCCGAGCAACACTGGCCCGGGCCGATCACCTGCCTGGTGCCGGATGTGCTGGAACAGATACCGGACTGGGTGCGTGGCCGGCACAGCACCATTGCTGTGCGCGTGAGTGACCACCCGGTGGTTCGGGACCTGTGCGAGGCCACAGGCATGCCGCTGGTGTCGACTTCCTGCAACCCGGCTGGCCGCCAGCCGGCCCGCAACATCTGGCAGGTGCGCCGCTATTTCGGCAACCAGCTCGACCGCATCGTGCCCGGCGCCCTGGGCGGCAACCGCAAACCCAGCCGGATTATTGATATCGTTACCGGAAAACAGTTTCGTTAGGAGCAAGCATGTCACAGCAGCCGGATACCCGGGCCGTAAAAGAATACCTTCTGGGCCTCCAGGAACGCATTTGCCAGAGGCTGGAAGCGGTGGATGGCCGTGCGTCCTTCATTCGTGACAGCTGGGACCGGCCGGAGGGTGGCGGTGGTATCAGCCGGGTGATGGCCGATGGCGGTGTGATTGAAAAAGGCGGGGTGAACTTCTCCCATGTGATGGGCGACACCATGCCGGCCTCGGCCACCGCCCACCGCCCGCACCTGGCTGGCGCCCCCTGGCAGGCCATGGGTGTATCACTGGTGATACACCCGGAGAACCCCTATGTGCCGACCTCCCACGCTAACGTGCGCTTTTTCATTGCTACCCCAAAAGACGGCGAGCCGGTGTACTGGTTTGGCGGCGGCTACGACCTGACCCCTTACTACGGCTTTGACGAGGACTGTGTTCATTGGCATCAAACGGCCCGCAATGCCTGCCAGCCCTTTGGTGACGAGGTGTACCCGAAGTTCAGGCAATGGTGCGACGACTACTTTTACCTGAAGCATCGCCAGGAGCCGCGGGGCGTGGGCGGCCTGTTCTTCGATGATTACAACACCGGAAATTTCGAGCAGGACTTTGCCTTTATGCAGGCGGTGGGCGACAGTTATATTGAAGCCTATGAGCCGATTGTCCGGCGCCGGATGGACACCCCCTGGGGCGAGCGGGAGCGGGAATTCCAGCTTTACCGCCGTGGCCGCTATGTGGAGTTCAACCTGGTGTACGACCGGGGCACCCTGTTCGGGTTGCAGTCTGGCGGGCGCACCGAGTCGATCCTGATGTCACTGCCGCCGCTGGTGCGCTGGGACTACGACCGGAAGCCGGAGCCGGGCAGCGAAGAGGCACGTTTGACGGATTATTTCCTGACCGGACGGAACTGGCTGGAGCAAAGCGATGACAAATGAACTCTATGCGGTGGTGGGTAACCCCATCAGCCACAGCAAATCCCCCCGTATTCACAGCCTGTTTGCCAGCCAGACCGGCGAGCCGGTGGAGTACACCGCGATACAGGCACCGCTGGAGGACTTTTCCGGTACGGTACGGCACTTTTTCGAGCACGGCGGCAAAGGCCTGAATGTGACGGTTCCGTTCAAGGAACAGGCCTGGACCCAGGCTGAGCATCGCACACCACGGGCGGAAAAAGCCGGCGCCGCCAACACCCTCTACCTGGATGCCGACGATGCCCTGGTGGCTGACAACACCGACGGTGTTGGCCTGGTGCGGGACCTAACCCGCAACCACGGCGTGGCCCTCAAAGGCATGCGCATTCTGGTACTGGGTGCCGGCGGTGCGGTGCGGGGCGTGCTTGGGCCGGTTCTGGCGGAAGCGCCCGCCAGTCTGACCATCGCTAATCGCACCGTGGCCAAGGCCGAGGCGCTGGTACGGCTGTTTGCCGGTGAGGCTGGTGATACCGAACTCTCTGCCTGCGGCTTCGAACAGGCAACCGGAGCGTTTGACCTGGTGATCAACGGCACCAGCGCCAGCCTTCAGGGCGACCTGCCGCCGGTGCCGGCGTCGATTCTGGCGGGCAACACGGTGGTGTATGACATGATGTATTCCCTGCAGACCACCACCTTCAACCAGTGGGCGCAGGACAACGGTGCTACCCGGGTGTTTGACGGGCTGGGCATGCTGGTGGAGCAGGCAGCAGAATCGTTTTATGTATGGCGTGGGGTGCGGCCTGAGACCGCACCCGTGATCGACGAGCTGCGTAACGACTGATGAGGCGTTATTCGGAGGCGTTCAGGTATTCATCTTTCAGTTTCACGTAGTTAGCCGCGGTGTATTTGAAGAAGGTTTTTTCCTTGTCGCTCAGGGCCCGGGCCTGTTTGCAGGGAGAGCCCACGTACAGGTAGCCGGATTCCAGTCGCTTGCCCGGGGGCACCAGGGTTCCCGCTCCGATAATCACTTCGTCTTCGACTACCGCGCCGTCCATGACGGTACAGCCCATACCCACCAGTACGCTGCTGCCGATGGTGCAGCCGTGCAGCAGGGCTTTGTGGCCGACGGTGACGTCGTCGCCGAGGATCAGCGGCCAGCCGCCGGGGTTGAAGTCGCTGGCGTGGGTGATGTGCAGTACGGAGCCGTCCTGGATGCTGCAGCGGTCGCCGATGCGGATTTTGTGCATGTCGCCGCGGATGACGGTCATGGGCCAGACGGAGCAGTCTTCGCCCATTTGGACGTCTCCGATCACTACCGCACTCTCGTCTACCCAGGTGCGTTCGCCAAATTGTGGTGTGATACCCTTGTGAGTTCGTACATTCGCCATTACATATACCTTTTGACTGGCCTCGAATTGAGGGGAAGGAGTCTTTGGGAGGAGGGCTTTCCAAAAACCGCTCCTGCGGCACATCCCTGTGGCGCTTCTGCTCCGCCATCCATGGCTCCGCAAATTTTTGGAAAGCCCTCCTCCCAAAGACTCCCCCAAGCATTGGAGTTGCCTGAAAGTAACCTAAACCCGGACAGCTGAGAAGGGGACCTATGAATAACCCGCTTTTGACAGATGATTTGTTACCGAAATTTGGTCACATCCGCACCGAGCACATGGAAACGGCGATTGACCAGATTCTCAGCGAAAACCGCGTGAAAATTCAGGAGCTGGCGCAGCAGGATGATCCCACCTGGGACACCCTCGCCCAGCCCATGCAGGCGCTGGAGAACAAGCTCAGTAACGCCTGGTCGGTGATTTCCCATCTTAATGGTGTGATGAACAACGACGACCTGCGCAAGGTGTACAAGAACTGCCTGGAGAAGCTGACCGAGTACAGCACGGAAGTGAGCCAGAACGGTGCCCTGTGCGAGGCCTACAAGAAGCTGGCTGCACGGGAGGATTTCAAGGAGTTGAGTGAGCCCCAGCGCAAGTCCATTGAAAACATTCTGCGGGATTTCCGTCTGGGTGGTGTGGATCTTCCGGAGGACAAGAAGAAGCGTTATGCGGATCTGTCCCGGGAGCTGGCGGAGTTGTCCAACAAGTTCAGCGACAACGTGCTGGATGCTACCCAGCACTGGTTCAAGCATATTACCGATGTAGACCAGTTATCCGGCCTGCCGGAGACGGCTATTGAAGGCGCGAAGCAGGCCGCCCGGCAGAAGGAGCTGGATGGTTATGTGATTACCCTGGATTTCCCGAGCTTCTACCCGGTGATGACTTACTGCAATAACCGGGAACTGCGCCGGGAGGTGTACGAGGCCTTTGTCACCCGCGCCTCCGATCAGGGCCCGGATGCGGCCACGTGGGACAATACGCCGGTGATGGCGGAGATTCTCAAGCGTCGGCACGCGCTGGCTCAGTTGCTGGGTTTTGATAACTACGCCGAGCGTTCCCTGGCCACCAAGATGGCCCGCAGTACCGACGAGGTTCTGGAGTTCCTGAACCAGCTGGCGGCCAAGTCCAAGCCGCAGGCGGAGAAGGAAATTGCCGAGCTGAAGGCGTTTGTGAAAGACGAGCACGGCGTGGACGACTTGCAGGCCTGGGACATCGGCTACTACAGCGAGAAGCTGCGCCAGAAGCAGTACGACATTTCCCCGGAAACCCTGCGGCCTTGGTTCCCTGTGGATAAGGTGGTGCCGGGCCTGTTCCGGGTGGCGGAGAAGCTGTTTGATGTGCAGATTGAAGAGCACACAGACGTAGAAACCTGGCATGAAGACGCCAAGGCCTACTGCATCAGCCGCAACGGCCAGCCCATCGCCTGGTTCTACCTCGACCTGTTCGCACGTCAGGGTAAACGTGGCGGAGCCTGGATGGCCGACTGCCGGGTGCGCTGGCGCGATATGCGCGGCAAGCTGCAGCTGCCGGTGGCGTTCCTGACCTGTAACTTCACCCCGCCGGTGGATGGCAAGCCGTCGCTGCTGACCCACGACGAAGTCACCACCCTGTTCCACGAATTCGGCCACGGCCTGCACCACATGCTCACGCAGGTGGAGGTGATGGACGTATCCGGCATCAACGGCGTGGCCTGGGATGCGGTGGAACTGCCCAGCCAGTTCCTGGAAAACTGGTGCTGGAACCCGGAATCCCTGGCCCTGATCGCCAGCCACCACGAAACCGGCGAACCCCTGCCGGAAGACCTGCTGCAGAAATTGCTGGCGGCCAAGAACTTCCAGTCCGGCATGGGCATGGTGCGCCAGCTCGAATTCTCGCTGTTCGACTTCCGCCTGCATGCGGAATTCACCGACGAAGCCCCCACCAACCCGCTGGACATGCACCGCAAGGTGCGCGAAGGCATTGCCGTGGTACAGTCGCCGGAATTCAACCGCTTCCCCAACGGCTTCTCCCACATCTTCGCCGGCGGTTACGCCGCGGGCTACTACAGCTACAAGTGGGCGGAAGTGCTGGCGGCGGATGCCTTCTCCCTGTTCGAAGAGAAAGGCATCTTCGACCCGGAAACCGGCCAGGCCTTCCTGCACAACATCCTGGAAAAAGGCGGCTCGCAGGAGCCCATGGAACTGTTCAAAGCCTTCCGGGGCCGCGAACCGCAGGTGGATGCCCTGCTGAAACAAACCGGCATCACGGACGAAGCTGCCTGATACAAACCACCCCGGTTGTCGTACCGGCAACCGGGTGTTCTTCTGGAGTAACGTTATGGCAAGTCCGAAACGCTTCATCGCCGGCGCCGTGTGCCCCCGCTGCGCCGAGATGGACAAAATCACCATGTTCACCACCGACGCCGGCGACCAGGTTCGCGAGTGCGTGGCCTGCGGCTACACCGATGCGTTGTCCGACCAGCCCCAGCCCGAGGCCCCGGAAATCGAAACGCGGGTAAACAAAAAGGGCAACACCGATGACCATACCGTCAAGCAAGTGGTGTTCTTTAAGTCCGGCTCTGACTCTGGAGAATAGGTCTGGCTTGGGCCCTAGCCTGCCAGTTTTGGTGGGTTAGAGGCCACGGGGGTGCTTTTCTTCCGGGAAAAACAACTCGCTTCGCTCAGACATCTTTTTCCCTGCAGAAAAGCACCCCCGTACCCTCTATGCCGGACTGCACGGAAATCGTTTGATTAGGGTTTGGTTTCTTTCTTTTTTCTCTTTTCTTCTTTCTTCTTTTCCTTCCGTACCCCTCATTGGTACGACGTGAGGGGGTGGGTCAGGTTTTTTTCCGCCGGAAATGGATGTCTGAGCGCAGCGAGTTGCATTTCCAAGGGAAAAAACCTGACCCACCCCATCGCAGCCCCCAAAACCAGCAGGCTACGATCAAGAATATGCCCCCCAAACAGGCAGGCTACGATCAGGACGGCAAGCTCCAAAAACGGCGTCAGAGCACCATCGCGGCCAACCACCCGAAGGCGAGCAACGGCAGGTTGTAGTGCAGGAACGTAGGCACCACAGTATCCCAGATGTGGTTGTGCTGGCCGTCCACGTTCAGGCCGGCAGTTGGCCCGAGGGTGGAATCAGACGCTGGTGAACCCGCATCACCCAGGGCACCGGCGGTACCGACCAGGGCGACGATCGCCAGGGGGCTGAAACCCAGTTGCAAGGCCAGCGGCACGTACAGGGCGGCGATGATGGGAATGGTGGAGAACGACGAACCGATACCCATGGTAATCAGCAGGCCCACCACCAGCATCAGCAGCGCAGCCAGTGCCTTGTTGTCGCCGATAGCGGCAACCGAGCCCTCTACGAGGCTCTTGATCTCGCCGGTTTCCCGCATGACTTCGGCAAAGCCGTTGGCGGCGATCATGATGAAGCCGATCATCGCCAGCATCTTCATGCCCTCGGTGAACAGGTCATCGGCTTCTTTCCACTTCACCACACCGGAAATGTTGAACAGCACAAAACCGGCCAGTGCGCCCAGGATCATCGAACCGAGCCAGAGCTGAACCACGAATGCCACCACAATGGCCACCAGCGCCATGATCAGGGTTTTCGGGCTGTATTTCACATCCACCCGCTCGGTGCGTTCGATGAGTTTCATGTCGTAACCCCGGCCACCCCGGTAGCTGAAGAACACCGCGATCAGCAGGCCGATGAACATACCCAGGGCTGGCAGGGCCATGGCGGACATGACGTTCAGTTCGCTGGCGTCTACGCCGTTGTCGGCCACGTTGGCGAGCAGGATTTCATTCAGGTAGATACCACCGAAGCCTACCGGCAGGAACATGTACGGGGTAATCAGGCCGAAGGTGAGTACACAGGCCACCAGCCGGCGGTCCATGTGCAGCTTGGCCATGACAAACAGCAACGGTGGCACCACCAGGGGAATAAAGGCGATGTGGATGGGCAGGATGTTCTGGGACGAAATGGCGACGGCCAGCAGCAGGCCGATGATCATGAAGCGGATGCCGGTGGCCGCGCCGCCTTCATCCTGGCGGCCTACCATGGCCAGGGCTTTGTCGGCCAGGGCGTGGGCCAGGCCGGATTTGCCGATGGCCACGGCGAAGGCGCCCAGGGTGGCGTAGGACAACGCCACGGTTGCGCCGCCACCGAGGCCGGAGTTGAAGGCATTGATGGTGTCTTCAAGGGACATTCCGGCCACCAGGCCACCGGAAATGGCACCGATGATCAGGGCAACGACAACGTGGATGCGGCACAGGCTCAATACGAGCATGATCAGTACCGCGGCAACAACGGCATTCATGGCAGACTCCGGGTAGGAATATTGGGTTTACCGGCACTTTTTGGGCACCGGCGGCACGAAAAGTGCGCTAATGTGCAGGAAATGACCGCATCAGTCAAAGGGGTTGTGTAACGGTCAGTCAGCATCCACCCGGGCAAAGCGCGGTACCTGTTCGCCGGCCACTTCCACGGTTTCACGGAACATGGCCAGGGGCCTTACCCACAGGCTGTAGTCGCCGTACAGGCAGCGGTACACCACCAGGGGTTCCTCGGTTTCGCTGTGCCGGGCGACGCCGATCACTTCGTAATCCTGGCCTTTGTAATGCCGGTAGCGGCCCGGTTCTATAGGGCGTTTTCGTTCTGACATGCTGTCCTCGCGGGTGGTAGTGCTGAGCTATCCCCTAATGATAAGGGATCCGGTGCCGGTTTCGGGTTAGACTGAAGAGTATACCTGACCGTACCAACCGGGACTCCGAACCTGAATGAAAGGCTTTTCCGCTGCTGTTCTGCAAATCATTTTGTGCCTTTTCCTGGCACTGGGTGCTGTTGCAGCGCAGGCAGCCTCGGTGGGCTTCCAATGGCTGGACGTGCCGGATGGTTCACTGGGTATCGACGGAGTGCGCAGCCTGCCAAAGGAGCGCTGGCAGGCCCACGAGGCCGATACGGTACTGAACCTCGGGTTCAGCGACGGTACCTTCTGGTTGCGCATCGAGGTTCCGCCCGAGCCCCGTAACCGGCTGCTGCAGGTAGGCTATCCCCTGCTTGATGAAGTATCTGTTTATTGGGAGCAGGCCGGGAATATCGTTGAAACCTGGCATACCGGCGATACCCTGCCGTTCCGTTCCCGCCCGATAGAGCATCGTACCTTCGTGTTCCTGGTGCCTTCCAATACCGAACCGGTGACCGCCTGGGTGCGGGTGAAAACCCAGGGTTCGATCCAGATACCGGTGAAAGTCACACCGTCGGCCGAATTCCTCGCCTACGAGCAGATTGCCTATGGCTGGCAAGCCATGTTCGTTGGTGTTGTGGTGGCGCTGGCCCTGTACAACCTGTTTCTGTTCGCCATTGTTCGCTACCCGACTTATCTGTGGTACGTCCTCACGGTGCTGAGTGCCGGCCTGGTTCAGCTGAATTTCAACGGCTTGCTGTTCCAGTGGTTCTGGCCGGACCTGCCGGTGGTCAACCAGTATCTGACCGCTGTTATGGTTCCCCTGGGGCTGTCGCTGGCCCTGGTGTTCACCATGAAATTCCTGTCGGTGCGGCAATACAGCCGGGGCGCTTACCGGTTACTCCAGGTATTGCTGATGGCCTGCCTGTTCGCCATCGGTTACGGATTGCTGGGTTCCTATCAGTACGCCATTGCCCTGATCAGCACCCTGGCGGCCTTCGTGACGGCAGCGGCGTGGGCGGTGGGTGTGCTGGTGTGGCGGCGCGGGCAGGTATTGGCCGGTTTCTATGTGGTGGCCTGGACACCGCTGCTGATTGCCCACCTGTTACTGGCGTTGGCCAAGCTTGGGTTGATTCCCAGCAACCGGGCCATCGAGGTAGCACCCCAGGTGGGTGTGGCTATCGAGGTGGTGGTGTTGTCACTGGCGCTGGCCTATCGCATCAACCTGGAGCGCCGGCGCCGGCAGGAAGCCCAGGAGCATGCCCTGGAGATCCAGCGGGAAGCCAACCTGATGCTCGAAACCCGGGTTCGGGAGCGCACCGAGGAGCTGGAGCAGGCAAACGACCAGCTACGCTCCATGAGCCTGACCGATGGCCTGACCCGGGTCGCCAACCGGCGGCGCTTTGACGACAAGCTGGACATCGAGTGGAACCGGGCCATGCGCCACGACCAGGAGCTGAGCCTGCTGATGCTGGATATCGATCACTTCAAAAAGGTGAATGACAGCTTTGGCCACCTGGTGGGTGATGATTGCCTGGTCTCGCTGGCAGCAACCCTGCAGGGCGAGATTCTGCGCGCCAGCGACCTGGTAGCCCGCTATGGCGGGGAAGAGTTTGCGGTGTTGTTACCGGCGACAGACGGCGAAGGTGCCCGCCAGGTGGCTGAGCGCATGCGCCAGTCCGTGGCGGGTAAACCCGTTCCTTCCGGGCAGGGCGGTACACCGGTGGAGCTGACCATCAGCGTGGGTGTGGCCACCATGCGCCCGGCCATCAGCGCGGGTAGCCAGGAGCTGGTGCGCCGTGCCGACGAAGCCCTGTATGCCGCCAAGACCAACGGCCGCAACCGGGTCGAGGTCTGGCGTGATGACGCCTTAGCCCCGGCAGGCCGGGGCTGACACTCAGTTCTTCAGCTTGTATTTGCCCGGCCCCATAAACACCACGGCCAGCGCGGTAAACAGGAAAAAGCCCTGCAGTTCCAGTGCCCAGCCGCCGTTCCCGGCCAGCGACAGCAGCTGGTGGCTGTGCACCAGCACAATAGCCACAAGCATGTTGAAGACAATGATCAGCGCGCCAATGCGGGTCTGATACCCCAGAATCACCATCAGTGGTGCCACCACTTCCCCGATATACACACCGTACGCCAGTATTGCCGGCAGGTTATGGCTGGCCAGCTGGGCCTCGATAAAACCGATACCGTTAAGCAGTTTGGCGATGCCGTGGAACAGCAGCAGGCCACCGAGGGTGAGCCGGACAATCAGTTTTCCAAGGTCGGTATTCTCAAGCACAGGGCAAGCCTCCGGAACAGTGAATGGATGGCCGAAGGATACAGGGTTATTGCACAGAAATTCAGTGACTTGTTGGTCAGGATGTTGTTTTACAGGGCCGGGCCCAGGGAAAACCGGATGTGGTTCCGCTCCAGCAGGTTTTCCCAGTAATTGCGCATCCAGTCCCAGGCCCGGTTGTTGAACTGCTCCACGAAGGGGTCAAGGTCCAGGTCGTAGTAATCCGGGGTGCCGGCAATCTGCAACACGGTGACGGTGATGGCATCGTCCAGCTCGTTGGCGAACGGCTCGCCGATCAGTTCGTGGGCCAGCAGGTTGGCCCGGGTGGCTTCCAGGTCTATCAGCTCGCCGGCCCGGATAGAACGGTTGTTGTCGTGCATCTCTTCCATCAGCCGGTGGCACAGGTAGGCCCGGATCAGCAGGCCGTCCAGGCCGTCATAGCGGACCAGCAGCACCGAGGGCTGGGTGAAATAGCGGATAGCGGCATCAATGAATGGCTGGAACAGGGGCTTGGTGCCGGCGTCGATGGCGCAGGTGTCTACGCACTCGATCAGCCGTGGCGCCATTTCGATGTATTCCACGGCAAACTGGAACAGGCAGGTGGCAGGCTGGCCGTCGATTACGATCGATGACGGCAGCCTGGTCGCCTTGTCTTTCAGCTGCCGGAGAAAGCTCCCCGAGCGGGCTTCCTGGCGACGTGCCTGGTCAATAATCTCGAGGACTGCCTGTGGTGTCATGTCAGGAGATGCCGATGTAGGTACAAAATGAGGTCGCAAGGCGCCTCCCCTTCTCCAGGAGCAACCAAGTGGCAGTCGGCCGGGCTGGCCAGCTGAACTGCCTGCCGTTTAAAAACAGTGTAGCCAATATTTTTTATGGCGCTGCCGGCAGGCGGCAAAATCCCCTGCGGAAAACCGAAATCCCGGGTGCCTAGCGTGGCTGAAACCACACATCCTGGCGGGTGTAGCGCCAGCACAACCAACCCATACTGCCAGCGCGGGCCAGCATCAGGCTGATCAGTGCCAGCCACAGGCCATGGTTGCCCCAGCCGGTAGTCAGCCACCACACCGGCAAAAACACACCAAGCGCTGAGAACAGCATGGTGTCCTGCATTTCCCGGGTGCGGGTAGCCCCGATAAATACGCCATCCAGCAGGTAACTCCACACCGCTGCGAACGGTAACATCCAGAGCCAGGGCAGGTATTGCCAGGCGGTGGTTTGCACTTCTTCAATGCCGGTTAACAGGCTGATCAGCCAGCGGCCCCCGAGTACAAACCCGATGGTCAGCAGTAGTGCGCCCCAGAGTGACCAGCGCAGGGCGCTGTTGAATACCACCTTGAACTGCCGTTTGCTGCCCTTGCCAACGGCTTCTCCGATCAGTGCTTCGGCGGCATTGGCAAAGCCATCGAGGGCATTGGAGATCACCAGCAGGAAGGTGATCAGCACAGCATTGGCGGCCAGGATGACATCCCCTTGCCGGGCACCCTGGGCGGTGAAGAAGGCCAGGCACAGCAGCAGGGCGATGGTACGCACCATGATGTAGCGGTTCACCTGCAGGATGCGCAGGTAATCCGACACCTTACCGAACAGCTCCCGGGTCAGCTGCTGGCCCTCCGGCATGCGTTTGAGCACGATCATTACACCGATGGCGGTGGCCCCGTATTCGGCCATTACGGTGGCCATGGCCACGCCCCGGCTGTTCCAGCCCAGAACGGTCACGAAGAACACGTCCAGCACGATGTTGATGCCGTTGGCGATGATCAGCATCACCATGGGCCCCCGGGGGAACTGGGTACCAATCAACCAGCCCACCAGGGTGTACTGGCACAGCACCGCCGGCGCACTCCAGATTCTGATGGCAGCGTATTCCGCAGCCAGTGCCGCAACATCCGGGCTGGGGTTCATCAACTTCAGGCCCACCGCAATCAGCGGCTTATGAAACAGGATCAGTAAAAGGCCAATGCCTACGGCCAGCAACAGCGAACGCAACAACAGTGCCACCTGGGCAAAGGCATCCCGCTGGCCCCAGGCCTGTGCGGCCAGGCCGGTGGTGCCCATGCGCATGAAGCCGAAGGTCCAGTACAGGATGGTGAACAGGTTGGCGCCCACCGCCACCGCGCCCAGGTATTCCGGGCTGTCCAGGTGGCCGAGCACGGCCGTATCCACCAACCCCAGCAGGGGCACGGTGAGGTTGGTCAGCATCAGCGGCCAGGCCAGTGTCCACAGGCGGCGATCGGTAGGGCGAACAACGGCCTTATAAATTCTGTTTATCAAAACGGGTTACTTATCCATTTTAGGTTTAATGATTTTTTAGTCTTTTTTTGATCTGTGTCTACACTGACATTTGATGTATCCGTAAGCAGGCTTTCACTCTCGGTGGTTCCGCTGTTGCGAGCTTCGGAACAGACCGCAGAGGGATGACGCAAAATCCGACAAGAATAACACTCTGTGGAGACACAGTATGCGCGTGCATGCCAAGCGGGCAGTTGCCCTAGCCGCTGGTCTGTTGTCACCGGCTGTAGTCATGGCGGACTGGACCATGAATATGGCTCCGGGGGTAACCGGTACCAGCAACCAGATTTTCAGCCTTCACATGACCATTCTCTGGATCTGCGTGGCCATCGGTGTGGTGGTGTTCGGGGTCATGTTCTGGTCGATCTTTGCCCATCGCAAATCCCAGGGTGCCAAGCCCGCCAATTTCCACGAAAACACCGTGGTGGAAATCCTCTGGACCATTATTCCCCTGGCCATTCTGGTTGCCATGGCCGTGCCTGCCACGGCAACCCTGGTGGAGATGTACGACACCAGCGAGTCCGAGGTGGACATCAAGGTTACCGGTTACCAGTGGCGCTGGCGCTATGAGTACATCAACGACGATTTCGGTTATTTCTCCAGCCTGTCCACCCCGAGGGAGCAGATCGAGAATCGCCAGGCCAAGGGTGAGAACTACCTGCTGGAAGTGGACAACCCGCTGGTGATTCCGGTGGGCAAGAAAGTGCGCTTCCTGCTGACCGCCAATGATGTGATTCACTCCTGGTGGGTGCCGGAATTCGGTGTGAAGAAAGACGCCATCCCCGGCTTTATCAACGAAACCTGGACCCGCGTGGACGAGCCGGGCATCTATCGCGGCCAGTGCACCGAGCTGTGCGGCAAGGACCACGGCTTTATGCCGGTAGTGGTGGAGGCGGTGCCCGAAGAGGAATACAACGCCTGGGTAGCCGAACAGCGGGCCGCCGCAGAAGCCGAGCGCCAGCTGACCGAGAAAGACTGGACCCTGGAAGAGCTGATGGAGCGGGGCGAGAAGGCCTACGCCAGTGCCTGTGCTTCCTGTCACCAGCCGGATGGTACTGGCATGCCGCCGGCCTTCCCGGCACTGAAGGGCAGCCAGATCGCAACAGAGGACATGGCCGCGCATATCGATATCGTCGTGAATGGTAAGTCCGGCACAGCGATGCAGGCCTTCGGTGGTCAGCTGAGTGAAGTGGACCTGGCCGCGGTGATTACCTACGAGCGGAATGCCTGGGGTAACAACACCGGCGAGATGGTCACGCCGAAAGAGATTTTTGATTACAAGAACCAAGAGTAATCGACGCCAGATAACAACAATCACCAGCCATAACAAACGGCGGTAACGGGGGTTTTCATGAGTGCGGTTGCAGATACCCACAGCCAGGAACATCACCACGGCCCGGCCAAAGGCATCAGCCGCTGGCTGCTGACCACCAACCATAAAGACATCGGGTCTATGTACCTGATCTTCAGCTTCGCCATGTTCCTGCTGGGCGGCAGTATGGCGATGGTGATCCGGGCCGAACTGTTCCAGCCCGGCCTGCAGATTGTGCAGCCGGAGTTCTTCAACCAGATGACCACCATGCATGGCCTGATCATGGTGTTCGGCGCGGTGATGCCGGCCTTTGTGGGGCTGGCCAACTGGATGCTGCCGCTGATGATCGGCGCGCCGGATATGGCGCTGCCACGGATGAATAACTGGAGTTTCTGGCTGCTGCCCTGTGCCTTCCTGATCCTGGTGTCGACCCTGTTCATGGAGGGTGGCGCGCCCAACTTTGGCTGGACCTTCTACGCCCCGCTATCAACCACTTACGGGCCCCCGAGTACCACTTTCTTCATCTTTGCCATCCACATTATGGGCGTGTCTTCCATCATGGGCGCCATCAACGTGATTGCCACTATCCTGAACATGCGGGCACCAGGCATGAAGATGATGAAAATGCCCCTGTTTGTCTGGACCTGGCTGATTACCGCCTTCCTGCTGATTGCCGTGATGCCGGTGCTGGCCGGTGCGGTCACCATGATGCTGATGGACATCAACTTCGGCACCAGTTTCTTCGATGCTTCCGGCGGTGGTGACCCGGTGCTGTTCCAGCATGTGTTCTGGTTCTTCGGGCACCCGGAGGTGTACATCATGATCCTGCCGGCGTTCGGGGCTATTTCCCATATCGTACCGGCCTTCTCCCGCAAGCCGCTGTTCGGCTATGCCTCCATGGTGTATGCCGTGGGCGCCATTGCCCTGCTCTCCTTCCTGGTATGGGCGCACCACATGTTTACCGTGGGCATCCCGCTGGCGGGGCAGCTGTTCTTTATGTATGCCACCCTGCTGATTGCCGTGCCCACCGGGGTGAAGGTGTTCAACTGGGTAACCACCATGTTCCGGGGTTCCCTGAGCTTTGAAGCACCCATGCTGTTTGCCGTGGCCTTTATCATCCTCTTTACCATCGGTGGCTTCTCCGGGCTGATGCTGGCCATTGCCCCGGCGGACTTCCAGTACCACGACACCTACTTTGTGGTGGCGCACTTCCACTATGTACTGGTACCCGGTGCCATCTTCGGTATCTTCGCCTCGGCTTACTTCTGGCTGCCCAAGTGGACTGGCCACATGTACGACGAAACCCTGGCCAAGACCCACTTCTGGCTGTCGTTTATCGGCATGAACCTGGCTTTCTTCCCTATGCACTTCCTGGGGCTGGCGGGCATGCCCCGGCGGATTCCGGACTACGCCCTGCAGTTCTCGGACTTCAACATGGTGTCCAGTATCGGGGCCTTCATGTTCGGTGTTACCCAGCTGCTGTTCCTGTTCATTGTCGTCAAGTGCGTGCGCGGTGGCGAAAAGGCCGCGGCCAAGCCGTGGGATGGTGCTGAAGGGCTGGAATGGACGGTGCCTTCGCCGGCGCCCTATCACACTTTCTCTACACCGCCGGAAGTGAAATAACCGGGAGGTCACCATGGCCGAACAGCAACCACAACAGGGCAAGCGCAGTAACAGCCGGGTGATCGCCGGGTGCATGGCTGGCGTGGTGGGCATGTTTGCCTTTGGCTTTGCCCTGGTGCCTTTGTACGACGTCTTCTGTGAAATCACCGGCATTAACGGCAAGACCGGCGGGCGCTATGAAACCGGGGTGTCGAACCAGGTGGACGAGAACCGCACGGTCACCGTGCAGTTCCTGGCCAGCAACGGCCCGGGCATGAGCTGGGAGTTCCGGCCGGTACAGCGGAGTGTGAAGGTGCACCCGGGTGAGGCGGTTACGGTGAACTTCTACGCCGCCAACCCCACCGACCATGCCATGGTGGGGCAGGCGGTACCCAGCCTGTCGCCCTCCGAAGGCACCCTGTATTTTCACAAGACCGAGTGTTTCTGCTTCAACCAGCAGCCCCTGGACGCCGGGGAAAGCGTGGAAATGCCGCTGGTGTTCATTGTCGACCCGGAGCTGCCAGAACATATTACCAAGCTGACCCTGTCTTACACCCTCTACGACCAGGACCCAGAAGCAAGGGTGTCTGGTTCGGCCAGGGCAGGCGCAACAACAACCAACAATAACGGCTAAGCCATCGGAGACAGCTATGGCGGATCACCAGACCTACTACGTTCCCGAACAGAGCAAATGGCCCATCGTTGCCACCGTGGGCCTGGGCGTAACCCTGTATGGCGCAGCGTCAATCATGGTGAACGGCAATCAGGGCGAGAGCACCGGCGGCTCCTGGTTCATGTTCTGGATTGGCGCGCTGATCATGGCCTACATGCTGTTTGGCTGGTTTGGCAGCGTGATCCGCGAAAGCCGGGCCGGCCTGTACAGCGACCAGATGGACCGCTCGTTCCGCTGGGGCATGAGCTGGTTCATTTTCTCGGAAGTCATGTTCTTTGCCGCCTTCTTCGGGGCGCTGTTCTACGTAAGGGTGTTTGTGGTGCCCTGGATTGGCGGTGAAGGCGACAAGGGCAGCACCAACATGCTCTGGGAAGGGTTTCAGGCCAGCTGGCCTCTGATCAACAACCCGGACCCCCAGGTGTATCAGGGCCCGAAAGAAGTGATCGGCCCCTGGGGCCTGCCGCTGATCAACACCATTTTGCTGGTGACCTCATCGTTCACCGTCACCATCGCCCACCACGCCCTGAAAGCCGGTAACCGGGCCAAGGTAAAGCTGTGGCTGGCCGCCACCATTGCCCTGGCGGTGGTGTTCATGTTTGTGCAGGGCTATGAATACGCCCACGCCTATGGCGACCTGGACCTGACCCTGCAATCCGGTATCTATGGCAGCACCTTCTTTATGCTCACCGGTTTCCACGGCGCCCACGTAATGCTGGGTACCCTGATGCTGTTCATCATGCTGGTGCGGATCATCAAGGGGCACTTTACGGAAGACAACCACTTCGGGTTCGAGGCGGCCGCCTGGTACTGGCACTTTGTGGATGTGGTGTGGCTGGGGCTGTTTGTCTTTGTGTATGTAATCTGACGGAGCGGTTACGGCGTGGGGTTCAGGGTCATGTTCCCGGACCAGAGAGCGACCAGGATCAGCGCCAGCAAGAGCACGCTCAGGGCAACCCGGACTGCGAGGGAATTCACCACGCGCCGGGTTTTGCCGCCGTCATGGATCAGGAAAAACAGACCGCTGAACAGGCTGGCCATAACCGCAACGAGCAACACAACGATGGCAATCTTGAGCATGGGAATTCCCGTTATTTTTAGCTTTCACTCACTATAGCAGAGCATGGGTAGACCTGTTTGATGGCTCGCCACTGGCAGTTTGACTGGCGATTACTGGTGTTTTCCGGGTTGTTTCTGCCCCTGCTGATCAGTCTTGGCGTGTGGCAACTGAATCGCGCCGCGGAGAAAACCGCGCTGCTGGAAACCTGGCAGGCAGAGTCGGCCAGCCAGGCCTGGGCAGAACAGTCCGCCGGTGCGCTGAAACCCGGGCAACCGGTGTCGCTCACCGGTTTTTATGGTGAACAGACCTGGCTGCTGGATAACCGTACCCGGGACGGCATCCCCGGCTACGAAGTGTTGACACTGTTCCACCCCCTTGAAGGCCCGCCGGTGGTGGTGAACCGGGGCTGGATACAGGCGCCGCGCACGCGGGAGCAGTTACCGCTGGTAACCACGCCGGAGGATCTGTACACCCTGAATGGCCGGCTGGCGGATTACCCGGAGCCACCCGTGCTGGCAGCTACGGAGCCGGAATCCGGTTCCTGGCCAAGAAGGGTTCAGGCATTGCCGGCAGAGCTGGTGGCCGGGGAGGGCGTTGATCCTGCAGCCATGATTGTTGCCCTGGCCGACAGCCAGCAACCCGGCGCCTACCGGGCCGACCGGGTGCCGGATGTGATGGGCCCGCAGACCCACTACGGATATGCGGCCCAGTGGTTTGCGCTTGCCGTAGCACTGACTATATTGACTGTAGTGGCGAGTTATAAAGTAGCGAGTTAAAAAGTAGCGAGTTATAAAAAGAACAGCGAGACCTCGAAAGAACCGAAAGACAGGAGCCGATAATGACAACGACAACGGCTGATAACGTGACTCCCGGTGTTGAGCCCACCCCCGAACAGACCCGCCGTGGCCGGCGTACCGCACTGTTGCTGTTTGCAGTGGGCTTTGGTCCCATGGTGCTGGCCACTATCATGTTTTATACCGGCTGGCTGAACCCCGCCGGCCATTCCAACCAAGGGCAGTTGCTGCAGCCCGTGGTGCCGGTACAGGCACTGAATCTGGAAACCGGAAGTGGCGTAGCCCTGGCCGACCGGTTTGGGGTAGACCAGCCGGAGGCCAAGTGGCTGATGCTGGTTACCGCCGGCAGCTGCCAGAAGGATTGCGAACAGTTACTGTACCTGGCCCGGCAGGTGAACATTGCCTTGGGCAAGAATGCCCCGAGGGTTGGCCGTGCGGCGTACCTTGCTAGCACCCCGGCAGCACTGGAAGCCCGCTGGAGCGAGGAATACAGCCTGATGGAGCGGCTTCGGGTTGCTCCCGGAGCAACACCGGCCTGGCCTGCAGGCGTGAACCCCGCCAACGAGCCCCGGATTCTGCTGGTCGATCCGTTTGGTAACGTAATGATGCATTACGGAACCGAGCACACCGGCAAACAGATGCTCAAAGACCTTAAACACCTGTTGAAGCTGTCCCAGATTGGCTGATCGGGAGGTCAGGGCCGTGAAACCGGAATTGAACCCCGAGCTGTCTTTGCCTGAGGCGAAAAAGCCATCCGTTGCCAAACCCATGGCCCGCTGGTCCGCTTTTGCCTGCGGCCTGGCGGTGGTGGTAATCATGCTGGGCGCCTGGACCCGGCTGGTGGACGCCGGGCTTGGTTGCCCGGACTGGCCTGGCTGCTATGGCTTTCTGACCGTACCCCAGAGTGAAACCAGCATTGCTATTGCCAATGCCCGCTTTCCGGAAACTCCGGTGGATGTGTCCAAGGGCTGGCCGGAGATGATCCATCGCTATGCCGCCGGTACCCTGGGGCTGGTGGTGTTTGGGCTGGCAATTGCCGCCATCCGGCACCGGAGGGAGCAGTTGCCGTTGCGGCTGCCCCTGTTTATTGCCGGTTTTATTGTACTGCAGGGCGCTTTTGGTATGTGGACGGTCACCCTGAAGCTCTGGCCCCAGGTGGTGGCCCTGCACCTGCTCGGAGGCTTCACGACCCTCAGCATGCTGTTGTTACTGACCCTGCGCCTGCGCAAACGGGCCCGGGGTGAGCCGCCGGCAGTTGCTACTGCTTCATTGTCCCTTGCCCGGCTTCGTCCGTGGCTCTATGGCGGCCTGCTACTGGTGGTGTTGCAGATTGCCCTGGGAGCCTGGACGGCGGCCAACTATGCCGCTGTCGCCTGCACCGACCTGCCCACCTGTCAGGGCCAGTGGTGGCCGGAAGGGATGGATTTCCACCATGGCTTCGACATTGCCCAGCATGTAGGCCCGAATTATCTGGGCGGCCAGCTGACAGCCGACGGCCGGGTGGCCATTCACGTCACTCACCGGTTAGGTGCGCTGATAGTGCTGGTGTATCTGGGTCTCCTGCTGCTCAGGCTATGGCAGCAGCGGGGTGAAAGCCGGCTGGAAAACAGCGTCTTGCTGGTGGCCGGGGCACTGGTGCTACAGATCAGCCTTGGTCTGGCCAACGTCTGGCTGCACATTCCGCTGGCCATTGCGGTCGGCCACAACGCGATGGGGGCGGGCCTGCTGTTGTCCGTCATCCACCTGATCTGGCGGCATCACCAGCTTCCGCAGCCGCAAACATCCAGGGCTGCATCAACAGAATCCCACACAACAACCATAAACCGGGAGGTTACGGCATGAGCGAGCAAGCAAAGGCGCTGCCGGCCCAGCATAGTGCAAAGTCAGTATCGGGCCGGATTTCCTGGCGCGACTACCTGGAGCTGACCAAGCCCCGGGTGGTGGCCCTGATGATCCTGACCTCGGTGATCGGTATGTTGCTGGCGGCGCCGGGGGTGCCGGGCTGGGACATCCTGCTGTTCGGTAACCTGGGCATTGCCTTGCTGGCCGGGGCTGCGGCCGTGGTGAACCACGTAGTGGACCAGAAGATCGACACCGTCATGGCCCGCACCCGCAAGCGTCCTGTAGCCACCGGGCGGATTGCTCCCTTCGATGCCATCCTGTTTGCGGTGATGCTGGCGGCCGCCGGCATGATTGTCCTGATCTGGCAGGTGAACGAACTGACCGCCTGGCTGACCCTGTCATCACTGGTGGGCTATGCCGGCGTATACACCCTGTTCCTGAAACGGGCCACGCCCCAAAACATCACCATCGGCGGCCTGGCTGGTGCCATGCCACCGCTGCTGGGCTGGACCGCAGTCACCGGGCAGGTCGAAGGCCATGCGCTGCTGCTGGTGCTGATCATCTTCGCCTGGACCCCGCCCCACTTCTGGGCCCTGGCCATCCACCGCAAGGAAGAATACGCCAAGGCCGGTATTCCCATGCTGCCGGTAACCCACGGCAACAAGTACACCGAACTGCACATCCTGCTGTACACCCTGATGCTGCTGGCGGTGAGCCTGCTACCTTTTGTCACAGGCATGTCTGGCGGTATTTACCTGATCGGTGCCCTGGCGCTAGGCTTGAGGTTCCTGCAATATGCCATCCGCCTGCTGAAAGGGGATGATCGCCGGGTAGCCCTGAACACCTTCAAATACTCCATCACCTACCTGATGGCGCTGTTTGTGGTGTTACTGGTGGATCACTTCGTCTTTTTCTGAACAGAGGCGGTTGCACTAACCTGAGTTGGAGGCCCCATGGGGCGGTCGTTACGCATTACGCTGTTTGTACTGTTACTGCTTGTTGTACTGATCTTTGGCCTGACCGTCGGCCGGCAGGTGTTCCTCGGCAGCAGCGAACCCGCGCCCGCACCGGATCTGAGCCAGTACAACACCTACGTGTACGACCAGCCCCGTGAACTTGCCGAGTTCACCCTGACCAATGAGCAGGGTGAAACCGTGACCCGGGACAGCCTGAAAGGCCGATGGACCTTTGTGTTTGTGGGCTACACCAACTGCCCGGACATCTGCCCCGCGGCCATGGCAAACCTGCGCCGAACCAACAGCCTGCTGCCGGCGGAACTGCCCCAGCCGGATTACCTGCTGGTGACGGCAGACCCGGAACACGACACCCCGGAAAAGCTCAAAGCCTATACCGGCTTCTTCGGTGAAAACTTCCATGGCCTGACCGGCGACCTGGAGACCCTGCGAGCCGTGGCCAAAAGTGTCAGCGCCGTGTTTGTGCACCGGGAGGTTGATGGCCAGTTGCTGGTGGATCACAGCGGCCACTTCGCCCTGCTGAACCCGGAGGGAAAGCTGCAGGCGCTGATCCAGCCTCCCCACAAGCCGGAAGAACTGGTACAGGCCTACGAGCGGATCTACCAGTGGGCGAAGGCAAACGACCCCCGGGCTTCGGGAGCCTGAGGGGCTTGGGCCAAGGTCCCACTGACAAAACCCGGCGCCTCCCTTACACTGCCCGGCTGTGATACCCAGCCACCAGTAACCGGGCCACACTCATGACATCTTCCCCGACTGCCACTCCGAAACAGCTGTTCACGGTACTGCTGGCCGGCAGCCTGGTGCTGCTGGTGGTGCACACCCTTGGCCGGTTTATCTACACGCCGCTGCTGCCCTACCTGGTGGCGGATAACCAGTTCAGCGCGCCGGACGGCGCCGCGGTCGCCACCTGGAACTATCTGGGCTACCTGATGGGCGCCATGCTGGCCATCCGCTGGCATCGCATCGACCAGATTCGCTTCATGCTGCCACTGTTCCTGGCCGTGCATGTACTCACCACCCTGATCATGACCCAGACCGACAACCTCACGGTCATCTCCACCACCCGCTGGCTCAACGGCGTGGCTAACGGCGTGGTGTTTGTGCAGGCCCCGGCGCTGATCCTGGAATGGCTGGTCCTGCGCAACCGCGCCACCATGAGTGGACTGGTGTACATCGGCGTCGGTGCCGGCCTGCTGGTATCCAGCGGCCTGGTGTCCGGCACGGCGGGTTTCCTCGAGGGTGCCCAGCGATGGTGGCCGGCGGCAGTGGTGTCCATCCCGCTGGCCTGGTGGGGTGTCATGCAGCTGCGCAAGCTGGATGTGCCGGTGCGGGAACACGATGATTCAGGCCAGGCCATCACCAACACCCCCCTGATCGACCGCGCCAGCATCCCGCTGTTTCTCTCATACGCCGGCGCCGGCCTGGGCTACATCCTGCCCATGACCTTCCTGCCGCTGCTGGCAAAAATCGAATTGCCGGATGGCCACTTCCTGCAGGATGGCACCTGGATGCTGGTCGCCCTGTTCACCATCCCCGCGCCCTGGCTCTGGAACAAACTCGGCGCCATCATGGGCGACCTGCCGGCGCTGCGGTTGAATTTCATCATACAGTTGGCCGGTGTCCTGGCTGCCGTGCTCTGGCCCGGGGCCATTGGTCTGGTGCTGTGCGCGGTCCTGGTCGGAGGCACCTTCCTGGGCACAGTGCTCCTTACCCAGCGCATCGGCCGCGCCCTCCATCCCCACCAGGGCCCGCGCTTGTCCGCAGCCATGGTAGCCCTCTACGGCTTCACCCAGATGGTGGGGCCGTGGCTCACCAAGCAGTGGCTCGACTCCGGTGGTACCCTGGTTTCGGCTTTTGGTATCGGTGTCGCGGCCCTGGTGTTTGGCCTCGTGTTCGCGTTCTTCGTGCCCCGGCCTGAGGTGTGGCATTCCCGCCATTGAGTTTGGGGCGGGTTTGGGCTCCCAGACTGTTGGTTGCGGGGGATTGATCGGGGTGGTGGGGTATTTTTTGCCTTGGAAATGAAACTCGCTGCGCTCAGACATTCATTTCCGGCGGAAAAAAATACCCCACCACCCCGCTCTAGCTGACCACGGCGGTTCCGCTGGTTTGAAAAACTGTTTGGTTGAAAAGCTCAGAGCTGATGGTTTTCGGTAGCACTTTGAGATTGATACTGGTTTGTTTCCAAGGGTGTTTGACTAATAGCAGGCGAACCTGACCTGACTGGTTAAAAGGTCAAACAGCTTAACCTCAGACAGACCATGGTAACCTCTTGAGATACCCTAAAAGTTACGCAAGGTGTGGGGGGTGTTTTAATTTTTTGGTCGAATAAAGGTGTCTGAGCGCAGCGAGTTCTTTTTCGGCCAAAAAATTAAAACACCCCCCGCGCCACCCCCCGAAACAAACAGGCTAAACCCAACCCAAAACATGCCCCCGATAGAACACATACTCCCAGAGCTAAAACAAACCCTGAACGAGGGAACCACAGCCCTGCTGCAGGCCCCACCGGGCGCCGGTAAAACGACGAGGGTGCCGCTGGCTTTGTTGGATGCCCCGTGGCGGGACAACCGGAAGATCCTGATGCTGGAGCCCCGGCGGCTGGCGGCCCGTTCGGCGGCCCGGTATATGGCGAAGCAGTTGGGGGAAGCGCCGGGGCAGACGGTGGGGTATCGGACCCGGCTGGATACCAAGGTATCCGGGGCCACGCAGATTGAGGTGGTTACCGAAGGCATTCTCACGCGCCTGATTCAGAACGACCCGATGCTGGAAGGCTATGCCGCGGTGTTGTTTGATGAGTTTCATGAGCGGTCGTTACAGGCTGATCTGGGCCTGGCTCTGGTGCGGGAGAGCCAGCAGGCGTTGCGGGAGGATCTTCGGTTGCTGGTGATGTCGGCCACGCTGGACACCGCGCCCATTGCCCGGGTGCTGGGGGATGTACCGGTGATTACTTCGGAGGGGCGGGCGTTTCCGGTGGAGGTGGCGTATCGGCCCTTGCCCCGCAATGGCCGGGTTGTGGACCAGGTGGTGGCGGTGGTTCAGGAGGCGCTTCGGGATCAGATCGGTTCCCTGCTGGTGTTTCTGCCCGGGGCTGGCGAGATTCGGCGGGTGGCGCAGCAGTTGGCGGGGCAGTTGCCGGATAACCTGGTGCTAGCGCCGCTGTATGGCAATTTGAAATCCGAGGAACAGGATCGGGCGATTTCACCGGCGCCAGAGGGAACCCGCAAGATTGTGCTGGCCACGGCCATTGCCGAGACAAGTCTGACCATTGAAGGCGTGCGGGTGGTGATTGATGCCGGCCAGCAGCGCCGGGCGGTGTTTGATCCGAACAGCGGGATGACGCGGCTGGTCACCGGCCGGGTGTCGAAGGCTTCTGCCGAGCAGCGTAAAGGCCGGGCCGGGCGGGTTGAGCCGGGGGTATGTTACCGGTTGTGGAGTGAATCAGAGCAGTTCGGGCTGGCGGATTACACGCCGCCGGAAATCCAGCAGGCGGACCTGGCACCGCTGGTGCTGGAGCTGGCCCAGTGGGGTGCCCGGTCGCCGGAGCAGGTGGCCTGGATTGATGCGCCGCCGAACGCGCACTGGCAGCAGGCGGTGGAGTTATTGCAGTGGCTGGATTTGCTGGATGCCGAGGGTGCCATTACCGACCATGGTAAGGCCGCCCGAGAGTTGGGCCTGCATCCGCGGCTTGCCCATATGGTGATCAAGGGCCGTGCACTGGGTCTGGATCAGTTGGCGGCAGAACTGGCGGCGTTGCTGGAAGAGCGGGATTTGCTGGGGCCGGGCTCGGGGGCCGATCTGCATGAGCGGATTCGGGTGCTGCGGGGCGAGCGCGGTCACCGGGGGCTGGATCCGGCTCGGTTGAAAGCGGTTCAGCAGGCGGCGAAGCGGCTGTGTCGGGGCCAGTTTGTGCAGGAGCTACCGGCAGAAACCGATGTCGGCCGGGTGCTTGCCCAGGCCTATCCGGACCGTATTGCCCGCCGCCGGCCGGGCACAACGCCTCGTTACCAGCTCAGTAACGGTAAGGGCGCAGTATTGCGGGATGAAGACCCTCTCGCCCGGCAGGAGTGGCTGGTGGCGGCGGATCTGGATGGCAAGGCCCGGGAAGCAACCATCTATCTGGCCGCAACGGTGGACCTGGTGGATCTGGAGCAGGACCTTGCCGCCCACATTGAAGAGCAGGAAGAAGCGCTCTGGGATGACAAGCGCGGCACCGTGGTGGCCAGGAAGGTCCGCAAACTCGGTGCCCTGATACTGGCGGAGAAGCCCCTGCAACAGGTAGCCCCGGAACTGATCCAGCAGGGTTTGCTGGATGCGGTGCGCCGCAAGGGGCTGGACAGCCTGCCCTGGAACCCGGGCGCCCGCCAGTGGGTTGCCCGGGTGCGATTGCTGGCGGCTCAGTTTCCCGGCGACTGGCCGGAGGTGAGCGACAGCGCCTTGCTGGAGACCCTGGAAATCTGGCTGGGCCCTTTCATGGCAGGGGCGAAGCGCTGGTCAGACCTGGCCAGCATCAACCTCGTCCAGGCCCTGAATTCTCTGCTGGATTACCCGCAGCAACAACAACTGGATGAATTGGCCCCGAAAGCCCTGACCATTCCCACCGGCCAGAACGTGACCCTGGATTACAGTGCCGACAACGGCCCGGTGCTGGCGGCCAAGCTGCAGGCCCTGTTTGGCTGGACGGAAACTCCGAAAGTGGCCCGCGGCCGGGTGCCGGTGGTGATTCACCTGCTGTCACCGGCTCAGCGGCCGCTGGCGGTAACGGCGGACCTGGCCAGTTTCTGGCAGAACGCCTACCCGGAAGTACGCAAGGAACTGCGGGGCCGCTACCCCAAACATCCCTGGCCGGAAGACCCGCTTACCGCCCAGGCCCAGCAGGGCACGAAAAAGCGCCCGGCCAGATGAGCCTGGCCGTAACGGTTATTTCACGATGGTGCGGCTCTTTTCCAGGTACACCGCGCCTTCCTGCTTCACGGTATCCGGGTCGGCGCGCTCGGAAGCCTTGTGGACCAGCTCCAGACGCTCGGCAATGTCTTCCAGCTCGTCATCCATTTTGCCCAGGGCATTTTCCAGGGTGTAGGTGAGCTGGTGCACTTCGTTCATGGCTTCCGGGGTCAGCTCGCCGGCAAGTACTTTTTCCAGCCGGTTGTTGTACTCGGATAGGTTGGCAACCGCCTGTTCGAGGGTTTTTGAAGGTTCGCCCTTGTAATGCTCGTAGTCGTCATCTGCGAATGCGAGAGCGGCGAACAGAAGGGCAGCAGCGGCTGCGGCAATTTGCAGGGTGGTTTTCATGGAGCATCCTCTTCACTGTTAAACGTTAATGCGAATTATTACCAATAATATCTGGGCGTGCAACAGGAATTCGTGCACAAACGGAAAAATACCGCTTGCCAGTGGCCGGAAGCTGTATAAAATGCCGCCATTCTCCACCCTGTGCGGCGATAACCATGCACTTTGTTTCTTTCAACGTGTTCCGTACTCTCGGCTTTCCGGACACCACAGTTCTCAAACCTGAACATTTTTTGCGCCACAAGCCTTTGCTGCAGGAAGCAGACTGGGTGTTGTTCCCCGAATACTGGCAGCTCAGTGCCCTGGTGCACGGCCTGAAATGCCGGGTTTTCCCCAGCGTGGCCAGCTACCGTATCGGCCACGACAAAGTAGAAATGACCCGGGCCTTCCAGACCGTGGCCCCCGAGCACACGCCCTGGACCCTTATTGAGGCCAATGGCCCCCAGGAGCGGGAGATGCTGTGGGATGCCATGGCCCTGCCCTTTGTGGCCAAGCTGCCCAAGGCGAGCATGGGTGAAGGCGTTTGGCTGATCGAGTCCCGGGCAGACTGGCTGAAGTATTGTGAACGTGCCGATGTGCTCTATGTGCAAGAGTACCTGCCGATCGACCGGGATGTGCGGGTGGTGATCGTGGGCGACCAGGTCGTCACCGCCTACTGGCGCACCCAGGCCGAACAGGGCTTCTATAACAATGTGGCCAGGGGTGGGCAGATTGTCACCGGTGACGTGCCTGCGGCGGCTATCGAGCTGGCCCTGCGCCTGGCCCGGGAGTTGGAAGTAGACCACGCAGGCTTTGATATCGCGCTGGTCGAGGGCTACCCCTATGTACTGGAATTCAACCGCCTGTTCGGCAACCAGGGCCTGGGCCAGGGCAGTGACCTGAAAGACGCAATCCTGGATTACCTGCAGCGCCAGAGTTGCCCCCAGGACCCGGATGGCCCGACCGAACCGACCCCGCTTTGGCCGGTGGCGGTGTAGGCAAAAATTCTGTGCCGGACGTCCGGTTCCCGTTGCCGGATTTATGGGTACATATGCGCATTTGTGGTGATCAGAAAAAAGCCTGATGATCGCGACATTCACGGGTAGCACGGCGAGTCTGTGCTACCCTTTTTTTATGCCCGTTCACCCTGTGGAGGGACACACCACCCATGAACCAGACCCCCAACGCCGATATCGCCGATTACTACAGCGCCGAGACGTTCAAGCGGATCAAGGACTTTGCCGATGGCAAGGAAACCCCATTTGTGGTGATCGACACCCAGACCATCGAACGCCAGTACGATGAGCTGATCGACGGTTTCCCCTGCGCAAGCGTCTACTATGCGGTGAAGGCCAACCCGGCCCCGCAGATTCTGACCATGCTGCGGGACAAGGGTGCCAATTTCGATATCGCGTCGGTGTATGAGCTGGACAAGGTCATGGGGCTGGGTGTCACCGGCGACCGCATCAGCTACGGCAACACCATCAAAAAGGCGAGGGACATTCGCACCTTCTACGAGAAGGGTGTGCGTCTGTATGCCACCGACTCCGAAGCAGACCTGCGCAACATTGCCAAGGCGGCCCCGGGTTCGAAGGTGTATGTGCGTATCCTGACGGAAGGTACCCTGACGGCCGACTGGCCACTGTCCCGCAAGTTCGGCTGCCAGACCGATATGGCCATGGACCTGCTGATCCTGGCCCGGGATCTGGGCCTGGTGCCTTATGGCGTGTCGTTCCATGTCGGTTCCCAGCAGCGGGAAATCGGCGCCTGGGATGCGGCGCTGAACAAGGTGAAGGTGATCTTCGAGCGCCTGAAGGAAGAAGATGGCATCGAGTTGAAGATGATCAACATGGGCGGCGGTTTTCCGGCCAATTACCTGACCCGTACCAACGAGCTGAGTGTCTATGCCCGGGAGATCCTGCGTTTTCTGCAGGAGGATTTCGGTGAGGAGCTGCCGGAGATCATTATCGAGCCGGGGCGCTCGCTGATTTCGAACGCCGGGGTGCTGGTGAGTGAGGTGGTGCTGATTTCACGCAAGTCCCGCACGGCGCTGCACCGATGGGTGTTTACCGATGTGGGCAAGTTTTCAGGCCTGATCGAGACACTGGATGAGTCGATCAAGTTTCCGATCTGGACCGAGAAGACCGGCGAGGGCGAGGACTGTGTGATTGCCGGGCCGACGTGTGACAGTGCCGACATTATGTATGAGCACCATAAGTATCCGTTGCCTTTGAACCTGGCGATTGGGGACCGGATGTACTGGCTGTCTACGGGGGCTTATACCACCACTTACAGTGCCATCGAGTTTAACGGGTTTCCTCCGTTGAAGGACTACTACATCTAAGTTCGGAGTCTGGCTCCGCTTTATTTCGGAGTCCAGCCGCAGGGCGGGGGTGAGATTTCCTCTGGAAAAAACAACTCGCTTCGCTCAGACATCTTTTTTCCGGCGGAAAGCTCACCCCCGCCCCACGGCTTGCTAGCTCTTTGCGGGGAGCCGGCACGGCTGTTGGATATTGGAAGGAAACAAAGGATCAGCTTTCGGGCTGGTCCTTTTTTCGTTCCAGGTCCAGGGTGAAGGCCAGGGGCAGGACCAGCACGCTGTAGGCGATCATGGTGATGATGGCGTGTCTGGGGTCGCCGGTGGTGTCGGCGATGAGGCCGCCGAGCATGGGCACGCAGAAGCCCATGGTGTAGCCCACCAGGAAGGTGCCTGCGGAGAGGCGGCCGGTTTCGGCGGAGCTGACCAGGAGCGGTGGCAGGGCGACGAGCAGGATCAGGAGGATGCCGGCGACGAAGCTCATGACGGTGGCGCTGGCGATGAACCACCAGCCTTCCAGGAACACGGTGCCGGTGGTGCCGAGGATGCTGAGGGCCGCGGTTATGACGATGGTGGTGCGGCTGCCTACCCAGCGGCGGGCCATTTTGAGCACGACCAGGGAGGCGAATACCTGGGCAATGTTGTACCAGAACAGGGCTTCGGAGAGCATGCTGATTTTGCCCTGCTGCTCCAGCAGATTGCCCATGTAGGCATTGAGGCCGAAGAACATGGAGCCGGACAGGCCCAGTAGCAGGCCAATGCGCAGGGTAAGCGGGTTTTTCCAGTCTGGCAGCCAGGCGGCGCGGCGTACCGGGCGGGCCATGTCCCGTTTGGGCAGGAACAGGGCGGCGGCCACCAGCAGTGCCGGTAGCGACCATACCAGCAGGGTGGCACGCCAGCTGTTGTCCAATAGCGGCATGAGTACCGGCAGGGTGATGCCGGCGCCGATGAATTCACCCATCAGCATGCCGTTCATGTAGATGGCAGAGCCCATGGCAATGTGGTGGGGTTCCAGCCAGCGTGGTAACAGTGCCGGCAGTGCCGGTTGCATCATGGCAACGCCCAGCCCCATCACGGCGCTGGCGAGCATCAGGGTGAAGGTGTCGGGCACCAGGCCCCGGCCGGCGGAACCGATCACCATAATAACCATGGCCATGGCCAGGGTGTTTCGGGGGCCGATGCGGGAGATCGACAGGGAGCCGGGCATGGCGCCGATGGCGAGCATCAGGATGGGCAGGGTGGTCAGGGCGCCGGTGAGGGCCTGGCTCAGGGCCAGCTCGTCAGCAATAAATGGCGCGAGGGGCGGGGCGACCAGTATAGGTACCCGGAGGTAAACACCGGCCAGCCAAAGCAGCACCGCCACCGGCAGCAACCTGGCTGGCGGTGGCGGTGTGGTCGCGGCGGAGTTGCTTGCCACGATGGTGCGAATCAGTCTTCGCTGGTGTCCGGCAGATAGGCGCCGTCTTCGTCGTGCACTTCCTGGCCGGTAACCGGCGGGTTGAAGGCGCAGATCAGGCGCATGTCTTCGGTACCACCGTACAGGGTGTGACGGTCGTGCTTGTCGAGGGCGTACAGGGTGCCGTCGGTAATTTCGTGCACTTCACCGGTGGCAAGGTCCTTGATGCGGCCGTTACCGGCTACGCAGTAAACCGCTTCCAGGTGGTGCTTGTACCAGAAGGTGTGCTCGGTACCGGCCGGGATGATGGTTTCGTGGAAAGAGAAACCCATACCGTCCTTTTTCAGCAGCAGGCGGCGGCTGGTCCATTGCTGGGCGCTGACTTCGCGCTCGGTACCGATGATGTCTTGCACTCGTACGATTTTCATTCGCATTCCTCATTTGGTGATGGAATAGCCATACAGTATAAACATGTCTGTCAGGCCCGGTTCAACCGCCAGTCATCATAAACCGCCATGGCCTGCTCGATGGCGGAGGCCAGGTCCTGCCGCTGGGAATGGCTCAGGGAGCGCTGTTTGCGGCACCGGTCGAAGGCTTTCTGGATCTCCCTTCGGCTGGCTTTGCCGAGCTGTTCCAGCCAGTGGTGATCCGCCGGTTCCAGTTCCAGTAAATCCCGGCCGGCGTGGTTGCGATGGCTGATGTGCCACCAGTGGTCCACGGCCCGACCTAAAACAACATAGCCGAACTGGCTGTCCTGTACAGGGCCAAAACTGGCGGTTTTCAGGCCGTCTTTTATGGGGCCGATGTTCAGGGCCGGCAGTACCAGTCTGTCTCCGTAAAAATAACTGCCCGCTGCCCCCAGTACACCACCTATCAGAGCGCCGGCACCCAGGGACGAGCCCAGGGTCAGGGCGTCCAGGCCGGCACCGCCCACGGCCCCGGCACCAAAGCCGGCGCCGGCCAGGTACTTCTTGCTGACGGCCCAGTGCTGGCGGGTGTCTTCCGAGAACAGGTCATGCTGGCTGGCCCACTCCAGTTCCGCTTCCTGCCGCTGTATGCGTTGGTGCTGGTACAGGTGTTCGATGCTCACCCGCAGGGTTTGCTCCCGTTTGCGCTGACGTTGATACCAGCGTTCCCGGAGGGTTTCGGCCAGGGTGGCATCGCTGGTGCCGGCAATCTGGTCCAGGGTCAGGGTGCGCTTTTCCTGCCAGGACATCAGGTCTTCCAGTGCCCGGGCGATCAGCTGGGCCGCCTGTTGCCGGCGCTGGCGACGTTGTTCTGACAGCAGGTGAGTGGCCTGTTCCAGGGGCTGTTCCCAGTCCGGCTCCAGTTGGCCAAAGGCCCGCAACAGGCTCAGATGTTGTTCGAACGGGGCGCGTACGGCGTCGAACTTGCGGACAACCTGGAAGAACTGGCCAAGCGCAGATTGCCAGGTGTCGCTGTAATCGTCGTCGCCGATGCTGTTGATCAGGGCCAGGCTGGGGCGCCCGGTCCAGCGCAAAATGGTCATCTCCGCTTCGTGTTCGGCGCTGTAGGGGACGGAGCCGTCCACCACGTAGATAATGCCGGCCCCTTCGGTGATCGGCGCCAGCAGTTCGCATTCATCCACAAAGCGGTCGTCGCCCCTATGCTGCAACACGAAGGCGCGCACGGTTTCCGGGTGGTCCGAGGCCGACAGGCTGTGGGCTTCCAGCCATTGCAGTACCCTTCGGGGGCGCTGGAAGCCGGGAGTGTCCACCAGGGTGTACAGTTCCTGGCCGTCGACGGTCAGCGGGTAGGCTTGCCCGGCCCGGGTGGTGCCCGGTTCCAGGGCAATGGCGATGGCGTCGTTCTGGGACAGGGTGGCCACCACGCTGGATTTGCCCTTGTTGGGGTGGCCCACCACCGCAAACACCGGTTTCTGGTTCATCATGCGGTACTCCCGGTGTGATACGGGTTATCCGGCAGCGCCGGTAGCAGGGCAACATTGGCAAACCCGGCGGGCAGGCGTTCGGTGAAGCGCAGCCAGGGCTGGACCAGGTGTTCCGCCGGTTCCCGGTTGGCATCGGGTGCCAGTGGCAGAATGGTCAGGGTGGTGCCATCCGGCCAGCGTGCCCGGGCCTGGTCCAGGAAGTCATGGAGTTCCCCGGTCGGTGGCTCCCAGCTGCGGGTAACCAGCACGACAGAAGGAGCCCGCTCCCCGGCCAGTTGTTCAGCCAGGCTCTCCAGTACCCCGTCATCTTCCGCCAGGGACGCCCGGCCACCGGCTTTGAGTACCCGGCTGTCCTGCGCCAGCAATGCTTGCGGCAGTTCCGGCTCCCCGGCTCCGGCCCAGCAGATAATGTACTGGCTGTCCTGCAGCTGCCCGGGCCTGGCCCGGGTGCGGGTATCGGGCAAATCCTCGGCATCGTTGTGCTGGTTGCCGGTGTCCAGGGTCGGAGTTTCCATGCGGTACATCAGGGCCTGCATGCCGGGATGGCGTTGCAGCAAGCGCTCCGCCTTCCGGGCCAGCAACCACTGGCTGAGTGCCAGTAGCAGCAGGCGGGGCAGCAGTACCCAGGTCAGCCACAGCATCACCACAAAGGGCCACCATTGCCCCCATTGAACCGGATCGGTGCCGGTACTGCCCGGCGAGGCGCGGAAGAAACGGGTGGCTTCCACCAGTTCCCGGGACGGTTCTGCCGCCGGCCACAACCCGCCCCAGGGGCTGGCGATGACCTGGATCAGGCTATGGTAGCTGTGGGCGGCGGTATTGAGCGTGGTGCTCCAGCCGAAGGCCAGGTCCTGAACCACCAGCATAACCAGCAAGGTCAGCAGGCCAGCCAGGGCAAACAGGCTGCCGCCGGTGTGGGCGGCCCGGGCCATCAGCGCCGGTTGCAATTGTGCCAGGATTGTTCCGGGAGGCTGTGCTTGCAGGCGCCGTTGCAGCCAGCTCCAGGGTTGCCATCCGGCCAGCGATTGCACGGTGGTGGCCAGTGCCAGCAAAAGCTGCAGTAACACGAACGCGATGATCACCGTGACATTGATGCGCTGGCCGCCATCGTAAAACAGCAGGCCGGCCATGGTAAGCACGCCGAACACCGCCCCCGCCGCTGCAAAGCCGCCGTTAATCCGCCGCCAGCGCTGCTGCACCGCCCTGCCTGCCTGGCGTGCGTTACCGGGGCCGCTCAGGCGCTCCATCTGTTCCAGCCACAGGGCGGCATCCGGGCTTTGGCCCTGTTGCTGGCAGTCCAGGGCAAAGCGCCGGTCCCGGCGGTGCAGAAAGGCGGGGGCCTGGTCCCTGTCCCGCTGGATGCGATCATCAAAATCCAGCAGCAGACGAAGGGGGTTGTGGCTCATGCAGTGTCCTGATGAATTCGGTCGGATTGGCTTTCCTGCTAGGATATAGCCAATAACACTAACGAAGCCAGCCGGGAAACCCATGCCCCACCACCTGATGAACCTGCGTAACGTACCCGATGACGAGGCCGAGGAAATCCGCGCCCTGTTTGAAGAACACGAGGTGCGCTATTACGAAACCCCGCCCAGCCGCTGGGGCATCAGCATGGGCGGCTTCTGGGCCCATGATGACGACGAAGCCGCCCGGGCCCGGGGGTTACTGGATGAGTACCAGGCACAGCGGCTGGAAAGCCAGCGTGAGCAATACCAGAGTCGCTGCGAGCGGGGAGAAACAGGGCTGTGGTACCAGTTCCGCAAACGACCGGCGACCTTTCTGGCGGCGCTGGTGGCGATTGTCGTGATTCTGGGATTTTCCTTGCTACCCTTTGTGCGTCTTGGCTAGAAGTGCCCGCTATAGCTGAACACTAACAACAATCCGGAGAAACGGATGAGCAACACACAACAATCACCGGTGGTCTGGACGCCGGACCAGGACACTCTCACTCGGTCCCGCATGGGCCAGTTCAAGGCCTGGCTGGAGCAGCAGGGCTTTGGGCCCTTTGCCGATTACCACGCCCTGCACCAGTGGTCGATTACCGAACTGGACACCTTCTGGCAGAAGGTTTGGGACTACTGCGACCTGGTCTGCGAGACACCGGCCAAACGGGTACTTGGCAACCGGGAAATGCCCGGTGTGGAATGGTTCCCGGGTATGAAGCTGAACTTCGCCGCCAACCTGCTACGGCTGGCGGACGGCGATCATGCTGATACAGAAGCCGTGGTGGCCTACTGCGAAACCCGCCCGGTATTGCGCAAGACCTACGCTGAACTGAAAGCCGACGCTGGCGCCCTGGAAGCCTTCCTGCGCAGCAAGGGCATTGCCAAGGGCGACCGCGTGGCCGGGGTGGTTACCAATGGTTATGAAGCCCTGGTCGGCATGCTGGCAGCCACCAGCCTCGGTGCGATCTGGAGCTCCGCCTCCCCGGACTTTGGCATCGGCGCCATCAACGACCGCTTCGGCCAGATTGAGCCTTCGGCCCTGATTGTGGTGAACGGCTACGGCTATGGCGGCAAGGTGTTCGCCCGCCAGGACGACTTCGCCGAACTGATCGCCGGCCTGCCCTCCCTGAAGGTGGTGGTCAGCATTGCCCAACTGCCCGATGAAGCCCTGATCCCCGGCGAACTGGTGACCACCTGGGACGACGCCCTCAAAGCCGGCGAAGGCCAGGCGCCCTCGTTCACCCCGGTGGACCCGGACCACCCCGTCTACATCCTCTATTCCTCCGGCACCACCGGCAAACCCAAGTGCATCGTGCACGGCACCGCCGGTTTGCTGGTCAACCACGCCAAGGAACTCATGCTCCACGGCGACGTGGGCCCGGAAGACCGCTTCCTGTACTTCACCACCTGCGGCTGGATGATGTGGAACTGGCAGGCCTCCGCCCTGATGACCGGCGCCGCCGTGATCACCGTGGATGGCTCCCCGGGTTACCCGAGCCTTAATTTCCTGTGGGAAACCGTAGCCAGGGAACGGGTCACCCACTACGGCACCAGCGCCCGCTTCATCGCCGGCTGCCGCAAAGCCGAACTGCAACCGGCCAAAACCCTGGACCAGAACCCTCTGCGCGTGGTGTTCTCCACCGGCTCGCCACTGCTGCCGGAAGACTACGACTGGATCTACAGCGACGGCGCCCCTAATGCCCTGCTCGGCTCCATCGCCGGCGGCACCGACATCTGCGGCTGCTTTGTGGGGTCTACCCCACTGTTGCCGGTACGAAGAGGCGAAATCCAGTGCCGTTTGCTGGGGGTAGATGCTGTGGCCTACGGCGACGACGGCCAACCGGTCAGCGAAGGCCGCGGCGAACTCGTCTGCCGCCAGCCGCTGCCGTCCATGCCCGTCAGCTTCTGGCAGGACCCGGACGGTGAACGCTATAAAGACGCCTACTTCAACACCTTCCCCGGCGTCTGGGCCCACGGCGACTTCATCGAATTCACCGAACACGGAGGCGCCATCATCTACGGCCGCTCCGACGCCACCCTCAACCCCGGCGGCGTAAGAATCGGCACCGCCGAAATCTACCGCCAGGTTGAAACCATCGATGAGGTGAAAGACAGCCTCGTGGTTGGCCGCCAGATCGACGGCGATGTCGAAGTGGTGCTGTTCGTCGTACCAGCCGAAGGCCAGACCGTCACCGACGACCTGGCCAAAACCCTGAAAACCCGAATCCGCGAAGGCGCAAGCCCAAGGCACGTACCCAGGCACATCGTCGAAGTGCCCGACATCCCCTACACCCGCAGCGGCAAAAAGGTCGAGCTGGCAGTCGCCCGACTGATCAACGGCTCGAACAAAGCCGATAACCGGGATGCCCTGGGTAACCCGGAAGCGCTGGATCAGATTCGGGAGCGTTTGGCTGCAGCCGGCTTGTTACCGGAATGATCAGGGGTGTTTTGTTGACAAAGTGACGGCCGTCATCGCTTAGCAAAGGGTTGCGGAAACCAGCCCGGCAGTCCGATGAGCGGTGGGGGAAAGCCCTCCCAAAACTGTGCGGAGCCATGGATGGCGGAGCCCAAGCGCCCCATGGATGGGCCGAAGGAGCGTGTTTTGGGAGGGCTTTCCCCCACCGCGATCACTCCAAAGCCAGAAAAACGAACAAATGTTAGAAAGTTTCGTAAATTCCCGCCATTTCATCAGCCTGTAACCGAAGATCAGGCATTATCCGTACGTTCTTATACTAAGATCGTAATCAAAATTCCGCAAAAAATGCTATCTTAGTAGGTCTATCAAAAGTTCCGAATCAGTCACTGGCAAAACCGGACGTTCACAAGACGCCCGAATGCGCCATGACCGTCCTGAACCCACCCCATAGCCTGAGGACGAAAATGAGCAACTCCAAATCCAAGATTGTCTACACGTTGACCGACGAGGCACCCGCCCTCGCGACCCGGTCACTGCTTCCCATCCTGGAAACCTTCGCCAAGCCGGCTGGTATCGACTTCGAAACCAGCGACATCTCTCTCGCGGCGCGTATTCTGGCAGGCTTCCCGGACTACCTCGAGGAAGACCAGCGGGTGCCGGATGCCCTGGCTGAATTGGGTGAGTACACCAAGGATCCGGACGCCAACATCATCAAGCTGCCGAACATCTCTGCGTCCATTCCCCAGCTGCGTGCCGCTATCAAAGAGCTGAATGAGCAGGGCTACAAGGTTCCCGAGTACAAAGAAAACCCGGCAACCGACGAAGAGAAAGAAATCCACGCACGTTACTCCAAAGTGCTGGGCAGTGCCGTTAACCCGGTACTGCGTGAAGGTAACTCCGACCGCCGTGCACCGGCTGCGGTAAAAGCCTTTGCCCGCAAGTTCCCGCACACCATGGGTGAGTGGAGCCCGGCTTCCCGTACCCACGTGGCGCACATGCGCGGTGGCGACTTTTACTCCAGCGAGCAGTCTGTAACCCTGGACAAGGCCACCAACGCCCGCATCGTGTTCGAGAACAAGAAGGGTGAGCAAACCGTTCTGAAATCCGACCTGCCGCTGCTGGAAGGCGAAGTGCTCGACGGCATGTTCATGAGCAAGAAGGAACTGGTGAAGTTTTTCGAAGGCGCCATCGAAGACTGCGAAAAGACCGGTGTGATGTTCTCCCTGCACGTGAAAGCCACCATGATGAAAATCTCTCACCCGATCGTTTTCGGTCACGCGGTGAAGGTGTTCTTCAAGGAGCTGTTCGACAAGTACGGTGACCTGTTCAATGAAATCGGCGTAAACCCGAACAACGGCCTGTCTTCCGTAGTTGAGAAGATCAAGCAACTGCCGGAATCCAAGCAGGAAGAAATCCAGGAAGACCTGCACGCCTGCTACGAGCACCGCCCGGAAATCGCCATGGTTGATTCCGTTAAAGGTATCACCAACCTGCACGTACCGAGCGACGTGATCGTAGACGCCTCCATGCCGGCAATGATCCGTAACTCCGGCAAGATGTGGGCCCGTGATGGCAAGCTGAAGGACACCAAGGCGGTTATGCCTGAGTCCACCTACGCCACCATCTACCAGGAAGTGATCAACTTCTGTAAGACCCACGGCGCGTTCGATCCCACCACCATGGGTACCGTGCCGAACGTCGGCCTGATGGCCCAGAAGGCGGAAGAGTACGGCTCCCACGACAAGACCTTCGAAATCAAGGAAGACGGTATCGTTCGCGTTGTCGCTGAAGACGGCACTGTGCTGACTGAGCACAACGTTGAGCAAGGCGATATCTGGCGCGCTTGCCAGACCAAGGATCTGCCGATCCGCGACTGGGTCAAGCTGGCGGTCAACCGTTCACGTTCCAGCGGTATGCCGGCGGTATTCTGGCTGGACGACGAGCGTGCCCACGATGCCCAGCTGATCAAGAAGGTCGAGAAGTACCTGGCCGAGCTGGACACCGAAGGCCTGGAAATCCACATCATGTCTCCGGTTCGTGCTATCCGCTGGACCATGGAGCGCCTGATCCGTGGCCTGGATACCATTTCCGTAACCGGCAACGTGCTGCGTGACTACCTGACCGACCTGTTCCCGATCCTGGAGCTGGGCACCAGCGCCAAGATGCTGTCCATCGTGCCGCTGCTGAACGGCGGTGGTCTGTACGAGACCGGTGCTGGCGGTTCCGCACCCAAGCACGTACAGCAGCTGATCCAGGAAAACCACCTGCGTTGGGATTCCCTGGGTGAATTCCTGGCCACCGCAGTGTCCCTGGACGAGCTGGGCGAGAAGCAGAACAACCAGCGCGCCCGCCTGCTGGGCCAGACCCTGGACAAGGCTACCGAAAAGCTGCTGGAGAACAACCAGTCTCCGTCCCGTGTGACCGGCGAGTTGGACAACCGGGGTTCCCACTTCCACCTGGCCCGTTACTGGGCGGAAGAGCTGTCCAAGCAGGATGAGGACAAGGAACTGAAAGAGTTCTTTGCCAAGCTGTCAGCACAGCTGGAAGAGAACAAGGACAAGATCCTGGAAGAAATGACGGTGGTACAGGGCAATCCGGCGGATATCGGTGGTTACTACCACGCGCCGGCGGAGAAAGTGTCTGCCGTTATGCAGCCCAGCGCTACGCTGAACAAGATCCTGGTCGACGCCCAGGCATCTGTGAGCTGAGGCTCAGTGTCAGGCCGGGATGGTTCCCGGCCCTGATCAAAAAACCGGACAGCCATTGGCTCTCCGGTTTTTTTGTTGTCTAGTCGTCCTCGTCAGGGTCTTCCTGGTAGCCCTTGCCGGTCTCACCCGCCTTGCGCAGCTGGATCAGCGTCAGTGGCGGGCCAATGATCTCGAATACCACTGTCGCGCCGATGACCAGTGGCAGGATGTAACCCAGTTCCGGTAGCCGTTCGGTGGCTACCAGCGCCAGGCCCAGGGCTACGCCTGCCTGGGGCATCAGGCAGGCCCCGATGCGGCTACGGGTATCGGGCGCCGAGCCGGCCAGCACGCTGCCCAGATAGCCACCGGCAAAGCGCCCTGCCACCCGGGCCAGCACATAGGCCACTCCCAGTGCGCCCAGTGTTGGCAGTGCCAGCCAGTCCAGCTGGTAGCCCGCCATAAAGAAGAACAGTGCCAGGAAGGGTTCGGAAATACCGTCGATTGAACGGAATGGCCGAACATGGTGCCGGGCCCGGTTGGCCACGACCACGCCCAGGGTCATGCAGGTGAGCAGGTAAGACAAGCCGAGCCAGCCGGCCAGCCCCGCGGCTACAAACACAAAGCCGGCGGATTCCAGCAGCATGGGCTCACCGGGCCGCAGCCGGCCGGTCAGCCACGCCATGGGTAGGCCCAGCACAATACCCAGCAGTACCGAGCCTCCGACCTCCATCACCCCGTGTAACATGGCCGTAGGGCCATGGGTATCGCCGTTGCCAATCAGCAGTCCGGCGCTGACCAGCAGGATACTGAACAGGATGGCGCCCCAGGCGTCGTCGATGGCTACCACCTGGAACACCAGCCGGGTCAGCGGGCCGTTGGCGCCGGATTCCCGCAGTACATCCAGCGTGGCGGCCGGTGCCGTGGCGGTGGAAATGCCGCCCAGCAAAAGCGCTGCCGCCAGGTTGCCGGTGGCCCACCAGGTAGCGAAGGTAACGGCTGCAGCGGTCACAAAGGTGACCACCAGGCTGACAATCAGAGCCTCCTTGCCCTGCTTGAGGTCCCGGGCAGACATCCGCTCGCCCAGCAGAAAGCCCACCATAGCCAGGGTCAGCTGGGTAATCAGGTGAAAGCTCTGGCTGGCATCTGCCGGCAGCAGGTCCAGAAGGTCCGGCCCTGCCAGGGCGCCCAGCAACAGCAACAGGGTGACCCGGGGCACATGTACTTTCTGGCCGACCGCATGGGCCGCCAGGGCCAATAACAGGGTGGCGCCAATCAGGATAAGGTCGTTGGCGTGATTCACCGGGTCAGTCCTGTTGCAGGGGCGCGAAGGTGGCCCCGGTGAGCCTGGCCAGGTCATCCGGAGCCAGTTCGATCTCCAGGCCCCGTTTTCCGGCGCTGACAAACAGGGTTGCGAAGTTGCGGGCCGAGTCGTCGATAAACGTCTTCAGGCGCTTCTTCTGCCCCAGCGGGCTGACGCCCCCCAGAACATAGCCGGTAGTGCGCTGAACCAGCTGTTTGTCGGCCATGGCGGCCTTCTTGGCCCCGGCGGCCCGGGCAATCAGCTTCAGGCTGAGCATGGCGGATACCGGCACCACGGCGACGGCGAGGTTTTTGCCATCCAGCGAGACAACCAGGGTTTTGAACACCTGGTCCGGATTGGCGCCGGTTTTTTCCACGGCCTCGTTGCCGTAGCTTTCGGCGGCCGGGTCATGCTCGTACTCATGCACGGTAAAAGCCACCCTGGCGCGTTGGGCGGCGAGAATTCCGGGGGTCATGCAGGCTCCTGTTGCAATCACGGTTTGCCGGAATTAAACCACGGGGCGCCGGTAACTGCATCTCGGTTGCTGCCGGATGATGTGCTTTGATCTATAGTGAAACCATTCAGATATAAAACAAAGGCAACAATATGCATTCACTGGCTCGCCGCGCCCTGAACCTCAGCGCCATTCCCCGGGACCTGCACTCGGTCACCTTCCGGGACACTGCCTCGGAGCACCCGGAACGGGTCGACCTGGCCCCAGAGGTTCCGGAAGCCGTGTGGCGCAGCGTGGAAGCCCTTTACCGGACCGGGGTTCATCCCGGTATCCAGCTGTCTTTGCGTTATCGGGGCGAGCAGGTGCTGCATCGTGCCATCGGTCATAGCCGGGGTAACGGGCCCCACGATCCCCGCTCGATGCCCCGGATGCCGATGACTACCGAAACCCCCGTCTGCTTTTTCTCTGCCTCCAAGGCAGTGACTGCCTTGCTGATGCATATGCTGGCCGAGCAGGGGCTGGTGAACCTGATGGACCCGGTGTCCTACTACTGCCCGGAATTTGCCAGCAGCGGTAAGCGCACCATAACCGTGCACCAGATCCTGTCGCACCGGGGCGGCATTCCGGCCATTCCCCGGGAAACCCCCATTGATGTGTTGTGGGATAAAGACGAAATCTGGCGATTGCTGTGTAACGCCCGGCCGGTGGAAGTAGACGGCGCCAAGGTGGCTTACCACGCCATCACCGGCGGCTTTGTGTTGCAGCGGGTGCTGGAGAAGGTGACCGGCGACAGCATCGATGCCTACCTGGACAAGTACCTGCGCGGGCCCATGGGCATGAAGTGGTTCACCTACGGTATTGGTGCGGAACACCTTCCGGACCTGGCCAGTAACTACGCCACCGGGCCTACCCCGAGGTTTCCGGTGTCCTGGATTGTTAACCGGGCGCTGGGCGGCGACATCGGTACCGTTGAGCGAGTGACCAATGATCCCCGTTTCCAGGAAGCGGTGATTCCCGCCGGTAACCTGTGTGGCACCGCTGAGGAGATGAGCCGGTTCTTTCAGATGATGCTGAATGGCGGTACCTGGAATGGCCAGCGGATCTGCAGCGAACTCACCATTCGGCGTGCGATCCAGCAGTTCGGATCCCTCCAGGTGGACCGTACCATGATGCTGCCCATGCGCTTCAGTGCCGGCATGATGCTGGGCGGCAATCCGGTGGGGCTCTGGGGGCCGCAAAGCCGCTATGCCTTTGGCCACGTGGGCTTGATCAACAAGTTCTGCTGGGCGGACCCGGCCCGGGATATTTCGGTCAGCCTGCTCAATACCGGCTTCCCGATAGTCGGCCATCATTTACCCGCGCTGGGGAAGTTTGTCTATACTGTGTGCAAGCAGTTTCCGTTATTGCCGGAGCATCGCCGCAGGCTGGTGGCAGCGTGAGTTGGGGCACTGGGGTTAACGGAGTGTTAAAAAAAGTGAAAGCTTGTTCATTTTAATTGAACTTTGTCGGACAGTCCGGCACACTTTTTCACGCAAGACTTTCAGGATGTGGAAGTTACCAACGACTCAATGGATGAGACCCCTATGCCAAAATCAAGGCTGTCCCCGCCCGAACCCCGCCGCGTGCAACTGGACTATCACGAGAGCATGCGCTCCCAGGTCCAGCAACAGCTGTGCAACGAAGTAGAGCGGCTTGAACGCCGCATCGAAACCCTGCGCATGACCAAGGCCCCCCACGCTGCCCTGATGATTTCCACCTATGAGCGCATGATCAGCCGCAAGAAGGGCTTTTTGCAGAACTGGGATTTGTAGCCGCTACTGCCGGTTGGCGGTCGATTCAGCACTCCAGAACGTCAGGGCCTGGTCTGCCGGCTGGTAGGTACAGTTGTTCTCGTTCGGGACCCTGGGAATATCTTCTTCGGTCGGGTAGTCGGCCGGATCCGCTTGTGGATCCGGAACCCTTGCCGGCTCGTTATTGGAGGTGTACAGGCGTACCTCGCTCATGGCGTAGTTCAGCTCAACCCGGATGCAGTCCGGACTGGGGTCGGTATCGGCACTCTGATAGCTGCTCAGGTCGAGTATCTGCTGGTCCGGGTTTTTGATGTACAGGGTGTCTTTCTGCGCCTCTGCTGCAAACTCCTGCCTTAACTCAATGCCGCCGTAGCTCCGGCTGACATAATCGACGGTGGCAAACTCCGGCTGGTTGTAACCAAGGTTACTGAATTCATTGGCGTTGAAACGGCTGCCGGACAGCAGGCTGAGCAGCTGCGGTTGCTGCTCGCGCTCCGTTTCCTCAACGTTGCGGGCGACATATTGAATCACCCGGTAAACCTTGCCATCGAGGTTTTCCGCAGGCGGCTGATAACGCCAGTCCAGGGTCTGGTAAAACCACTGGCGATTGTTGAGCGCTTCCTGATTGGCCACGGCATCCTGGTCGGTAAACCGGATGATGGCGCCGGCGCTGCGGGTGTTGTAATTACCGGCTTCGCCCGAGGCGATTCGCTCGCGGATATAGCGCCTGCCTTCATCAAAGTTATCCACACGGCCCACGCTGATTACCTGGTTCATCAGGTCGAGCGGGTTTCGAACCTGGGTATAGGCCTTGCCATCGTCTGTCGGTTGGGTGCCGATAAAGTGGTCGATGTGACGCCGGATGCTTTCGACAAGCTCCTGGTTCCCGGCCGTATCGTCGTTTCCGGCCGGCTCAATGCCCGGATAAAAATCACTGAAACGGGTGAAGCTCAGAGTGTCCGGGGCCTGTTCGGTGTCGGTGAGGTCAAAGGTGCGGAAGGTCAGGTCGACATCATCGGCCGGGTTGAAGGCGGAGGAGTCATCGCTGCCACCACTCTCCAGACGGCATCCACTCAGGGTCAGCAACGCCAGTGATATGGCAACAAAAAGGCAGGAATGTCTCATTTCAGAAGGCCCCGGGGTGCGAAATTCGTTGTGAAAGGCTAAAGTGAGCTGTGCTGACAATAAACGATAAAGCACGCAGCTACCCGCGCGGAGATCACATTTTGCAGCAACGGTTCGCCCAGGCCGGGATTCCGGTGCTGATCCTGTTTCTTGTACTGGCAGCCCTGATTCTGCCGGCCCCGGCCATGGCCCAGGATGCCTGCCGCAGTGGCGAAGTCCGGCTTGACCGGAACACCGGTGCCATCCGTGACCTGGGCGGATGCTTGCGGTACCTGGAAGATCCGGACCAGAGCCTGTCGATTGATCAGCTCAGATATCTTGAGGCCGAAGCCTTCACCCAGCATGAAGCCGGCGTGCTCAACTTCGGCTACACCGGGTCTGCTTACTGGACCCGCTTTGACCTGAGTACCCATGCCCTGCAGGGCGAGACCGACTGGATACTGGAGCTGGCGCTACCGCTGGTGGACAGCGTCGAGTTGTTTCTTGAGCGGGATGGCATGCTGGTAGATCAGCGCCAGGCCGGCTACCAGGACAACTGGGAAGACCGCGACCTGGCCGTGCCCAACCCCACTTTCCGGCTGAAGCTGCCTCCTGACAGCCGCACGCGGGTATTCCTGCGCATCACCAATACCAACACCTTCCGCCTGCCCATCACCCTCTGGCACCCAAACGAATACATCGAGAAAGTTTCTATTGATGAAGCGGTGCGCGGGGTGCTGCTCGGTGCCATCCTGGCGATCCTGGCCTACAACCTGTTTGTGGCGGTGTCGGTGCGCGAACGCAGCAACATCTACTATGTGCTCTACCTGGTGGGTGCGGCGGTGTTTATTTCTACCGAGCAGGTCCACGGCGTGCAGTTGCTGGATGAACGGCCGGCCTTGCTGAACAAGGATTACCTGCACTACCAGATCATCCTGACCTGGTTCTTTGGCCTGCTGATGGCCCGCTCCCTGCTGGAAACCCGTGAGCGCTCGCCAGACCTGGACCAGGTGCTGCGGCTGTGCCTGTATTCGGTGGTGCTCACCTTTGGCCTGTCCATCTTCATGCCCTATTCGGTGGCGATGGAATGGATCGTGCTGGATTCGATCCTGCTCAGTATCATCCTGATTGTGGTCAGTTACCTGTCCTGGCGTTACTACAACCCGGCCGCCCGGGCCTACTTCTACGCCTGGACCATGGCGCTGATCGGCTTTGGTATCTATGCCCTGACGGTGATGGGCTACCTGCCGCTGAATACCTTTACCACCTACGCCCCGCAGTTCGGGCTGACTGCCCAGATCATCCTGTTCTCCTTTGCCCTGGCCGACCGCATCAAGCAGGTGCAGGGTGAAGCCATGGCCTGGAACCGCCGGGCCCTGGCCAACCTTGGGCGTTACCAGTCGCTGTTCAACAACGCTATCGAAGGCGTGTTCCAGATGTCGCCGGAACGGAAATTTGTGACCGCCAACCCGGCCATGGCAGAGCTTCTGGGTTACAACAGCAGCCGTGAACTGCTGGATGAAAATCCGGACGTGCTGGAAACCTGCATAGCCGATGAGCGCCTGCGGCGGCTGGTGGTGGAACAGCTGGAAGCCCGGGGCACGGTTAAAGGCATCGAAGCCCGGTATTTTACCCGTGAGGGCGAGGAGCGCTGGGCGACCATCTCCCTGCACACCGCCTACGATGCCGAGGGCGTGCCGGTGCACCTGGAAGGTACCTGCATCGATGCCACCGAAAGCCACCAGCGCCTGCAGATCGAGCGTGAACGGGAACAGGAACGGCTGGAGAAAGAGCTGGCCCGCAACTCCGCCAAGGCCAAGAGCCAGTTCCTGGCTAACATGAGCCATGAAATCCGGACGCCGCTGGCGGCGATCATCGGTTACGGCGAAACCCTGCTGGACCCGGACCTGGACGACCGGGAAAAGCGCAGCAGCGCTGAAACCGTGGTACGCAGTGGCCGGCACCTGCTGGAGCTGGTGAACGATATCCTGGACCACTCCAAGATCGACGCCAACAAGCTGGACGTGGATGTGGTGCCGGTGAACCTGCCGGAGTTGCTGGATGAAGTCCGCGCGTTCTTCGAGCCACGGGCCCGGGAGAAAGGCCTGGATTTCCGCATTGTTTGCGAGTATCCGCTGCCAGAGCAGATCTGCACGGACCCCACCCGATACCGGCAAATCATCATCAATCTGTGTGCAAATGCGCTGAAATTCACGGAAAGCGGCTCGATCTCCCTGGTTATCCGCTGTGACCGCGAGGCTGAAACCCTGATTGCCCGGGTGGTGGATACCGGTATTGGCATGAAGCCGGAGCAGCTGGAGCGGTTGTTTGATCCGTTCGCCCAGGGCAGTACCGCCATTTCCCGCCAGTACGGTGGCACCGGGCTGGGGCTGAGTATTTCCCGCCGGCTGGCGGAGCTGCTGGGAGGGGATATCCGGGTAACCAGTACCTACGGCGAGGGCAGCGAATTCGAGGTTTCCATCAGCACCGGCGGCCTGCAGCAGGTGCACTTCCTGCGGGATGCCTCGGAATTCAGCCAGCGCAGACGGGCCATTGCCATGGTGCTGGCACCGAGGTTGTCGGGCCGGATCCTGTGTGCCGAAGACAACGAAGTGAACCGGCGGCTGGTGTCCCTGCTGGTGGCCCGTACCGGCGCCGAGCTGGTGCATGTGGCTAACGGTGCCGAAGCCCTGGAACGGGTAAGGCGCGAAGACTTCGACCTGATCCTGATGGATATCCAGATGCCGGTCATGAACGGCCGGGATGCCACCCAGGCGATTCGTGAAGCAGGTATCAATACGCCCATTATTGCCCTTACGGCTAATGTCATGGCCGAGGATATTGCGGAATATCGGATGGCCGGCTGTAACGAGCACCTGGCCAAGCCGATCGACAAGCAGCGGTTCTACGAGATGCTGGCCCGCTATCTGACCCATTGCCCGGAGCCGGTTACTGCTGCGGACAGGAGCTATTCCGGCCGGGTTCTGGTGGCCGAAGACAACGAGGACAACCGCCGGCTGGTGGAGCGCATGCTCCGGCGCCTGGGCCTGGACCCGGTTCTGGTGGCCTCGGGGGATGAAGCCGTGCGCCGTGCACTGTCGGATACCGTGCACCTGGTGTTGATGGATCGCCACATGCCGGGAATGGACGGCGTGGAAGCTACACGCCTGCTTCGCCAGGCCGGATTCCGCCGGCCCCTGATCGCCTTCACCGCAGGTGACCAGGCCGAGAACGAAGCCCTGCTGGCAGCCGGCTGTGATGGCGTGCTCAACAAGCCCATCGACCAGAGCCACCTGCAGGCCCTGCTGGATCGCTATCTGGGAGCGCAGACCGTGGACAGCTCGGGCCTTGATGATGACCTGGCGCACCTGGTCTCCCGCTTCCTGTCCGGCCTTGCGGAGCGCCAGCGCCGCATGAAGCTGGCCCTGGACGACCGGAATGTTGACGTGCTGCGCACCGAGAGCCACCAGATCAAGGGTACGGCCGGAGCCATGGGCTACCCGATGATGACGGAACAGGCGGGCAGGCTGGAGCAGTGCCTGCGACAGAATGAATACGACTGGCCGGAAATCGCACAACGGCTGGAACAACTGAACCATATGATTGACCAGGCTCTGAAGGCACTGGTTTCAACCACCGGTACCCGACAGGAACAGACCCATGAGTGACCAGAATCGCCCCCAGGAACACAATTCACTGAGCATGATGTACGGCACCTACGCAGACGTGCTGTTTGTGTTGTTTCCGTTTCTTGTCATTGCCATGCAGCGGCTGTGGGACGGCAATGTCTATGAAACCCTGATGCGGGCGGACCTGAGCATTGCCGCGACCATCATGGCAGGCCTGGCCATCGGCAAGTTTGTGCTGGGGCTGGTGACCAACCGCGATCTGGGCCGGTACAAGGAGCGCATTGTCTTTTTCATTGCCCTGACCTTGTTTGTGGTGCTGGGGCCGTCCATCATTCTGATGTTGAGTATCGTGGGCAATACCGAAGTCCCGGGGTTTGTGGCCTTTGTGCAGCCGGTGCTGCTGATTGTGGCCATTTCGTTGTACACAACGGCGGTCAGCATCAGCAATATACTGGTGCGGGAAGGGGCCGGAGCCGGCGAGGGTGCCGACAGCCGGCCAGCCGGCGAGCGGGAACAGGGCCGGCCGGGCCCGGCGCCGCTGGAGCTGCCGCGCAAAACCGGCAATGACTCATTCTGAGTAACGGGACACAACAGGAGAGAATGGATGACGGATCTGAGAGTACTGGTGGTTGAAGACGAGCCGGTCATGCGCGAGCGGCTGGTACAGATGCTGTACAAGGCGGGCGCAACGCTGGTGACGGAATGCAGTGATGCGGCTTCGGCCAGGGCAGCGTTCGACGCCAGTGAATACCAGATCATTCTGCTGGACCTGGGGCTGCCGGACGGCAACGGCCACGAGTTGATGACCCGCTTCAAGGAGGTTCGCAAGGAGCAGCACATCGTGCTGGTGACGGCGGATGATTCGATTGAGAGTATCCAGCGGGCAATCAGTGCCGGCGCCAACGGCTACGTGGTCAAGCCCTATTCCCAGGAAAAAATTCACGATGTGGTGAGTAACTACGCCATGGTCCACGGTGGCGACATGGCGCAGATGCAGGGGCTGAACCGGCACCACTGACCGGTCCAGCCTGCGTTGGTTCAGGCCACCTGGCGGGCAATCCAGGAGTTGTAACGGGTGGCCAGTGCACGCACATAGCGGGCCTCGGCGCCGTCCAGGTTGCTCAGCACGCCCTTGAAAATCCAGCCACGCTCGTACAGACCCAGCACCCGCTGCTCGTCATCCAGGTTGACGCGCTGATTCAGTTTCTTGCAAATCGCATCCAGCAGCGGCAGCTTTTCCGGACGTTTGATCGGTGCCTGCCGGTTGGTCATTGGCTGGTTGGCTGCCCGTGTAGTCGGATGTCTTCTCATGATCTTCTCCTTGTCGTTTTGCGGCTGCAAAAACAGAAAACCCCGGGGCCTGAGGCAACCGGGGTCTGGCAGAGAAGCTGCCCCGGTCGCTGCAATGGCTCCCGGGACTGACCGAAAGCCGTTAGATGTCTTTCACCATGGCGCGCACGGCTTGCCCTGCTTGGCAACCGGCGGTGGTAATAACGGTGTACTTGGTAATCATTCTGGACCTATCGGCTCTGTGATTTCGGTTCGGTATCAGTGTATCGGCAATTGGCCGGTTTGCAATAGCCTCCGCCATTCGGCAAACCCGTACAGACGCCGTGGGCTCTCGGGGCCATAATTTGTTCCGTCACGTGTTTTTACGTTGTGCAATCCTCGATGCCTCCGTATCAGGTATCGGATGGATCTCTCCTTTCTACGCAGCCCCCATGGGCTGCGTTTTTTTTCGCCTTCGGAAACTTCGTAGCCACTAGTCCCTACAGCCAATTCCGGCCGGATTGGCGATAATTTGCACACCAATCAAGTGGTACACTTAAACCGAATACAGAGGTTGAAACCGAAGAAAATGCCCGAAGACCCTGCCCCCGTCCGTAACAAGTTCCGTTCTGATTTTATCGTTGAAATCGCACTGCTCGCCGCCGTTGCCGTTTACCTGGTGATCGCCCAGGGGCAGTCTGTGGGAGACAACCTGAGCTTCACCGTTGTGGGCGCCAGCCTGATGGCCCTGGCCACCTACTGGACCCTGCATACAGCCCGGGATGGTCTGGAAGTTATTGCACTGAGGCTTCGCCCCGGCAAGTAAGTTTTTGCCAGGTGTGGTGCAGGATCAGGGCGTCGTTGGCGGCCCGGTGAACCGGCAGGCCCAGTTCGGCAATCACCTGCTGGCGCACGCCGGACCAGTGCCGGATCTGGGCTTGGTCGAGCAGCATGGAGATGGACTCCAGCTGGAAGGCCGGTGTTTCCCCGGCGGCCCGGTACAGGCGGTGCAGCCAGAAGCTGTCGAAGGTCCAGGCATCACAGAACACCTGCCCTGACAGCAACCCGTTCAGCTGTTCGACAACCTCGGCTACCGGCCGGCCGTCCTGCTCCAGCCGGCTGCGGGAGATACCGTGAATAGCCTCGGCACTGTCGGACCAGTCCTGCCATTGCCTGTTGGGGCGGATCAGCCAGCTGTGCAGGGTGCCGTCAGGCAGGCACAGGCCAACCTCGATCGGGTAACTGGCGATCAGGTCAAGGCTGGAGGCCTCGAAGTCGATAAACGCTGGGCAGGAATCCGGTTGCATCAGGTGTCGGTTCTGGTTCATTGTCGTTTTCTCCCGAGTTTACCGCCGATCCTGCGTTGACGCGAACCCAACCGGTGTTTGCGCTGTTACAATACCGCTCAGCTTTGAACGCCCTGTGACACACCCCCTGCTATTGTGGTGAGATTCCCATGACTGACACTGTTGTCGTTATTTATTCCGGAGGCATGGACTCGTTTACCCTGCTCCACCTGGCCCGTTCCCGGGGTCTGAAGGTCCATGCGCTGTCGTTCAATTACGGCCAGCGCCATGTACGGGAGCTGGAGGCGGCGCGCGCCGTGTGCCAGGCCGAGGGTATTCCCCACAAGGTGATTGATATCCGCGCCATGAGCGAGGTGATGGCCGGTTCTTCCCTGACTTCGGACGCCGAGGTGCCGGAAGGGCACTATGAAGAAGACTCCATGAAGTCCACCGTGGTGCCCAACCGCAACATGATTCTGCTGTCCCTGGCCACCGGTTACGCGGTAACTGTGGGGGCTGGGGCTGTCTGGTATGGCGCCCACGGCGGCGATCACGCCATCTATCCGGACTGCCGGCCCGAATTTGTGGAGAAAATGGACGCGGTATGCCGCATCGCCAATTACGAGCCGGTGGGTATCGAAGCGCCGTTCATGGCCCTGGACAAGGGCGAAATCCTGGCTGAAGGCCTGAAGCTTGGCCTGGATTACAGCCAGACCTGGACCTGCTACAACGGCCGGGATAAAGCCTGCGGCCGTTGCGGTTCCTGTGTCGAGCGGCTGGAAGCGTTCGCCGCCCACGGCCTGGAAGATCCGCTGGCCTACGAGGGCAATGCCTGATGTACCGGGTGAAAGAAGCCTTTTACACCTTGCAGGGCGAAGGCGCCCAGGCGGGCCGGGCGGCGGTGTTCTGCCGGTTCAGCAAATGCAATCTGTGGAATGGCCGGGAGCAGGACCGGGCGACCGCGGTGTGCAATTTTTGCGATACCGACTTTGTTGGTACCGATGGCCAGAACGGCGGCCGCTTTGAAACTGCCGAGGCGCTGGCGGCCCATATCCGCAGCCTGTGGCCGGACGCGCCTGGCAAACCCTATGTGGTGTGCACCGGGGGTGAGCCGTTGTTGCAGCTGGATGAGCCGCTGATTGCAGCCTTCCATGCCGAGGGCTTCGAAGTGGGCGTGGAAACCAATGGCACCCTGCCGGCGCCGGACGGTATCGACTGGCTGTGTGTGAGCCCCAAGGCGGATGCCGGGGTGGTGATAACCGAGTGTGATGAACTGAAGTTGGTCTTTCCTCAGCCGCTGGCCCCACCGGAGCGCTTTCTGGGCATCCGGGCCCGGCATTACTTTTTGTCTCCGATGGCTTCGCCCTCGGTGCCGGACCAGGGCAATGATCCGGTCAAACAGAGCAATACCCGCAAGGCGACCGATTACTGCCTGGCCCATCCGCAATGGCGCCTGACCCTGCAGATGCACAAGATTCTGGGCATCGACTGACTCAGGCGGTTTTCCGGAAACCGGTTTCCCGGGCACGGAAGTGGCTCGGGCTCAGGCCGGTCCAGCGTTTGAAGGCACGGGTAAAGTTGGCGGCATCGGCGTAGCCCAGGGCATCGGCAATCTGGCTCAGGTTCATGCCGGTGGTGCCGAGCAAGTCCTGTGCCCGCTCCAGCCGCACCTGGTCGACCAGGTTCTGGAAACTGGCATCTTCTTCCTGCAGCCGGCGCTTGAGCGTCCGTTCCGAGACAAACAGGGTACTGGCGACCCGGGCCAGTTTCGGCGGAAACGGATGGCTGGTTTCGATCACCCTGCGCACCCGGCAGGCAAAGCCGGCGTCTTCCGTGAGTTGTTTCAGCGCTTCTTCACACTGTTCCCGCGAGCTCTCTGCCAGCTGTTCATTGCTGAACCGGACCTGCTGTGCCAGCTGGCTGACGGGAATCACCAGGGCATCCTCATGGGCGCCATACTCTACCGGCACGCCCACCACGCGACGGAATCGGTGGAAATGATTCGGCTCCGGGCCGCGCCGGAGAATCCGGGTGCCGGGCACCGCAGCCCCGGTCAGCTGGGCTCCCATGGATACACAGCCGTACAGCACGGCATCCAGCACAAAGCCCTGCAGCGGCCCCAGTTCGACATCACAGGACACGGTGTAACGGGCGTTCTGGCCACTCAGGTGCTTTTCCACTTTCAGGTGCGGTGCCCGCAGTGTCAGGTAACGGGTCATCAGCTCCAGCGCTTCTTCCAGGGTACGGCTGCTCATCACCGCGGTACCCAGGGCTCCGTGCAGGGGCAACCGGAGTTCCCTCGCCAGCATGATGCCCAGGCCAGGTTCGCCGCTTTCGATGATCGCCCGGGTAACAAATTCACTGGCCTGGGCCTGGCTGACCCGGAGATCGGTGGAGTTCAGGCGGGCCGGGTCCAGGCCGACCCGGAGGATCAGGTCCCGCTCGTCGACGCCAATGGTGCGGAGCAGCTCGGCCAGGGTATGCAGGTAGATGGCCGGCATACCCAGGTCCTGTGCGGTAGAAACGGAGGCGCGCATGGGTTTCCTCGTCAGTGTCTGTTGTTGTTATGCAAGGGAGTCAGTCACAGATTATGGCCTTTTGCCGTGCCCGACCCCATGACTCCAGTGACGGGTCAACGGGCCGGAGAGGCCAATTGCCGGTATGCCGGCCCTGTCACTGACTGTGCCGGCGAATAAAGTCTTCCAGTACCCGCGCCGAGCGGCCGGGTTTCTCCAGCATGGGCAGGTGGCCCACGCCCCGGAAGACGTGTACCTCGGCATGGGGCGTGGCGGCTCCGAACCAGTCCACGCAGCGGGTGGGCGTGATAACGTCTTTGTCGCCCCATTGCACCTGCAGCGGCGGGGTTCCGGTTCCCAGATAGCGGGCCGGTGCCAGCGGGTCTGCCAGCATGTCGTTGAAAATATGGCGCAGGGAACCCCGGCGCTGCAGCAGGTCTGGCCCCAGCAGGCCGGTCATGGCCAGGCCCTGCAGAGTCGGTTTGCCGTTGCCGACGCTGTTGAACATTCGGTAGACCCCGCTCCAGTCCCGGGGAATGAGGATGGCATCCCGGTCGGTTTTGAACGGTGCGTTGAGGTCGGCATCCGGCTGTTCCGGTATGCCGGCACTGTTCAGCAGGGTGACGGTACGCGGCGGCCGGTCCAGCGTGTGCGCCATCACCGAGGCAATGGCGCCGCCCATGGAGCTGCCGGCAATGTGCAGGTTGTCGGTGGCATAGCTTGACAGCCATTGTCCGAGCCGCCGGGCCTGGCTTTCATAGCGATAACAGGCGTCTGGCCGGTACTGACTTTCTCCCAGGCCGGGCACATCCGGCACCAGCAGGTGCCAGTCTGCGGGTAGCATCTGCATCCACAGGGCCCAGTTTTCTTTCATGGCGGCAAAGCCGTGAATCAGCACCAGGGTCGGTTTGCCCGGTGTCGGCCGGCCCCGCTCCAGAAACACCAGCCGGTGTCCGTCGACCAGGGCCTCCTTGCGGCGGGCACGCAGTAACCAGCGCTGGCCGGTGCGGGCGGCAGGCCACAGATTGGGGGCAGGAATTCTCATGGGGACAACCTCGTAACAACAAGCCGGCACCCAGTGTAACGGGCTGTGGCCGGGGAGCTATTGCCGGGTTGCCTGGGCTGGCGGTCGGTCGGGTCAGTTATTGCCCAGATGGATGTCGGTGATCATCGGATTGTGGTCCGAGGCCCGCCACGGCTGAGGGCCTGACAGGGCGGAGCGCTGGTTGTAGGCAAGCGCCCGGGCTTCATCGGCATTGATGTTCCAGGTTTGCGCGTGGCGGACCCGAGGCTGCAAGTGCCTGTCGGCCAGGCTGTAATCGAGCGAGCCCTTCTCACCCCGGTAACGATAGCTGTGGTAGGCGCAAGCCTCCGGCCCGCAGGGGTAAAAGCGATGTACCTGGCTATGGTATCCGGCCTGTCGGAATCTCTGAACCGGTGTTTCCATGGCATAGCTGTTGAGGTCGCCGGTAATCAGGGTGCCGGCGAATTGGGCGGGAGCGGGCAAGGAATCCAGCCAGCGGATCAGCGCCCCGGCTTCTTCGCTGCGGCGATGGCTGTAGCAGCCCTGACCGTCTTGCCGGTCGGTCTCCTGGCCGGAGGCTTGCCGGCAGGATTTGGATTTCAGGTGCGGCACCACTACCTGTAAAGCATCACCGCCGGCTGCGGGGCGAAACGCCTGTGCCAGTGGCGGACGGCCCTGGTGCCGGAATGTACCGGAGCGCAGCCGGTGCGGCTGACCGGCCGGTACAACCCGGTCTGTGCGGTACAGCAGTGCGGTACGAATGGCATCGGAGCCGTCCTGCCCCGGGGTCCTGATGAATGCCCATGGTTCTCCGAGCGTCTCTGCCAGTTGCGTGATAGCGCTGTCCGGGCCGTAACCGTCGTTTTCCAGCTCACTGACCGCAAGGATGTCCGGCTTGGCCTGCAGGATGGCACTGCGCAGCCGCGAGGCCTGCACCTCCAGTTGCTGAAGGGATTCGGCACCTCTGGGTGTCGGGAAGCCGTTGCCCCGGCCATTGCCGTTAAAGAAGTTCTGCAGGTTCAGGGCCATGACCCGGACATGGTTCCGGGCCGGAGCCGGTGGTGCGTCTGGGCGGGGATTGTTGCGCTGGAACCGGGGCATTACGGACGGTTGCAGGCGCCACTGGCTGAACCGGAAATCCAGAACGCCTTCAAGCCGGGTTACCCGGTCGCCGGCGCGCAGGGGTGCATCGCCGGCAAGGTTGTTCAGCCAGGGCACGGGGTTGGGCTGGCGCTGGCTTTTGCCGTCGTCCAGAAGTACCCGGTGGAGTTGGTTACGTTGGCTTCGGGCAGCGGCTTTGGCGCCCGGGGGCAGGTATTCGGTGGGCGTAACCTGATCGGAGCTGGCCAGGGTGAGTTCGCCATAGCGGGCCAGGTTGTAGTGGTCGATGATGGTCAGGGGCTGGCTGAACCTCACGCGCATGTTTTCGAGGTGTTCCGGTGCCTCGGGCCAGGGCAGGCTGACCTCAATGGGTTCCGGGAGTGGCGCGGTACCGCAGACTTTCAGGTTCCGCACAGCCACCAGTTCGGTCAGCCCGTGGAACTCCTTGACGGTGCCGGTCACCCGCAGCCGTTGCCCGGGCTTGCCGGCTTTTTTGCGGGTGTAGATAAACAGGGCTTCGGAGGTGGCTGGGTTGTTATCGGTTTCGTGGTCGGCCTGTTGCAGGTAAAAGCCGTTGAAGCCTCCGGGTTCCCGGGCGTCCCGGGTAACTATGCCTTCTACAGTAACGGTTTGTCCGGCCAGGGGAGAGCGGGTGCCATCAGACTGGATGCGATGGATGGGGGTTGCCGGATCGCCACAGGAGGCCGCCGCCGCTGCAGGAAGCAGGGCGGCGAGGATCAGGCTGATAAGGGGTATTCGTTCTGGCTTGGTCACCGGGCCAGTCTAGCAGAGACCGGCAACCGCTTTGAGTGCCCGTTCCCGTTTGCTGCCAAAGCCGAGTTGGTCGGGATTGGCCAGTTCCACCTGTTGCACCAGCGGGTCCGGGTGCAGGTTATCCAGCGTAATGCCCATGCGTGCCAGCACATAGGGTGCCAGGGCGGCGCGGGTTTCAAGGTACAGCCTGCCCTGTTCCATGCCGTAGTCGTTGGCAATGATCTGCTGCTGGGGTTCGGTCAGCCGCTGGTCGGGGGTAATTTCCAGGCTTACCGTGCGCTGCCAGTCGTCATCCTGGCCGGCGGTTTGCCGGGCTTTCTGGCGCAGGGCTTCCGGGTGCCCCTGAAAGCGGCTCAGGGCAAAGTCGCGGAACTCGCGGTTGGCATGGCACCAGGCCCGGACGTGCCAGTTATTGCCGGTACACACCAGGGTATGGGGTTCCAGCAGGCTTTCGGCGGCTTCAGGACGGCTCAGGGAAATATAGCTGGCGCGCAGCTGGCGGCGGTAACGGGTTGCGGTTACCACCGCGCGCATGGTTTCCGGCGCAATGTGGCGGCAGGGCTCCACGACCACGGTGTTGCCGGGCAGGCCCAGATCCAGCTCCGAGAAGGTGGCCCCGAGCCTTTGCTGGCGGGCCAGCAGGTCATGGTATTCGCTGACCTGGCCATGGGTGACCACCGGTTTGAAATCCCGGGCGGGGACATAGCCTTTAAGGTGCCGGTCGTAGACCAGGTTGCCCGGTGCCAGCTCCCGAAGGTAGGTATTGATGTCTTTGGAAGCCTGCTGCCGGCCGATTCCGAAACTGTGGCAGATGTGGTTGGTGGTCAGCCGACCTTCCCACAGTGCGATGGTTTCGATGAGTCGATAGCGAAGCAGCAGATCCCAGCGAATGGGCCAGTCCGTTTTCTTCATAACCAGGCGCTCACGATCCAGTAATTTGCGTGGCATTCATGTTACCCGCTCCCGTCACCGGGGTGTGTTACGGCCCATTAATGTAAAACATTGTCAAACGCGGCGCCAGCAGCGCCTTCGGTTTCGGCAAGTGCCTAGTGGTGCCGGCCTGGTGTGGCTGGTTAAATACCTGTCTGCAGCAACTTTTAAGGCTGCTATCTTTTATTGATTCCAATCCAGATTTCCCAGCCGGAGTTGCCGATGACCCGAATGGTCGTTTCTTTGTCTGCCTTGATCATGAGCATTGTGCTCCTGGTCAGCGGCAACGCCTTCCTTATGACTCTGCTGGGTATCCGGCTGAGTATCGAGCAGGTGTCTCCGGACGTGATCGGCTGGGTACTGGTGTGCTATTCCATCGGCTTTGTGCTGGGCACATTGTATGTGCACAAGATTATTGGCCGGGTCGGCCATATCCGTGCATTTGCGGTGTTTGCGGCGATGGCTGCGGTGGCCGCACTGTTGTATCCGATGGCGGTATCCACCCTGTTCTGGGCGGTGTTGCGGGTATTGTCCGGTTTCAGCGTGGCCGGCGTTCTGGTGGTGATCGAAAGCTGGTTCTCCAGCCGCGCCACCAACAGTAATCGCGGCGCCATGTTTGCCGTGTACCAGATTGTGTTCTACCTGTCCGCCGCCGGCGGCCAGCTGATCGTGAATGTGGGTGACCCGGCCAACTTCCTGCCGTTTTCACTGGCCGCTATTTTACTGGCCCTGGCCCTGATTCCGCTGTCCCTGACCCGTATGGAAGCGCCGGTGATCGAGCAAACTGCCCGGATGTCGGTGTTCAAGCTGGCCCGGGAATCTTTCTCCGGGGTTGCCGGGGCGCTGGTCAGCGGGGTGCTGATTGGTGGCTTCTATGCCCTCGGGCCGGTCTACGCCACGCTGGTGGGGCTGGATGTGGCGAAAACGTCCACCTTTATGGCCAGTGCCATTGTTGCCGCCATGCTGCTGGCCTGGCCGCTGGGCCGGGTGTGCGACCGCTTTGACCGTCGTCGCGTGATGTTCTGGGTGGCCCTGGCGGCTGCCAGTTCGGCGGGCGGTGTGGCGGTGCTGGGCGCCGGCAACCTGGCCTTGCTGACCCTGTTGGTGGGGCTGTTTACCGGGCTGTCTGCCACCCTGTACCCCATCGCTGTGGCCATCGCCAACGACCGTATGGACAGCAACCGTATCGTGGCTGCCAGTGCCACCCTGCTGCTGAGCTACGGCATTGGCAGTGTCATCGGGCCCATCGCTATGGCCGAGCTGATCAACCAGCTGGGGCCGTCGGGCCTGTTCTACGGCAATGCCGGTTTCCTGCTGGTCCTGGCTGTAATCACCAGCTACCGCATTACTCACACCGAGGATGTGCCGGTCGAGGATCAGGAGCACTTTGTGCCCGCCATGCCGGAGGCTTCGCCGGTACTGGCCGAGCTGGATCCGCGGAACGAGGATTTCCACGAATCTCCGGAAGTGGAAGAGATGCAGGAAGAGTTGCGCCAGGCTGGCTGACGCAACTTGCTGAAACTTTCGGTTATCACCGATTATATTTTCACTTCGGTATCTGTATTTAAATCAACGATTAGCATACTATTGGTGAATATTCAGCAATAGTAAGTTTTCGTCAGTTCTTGCCCGGGCGTGGTTTGCCCCGGAGCAGATCAGCCTCAGGAGTAGATTGTCATGAGAGAACAGTTCCCCTTTGCCGTTGCCCGGGTTACCCGCCGCTGGCGTAAAATGCTTGATGAACGCCTGAAAGACCTCGGTGTTACCCAGGCCCGCTGGAGCACCATGTTCTACCTGCAGGAAGGTGGCGAAGGCCTGACCCAGCGCGAACTGGCGAGCCTCATGGCCATCGAGAACCCGACCCTGGTGCGCCTGCTCGACAGCCTGGAACAGCAGAGCCTGATTGAGCGCCGCCCTTGCCCGAACGACCGCCGGGCTCGTCGCCTGCACCTGACCAAGGCCGGTGTGGACTTTATGGAAGAGCTGACCCAGAGAGCCTCCGACCTTCGGGAGGAGATGCTTGAAGGGATTTCCGACAAGGATCTCGAGTGCACCCTGAAGGTGTTCCACAAGATCATGGAAAACGCTGAAAAGCAGAAGTAACCCTTGGCGGATAATTCGGTCGAGGGCCTGAAGGCTCGATACGGCGACCGCTGGCGCTGGCTGGCGGTCATCACAGTTGTGACGGGCACCATGGCCACGGTGCTCAGCGCCACAGTGGTCAACGTTGCCCTGCACGACATCATGATGGAGTTCGGAATCCGTCAGGGGCAGGTGCACTGGCTGGCAACCGGCTTTATCGCCGCCATGACCACCACCATGCTGGCTTCCACCTGGTTGCTGGATCGGTTCGGTGTGCGGCTCACCCTGGCCTGTGCCATGGCCATGTTCACCGTCATTTCGGTGATCGGTGGCTTTGCCGAAACTCCCGGCCAGCTGATCGCCGCGCGGGTGGGCCAGGGCGCGATGGCGGGCCTGATGCAGCCAATGGGCATGTTCCTGGTGTTCCGTATCTTCCCGCCTGAACAGCGTGGCCAGGCCATGGGTATCTATGGCATGGGTGTGATCCTGGCTCCCGCCCTGGGCCCGGTACTGGGCGGTTTTCTGGTGGACCAGTTCAACTGGCGCTATGTAATGTACGCCCCGGCCCCGGTAACCCTGCTCGGGGTGTGGATGGCCTGGCGTTTTCTGCCATTACCCCGCTCCCGGCCGGCCAATTATCCCTTCGATTTTCTCGGCCTGGCATTGCTGGGCAGCCTGATCGCGCTGACCCTGGACACCCTGACCCGCCTGCAGGAACTGACAGGCCAGGAAGTCCGGGTGCTGGTTCAGGGCATGGTCGCGGTTGCCCTGCTGGCGGCATTCCTGTTCCGTGCCCGCACGGCCCGTTATCCTCTGATAAAACTGGACTTGCTGCGCCGTCCGGTATTCCTGTTTGCCACCCTGGGTGCCATGGCACTGGGCCTGGCGCTGTTTGGCTCTACATACCTGATTCCGCTGTTTGTACAGACCACGCTCGGCTTCTCCGCAACCGAGGCTGGCCTGCTGATGTTGCCGGCCGGTATCGTTCTGGGAATGACCTTCCCGCTGGCCGGACGGCTGGCTGACCGGCGCAGTGCCCGTAGCCTGGTGTTGTTTGGTATTGTGGTGTTTGCCCTGTCGGCGGTGCTGTTTGCGGTCACCGGGCACCTGGTGGGCTTTGGCTGGCTGGCATTCTGGGCCATTCTGGGCCGCATCGGCATCGGCTTCATGCTACCGGCGCTGTCTACCGGGGCCATGAACCCCCTGCCGCCGGAGTTGATGGGGGCGGGTTCCAGTACCATCAACTTTGCCCGGCAACTGGGCGGCGCACTGGGTGTTAATATCGTGGCGCTGACCATCGAATTCGGGGCGCATCAGGGTGGGCTTCCTACCTTTTCCGCGTTCCAGTCGGCCTGGTGGCTGGTAGCAGTATTCGTAGCGGTAGCCGCCATCCCGGTCTGGAAGATGCGCAGCTGAGTTTTCATATAAATTTACCCGCCGGAGGCCTTTCTGAATGGATGCTTTTCTCGCATCGACCCTTGCCGTAGCCATTGCCGAGATTGGTGACAAAACCCAGCTGTTGTCGCTGTTCCTGGTTGCCCGCTACGCCACCCGTACCCCGATCATCCTGGGCATCCTGGTTGCTACGGTGCTTAACCATGCGCTGTCCGCCTGGATTGGCGCCTGGGTGGCGGCTCAGATTCCCGCAGCCTGGCTACCCTGGATTCTTGCCGTGAGCTTTATCGCCATTGCCCTGTGGTTGCTGGTGCCGGATAAAGACGACAGCGACGACTCGAAGTTTCTGGGCATGGGGGCCTTCATGGCCACCACCATCATGTTCTTCCTGGCCGAAATCGGCGACAAAACCCAGATCGCCACGGTGGTACTGGCGGCAAGGTATACCGAGACATTCTGGGTTATTATCGGAACCACCGTTGGTATGCTGATTGCCAATGTACCGGTTATTCTGGCAGGTCGCTGGCTGATGGAGCGCCTGCCCCTGGCCACCGCGCGGATCAGCGCCAGTATTCTGTTTGTGGCGCTGGCGGGGGTTACCATTTGGACAACCTTGATGAACTCCTGACGCCTTCGCCGGTCTTCTGGTGTGGCAGGATTTTGAACAGGAAACAAAGATGATGCAGTTGAAGTACCGTTTCTCGTGGCTGATGGTGCTGTTGCTTGCCGGCCTTGGTATGCAGGCCAGTGCCCAGCCTGCGCCGGAAGCCGGGCCCGGGGAGCAGGAAGATGTAAAGGAAAAAATCGACCGGTCTCCGCGGGTGCCAACCTTTCCCCTGAACGGTGACCTGGCAGGGGAGTTGCAGGTATTCACCACCGCCTATGAAGACACCTTTGCCGGCATTGGTAACGAACTGGCGCTGGGCTACCTGGAACTGGTTAAAGCCAACCCCGGCGTGGATCCCTGGCTACCGGGGGACGGCTCGGTAATTACCCTGCCCCGTATGTATGTGCTGCCGGATGTGCCGCGCAAGGGCATCGTGATCAACCTGGCCGAATACCGTCTTTACTACTTTGCGGAAGATGGCGTGCAAGTGTATCCGGTCGGCGTGGGTACCGAGGAAAATCCCTCACCGCTGACCAACGCCGAAGTGACCATGCCGCTGGAGTCTCCGGCCTGGTATCCGCCGGCCAGTATCCGGGCCGAGTACGAAGCCTCCGGCGACTACCTGCCCAGAATGATTCCCCCGGGCCCGGGTAACCCGTTGGGTTCCCATGCCCTGTTGTTGAGCGAGAAAGGCTACCTGATTCATGGCACCAACAAGCAGTTCGGTGTCGGCATGGCGGTCAGCCATGGCTGCTTTCGCATGTACAACGAGGATATCTCCCGCTTTGTCTACCAGGTGGAGAAAGGCACTCCGGTACGGGTGATCCGTGAATCGGTGAAGGTCGGCCTGTCGGGTGGCGAGGTCTGGCTGGAAGTGCACCGGCCCCGGGAAGATTACACCGCCGAGGATCGCGACAAGCTCTGGCAGCAGGTGTTCGAAAAAGTCGAAACCTTTGTTGAGGAACATCCGGACGTGCAGGTGCGGCGACAGTCTATCGAGATTGCCGTAGACCAGGCCGATGGTATTCCCACCATGATTGGCGAGAAGCTTACGCAGATGGCCGCTGAGAAGAGCGCCGAACCGCCACAAGAACAAAAAACCGAACCCGGACAGACGCTGTACTTCTGATAGCTTGGCGGGATCGAACAAGGCCCCTTCTCACCCTGTACCCGGGATACATTCGCACCGAGATCAACGAAAAGGTGAAGAACACACCGTTTATTGTGGATGCACAGACCGGGTGCCGTGCTATGGTGAAAGCCATAGAAGCCGGAAAGGCCGAGCACTTTGTGCCGGCCTGGCCCCGGGCACCGCTGGGTTTCATTATCAGGCGCTTGCCGGAGGCCGTTCTGGCGCGCATGTTCTGACCATCCCGACCGGAGGGCATGATGCACGCACCGCCATTCCAGAGTCGATTTAGCCACCGGAGGGCAACCTTCTGGGGGCTGGCGTTCCTGGCCGGAGCCCTGCTGTTACTGGTCAGCTTGTCATGGCAGGTACTGGCCCAGCAGGAACGGCGCGGAACCGCCCTGGTGCTGACCGTGGAAGGTGCCATTGGCCCCGCCACCATGGATTACGTAACCCGGGGTCTTCGCCGGGCCGAGCAGGATAATGCCGGGCTGGTCATCCTGGAGCTGGACACCCCGGGTGGCCTGATGGACTCCATGCGGGAGATCATCAAGGCCATCCTTGCCTCCGACGTGCCCGTTGCCACCTACGTTTCGCCCCAGGGCGCCCGCGCAGCCAGCGCCGGCACCTATATCCTCTACGGCAGCCACATCGCGGCCATGGCGCCCGCCACCAACCTGGGTTCTGCCACGCCGGTACAGATGGGCGGCCTGCCCGGCTCTCCGGAACCAGAATCTCCTTCCCCTGCAGACGACGCACCTGAAGACACCAGCGCTGAACCGGAAAAACGCCGTGGTGACACCGCTATGGAACGCAAGGTGCTGGAGGATGCCGTCAGCTATATCCGTGGCCTGGCCGAGCGCCACGGCCGCAACGGTGACTGGGCGGAAGAGGCTGTGCGCGAGGCGGTGAACCTGGGATCCAGTGAGGCGCTTGAGCTCAACGTGATCGATGTGGTGGCTCCGGACCTGGCAGGCCTGTTGTCCGCCGTTGACGGTCGCACCGTGCAGATGGCCTCTGGCCCGCGCACCCTTGAAACCGCCGGGCTGCAACTGGTTCGGGCCAAGCCGGACTGGCGCACCCGCCTGTTGTCGGTGATCACCGATCCCAACGTGGCTTACTTCCTGATGATCATCGGCTTCTACGGCATTATTTTTGAGCTGGCGAACCCGGGGGCCGTGGTGCCGGGCGTGATCGGCGCCATCAGCCTGGTGCTGGCACTGTTTGCCTTCCAGGTACTGTCGGTGAATTACGCCGGCCTGGCGCTGATTATGCTGGGGTTGGCATTTATTGTGGGGGAAGCCTTTGTGCCCAGCTTCGGGATACTGGGTATTGGCGGCATTGTCGCCTTTGTGACCGGTTCGGTGATCCTGATGGATGGCAGCCACCGGCAGATTTCCCTGCCCACCATTGGAGGAACAGCGGTGGTGGCTGGCGGCTTTATGCTGTGGACAGTCACCCGCTTTATCGGCCTGCGGCGCCGGCACCCGGTCAGCGGCAGCGAGCAGATTGTCCATGAACATGGCCTGGCGCTGGACGATTTCAAGCCGGAGCATGACCAGTTCCTTGGCCATGTGCGGGTCAGTGGCGAGCGCTGGAATGCCCGCAGCGGCTCGGCCATTACGGACGGCATGGAAGTCAGGGTAACCGGCATCGACGGGCTGACCCTGCAGGTAGAGCCCGGGTCTGACGCAAGGTAGAACAATCACAGGCAATACAAGGAGGCCGTATGAATCTGGGTGATTTCATTCCCTATCTCGCACCCACCGTGGTGCTGTTGCTGATCCTCGGGTCAGCGATCAAGATCCTGCCCGAATACGAGCGTGGCGTGGTGTTCTTCCTGGGGCGCTTCCAGGGCGTAAAAGGGCCTGGCCTGATTATCGTGATTCCCGGTATCCAGCAGATCGTTCGGGTAGACCTGCGGGTGATCACGCTGGACGTGCCCAGCCAGGATGTGATCTCCAAAGATAACGTGACCGTGCGGGTGAACGCCGTGCTGTATTTCCGGGTAGTGGATCCGGAAAAGGCGATTATCCGGGTGGAAGACTATGGCGCGGCGACCAGCCAGCTGGCCCAGACCACCCTGCGTTCGGTGCTGGGTAAACACGACCTGGACGAGATGTTGTCAGAACGTGACAAGCTGAATGCGGACATCCAGGAGATCATCGATGCCCAGACCGAGGAGTGGGGTATCAAGGTGGCCAACGTGGAAATCAAACACGTAGACCTGAACGAATCGATGATACGCGCCATCGCCCGGCAGGCCGAGGCTGAGCGGGAGCGGCGGGCCAAGGTTATCCACGCCGAAGGTGAACTGCAGGCTTCAAAGAAACTGGTTGAGGCGGCAGAAGTGATGTCGGCCAACTCCGGGGCCATGCAGCTGCGCTACCTGCAAACGCTGGCGGATATGAGCAATAACAACTCGTCCACCATCGTGTTCCCGCTACCGATGGATATGATCAAGAACTTTCTGGACAATCAGTCCGGAAACAAGGCACCTGACAAGCTGGATCAGTAACTCCCTGACTTTTCAAACGCCCACAAAAAAGGCCGGTTGAACCGGCCTTTTTCTGCTTTGCGTCAGCCTTACTTCTGGCTGGCACGCTCCAGCATACGCTTGGCGCGCTCGTTCGCTTCGTCAGCGGACTTCTGAGCAGCGCGGGCAGCAGCCAGGGCTTCTTCAGCAGTCTGCTGAGCAGTGCGAGCATCGCTTGCAGCGCTGTTAGCAGTGTTCAGAGCGTTGTTAGCAGTCTGCTCAGCGGAGCTTGCAGTTGCGTTGGCTTCGTCGATAGCAGCCTGGTCAGTGGTGGCACAACCTGCAGTCAGAGCAGTGGCCAGTGCAAACCCAGCGATCGTCAGTTTACGCATGGTAAATCCCCTTATTGGTCGTTTTATTTCCTGTGATCCAGAAGTCAGTATAGACGACTTCCTGTCAGCTATGCCCGATAGGCAGTGACTACCGGAGTCGTTAAACAGTGTAAAACACTATGAAGCAAAATGTTAACTGAGGATAGGTAAAAATTCTTAGCTTATGACAACAACTTAATCGGCGTGTCATGAACGTACCGGGGTCAGGGCATGATCCGGATGGGGGTGCCGTTATTGACCAGGGCCCAGATCTCATCCATCTCTTCATTGGTCACGGCAATGCAGCCCTCTGTCCAGTCCAGCCCCACATAGGCAAAGGCCATGTCGCCGACATCGTTGGGCAGGCCGTGAATCATGATGCTGCCACCCGGGTCGAGCCCCCAGGCCTGTGCCAGCTCCCGGTCTTTCGGGCTCGGATAGGAGATGTGGATGGATTTGTAGAAATCGCTCTCCGGGTTGCGCCAGTCAAGGGTGTAGTCGCCTTCCGGGGTGCGGGAGTCGCCTTCATAAAGCTTGTGGCCGACCGGGTTGTCGCCCAGGGAAATCCGGTAACTGCGCACCTTGCGGTCGCCACTGAGCAGGTGCAGGCGGCGCTCGCCTTTATTCACTACCACCTGGGTAATTTCGAAGTGGTCAGCCAGCCCGGGTTCCGGGATAGCCGGAGTCATCCGGGTGTCGGCCCGGGCTAACAGCTCGGTAGCCCCGGCAAAGGGGGTAAGGAGTGCTACAAAAACGATCAGAAAAGCTCGAAAAATCATGGCGCCGGCGATGGATATCCAATGGTTAAACTTTGTTCATGCAGTTTATAACACAGCCGGCAGGCGGATTGATAAGGGGTTTTGTTACATTTTATGTTGCGTCCATCTTCAGGCCCACCTTGGTTACCCGGTCTGCCTCGGTGGCACGGGCTACCAGGGTGACCGGGCCCAGAACGACCTTGTCGCCCACCACCGGGTGGCCCTTGGTGCGCTTGGCAAAGCATTCTGCGAGCGAAAGATCCGGTGGCAATTCATCGAATTCGATGCCGTACACCTGCTCTACATCCCCCAGCAAGGCGTCGCCATTGAGCACGAAGTCACCGAAGAAGGCACGCTCGGCCAGGTGTTTCGGTGCCTGCCGGCCACTCAGGGCCTTGCCAAGTTCCGGAAGTACCGCAGGTGTGGCGAACATGGCGACCACGTCTCCGGTCGAGACTTCCAGGTCCTTGGTGGGCTGCAGGCACTGGCGATCCCGGAAGACCCCGGCAACAGCGGTGTTGTCCGGCAGCCGCAACTGCCCGAGCCGTTTCGGTGATTCCCAGTTCTGGCCCCGGAGCGGGAACAGCATCAGCTCGTGGTCGCCCGCCGCGGGGGCATCGAGGGGCAGGCGCCGGTAGGGGTCTTCGCCGGCCGGAACCTCCAGTTTCAGTTTGCGGGCCAGCGGTGCCATGGTGGTTCCCTGTACCACAAGCGACACAAGCACGATGAAGAAAGCAGCATGGAACACCAGCTGGGCATCCGGCAGGCCGGCGATGATCGGGAACAGGGCCAGGACAATCGGTACCGCGCCCCGCAGACCCACCCAGCTGATAAAGCCCAGTTCCCGGCGGTTGAAGCCGAAGGGCCAGAGCGTCAGCAGGACAGTCAGCGGGCGAATCACGAAAATCAGTGCCAGCGCCAGGATCAGGCCGCCACCGGCCAGCGGTACCAGGTCGGACGGGTTCACCAGCAGCCCCAGCATCAGGAACAGACACAGCTGGGCCAGCCAGGCCAGGCCATCGTGTACCTGCAGGATCATGGGCATCATGCGCACGTGGCGATTACCGATCACCACACCACTCAGATAGATGGCGAGAAAACCGCTACCGCCAATGGCGTTGGTGGCCGAAAACACGGCGATGCCGGCTGCGGCCACTAACAGGGGGTAAAGAGCGGGGGTCAGGCGCATCCGGTTGGTCAGGGCGACGATGGCAAAGCCGCCCAGAATGCCCGCCGGCGCTCCGATACCGAATTGCTGGACCAGCATCAGCAGGCCAGAGGCAAAGGCACCATCCTGATGCTGGCTGATCAGGGTAACCAGCATCAGGGTCAGGAAAATAGCCATCGGGTCGTTGCTGCCCGATTCGATTTCCAGGGTGGCGCTGACCCGTTCGTTAAGGTGCAGTCCCCGGCCCTGAAGCAGGGAGAAAACCGCAGCGGCATCGGTGGAGGAGATAATGGCACCGATCAGCAAGGCGATCAGCCAGTGCAGGTCAAACACCCACCAGGCAACGATTGCCGCTCCGCCCGCCGTCAGGGCGACACCCACGGTGGCGAGCATCATGGCGGGTTTCAGGCCAACCCGGAAGGTGTCTACCCGGGTGCGCATACCGCCGTCCAGCAGTATTACGCCCAGGGCCAGGTTGGCGATCAGGAAGGCGAGTTCGACATTATCGAACTCGATACCCCCGGGCCCGTCCTCGCCCATCAGCATGCCCACCACCAGGAAAACCAGCAGCACAGGCATGCCAACGCGGCTGGAAAGGGGGCTGAGCACGATGCTGAAAACCAGCATCAGGGCGCCGATCAGGGTGAAGGTGGGATCCATCAGACTCCAACTAAAGGGGCTTGCCCGGCCATAGCTGCGGGCTTATATTGCTTGAACAGACATTATGCCGGCGGGCGTAGCTCAATGGTAGAGCTTCAGGTTCCCAACCTGGTGACGTGGGTTCGATTCCCATCGCCCGCTCCAGTCCGGCAGTTTCCCTCAGTGCAGCTTCAATCTCGGGTGCATGGCCCGGCTGATCTTGTCCATGAGCCAGATAATGCCCGTACGCACAAACCCGTGCAGCGCGACCTGGTGCATCCGGTACAGGGACACGTAAAACAGCCTGGCCACCTTGCCTTCAATGTACATGCTGCGGCCAGACAGGTTGCCCATCAGGTTGCCAACGGTGGTGTATTTGCTGAAGTTGATCAGTGAGCCGTGGTCGTTATAGACAAAGGGTACCGCTTCCTTGCCTTCAAGCCGGTTACACAGGGTTTCGAACAGGGTATCTGCCTGCTGGTGGGCGGCCTGGGCCCTTGGAGGCACCGGCCGGTCAGAATCCGGTTGCGGGCAGGCGGCGCAATCACCGAAGGCGAAGATGTGGTTGTCCCGGGTGGTTTTCAGGGTTTGTTCTACCATCAGCTGGTTGCCGCGGTTGGCCTCCAGCCCGTCCAGGTCGGCCAGAAAGGCCGGTGCCTTAATGCCGGCGGCCCAGATGGTCATCTCGGACGGCAGTTCGGTGCCGTCTTTCATCACCAGGCTGTTCTCCCGTACTTCGCTGACCGGCTGGCCGGTCAATACCTGCACTTTCTGGCGCTGCAGTTCCCGGGTTGCGGCGGCAGACAGCCGGCCAGGCAGTGCCGGCAGAATGCGGTCAGCCGCTTCGATCACACTGATGGAAACGTCTGATGACTTCAGGTGGTTCATGCCGTATACCGGTAGTTCCCTCGATGCCAGCCGCAGCTCCGCAGCCAGTTCCACACCCGTGGCGCCGGCCCCGATGATGCTGATGTTCAGGCTGTGGGGCTTGCCCTGCAAGGCTTCATGATTCTTGCGCAGGAAGGCATTGAGCATCAGGTTATGGAAGCGCCGTGCCTGGCGCAGGCTGTCCAGGAACAGACAGTGCTCCTGGGCACCCGGAGTGCCGAAATCGTTCGCGGTGCTGCCTACCGCAATCACCAGGGTGTCGTACGGGATGCGGCGTTCCGGCACCACTTCATTGCCTTCGTCATCGTGGAAGGCGGCAATGACAATTTCCTTCGCTGAGCGGTCGAGCCCGCTCATCCGGCCAAGCTGGAACTCGTAATGGTGCTTGCGGGCGTGGGCGCGGTAGTTGATTTCGTTGGCGCTGGCGTCGAGGGAACCGGACGCGACCTCGTGCAGCAGGGGTTTCCAGACGTGGGTCAGGCCGGCATCGACCAGGGAAATGCGGGCTTTGTGTTTCTTGCCCAGTTTGTTGCCCAGCCGGGTGACCAGTTCCAGGCCGCCGGCGCCACCGCCGACAACTACGATGTGGTGCAGGTTTTCCATAACGATCGCCTTGAAGTGAAGAGAGCCAAGCGCTCTTTCGGCGAAAAACGCTTGGCTGTCCTCACTGACTTTGTCCAGTCCCTGACTGGAGGCGGCTAATACTAACGTCGTAGTTCCGGCATGACAATTCAACGAAAGTGGCTTTTTGCTGCCTCGTTGGGCCTGGTCGCGATTGATTAATCCGATGCCATGCGGCACTTTAGGGTAAACGCCCACAGAGGCTTGGACCATAACCCTGCTAACAGGAGAACCACTGTGAAACTGGAAGTCAAAGGCATTGCGGACGGCCAGCCGATTCCCGAAAAGTTCGCGTTTGGTGTGTTCAGTGAACAGGACCACATGAGTTTTGGCCCCAACCGGAACCCGGAACTGGTGTGGGAAGGCGCGCCGGAGGGCACCAAAAGCTTTGTGGTAGTGATGTTTGACCCGGATGTGCCCAGCGTGGCCGACGATGTGAACCAGGAAGGCAAGACCGTAGCGGCCGACCTGCCCCGGGTAGACTTCTTCCACTGGCTGCTGGTGGACATTCCGGCCAGCGTTGGTCGTATCCCGGAAGGTGAGGACAGCGACGGCGTCAGTCCCAAGGGCAAGGAACATGGCCCCGGACCGATCGGGGTGCGCGGTGTGAATAACTACACCCAGTTCCTGGCCGGCAATCCGGACATGGCTGGAACCTACGCAGGCTACGACGGCCCCTGCCCGCCCTGGAACGATGAGATCATCCACCATTACCACTACGAAGTGCATGCGCTGGATGTGGAAACGCTGGGCCTGGATGGCGAATTTGACGGCAACGACGTGCGCCAGGCCATGGCCGGGCATGTGCTGGCCAGTGCCCGGGTAACCGGTACCTACACCCTCAATCCGGATCTGCGCTGAGCGGGTTCTGACGGTGCGGGGCTGCAGCGGCTCCGCGCCGGCCTTCATCTAACTGTCTCGTGGTTGTCACCTGCGTGTCACCCGGCCTTGTCAGAGTTTTTCCTGCACTCTGACGGCTGGCCTGACAATGCAGGAGGCACCATGGGCAAGTATCGCAGCGTCTTCATCTCGGATGTCCATCTTGGCACAGCGGATTGCCAGGCCGGGCAACTGCTGGATTTCCTCAATACCATCCGGTGCGACACCCTGTACCTGGTAGGCGACATCGTCGACCTGATTGCCATGCAGCGCCGGGCCCACTTTCCGGAAAGCCATCGGCAGGTTGTTCACAAACTGTTGGAGCTGGCCGCCACCGGCACCCGCGTTGTCTATGTGCCCGGTAACCACGATGAATTCTTCCGCCGCTTCTGTGGCCAGACCCTCTCCGGTGTGGAGCTTCTCTACAAGGCCGTGCATACCACCGCGGATGGGCGGCGTTTCCTGGTATGCCACGGTGACCAGTTTGACCAGGTAGTGCGCTGCAGCCCCCTGATGTTGCTGGTGGGTGACCATGCCCACGGCCTGCTGCTGCGGTTGAACCGCTGGTTCAATGCCCTGCGTCGGTTGCAGGGCAAACCCTACTGGTCGCTGGCGGCCTGGATCAAAAGCCGCATAGGTAAGGCCAGAACCTTTATTCGCCGGTTTGAACTGGCAGCGCTGACAGCCGCGGAGAAGGGCGATTTCGATGGTTTTATTTGCGGCCACATTCACTCTGCCGGCTTCTTGCGTGGCGAGGACGGTCTATACTGCAATGATGGTGACTGGGTTGAGCACTGCTCGGCCCTGGTGGAAACAACCGATGGCGAACTGCAGTTGCTGCAGTGGTCTGGTCAGCCGGTGATTGTCATGACCGAGCGGGATGCGCCGGCGGTGGCGGGCCCGGAAGGGGATCGCCCGGTGGTGGACGTGCTGACGCCGTCGTTCATCGAACAGGTTAACCGAATTGCCGGTTAGCAGCGCTGATGTTTGGAGGCCTAAACAATTTGGTTTCGGCTCTTTAGCTTTGGGTGGGCACTCATTCGGGGTTTTACGGTAAGTTGTCAAAGTAATTCATAAAAAACATTAAGTTAAAAGAGTTTTTCAAGAGGCTATTGGTACCTTGCAGCGCCAGGGAGGGCGGTAGCCAGAGAGGGCCGACTTGAAATATATTTTGTGGTCTATATAATTCAGCCCTAACTTTCGAAGCGAATTGATCACGTTATGACATCAGAAGGATCGAATACCACCGCCATCACCTTGCGCAAACCTACCAAGGATGATGGCTTCAGGCTCCACCAGCTGGTTGCGGAATGTCCGCCGCTGGACCCCAACTCGATTTACTGCAACCTGTTGCAGTGCAGCCACTTTGCCGAGACCGGCGTGGCGGCGGAGAAGGACGGCGATCTGGTCGGCTTTATCTCCGGATACATCCCTCCCCAACAGCCCGAGACCGTGTTTGTCTGGCAGGTGGCGGTACACGAAAAAGGTCGTGGCCAGGGCCTCGCCAAGCGGATGCTTAAGGAAATCGTAGGTCGGGACGCGTGCAAGAACGTCACGCACCTGGAAACCACGATTACCGAAGACAACGAGGCTTCCTGGGCGCTGTTCCGCTCATTTGCCCGTGATCTGGGAGCCGAGCTCACCTATCACGAGCACTTCGAGAAAGAGACCCACTTTGGCGGCAAGCACGATTCTGAGTTCCTGCTGCGCATCGGGCCTTTCACGAAGCCTGTCTGAGAGCCCTGATTCATAACATGTGAATCGCTGACTGCGAATCTGAACAGCCGGCAGGCCACCCGAGGTGGGCCTGCCAGATGGCTGACATCAACGCACGGCGGGCCTGTTGCGACCGACACGTTTTACCAGCAGGCCACCGCGCATTTACCTCGAACCTGACATGCTAAGAGGCAAGACAATGGAAATTTTTAAGTCTACTGAATCCGAAGTTCGTGTTTATTCCCGTGCCTTTCCGGTGATTTTCAACCGTGCCAAGAACGCGCACCTGTACACCGAAGACGGCAAACAGTACCTGGACTTCCTGGCCGGTGCCGGTTCCCTGAACTACGGCCACAACAACGATGTCCTGAAGAAAGCACTGCTCGAGTACATCGAGGCAGACGGTGTGAGCCAGGGCCTGGACCTGTTCACCACCGCCAAGCACGACTTCATGGAATCGTACAAGAAGTACATCCTTGATCCCCGTGGCCTAAACTACAAGATGCAGTTCACCGGCCCCACCGGTACCAACTGTGTGGAAGCGGCCATGAAGCTGGCCCGGAAGGTGAAAGGCCGTACCAACATCATTTCTTTCACTAACGGTTTCCACGGCGTAACGGCCGGTGCCGTTGCCGCCACCGGTAACGAGCATCACCGTGGTGGTGTAGGCGTACCCCTGGGCCACGTGGACTTCATGTTCTACGACGGCTACCTGGGTGAAGACGTAGACACCCTGGACATCATGGACAAGGTGCTGTCTGACAGCTCCTCCGGTGTTGAAAAGCCGGCGGCGGCTATCGTTGAGGCCGTTCAGGGTGAAGGCGGTCTGAATGCGGCCCGCGCTGAATGGCTGAAAGGCCTGTCCGAGCTGTGCAAGAAGCACGACATCCTGCTGATTGTGGATGACATCCAGGCGGGTAACGGCCGGACCGGCGAGTTCTTCAGCTTTGAATTCGCTGGCATCAAGCCGGACATCGTGACGGTATCCAAGTCCCTGAGTGGCTATGGCCTGCCGATGGCGCTGGTGCTGTTCAAGCCGGAGCTGGACGTGTGGGAATCCGGTGAGCACAACGGTACTTTCCGTGGTAACAACATGGCGTTCGTAACGGCCCGCGCTGCCGTTGAAACCTACTGGAAAGACGATGCCTTCGCCAACGAAGTGAAGGCCAAGACCAAGGTGCTGGGCGATGCCCTGCAGGCGATCTGCGACAAGTACCCGGGTGAGTTCTCGATGAAAGGCCGTGGCCTGATGCGTGGTATCGAAGCCAAGCATGCAGACGTGACCGGTCCGATCACCAAGCGCTGCTTCGAGAAGGGCCTGATCATCGAGACCAGTGGTCCGAACGATGAAGTGATCAAGTGCCTGATGCCGCTGACCACCAGCGAAGATGACCTGCGTCTGGGCGCGAAACTGCTGGGCGAGTCTGTAGACGAGATCATGCAGGAAGGTGTGAACGAGGCGTCGTAAGACGCCCGTTTCCCCCACCTTTCCAAAACGCAGATTACGAAGGCAAGGATATGACTACGGCACAGCACACCGTCGAGAAAATCGGCGGTACATCAATGAGTAATTACGAGGCCGTGCGCGACAATATCATTATTGGCAAGCGCAAGAAGAGCGACCTCTACCAGCGGATTTTCGTGGTTTCAGCCTATGGCGGCGTAACCAACGAACTGCTGGAACACAAGAAAACCGGCGAGCCGGGCGTTTACGCCCTGTTTGCTGATGCCGAATCGGACTGGGCCTGGGGTGACGACCTCACCAAGCTGATCCAGTTGCTGACCGACATCAATGGCGAGCTGTTCAGAGACCCGATGCTCAAGCAGCAGGCCGACCAGTTCATCACTGACCGTATTGAAGGTGTTCGCGGCTGCCTGATCGACCTGCAGCGCCTGTGTTCCTACGGCCAGTTCCAGCTTGAAGAGCACCTGCTGACTGTCCGGGAAATGCTGGCGGGTATCGGCGAAGCGCACAGTGCGTTCAACACCACCCTGAAGCTGCAGCAGGAGGGCATTAATGCCCGCTTTGTCGACCTGACCGGTTGGCGTGATGCCGAGCTGCTGCCGCTGGACGAAAAGCTGAAGCAGGCGTTCGACAGCATCGACCTGAGCCGCGAGCTGCCGATTGTGACCGGCTACGCCCAGTGCAAGGAAGGTCTGATGCGCACCTTCGATCGTGGCTACAGCGAGATGACGTTCAGCCGGGTGGCTGTGATGACCAACGCCCGCGAAGCCATCATCCACAAGGAATATCACCTGAGCTCCGCCGACCCGAAAGTGGTGGGTGAAGACAAGGTAGTTCCCCTGGGTCGTACCAACTACGACGTGGCGGACCAGCTGGCCAACCTGGGTATGGAAGCCATCCACCCCCGGGCCGGTAAGGGCTTGCGCCAGAACGAGATTCCGCTGCGGGTGATGAACACCTTCGAGCCGGAGCATACCGGCACCCTGATTACCGGTGATTACATCAGCGAGAAACCGCAGGTGGAAATCATTGCCGGCGCCAAGGGTGTGTTTGCCATCGAAGTGTTCGACCAGGACATGCAGGGCGAGCCCGGCTCGGATCGCAAGATCCTGGACGTGCTGACCCGCTTCAAGGTGCGCTTCATGTCGAAGGACACCAACGCCAACACCATCACTCACTATGTGGGCACGACGCTCAAGCATGTGAAGCGAGTGGTCAAGGCGCTGGAAGAAGAGTTTCCGAATGCCGAAGTCAGCACCCGCAAGGTGGCCCTGGTGTCAGCCTGTGGCAGCGACATGAAGGTGCCCGGCATTCTGGCCCGCTCTGTGAAGGCGCTGGCAGACAAGGAGATCAGCGTGCTGGCCATTCACCAGTGCATGCGCCAGGTGGACATCCAGTTCGTGATTGACGAAGACCATTACAACCAGGCGATTGTGGCCCTGCACGGGGCGCTCATCGAGCCCCACAACCACGAATACGCTATCGTGGCGGCAACCACCGCCTGAAGAATTGCCCGCAAGCGGAACCGGTCGCTTCGCTTGCGGGTGATGGAGGACGTCTTGCCTCCTGATCGGGCGCCCGGTCGGCCGTCTCGCCTCTGGCGAGTTATTATGGCCGGGCGTGGCCGATCACCTTTCCTTCCCCCGTTTTCTTTCCCTTCAGCCGCCGTGCAACAGCCAGAACCAGGCGCCGACCGTCAGTTGGCAGAGCAATACCACCACCGTCAGCAGCAGTCGCAATTTCAGGTACCAGGCCGGCCAGTACTGGCGCATCCAGCGCGCATCCACCAAATACAGTAAGGCGAAGGCCACGGTGTAGAGCAGGATTTTCTGGGGTGTGGGCAACAACAGTCCCAGCCCCGCGCCCACGAAGAAGACCTGGCTTAACAACATGGTTACCAGTGGCGATTGCGGGTAGGAGCGGTTCTCCAGCTGCAACGCCATGGTCCAGTAAATGCCTCCCATAAAGGCAAGTATCCCGGCGCTGTAAAGATAGAACCAACCGAGAATAGCGACACTGTTGGCGGGCAAGGCAAACAGGCCGACAACCCCTGCGATAAACGGAACCAGGCCGGCAATGCCGACCAGAATGGCAAGGCGGGCAACGGCGATCACGACCGCTGCCTCGGTTTCAGTTCATTGAGAATTATTCGCACGGTATAGCTCCCTGAATTGCGATACAGGGAGATTTACGCTTGCCATGCCCGTCGGGATCATCGGGCCAGTTCGAGACATTCCCGATGGGCCTGGCAGGTGACCAGGTGATCGTTCACCATACCGGTAGCCTGCATAAAGGCGTACACGATGGTTGGGCCGACAAAATTGAAACCGGCTTTTTTCAGGGCCCGGGACATGGCCTCGGATTCTGCGGTGGTGGCCGGTACCTGTTCGATGGTTTGCCAGTGGTTTTGCCGGGGTTGGTGCTCCACGAACTGCCAGAGAAAATCGGCAAAGCCGATGCCTTGCTCCTTCAGCGCCAGATAGCTGCGGGCATTGCGGATAATGGACTGCACTTTCAGGCGGTTGCGGATAATACCGGGGTTCTCCAGCAGCCGGGCCTGGTCCCGCTCGGTGAAGCGCACGATCTGTTCCGGATCAAAGCCGGCGAAGGCGGCGCGGTAGCTTTCCTGCTTGCGCAAAATGGTGATCCAGCTCAGGCCGGCCTGCTGGCCGTCCAGGCACAGCTTTTCGAACAGCGCCTGGTCATCATATTCCGGGCGACCCCAGACGGTGTCGTGGTAGTGCACATAGAGCGGGTCGGTTCCGCACCAGGGGCAGCGTTCGCGGGTCTTGCTCATTGGGGGCCTCCGGGTCAGCGCCTGGCGCGGATTATGCGTTGGAACAGGGGTTCCCAACTGGTGTCTGTTGGCCGCGCCGGGGTCAGTGCAAAGTCGTCCGCCGGCGGCTCCAGCAGGGTGATGTCCGGCCACAGCGTGCGGTTGCCATCGGTGGACGCCTGGTGCACCAGAGTAATCACAAAGCCTTCGGCATAGAAACAGCTGGCCTGCCAGAGGCCATCAGGCTGGTCGCCGTAGAGTTCGAAGTTCTTGCGTACTTCCAGGGTTTGCAGGTTGCCGGCAATGCCCCGCCCTGTGGCTTTCAGCCAGGCTTCCTTGAGAGTCCAGACCTGCAGGAAAGAAAAAGGATCATCGGCCCGGAACAGCCACTCCTGCTCCACCGGCGAAAACCAGCGCCTGGCCACGCCGGTCCAGTCCGGCTTGCGCTGGCCCGGTTCAATATCAATGCCCAGTGGCCGGCCAGCCGTGGCCACGGCCGCCAGCTCCCGGCTGTGGCTGAGGCTGAGGCACCAGTGCGGGGGAGAAACGGTCGCCACCGGGCGTCCGTCCACGGGCTGGCAGTGCTCGGGAGCCGTGCCGCTGGCCTGGCTGATACCCTGCCGCATCAGCCAGCGGCTGGCCAGGAATTCTCGCCTGCGGACACCTTCTAGCCGGGCCATGGTGTCGGCCTCAAAACGGGTCATCCACTCCGGCGGTGCGGGCAGGTCCCGCTGGATCTGGTGACACAGCCAGATGCGGGGCCGGTCAGGGCTGCAGGCGTTGGATGGTCCAGCCATCACCCTCTCTCACGTATTCGAAGCGATCGTGCAGCCGGCTTGGCCGCCCCTGCCAGAATTCAATCCGCTCGGGAACCACCCGGTAACCGCCCCAGAAACTGGGCAGGGGAATTTCGCCGGAGCTGAACTTGCGTTTCATCTCCGCCACTTTCTGTTCCAGCAGGCCCCGGGAAGTAATCGCCTTGCTCTGCTCCGATACCCAGGCGCCAATCTGGCTGCCCCGTGGCCGGGAGGCGAAGTATTTCAGGGATTCCGACTTGCTGACCTTTTCCACCGGCCCCTGAACACGTACCTGACGGTTCAGGCCGATCCAGGGAAACAGCAGCGCTGCCTTGGGGTTCTGCTCCAGTTCCAGCGCCTTGCGGCTGCCGTAATTGGTGTAGAACACAAAGCCCCGGTTATCGAAGTATTTCAGCAGCACGGTACGCAGGTCCGGCATCTGGTCGGTACCGGCGGTGGCCAGCGACATGGCGTTGGGCTCAAGAATACCTGCGGTGCGGGCATCTTCAAACCAGGCCTGGAACTGCAAAACCGGGTCGTCGTTCAGGTGTTCGCGATCCAGCCCTTCACTTTCAAAATCCCGACGCATATCGCCGATGTCCATACTGCTCTCTCCGTTGGGTTGCACAGGGAGTGTTACGTCTTGCGAGGATATCGGGTTCAGTGCCGGCTGTCAGGTCTGGCTGACAAAGACTGGCGCCCGGCGGTATGCTTGAAGGAGTATCCGGAATTTCAGTGCTGTTTCAGAGGGAGTGGTCTGTGGCCGAGCAAAAGGCAGAACGTCATCTGGCGCGAAATAGTGTCATCGTGCTGGCGGTATTGGTGGGGTTGTACGCACTGGCGGGGTTCCTGTTGCTGCCCTGGTGGCTGGAAAAAGCCCTGCCCGAACAGCTGGAACAGCGTATGGGCTGGCAGGCGCAGGTGGAAAGCATTCGGGTTAATCCGTTTGCCCTGAGCATGGAAGCCGAAGGCTTTGCCGCCCGTGACCAGGCAGGCGAACCGGTCACGGCCTTTGAAAAACTGCGGGTGGATGTGAGTTTCCTCCAGCTGGTGCGGGGCATTATCGGCTTCGAGGAAATCCGCCTGACCGAACCGGATATCCGCCTGGATCTGCTGGAAGACTACTCGGTGAACTACGCCCGGGACTGGCAAAACGCCAACCCGCCTGCCAGTGAACCTGAGCCGGTTCAGGAGCCGTCGGAGCCGTCGGAACCACCCAGGCTGTTTTTCCGGCAGATCGCCATTGAAGGTGGCCAGCTGCTGTTCCGGGATTTCTCCCAGCCGGAAGCGGCCGAATTCCTCATCGAACCGCTGGATCTTGCCCTGAACGACCTGGCCACCTGGCAGAGGGAAGAGTCTGACAGCCAGTACTCTGTCACCGCCGCCATCGGGGACCAGCACATCGACTGGCAGGGCGACCTGAGCGTAACGCCGCTGTATTCCGAAGGCCGGTTGCGTATTGCCGATGTTCGCCACGACACCCTGGCCCACTTCCTGGCCCCCTATTTGCCCTGGCAACTGCGGGATGGCGCCGTCACCGTGGAATCCCGCTACCAGCTGGCCGGTGGTGACCAGTTTGAACTGATTACCTCCGGTGGCAAGCTGTCGATCCGTGACCTGGCCCTGGCCCTGAACGAAGGTGACGAAGAGCCGGCGCTCACAACCCGGGCCCTGACCGTGAATGACATTGGCTTTGACCTCACCGCCCGGGAAGCTTCTGTGGGCATGGTGACCATCGAGGCACCGTTCGTGGCCGCCAGCCGTGATGCCGAAGGTATGGTCGACTGGGTAACCTCGCTGCCGGCCGGTGAGCAAGCGGCGGAGGCCGCCGGGGAAGAACCCGCAAGCTCCGCCTCGGCTTTCCGCTGGTCTGTTGAGGGTGTGGAACTGTCCGAAGGTGGCGTCCGGTGGCGTGACCGGGTTCCGGAAACCCCGGCGGAACTGGCCCTGACCGACCTGACCGTCACTCTGGGCGGGCTGTCACAGCGGATGGATGAGCCTGTGCCCTACAGCCTGTCGGCGGGATTGGCCAGCGGTGGCAGCCTGCGTGCAGACGGCCAGGTGACACCCGCACCGTTCAATTTTGAAGGTGCCCTGGCCGGCACAGACATCGCGCTGGCGGCGGTAGAACCCTATCTGCAGTTGGGCGCCAACCTGGCGGTAAACGAAGGCCGTCTGGGTTTTGACGGCAACCTGGACCTGGACAGCCAGGATGACCCCATGACCGGTACCTTCAGTGGTACCGCACAAATTGCCAACCTGGACCTGCGGCTGGCAGACCAGGACGGGCAACTGGTGTCCTGGCAGTTGCTGCGACTGGCGCCGGTGGAATTCAACGTTAACCCGGCCCGGCTGGAAATCGGCACAGTAACCCTGGCACAACCGGCCTTTAACCTGGTGCGGGATACCGGCGGTGCCCATAACGTGGAGCGCATTGTCAAAACCGGCACCGATGCCGGCACGGAACAAGCCGATGCGGCGCAAGATGACAGCGCAGCCGAACAATCCGGCGAGCCAGGATTTATCTTCCGCATTGGCGAGCTGCTGGTGGAAGAAGGCTCCGTAGCCTATACCGACCGCACCATGGAGCCGGTGTTTAACACCACCTTTGATACCCTGAGCGGCAGCGTAACCGGCATCAGCAACGTGCCACCCCAGCAGGGCTCGGTGAACTTGCAGGGCCGGCTGGCGGGCGTGGCGCCGGTCACTTTCAAGGGCACCCTGGGCGCCCTGGGTACGGAAGACCCCAGTGAGCTGCAACTGAATATGGACGACCTGGCCCTGCCGGTGCTGTCTCCCTACTTTGGCCGCTTTCTGGGCTACGGCGTGGACAGCGGCAAACTGAAACTGGACCTGGACTACGAATTCACCGGAACCCGGCTGAAAGCTTCGAACCAGGTGGTGCTGGACCGAATGGAACTGGGCCAGGCGGTGGCCAGTGAGGAGGCGGTCAACGCCCCGGTAAAGCTCGGGCTCGCCCTGCTGACCGATCGCCAGGGCGTGATTGAAGTGGACCTGCCCATCGAGGGTGACCTGTCGGACCCGCAATTCAGCGTGGGCCAGATTGTCATGCGGGCCTTTGTGAACCTCTTGGTGAAAGCGGCGGCCTCGCCGTTCAGCATGCTCGGCTCCCTGGCGGACCTGGCCGGTTTCAGCAGCGAAGAACTGGGGCAGGTAAGCTTTGTGCCGGGCAGTGTGCAGCTGGCCAGCGGCGAGGCGGAAAAGCTGTCTGCCCTGGCAGGCGCCCTCAATGACCGGCCGGACCTGCTGTTGAATATCCGTGGCGCCGTAGCCGGCGAAGCCGATGGCCTGGCCCTGCTCAAAGCCGAGCGTGAAGCCCGGGGTGAACCGGTAACCGGTGAAGCCTGGGAGCAGGCGCAGCAGGCTTATCGCAATGGTGAGCTGTCGCTGCCACCGGAGACACTGGGCAAACTGGCCACAGACCGGGGGGTGGCGGTACGCCGCCTGCTGCAGGACACCCATGGTGTGCCCTCTGACCAGCTGTTCACCCTGGAGCCGTCCCGGCAGGCGGCCGTGGATGATCAGGGCCAGGTGACCGTACCGTTCAACCTGGATGTACGCTGAACAACCACCGGATCAGGAAGGCTTATGGCCAGTCTAAAGGCACGTGCTGCCAGTCATTTCTTTGCCTATGTGTCGCGCCTTCGCTGGATCAAGCGCTGGGGCCTGATGCGCAATGCCATCGAAGAAAACGTGGCCACCCATTCCTGGGAAGTGGCCACCATCGCCCACGCCCTGGCGCTGATCCGCAACCGGCACTTTGACGGGGCGGTGAATGCCGACCGCATCGCCGCTGCCGCGCTGTACCACGATGCTACCGAGGTAATTACCGGTGATATGCCGACCCCGGTGAAGTACCACTCGAAAGTGATGCGGGAAGCCTTCGGGGATATTGAACACAAGGCCGAAGCGGAACTGCTGGCACTGCTACCCGATGACTTGCGGGAGGATTTCGCTCCCTACGTGCGGGAGTCGCAGCTGGGCCAGGCGGAGAAAGAGCTGATCAAGGCAGCAGACCGGCTGTCAGCCCTGCTGAAATGCCGGGCCGAGATCCAGACCGGCAACAAGGAATTCGAGCCGGCGGCGGAGCAGATACTCCATGGCCTGCAACAGCAGGCCCTGCCGGAAGTGCTGTACTTTCTGGAGGTGTTTGCACCCAGTTACGAGCGCCCGCTGGACCATTTGCTGGGCTAGCGAGCACCGTAACCGGGTTTATAGCTTAGCTGTTGCCGGCTGAGGCCACCATGCCGCCACGCAGGCCGTCCCGGCTCAGAGCGTCCCGAACGGCGTCTTCAGGGCTGCCGGCCAGTTCCCGGAACATGCCTATGGAGCCCAGCAGGGCGGAGGATTCGTAAGGTACGAAGACCCGCTCGCCGTCTTTCGCCATGGTGGGCAGGGCTTTGATGTAGCTCTGGCCCAGCAGGTAGCCGACAACGGTGCGCTTGTTTTCCTCCGAATCGCCAATGGCGTTGAGTACCAGGCGGATCGACTCCTGCTCACCCTGGGCGCGCAGAATCGCGGATTCTTTGTCGCCCTGCGCGTTCAGGATCGCGGACTCGCGCTGGCCCTGGGCCATGGCAATGGCGGCGGATTTCTCGCCTTCCGCCTCGGTTACGGTGGCCCGGCGCTTACGCTCAGCGGCCATTTGCAGGCGCATGGCTTCTTCCACTTCTTCGGGCATGCTGATGTCCTGCACTTCCACCCGGGTCAGCTTGACGCCCCATTTCGAAGCGGCATCTTCCATTTCCGCCTGGATGGCATTGTTGACCTCGCTGCGGGATTCGAACAGCTTGTCCAGCTCCATCTTGCCCACCACCGAACGCAGCGTGGTCTTGGCCAGCACCTCCACCGCCTGGCTCATATTGGCGACTTCGTATACGGCCCGGCGGGGGTCGATGATCTGGTAGTAGAGCGCCCCGTTGATTTTTACCGTAACGTTGTCGGTGGTGACCACCGGCTGGCCGGGAAAGTCCATCACGGTTTCGCGGCGGTCAATGCGGACTTCGTCAGTGGTGACCGGGTGATACTCATCGCCCATGCGCATGTAGCGGATCATGCTGATCGGGCGGGGTTTCTCGATGAACGGAATGATGATGTTAATGCCGCTCTCCAGCACCCGGTTAAACGAGCCCAGGCGTTCGATCACCATGACTTCGGACTGCCGGATAATCACCAGCCCCTTGGCAATAACAAAAACGCCAACGGCGACAACGATAAGGCTGATGACCAGCCCCGGGGTAATCAATGCTTCCATGTTTACTGCTCCTTGTTGGGATGTGCGAGGTGCACGATGGCGGTTGTGCCATCAAAGGTTTCAAAAATCACTGGCGTGCCTTCCGGCAGTGCAGGGCTGCTGCCGTCCACGAGTTTCAGGCGATAGAAGTCGCCATTGACCTCAATGCCGGTGGTGCCGTCAAAGTCACGTAATTGAGAGTGGTAGAGCTTGCCGTGTTCCACGCCGGTGCCGGTGGTGCCGTAGGCGACCCCTTTGGGGGAGAACCTGGGGCGTATCCAGAGAATGGCCACCGGAACCAGAATGCCGGACAGAACCCCCATCGCTACCAGTTGCCATTCAAACGGTGCGCCGAGAGACGCCACCAGTGCGGTCAGTGCGGCCGCCACGCCGAGGGCGAGCAACAGCAGTACGCCGGAGGTGAGTTCGGCCAGGCTGAGGGCCAGGGCCAGAATCAGCCAGAAGTGGGTAAGACTCCATTCCATAGTCAGTTTTATCCCGTCGTCGAATCAAGTGGCCGGAGCGCCCGTTTCAGGGGGCGTGTGATGCCATTTTGCATGGCGGCCCAGCTGTTACAGTACCGGAGTATTAAAGTACCTGCATCAGTAGCAAAAACAAGACAGAGGGTCGTAATCATGAAGGATCTCAAGAACAAAGTGGCTGTGGTAACCGGAGCCGGCTCCGGAATCGGCCGGGCCCTTGCCAGTGTGTTGGCCGCCAAAGGCTGCCGGCTGGCGCTGTCTGACGTTAACGAAGCCGGGCTGGCGGAAACCGTGGCCGCCTGCGGTGGTGCCGACGTGCGTTCTTACCTTCTCGATGTCTCTGACCGCGAAGCCATCTACGCCCACGCCGAACAGGTACGGGCTGACTTCGGCAAGGTTAACCTGGTCATCAACAACGCCGGCGTGGCGCTGTCTGCCTCCGTTCGCGAGATGACCGACGAAGACTTCAAATGGGTGATGGATATCGACTTCTGGGGCGTGGCCCACGGTACCCGCGCCTTCCTGCCCCACCTGATCGAATCCGGTGAGGGCCATGTGGTGAACGTCTCCAGCGTATTTGGCCTGATCGGCGTGCCCAAGCAGAGCGCCTACAACGCGGCCAAGTTTGCCGTTCGGGGCTTCACCGAATCCCTGCGCCAGGAAATGAAACTGGAAAACCAGCCGGTGCAGGTCAGTTGTGTGCACCCCGGCGGAATCCGCACCAACATCGCCAACTCCGCCCGCATGGGTAAATCCGAAAACGGCGAAGCCCAGCGCAAAGGCTTCGACAAGATTGCCATGACCACCCCGGACAAGGCTGCGGAAATCATCGTGAAAGGCATCCTGAAAAACGAATCCCGCATCCTCGTGGGCCCGGATGCCTGGGGCATCGACGCCATCAACCGCCTGCTCGGCTCCGCCTACCAGCCACTGGTAGAACGCTTCTCCCGCAAGAACCTGTACATCTGACCTGACAAGCCCCGGCAGCACTGGAGCTGCCGTCAAATTGCGGTATCCTTGGCTGAATCACCATCAGCCAAGGATCGCTTTGCCATGTGCGAACTGCTGGCCATGAGCGCCAACACCCCCACCGACCTGTGCTTCAGCTTCACCGGCCTGACCCGCCGCGGCGGCGACACCGGCCCCCACAAAGACGGCTGGGGCGTGGCCTTCTACGAAGGCAAGGGCGTGCGCAGCTTCCACGACGCCGACGCCAGCGCCAACTCCCGCATCGCCGAAGTGGTTCAGACCCACCCCATCAAAAGCGAAGTGGCCATCTGCCACATCCGCCAGGCCAACGTCGGCGAAATCTGCCTGGCCAACACCCACCCGTTTATCCGCGAACTCTGGGGCAGATACTGGGTCTTCGCCCACAACGGCCAACTCACCGGCTTCCGCCCCGAACCCGGCTTCTACGAGCCGGTCGGCGACACCGACAGCGAAGCCCTGTTCTGCGACATCCTCAACCACCTGCGCAGCGACTGCAGCCGCGACACCCCGCTCGAAGACGTCGTCACCAGACTCGTGAGCCTGTCCCAGGCCTACGCCAGCGAAGGCGTCTTCAACCTGCTGCTCAGCAACGGCGACTGGCTGTTCACCTACTGCACCACCAAAATGGCCAGCATCACCCGCCGAGCCCCGTTTGGCCCGGCCCGGCTAAAAGACGCCGACGTCACCGTCGACTTCGAATCTGAAACCACCCCCAACGACATCGTCAGCGTGATCGTCACAGAACCCCTGACCACCGATGAAAAATGGGATGTCTACCAGCCCGGCGAATGGAGGCTGTGGAAGAAGGGAGAAGTGGTGATGTCGGGCCTGACAAAGCAGGCCCAAGTAGGATAACTGGCCCGGAGAACACACAACAGTTCAAGTTCAGTCGGAGACAGTTCGTCGTCAGTCAGGTCAAGCAGGAGAGTGGGTTGGAGGGGCTTTCCTGCAGGAAAAAAGATGTCTGAGCGAAGCGAGTTGTTTTTTCCGAAAGGAAAGCCCCTCCAACCCGCTCGCCAGCGTAACTCCAGCCAGAAACCTTACTGCAAGGTCCGCCGATTCCCACTCTTATACTGCGGCGCAATATGCTGCTGAATCTGCGCCTTAAACCGCCCGATCAGCTCGCTATTGTCTTTATCCCAGGGATGGAAATCCGGCTTGAAATACTCCGCCCAGGCCGGAATCAGGCTAGAGAAAGCGCCATCCTTACCCCACATGCGCCACATCCCCTTCGCCGCACCCTTCACCGAAAAGTGCTTGCGATCCTTCATCACCATCCGCCCGGTAAACCAGGTCGCCACTACGCCCAGTGCAGCCGTCGCGAACAACTGGTAGAAAGCCCGCTCGGCATAGGTGCCGCCCACCTGCTGGAACACATCATAGGCCACCGCCTTGTGCTCGGTTTCCTCAATGGCATGCCATACCCACAGTGGGCGCATGGTTTCGTGCATATCCTCACGCACATCGTCCCGCTCCAGCAGCATATCCGCCATCATCGCCGTGATATGCTCCAGGGCACAGGTCACCGCCAGCTGGTGGCGCTTGGGCAGATTGCGGGCCAGGTCCAGAATCACCTTCAGATCCTTCTCCATCTCCTCCACCGGCATGCCCTGATCGCGAACATGCTGGTTCATGGCAATATGCTCCAGGGAATGCATGGCCTCCTGGCCAATAAAGCCCCGAACCTCCGCCTTCAGCTTCGGATCGTTGATCTGATCGCGGAACGCCCGCACAGAATCCACAAAAAACTGCTCGCCTTCCGGAAACAGCACAGACAGTGCGTTCATGGTGTGGCTGATCAGATAGTTATTGTCCAGCCAGTAGCGGGGCACCTTCTCATCGAACTCGAAGCCCATACGCTGGGGCTTGATGGCGACATTGTCCGGGGTATGTGAGGCCTTGGCCTGGCCGTTGGCGTGTGCGGTGGTCAGCATGTTGTTACTCCTGTGCGTTTGAACGCTTTGGCTGATGTCATGGCTCCAGTGTGGGCCAGTCAACCAACAAGCTGAATGCGCAAACGGGCCGGCCATCGTTCACAATGGGCCACCGGAGCCCCGCATTGACCGGTATGACGGCAAACATGCGGCCCGCAGCCCCACTGTTGCTTTGATGGGGTTCTGGTACAGTCACTAACCAGACATTTATCAATTCAGGAACAGACTATGGCAGCAACGGGAGCGGACACCGAGAAGCAGATGCTAGGGCTGTTTCTGGTGCCGGGCGTTTACCTGCGGGTACTGGCAGAAACCGTACGCAAGCTGGGCCATAACGACCGCTCCCTGTATCAGGGGCTGGCCTTCACCGCTGAAGACCTCAAAGCCAACGACAGCCGCGTGTTTGTCACCGACGCCATCCTCATGGCCCAGCGGGCACTGGAACTGGCCGGAAAGGATGGCCTGAGCTTCCAGCTGGCGCGGGAGCTGCGGGTAACCATCCACGGCACCCTCGGCTTCGCCGCCCTCACCAGCCCCACCTTTGAAGGTGCCCTGGACTCCGTGCGCCGCTACCTGCAACTGCGGGCGCCGTTCCTGAGCATGAAACAGTCCCTCGCTGGCGATCAGGTACTGGTGCAGCTGTGCACCGAGTTTGATGTGCCCGGGCTGTACAACTTCCTGGCCGAAACCGTCAGCGCCACCCTGATTCTGCTGACCGAGCAGCTACTGGACCGCAGCGACGCCGAGGCCAGAGGCTTTGCCCTGTCCGATGGCAAGCTACCCGGCGTCTCGGTACGCCTCACCGCCCCGGAACCCGCTTATTACACCGCTTTTGCCAGCCAGCTGCCGGTGCGGTTCGACTACGGCCAGCCGGAAGAAATGCTGATCTTCCCGCGCCAGATGCTGGATGTACGAATGCGCCTGGCCGACGCCGAAGCCTCCCAAATGGCCCGGGACCAATGCGAGTTCGAGCTGCAAAAGGCCCTGAAAGAACAAGGCGACATCGTACTGGCCATCCGCAACATGCTTAGAATGACCCCGGGGCCGCTACCGTCCCTGGAAACCATGGCTGAGCGATTCCACGTCTCATCCCGAACCCTAAAGCGCCGCCTGGCGGACCGGGACACCAGTTACCGGGAAATCGTAGAAGCCGTCCTGAAAGACCGGGCCATCCAGCTGTTACGCTACACCACCCAGTCCGTCAGCGAGATCGCCTATGAACTGGGCTATGCCGACCTGTCGAACTTCAGCCGGGCGTTTCGCAAGTGGACCGGCAAGTCTGCATCTGAATTTCGGGAAGGTGGGGTGGATCCGGCTCCGGACGTGGGGCCCTGATTTGTTGCGCCTCTGGGTTGGGAGCTTGGTCGCAGGGTGGCCAGAGAATTTTTTCTGCGAAAAACAACTCGCTTCGCTCAGACATCTTTTTCGCAGAAAAAATTCTCTGACCACCCCACGCCCTGTTGACCTTTTTGATGGCGTACCGGTTTGTTTCTGGTCGTTTTCAGGTTTTTGATTCAGTTTTCTTTTCCATCTTTTGCAGTTGTCTTCCCCGCCTATGCCCCGATATTGTGACGGACGGGGAGGTTGGATTATTTTTCCCGCCAGAAAAAATATGTCTGAGCGAAGCGAGTTGTTTTTTCCAAGGGAAAAATAATCCAACCTCCCCAGTCCCGCCCCCAAAACCAACAGGCTAGGGCCCAAGCCGAACCCAAACTCAAAAAAAGGAACCAGGATGAACGGACAACCAGACACCCACAGCAAAGTCATAGGCTACCTACTCTGGATCTTCGGATTCCTGGGCTCGCACCGGTTTTATTATGGTAAACCGATCACCGGCACCATCTGGTTCTTCACGCTAGGGCTGTTCTTTATCGGCTGGATCATCGACCTGTTTCTGATCCCGAGTATGGACCGGCAGGCCGACCGGCGTTTTCAGGAAGGCGAGGTCAGCTACAACATCAGCTGGATTCTGCTCACCTTCCTGGGGGTGTTCGGCATCCATCGTATGTACATGGGCAAGTGGATTACCGGGCTGATCTACCTGCTGACCGGCGGCTTGTTCTTTATCGGCGTGCTGTACGACTTCTGGACCCTGAATACCCAGGTTTCCGAGCGTAACCACGAAGTCCGTTTCGGCTGATTACAGGCCGGCGGCGGTTTCCAGCTCGGCCAGGCCTTCTTCCAGGTGGTCGAGCATTCGCTGCATGCTGGGCAATGTCCGGCGGCAGCCGATGAGGCCGAATTCTACCTGGCCGTTGTAGCTGGTCAGGGTCATGTTCAGGGCCAGGCGGTCCATGGCGATGGAGACCGGGTACATGCCTTCGAGCCTGGCGCCGTTCCAGTAGCGGGGCTCTGAAGGGCCGGGTACGTTGGAGATCACCACGTTGAAGGTCTGCCAGTTAGGCGCCATGCCGGTGAGCAGGTGGAAGGCCGCCGGGGCCAGGGTCAGGGCGGTGTAGTTGACGATTTCTTCAGACGACATGTGCCGGTAGCGGTCCTTGGCTTCCTGCATGCTCTGATGGATTTTCATCAGGCGCTGGCCGGCATTGTTTTCATCGGTGTGCAGGTTGGCCAGGATTACGCCGACCTGGTTGCCCTCGGAACTGTCGTCCCGGCGCAGGGAAACCGGCACGAAAGCGATCAGCGGTTTCGCCGGCAGGGCATCCTGGTTCATCAAGTAGGTGCGCAGGGCTGAGGCACACATGGCGGTGACCACGTCGTTCACGGTGGTGCCGTAGGCTTCACACACCGCCTTGATGCGTTTCAGGCAGTAAGACTGGGCGGCGAAGCGGCGGGAACCGGTAATTTTCTGGTTCAGAACGCTGCGCGGGGCGTGGAAGATGGAGTGGTAGGTCGGGTCTTTGCGGGCCTGGTTGATGGTTTTCAACAGCTCCTTCGCTACCGTGGGAATGGTACCCAGCTGCTTGCCGGAGCTGCCCAGCAGGTGGGCAACGCTGCGCCAGAGTGACAGGCTGCCCTCGTCGGCACCGGAACGCGCCCTTGGTGTCATATCCCAGATCGGCGGCATGCCGGTTTCGTGCGGGTTCTCGCTCAGCATCCGGGTGGCCAGGCGCATCGCAGAAACCCCGTCAATCAGCGAGTGATGCACCTTGGTGTACAGGGCAAACTGCCGGTCTTTCAGCCCTTCAATCAGGTGCACTTCCCACATCGGTCGCTCCCGGTCCATCAGGTGCGAGTGCTCGGCCGACACAAACGACAGCAGCTCCCGGATACGTCCCGGCGTTGGCAGGGCTTCAAAGCGGAAGTGGTGCTCCAGGTCCAGCTGATCGTCTTCCACCCACACCGGCTGGCCCAGCCGGTAGCTCAGCCGGCGGTTGAACGGCGCGGTTACCTGATGCTGCTGCCGCAACTGCTCCGCCAGCCGGGCAACGTAATCGTCCGGGGCGTTTTCGGGAAAGGAAAACAGCTGAAGCCCGCCCACGTGCATGGGTTGTTGGCGCTTTTCCAGCCAGAGGAACAATTGGTCGGTGGGGTTGAGGGGCTTCACGGTGCATCCCTTGTTGTTGATGTCTGGGGTGATACTACCGTAAGTTGGCGGCTACTGGATTGACTTGATTAACCTTGGGTTGCGCTCGTTCAGCGACCTGCCATGGGAGAATGAAAAGATGGACGTTGAACTGGCCGTAAAATCCCGGCGTTCGCTTTGAATGGTTCAAACGCAACTTCGAATTCTTCGGTGCCCCCGTGGGCCTGTTCTGCACCGTCGACGACAACATGGGCCCGCCCCAGTGGTCGGATCTTGGCATGATCCTGCAAACCATCATGTTGCTACTCCGCGAAGAAGGCTTGGACAGCTGCGCCCAGGAATCCTGGTCGGTGTACCCGAAAACCATCAGCGAATTCCTGGGCCTGCCCGAAGGCCGCAAAGTCTTCACCGGCATGGCCATCGGCTACGCCAACCCCGACAGCCCGTTCAACCAGATCACCAGCCGCCGGGCGCCGCTGGACGAAGTCGTCGAATTCATCCGCTGACGCCTACCGAACTCAGGCGGCCACCGCAGCCGCCTGCTCAACCGGCACCTCCAGCCGTATCCGGTTGCCATCCAACAGCACCGGATACGTCTTCACCTGCACACCCGCATCCTCCAGGCACCGCCCGGTCCGCAAACTGAAATGCTGCTTGTACAACGGCGAAGCCACCACCGGCTCCCCGTTCAAATCCCCGGTAATCCCCCGGGCCAAAACGTTCGAACCACTGAACGGATCGGTATGGCTGATGGCAAACAACGCCGGCAACCGATGCGGCAGATAAAACACCGCCACCGGCCCGTCCTCCGTCCAGACGGCAATGCCGGAGTCAGCCACCAGATCGTCCACCGTGCAGACCGCTTCCCAACAAGTCCGAGCTTTCATAAAACGTTCTCCTGAATCCCAATGTCTTTAACTTGCCTATCCCACTTATGTCTGTGAGCGCGGGGGTCGGGGTAATTTTCTGGCAGGAAAAAAGATGTCTGAGCAAAGCGAGTTATTTTTTCCAGAAGAAAATTACCCCGGCCCCCGTGCTCAGCCCCCAAGCCAGAAGGCTACGAAGAAGCCACCTCCAAAACAGGCCGACGCTGCCCCCGCTCCGAAGTCCAACGCTGCACCGGATCCTTCTGCAACGGCGCATTCACAAACTCCCGGAACCGCTTGCGCTTCTGAGGATCCTCAACGGCGGTTTTCCACTCGCACTGATAGGTATCCACCAGATCCGCCATATGCTGCTCCAGCTCCTCACCAATACCCAGACTGTCCTCCAGCACCACCTGCTTCAGATACGCCAGACCCCCCTCCAGGTTTTCCATCCACACCGACGTCCGCTGCAGCCGGTCCGCCGTGCGCACATAGAACATCACCACCCGATCAATCGTGCGAATCAGTTCCTCATCCGACAGATCCGTGGCAAACAGATCCGCATGCCGTGGCCGCATGCCGCCATTACCACACACATACAGATTCCAGCCCTTCTCCGTGGCAATCACCCCGAAGTCCTTGCTCTGGGCCTCGGCACACTCCCGGGTACAGCCAGACACCGCCATCTTCACCTTGTGAGGCGCCCGCAGGCCCTTGTAGCGATTCTCCAGGGTGATCGCCATGCCAACACTGTCCTGCACGCCGTAGCGGCACCAGGTGCTGCCGACGCAGGACTTCACCGTGCGCAGGGATTTACCGTAGGCGTGGCCGGTTTCGAAGCCGGCGGCAATCAGCTTTTCCCAGATCTCCGGTAGTTCGCTCAGGGTGGCGCCGAACAGATCCACCCTCTGCCCGCCGGTGATCTTGGTGTACAAATCGTACTCCCTGGCCACTTCGCCCAGCACAATCAGCTTTTCAGGGGTAATCTCGCCGCCCGGAATGCGTGGCACGATGGAGTAAGTGCCGTTCTTCTGCATGTTGGCCATGAAGGTATCGTTGGTGTCCTGCAGCGGCACGTGGTCGGTGGCCAGGATGTGTTCGTTCCAGCAGGTGGCCAGAATCGAACCCACGGTCGGCTTGCAGATGTCACAGCCCTGGCCTTTGCCGTATTGTTTGAGCAGGCCCCGGAAGGTGCGGATGCCGTTCACTTTCACCAGGTGGAACAACTCCTGGCGGGTGTAGGGGAAGTGTTCGCAAAGGTCGGTGCACACCTCTACGCCACGCTTTTCCAGCTCGCTGTCCACCACCTTTTTGAGCAAAGCGGCACAGCCACCACAGCCGGTGCTGGCCCTGGTTTCGGCCTTCACTCCGCCCAGATCAGTGCAGCCGGCGTCAATGGCGCCACAGATATCGCCCTTGGTGACGTTGTGGCAGGAACAGATGGACGCGGTATCCGGCAGGGCATCGGCCCCCAGGGCCGGGGCGCCGCCTTCGCTTTCCGGCAGAATCAGCGCTTCCGGGTTCGCCGGTAGCTCGATGCCGTTGAGGGCGTATTGCAGCAGGGTGTCGTAGGGGCCGTTGTCGCCCACCAGAATGGCGCCCAGCAGAGTCTTGCCGTCCTGGCTCACCACCATGCGCCGGTAGTGGCCGGCCTGCTCATCGTGAAAACGGATATTGCGTGCACCCGGGGTCTGGGCGTGGGCATCGCCAATGGAGCCCACATCCACCCCCAGCAACTTGAGCTTGGTGCTCATGTCGGCGCCGGTAAAGGCGGCGCTGGCGTCGTTGTTCAGCTCGGCTGATAGCGTGCGGGCCATGGTGTAACCCGGCGCCACCAGGCCAAAAATGCGGTTATTCCAGAGTGCGCATTCGCCGATGGCATGAATATTCGGGTCGGAAGTGGTGCATTGATTGTTGACCACAATGCCACCGCGCTCGCCCACCTCCAGACCGCAGGCCCGGGCCAGGGTATCCTGGGGGCGGATGCCGGCGGAGAACACAATCAGGTCGGTCTCCAGATGGCTCTCATCCGAGAAATTCATCCGTAGCCGCGCACCGCTTCCCGGCACGATGGCGGTGGTGGCTTTCTCGGTGTGCACCTGTACGCCGAGGTCCTCGATCTTCTGACGCAACAGGGCGCCGCCCTGATCGTCCAGCTGCACCGGCATCAGGCGCGGGGCGAATTCCACCACATGGGCCCGCAGGCCGAGGCTTTTCAGGGCATTCGCCGCTTCCAGCCCCAGCAGGCCGCCGCCCACCACCACGCCGGTTTTTGCCGATTGGGCGCTGGCCTGAATGGCGTCCAGGTCGTCCAGGGTGCGGTACACAAAGCATCCGTCCCGGTCGTTGCCTTCAATCGGCGGTACAAACGGATAGGAGCCGGTGGCCAGTACCAGTTCGTCATAGGGATAGACGCCCTTGGCGGTGGTTATCACCCGGGCGTCCCGGTCGATGGCGGTAACCGGCTCATGCAGGTGCAGATCAATGTCCTGCTCCGCATACCAGTCTGCCGTGGCCATCGCGAGATCCGCATGGCTGGAGCCGCTGAAGTACTCCGACAGATGTACCCGGTCGTAGGCCAGTTGCTTCTCTTCCCCGAACACCAGAATGTTAAAACTCCCGGCAGCCGGCGACTGGGTGAATTGCTCCAGGAAGTGATGACCAACCATGCCGTTGCCGATCACAATCAGGGTTTGTTTACTCATGGGCTGCCTCTCCAAACAAAAAAAGCCGGAGCATCATGTCCTCCGAGGAGAACAGATGGTCCGGCGCCAATGCCAACAACAATGATCTGATGGTCCGGCCTGATTCCTTGGCCGGGACAGTCGTCCTTGGTTAGGTCAAAGCGATCTCCATGCCAACTTTTCAAAGCCATTAAATTCAGAGGGTTAGCGGTTCTGGCCGTTTGGCCGACTCCGTAACAGGCGAAAAGGTGCCCCGGGATGGGGCAAGTTGCACGATGATGAGGCTGGTGGTTCTGGCCTGTTAATTGCTGCATCCCTGTCAGACAGAAATTAGCTGTGTGCTGATACAAGGAGCTGCACCATGAATACCCAACGCCATCCCCACGTGACCGCCGCGGCGACTGCCGCGGATTTCCTGATCGCCTCCCGACAGTGCGAGGTCCGCAACCTGGAGTACTTTCTGCAGATGGGCCGGCTGGTGCAAAGCGTGGGCAACCTGGTGCACGGGCTGCAACGGGAGCGGGGTGCTACCAACCTGTTTCTGGGTTCCGGGTGTCAGCGCTTCGCCAGGGAGCGGGACTTGGTGCTGAAACAGAACGAACAGCTGGCCTCAATCTTCCGGGAGGCGCTGGCGGACATCCAGCATGACCTGACCGACCACCCGGTCAGCAGTCCGTTGCTTGGACACATTGCCGGTGCCCTGCACTGTCTCGATCAACTTCCAGAAATGCGGCGCCGGGTGTCAGAGCAGTCTGCCAGCGTGGAAGAGGCCACGGACTGGTACTGCGCCACCATCCATAAGTTGATCACAGTGGTATTCGAGGCCGCTGAAACGGTGGCTGAACCCTCTATCGCCGGCCTGCTGGTGGCTCTGGTGCATGTCATGAATGGCAAGGAATACAGTGGCCAGGAACGGGCCGCGGGCTCGGCCGGGTTCTCCAGCGGCCAGTTCGACAGTGCACTGTCACGGCGCATGATGCACCTGGTTGAGGCGCAGGAACGGTGTTTTGACGTGTTTGTAAACTTCGCCCACGAAGAGAGTCTGGGGCTCTGGCAAGCCCTTCGCGCCCACCCTCGGGAGCTGGAGATTGAACGGATGCGGCAGAAGGCAGTGTCTGTCGGGCGCTTTAAAACGCTGGATGAAGGATTGGCGGACCACTGGTTCCATCTGATGACTGAGCGTATGGACGATCTCAAGAAAATTGAAGACTCGATCGAAAGCGCCTTTCATCATCGCTGCGTGGAACGCTACACCGAAGCCCGTCGAACACTGGCTCACCAGGAAACCTTGCTGGCCTCACTGGAACAACGAAGCTCCCCGGCAACTCCGGTGTTGGTGGTCTGTGATAATGGCGTGGACGCACGCACGGTGGATGCCTGGGCCGGCGATGGCGTTGGGCAACAGGCAGGCCGGTCGATCTTTGACCTGGTTCAGGCGCAAACCCGCCGACTGCGCCAGATGTCCGAAGAGCTCCAAAGTGCAAAGGATGCGCTGGAAGACCGCCGTATCCAGGAAAAAGCTGTGTTGCTGTTGATGGAACACCGCAACATCAGCAACGACGAAGCCCACCGGTTACTGAGGAAACTGGCGATGGATCAGGGTAAACGCTTGCCAGAGGTAGCCCGGGCGTTGATGTCCATGTCCGCAGTGATTGGCAATCAAGCCGCCGGGCTCAACAGCTGCAGAGGCACGCGATAGCGAAACAGGCGGGATTGCTGGCTGACCAGAACGGTGCAGGTTTTGCGGTTAACCCGGATGACCTCACCTTTCTTCTCGCTGCGCCCGTCACCAAAACGCACGGCATCCCCGACCTGCCACTGCTGCCGGGCCTGCTTCGGGCTCGGCAGTTCAAAGGCTGCGCCCGAAAGTTCGATACCGGCCAATGTGGCCTGTTCACTCAGATACTGCCGGGTGGCGTTTGCGGCACCGCTGTTATGCAGCTCATCCAGCGTTTCATAAAAATGCCGGTTATGCACCGAGCCGTAATGCCGCTGCCCGGCGCTGTGCTGCAGCAAATGGGCAAACTCATGGCAGCAGGTGTGCGCCAGCAGGTTCAGCACACTCACTTCACCGTCGAAATAGACCCGGCTCCGGATTTCCCGGGTGGATAACCAGCCCTGGGCGGTTTCCGGTTGATGCTTGGCGGCAATCATCCTGGCCCCGTAGGTGATCAAGTGTTGCTTCTTGCGGGGATCATAACGGTGGTAAGTGGCTTGCCCGGAGCCTACGCGCAGCACCAGTCCTGCACACGGGTTCTGTTTTCGAACCCAGCTTGCAGCCGGCGCCCATAGAATGTCCCGGGTGGCCTGGCACATGAGAGTGCCGAGTGTCTTTGTAAATTCGGGGAGTGAAGATGTCACGAGTTAACGGGCTTCCAGTTCTTTGCGAGCCGTCATTGCCAAAAAGGCTGACCGGCTCATATGTCTGCTCCGGGCCTCCTCGTCAATGCGACGCAACAGGCCTTCCGGAAGGCTGACGTTAAGGCGGACAGATCGGGTTTTCAAGCGGTTAACGTCTATATCCACCATCATCCAGAGACCACCCTGATAGTCACGGTTATTCATCAGGTCGTCCAGGGAGGACGGCGAGGGAAGCTCCATGTCTTCGTCTTCGCAGCAAAGCTCAATGGCCTCCTGGATTTTTCCCGGCAACTCCTGCCATTGGTCGGCAGCGGAAAAACAGCCGGGGAAGTCCGGAATTTCTGCGCCGTGGGCGTGCTCGTCGTCGCCCTTGTGTACGTATACGGGATAAAGCACGTTTACCTCCAGTCCCAGCCGGCCTGACGATAAATGCTTCTCAGGGTGCCGATGGGAATATCTTTTCGGGGGTGCGGAACCACAACATGACCCGGTTTGTCCGGATGTTTGTACTTTTCGTGATCTCCCTTGCCACCGACTTTGACCCAGCCTTCGGCTTTGAGTCGTTTAATCAGGTCAGCACTTTTCACAAGATAAGATCCTTATTGTGTATGTTTACACAATGGTTTGTTCCTGACAATGAAGCCCGGAAACAAAAACGGCCGGCCCGAAGGCCAGCCGTTTTCCGAGGATCGAACCTGAAAAATCAGGCTTCGATTGGCGAGCGCCAGTCGTCTGCACCGGAGGTACCGGCAACGGCATGCTCCCAGGTTACCTTGCGGTAGGACAGGGAAACGGTTACCAGCTGGGTGAAGTCAGCGTTGGCGGCGTCCTGGCAGTGGGGCATGTTGCAGTCGATGTCGATGATGGTGGCATCTTCCAGGATGGTGGAGAAGAAGTGCTCCTGCTTGCCTTCTACGGAAGTTCGGTACCACTTGAGCTCTACTTTCGGCAGCATTTCGCCGGAAGCCAGGGCGTTGTACATCAGCGGGGTGGATTTGTTCAGGGCGGAAGTGAACTTGAACGGCTTGTGAACGCGCTGGCCGGAAGGCTGGCCGGACTGTGGATCAGTCGGAACGGTGACAACGTGGCTGAATTCCTGAACCAGCACTTCGTCTTCGTGGCCTTCAACGTAGATGTTGCCTACGGAATCGGAAGTGAATGCGCCGGCGGTGATGTTGCCCTGAGTTTTACCTTCGATGCTGATATAACAAGGAGTTGGCATAGTCTGCTCCATGACAATGTGTGAGTGAGTGTCCCAAGGTTGTTCCCTGGACGGCATAACTGATAACAATCCCCGTGCCAGTTTTTTAATTATTATATAAAACATATGGTTATGTGTTTTTCTGGCGTTTCCTGAGTGCCTTCGGGCAACGCGTTGCCTGGCGTACGGGCGAGCTTTTGCTGGCCGGGCAAGAAATGGCCCGGAGCTCAGATCCAGGAGCCTCCGGCCAGGGAAGTTAATAGCGCCAGCAGAAGCAGGGCTGAGACGCCTTGCCAGAAACGTACCGGCTGCCGTTCCATGAGAGGAGGATGGTGTCGGGCGCGCCAGTCCTGCCCGGGGTGTCGGAGTTCATAGAGCAGTTCCGATAACGCCGGGTAGCGACGATGGGGTTCCGGGTGGGTGGCCCGGGCCAGGGTGGCGTCCAGCCACGGTGGCAGGTCTTCGCGCCAGGCCCTGGCTGGCCGGTATGTCAGGGCCCGCAGTTGTTTGCGAGTGCGGATTCGGGGTACATCGGTGTGGTAGGGCAGGTGCCCGGTCAACAGCTGATAGACAATCACGCCAAGGGCGTACTGGTCCGACTGCCAGGTGCCCGGCTCGCCGAGAAACAGTTCCGGGGCCGAGTAGAGGGCTGCGCCAACCGGATAGTCGGTGGCAGGTTTGCCGGCTTCTTCAAGACCGGCGACCCGGGTAGCTCCGAAATCGACCAGCATGGCCTGGCCATCGGGTGTGATCAGGACATTTTCCGGTTTCAGGTCCTGATGCACCATTTCCAGCCGGTGAAAGGCCCTGAGTCCCCGGATAATCTGCTCGGCCAGTTGTCGCACGGTTTCCAGGTCTGGCTGAGGGTGGTCAAGCATCCATTGCCGCAAGGTACAGCCTTCCACATAGTCAGTGGCCAGGTACAGGCAACTTTGCGGGCGCTCCGGGGCAAAGATGGCGACCACATGGGGGCTCTGCACGCGCTGGGCAATCCAGCGTTCGGTGGCAAATCGCTCCAGTTCGTCCGGGTACTGTCGTAACTCCATGGCGGGAAACTTGATTGCGACTTGCTTCCCGGAGCTTTCATCCACGGCCAGGTAAACGTGGCTTCGGCTACTGATGTGCAGGGCCCGGATGATCCGGTACCCGTCCAGCACCTGTCCGGGTGCGGGCTCGGGCGCGAAGGGCAGTTCGCGATAGGCCTCCTGGGCGCTGACGTCCTGTGTCCGAGAGGGTAACTGGAGTACGCGCAGTACCTGAACGGTCAGGTTATCCTCACTTCCCCGCTCCAGTGCCAGGTTGGCCAATGCCCGGGCAGCGTGATACAGATTGTCCCCGCAGTCTGCAAGGCATCTGGTGATATCCCCTGCAGACAGTTGTTCGTATACACCATCGGTCATCATCAGAAATACGTCGTTCCGGTGCAGGGCGACACTGCGATATTCGATGTCCAGTTGCGGGCTCAGCCCCAGAGCCCGGTTCAGGCAGCTTTCGTCGGCCGAAAGCCAGACCCGGTGGTCGGTCGTGAATTGTTCCAGGGTGTTGCCCTGAAGCCGGTAAATCCGGGCGTCTCCTACATGAAACAGGTGCGCCGTTGCGGATTTCAGCACCAGGGCACTGAAGGTGCAGACGTAGCCCCGGTCCTGGTCGTAGCGATAACGGCTTTGCCGGGTCTGGGCGTGCAGCCAGGCATTGGTGGCCCGAACTACCCGTTCGGCCGACTGTTTCACCGACCAGCTCTCGGGGGTCGAGTAGTAGTCGCTCAGGAAGCCTGCCACCGCCGCTTCACTGGCCTCCTGGCTGACATTGCTGGAGCTGATGCCGTCGGCGATCACCGCCGCAATGCCTTTGCTGTGGCGCTGATGATTGTCTGGTATCAACAGGCCGTGGAAATCCTGGTTGACCGGTTTCCGGCCGGCGCTGCTGAACTGTCCGGCTTCTATCGTGAGCTGTTGGGTGCTGGACATGGATATGAACCAGTGAAGCCCCCGGTGTGTGCGGCACCGGGGGCTTCAGCCGTGATCAGGCGCTGCGGGTGCTGGCTGGTGCGCGGTAGTCCGCTGCCAGCGTGCGCTTGGGCGCAGTGCGTATATGGGTGGCGTACAGGGTCAGGCCGGTGAAGGACAAACCGCCCACCAGGTTGCCCAGTACGGTCGGAATTTCGTTCCAGACGAAGTAATCCATGATGCCGAACTCGCCGCCCATCAGCAGGGCAAACGGGAACAGGAACATGTTCACAATGGAATGCTCGAAGCCCATGTAGAAGAACAGCATGATCGGCATCCACATGGCCAGCACCTTGCCCTGCACCGTGGTGGAGATCATCGCACCGACCACGCCCATCGACACCATCCAGTTACACAGCACGCCCCGCAGGAAGATGGTGAACCAGCCCGCTACGCCATGTTCGGCATAACCCAGGGTGCGGGCTTTGCCGATGGAGGCGATCTTTTCGCCTACCACGCCTGGCTCGGTGTTGAAGCCGTAGGTGAAGACGAAGGCCATGATGGCGGCCACGGTGAGGGCACCGCCGAAGTTACCCAGGAACACCCAGCCCCAGTTACGGAGAATACCCCGGGTATCCACGCCCGGGCGCCGGTCCAGAAGGGCCAGTGGGGTGAGCATGAACACGCCGGTGAGCAGGTCGAAGCCCATCAGGTAGAGCATGCAGAAGCCGACCGGGAACAGCATGGCTCCGGCCAGGGGGCTGCCGGTCTGGACGGTGACGGTGATGGCAAAGACGGCGGCCAGGGCCAGGATGGCACCGGCCATGAAGGCCCGGATCAGGACATCCCGGGTGGCCATATAGATTTTCGATTCTCCGGCGTCGACCATCTTGGTGACGAACTCGGAAGGCAGAATGTAAGACATAAGAGATTCCTCCTGGTTTTCTGACGCGGTTGCCGGCGCCAAAAAAAAGGCGCCGCTCACGATTCGCTCTGGAAGCGAAGGTGAGCAGACGCCGTCGTCTGAAGTCGTTCATTTTCGGTGTGGCAGAGTGCTGGTCTGCTGAAGGAGTCTCAGCAGGGTTCGTGCCAGCTTCGGAAGTTCTAAAGAAAAAGTAGTGATTTCAATAGCAAGGCGAGTGTGTGCGCATGGTTAGCCGGCTAGTCCTGGCGCGGTCAGCAGCACTGATGCAGTGCAGCCTGCGAGGCGCTGGTGCATTTTCAGCGCAAACTGAACCGAACCGGCAGAGCGTAGGCAAAGGTTTGCCCCTGCATTTCCGGCGGCACGGCAGGCAGTGGCGCGGCTTGTTCCAGCATTTGCAGGGCGGCATCGTCCAGCAGGCGGTGGCCTGAGCTGTCCCGAAGTGAGTGCTCGAGAAGCTTGCCGTCGCGGGTGAACTCGAACACGATCACCGGTGTGCCCTGTTGGCCCAGCCGGCGGGCCCGGCGCGGGTAGTCGTAGTAGCGGGCCAGGTGGCGGCTGAGTTTGCTCAGGTAGCTGTTCACGTCGGCGGAGTTGCCGGCGGTCTGCAGGGGTACCGCATCCTGGCTTTCCGAGGCATCGCCCTCTTCCCCGGATGTCTCAGTCGCTTCTGAAACATCCGCCGCAGGGGCAGGCTCTGCCGGCGCGGGTGCCGGTTCCGCAGCAGGCTCCGGTGTTGGCTCGGGTTCAGGTTCTGGCTGAGGTTCGGGTTCCGGAGCCGGTTCGGGCTTGGGATCGGGTTTGGGCTTTGGCTTGGGGGCCGGCTTGGGTTCGGGTTTCGGTTCCGGTGTAGGCTCTGGCTTGGCAGCGGGGGCAACAGGTTTTTCCACCGGCGCAGGCGTTTTCCGGCCAGCCAGGCTGATTTTGATAGCCGGTGCGGTGTTCACAGCGCTGTCGCCCAGGGTAGCAAGTGGCATGGGTTTGTCCGGTGCCGCCAGCGTCAGTCCGAAGCCGGTAGCGGCTATAGCCAGCACCAGAAACAACAACTTGGGGCCCTTGTGTTGCGGCATCATTGCCCGGGCTCCGTCAGCAGCAGAACCTCGGTGTAGCCGCCCTGCTCCAGGACGGACAGCAGCGCTTCCAGGTCGGACATGGTAAGCGACTGGTCTGCGGCAATTCTCAAGGGATTGCTGTCATCGGGTTGCGGCAGGGCGGCCAGCAGCTGTTCTTCGCCCAGCACCTTGCCCTGCACTTTCCACTGGCCATCGGCTGCGACCATCAGGTCGGCTTCGGGGGCACGTTCCTGTTGCTGTTGGGCTGCACCGGGCAGCTCCGGCAGGGGCTCGTTGGTCAGCTGGCCGGCCACGATAAAGAAGATCAGCAGCAGGAACACCAGGTTGATCAGCGGCAGCAGGGCGTCTTCAACCCGGTCCAGCAGGCCTTTGCCGGAGGTTGATGGAGGAGGAACCAGTTCTGTCATAGGTCGTTGGTGCTTTGGCGATTCCAGTGCGCTTCCACGCCGGCGTTGTCCAGGGCGCTCAGGGTGCGGGTGAAATCTGCCAGGCGGGAATCGGCGCTGGTGCCCAGGTTGGCTTCCCGGATGCCGGCTGCCTTCAGTGCTTCCAGCAATTCCCCGAGGCTGTAGCGGTTGTCCTGCCACATTACCTGACCGCTGGCGGTTACCTGCAGTTCAGGCAGGGGCTCGCCGGTCACACTGCTGCGGCTTTCAGTGTTATTGCCCAGCTCCAGGTAGTCCACGGGCAGCAACCGGGTGGTCAGCATGAAAAACACGAGCAAAATAAACACCACATCAATCAGCGGTGTAATCCGGATCGGTAGTGGCCGGTTGGGCCGGGGTTCAACCAGCTGCATGGGCGAAGCGCGGGCTGTCGTTACCGGAATAATTACGGGTGTCAGCAGCTTTTGAGGGTTTATCCGCTGGGACAGCCTGCGGCGCGCCGGCGACCTCGCCAGAGGGCACCACATTGAACACGCTGACCAGTGCGCTGTTGATGGTCTTGTGAATCCGGCGCAGGCGGAATTCAATCCAGGCGGCCAGGGCGGCAAAGGGAATGGCGACAATCAGGCCTGCAGCGGTGGTCATCAGGGCTTCGTAGATACCGCCACTGAGCTGGCTGGCGTTGGCCCGGCCTTCGGTGGCGGCCATGGCGCTGAAGGCTTCCATCATGCCCATGACGGTGCCCAGCAGGCCCAGCAGCGGAGCCAGGGCGGCAATCACTTCGATGATTTTCAGCGGTGCTTCAAAAGGCTCCAGTGCACCCTGGGCATCCCGCACGGCGGTCTCGCGCACGGCCGGGGTGTTGGGGTTGGTCTGGCAGGCGCTCATGGTATTCACCAGCAGGTGCATCAGCGGGTTGCCACGACCGAAAAAGCCTGCTTGCTGGCGCACCTGTTCCGGGCGGGTGTCCGACGGGGCAGATTGCCACTGGTCTACCAGGGTGCGCAGCTTGCGGGTGTATCGCGGGGCGTAGAAGCTGCCGTACAGCATCAGGTAAACAAAGGTAACAGCACCGATCACCGCCAGGGCAATCAGCACAACCATGATCGGGCCGCCCATGTCGACCAGCTGGTTTAGCGGGCTGAGTTCGGTAAGGGGCTCGGCTACGGCACTGATGGGGTCCATGAAGCAACACTCGGAAGAATGAAAACAGAACTAAATAATAACGATTATCACTAGAATTACAAGTGGGAATGCGAATGTGTTGCAACGGGCTGGCTGCTTTTCGAAACAGTGCGGAGGTGTGTCAGCCGAACCAGCCGGCTGATTGCGCCGCCTGCCACAACAGCCGCAGTGCCAGCAGGGTCAGCACCACGTTGAACGCCAGGCTGAACCAGCGGTTGGTCATGGTGTTCAGCAGGCGCAGCCCCAGCCAGGTGCCGGCAAAGCCGCAGGCAATCATGGCGACAATGAACAGTAGCCATTCCGAGAACACAAAGCCGGCAAAGCCGAACACCAGGGCTTTGGGCGCATGCTGCAGGGTCATGGCGGCGGCAAAGGTGGATACGGTTTTGAAACGGTCGGTGTGAATCTGCTTGATGAATGCGGCTACCAAAGGACCGGTGGCACCCACAAACAGGCTGATAAAACTGGTGATGGCCGAGGCCAGGAAAATACCGGCCGGCCCGAAAGAGGCCTTGGGCAGTTTCGGGCCCCAGCACAGATACAGCACGAAGCCGGCAATGGTCAGCTGCCAGAGGTGAGCGGGAAGGTTGACCAGTAACCAGGCACCCAGCGCAGCCCCCGCCACAACACCCGGCGCAAAGGCGAGAATCACCCGCCAGTCTATATGGCGAAAGGTCAGTACTGCCCTGCCGGTGTTGGAGCCCAGCTGGATCATTCCGTGGACAGGAATAATCGCCGCTGGCGGAATCCAGGTGGCCATCAGCACCAGCAGCAATACACCACCACCGGCGCCCAGCACGGCAGTCAGCATGGAGGTAACGGCGGAGGCCGCCAGCAGGAATAATCCCACGCCCGTGCTCAGGGCTTCCGGGAACAGCAGATCCATGGCACTCACCTAACGATTGTCGTAAGCTCCGGAGTTTCCGGATTACACCCGAAATGTCCAGCCGGATTGCACCACAAAACAACAAGCAGGGTTGCCGATGAAACAGTCTGAATATCTGAGCTTTGATGCCACCGCACTGGCTGACCTGATTCGCCGGGGCGACGTCAGTGCCCGGGAAGTAGCTGAAGCGGCCATCGACCGGGCCAACCGGGTGAATGGCAAACTCAACGCGATATGTCATCCGCAGTTCACCGAAGCCCTGGGACAGGGTTTCCCTGAGGACGGGCCCTTTGCCGGCGTGCCGATACTGTTGAAAGACCTGGCCCAGGAGCAGGCCGGCCATCCCTGCAGCTATGGCAGCCGGGCCCTGAGCACCAATGTACCGACCCGGGATTCGGAATTCGTGCGCCGTGCCCGCAACGCCGGGCTGGTGTTTCTGGGGCGCACGGCCACGCCGGAATTCGGCCTGAAGGCGGTGACGGAATCCGAGCTTTGGGGCCCCAGCCGCAACCCCTGGAACCCCGACCTCACCCCCGGCGGCTCCAGCGGTGGTTCCGGTGCCGCAGTGGCAGCCGGTATCGTGCCCATGGCCGGTGCCAACGATGGTGGCGGCTCCATTCGTATTCCGGCCGCCTACAATGGCTTGTTCGGGCTGAAACCGTCCCGGGGCCGCATCTCAGTGGGCCCGCATATGGGTGAGGCCTGGACCGGCGCCTCCACCGATCACGTGGTGTCCCGCACCGTGCGAGACAGCGCGGCCATGCTGGATGTGCTGGCCGGCCCCGCCAGCGGTGACCCGTTCCGCATTCCTGCGCCCGAATCGTCGTTTCTCGAACAGATGCAGCAATCCCCCGGCAAGCTGAAAATCGGTGTGTTCACCTCCTCACCCTACGACACCGACGTGGCCCCGGAATGCGTGGCGGCGGTGGAAGAAACCGCGAGAATGCTGGAGGGGCTCGGGCATGAGGTGGAATACGCCCGTCCGGACTTTGACGGCATGGCCCTGGCCCGGTGCTACCTGTCCCTGTATTTCGGGGAAGTCTCGGCCCTGATGGACAGCGCCCGGGAACGCTTCGGTGCCACGGATAAAGACTTTGAACTGGAAACCCGCCTGCTGGGAATGCTCGGCCGCACCATGCCGCTGCCGGACTACGTTCGGAGGCGCCAGCAGTGGAATGACTTTGCCCGGGCCCTGGGGGCGTTCTTCGACCGCTTTGATCTGTACCTCTGTCCCACCACCGGTCAGTTGCCGGCACAGATTGGCCAGATGGATACCCCGGCGCATCTGAAGCTGGTCGCCCGGCTGATGCTGGGTCTGAAAGCCGGCAAACTGGTACACCGTTCAGGACAGGTAGACCAGATGGCCCTGGAAAGCCTGGCCCGAACCCCCTTCACCCAGCTGGCCAACCTGACCGGAACCCCGGCGATGTCGGTGCCCATGCACTGGACCCGCGACGGGCTGCCGGTGGGCGTTCAGTTCGGCGCGGCCCACGGCGGTGAAGGCGGCTTGCTGCAACTGGCCGCCCAGCTGGAGGAAGCCAACCCCTGGTTTGCCAACTACGAGCGCCTGGAATCGGCATTCTGAAGAAACTGTGCGGATTTGTTGGTCAGGGGTTGTGATCCGGGCCAACAAACTCCACGTTTATCTTTCCATGTGGAACAGGCTATGCTGTAGGGTAGGGACTCCGCTCCCTGACCACCCTGATGGCATCGAGGAGGCGAGCATCTTATGAACCAATCGATGGCAATCGACGATCTGGTATCCGTAGCACAGGCCGAAGCCATGGGGGAGCTGGATGCCCCGATGATGGCAATTGTTCTCTCCAGCGATGAGAGCTACGACCTGCCCATCAACTCCCTGGAAACCGATGCCGACAAGGCCCGCTGGGGCCTGATTCTGCGTGCCGCCCGTGAGCATGTAGAAGCCGACGCGGTGGCTGTGCTTTACCCGGCCTGGACCACCATCCGCCGCAAGCCGGCTGAAAGCGAAGAACCCGAAGAGTCTGAAAAGTCCGACGTGCAGGCTTCAGAAGCCGATGACGGGAATGCAGACGACGACAAAGGCCCTATCGACACCCTGTTTGTGCAGCTGCACACCCGCGACAGGATTTACTGGCGTGGCTTCGAACAAATCCGCGACCCGCGGCACCAGCGCATCATCGGCTTCCGCCGGATCAAGGCGCTGTCCACCGACTACGAACGGGATAACGCGCCCTCCGTGGCGGCCTGGCTCAGTACCCTGTTCGAGCCGCTGCCGGAAGAAGGCGAGCAAACCGATATCGACCAGGAGCTGGCAAACCTGCTGGAAGAGCCGGAAGTGAGTGCCGCGCTCTACCCCCGGCAGATGCGCGCCCTGCATTGACGGATAAGGGCAAGTACACACGGCAGTGATTCGGGTTTGATCAGCGAATAGGCTATAATCGCCGGTTTTATCCTGCACCCTCAAGGCACTGAACCAGGGCACTGACCGTGATTGTATTTGACCAGGTACAGAAGTCGTATCAGGTGGCCGGCCGGGCGATCCCCGCGCTGCATGCCACCAGTATGACCATAGAAACCGGCGAAGTATTCGGCATCGTCGGCCATTCCGGTGCGGGCAAGTCGACCCTTGTCCGCCTGATCAATATGCTCGAGCCAGCGACCGGCGGCCGCATCCTGATCGATAACGAAGACATCACCCGCTACAGCGCCGCCGAGCTCAGGGCTTTCCGCCGCAAAGTGGGCATGATCTTCCAGCACTTCAACCTGTTGTCGTCCAAAACCGTGGCCGATAACATCGCCTTCCCCATGAAGCTGGCGGGTATCTACTCGAAAACCGAGATCCGGGAACGGGTGGAAGAACTGCTGGCCCGGGTCAGCCTGAGCGAACATGCCAACAAATACCCGTCCCAGTTGTCCGGCGGCCAGAAACAGCGCGTGGGCATCGCCCGGGCCCTGGCCTGCCGCCCGACTATCCTGCTGTGTGACGAAGCCACCAGCGCCCTGGACCCGCAAACCACCCAGTCGGTACTGAAACTGCTCGGCGACATCAACAAGGAACTGGGCCTGACCATCGTACTCATCACCCACGAAATGGACGTGGTGCGCCGGGTGTGCGACCGGGTAGCCGTGATGGACGCTGGCCGTGTTGTGGAAATGGGCCCGGTGAGCGACGTGTTCCTGCACCCGCAGCACCCCACCACCCGGGATTTCGTGTTCGAAAGCGAGAACGTAGACCGCGACGAACTGCAGGAAGACCTGCAAAAAGCCAACGGCCGCATCCTGCGACTGACCTTCAAAGGCGAATCCACCTACAAGCCGCTGCTGGGCAGCGTGGCCCGGGAATCCGGTGTGGATTTCAGCATCCTGTCCGGTCGGATCGACCACATTAAAGACACCCCATACGGCCAGCTGACCCTGTCACTGGTGGGCGGTGATCTCGACATTGCCATGCAGGCGCTGGAAGCCGCCGACGTTCACGTGGAGGTGGTGCGCTGATGGAAGCTTTAATGGAAACCCTGATGGGCAACGTAGACTGGGCCGAAATCGGCTGGGCCAGCTGGGACACCCTGGTGATGGTCGGTATGTCGTTGCTGTTCAGCGTCCTGATCGGCCTGCCCGTCGGCGTACTGCTGTTCCTGTTCGGCAAACGCCAGCTGCTGGAACAACCGGTGGCCTACGCGGTGCTGTCGTTTGTAGTCAACGTACTGCGCTCGGTACCCTTTATCATCCTGCTGATCGTGATGATCCCGTTCACCGTCATGCTGATCGGCACCTCCCTGGGCGTAGCCGGGGCCATCCCGCCGCTGGTGGCCGGTGGCGCACCCTTCTTCGCACGCTTGGTGGAAACCTCTCTGCGGGAAGTCGACCGCGGCATCATCGAAGCCACCCAGGCCATGGGTGCAAACGTAAGGCAGATCATCTTCGGCGCCTTGCTGCCGGAAGCGCTTCCCGGCATTATCGCGGGCATTACGGTAACGGCCATTACCTTGGTGTCTTATGCAGCCATGTCTGGTGTTATCGGTGGCGGCGGCCTGGGTGACTTGGCCATCCGATTCGGTTACCAGCGCTTCCAGACCGACGTGATGGTGATTACCGTCGCCTTGCTGGTAATCTTCGTACAGCTGTTGCAGATGGCGGGTGACCGCCTGGTGTTATATTTCAGCAGAAAGTAAGACTGTGATTGAGCCGGGAAAGCCATGCCAAGCCCGGTATAGGCAGGCTGCTGGGAGGCTCCTTCCGAAAATCTGGAGCGCCATGGACGGCGCGACGAAGCCCTACAGGGACGTATTCACGGGCGTTTTTCGGAAGGAGCCTCCCAGCAGCGTGCCGTAAACCAAAGTTAAACACGATGCTCCACAGGAGAACGCAAAAATGAACTTCAAGAAAACCCTGGTAGCCATCGCTGCCGCAGCAACCTTCTCCTCAGCCGCCTTCGCTGAAAAGCTGTCGGTAGCTGCTACCCCCGTTCCCCATGCGGAACTGCTGGAATTTGTGAAGCCGGCACTGGCTGAACAAGGCGTTGAGCTGGACGTGAAAGTCTTCACCGACTACGTACAGCCGAACATCCAGGTCGACCAGAAGCGTATGGACGCCAACTTCTTCCAGCACCAGCCGTACCTGGACGAGTTCAACAGCGGCCGTGGCACAGACCTGGTGACTGTCACCGGTGTCCACGTTGAGCCGTTTGGCGCCTACTCCAGCAAGATCAAGTCCCTGGACGAGCTGAAAGACGGCGCGGTTGTGGCTATCCCCAACGATCCCACCAACGGCGGCCGTGCCCTGCTGCTGCTGCAGAAAGCCGGTCTGATCACCCTGGAAGACGAGAGCAAGATCACCGCCACCCCGCGTGACATTGCCGACAACCCCAAAGACCTGGACTTCAAGGAACTGGAAGCTGCCACGCTGCCGCGTATCCTGAACCAGGTCGACGTTGCCCTGATCAACACCAACTACGCGCTGGAAGCGGGCCTGAACCCGTCTGAAGATGCCCTGGTGATTGAAGGTGCCGAGTCTCCTTATGTGAATATCCTGGTTGCCCGTCCGGACAACAAGGACAGCGAAGCCATGCAGAAGCTGGCCAACGCCCTGAAGTCCGATGCGGTAAAAGACTTCATCATGGAGAAGTATGAAGGTGCGGTAGTCCCGGCGTTCTGATACCAACCGGGTAACCGACTGAAATCAAAAGGACAGGCTGAGACCTGTCCTTTTTTTATACCTGCAGTTGGCCGAAATGACGGGCCGGGTGTCAGTTGCGTCATGTGTCTGATTGCCTGAAAAAGGTACAAGTGTTCGCCGAAATAAGTAGTAACAACAATAAAATCCGGAGAACTCACCATGGAACGAATGAAACCCCTTCGCCAGCGCAGAGGTGCCGCTGCCTTTTTGCTGTCCTGCGTGCTGGCCGTCACCGCGACGACCGCCCAGGCCAAAGACACCCGCGATGTGATCTTTGTTGGTAACAACTGGGAAGGCATGATCGATGTGATCGACGCCGACACCTACCAGAATATCGGGCGTATCAACGGTATTCCCGACAAGCGCCGGCGCATGACCGAAATCCTGTTCAACCCGGTGCGGCTGGTATTTTTCAAGGCGGTTCGCTACCTGATCGGTGAAGGCCACGACCAGTACGTGGACGACATGTACAGCACCCAGGACGGCCGGCTGCTGATTGTTTCCCGCCCCAGCTTTGCCGATGTGGTGGCCATTGAAACGGCTACCGGCAAGATTGCCTGGCGCTTCCAGGTGGAAGGCTACCGTTCTGACCACATGGCCATTTCACCGGATGGCACCCAGGTGGCGGTGTCGGCCTCGACCGGTAACGTGGTGCATGTGCTGGATGTGAATACTGGCAAGGAAATCGGCCAGTTCCCGACCGGCAATTCGCCCCACGAAAATGTCTATTCCAGGGATGGCAGCAAGATTTACCACGCCAGCATCGGCCACGTTTTCACCCCGCTGGACAAGAACCTGATGGACTTCACCAAGGGCGAGCGACGGTTCCAGGTGGTGGATGCAGAATCCCTGGAAATCATCGAGCAGTTCGACTTTGCCGAAAAACTCGACGCGGCCGGCTACAGTGACCTGAGCCCCGCCATCCGGCCCATGGCCCATACACCGGATGAACGCTTCTTCTACTTCCAGCTGTCGTTCCTGCACGGCTTTGTGGAGTACGACATGGAGCAGGGCGTGGTCACCCGCCGGGCGGCGCTGCCAAACCTGGTACCGGATATGCCACGGGAGCTCTACATCAACGATTCTGCGCACCACGGCATTGCCATGAACGGCAAAGGCGAAACCCTGTGTGTCGCCGGCACCATGAGCGATTACGTGGCGATTGTGGACCGGGAAACCTTCGACTACACGGTGCTGACCGGGCTGGGTGAGAAGCCCTATTGGGTAACCACCAATGCCAAGGGTGACCGCTGCTATATTTCCTGGAGTGGTACCGACCAGATGTCGGTGATTGATATCGACAGTGCCAGCGAGATTGCCCGGGTCGATGTAGGGGATCATCCCCAGCGTATCCGTGAAGGCCGGGTGCCGGCCAGCTGGTAAGCCGGAAACAGAAAAGGGCAGGTTCAACCTGCCCTTTTCGTGACTGCTTTACAGAACCGGAGGCTCAGTCGCCGCTCCAGTTGGAGGACGGGTCTGGTGTCATCCGCAGGTAGGACTTAACGGCCTTGTAGCCTTTCGGGAATCGCTTCTTGATTTCCTCTTCGTCCTGCAGGGACGGCACAATCACCACATCGCCACCTTTTTCCCAGTTGCCCGGGGTGGCCACCTTGTGTTCGTCGGTCAACTGCAGCGAGTCGATCACCCGCAGCACTTCGTTGAAGTTACGACCGGTAGAAGCCGGATAGGTGATGATCAGGCGCACCTTCTTGTTCGGGTCAATTACGAACAGCGAGCGAACGGTCAGGGTGCTGTCAGCGTTGGGGTGGATCATGTCGTACAGCTTGGCCACTTTGCTGTCGTGGTCAGCAATGATCGGGAAGTTAACGCTGCAACCCTGGGTTTCGTTGATGTCCTTGATCCACTCCTTGTGGGAGTCCACCGGGTCGACACTCAGGGCGATTGCCTTGACGTTACGCTTGCCGAACTCGTCCTTCAGCTTGGCGGTCAGGCCAAGTTCGGTGGTGCAAACCGGTGTGAAGTCCGCCGGGTGAGAGAACAGCACGCCCCAGCTGTCCCCGAGCCAGTCGTAGAACCGGATGGTGCCTTCGCTGGATTCCTGTTCGAAATCCGGTGCGGTATCTCCAAGACGCAAGGTCATAGTCAGTCTCCTTTCCTTTGCACGGTTTTTGTACGGCCACTTTGCCAGTGTCTACCAGTAACTCTGGTACCGGATGATCCGGATAACAAGGGGTAGTTGACCCGGATCATCCAACACTTTGGTCACATCCTTATGACAATCCCTGGCGGTTAACGGTAACCGGCAGCCTTTTGCTTCTCGAAATATTCCCGTGTCAGCCTGAACACCACCGGGCTGAGCAGCAACAGGGCGATCAGGTTAGGCAGCGCCATCATGGCGTTCAGGGTATCTGCGACCAGCCAGATAAAGCCCAGGTTCACCGTGGCGCCCACCGGAATCGCAATGATCCACAGCACCCGGTACGGCACAATGGCTTTCACCCCGAACAGGAACTCGATGCTGCGCTCGCCGTAGAACGACCAGCCGATGATGGTGGTGAAGGCGAAGATGGCCAGTGCGATGGCGACCACATAGTTACCGAAGCCCGGCAGGCCGGTTTCAAAGGCCAGTGAGGTAAGCGCTGCACCGGTTTCACCGGAGGTCCAGGCGCCGGAGGTGATAATCACCAGGCCGGTGATGCTGCACACGATGATGGTATCGATGAAGGTGCCCAGCATGGCCACCATGCCCTGCTTGACCGGGTTTTTGGTCTGGGCCGCAGCATGGGCAATGGGAGCGGAACCCAGGCCGGCTTCGTTGGAGAAAATGCCCCGGGCCACACCGAAGCGGATGGCCGCCCACACCGCGGCACCGGCAAAGCCACCCTCGGCTGCGGCAGGGCTGAAGGCATAGCTGAAGACCATGCTGATGGCGTCCGGAATCGCGTTGGCGTTGATGGCCAGGACAATCAGGCCGATCAGCACGTAGGACACCGCCATGAACGGCACCAGCGCACTGGCAACCTGGCCGATGCGTTTGATACCGCCAATCAGCACCATGCCCACCAGTACCATCAGGATAACGCCGGTTACCCAGTGCGGCAGGTTGAAGTTGGTTGCCAGTACATCAGCCACCGAGTTGGCCTGTACGGTATTGCCGATGCCGAAGGCTGCGATCGAGGCAAAGACGGCAAACAAGACACCCAGCCAGGCCCACTTGCTGCCCAGGCCGTTACGGATGTAGTACATGGGGCCACCCACGTGATTGCCGCGCTCGTCGACCTCCCGGAAGCGAACCGCCAGTACGGCTTCGGAATACTTGGTGGCCATGCCCACCAGGGCGGTCAGCCACATCCAGAACAGCGCACCAGGGCCGCCGAGGAAGACCGCCGTGGCCACGCCGGCAATGTTGCCGGTGCCCACGGTGGCAGACAGCGCCGTCATCAGGGCCTGGAACGGCGGAATGTCACCGTCGTCGTCATCGCCCCGGGCCCGGCCGCTCCACATCAGCCGGAAGCCGGCGCCGAGTTTCATGATCGGCATCAGTTTCAGGCCGATACTCAGGAACAGGCCGACGCCCAGTATCATGACCAGCATGGGCGGGCCCCAAACCAGCCCGTTGATATCATTAACAAAATTTGAAATGGCTTCCATGGAGACTCCCGGTTTTTGCCACGGATCTATTATGTTTTTGGGCCTTGTTCAGGCATAACTCATTGAGTTTAGTCGACTATTTTTTCATGTAAACCGTTTTTACCGCCGTGGTTTCCTATTTGCGGGCGAATTGCCTATGTTTAGGGTAACCGGAATCGCTTTCCGGCCAGTTGAATCTGACACCGAGGGGAGCAGTTGATGCGCTCACTGAAGATTTCCGAAGTCATGTGGAACCATATTGAACCCATCCGCTGTGGCACACCGCTGCCACGGGTGGTGAAGGCGCTGCTTGAGAACCACGTTTCCGGGCTACCGGTAGTGGACGACCAGCGCCATGTGCTGGGCTTTGTCTCGGAGCAGGACTGCATTCATGCACTGCTGGTGAGTAACTACCATGGCGAAGGCGAGCCCATGGTGGACGACGTGATGTTCCATAACCCGCTGACGGTATCCCCGGATATGTCGGTGGTAGACCTGGCCCAGAACCTGGGTGCCGGTAAACCGAAAGTGTATCCGGTGGTTGATCATGGGAAACTGGTGGGTATTGTTACCCGTACAGCCATCCTGTCCCAGCTGGCAAAGGCAGGCTATACGATGGAGAAATCCCGCTTTGCCAGTGCCGAGGACTGAGGCACCCATTCAACAGAATCAGGACTGCTATGGAACTGTTATCGACCAACGTCTGTTTTGACGGCGAACACCGGCGCTATCGCCATACCTCGGCCACGCTGCAGTGCGCAATGGAATTTGCGGTTTTCCTGCCCCCGGCGGCACTGGGCACCAATGGCAAGCCGGTACCGGTGCTGTACTGGCTCTCGGGGCTGACCTGCACCGACCAGAACTTCATGCAGAAAGCCGGCGCCCAGAAGTTGGCGGCGAAGCTGGGCCTGGCGATTGTCTGCCCGGACACCAGCCCACGGGGCCTGAACCTGCCGGGTGAAGACGACAGCTACGACTTCGGCTCCGGAGCCGGCTTCTATGTGAACGCGACCGAGCAGCCCTGGGCTCCCCATTACCGCATGTACGATTACGTGGTGAAGGAATTGCCGCAGCTGGTGGAAAGCGAACTGCCATTGAGTGGTGAGCGGGCTGTCAGCGGGCATTCCATGGGCGGCCACGGTGCGCTGATTTGTGCCCTGAAGAATCCGGGTTTCTACAAATCCGTGTCGGCGTTCGCGCCCATCGCCAATCCGATGGCCTGCCCCTGGGGTCAGAAAGCCTTTACCGGTTACCTGGGGTCAGACCAGGGACGCTGGGAAGAGTGGGATGCCACCCGGTTGATTCCGGGGGCCGAGGAGCGCTTGCCCCTGTTGATTGACCAGGGCACCGCCGATGAATTCCTGGAGCAGCAGCTGAACCCGGAAGCGCTGGCGGATGCCTGCGAGAAGCACCATCACCACATCAATCTGCGCATGCACCGGGGCTACGACCACAGCTATTTCTTCATTGCCTCGTTCATTGATGACCACCTGAACCACCACGCCCGGGCATTTGGCCTGGTGGCCTGACGCATCAGGTCTGCGGTTGCATATTGGCGTGGTATTTGAACGCCTGCCGGATATGCTCCCGCAGCTGTTTTTCGTCCCAGGGCTTGGTCAGGAACTTGTAGATTGCGCCCTGGTTGATGGCCTCGGTGACGGATTTCAGGTCGGTGTAGCCGGACAGCACAATACGCACGGTGTGCGGGTGAATGGCCTTCACCTGGCTGAGAAACTCGGTGCCGGACATTTCCGGCATGCGCTGGTCTGAAATGATCACCTGCACTTCGTTTTCCGCCAGCAGGGTGAAAGCTTCGCTGATGCTGGTGGATGACAGAATCCGGTAGCCATCCCGGCGCAGGGTCCGGGTCAGGGCCTTGATGATGTTCACCTCATCGTCCAGCAGCAGGACGGTTTTCTGCTCTTTCTCTGCATTATCACTGCCGCCGGCCCCGCGATGTCCGTGCAGGTTCATATATTCGGTCAGCTGCTCGAACGGCATGGGCCGCGAGAAGGCATAGCCCTGCAGCAGGTCACACTGGTTGCGGCGCAGGAAGTTGGCCTGGGCCTCGGTTTCCACCCCTTCGGCCACCACTTCCAGCGACAGGTGGTGGGCCATGGAAATGACTCCCCGGGTGATGGCGGCATCACTCCGGTTCTTGATGACTTCCTTGATGAACGAGTTGTCGATCTTGATCCGGTTGGCCGGCATCTGCTTGATGTAGGTCAGGCTCGAGAAACCGGTGCCGAAATCATCAATCGAGATCTGTACACCCAGCTCCCGGAGCTTGTGGAGTGTGTCGACCACCTGGCTGGTGTCATTGATGACCGCAGACTCCACCATCTCCAGGTCCAGCGCCTGGGCTGGCAGGCCGGATTCGCCCAGAGCCCGTTTGACCGTCGCCAGAAAGTCGGTTTTCCGGATCTGTACCGGCGAGATGTTCACACCCACCGAACAGTCCCGGAAGCCGGCGGCATGGAGTTTGACCATATCCCGGCAAGCCTGGTCCAGCACCCACTCACCCAGGGCAATAATCTGCCCGGTTTCCTCCGCCAGCGGTACGAAGTCTGCCGGCGATACCAGGCCAAGCTCCGGGTGTTCCCAGCGCACCAGAGCTTCCACCGAGCGGGCCTGGCCGGTGCGGGAGTCGATCATCGGTTGGTAGTAGAGCGTCAGGGCCTGGTTGTCGATGGCGTCCTGCAGCTGGTTGCGCAGCTTGACCCGGTAGCTGGCCTGGGAGTTCATGGCTTCTTCAAACCACTGCCAGGTGTTCCGACCCAGTTGCTTGGCCTGGTACATGGCCAGGTCCGCCTGCTGGATCAGTTCCGCTGAACTGCTGATGTTGCCGTCGGTTTCGGTCATGCCGATGCTGGCGGTCAGGTGCAGGGTAACGTCGCCAATCCGGTAAGGGTTGGCCAGGGTGCTCATTACCTGTTCCACCACCAGCTGGGCATCGCTGCCGTGGGTCAGCCCCGACAGCGCCACCACAAATTCGTCGCCACTGACCCGCGCCACGGTGTCGCCGGAGCGCACCAGCTCTTTCAGGCGGCGGGCAACTTCGATCAGGATCTGGTCGCCGGTGCGGTGGCCGAGGGAATCATTGATCAGCTTGAAGCCGTCCAGGTCAATGAACAGTACACCCACATGGCGGTTGTAGCGCCGGGCAAACTGGCAGGCCTGGGTCAGCCGGTCTTCCAGCAGGGTGCGGTTGGGCAGCTGGGTGAGCACATCGTGGCTGGAGTTGTAGGCCAGCTGGTGTTCGATGGATTTGCGCTCGGAAATGTCGTTCTGTACGCCCACGTAATGGGTGATTTCATTGCGCTCATTGCGGATCGGCGACAGGTACAGGTCGTTCCAGAACGGAGTGCCGTCTTTGCGGTAGTTGCGCAGCATAACCGACACTTCTTCGCCATCGGCCAGGCCTCGGTGGATGGTCTCCAGCGCCTGCATGTTGCTGTCATCGGGCGGATCGCCCTGCAGGAACCGGCAGTTGCGGCCCAGTACTTCGGCGGCGGTGTAGCCGGTGATGCGCTCGAAAGTGGGGTTTACGTAAACCAGTGGCATGTCGTCGGCACGGGCATCGGCCACCACCATGCCGTTGGAGCTGGTTTCGATACAGCGTTGCAGCAGTTTCAGCTGCCGGGTGTTTTGGATCTGGGCGGTTTTGTCGGTCAGGGTGAACAGGGCCAGTTCGTGGTGGCCAATGGTGATGTTCTGGCTGGCTACTTCCACAATCAGCTTCCGGCCATCCTTGGTACGGTGGCGTTCCAGCCCGGCCCCCGCTTGCAGCACTATGCCGTCGCCATCCGGCTCGCCGGTGAGGGATTTATCGGCCAGGTCGGCAATGTTCAGGCCTGCGACTTCCTCCAGCACCACGCCATAGAGCGTGCGTGCAGCTTCGTTCATGGCATTCATGCGGCCGCTGCCCGGCGCTGCCAGGCACATGGGCGTGGGGTTATTCTCGAACAGCAGCCGGTACTGGGCTTCGCTGCTGGCCAGGTCTTCGGTGGCGACAGCACGGTCGATGGCATAGCGAATGCTGCGCAACAGGGCGTGGCCATCGATACGGCCCTTGACCAGGTAATCGGCTGCCCCCAGTTCCACGGCCCGGGCATCCAGCTCTTCATCGCCCTGGCCGGTCAGCAGGATAAACGGGGTGGTGATGCCTTCGTTCCTCGCCTGCTGGATCAGGTCAAGGCCGGAATCCGGCCCCAGGCGAAGGTCAACCAGGGCCACATCAAAGCTTTCCCGGTGCAGGGCGGCCAGGCCATCGTCCAGGCAGTTGTGCCAGGTCAGCCGGGTTTTGCCCGGGCTGGCTTCAGCCAGCAGGTCTTCGGTGATCAGGTAGTCGTCTTCGTCGTCCTCGATCAGCAATACGCGCAACATCGGGTCGGTCATGGCGATTCCCACCAGGTTTCCAGGGCTTTTACGATGTCGATCAGTTCGGTGTAACTGGACGGCTTCACCAGATAGTCGTTGGCCCCCTGGGCCAGGCAGAAGGCCCGGTCTTCATCATTTCTGGATGTGGTCAGGATGACCGTTGGCAGCTGTTGCAGGCTGGGTTCCGAGCGGATTTCCACCAGCGATTGCCGGCCGTCTTTCAGGGGCATGTTCAGGTCGAGCAGCAACAGGTCCGGCAGCGGCCCGGCGCTTTCTTCACCAAGCAACAGCGCCATCAGCTCCACGCCGTCGGAGACAAACCGCAACTGGCAGTGCTCGCAGGTTTCCTCGAAGGCATCCTGCAGCATCAGCTGGTCGTCCGGATCGTCTTCGGCGATCAGGATTACCGGGGGGCGGTTGTCACTGGTCATATCAGGCCGCTCCCTGACCGCTGCGCAAGCGGATACGGAAGGTGGTGCCGGTGCCGGGCTGGCTGTTCAGGCTGACCGATGCTCCGTGGCGATCGAGGATTTTCTTCACAATCGCCATGCCGATTCCGGTACCCGGGTAGCCTTCTTTCTGGTGCAACCGCTGGAACGGGTGGAACAGTTTTTCCGCATAGCGTTCGTCGAAGCCGATGCCGTTGTCGCTGACCACCAGGGTCCAGGCATCGTTCGTGATGTCCTCGGCCCGCACCTGAACCACCGGTGGACGGTCGGGAGCGTGGAACTTGATGGCGTTACTGAGCAGGTTTTGCAACACCTGCCGCAACTGCATGGCATCGCCCCAGGTTTCCGGCAGTGTTTCGGCGTCTACCTTGCCCTGGGCCCGGCCGATGCTGGTTTCCATATCCACCAGCACTTCGCTGAGGATTTCGTTGGTGTTGCAGGCCACCATGGGCTTGGCCCGGGTGGTTACCCGCGAATAGGACAGCAGGTCTTCAATCAGTGCCTGCATGCGCCCGGCAGCCGACTGCATGCGCCGCAGATAGTCTTTTTCCCGCTCGCCCAGGTCTTCGGAACGGGCAATCAGGCGGTCCGAGAATGCCTGTATCTTGCGCAGGGGTTCCTGCAGGTCGTGGGAGGCCACGAAGGCGAAGTCCTGCAGCTCCCGGTTGCTGCGCTCCAGTTCCTTCATGGTTTCTTCCAGCTGTTCCATGGCCTTGCGCAGGGCCGTGGTGTCACGGGCCACCACGTAGATCAGGTCGTCGGCGCTGAGAATGGCGTTGATGTCGACCCAGTGGATGCCGCCCTGCCGGTTGAGGATACGAACTTCCAGGTCTTTGATTTCCACGCCTTCGCCCAGGGCCCATACGGCTTCCTGGACCGCTTCCCGGTCGTCTTCGTGGATCAGGTCAAGGTAGGATGTACCCAGCAGTTCATCCCGGGTGTAACCCAGGGTGTCGACGAAGTGGGCGTTCAGCTCGAAGAAATAACTGTTCAGGTCGATGATGCAGAACATGTCGGGTGACAGCGAGAAGAACTGTTCCCGTTCCTGGGTGAGGATTTCGGCCACCAGTTCGTTGCTGATGTCCCGGCCTACGCAGAACAGGATCTGGTCTTCCGGAGACCACTCGGCAATCCAGGCAATCGTGATGACCTGGCCGTTGCGGTGGTTCAGCCGGGCCCGGAACTCGATGGCTTTGTCGTGTTCGCCGGAGATCAACCTGGCCATTTCATCTTCGGTACTGGCCCGGTCTTCCGGCACCAGTAGCTGGCGGTAGGGCTGGCCCTGAAGCTCTTCGGGGCTGTAGCCAAGAATGGTGAGACAGGCCGGGCTGATCTGCAAAAAGGTCCCATCGGCACTGATGGAGCAGAGAATATCCCGGGAGAACTCCAGGAAGCGCTCGTTGATGTAGCGCAGCGCCCGTTCCTGCTCCAGGTGGTAGTTGAGGGTGTTATTGAGCTCTTCCAGCGACGCCGAACGCTGCCGGGCCTGGTTCCAGAACCGGTAGCTGGCAATGGCCAGGGCCACTACCAGTATCGACGCGCTGACAATGAGCAGAATCAGCCAGGGGCTGAAGCCGGGTGAAACCGTCATTCAGTCGGAAGACCCCGCATCGTCGTCCAGCAGTACCGAACCATCGGCATCCCGGCGCACCCGGGTAATGCCGGGGTTGTCGGCCTCCAGGCGCAGCAGCTCTTCTTCCCGGGCCTTGATCATGGCCCGCTGGGCGTCGTTTTCCTTGCGCAGGCGCTGGTTTTCTTTTTGCAGACTATAGAGTTCTACCGCGGAACTGATCGCAGCGACCACTTCATGGTCGTCCCAGGGCTTGGTCAGGTATCGGAAGACTTCCGCCTGGTTGATGGCCTTGACCATGGATTCGCTGTCGCCATGGCCACTGAGTACCAGGCGGATGGCGCCCGGTTGCTTCTGCTTGGCAAATTTCAGGTAGGTGACACCATCGGCCATGGGCATCTTGTAGTCTGACAGGATGACCGCGTACTCGTGTTGCAGAAGGGCTTCGAGGGCTTCTTCAACATCGCTGAAGGCGTCGACCTGCCAGTCCTGCCGGCGCAACAGGCGGCGCAAGCTGTTGAGGACGTTCGGCTCGTCGTCGACCAGCTGGATTCTGATCATGCAGGGTTCTCCGTATCCTGGTTCTGCTGTGTGTGCTGGAGCGGTTCCGGTTGTGTTACCGGTAGTGTAATCCGGAATCGGGTGCCCTGCCCGGGCTCGCTGTGTACCTCGATCTCGCCATTGTGCTTCTTGATGATGTTGAAGGACAGCGACAGCCCCAGCCCGGTGCCCTTGCCGATGCCCTTGGTGGTGAAGAACGGCTCGAAAATGCGGTTCAGGTGCTCGCTGGCAATACCCTTTCCGGTGTCTTCCACTTCCAGGGTAACGCTATCACCCTGGTGCCGGGTACGGATGGTGATCTTGCCAAAATCCTCGATGGCGTGGGCCGCGTTAACCAGCAGGTTCATGATCACCTGGTTGATCTGGGAGGCAATACACTCCACGTGGGGCAGCTCTCCGAAATCCCGGACAACCTCGGCTTTGTATTTGAGCTCGTTGTTCACCACGTTCAGGGTGGTTTCAATACCCCGGTGCAGGTCGGCCTGCTTGAACTCTTCTTCCTCGATGTGGGAGAAGTCCTTCATCGCCGAGATGATGGTTTTTACCCGTTCGATACCCTCGCGGGATTCGCTCAGCAGGTCTTTCAGGTCTTCCCGCAGGTAGTTGTAATCGATGTTGTGGCGGATCTGGCGCAGATCCTCCAGCGATGCCGCGGTGTCTATGGCATCGGTCAGCCGGAACAGGTCGTTCAGGTAGTTTTCCAGGGTTTGCAGGTTGGAATAGACGTAGCCCACCGGGTTGTTGATCTCGTGGGCAACCCCCGCGGCCAGCTGGCCGATGGCCGCCAGCTTTTCCGATTGCAGCAGTTGTTTGTTGGCCTGCTCCAGTCGGGCATTGAGTGCGTCCTGGCCGGTGTCGGTGGGTTCCTTGTCGGTCATTTGGGTGCCTGCCTGCGGGTTGGTTGGATAAACAATATCTGGATTGCATCCAGTATAGATTCACTGCCCCGGTTTTTGCGTAACGTTTGGTTTCCGGAGTTCACGCCAAGTTATTAATTCTTCGTGAGATACGTGGTTGTTCAGGTAGAAATTTGTTAAGAATCGTTGTCGCGCGGCGACCGCTCAATTAGCTTGCGCTATTCTTGATTCCCAAATAAGACTTTTGTCGGATCCGGTTCCGCATGCTGCATCGTTTGAAGAACGATTTTCGCCTGTCCATCATTACCCTGCTCGGCGCCAGTGCCGTGCTGGGGATTACGCCGTTTGCCGTGCTTCGGTTCCTGCAGGGCAACACCATGGCCGGCCTGCTCGATACGGTGATCCTTGCGGGTATTTCCTTCGGAGTGATATATAGCTGGCTGACCGGCAACACCCGGGTGGGCGGCATGGTGCTGGCCCTTGTGGCCTGCGGCGGTGCGGTATCGGTTGGCTATGTGGTGGGCGAGCCGGGCCTGTTCTGGTTGTATCCCTGCCTGGTGACCACCTTCTTCCTGGTGGCACCGAAGATTGCCATTGTGCTGAACATTGCCTCGGTGCTGGTACTGATGTCGTTCGGGGAGGCCTTCAGCTCCCAGGTGCAGATGTGGTCCTTTGCCTCCACGGCAGTGGTCGTCAGTGCCTGTGCCTATGTGTTCGCTTACCGGAACAAGAACCAGCGGGTGCGCCTGGAACACCTGGCCACCATTGATCCCCTCACTGGGGTGAAGAACCGGCGTTCGATGGACGAAGCGCTGGACCTGGCGGCCGCCAACGCCGAGCAGACCGGGCAGTCCTATGCGCTGGTGCTGCTGGACCTGGATCATTTCAAAACCATCAACGACGACTATGGCCACGGTGTCGGCGACAGTGTGCTGACCGAGCTGGTCGCGCTGATCGAACACAATACCCGCAAGTCAGACCAGTTGTTCCGCTATGGCGGCGAGGAGTTCGTCCTGCTGCTGCCGGGTGTGGATGGCGTGGGGCTGCAGTCGGTGATGACCAACCTGCAGCAGTTGTTGCGCCGGCGGCTGAAGCACCCGGGCGGGGCGGTCACGGCTTCTTTCGGTGTGGCATTGCTGGGCCATGGCGAAAGTGTGGCCAGCTGGCTGCGGCGTGCCGATAACGCCTTGTATGAAGCCAAGGAATCCGGCCGTGACCGGATTGTCTATGCAGACGCGCTGGCTCAGGCCGGTTCCGGTGCCGGCCGGTACCGGAACAGCCGCCAGCCCAGCAGTAAGCTGGCGGAAGTCAGCCCCGCCGTTAATCCCACCCAGAATCCGGCCGCTCCCAGCGCCGGCAGCAATGCGTCTGTAAAGGTCAGAAAGTAACCCAGCGGCAAGCCGATTCCCCAGAACGAGAACAGCATGATAAACATGGGGATGCGGGTGTCCTTGTAACCCCTGAGTGCGCTGATGCAGGTGACCTGGATGACGTCCGCAATCTGGAACATGGCGGCAAAGGTCAGCAACCGGACAGTGACCGCCTGTACCTCGGCATCACTGGAATACAGCGCTGCAATCGGCCCGGAAAACACATACAGGGCGCTGGCGAAGATCAGGGCGATGGCCGAGGCCAGGATCAGCGAGCTTCGGGAAATCAGCCGGGCAGTGTCCGGGGCCCGGGCGCCGATCAGAAAACTGACTCGCAGGGTCAGCGCCATTCCGATACTCAGCGGCAGCATGAACAACAGTGACACCACGTTCAGGGCAATCTGGTGCCCTGCCACCACAACCGGCCCCAGCGGAGCCAGGAACAACGCAATAACCGAAAACATGCTGGCTTCTACGAAAATGGTAAAGCCGATCGGCACACCAATGCGCAGAATGTAACGGATGCCCTGCCAGTTCGGTTTCACCCAGTCTGCCAGTATATGGAAGGCCCGGAAGGTCTTGCTGTAATTCAGGTATACCAGCAGGGCGATGGCCGCCGTTCCGTTCGACAAGGAGGTGGCCCAGCCACAACCCACGCCCCCCATGGCCGGCAGGCCGAGCTTTCCGTAGATGAAAATGTAGTTCAGGGGCAGGTTGATCAGGGTACTGAGCACCGAAAATGCCATGATCACCCGGGTGTGCCCGAGCCCGTCCGTCAGGCCTCGCAGGGCGTTCATCAGCAGCATGGCGGGAATGCCCCAGGCGAAGGCATCCAGGTAGCCCTGGGTTATGCCGGCAGTGGTGGGCTCCATCTTCAGCATCGACAGCACCGGCTGTACGTTGGTCAGCAACAGCACCATCACTACGGTGCCGGCCAGGGCAATGTACAGTCCCTGCCAGGTAGCCGGCATGATCTTGCCGGTGGTGCGGGCACCGTTGTAGCCGGAAATGATCGGTTGCAGCGCGCCGAGCAGGCCCATGAAAAACAGGAACAGCGGCATCCACAGGCTGCTGCCGATGCCGACACCGGCCAGGTCTTCGGCACTGGCGTGGCCGGCCATCACGGTATCGATGACACCATTGGCCATCTGGGCCAGCTGGGCAATCAGGATGGGGCCGCCCAGAATGGCCAGGGTTTTCCATTCGGTAAGGGTGCGGCTGACCAGCGGTTGCCGGGTTTCTGGTAACGGTTGGTGGTTTTCGTCCATGGTGTTCCGGGTTTCTGTGCAGGGCGTATAGGGGGCCTTGGGCCGGCTGAAGATCATACCCTATCGCCGGTGTTGGTTCTTATAGGGACAAGCACGCCTTCAGAAACTGCAATTGCCGGAAGAAATCAGTAAAGTAGCAGCCCGGATTTTTGCAGGTGGCGCGCGATGAAACTGTTGGTTCTGGTTACGATTCTCTGGGCGTTCTCGTTCAGCCTGATTGGTGAATTCCTGGCTGGCCGGGTAGACAGCGACTTTGCGGTGCTTAGCCGGGTGTTGCTGGCAGCTCTGGTATTCCTGCCCCTGACCCGCTGGCGCGGTGTTCCCGGAGGCATGAAGCTGGGCATCATGGCCACCGGTATGCTGCAGTTCGGTATCACCTACCTGTGCCTGTACCGCTCGTTCAGTTACTTGACGGTGCCGGAAGTGCTGTTGTTCACCATCTTCACTCCGCTGTATGTCACCCTGCTGGACGATGCCCTGTACCGCCGGTTTTCCCCGGTGGCCCTGCTGGCTGCGGCCATCGCCACCCTGGGCGCCGGCATTATCCGCTACGACGGCCTGAGCGAAGACTACATCACTGGTTTCCTGTTGTTGCAGGTGGCCAATTTCACCTTTGCCGCCGGCCAGGTGGGCTACAAGCATGTAATGCAGCGTTACCCGCTGGAGCTGCCGGGCTACCGCACTTTCGGTTATTTCTTCTTTGGCGCGCTGGTCATCGCCCTGCCGTCGTTCCTGGTGTTCGGTAATCCGGACAAGCTGCCGGCTACCGGCTTGCAGTGGGGCATTCTGGCCTGGCTTGGCCTGGCGGCTTCCGGTCTGGGGCTGTATTTGTGGAACCGGGGCGGTTGCCAGGTGGATGCCGGCACCCTGGCGATCATGAACAATGCCCTGGTGCCGGCCGGCTTGCTGGTTAACCTGTTGATCTGGAACCGGGATGCGGACCTCGGGCGGCTTGCGCTCGGCGGCCTGGTGATTGCGTTCTCGCTGTGGGTGAACAACCGGTTTCGGCGGCAGGCCCTGGCCTGATCCCCTGGCCGGGGGCCGGCCGTAAACAACTGAACAACATTTCAACACTGGCATCATTTGGCCAGTGCTGGCAGAATCCGGCCCCAATTGCCCCAGCACTCAGGCTCGGCGCACTCACAATCCGTAATTTCCTAAAGCCAAAAGCACAGGAAGAAAACTCATGACTCAGTCCAACTCCGCAGCTGACAGCGGTACCGGGGCTCGCGGACTCTGGTCTTCCAGACTCGCGTTTATTCTGGCAGCAACCGGTTCTGCTGTCGGCCTTGGTAACGTGTGGAAGTTTCCCTACGTAACCGGTGAAAACGGCGGCGGCGCGTTCGTTCTCGTGTACCTGCTCTGTATCTTCATCATCGGTATTCCCATCATGATGGCCGAGGTGTTTATCGGCCGGAATGGTCGCCACAACCCGATCACCAGTTTCCGGCTGGTGGCAGAGCGCAACCTGGCGTCTCCGGGTTGGCGTATTTCTGCCATCATCGGTATGTTCGCGGCCTTTATCATTCTGTCGTTCTACTCCGTCATCGGCGGCTGGGCGGCTTCCTACATCGGCCACGCGGCCATGGGTGACTTCACCGGTGGTACGGCTGACTCGGTAGGCGCCTTGTTCGGTGATTTGCTGAGTAACCCCGGCCTGTTGCTGTTCTGGCACACCGTCTTTATGGCGCTGGTTATCCTGGTGGTAGCCCGTGGCCTGAAGGGTGGCCTGGAGCGTGCTGCGACCATCCTGATGCCGGCACTGCTGGTGTTGCTGCTGGTAGTGGTGGGCTATGCCACCACCACCGGTCATTTCGGCGAAGCGGTCAGCTTCCTGTTTACCCCGGATTTCAGCGCCCTGACCATTGACGGCGTCCTGGTTGCCCTGGGCCATGCGTTCTTCACCCTGAGCCTGGGTATGGCCATCATGATGGCCTACGGCTCCTATCTCGGTAACGATGTGAAGATTGGCCGCACGGCTGTCAGTGTTGCCATCCTGGATACCGTGGTTGCCTTGCTGGCGGGCCTGGCCATTTTCCCGGTGGTATTCGCCAACGGCCTGGAAGCCGGTGCCGGCCCCGGCCTGATCTTCCAGACCCTGCCGCTGGCGTTCGGCAACATGCCCATGGGCAGCCTGTTTGGCGCGCTGTTCTTTATCCTGCTGTTGTTTGCCGCCTGGACCTCCGGTATTTCCCTGCTGGAGCCGGTGGTTGAGTGGGTTGAAGAGAAAACCAGCCTGGGCCGCACCGGCAGTGCCATTGTCGCCGGCGGTGCTTGCTGGGCGCTGGGTATTGCCTCGATCCTGTCACTGAACGTGTGGTCCGGTGTGACCCCGCTGGGCATGTTCGCAGCCTTTGAAGGCAAGACCATCTTCGACCTGCTGGACTACTTTACTGCCAATATCATGCTGCCGCTGTCCGGTATGCTGACGGCCGTGTTTGTGGGCTGGTTCGTGGCGAAGGAGTCTCTGAAGAGCGACCTGGCCATGGACGGTGGTGCCTTTGCCCTTTGGCACAACCTGCTGCGCTACGTGACTCCGGTAGCCGTGGCCATCGTGTTTGTCTACAACCTGATTGGTTGATCCGGCGCGGCCGTTCTGGCCGCTGCCACACCATAAAAAAACCGGCGCTGGAAACAGTTCCGGTTTTTTTGTGACTGGGATTGATTGGGCCCTACACCTTTCCGCCCAACAGGATACGTACGGCTGTACAGGCATCTTCGAGTTCTTCGTCCCGGGGTTCCCGGCCACCGATAATGTCGCTGTACAGGCAGGATTCGGCGATGCGCACCATGAAGTAGGACAGGCTCTGTATGTTCATGGGCGGGCTCAGGTGCCCGGCGCGTACTTCATCCTTGAGTAAGCGGGTGTTCACTTCCACCGTGCGGGCGTGCAGGGTGGAATGGGATGACGTGAGCATCTTGAGCGCGTATTCCGGATCCTGGTGCAGGAATTTCCGCAGTGGCGAAAAGTGCAGGATGGTCATGTTGATGTGACGAAACACGCCAACGACATAGTCGACGCCATGGCCGGGGGTAATGGCACGGGCTTCTTTGTAGAGAGGTTCGTACAGGGACCAGAGAATCTCACCAATCAGCAGGTCCCGGTTGCCCACCCAGCGGAACAGGGTGGCGCGGCCTATGTGCAGGTCATCGGCCAGGGCCGCCAGGCTGATCTTTTCCCCTTTCAGCCACATTCTTCGGGCGCGTTTGAAGGCGTCCAGAGGCGTAGGTTTGGTGATGGTGTCGGTCACTGTGGTCTCTTTGGCTGATTTGCCCTTTATTCTAGCGATTGGCGCCTGTAGGGGCTATGGGTCCTTATACCCACAGGTCGCCAATGGGCGTATCCGGGCCGAAGTGATGAAGGACCTGGGCCTGGAACAGTTCGGCGGTGGCGATGGCGTCGATCAGCGCATTGTGGCCGGCGTAGTGGGGCAGGCCGTAGCGGATCCGGCTGTCGGGCAGGCGGATGGAGATGGGCTTTTTTCCCATCAGTTGCTGCCACCGGCCGGGGTTTCGTTTGGGGTGCAGGTAGGCTTCGATGGCCATGGTGTCGATGACCGGGAAGAGCAGCTGTTCTTTCAGGCGCCATTGCAGGGCCATGTTCAGGAACGGCCGCTCTATGTTGCGGTAGTGCACCACGGGTATGCGGCCCTTGAGGTGCTGGAACAGGGGGTCGAGCACCTCGGCAAGGTCCGGGGCGTGTTCAATTTCGCTGTGGGTGATGCCGTGAATGGTTACGGTGTCCTGCTCCAGCGGCAGCTGCGGGCGGACGATCTGGTGCCAGGCCTCGCCGAGTTGTATGCCGCCCAGGGTAAAGGGCACCAGGCCGATGCTGACAATGGAGTGCTTGTTGACGTCCAGGCCGGTGGTTTCGAAGTCCAGGGCGACCAGCGGAACGTCACGCACGGGGGTGGTGGCATCCGGGCAGCCGGCGTTGTAAAAGTCGCGAATCCGCGCGTCCTTTGCCTGTTCCGCTCCCTGACGGTAGGTGTCTGGCCAGTTCCGGTTACTGTTGCTGCTTTCGATGGCGTTAGACATTCCGCGTGGCTCCTGCGTTGTAGCGGAAGCGCAGGAATTTCTGGGCATTGCTGACCACCTGGAAGGCGTCTTTCAGGTGGCTGCGTTCGAACGGCGACAGGTCTTCGGGGCGCACGTTATTGTCCGGTTCCCGGCCCTCTTCAATGGCCAGCGCCTGGTGGCGGATGCGGACAATCGAGATGAATTCCAGGGCATCGCGCAGGTTGCCGGCGTCGTCGTCCATTAGCAGCTTGGTGTTGGCCACGTCCTTCAGGCGCTCGAAGGAGTTCTGGGAGCGGCTGCCACTGGCCAGGGCATGTACCCGGATAAGGTCAGACAGCGGCGCGGTGCCCCGGCGTTTCAGGTTGAAGGTTTTCTGGTGCTTACCGTCTTCTTCCAGCACAAAGGTGCGGAAGAAACCCAGGGGCGGTGTGCGGTTCAGGGCATTTCTGGCCAGGAACGTGAGGAAGCGCTGACTTCCTCCGGCCTTTTCCACAATCAGGGTTTTCAGCTGCTCGGCAAAGTCGGTTTCGCCGTAGATTCCGTCCAGGTCGAAGAAGATGTTGCTGTTGAGCAGGGCTTCGGCCTTGGGGTTATCGATCCAGTCAGTGAAATAGTCTTTCCAGACCCTCAGCGGTTGCCGCCATTTCGGGTTGGTGGCCATGATGTCGCCGGTACAGTAGGTGTAGCCGCACTCGGCCAGGCCGTCGGAGACGAACTTGGCCAGGGCCAGGAAGTAGTCGTCGTGTTCTTCCGGGATGAAGCTGTCGTCAAGCACCATGGCGTTGTCCTGGTCGGTAACAACCAGTTGTTCATCCCGGGCCATGGAGCCCAGGGCCATGAAGCAATACGGGATGGGTGGCGGGCCGAGTTTTTCTTCGCCCAGTTCCAGCAGGCGCTGACTGAAGCTTCGGCCGATGCCAGCCATGGCGCTGCCGATCATGTGGGAGTTGGCGTCTTCATTCACCATGCGCACGAAGCTGTCGCGCACTTCGCGGCTGATTTTCTTCAGGCCTTTGACGTCGTTCTGGTGGTAGATGTTGCTCACCAGGTACAGGCTGCTCTGGCTTTCGTATTTGACGATGTCGGACAGTGCAATAACGCCACGCACTTCGTGGTCTTCCATCACCGGCAGATGGTGCACGTTATTGTGCAGCATGGTGAGCATGGCCTCGAAGATGTAGCTGCGGGCGCTGATGGTGATCAGGCCCTCTGACATGATCTCGCTGATCGGGGTCTCTGAAGGCAGGGCGTTGGTGACCGCGCGGGTGCGCAGATCCCGGTCGGTGATGATGCCCTTGAGCCTGGGAGAATCGCCGCTTTCATCCATCAGCAGCAGCGCCGATACGCCGTTATCGGTCATGATCCGGGCCGCTCCCTGCAGGCGCACGGTGGTTGGGGCAGAGACAGGCTCGCGGGCAATTAGCCGGGTGACCTTGGCGGACATCAGTTCGTTGGATTTGTGCCGGCGCGAGACCGCCGAACGCAGGCGACTGTGGTCTTCAATCTCGACAAAATCGGCGAAGTTTTCGTCGTTTTCCCACAGATACTGGAAGGTCTCGAAGGGGATTTTGTAGATCAGGCAGTCTTCAATGGCCTTGGCGGGAAAGCGCACTTTCTGGTTGCGCAACAGGCCGAACTGACCAAAAATCTCGCCCTCACCAATGCGGTTGTATAGCTCGCCGGAGCGCCGGAAAATTTCCACTGCCCCGCTGCGGATATAGTGCAGCCAGTAGTTCTGCTGCCCCAGCTCCAGAATCTGGGTGCCGGCCCGGTAATAGGCCACCTCGATGCCAGTAACTATACGGTCGAGCAGCTCTTCGGGCATTTCGTCAAAAGGGGCGTGTTGGGCGATGTGGTTGCGGATGTCGAGCAGCTCGGCCTGCATGGGCTCTCCAGGGTTGATCGGTCTTGTTCTGAAGCCGGCGATTGCTTTGCCGCCTTTTCCGGAGTCTGGCCAAACTATAGCAGTTGTCTGTCCGGTTGGTGTACCTTGGCGGCGGAATGTGGCGGGCTGGAGAAAGGTTTATGGTCAACAAGTTACTGGTAACCGGCGGGATTCGCTCCGGTAAGACCGGGCTGGCGGAGCAGCGGGCCAAAGCGGCCGGTAACGAGGTGGTTTATGTGGCGACCGCTACTGCAGGCGATGATGAAATGGCACTGCGTATTCAGCGTCACCAGCAACTGCGGCCGAACCACTGGCAGCTTGCTGAAGAGCCGCTGCGCCTGGGCCGGGTATTGTCAGAGTATGCCAGCGGCCCGGGAGAACCGCCGTTGCTGTTGGTGGACTGTATGAGCCTGTGGCTGAGCAATCTGCTGTTTGCCGACGGCTCCTTGTTCCAGCCCGAGCGGGCGGCCTTTCTGGAGGCGGTTGAGTGCTACCCCGGCCCCCTGGTCATTGTGACCAACGAAGTGGGGCTCGGAACCATCGGTATGGACCCGCTTACCCGTCGCTTTGCCGATGAGCTGGGCTGGCTCAATCAGGCCCTGGCCCAGCGTTGTGATGAGGTGGTGATGGCTGTGGCGGGTTTGCCACTTACCCTCAAGGCTGGTGGCTGATCAGGCTGCGGAACACACCGAATTCGGACTGGTCCACCTGTATCCGGCTGCGGCAGGCGTAAGGCACGGCAAAGCCGGTGAATGATCTCTCCAGCGGAATGCCCAACACATTGGCCAGCACCATGCGGATCACGCCTCCGTGGCAGACAACCAAGACCCGTTTGCCGGCAAGCGTTTGCTGCCATCGATCAAAACCATCGATGGCGCGCTGGTAGAAATCGGTTACGGGTTCACCGCCGGGGGGGATGAAGTTGATGGGATCCTGCCAGAAGTGGTTGAGGTGATCCCCATAGCTCTCCTGGATCTGCTCTGCGGTCAACCCTTCCCACTCACCGAAGCCGATCTCCCGAAGATCTTTTTCGATGTGCAGTGGAATCCTGTGTTCCTCGGCTAGTTGCTGGGCGAAGCGTCGGCACCGTTTCATGGGTGAACTGACGATGGCGTCCCACCGATCACCCTCGGCGATGGCAGCTATCATCTGTTGCCACCCGGTGTCGCTCAAAGGGTCGTCTTTGCTGCCCCGGAACATCTGGCCACCTTCCGGTTCGCCGTGGCGTATCAGGTCGATTACTGTGGTGGTCATAGGGCTATTCTTCCGCTTTGCCGCTGACGCCAGCGTCGGTAAAACTGGCCATCCGGTTATGCAGGGCGCAGGCGGCGCGTAGCAGGGGAACGGCAACGGCGGCGGCGCTGCCCTCGCCCAGACGCATGCCAAGGTCCAGCAGGGGCGAGGCATCGAGCGCCTCCAGCACGGCATTGTGGCCGGGTTCGGCCGACCGGTGCGCAAACAGAAGCCACTCCCGTACCCCCGGTTGTTGATGCACGGCCACCAGTGCAGCGACTGAGACGATAAAGCCGTCCACCAGAACCGGGATCCGGCGCGCGGCGCAGCCCAGGATAGCGCCGGTCAGTGCGGCTATTTCGAAGCCTCCCAGAGAGGCCAGTACCATCAGCGGATCACGGTCGGGACCATGCCGTTGCAACGCGTTTTCAACCACCCTCGCCTTGCGGGCAACGCCCTCGGAGTTCAGCCCTGTGCCCGGGCCAACGAGGGTGGTGGGCTGCTGCCCCAGCAGGGCGCAGGCCAGTGCTGCAGCACTGGTGGTGTTGCCGATGCCCATGTCACCACCAATAAACAGGCGGCAGCCAGCGTTTGCGGCACGCCTGGCGGCTTCGTCGCCACTGGATAGCGCGGATTCAACCTGGCGCGAGGACATGGCCGGTGATTCTGCCATGTTGGCCGTAGAAGGGGCGATAATCTGGTGTATGACGCCGGGTAATTCCGGTACTTCGCCAACCGTACCCAGGTTGACCACTTCCAGACTGGCACCGAGTTCCTCGGCCATCACGCTGATGGCGGCGCCGCCGCTGGCAAAATTGGCGATCATCTGGGCGGTGACAGCCTGAGGAAATGCGGAAACGCCTTCAGCGCAAACGCCGTGATCGCCGGCAAACACCACTATGCGCACCGGATCAACGCTGGGTCTGTCGGTGCCATTCAGGCCCGCCAGGTTGATGGCGAGCTGTTCCAGTTGCCCGAGAGAACCGGGTGGCTTGGTGAGTACCTGCTGGCGCTCGGCGGCAAGCGCTGTGTGCTGAACCGAGGGCCGTGGGGGAGACTTGAGCCAGCTGTCGGGCAGTGCCATGGCGATGGGTCCTTGTGGGCGGAAAACCGAGGATGGTCTAACCGGGAGGCAAGGCTGTCAAGTTCAGTGACCAGTCGGTTAGACTTGCCGGCACTTGATTTACGGAGACCGGCTTTGGATACGTTTGTGGTTGCAGCGCTGGTGTGCGGTGCTGCGGTTTTGTTGGACTGGCTGATGGGTGAGCCCCGACGATGGCATCCGCTGGTGGGTTTCGGCCGGTGGGCATCCCTGTTGGAACAACGCCTGAATGATCAGCCGTCATTCCCGACGCAAAGCCTTTTGCGGGGGTTGCTGGCGACCCTGGTAGCGGTCATGCCAGCCGTCGTGCTGGCAATTCTGCTGCAATTCCTGCTGGAGGGCTGGCTGTGGCTGCTCACTCAGGTGGCCGGTGTCTGGCTTGCCATTTCATTACGGGGGCTGGCGGAGCATGGTCGGGCGGTGTCGACTGCGTTGGCGTCCGGGGATGGCGCCCGGGCCCGGCTGGCGGTTGGCCAAATTGTCAGCCGCGACGCTGCAGCGCTGACCGACGAAGGCGTTGCCGCCGCCGCTTCGGAATCCATGCTGGAAAATGGCGCGGATGCGGTGTTTTCAAGCTTGTTCTGGTATCTGGTCGCTGGCTTGCCCGGACTGGTTTTGCACCGGCTGGTGAACACGCTGGATGCCATGTGGGGCTACCGGACGCCACGATATCTGTATTTCGGGCGCTGCGCCGCCAGGCTCGATGATGCTATGAACTGGGCCCCTGCCCGGCTAACTGCCTTGACCTATGCGTTGCTTGGCAACACCCGGTTGGCACTGCAATGCTGGCGTGAGCAGTCAAAAGCGTGGGACAGCCCTAATGCTGGCCCGGTGATGGCTGCAGGCGCTGGCGCACTGGGGGTCACTCTGGGCGGCCCGGCGCCGTATTCCGGTGGCGTGAAGCAGCGACCGCTGCTGGGCAGCGGGCAAGGCGCCTCGGCACAAACCGTAGAGGGCGCGATTTCCCTGGTGCAGCGCGGCGTGATGCTATGGCTGTTGGTGTTGTTGGCCTTGGCCGCAAGTCTGAATGCGTTCTGGCCAGGAGGTATCGGGTGACAGCGTTCGATGGTGCTGATTTGCCGGAGCATGGAGGCCGCCTGAGGGCAGCGGCTCAGCGCTGGGGCATTCCCAGTGAGCAATGGCTCGATCTCTCCACCGGTATTAATCCTGTGCCTTGGCCGGTTCCGGCAATTCCGGCGGAGGTATGGCAACGGCTTCCGGAGCCTGAGGATGGTCTGGAAGAGATTATCCGTATCTGGGCCGGGGCACCGGAGCATGCCTGCTGCCTGCCCGTAGCGGGTTCCCAGGCGGCGATCATGGCCCTGCCAGCGGTTCGTGCCCGTATGCATGGTTTCGGTCGGGTGGCCGTGCCCATGCCCGGTTATCGTGAGCATGGTCATGCCTGGCGGCGAGCGGGTTTCGACGTGGTGGCGATTCCTGAACAGGCGACAAAGCAAGCGGAGCTGGCATGGCTGGATTCTGTGGATGTCGTGGTCTGGATACAGCCGAATAATCCGACCGGGCAGCTGATGGATCCTGCCCGTTTACGGTTATGGCACGAGCGGCTGCGCGAGCGTGATGGCTGGCTGGTGCTGGATCAGGCGTTTATTGAGGGCGAGCCGGGCTTCGGCCTGGACCCGTGGGCGGGCGCTCCGGGGCTGATCGTGTTGCGCTCGCTGGGCAAGTTTTTCGGGCTGGCAGGTCTCCGTGCCGGTGCGATCCTGACCGAGCCTGGACTGGCTCACCTGCTGGCGAACGAGCTTGGCCCCTGGGCGGTCAGCGGTCCTGCACGCTACCTGATGGCCAGGGCTCTGCAAGATCAGGCCTGGCAGGTGGAGGCTCGTGCCAGCCTGCAAACGGCAAGACTGCGAATGGACGGCCTGCTCAGAAAACACGGGATGCCGTCCCCCACCGGCACCCTGCTCTTCAGAACGGTTCAACATCCCCGCGCAGCGGACATTGCTGACCAGCTGGCTCGCCGCGGCATTCTGGTCAGGCGTTTTGACGCACCCGCAGCCCTGCGTTTCGGTTTACCGCCGGATGAAACCGGTTGGCAACGGCTGGAGGGTGCGTTGTCTGAATTAACATATCTCATTGACCACCCCCACCCTGGTTGATAGTCTTGCCCGCGATTTCAGGTGCTGTATGCATTTTGTCCAGGCTGGCGATAGTCCGGAGGAGTGCTCGCAGTGAAACGGGAAGCCGGTGACATTCCGGCGCTGCCCCCGCAACGGTAATCAGGTGAAAGGCAATCCAGTACGCCACTGTGCCAATGGCATGGGAAGGTGGTTGCCCCGGAGCATCGGCTCCGCCTGTAAGCCCGGAGACCGGCCTGAAAGGCGGAACCGTGAGTTCCAGACACCAGACGTTGCGGAGGGCGACGGCGGTGGGTGAACCTGGCTCGCAATTACTGACACGCCCTCCACCCCCGTCTGAGCAGTCTGTCTTCCTCCGCAGTTAATTGATCGACCGTACGGGTGCGTGCGGTGAACCGTGAGTGAAGCTATGAGTACTGCCAAAGCCCTTCCCGTCCTGATGTTGTTACCGCTGGCGTTGCCTGCTGTTGCCGCCGATGAAGCGTCGGACGAGCGCAAGCTGGAACCGATTGTCGTTACCGCCACCCTTGGGCCTCTGACCGCGGGTGAAAGCCTGTCATCGGTCACAGTTATTGACGAAGAAACCATCCGCGAGCAAAGCCCCTCAGAATTCACCCAGCTTCTGCGAGGACAGCCCGGGATCAACGTGACCGGCAACGGCTCCTTCGGTAAAACCACCAGTGTCTATACCCGCGGTACGGCCAACGACTCCACGCTGCTGCTGGTTGATGGTGTGCGCCTGCGTTCGGCCACATCCGGTGGTCCTTCCTGGCAGTACTTTCCCGTTGAACTGATCGAGCGGGTGGAAATCGTCCGGGGCGCCCGGAGCTCACTGTACGGTTCCGATGCTGTCGGCGGCGTTGTGCAGGCCTTTACGCTGGACCCGGAAGAGACGCCGGCAGGTTGGGTAGAAGCTGGTGCAGGCAATTTCAACACGCAGAAAGGCAGTGCCGGTGTTGCTGCCCGCGCCGGAAATACCCGTTTCAGCCTGAGTGGCTTGCATAAGGAAACCGACGGTACAGCAGTGATCACAGATGGTGACGACCGAGGTTTCCGCAACACCGCCGGTATTGGACGTGTAGTCCATGACCTGGACTCCGGCGGAGAAGCCAGCCTGGTGATGGTGCAAAGCGAGGGCAATACCGAATACGAAGGCGGCGAAATTGATTTCATGATTCGCACCATCGGCTTCGGGCTGGAAACCCCGGTGAGTGACTACTGGCGGCATTCACTTCAGTTCTCTGAATCCCGGGACGAGACCGACAACGTTACGCCTACATTCAGCAGCACCTTCAATACCCGTTCGCGGGCAGCGCGCTGGGACAATACCTTTACCTGGAACGTCCATGAGCTGGTGGTAGGGGCAGAGTTAATGACCGACGAGGTCAGCGGTACCACCGATTACGCCGAGACCAGCCGTACCAACACCGCCCTTTACAGCCAGTTGCGCCTGAACTTCGGCCCAACCGACCTGCTGCTGAGTGTGCGCGGTGATGACAACGAAGCCTACGGCAAGAATGAAACCGGTGGTATCGCCCTTGGCCATGCTCTGGATCGATCCCACCGAGTGCGGATCAGTTATGGTACGTCTTTCCGGGCACCCACCTTCAACGATCTGTATTTCCCGGGTGCGAACCCGGACCTGGAGGCAGAGGAGTCCGGCACGGTGGAGTTGGGTGCCAGTGGTCACTATCAGACCTGGTTCTGGGATGCAGCCCTGTTCCAGCTGGATGTGGATAACCTGATTGCCTGGAGCCCGACCCCCAGTGGCTTGTGGACGCCAATGAATGTCAATGAAGCCCGAATCCGTGGTGCCGAGTTCAGCGCGGGTTTTGAGCGGGATGGTTGGCGCGGTGATGCGGCGCTGACGCTGCTGGACCCGGAAGACCGGGAAACCGGAAACCGACTCCAGCGCAGAAGTGGCAAAACCCTGCGCCTTGACCTGAGCAAGCGCGTTGGTACCTGGGACTTCGGTGGCACAGTGGTGGCCGAAGGCTATCGTTATGATGACCGTGCCAACGACGACAGGCTGCCCGGTTTTGCTACTCTGGACTTGCGGGCGGGCTGGCGCTTTGCCCCTGACTGGTCAACCCGGCTGACGCTGGCTAACGTGCTGGACAAGGAATACAGCACCGCTCGCTATGATCGGCAGAATGACCTGGACTACGTTGCAGCCGGCCGCACTGCCATGCTGACCGTGCGTTACGATATCCGATAAAAACCGTTAAACCGGGGGAGGCCTCTGTGGCAGATCTGAAGGAAATGGCTATGATTCTGGGCGGGATGCTGCTGGCATTCCCCGCCCTGGCATCGCCGGTCTGTGCCACGGATGATCTGGGTAAAGAGATTTGCCTTGAGCAACCGGCAGAGCGCATTGCCGCGCTTTCCCCCGGCGCCACCGAGCTGGCCTGGGCTGCAGGCGCCGGCGATCAGGTGGTTGCAGTTGTCGCCTACAGTGACTATCCCCCGGCCGCGAAAGAAGTAACTTCGGTTGGCAGCCACACTCGCATGGACATGGAGCGCCTGCTGGAACTGCAGCCGGACCTGGTGATTGGCTGGGTAACCGGTAACCCGACCGAGCAGTTGGAGACACTCAGAGAAATGGGTGTGCCGGTGTTCTCCATCGAGCCCCGCAGTTTTGAGGCGGTGTCCCACACCATTGAACGCATCTCTACCCTGGCCGGTACCGATGCCGAGGGTTTTGCCGAGGCGGAACGATTCCGCAATGGCATTACAGACCTGCGAGCCAGGTTTTCAGATGCCGACCCGGTGCCGGTGTTCTATCAGGTGTGGGATGAGCCTTTGATGACGGTCAACCGTGACCATCTGATTGGTGAAATGATTGAGCTGTGTGGGGGTGACAACGTGTTTGGCCACCTGGAGCGGTTGGTGCCCAGAATCAGTGCCGAAGCCGTTATTGCAGCCAATCCCGAAGCTATCCTGGCGGGCGGGATGGGGGAGGAGAACCGCCACTGGCTGACTCGCTGGCAGTCATTCCCGAGCCTGACCGCCACGGAGCGGGACAACCTGTTTTTTATTCCGCCGTCTCTGGTACAGCGACCAACACCGAGAATGCTCGAAGGTACGCGCCTGTTTTGTGAAAAACTGGAGGTGGCCCGTGACCGGCGACCTTAATGGAGTCCTTGCGTGATCCGGCCGATCACTTTGCCACTGTTGGTGCTGGCTCTGGCCGGCGTGCTGGCCATGGTGATCTCGGTCGGTGTTGGCAGCGTGGCGATATCACCTGCCGATGTGTTGTCGGTATTTCTGGGTGAAGGCTCGGACCTGCAGCGCACGCTGATCCTTGAGCTCCGGCTACCCAGAACCTTGTCGGCCTTTGCCACCGGAGGCCTGCTGGCCGTGGCCGGCGCCCTGATGCAGGTATTGCTGCGTAACCCACTTGCCGACCCCTACGTTCTGGGCCTGTCCGGCGGCGCGGCTGTTGGTGCGTTACTGGCGATGCTGGCGGGACTTGGCGGCGCGGTTATTTCCGGTTCTGCCTTTGCCGGTGCCCTGCTCGCGACCTTGATGGTGTTTGGGCTGGCCCATGGCACTGGCAGCTGGACGCCCTCCCGCCTGTTACTGACCGGGGTGGTGGTGGCCGCTGGCTGGGGTGCGGTTATTACCCTGATGTTGGCGATCAGCCCGGCCCGGGAATTACCGGGCATGCTGTACTGGCTGATGGGCGATGTCTCTTACGCCCGGATACCATGGCCCGGACTGGGATTGTTGACTGTTGTTTGTGTTCTGGTGGTGCCACTGGGTCGGAGCCTGAATGTGTTGGCTCGGGGGCCGATGCAGGCGGCGGCATTGGGTATTTCGGTGCGCCCGCTGGAATGGTTGATATACATACTGGCCAGCCTGCTCACCGCCACAGCGGTCACTATGGCGGGCAGCATAGGCTTTGTCGGCCTGGTGGTTCCCCACATGCTGCGACTGGTATTGGGCAACGATCAACGACTGATCCTGCCAGCCTGTGCCTTGGCCGGCGGCACACTGCTGGTGCTGGCGGATACCCTGGCGCGGGTGGTGATCGCGCCGGAGCAGCTGCCGGTGGGTGTGATCACCGCGTTACTGGGTGTACCCACTTTCCTGTATCTGTTGTACCGGAGTCGCTGATGGATGCCATGCAAAGCCGTCAGATGCAGACCCTGAGTACCCGGAACCTGGTGATTGATATTCCCGGCCGCGCCGATGGCTACCCGCTGGATTTAACGATCGGCTCCGGTCAGATCTGGGGCGTGCTCGGGCCCAACGGTGCCGGCAAGACCACTTTGCTGCATACGCTCGCAGGCCTTCGGCCGCCTCGCGCTGGTGCTTTGTATCTTGATGATGTTTCGGTATCCGGAATAAAGCGCCGTGTGTTCTCTCAACAGCTGGGACTGGTGTTCCAGGATCGCCAGGACGGCTTCCCTGCAACGGTACTGGAAACCGCGCTGATCGGTCGCCATCCCTGGCTGTCTCCGTGGCAGATGGAAGGGGCAGACGATCTCGCTATGGCGGAAAGAGCACTTGAAGCACTGGATGTTCTGCACCTGAAAGACCGTCTGGTCAGCACCCTCTCTGGCGGGGAACGCCAGCGTGTGGCGATTGCCACCCTGATGACCCAGTCGCCTCATACCTGGTTGCTGGACGAACCGACGAATCACCTGGATCTGCATCACCAGGTGGCCGTCATGAAACTGCTCACCGACCGTGCGGCAGCAGGGAACGCCATTTTCATGTGCCTGCACGATCTGAACCTGGCTGCCCGCTGGTGCGATCATATTCTGCTGATGTATCCCAACGGCGAAGCCTGCTGGGGCCCGGCAGAAAGGATGCTGGTGCCGAACGCTCTGGAACGTTTGTACAACCAGAAACTGGCAACGGTAGAAGTGGATGGCGCGCCTTTTTTCGTGCCAAAACGAGACTAACTCAGAAGTATCGCGAGGGTAGCGGGGCAGGGCTTTCCGGGACTGTCTGCAGCAGGGATGCTGCAGTCAAGCGTACAGGGATGTATTCACAGCGTGTCCCGGAAAGCCCTGCCCCGCTGCCCGTCTGCACCAAACTCAGACGACAGGGAATAGCAACACATGCCAGACAACAAAATCCCGGCCGCCATGATCACAGCCCCGGGCTCCGGCCAGGGCAAGTCCATGGTCACCGCCGCCCTGGCCCGACTGCACCGGAACGCCGGCCGGAACGTCCGGGTGTTCAAACACGGGCCGGATTATCTTGATCCCATGGTGCTGGAGGTAGCCTCCGGTAACCCGGTTTACCAGTTGCACCCCTGGATGACCGGCGAGGACGAGTGCCGGTGGCGGCTGGCGGAGGCTGCCCAGAGCGCCGACCTGATTCTGGTGGAGGGCTCCATGGGCTTGTTTGATGGCAGCCCCAGCAGCGGCGATCTGGCCAAGCTGGCGGGTATTCCGGCCCTGCCGGTGATTGATGCCAAAGGCATGGCTCAGACCTTCGGCGCGGTTGCCCTCGGCTTGGCGAGATTTGATTCCGAACTCCCTGTTCATCAGGTAATTGCCAACAAGATTGGCAGTCCTTACCACGGCGAACTGCTACGGGAGAGCCTGCCGGAAGGTATCAGCCTGCTGGGCGCAATACCCCGAAACGATGCCATGAACATTCCGGACCGGCACCTTGGTCTGGTCCAGGCGGCTGAAATGGACGACCTCAGTGATCGGCTGGATAAGGCTGCCGAAGTCCTGATGTCAGCGGGTCTGAATGTGCTGCCCGAGCCCGTGTCGTTTCATTATGAGGCACCTTCCCGGCCAGAACAGCTGCTGGCGGGGCTCAGGATCGCGGTTGCCAGGGATGCGGCCTTCAGTTTTATCTATCGCGCCAATCTGGATCTGCTTACAGCCATGGGCGCTGAGCTGGTGTATTTTTCGCCCCTGACAGATTCGGAAGTACCGATGGCTGATGCGTTGTGGCTTCCGGGCGGCTACCCGGAACTGCATGCCAGCATCTTGGCGGAGAACCTCGCCATGTTGTCGTCGATTCGCGCCTTCCACCAGGCCGGAAAGCCCATTCTGGCAGAGTGCGGTGGTCTGATGGCCTGTGCCGAAGAGCTGGCAGATAAAGACGGCAAAGTACATCGTCTGCTGGGCCTGGTGCCCGGGCGGGCGACCATGGCTAACCGACTGACCGCATTGGGTCTGCAAAGTCTGGAAACCCAGCTCGGCGGGCTGCGGGGCCACACCTATCACCATTCCAGTCTTGAGACCCCGTGGCAACCTGCCGCCAGGGCTAAGAAGCAGGCTGGCTCTGAAGGTGAGGCCGTGTATCGCGACCAGAAACTGGTGGCCAGCTATTTTCACGGATACTTCCCGTCAGCGCCTGCTTTGATTAGCGCGATCTTTCGCGGTGAGGAAGTCCGGTTTTCCTGAGCAACTCGAACGCCTTAACCCAAGGAGAGTCATCATGCGTGAACGCGCCAAAGACCCCGAACGCCATGCCAAGCGTATGGCCGCCAAACAGAAAATCATGCAAGAGCGCATTGCCAGTGCCCAGAAAGAACAGGGCGTGTTACTGGTACTGACCGGCCCTGGCAAAGGCAAGAGCAGTTCCGGCTTCGGCATGGTGGCCCGGGCTCTGGGCCACGGTATGAAAGTGGGCATCGTCCAGTTCATCAAGGGTGCGTTCAGCACCGGTGAGGAAGCGTTCTTCCGTGGACTGCCGAACGTCACCTATCACGTCATGGGCCAGGGCTACACCTGGGACACCCAGAACCGGGAACAGGATGTGGAGAGCGCAACCGATGCCTGGGAAGTTGCAGCAAGCATGCTGAGCGATGACAGCTATGACCTGGTACTGCTGGATGAACTGAATATCGCCCTGAAGTACGACTACATCGATCTGGACCGGGTGCTGGACGACCTGCAGGCCCGTCCCGAAATGCAGCATGTGGTGGTCACCGGCCGTGGTGCTCCCCAGGAACTGATTGATCTGGCTGATACGGTCACCGAGATGGGTGTGGTCAAACATGCCTTCAAGGATCAGGGCATCAAGGCCCAGAAGGGTGTGGAGCTGTAAATGCCCACCCTGATGGTGCAGGGCACCACCTCGGATGCTGGCAAAACCACGGTGGTGGCGGCGCTGTGTCGCTGGCTGGCCCGGCAGGGGGTCTCAGTCGCGCCATTCAAGCCCCAGAACATGGCCCTGAACAGTGCAGTCACCGTGGATGGCGGCGAGATTGGCCGTTCCACGGCGTTACAGGCCCTGGCCTGTGGTCTGGAGCCCCACAGTGACATGAACCCGGTGTTGCTGAAGCCCCAGAGCGATTGCGGGGCCCAGGTGATCTTGCGGGGCAAGGTCCATGGCAATATGGATGCCCTGGATTACCACGCCTACAAAGCTGAGGCGATGAATTCGGTGATGGCGAGCTGGCAGGCACTGAGTGCCCGCTACGATGTGGTCATCGCCGAAGGCGCCGGCAGCCCCGCGGAAATCAATCTGCGGGCCAACGACATTGCCAACATGGGTTTTGCCGAAGCTGCTGATTGTCCGGTGTTGCTGGTAGGGGATATCGACAAGGGCGGGGTTTTCGCCCAGCTGGTGGGTACGCTGGCGTTGATTTCCGACAGTGAGCGGGACAGGACGGCGGGTTTTATCATCAACCGGTTCCGGGGCGATATTGCGCTGTTGGAGCCCGGGCTGGACTGGCTGACGGAACACACGGGCAAGCCGGTGTTCGGGGTTTTGCCATACCTGCACGGGTTGGTGATCGACTCAGAAGACAGCGTCAGTGCCGCCGGCACCAGTGAGGCCGGCGCCCTGAAAGTGGTGGTGCCGATATTGCCTCGGATCAGCAACCACAACGATTTTGATCCGTTGCGACTCCACCCGGGCGTTGACCTGGTGTTCGTGGGGACGGATGAACCCATTCCGCCAGCGGATCTGATTATCTTGCCCGGCAGCAAAAGCACCCGGCACGACCTGCAGTGGCTAAAGCAACAAGGCTGGCCGGAAGCCATCCAGAAACACCGGCGGTATGGCGGCAAGCTACTGGGTATCTGTGGCGGCTTCCAGATGCTGGGGCTAAAAGTGGAAGACCCGGAAGGGCTGGAGGGTGAAGCCGGCACTACCGAGGGCCTGGCCCTGTTCGAAATGGTTACCCGTATGGTGCCGGGCAAGCAGCTCCGAATGGTAAATGGCGGGCTGACCTCCCATGTTGCCAGCACGGCGGTGACAGGCGCCCTGAAAGGCTATGAAATGCACAACGGTGTAACCGAAGGCGCCGCGCTGGTGCGCCCATTTGCAGAGCTGGAAGGCCGGCCGGATGGCGCCATCAGTGTGGATGGCCAGGTGGCGGGTACCTACATCCACGGCGTCTTCGACGAGCCAGCCGCCTGCCATGCCATTCTGGCCTGGGCAGGCCTTAAAGCACAGGGCGAGCAGTCGGTGGACTACCAGCGTCACCGTCTGCAGCAACTTGATCGCCTGGCCGATCAGGTGGAGCAGTGCCTGGACACAGACCGGCTAAGGAGGCTGTTGCAGTTGTGAGTAACCCGAATGATCCCTTCACCGAGGCCCAGCGCGAAGGCCTGTACCGGGCCATCTTCGAGCGCCGGGATGTGCGCTCCCAGTTCCTGCCAGATGCCATTCCGGAGGAGGTTCTGGCGCGCATCCTGAGAGCTGCCCACCATGCCCCGTCGGTCGGCTTCATGCAGCCCTGGGATTTTATCGTGATTGACAGCCTGGCGGTGCGCGAGCAGGTGCTGGAAAGTTTTAACGAGGAAAACGCAAAGGCCTCGGAAAACTACACCGGCGAGCGCCAGCAAACCTATCGGAGCCTGAAACTGCAGGGCATTCTGGAAAGCCCCATCAACCTCTGCATCACCTGTGATCGATCCCGCGGCGGTCCCAATGTCCTGGGGCGTAACTCCATTATGGAAATGGACCTGTTCAGTACCTGCCTGGCGGTGCAGAACCTCTGGCTGGCAGCACGGGCCGAGGGCATTGGCGTGGGCTGGGTGAGTATTCTGGATCAGGATGTGCTGTCGAATATCCTGCAGTTGCCGGATCATGTATACCCGCTGGCCTATCTCTGCCTGGGCTATGTCAGTGAATTCCTGGAGCAACCGGAATTACAGTCCAAAGGCTGGCGTTCCCGGCTGCCGCTGGAGGATCTGGTACATGGTAATACCTGGGGTGGCGCCCTTGATCAGGAGTCCCTGCTGGCCCGGTTAAAGCAGATCTGACATCGCGGTAGACGTCAGTTTCCTATTGGCGGCAGATCCCTCACCAGTGATTGCAGCTCGCGAGTGATCGCAATCAGCTCCTTCAGCAATTGGGGGTTCACGTCCATGTGGCCCTCGTATTCGGCCAGATTGCGGGCCGAATGACACTTGTCCAACACGCGCCATTTGGCATTGGGTAAGTCAATGGTGTGTTGCAGGCACTGGAAGACAATATAACGGCTTTCGGAACGATACCCGTGCCATCTCAGGGCGGCGAGCGATAATGCGTGGGCGGCGCCATAAGCCAGAGAGAACTGGCTGTCCTCAGACAATCCCTCAATGCAGGCGTCCCGGAGCTTGGTGTCGGCAGCCTTGAGCATGCCTTCGAACTCCCGGGCATCAGGTGGTTCTGCCTTGAGTCGTCGGATCCTGACCAGATTATCGAGTGCTTCCATGCAATGTGTCCTGTCTCAGTGGCTGAAGCGGAGGTCGAGGCGGGGTTGGTCCAGCACCCGGGTCACAAAACTCTGATTGTCTTTGATACGCTGCTCGAACTCGGCGGGAGAGTATAACGTGGGATTGATGGTTCGTTGTAATTGTTGTTCGGCGGGGGCCAGCAGTTCCATAACCTCGCTGTAACTGAGATCGTGGCCGATCAGCATGACATCGACATCGCTGCCCGCATGGGCATCCCCTTTTGCCACGGAACCGTAGATAAAGGCCTGTTCGAGAGTATCCGCCAGTGGCGCCAGGGCATTCCGGAGCACATCGGAAATACCAAAGGTTTTCTGGACGATGTGTTTCAGCTCATCGAAGATCGGGTTGTCCGGGTTGGCCTGGTAGTGGTTCTGGTTGCCTTGTCGGGTCATGACGACCAGACCGGAATCTGTCAGTTTGGCCAGCTCGCGGACAACGGTGCCGCGCCCTATATTTGCCAGCCGTACCAGTTCATTCAGGTACAGGCTCTGGTCTGGATGGCCATAGATAAGCGATAGCAGGCGCTGTTGGGTTTTGGTAAACAGTGCGTCACCGATACTGGTTCCGGGCATGGTCAGGTCGCATCTCATGAGTCTCAATATGGGTACTTTAGTACCTGATTTGGGTATTTTCAATCCCATGTTGGGCTCTTTAAGTCCCAATTTGGGGATCTCTGTGGAGGGTCTATGAAGTTTTCTGTGTTTTACCAGCAGGCCTTGGCCCGGAAGGGTGGCGAGCAGGCCCTGAAATCCCTGTTGCCTCCGGTCACCGAAAAGCATCGTCTGGCGGAGATCGGCGACGACCGTTACCTGTCCGAGATCACCCGATGCATTTTCAAGGCTGGTTTTGTCTGGCGGGTAATCGAGAACAAGTGGCCGGATTTTGAGGCGGCCTTCGAAGGGTTTGTGCCCGCCTACTGGCAGCAGGTGCCGCCAGAAGTGCTCGAGCAGCTGGCTACAGACGAGCGTATCGTTCGCAACATGCAGAAGATCCGGACCGTGCCGGAAAATGCCCGGATGATCATGGATGTGGCGAAAGACCACGGCAGCTTTGGTCAGTTTCTGGCCCAGTGGCCGTCGACCGATCAGGTGGGGCTGCTGCTCTACCTGAAGCGTAACGGTGAGCGTCTGGGGGGGAACTCAGCCCAGTACTTCCTGCGCCGGGTGGGTTGGGATGGTTTTATCCTGTCCCACGATGTGGTTACCGCCCTGACCCGGGCCGGAATACTGGATGCCTCACCGGCCAGCAAGAAAGGCATGAGCCAGGCCCAGGAGGCGTTCAACCGTTGGCACGAAGAGACGGAAATGCCCATCAGCCACCTGTCCCGGATAGTGTCCTTCACGGTGGATAACTGACGATGCCCCCACGTTAGAGAAACAGCAACAGCGCCAGTTCACTGAACACGACAGCTGCGCCCAGGGTGTCGCCGGTGTAGCCGCCAAGCTGGCTACGAAGATAGCTGCCCCAGAACACAGCAACCAGCAGGACGGCCGTTATGGCTGCGGGAATCAGTAACGGCTGCCAGAGTGATAATCCGGCTGCCAGCAACAACACAAACCCCGCGGCCGCCAGCAAGCGGCTGCGGGAGAAACCGTCTGCCACCGGCTTGGATTTACTCTTATCGGGGTCAGTGACGTACGGCAGGCAGGCCATCAATATCAGTGGTGTCAGCCGGGAAACCGCAGGTGCCACCAGCAACGCAAGCCAGATCAATTCAGCCTCAGCCAGCAGAGCTACTTTCAGCAGCAAGGCCATCACCAGTGCCACTGTGCCATAGGTTCCGATCCGGCTGTCTTTCATGATCTCCAGTCGTTTTTCAACGGTATAGCCGCCGCCGAGAGCATCCACACTGTCGGCCAGGCCATCTTCGTGGAAGGCCCCGGTGATAAACAGGTGCAGAATAACTACCAGGATAATGGCCGCCAGCGGGCTGGCCACCAATGAGAACAGAAAGTAGGCGGCGCAATAGCCAAGGCCGAGCAGAAGGCCCACCAGGGGAAAATAAACGCTGCTCTGGTTCATCAGGCGCTGGGAGTAATCAATCCGAACGAGCATTGGGATACGAGTCAGGAAGCCCAGGGCCAGCCAGAAGGCCTGCCATTCTTGTGCAATCTGCGAGCGAGGGAGCAAGGGCGCCTCCTTGAGAATTCAAAAGCGCCCATTGTACGTGAGACCAGCAAAGTTTGCGGCGTTCTCAGAGTGGCATCAGTCCATCCACTCCCCGGGGTTGTCGGTGGTAAAGTGTGTCACCTTGTCCGGGGGGTCACAGCTGTCCGTCATGTCCTGGTCGCTCAGCAGCACGTAGGTATCCCGGTGAGCGGTGCCAATTGATTTTGCGCCGTCAGTGGTGAAGCACGACAGAGCATGCCGATCGGCCACAATGAGGTAACTGTCTGGCGTCTTCTTCATCCAGACCCATGCATTACGATCTTCCTGTTCCAGTGAATTGAAGAAGCTGAAATGAGTGAAATCCCGCTTCGAGAAAAGAATAAACTGTTCACGGAAATCAATCATGCCAATTTGCCCGTCGGCAGGCACGAACTGCTCGGCTGCGGCGAGCACATTTCTGGGTGTGCGCAATGGCTCGAGAATCCGGTAACCCCAGGTTGTGAACACCAGCCAACTCACCATCAGGGCAATGAACCAGCGCCCGAGTGCCCGGCAGCGCCAGAGCGCCATGAGACTTGCCACCCAGATAAGCCCAAGGGTGAACAACAGGGTGCCGGCTTCGTGCAGTCGAGCCGGATCCTGGGTGTAGTCAGCGACCTTTTCCACCAGACGAGGGTGGTCATTCCAGGCTAGCACGCCCAGGGTGATCAAGACTGCACCAAGCAGCAGATGCAGAGCACTGATGACTGCCCCGAACCAGCGTGCCGGGTTTTGTCCACTCAATGCTGGGGCCAGGCTCAGGGCCAGTGCAGGTAAAACCGGCAGCACATAGACCCCGCGCTTACCAGGGCTAAGGCTGAAAAACGCCACCACCAACACAACCCACGCCAGCAATACCAAAACTTCCGGCCTGTATTTGAGAACTTCACGAACCGGCCGCAACAGCGCCAGGAATAACAGCGGCAGCGGAAACCAGAGCGAGGGAATCACGCTGGCGAGGTAGTAATACCAGGGCTGAATGTGCCCCCAGGAATCGGCATAGCGCTCACCGGTCTGTTTGAACAGAATGTTGTCGCGATAGGCCAGGGCTTCGTCGGTGCCCAGGTGACTGACGGCCAGAACCATCGGCACCAGCCAGGCGGCCACAACGGCCAGCATGACCAGGGGCCCGAGGGCGCAGCGCCAGCGGAGTGTGCCCTGAAACCGAGAAGTGTCCTGTAGTTTCAGGGCCAGTATCGGAATGAACAGCAAGGCGGGCAGAAAGCCAACCCCTTTGGTAATAATGCCAAGACCCATAAAGGCCCAAGCCACGAAATACCAACGCCAGGACGGCTGCACGAAAAAATGCCGGATCAGACCGTAACAGGCCACCATGATCCAGCAGGCCACCATGGCATCAATCTGGGCTCGCTGGGCCTGAATCAGGAACTGGGGTGCCACCATCAGCAGCAGTGCGGCAATGGCGCCGGTGCGTTGGTTCCACAAGCGTGTGCCCAGATCGAACACCAGGCCCAGGGTTAGCAGGCTGCACAGGGCGTTCGGTAGCAGAAACGCAATTTTCAGGTTGCCGGTCAGCCAGTAGAAAAAGGCAATGGCCCACATGAACACCGGTGGTTTGTCCGGGTAGAGTTCGCCGCCCCGCATGGGCAGCAGCCATTGCCCGGAGGCCACCATTTCCCGGGCGACTTCGGCGAATCGCGGTTCGTCGGCGGGCCACGGAGAGCGTAACCCGATGCCGGTCAGAATCATGAGTGCCGCGAAGGCCAGTACCACCAGTAACAATTGATTGTAAGGCAGATTGAATAAGGTGTCGGGTAAACGCCGAAGACGGAAGTCGAGTGTCATAATTGCAACTCAGGAGGGGTCAGATACGGAATCAGCAAGGGTCTGATTGCGCTGGTTGTGATACAGGTAAGCGCCAATGGCACTTGCCAGCGCGAACAGAACCGCGCTTACCACAAGCTGGTCAAGACGGGCCTGGCCAATCCCTGCGCCGGCCATTGCAAAGATCACCATCTGGGGCAGGTAGCCAAGAACGCTGCCCAACAAAAATGGGACGAATCGTATCCCGGAACACCCGGCGAGGAGATTGGTGACAAGATTGCTGCCTACCGGCAACAGCCTGATCATGAGTATTTTGAGCAGAGTGCCTTCCGTGAACAGCAGGTCAAAACGTTGCATGCGATCTGAAAAACGGTTCAGGAGTGATGTTCGCAAAAGCCAGCGTGCGACAAAAAAGCAGCCTGTCGCGCCAATGGCTGTAGCGATAGTCGATAGGATCGCACCCTGAATGCTGCCTGCGGCAAATCCCAGAACGAAAGCGAGGACCTGTCTGGGGGCTCCGAATCCAGTGAAAAGTGCACCGAGCAGCGTAATGGCTGAAAGTCCCGCCAGCCCATTACTGTTCAGGAAATCTGCCACGCGATCCTGATCGGTCAGAAAACCGAACCAGTCTCCGCTCATGGTCAGATAGCCTGTTAATACCAGGATGGCGAAAGATAGCCAGCGCAGTCCCGAAGCCATATCAAGCCCGTTCCGTTGCCGGTCGACTGTTGTTCGGATCCTCTAGGTTTGCAATTTGAGGAACTCGTGTGCGGTGAAGTAACCACATAACGCCGATCATATCGACGATTCCGGCCCATGCACGGTTCCAGGCATTGTATTTGGAAATCCCGGCCATTCTTGGGCGATGATTGACCTCGACAATGGCGATTTCGCCTCCCGCGCCTTTCACCAGCGCGGGAATGAACCGATGGGCGTGATCGAACCACGGCAGTTTGAGAAAGGTCGACCGGGGAAACAGCTTCAGTCCACAGCCTGTATCGGGAACTCCATCATGTAGAAAGGCGTTGCGAATACGATTAGCCAGGCGTGATTGGAAACGTTTCCATGCTGTATCCTTCCGATTTATACGATAGCCGGCGATACAAAAGTCGGGATTGTGAAGTCTGTTCGCTTGTTGCAACAGTGCTGGAATATCGGCGGGGTCGTTTTGACCATCTCCGTCCATTGTCACAATCAGTTGGCCTGTGGCGCGAAGGATACCGGTCGCCAGTGCCCCGCTCTGTCCGATGCTCTGTTCATGTCGAACCGCCAATAGCCTGCCCCCCAAAGCCTCGGCAGTGCGACGAGCTGTTGCCAGTGTCTGGTCGGAACTGCCATCGTCCACGAGCACGACTTCAAAGCCCGGGTAATCCCTCATAACGTTGAAGGCCTCGGTCAGCAGCTTCGCGATGTTTTCCTGCTCGTTTTTTGCAGGAATGACCAGTGACAGAGTGCTGTGCTGAGACATTGAGATATTCTCCAAGATGTTAACCAAACCATGTTGCCGTGCGGTTTATGCCTCGGAGAATTATCAGCCTTGAAGCTTAACCGAATCTTAAGAGTGTTTCGTGAGCGCCGGGCATCGTGCTGGCAGCCATACTTGCACACAAAGCCCGGGTTGACCGTCTGCCCTGTCTGCCAGGATAAGATGGCCACCATGGAGCTCGGCAATACGCCGAGCAATCGCCAGCCCCAGCCCTGCGCCTCCACCTTTACGTTGATCCAGTCGCACAAACCGGCTGAGTGCGCGTTCACGCTCCTCCGAGGGAATTCCAGGACCCTGGTCACAAACCGAAATGGCGTAGCCTTCACCTGTGGGAACGAGATTGGTGGTGATTATGGTATGAGGCGGACTGTATTGGATGGCGTTGGCCAGCAAGGAGCGCATGAGGGTGTTAATCAGGGCACGATGGCAGCTAATCAGGGACTGACCTGTTTCGTCCTGGAGCACCGGCTCTATGTTTTTCTTTAGCGCCAGCGGTGCAACATCTGCGATGCTTTGTTCCAGAATGGCGGAAAGATTGTGATGCTCCGGCGGAAACTGAGCGCCGGAGTCCACCCGACTCAGTAACAGCATTTGTTCGACCAGATGAACCATTCGGTCTACGGCCTGGATAAGGTCTCCATATTGTTCGGGGTTGTCACCGTAAACTTTCTCCAGGTTCAGGCGCAGCGCGGCCAATGGGGTTCGCAGCTCATGTGCAGCATCAGCGGAGAAGCGGCGTTCACGTTCCAGAGCCTGATTCAGCCGTCTCAACAGGCCGTTGACTGCGTGCACCAATCCAGCTACTTCTTTCGGAGCCTGACGATCATCGAGGGGATGGATGTTCTCCGGCGCCATGTTCCGAACCGGTTTTTCGAGCTTTCTCAAAGGCTTGAAGCTCACCTGAATTGATGCCAGGACGGCTATGGCCAGTAGAGGCAACGCCAACAGAAAAGGCAGAACGTTGCCCAGCGCAATTTCCTGGCTCAGTTCATCCCGAACGTCCTCTCGCTGGGCGGTACGTATCCAGAACCCGGTCGATGGATCTCGCATGGTAAACGTTCGCCATTGATAGCCGGCGGCCTCCTGCCAGGCAAATCCTGGCTCAAGGCCCTGGGCATCGTTAGCCCGGAGCGTGTCCAGCACAGGTTGTTGATCAGGAGACCAGACTTCGAAAGCGATTTTGCGTTCGTATTTATGCCCGGCACCGTCGGGCAGAATTTCGTCCTCTTCTTCATCGCCCTGAAATAATGCGTCCGGCAATTCGAGAGTTTTCGACAGCGTAAAGGCTAACTGCTCGATAGACTGAGTGCTCGAGAGATGTTCCACCAGCCCCTGCACAATCCGGGTACTTTGTGCCAGCTCCGCATCGAACAGTTCGTCCAACTGGTGATTGCTGACATAGAACCCCCAGCCTGCCGCGATTAGAGTGATCATAAAAACAGTGCTGGTAATTAGCAGAATCAGCTTCCGTGTCAGGCTCATATTTCTTGGCCTTCCGAGGCTGCTTTGCTGTCCAGCATGTAGCCAACGCCGCGCACAGTGCGAATGGCCTGCTTACCCAGCCGCCGGCGCAGATGGTGAACGTGAACTTCCAGGGCGTTGCTCTCGGCACCCTGATCCCAGCCGTAAAGTTGTTCCTCCAAACGTCGTCTGGTTGCCACCTGATCAGGGTGCCGCATCAGATAGTGAAGGATCTGCAGTTCGCTACGGGGTAGCACGAACGTCTCTGTGCCTACCTGCAATTGCGCAGAGTCCGGATCAAGCACGAGTCGCCCCACCTTGAGTCCTGAGGCTCGTGTGCCTGAGCGGCGGCGAGTAACAGCCCTTATCCGGGCTTTCAGTTCTGACATGGCAAAGGGCTTGGTCAGGTAATCGTCTGCCCCTGCATCCAGTCCCTGTAGTTTTTCGGTCAGTTCGCTCCGCGCAGTCAGGATGATGATGGGCAACTCTACGCCCTGCTCCCTCACCTGGCGGACAATGTCCAGGCCATCGACACGGGGTAACGTCAAGTCAAGAATGGCCAGGTCAAAGCTCTCGTTCAGTAAGGCGTTCAGAGCCTGTTGGCCATCATCGACCCAATCTACGGTATTCTGGTCGTCCCGCAGCATGCTCAGCATGGTGTTGGCCAGTGGGTGATCGTCTTCGGTCAGAAGTATGCGCATTTGGCTACGCCATCCGGTTGGTTTTTAGCTCAAAGGTTGCTGGTGTTTTTCAGTGTAATGGAATGCGGGCAATTTGCGGTCCGAATTACTGTTCCCAGCCGTATTGTTGGTCATCGGTTCCAGCAGGAACAGCTTGTAACGCCGGTTTTCGTCGACCGGATCGGTAATCTGCTGCAACTGGCCAAGTAAGTCATGCTGGTTTTTTCCCACGGCCACCGCCAAAGGTCGCCGCAGAGTTCCATTCGCGAGCTGAAGACGAAGACTTTCCACGTCAATGCTATCGGCTCTGCCTGCGCTGTAAAACCTGGCCGAAAATGGCGGTTCGCCGGTGTACACAAGTCTGGCCGATGAACGCCCGGCCAGCTGGCTGGCGGTCATCACCAGCTCCCGTTCCGTTTTCAGTTGCTCCGGATACAGGTAGACCCAGCCGCTGGCCAGGGTGCCGAGCACGGGGATGAGCAGGCTGGCCGCTACCGTGGGGCGCGGCAGGCGCTGGCCGGTGTCTGGTGTCAGTAATCCCGAGGCAAGCACGGCCACAAAGGGCAGCCCCGGCAGCACATAGGTCCAGAGTATGTTGCCAGCCAGGGTAAAGAATAGGGCCGGAGCTAACGCCGCCAGCACCACCAGGGTGCTGACGTTGTGTTCGCCACTAAGCCAATGCTGCAGTTTGTGAACACCGCGCCAGTGGTGGCGGACCATCCCGGCCATCGCAGCCAGCCCCCAAGGCATGCTGGCAAGCACCAGATAGAGCCAGATAGTGCCCCGGGGGAAATCGTGGGCGCTGCCGTACAGATCACCCTGCCAGCCGCTGACGACAAAACGCTTGATGTGCTCGCCGACAATGAAGTAATCGAGGAAGCCAGGTGTCTTCAGCTCCGCCAGAACATACCAGGGGGCTGAAATCAGCAGGGTCAGGGCCAGGCCGCGCACCCAGGGCAGGCTGTGCCAGAGGGGCTGCCAGCGGTTGAAGGCGAGCGCCCAGAGGAACACCGGCAGGCCAGCCAGCACCAGAACCAGCGGGCCCTTGGCCAGCAGACCAATAGCCAGGCCGATGAAGAACAGCCAGCTCCAGAGCGGCGGGCCCCCTTGCAGGCGAATGACCAGGCTCACCAGTGTGAGGCTGGTGCCAAGCGCCAGAAATGAATCCGTCATTACCGTGCCGGCAGACAGAAATCCCAGTGCGGTGGTGGCGTAGATCAACGCAGCCCAGAGCCCTTGCGTTTTGGCACCGTTGCCGAGCGGCTCGGGATGCAGGTAGCGCCGCAGGCTGTATACCAGCCAGACGATGCCGACGTTGGCCAGCCACGACGGCAGTCGGCCGGCGAATTCGTTGACGCCAAACAGCTTGAACGACAGCGCCTGGGACCAGAACGACAGGGGCGGCTTGCCCCAGAAAGGCACGCCAATATCAAACCACGGCGTAATCCAGTCACCCGTTTCCGCCATGATCCGCGCCATCTCTGCGTAGCGGGGTTCGGTGGTGTCTGCGAACGGCAACAAGGCAGACAGGCCGAGCCTGGCGGCAAGCACCGAGACCAGCAGCCAGAGCAAGGTGTTACTGATTCTGGTCATGTCCGGCCACTCTCAGCAGGGGTTGTGCGTAAGCCATGGCTTCATGGCTGTCTTCCGCCACGATAAAGACCGGGCGTTGCTTGGTTTCCATATAGATGCGCCCGATGTATTCCCCCAGCAAGCCGACACACAGAAGCTGGACGCCGGACAGGAAGGTGACCATGGCGATCAGGGAGGCATACCCCGGTGTTGAAATGCCGAAGACCAGTGCCCGGATTACCTCCCACAGACCCACCGCTCCTCCGGCGCCCGCCGCCAGCAGGCCCAGCACAAGGGCCAGTCGCAGCGGTCGGGTCGAAAAGGAGGTGATGCCTTCCATGGCCAGGTGCACGAGTTTCAGGTAGTTCCACTTGGTGGTGCCTGCGGTTCTGGGGTCGCGGTCGAATTCCAGGGTCACCGTGGGCATACCCACCCAGGCAAACATGCCCTTGAGGTAGCGGTTGCGTTCCGGGAGCTGTTTCAAGGCCTCGACTGTGCGCCGGCTCATCAGCCGGAAGTCGCCGGTATCCACCGGGATCGGAGAATCGCTGATCCGATTGATCAGACGATAGAAAAGGCTGGCCGTGATGCGTTTAAGCCAGCTTTCGCCGGCCCGGGATCGGCGTTTCATCAGCACGACATCGGCCCCTTTGCGCCATTCGGCAAGCATGTCGGGAATCAGTTCGGGGGGATCCTGAAGGTCTGCATCCATAAGCACCACGGCCTCGCCGCGGGCGTGCTCCAGGCCGGCCGAGACTGCCGCCTCCTTGCCGAAGTTTCGGGACAACTGCAAGACACGGATTTCTGGCTGCCGTTGCCTGGCGGCCATCAGAATGGCGACCGAATCATCCCGACTGCCGTCGTCGACAAACAGCAGCTCAAAGCTGCCGTCGAGCTTTTGCCCGGTTGTCCAGAGTCGAGCCAGCAGGGCCGGGAGCACTTCAGCCTCGTTGTGGACCGGAATAACTATGCTCAGCATAGGTTCAGGGGAGCTTGAGCGTTGTTTTTTCATGGAAAACAAACCTCTTGGCAAAGAAGTAATTGGCAACCGTGACGAGTGCCGTGGCCAGGAACTGTGCTGACAGGACTTTGAGGCCAGCCAGGCTGAGAACGGAGAAGCTGAAAAGGTTCAGGGTCCAGCCCAGACTGGCTGCCGCCAGGTATCGCGGCATCGCGACTCGGTGCGGCAGGTTCGAGGCAAACGCGTACTGATGCTGGGCCACGTAGTTGAAAACCAGTCCGGCCGTGGCTCCGGTTGCTGTTGCTAGCCTGGGGTCAAGCCCGGCCTGAACCAGCAGGCCCATCATCAGCCAATGCAACAGCGTGGCCAGTCCGCCGGCTGCAAGGAAACGGGCAAGTCGGCGTTGAAAAAAATGGCGAGCTTTGGGCATAGGTGTTTGCGTCTGTGTCGATTGTTTTCGGGATAGCCCCGAGGTTGGCCGCAATCTACCCCTCCTTTCTTAAGTGAGCCTTAACCGTGCAGGCACAGAAACCTTAAGGCGCTCTTAAGGTTGCTGTGGTGCCGTCTTAAGACTGGTTTAAGCCAGCCTTTCTAATCTGTCAGCCATGACCCTGCGTCCGTCTGGGCCAGGAAAAGCAAGCAGAGAGAAAGCAGCCATGACTGATCCGTTAACAATGTCGACCTGTTGTCCTCCGGATTCCGGGCAGTTGGTTCCGGCCGTCCGTTGTGCTGGCCGGTGGTTTTGCGAAATCCAGTCCAACACGCCATTGGCTCACACGGTGTCGGATTTCATTCGGCGCCGCTTCCTCCACGCGTACGGGGCCAAGCCTTCCCTGCGTATTCCACGGCTTCTGGCCCTGACAACCGCTCAGGGAACGCTGCTGGCCGCCGTTGGCGTGCGCAATGCGGAACAGGAACGGCTTTTTCTGGAGGATTACCTGTCGGTGCCGGTGCAAACACTGATGCCGGAACCGGGAACAAGGCGCAGCGGTATTGCCGAAATTGCCCACCTGGCCGGGGTGGAAGCCGGGGTCAGCCGCTATCTGTTCGCCTCGCTCTCAGTGTGGTTGGATGCTGCCGGCTATGACTGGGTGGTGTGTACCGGTACCGACCAGCTGCGCAACAGTTTCCATCGGCTCGGCATCGCCACGCAGGTGCTGGCGGATGCCGACCCTTCAAAATTGCCGGATGGCGGCGCTGGTTGGGGTCGCTATTACGACCATCATCCGGTGGTGATGACCATCAAGGTCGCTGATGGTATGGCGGCCTTGCGCGCCGCCGGCTTGTTGAAGCTGGTGCAGCCGGTTGTTGCGGCCGAGGATAAACCGCAGGCGGATCTCGGAGGTGCCTATGGCCGCCTTGCTTGATCTCCTGTCTCAGCGGGTCCGGCAACATCCGGAGCGCATTGCACTGCAGGGGCCAGACGCCAGTTTCAGTTATCAGCAGCTATGGCGGGCGGCGCAGTTGGTGGCCGGGCAGTTGCGGAGCCTGGGCGTGAAACGCATCGGCCTGTGTGGCGACAACACCCCGGCATGGGTGGTTGCGGACCTGGCTTGTCTGATGGCGGCCGTGGTGTGTGTACCGGTGCCGGTGTTTTTTTCCAGAAGCCAGACCGAGCACCTGATTCAGCGGGCCGGGCTGGATGCCCTGGTATTCAGTGGCGAAGCAGAACAGGCGGAGATGATCGGTCATGGCGTCTGGTTGAGACATTTGCCGGTGTCCCCTGCTGCCTCCTGGATGCCGGAACACACCGCCAAGATTACCTTCACCTCCGGCAGTACTGGTACCCCCAAGGGCGTGTGCCTGTCGGCGCAGCAGCTGGCGGCGACCGCCGGTGCGCTGCAGCAGCGGCTGGAAGGTGTGGAGCTGGAGCAACACCTGTGCATTCTGCCGCTGGCAACCCTGCTGGAGAACATTGCCGGGGTTTACCTGCCCCTGCTGATGGGCGCCACGGTGACGGTTGCCCCGTTGCAAACCCTGGGCATGACTGGCAGCAGCGGCCTGGAACTGGGTCAGCTGGTGGCCGGCCTGAATCAGCACCAGCCCCATTCGGTGATTCTGGTGCCGGAGCTGGCCATGGCGCTGGTCAATGCCGCCGAGCAGGGTTCGCTGGCCACGGATTCGTTTCGTTTCCTGGCCGTTGGTGGTGGCCGGGTTTCACCGGATTTGCTGGCCCGTGGCCGGGCGATGAATTTGCCCCTGTATGAAGGTTATGGCTTGTCTGAGTGTGGCTCGGTGGTGGCCCTGAATGTACCGGGCGTGGAGCGGGAGGGCACTGTGGGCCGGCCGCTTTCGCATGTACAGGTTCAGGTGGACGACAATCGGCGGATTCTGGTGCGGGGCAACACCCATCTGGGTTATCTGGGCGACGAGCCCGAAGATGATGGCTGGCTGGACACCGGAGACCTTGGGGCGATCAGCCCGGAGGGCTTCTTGGCTGTTAACGGCCGCGCCAAGAACCTGATCATTACCAGTTTTGGCCGCAACATCAGCCCGGAATGGCTGGAGAGCGAGCTGGTACAGGCCGTGGGCGCCGCCCAGGCCGTGGTGTTTGGTGATGGCGAACCACAACCCAGCGCCTTGCTGGTGGTTCGGGATGGTCGTGGCCCTGACAAGCTGCGGGCAGCCCTGACGGCACTCAATGCCGGCTTGCCCGACTACGCCCGCTTGCAGGCCGTGTACATCCGCCGGCAACCCCTGACCCAGGCCGAAGGCCATATCACCGCCAACGGCCGCCCGGTGCGGCATCAGATTCAGGCTGACCTGCCCATGCTCATGGCTGAAGCCTTTCCCCTTTTTATGAATCTTTCTGTGCCTGCGGGCACTTCTCCCCAACAGACAACGCCAGGAGTCTCCAACATGGCATTTTTTGACCGACTGCAATCCGAAACCGAACAGGCCCGGGCCCATGTCACCGGAGCCCCGGTGATTCAAGCCATCCAGGAGGGTCGCTTTGACCTTGAAGGCTACACCTGGTTTCTGACCCAGGCCTACCACCACGTGAAACACACGGTACCGCTGATGATGGCTTGCGGCGGGCGGCTCCCTGAGCGGCTGGAGTTTGTGCGCAAGGCGCTGGTGGAATACATCGAGGAAGAATACGGCCACCACGAGTGGATCCTGAACGACCTGGAAGCCTGTGGTGAAGACAAGGAAGCCATCCGCCATGGCCAGCCGGATACCTCCATCGAGCTGATGGTGGCATACCTGTACGACCGCATCCAGCGCGGCAACCCGGCCGCCTTTTTCGGCATGGTTCAGGTACTGGAAGGCACCTCCATCGAACTGGCCACGCCGCTGGGCGAAGCCATCCAGAAACAGCTGGGCCTGCCTGACCAGGCCTTCAGCTATCTGTATTCTCACGGCGCACTGGACCAGGAGCACTTCGAGTTTTTCCGCAACCTGATGGACAGCATTACAGATCCGGACGACCAGCAGGTCATCATCGAGTCGGCCCGCATGGTGTATCGACTTTACGGCGACATGCTGCACAGCATTCCGCTGCCGGCCAGTAACAAGGAGCAGCGCCATGAGGCTGCATGACCGAACCTTTCTGCTGCTGGGCGGCACTGGCGGCATTGGCCAGGCCCTGATCAGCCCCCTGGTGGAAAGTGGTGCCCGGGTGATTGTGGCGACCCGCCATCCCGAGCGGCTGGAAAAGCGCGCAGGCGTTTCCCCGGTGCACCTGGAGCTGGCCAGCCTGGAACTGGACCGGCAACTGCAACAGCTGACCGAGGTGTATCCGGATATTGATGGCGTGATCCACTGCGCCGGCCAGAACCGCTTTGCGGCGCTGGAGGGCATGGCGGTCAGCGACCTGGACGCCCAGCTCATGGTCAACCTGCGTTCCGCCATGCTGGTCGCCCGGCATTTTGTCCCGCGGTTCCGTAAAGCGGGGATGGGCGGCCTGGTGTTTGTGGGTTCCACCTTCGGCAGTATCGGGTTCCCGGGCTACACCGCTTACTGTGCCAGCAAATTCGGCCTGCGCGGCTTTACCGAAGCCCTGCGCCGGGAGCTGGCGGATACCCCGGTGCAGGTGGTGTACGTGGCCCCCAGGGCGACCGCCACGGCCATGAACCCGGAGCCGGTGAACGAGTTGAACCGGGCGCTGGGCAATGCCATGGACGCTCCGGAAACCGTGGCGGCCCAGATTCTTCAGGCCATGGAAAAGGATGAGCGCCGGCGCTTCCTGGGCTGGCCGGAAAAACTGTTTGTGGTGATCAACGGCATCCTGCCGAAGATGGTGGATAAAGCCATGTTGAAACAACTGCCGGTCATCCGGCGCTTTCTGGATTCAGGAGCAATGTCATGAAGTGGATAGCAATGATGTTGGCCAGTGTCCTGGCCATGCCTCTGTGGGCTCAGGACATACAGGCTGAGCTGGTGCACATTCAGCAACGCTGGGCCGAGATCCAGTATCAGTTGCCCGAGGACGACAGGGAAAAGGCGTTTGAAGCACTGGCCAGGGACGCTGAGACCTTTGTCGCCGATTACCCGGGCCGGGCCGAACCGCTGATCTGGCAGGGTATTGTGCTCAGCACCTACGCTGGCGCCAAAGGCGGTCTGGGCGCCCTGGGGCTGGTAAAAGAGGCCAGGGCTTCACTGGAAGCGGCACTGGACATCGATCCAGAGGCACTGGATGGCTCGGCCTATACGTCTCTGGGTAGTCTATACTACCAGGTGCCGGGTTGGCCGCTGGGGTTCGGGGATGACAGCAAGGCGCGGAGTTATCTGCAAAAAGCCCTGGCGATCAACCCTGATGGCATTGATGCCAATTATTTTTTCGGGGATTTTCTGCTGGATCAGGATGAGCCGGAGCGGGCGCGGGTGTACCTGGAAAAAGTACTGTCGGCGCCAGGCAGGCCGGGTCGTGAGCTGGCAGATGACGGTCGCCGCCGCGAGGCCACACAGCTTCTCGGGCAACGCTGAGCAAACACCCTGCCGGGGGCCGGAACGTGTTCCGGTGCCCGGTGTGATGCATCGAGCTTATCGCCTATATAAGAAAACAGAATTTCACCTTATATATCGTTTCAGTATATCCTTAGATCAAATCATAGATATCGGCGACATCCAAGGTGAATACCATGACTCAGCCTATCGTTCAGCATTTCTTCGACGAACCCACCAATACGTTCAGTTACGTGGTGCGTGATCCGGACAGTCAGGCCTGTGCCATCCTGGATTCGGTGCTGGATTTCGACTACGCCGCCGGCCGCACCGACGTGCGCTCTGCAGACGAGATCATCCTGTACGTTCGAGACAACAACCTGACGGTTGAGTGGATTCTGGAGACCCATGTACACGCAGACCACCTGTCGGCAGCACCCTATCTGCACGAACATCTTGGCGGAAAGACGGGAATTGGCGCAAAAATCGTCGACGTTCAGGAAATCTTTGGCAAGGCCTTTAATGCCGGGACCGAATTTGCACGCGATGGCAGCCAGTTCGACCAGCTGTTTGAGGAAGGCGATACCTTCACCATTGGCAACCTCGAAGGCTATGTGCTGCACACTCCGGGCCACACACCGGCGTGCCTGACCTACGTTATCGGCGATGCCGCCTTCGTGGGCGACACCCTGTTCATGCCGGACTACGGTACTGCCCGCTGCGATTTCCCGGGTGGCGATGCCCGCACACTGTACCAGTCGATCCAGAAGGTACTGGCGCTGCCGGAACAGACCCGCATTTTCCTGTGCCACGATTACAAGGCGCCGGGTCGGGATGAGTACCACCACATGACCACGGTGGCTGAACAGCGTGAAGCCAATGTGCATGTCCACCAGGGCATTTCGGAAGACGAGTTTGTGAAGATGCGTACTGAACGGGACGCCACCCTTGATATGCCCCGGCTGATTCTGCCTTCTGTTCAGGTGAACATGAGGGCCGGGCACATGCCGCCGGCGGAAGACAACGGTCAGGTGTACCTGAAAGTTCCGGTTAACCGGTTCTGAGCCGGGTATGAACCTGAAACGCTACTTGCCCATTCTGCAATGGGCGCCGCGCTACAATCGCGATCAGGTCACCAGTGATCTGATCGCGGCTGTGATCGTCACGGTCATGCTGATCCCGCAGTCGTTGGCCTATGCCCTGTTGGCAGGCCTGCCTGCCCATGTCGGGCTCTATGCCAGTATCCTGCCCCTGGTGATCTATGCCGTGTTTGGTACCAGCCGGACATTGTCTGTCGGGCCGGTAGCCGTGGCTTCGTTGATGACCGCGGCCGCTCTGGCGCCACTGGCTGAGGCCGGTACGCCGGAATACCTCGCCGGAGCCGTTCTGCTGGCGGTGATGTCGGGCCTGATGCTGACGGTAATGGGGGTGATGAAGCTTGGCTTTATGGCCAATTTCCTCAGCCACCCGGTAATCTCGGGATTCATTACCGCATCGGGGATTGTGATTGCGGCCAGTCAGCTCAAGCACCTGTTTGGTATCCAGTCGTCCGGGCACAACCTGATCGATATTGTCGGATCGTTGTTCGGCGCTCTGGGTGATACCAATATGCCTACCCTTCTGGTGGGCACCGGGGCATTGTTGTTCCTGATCTGGTCCCGCCGTTACCTGAAACCGGTGCTGAAGAGGCTGGGGCTGGCACCGCGCGCGGCAGACATCATTACCAAAACTGCACCGATCCTGGCGGTGGTGGTGACCACCCTGGTGGCCTGGGCCCTGAGACTGGATGAGCAGGGGGTAAGGCTGGTGGGTGACATACCCTCTGGCTTGCCTGTTTTCACCATGCCCAGCCTGGATCCGTCCCTGTGGTCCCAGTTGGCGGTAAGCGCCCTGCTGATCAGTGTGGTGGGCTTTGTGGAGTCGGTATCGGTAGGCCAAACCCTGGCCGCCAAGCGCAGGCAGCGCATCGACCCGGACCAGGAACTGATCGGGCTGGGAACCGCCAATCTGGGCTCCGGATTCTCCGGTGGCATGCCGGTAACCGGTGGCTTCTCCCGCTCGGTGGTCAATTTTGATGCCGGCGCGGAAACACCGGCTGCGGGGGCTTACACGGCTGTAGGTATTGCCCTGGCTACCCTGTTCCTGACTCCGGCTATCGCCTGGTTGCCCCAGGCGACGCTGGCAGCAACCATTATCGTGGCGGTGGCAACACTGATCGACCTGCCGGCGCTGGCTCGCACCTTCCGGTATTCCCGTACCGACTTTGGCGCCATGCTGGCCACCATTGTGCTGACCCTGGTTCACAGCGTGGAGGCAGGCATTATTGCCGGGGTGGCGCTGTCCATCGGGTTGTTCCTGTATCGAACCAGTCGGCCCCACAGTGCCGTGGTAGGGCGGGTGCCGGGCACCGAGCATTTCCGCAACGTGCTGCGCCATGATGTGGAGCTTTGCCCGAAGGTGACGTTCCTGCGTGTGGACGAAAGCCTGTATTTTGCCAATGCCCGGTTCCTTGAGGAAACGGTGATGGACCTGATCACCCGGGAGCCGGAACTGACAGACCTGGTGCTGGTGTGCCCCGCGGTGAACCTGATTGATGCCTCGGCGCTGGAAAGCCTCGAAGCCATCAACGAGCGCCTGCACGATGCCGGCGCAAGGCTGCACCTGTCGGAGGTGAAAGGCCCGGTGATGGACCGGCTCAAGTGCACGGAGTTTCTGGAACACCTGGGCGGTGGCGTGTACCTGAGCACCTATGAGGCCTGGCAGGCACTCACCAACCGGCCGGCGATCGCATGATCTGAGCGCAGTGATCCCATTGACCGGCGCGGGGGTATGTTGAACACTGCCCCCGTGTTTCTTGGCGCTAGTAACCGGTGACCACTGATGGGAATGACTGACAACCTGCTCTCCACTGGCCAGTGGCTGTTCACGGCACTGCTGTTTGTGCTGGTTCTGATTGCCGCCCTCCGGTCCGTGGACTGGCGGGCCTTCCGCAACGATGACGCGGCCCAGCACACGCTGTTTGGCGCTGCGGTGGTGTTGGGGTTTGTCTGGCAGTTAAGGGCGGGGATATCGCCCGGGCTGGCCATTCATATTTTCGGTATCACTGTGATTACCCTGATGGTGGGCTGGGCCCTGGCAGTGCTCGCCGGCCTGCTGGCGCTGGTGATTACGGTGATTACCGGGCGCGAACCGCTGATGATGTTTGCCGCCAACGGGCTGGTCACTGTGATGGTGCCGGCCCTGGTGAGCCACGGCATCATGCTGTGGGAGCGTCGGCGTAACTTCCGAAATTTCTTCGCTTATATCTTCTTTTGCGGGTTCTTTGGTGCCGGGCTGTCAGTGGCGGCGGCCGGGGTGGTGATGTGTTTGCTGCTCTGGACCAGCGGAGCCTATAGTTTCGACATGCTGGTGCACGAATACCTGCGCTACCTGCCGCTGTTCATGATTCCCGAAGGCTTTATCAACGGAGCGTTTGTGACCGGCCTGATGGTGTTCCATCCCGACCGGTTGAGCACCCTGGACCAGCGCCGGTATCGCTAGCGGGGGGCTCCGACTGGGCCTTGCAGGAGGCATTCTCCCGCCACATGGCCAGCCAGCGCAGCACCTCGGAAGCCGGCATGGGCCGGGCCACGGCATAGCCTTGCACCAGGTTGCAGCCCATGGCCATGAGCGCTTCGGCCTGGGCCATGGTTTCCACGCCTTCGGCCAGGGTCGGTTTCTCGAAGCGCTGGGCCATGAAAATCACACTTTCCACAATCGCCCGGTCGCTGTCGTCCTGCAGCATGTCGCGGATGAAACTCTGGTCGATCTTGATCATGTTGATCGGCAGGGTGCGCAGGTAAGTCAGGGATGAGAACCCGGTTCCGAAATCATCCAGGGCAACCTGGAGGCCCAGGGTCTGGCACTTTGCCAGTACGTTCTCGGCGCGCTGAATGTCTTCCAGGGCGGTGGATTCCAGCACTTCCAGTGTGATCTGTTCCGGATTTACCTCCGGGTGGCTCTGGAGGTAGCTTTCCAGGTAGTGCACAAAGCTCCGGTCCATCAGGTGCGGTGCGCCGATGTTAATGCTCACCGCAAGCTGCTCACCGGCCTCGTTCCACAGGTTCATCTGGTGGATGGCTTCTTTCAGCACCCAGCTGCCCAGCGGTACTTCCAGATGGCTGTTCTCTACCGCAGGCAGGAACTCCCCGGGCGTGGTCAGGCCCCTGGTCGGGTGGTTCCAGCGAATCAGGGCTTCAAAGCCCACGACCTGGCAGTCTGCCAGCCGCACCTGGGGCTGGAAATACAGTTCGAATTCGTTGTGCTCCAGCGCATTGCCGATTTCCACCAGCTGGTTGCGGCGCTGGCGCCGGAAGGCGTCTTCACCCGGGTCGAAAATGTGGAACTGGTTACGGCCTTTTTCCTTGGCCGCGTACATGGCCTGGTCGGCGTGGCGGATAAGGCCTTCGGCGTCGGTGTTATCGTCCGGATAAATGGCGGCGCCCAGGCTGGCGGTGACCGTAATAAAGGTATCCGCCACCGGGATCGGCTGACTCACTTCCGCCAGCAGTCGCTGATAGACGATTTCCGGGTTGTCGCTCTGAACCAGGATGACAAACTCGTCGCCGCCGATCCGCGCGATGGTGTCGCCCCGGCGCAGACTGTGGGCCAGGCGGTCGGCCACGGTTTTCAGGGCCTTGTCGCCGGCGTCGTGGCCGAATTCGTCGTTGATGGCTTTGAAACCGTCAATGTCCAGGTAACACACCGAGAGCGAACGTTTCTGGCGGTCGGCGTGCTGGCGGGCCGTGTGAAGACGTTCCACCAGCAACTGCCGGTTGGGTAGGCCGGTGAGTTCATCGTAGTTAGCAGCCCGGTCCAGGTCCCGGGCATGGTTTTTCAGTGCGGTGATGTCGGAAAACGACGCCACGTGGAAATATTGCCCCGGCTCCTCCAGGTGAACCCGGCTGACCGACAACAACTCCACATATTCCTCACCATTCTTGCGCCGGTTCCACAGCTCGCCACGCCAGAAATCGTTTTGCTCGATAGAGCGCCACATGGACTGGTAGTAGGCCTTGGAGTGCCGGCCGGAGCTGAGAATGTTCGGGTTCAGGCCCAGCACTTCTTCCCGGCTGTAGCCGGTGATGCGGGCGAAGGCCGGGTTCACATCCATGATGCGGTTGTGCTTGTCGGTGATCAGGATGGCCTCGTGGCTGCGGTCGAATACGCTGGCGGCAATGCGCAGGCCCCGCTCACCGTGCTTGCGGTCGGAAATATTGGTCTGGATGATGACAAAACCCGGGTCTACGCCCTCTGCTTTGCCGATCGGCATGCTGCAGGTGTGTACCCAATACGGGGTGCCGCTGGCGGTGTAGTGCAGGATGTCTTCTTCGAAGGGTTCGCCGTTGGCGAAGTGCGCCCGGATGCGGGCGACGGTTTCCTTGTCGGTGCCGGTTCCGGGTAACAGGTCAAACGGCTTTTTGCCCCGGATATCGGTCAGGGGGTAACCGGTATGGGCCTCAAACGCGCCGTTTACCCATTCGATGCGGGCCTCGCCATCCAGGATCAGCACCATGTTGCTGGTGGTGGTGGCCACCAGTGCCAGCCGGGCCGGGGAAATATCAGCAGTTGGTGCGATGTGTTCGGGACCTTTGGGCATCTCGGGTAAATCCGGTAATTGGCGGTTGGCTCTCCTCCCTGTGAGTGCGCCGGAAAGTATAGCAATCGCAATCAGTTTAACCGTCCGTAGAGGCCGAGATGGCCGCAGTGACAGTCAGCGGATTATCCATTTATTGCAAAAGTCAGGCGCCGCGCAATCCTAGCGTATACGCGAATTGCGGGCATTACACATTAGTCTGACGGAATTGATGTCCGTCAAAATCGTGTGGATTGAATAGCTTGCGTTGGGGTTATTGGCGCCAGCGGGAGTGTTTTTGCAGCTTCCTTTGCAGGGTGCGGCGGTGCATGTTCAGGGCCCGGGCCGTCGCCGAGATGTTGCCCTCGTGCTCATTCAGCACCCGCTGGATGTGTTCCCATTCCATTTCTTCCACCGAGGGTGGCTCCGGGCGCAATTCAGGCGGGGCTTCCAGCGGTTCAAAGCCACTGATCAGCTGCTGTACGGTCACCGGTTTGCACAGGTAGTTGGCAGCCCCCCGGCGCATGGCCTCCACGGCAGTGGCAATGCTGCCGTAGCCGGTGAGCACCAGTACGTCCAGGTCCGGGTTGGTGTCGAGAAGTTCCGGCAGCAACTGCAGTCCGCTCTCGCCGGCCAGGTTCAGGTCGAGCACGCAGCGGCGGATGTTGTGGGCATCCAGCGCATCCATGGCGCTGTCGTGGTTGCTGGCGGTGATGGCCTCGATACCCTGCCGGGCCAGGGAGCGGCTCAGCACCTGCAGGAAGGCCTGGTCGTCATCAACAATCAGCCACTGTTCCTGTTCAGACATATTCCGGCTCTCCTGCAGTGGATGTCACGGCCTTTGGCAAATCGATCACCATGGTGGTTCCGGTATTGCCGGTTCGGGCTTTCAGGTTGCCGCCCAGCCGCTGGATGGTGGCATTAGACAAAAACAGGCCAACTCCCAGACCGTTCCTGGAATCGACTATGTCTTCGCCGGGTGCTCCGGCCAGGGCGGCCTCCAACCCTTCACCGTGGTCTTCGACCACAATCTCTATGCGGCCGTTATCGGTTTGCCGACTGCTGACTGCTACCCACTGGGGGCTGGCGGTCAGGGCATTGGCCAACAGGTTCAGGATGGCCTGGTCGAGGGTGGCGTCGACCGCAATGCGGGCATCGGGATGATCCTTTGCCCACTGGATAGGGCCGGACGGCCACAGCAGGGTGGCGGATTCCCGCAACCTGGCCAGCCACTCACCTACTGGCAGGGTTTCCAGTTGGGCGGTCTTGGCTTCTACGGCGGTTTTGGTGAGCTGCTGCAGGTGGCTGCTGCACAGCATCACCTGCTGGCCCATCATGTCCAGGTCTTCTTCCAGCTCCGGGTTGCCCTGGCCGCCGTGGGAACGGATTTCGTCCAGTAGCAAGGTCATGGTGTTCAGTGGCGTGCCGAGCCGGTGTGCAACCGCCGCCGCCGAGAGGCCAAGGGCGATTACCTGCTCATCCCGCAACCGGTTTTCCCGGAACCGGGACAGCTGGCTTTGCTGGTGTCGCAGGCGACGGGCCAGGGTGCCCACCACTAGCAGCAGAATGCCGGCGGTCAGGGCAAAGGTTACCCACATGCCGACAAGGTGTAGCTGGGCCAGGTCGCCGCCGTGGTGATCGTGCACCACCGGGGTGTGCCAGATGACCAGGGCGGTGTACACGGCAATGCCGGTGAGCGTTAGCGCAATACTCTGGCGGGTTGGTACCAGGATAATGGCCACGGCAATGGGCAGCAGCAACACCGACACCAGCGGATTGGTATAGCCACCGGTGTAGAACAGCCAAAGACCGATCAGGATCAGGTCCGTGGCCAGGGTCAGGCTGACCGGAACCGAGGATTCGGGCGGTTTGCGGTTGAACCAGAGCCAGCCAAGGGTGGCCAACACGCCGTACAGCAGGCAAACCAGCAGGGCCTCGGCCCGGTGCGCCAGGGTGATGACGGATTCGGCAACGGCAATAGCCACCAGTTGCGTGGTGATGATGGCCAGCCGCATGCCCAGCAGGTAGCGGGCAGCCTGGCGAAAACCGGTCTGAGAGTGAGTGAGCCATTCCATGAGGGCATTCTAGCAGCAAGCGGCTGCGGCGCACCTGAACAACGTGCGACCTTTTGTCAGGGGTCAATCGGTGAAATAACACACCAGTTGCTGGCTTACCACATCGCCGGTCAGTTGCAGCTGGCCCCGGGTGATGTGATGGACTTCCACGGCTTCTGCAGCTTGCCCAGCCATTCCTGAAAGCTGGCAGGGTGGCAGGCGATCAGGGTGGTACTGGCAGTGGGCGGTATCCGGGAACAGGGCCGCATAGGCTATGCCGGTTTCCACCAGGTCCTGGAAGAAATGCGAACCGTAGGACAGGTCCGGCACCATGTCGCCGGCGTTTTCTGACACTTCCACCAGCGCGGCCACGCCGGCAATGTCGGAAAACCGCACCGGAACACCCAGTTCCGGGCTGCTGGTGCCCCAGCGACCGGGGCCGACCAGCATCGTGGCTTCGGCCGAAGCCCGCACGGTTTCACCGACCAGCCGTGCTACCTCGTAGCGCTCATTGGTATTCAGGCCGGCATAGATGGCGGCGTTTACCCGGATCACCCTTGTGATGGCCAGGTTGATGTTGCCGCCCATGAAATGGCCCCGGGTCCGGAACAGCAGCCGGGGCTCGGGCAGCGGGTCCGGAATCTGCACCGGGCCGGTTTCGCCAATGGTGGCCAGTGGGCGGCATTGCACCAGGTTGAAAGACGGCTCTCCCTCGGCATTCAGATGCAGGGTAAATTCCACATCCACCGGATGCCGGTAACCGGCTTCCAGGGTGGCCAGCAGGCTCGATAGCCGGTTGATAAACCGGCTGCCCTGCACCAGTGGCCGGAAGGTCAGGCGCCAGACCGGGCCATCAAGGCCGATCTGCTCGGCCCTGGCGGTGGCGTCCCGGTCGATTTCGGCAAGGTGGTTCATGGGCAGGTTTGGCGCAGATGGAAGCATCTGGCTCAGGGGCCGGGTTTCGAGGCCCCCGGTTTCCAGGTCCAGCAGGTCCACCAGGTGCTGGGAGAACCGGAAGCTTTCGTCCTGGTTGCGGAACGGTTGCCGGGTGGGATGGTCCAGTGCCATCACGCAGGCGTGGTCGCCTTCAATACGGTCCACCGCCCGGGTGCCCAGGCCCATCACCAGTCGCACCATGCCGGCTTTCGGGTCCATGTTGCTGTCCCAGGCAAAGGTGTTGCGGGACACCCCCACGCCGGCGGCATCCGGCAGGTAGTAGCGGGTGTGGAACCGGCCGTTTACCCGCTGGATCAGCAGTGCCATGGGTTCTTCCCGCTGGTCCAGGCCCCGCTGTTTGCGGTATACCAGCGCATCTTTGCTCATGGACGATGCATACACCTGCCGGATGGCATCTTCCAGCGAGGCCAGTCGCTGTTCGGGCGAGCCCTGGTTGACCAGGAACACGCTGTCGTACTTGCCCGCAAAGGCATTGCCGAAACCGTCTTCCTGCAGGCTGGATGAGCGCACCAGGATCGGGTACTGGCCGTAGTGGTCCAGCAGGCGCTCCAGGTCTGCCCGGATTTCATCGGGAAAGCGGCCTTGCAGAATACCGTTTTGCAGGGCCGGGGCTTCTGCCAGGTAACCGGTGGCGGAGCGCTGGCGCATGATCGCCGGCCACAGGCCGTTGTGCACCAGGAAGGCATAGTAAGCATCGGTGCCCAGATAGCTGGAGTCGTGGGGTTCCAGCATCTCCTGCCATTGTTGCGGATCGTCTTTCAGCAGGATGTTCCGGGCAATCAGCATGCCCGTAGCCTTACCGCCGATATAGCCGCTGCCCACCAGCCGGCCGCGGATGGCCAGCAGGTCTTCCAGCGAGAGATAACGGCGGGCCAGTTCCAGTATCTGCGGGTCCCGGCTGACCAGAACCTGCAGCACCTGCTCCTGAAGGTTGGCAATGGCGGCGTCGTCGTTTTCGGACAGGGCCCGGCTGGCGTCCTGGAACAATCGGTCCCAGTAATCCAGAAGGGGCTGCCGGTGCAGGCTTTCCTGTTCCAGGCTGGCCTGTAACCGGGTGGCATCGCTGCTGTCGGTAATCGGGCAGAATTGGCCGTTATGCTCCCGGTGGGGCAGGAACATGGTGGGCGATTGCCGGCGCCAGGCCTTGATTGGCTGTACCTGCACATTGTCGCCATGGCGGCGAACGTCCAGCATTACCTGTGTAGTCTGGCGGATTCTGTCCAGGGTCATCCGGGAGTGGCGCTCCGGGTGCAGGGCAAACCAGGCCACGGTATCCAGCTCGAACAGGTACGGACATACCACCCGGAAGAAATTACCCACCATGGCGTCGGTGGCCCAGGCATTGAGCAGCTCGCTCAGGCTGTCACAGACGTAGAACGCGCCGCGACCGTGTTGCTCGATCAGGTGCCAGACCCGGCTGGTGAAGCTTTCAAACCCGCCAAGGGCGTCGATTTCGATCGTGCGAACGGCAGGGTGGTTTTCAATGATCGGCGGATGGTCGCCAAACCGGAGGTAGAGAATCTGCCGGCCGGCATCGGCGGCGGCATCAACGAAGGGAAGGACGAATCGGCGATAGTCATCAAGGTGGGAGACCCGCCAGACAACGTTATCGCCGATTCTGAGGTAATCCAGAACCTCGTCCAGTCCGGCCAGACCGGTAGATACCCGGTCTTCGGACTGGCGAGGTTCTTCGCCGTTCATGGCAGGATCAGATAACGCCCATGGCGTTCATGGCCTTGGCAACCCGCAGGAAGCCATTGATGTTGGCGCCCAGCACGTAGTTGCCTTCGGCGCCGAACTCGGCCGCAGTCTCGTAGCAGTTCTTGTGGATATCAATCATGATTTCCTCAAGGCGCTTCTGGGTGTAATCGAAGGTCCAGGAGTCACGGCTGGCGTTCTGCTGCATTTCCAGCGCAGAGGTAGCAACACCACCGGCGTTGGCTGCCTTGCCCGGGCCGTAGGCGATCTTGGCATCCTGGAAGATGATGATGCCTTCCGGGGTGGTCGGCATGTTGGCGCCTTCAGCAACGGCGATACAGCCGTTTTCGACCAGGGTCTTGGCATCGCTGCCGTTGAGCTCGTTCTGGGTGGCGCAAGGCAGGGCCACGTCACACGGAACGCTCCAGATGTTGCCGTCTTCCACGTACTTGGCGTCTTTGTGGAACTCGGTGTAGGCACTGATGCGACGACGCTCAACTTCCTTGATACGCTTGAGGGTCTGCAGGTTGATGCCGTTCTCGTCCACGATCATGCCCTGGGAGTCGGAGCAGGCAATGACCTTGGCGCCCAGCTCGTGGCACTTGTCGATGGCGTAGATGGCCACGTTACCGGAGCCGGAAACCACGACAGTCTTGCCTTCCAGGGAGTCACCACGGGCTTTCAGCATTTCGTGGGTGAAGAATACAGTGCCGTAGCCGGTAGCTTCGGTTCGGGCACGGCTGCCGCCCCAGTCCAGGCCCTTGCCGGTGAACACGCCGGACTCGTAACGGTTGGTGATGCGCTTGTACTGGCCGAACAGGTAGCCAATCTCGCGGCCGCCCACGCCGATGTCACCGGCAGGAACGTCGGTGTACTCGCCCAGGTGACGGTACAGCTCGGTCATCAGGCTCTGGCAGAAACGCATGATTTCGTCGTCGGACTTGCCCTTCGGATCGAAGTCGCTGCCACCTTTACCGCCGCCAATGGGCAGGCCGGTCAGGGCGTTCTTGAAGATCTGCTCGAAGCCCAGGAACTTGATGATGCCCAGGTAAACGGAAGGGTGGAAACGCATGCCGCCTTTATAGGGCCCCAGGGCGCTGTTGAATTCAACACGGAAGGCACGGTTGATGTGGATCTCGCCACTGTCGTCCTGCCAGGGTACACGGAAGATGATCTGGCGCTCTGGTTCGCAGATGCGCTGGATGATCTTCTTGTCGGCGAACTCGGGATACTTGACCAGTACGGGCCCCAGAGTTTCCAGCACTTCATGAACTGCCTGGTGGAACTCTTTCTCACCGGGATTGCGGTGCAGAACGTCCTGGTAAATCGGTTCCAGCTTTTCGTCGAGTTTTGCTGTCATGGGATAAGCCCTCGGAATTCGCGTATTGAAAGTCGCAAGAATTTGCGACCACCCAAAAAAAGGGACGAGATTTCACCACATCTGACGGTGGTTTTGCAAGTGCAGGGCGAAACAATGTGCTTCTGCACCTATCGGAGATACCCCCAAAGAGGTGCGGCATTGTGTCTCAAGCCAGGCTTAAGGAAGGGTCTTACAATTCCGGATCATTAGTCATGCAACCAACTAGAACGATCCAAGGACTGCCAACCGATGTTGAGACAAACCCGCCTGGCTCGCTGTATCAGCCTTGTGATGGCCGGCTATACCGTCGCTCCCCTTGCCAATGCCCAGTCCGAAGCTGAAAACCCGGTGGTCATCCGGGTAACCGAAGGCCAGTCCGCCGAAGCGGCCAGGCTTTCTGCGGCGGCTATCCAGACCGAGCCGGTACAACGGTTGTCGTCTGATGCGTCTGTGTCGCTGTCCCGTATGGGTGGCCGTGGCCTGGACCCGGTGATCCGTGGCCAGAACGAGGAGCGGGTTGAGGTATTGCTGGACGGCATGCGGGTGGAAGGCGCCTGCCCGAGCCGGATGGACCCGCCCACCAGCCGTCTGAGTACGGCGCTGGCGCCGGTGCTGGAAGTGCGCACCAGCAACCGCACCCTGCGCTGGGGGCCGATTGCCGGCGGCCAGGTGGTGGCCACCACTGCAGCTCCGGAATTTGCGGATGACAACCGCACAACCGGCCACCTGACCCTGGGCGGCGCCGACAATGGCGAAGGCAAACTGGTGAACGGCAGCGTAGCGGCCGGTAGCAAGGATGCCTTCATTCGATTGGCCGGCGGCTACGACGAAGCCGACGACTACGAAGACGGCGACGGTAACGAAGTCCGCAGCTCCTACGAAAACACCGAAGGCCGGGTGGATGGTGCGTGGACAGCTGATAACGGCTTCTACATCAAAGGCATGGTCAGCCGCCAGGAAGAGCGGGATGTCAGCTTCCCGGGCCGTGGTATGGACGCGCCGAAAACCGATACCGACCTGTATCGACTGGAGCTGGGTGCGCCCGTTGCCAACGGCGGCTGGAACCTGATGGCCTGGCAGGCGGACGTTGACCATGTGATGGACAACTTCAGTCTGCGCGAGCAAACGGCTCCCATGAAAATGTTGACCGCCTCGGAGACCAGTACGCAAGGCGTGCGGCTGGTGCTGGATCAGACCATCAACTACACCAAAGACATTGCCATCGGTGTCGATGTGGAAAGCAACGACTGGGATGCCGCCCTGAACAACGTGGATAAAGACGTTGTGGCCTCTTACATGTGGCCTGGCGTTGAGCGGGATCGTGTGGGTGTGTTTGTTGAAGCCTTCCACCAGATCCGCATGAACACCCGGTTGGGTGCCGGTATTCGTTACGACCGCGAAGAGATGCAGGCCACCAAGGCTGACCAGACCTACATGCTTAAAAAGCCAGATGGAACCATGGTGTCGATGAGTGCGGCCAAGGCTTACGAGCAGGTATATGGCACCACCAACACTGATGCTAATGATGACAACGTCAGTGGCTTTGTCAGTGGTGAGTGGCGTTACGCGACGAATCGTAGCCTGGATGTCGTGGCCAGCCACAGTGTGCGCAGCCCTGGAGTGACCGAACGCTACGTCAACAAAATGCTGGGTTGGGTGGGTAACCCGGGCCTGGATACCGAAAAGCACAACAAGCTGGAAATCAGCCTGTCGGGCCGTGAAGGCAACTGGAACTGGCGTCCGGCGGTCTGGGTAGACCAGGTGGACGACTATGTTCTGCGTTCCCAGGACCGCTACCACAACATTGATGCCCGCTTGCTGGGTGTCGAAGGCCAGCTGGGCTGGAGCAATGGTACCTGGAGCACCAACAGCAAGCTGGCGTCTGTAAGGGGTGAAAACCGGGATGCCGACAAGGCGCTGCCGCGGATTCCGCCCATTCAGTTTATCCAGACCCTTGGCTGGCATCATCAGGGTCACACCCTGGAAGCCGAATGGCAGTTGGCGCGCCGGCAGGATCGGGTAGACCTGGAGTCTGGCCTTGATCCCAGCACCTCACCGGGTTACGGCGTCTTCAACCTGTCCGGTACCCATCCGCTTATGGCCAACCTGAGCCTGACCTGGGCGGTGGATAACGTGTTCGACAAGACCTGGGCATCCCACGTGAGCAAAGCGGATGCTCTGGGCGAGGAGTTTTTCAAGGTCAACGAACCCGGCCGTACCGTGCGCGCAGCACTCACGGCCCGGTGGTAAAGACGATTATGGCGGTTACCCGCTTCTCATAGCCGGCGGGTGACATTTATACCCCGGGCAGATGTTGAGTCTGCCCGGGGTTTTTTTGTGCCTTTCTGCAGGGGTTGGCCAATATGACTAGAATGGGAACGCAATAAATTCAGCAGTATCGGATAACAGGGTTGTTATGAGTCATCGTCCCGGTTGGGTTTTCTACAGTTCATTTGTTCTGCTGGCGGTCTTTGTGGTGGCCGGCGGGCTGATGCCGGACCAGTTGTCCTTCTATGCCCACAAGGCCCTGGAGTTCACCACCCTGCACTTTGGCTGGTTGTACCTGTTTGCCACCTCGGGTTTCCTGGTGTTCTGCATAGCGATTGCTGGCAGTGACTACGGCCGGATACGACTGGGGGCCGACGGCGAGGCGCCGGAGTTCTCCTACCTGACCTGGCTGGGCATGATCTTTTCCGCCGGTATGGGGGTGGGGCTGGTGTTCTGGGCGGTGGCCGAGCCCATGAGCCACTTTGTTTCGCCGCCGTTTGGTTCCGCTGAACCGGAAAGCCCGCAGGCGGCCAGTATGGCCATGCGCTATTCGCTGTTTCACTGGGGCTTTCACCAATGGGCCAATTTCGCGCTGGTAGGGCTGGCCATTGCCTATGTGCGTTTCCGGCTGCAGCGCCCCGGCCTGATCAGTGAAGCTTTCCGCTCCACCATGGGCGACCGGGTGGATTCCGGTGCCGGCCATGCCATCAATATCCTGGCGGTCGTCTCCACGGTGTTCGGGGTTGCCACCACACTCGGGCTGGGGGTTATCCAGATCAACAGTGGTCTGGGGGCGGTTGCCGGCACGGCATTCGGGGTCAGCCAACAGCTGTTCATCCTGGCGGGTGTGGCCGCGGTATTTCTGCTGTGTTCGCTGGCGCCGCTGGAAAGCGGTATCCGTTACGTGAGTGATGCCAACATGGTGCTGGCAGCGGGTTTGCTGGTATTCGTGTTTTTCTTCGGGCCCACCGATTTCATTACGGCGGCCATGACCAATGCCATCGGGGATTACTTTTCCAACATGGTGGGCATGAGCCTGGTGATGACGCCCTACACCGGCGATGACTGGGTAGAGCGCTGGACCATTTTCTACTGGGCCTGGGGGCTGTCGTGGGCGCCGTTTGTGGGCAGCTTTATTGCCCGGATTTCCCGCGGCCGCACCATCCGCGAGTTCGTGTTCGGGGTGATCGGTATGCCGGTGCTGCTGAGTATTGTCTGGTTCTCCACCTTTGGCGGTTCGGCGCTGTATTTCGAACTGTTCGAGGGCGCGGCGCTGGGCGAGGCGGTGACCGCGGAAATGAGTTCGGCCTTGTTTGCCACCCTGGAATACCTGCCGGGTACCGCCATTCTGGGCGGGCTGATGCTGGTGCTGATCGTTTTGTTTGTTATTACGTCCGCTAACTCGGCTACCTTTGTATTGGGGATGTTCACCAGCAAGGGGGTGCTCAACCCGAAACGCTGGTCCCGCTTGACCTGGGGCATAGTGCAGGTGTCTGTGGCCGGTGTACTGTTGCTCAGTGGCGGGCTGGAAGCGCTGCAGACCATCTCCATACTGGCGGCCTTTCCGTTCATGATGCTGATGATCTTCATGGCAACGGCACTGCTGAAATCCCTGCGTAACGAACAGCGCCAGATCGAGCTGCACGAGGCCATGACCCGGGAGCGCCTGCTGCGGTTGCTGGCGGAAAGTGACGACCTGGGTGACAAAGGCTGGAAACCAGCCGAAGAGGGCGGCTCAGAGGCTCCGCCGGAACAGCCGGAAAATAACCTCCGGGCCTGATTTCATCGGGTGAAAATGGTGCTAGAATTCGGTTATTAGCAAATACCAAAAAGGAATAAGTTGATGGCTAAGCGCGCGTTGATCGGATGGATGCTGGCACCCTGGTTACTCTTTTCCATCGCAGCTCCGGCACAGGATCTCCAGGCCACGCCGGTAACCCGGGCGCCGTTCAATGAAACCGTACACCTTGACGGGCTGATTGAGGCAGTTCAGCAGAGCACGGTGTCGGCCCAGACCAGCGGTACGGTGGTCGAGCTGCCGTTTGATGTGGACGATTCGGTCGCAGCCGGAGACCTGATCGTGCGCCTTGAAGACAGCGAGCAGCAGTCGCGCCTTCGGCAGGCGGAAGCCGGCCTTGGAGAAGCCCGCTCCGGTTTGCAGGATGCCCGGCAGCAGTACACCCGCATAGAAGCCATCCATGAGCGGGGCCTGGTGTCGCGGCAAGAGTTTGACCAGGCCAGGAACAACCTCAGTGCGGCCAGGGCCCGGGTGGAGCGGGCGGAAGCCTCTGTGGCAGAAGCGCAGAAACAACTGGACTACACCCGCATTATTGCCCCTTATGGCGGAATCCTGACCGAGCGCCATGTGGAATTGGGCGAGTCGGTGAACCCGGGCCAGCCGCTGCTCAGCGGCCTGTCGCTGGAGCAACTTCGGGTCGTGGTTGACCTGCCCCAGAAGTACGCAGATCTGGCCCGCAGCGAACGCCAGGCTACCGTTACCCTGGCCGACGGCCGGGTGCTGGAAACCGGCGAGCTGACGTTCTATCCCTACGCCAATCCGGAAACCCACACCTTCCGCCTGCGGCTGCGCCTGAATGAACCCAATGGCAGCCTGTTCCCGGGCATGCTGGTGAAGGTCAGTGTGCCGGTAGCCAGCCGGGAGGCCCTGTGGGTGCCGGCCAGCGCGCTGATTCAGCGCAGCGAACTGCGGGCCGTGTTTGTGCTGGACAGCCAGGATCAGCCCCGTCTGCGCCAGGTTCGCCTGGGTGTTCGCGAGAACGACCGGCTGGAGGTGCTGGCCGGGCTTTCGGAAGGCGAACGGGTGGTGACCAATCCGGATGAGCTGGTGGGCAGCGAACGCTTGAGCCTGTCTGAAAACGCCCGGGCTGAAGGGGAGTAATGGCTGTGAGTGATAACCTGCCGCCGGTCGGCCCGTCCGGAGCCATTGCCCGGGTATTCCAGAACAACCACCTGACGCCGCTGCTGGCGATCCTTGCGATTATTCTTGGTGTCCTGTCTGTCGTGGTGACACCCAAGGAAGAAGAACCTCAGATTGATGTCACCATGGCGGACATCATGGTGGCCATGCCCGGTGCCAGCACCCGGGAGGTTGAAAGCGCCATTGCCACACCTGCCGAGCAGGTAATGAGCGAAATCAAGGGCGTGAAGCACGTGTATTCCGTGTCCCGTCAGGGCCAGGCGGTGATCACCGTGCAGTTCGAGGTGGGCATCGCCCGCCAGGACGCCCTGGTTCGGCTGTACAACCAGGTGTATTCGAACCAGGACTGGTTGCCGCAGAATCTCGGCGCCTCCCAGCCGGTCATAAAACCCCGGGGCATTGATGATGTACCGGTGATGACCTTGACACTGTATGACCCCACCGGCACCCACAGCGGGGAAGAACTTACCCGCCTGGCCCATATGCTGGAAGTGGCCCTGAAGCGGGTACCCGGTACCCGGGATATCTACACAGTGGGCGGCGTGCCCGACCGGGTGGATATCGTATTTGATCCGGCTCTGCTGGCCGGTTTCGGCCTGACCACGGCGGATATCGAAAGTGCCCTGCAGTCTGCCAACGCCTCCAGCCAGGAAGCCCGGGTAACCCGGGATAATCTCTCGATACCGGTGCAGGCCGGTACCCTGTTGCAGTCCCTCGAAGACGTAAAGCGCCTGGTGGTGGGGATGCACCAGGGCGCGGCTGTGTACCTGGATGATGTGGCGGAGGTTCGTCGCGGCAGTACCGTACCCGACCAGAGCGTGCTGGCGGGCTTCGGACCGGCCCATGGGGATGAACGGGCAGGGAAGGCCGGCGATGTCTACCCTGCGGTCACCCTCGCGATTGCCAAGAAACCGGGTGAAAACGCCATCGATATCACTACCGCGATCGAACAGCGCCTGGACCAGCTGCGCAACCGGGCACTGCCGGCCGACGTGGAGGTGCTGGTTACCCGTGACTACGGAGTGACCGCGTCTGACAAGGCGCAGAAGCTGATTTCCGACCTGGTCTCCGCCACCCTGGCGGTGATGCTGCTGGTGCTCGCCTTTATGGGCTGGCGCCAGGCGCTGATCGTCGGTATTTCGGTGCTGATCACCCTGCTGCTGACCCTGGTGTTTTCCTGGGCCTGGGGCTTTACCCTCAACCGTGTCTCGCTGTTCGCGCTGATTTTCTCCATCGGCATCCTGGTGGACGACGGCATTGTCATTACCGAGAACATTAACCGCCGCATCCAGAACAGCCGTCGGGCCAAAAAAGACATTATCCCGGTGGCAGTGGATGAAGTGGGTACACCCACTATTATGGCCAGCCTGACTATCATGGCGGCCCTGCTGCCCATGGCGTTTGTCTCCGGGCTGATGGGCCCCTACATGAGCCCGATTCCGATCAACGCATCGGCCGGTATGGTGGTGTCCCAGGTTGTGGCGTTTGTGGTGGCGCCCTGGCTGGCCTTCCGGCTGCTCAAGCACAAGAAAGGCGAGGCCCTGGAAGAGGGTGGCGATTCCGGCAGCTCTGCCGATGGCGTCAGCCCGGTGTCCCTGAAAATTTTCAACACGGTGCTGGGGCCGTTTTTGGGTGAACACGCCTGGCGCCGGCGTTTGCTGGCGCTTGGGGTGGTCCTGCTCACTCTGGGCGCGGCCTCTTTGCCGGTATTCCAAGCGGTGATCCTGAAAATGCTGCCTTTCGACAACAAGTCGGAATTGCAGGTGGTGGTGGATATGCCCGAGCGCACACCCATGGAGCAAACCCAGCGGGTGCTGACCGAAATGGGCCATTACCTGGAAACCGTGGACGAAGTGGATAACTGGCAGGCCTATGCCGGTACCGCTTCACCGATCAATTTCAACGGCCTGGTGCGCCAGTATTATCTGCGCAGCGAGCCCTACCAGGGTGATATCCAGGTCAACCTGGCCAGTGCGGAGGCGCGCAGCCGTCCCTCCCATGACATCACCCAGGCCCTTCGTGGCCCGCTGACCGAGATTGCTGACCGGTATGGCGCCAAGGTGAAAATGGTGGAAGTGCCGCCGGGGCCGCCGGTGATGTCGCCGCTGGTAGCGGAAGTCTACGCCGCCGATGGCTTCCGCCGGGCGGAGCTGGCCAACCTGATTGCCGGAGATATGGCAAACATTGAAGGGCTGGTGGATATCGACACCACCCTGGAAGCACCTACCCGTCAGTGGGAAGTGGTGGTGGACCGGGCCCGGGCGGCCCGGCTGGGTGTTTCCCAGGCCCAGGTGGTGGCTACCCTGCAGACCACCCTGGGCGGGGTTAACGTCAGTTACCTGCACGATGAACAGGCCAAGTACCCGGTGCCAATCAGGGTGATTTTGTCTGAAGCCGACAAGGCCCAGCCGTCTGCCCTGTTGTCCATCAAGGTGCGTAGCCGCAGTGGCGAGCTGGTGCCGCTGGCCAGTGTGGCCGAGGTGCGGGAAGCGGACTGGATGGGCGCTATCTATCACAAGGACTTGCTGCCGGTGACCTACGTAACGGCGGATATGGCTGGCGAGATTGATTCACCGCTATACGGCATGTTCCGGATGGTCAGTTTGCTGAACGAGCAGGAGCAGGCACCGGAGCAGTTCTTTATCCAGCAACCGCCACTGCCGGAAAAAGGCACCCTGAAATGGGATGGCGAGTGGCAGATCACCTACGAAACCTTCCGGGATATGGGCGCTGCCTACAGTGTGGGTGTGTTCATGATCTTCGTACTGCTGGTGGCCCAGTTCCGCTCCTACATCCTGCCGCTGGTGATCATGGCGCCGATTCCGCTGACCATGATCGGCATCATGCCCGGCCATGCCCTTCTGGGTAAGGAATTCACCGCCACCAGTATGATCGGCATGATCGCCCTGGCGGGGATTATCGTACGTAATTCCATCCTGCTGGTGGTGTTTATCAAGCAGCTGCTGGACGAAGGCATGGAACTGGAGAAGGCGGTGGTGCTGGCCGGTGCCGTGCGGATCAAGCCCATTGCGCTGACTGCGGTGTCTGCCGTAGTAGGGGCTTACTTCATCCTCAGCGACCCGATCTTCAACGGCCTGGCGATTTCGCTGGTGTTCGGGCTGGCCATGTCCACGCTGTTCACGGTGATTGTGGTGCCATTGCTGTACTACACCCTGGCCCGCTGCAAGTGGGTTTGAAGCCGCTAGCGGGCGGGCCAGTAGCGCTGCATTTCCAGGAACAGGAATGAGGCGCTCCAGGTCAGCAGCAGAAACCCGGTAAGTCCCTCAATGCCTGTCAGGTAGCGCAGCTGGCCGAGGGGCACAATGTCGCCGTAGCCCAGCGTGGTGAAGGTGCTGAAGGAAAAGTAGACGCAATCGAGCAGGCTGCCCGAGAAGTTACCGGTCAGCAGGCCCCAGCCGTCGGCGTGGTGCATGAACCAGAATGCGGTGGCGAACACCCATACCTGCAGTGCGTGGGAAATCAGGCACCCCAATACCGCCACAATCAGGCGGAAATGGTGGCTCTTTCTCATTTTGCCGAGCATGGTGCTCAGGCGCAGCAAGGTTTCATTATGGATAAACACCACAATGCACACCAGGGCGCAGTTGAGCAGGACAACGTTCAGCAATGTGTCGTAGGTGCTCGGCATTGAGCGGGCTTCCTGGTCAAGAAGGGGCCTGTGTGAATTTGTCGCAGGGTGCGGTCAATCGGATCCGCCCTGAAAATTGTATAGTAGTTTTAGCGCGTTAACGCGACCCTGCCAACCGGAACAAGAAACCTGGCTATGTTTAAACGTCTGTTACCCCTGATCATCCTGGCTGTCGGTGTACTGGTTTTTATTGCCCTGAAAGCCACCCGTCCGGAACCGGCGGAGGTTACGGCCACGGAACGCAGCTGGCGTGTTGAGGTGCAAGCCATTACACCGGGCAGCCAGGTGCCGGTATTGCCCCTGTATGGCGAGGTGCTTGCACCGGACCAGCAAACCATCACCGCCACGCTGGCGGGCCGGGTGGCGGAGCGCCCGGTGTCTGAAGGGATGAGCGTGAAACAGGGCGATTTGTTGCTGGCGCTGGACGAAGCGGACATCGGCCCGGCATTGGCCCAGGCCCGGGCCCAGGTGGATGACCTGGACGCCCAGATAAGCTCGGAGCACGTGCGCTACCGCAACGACCAGGAAGCCCTGAAAAGTGAGCAGGCCATTGTTGCCAATGCCCGGCGCCAGTTTGAGCGTATTGAGTCGCTGGTGGGGCGCAACCTGGCCTCCCGGGAAAACCTTGAGGGAGCAACCGATGCCCTGGCCCGTGCCGAACTGACGGTCAGCACCCGGCAGCGGGCTATCCAGGAGCATCCCGCCCGCCTGCAAAGCCTCGAGGCCAAACTGGCCCAGGCCCGGGCTAATCTTTCCGCGACGGAACGGGATGTCGACCGGGCCAGGGTGGTGGCACCGTTTGACGGTGTGGTGACCGGTATTGAGGTGGCCGTAGGCGATCAGGTATCCCGCAACGAGCCTCTTCTGACGGTGTATCCCACCCGGGGCCTGGAAGTGCGGGCCCGGGTGCCCCAGGTATTCCAGAACGAACTGATCACCGCGCTCGGGCAGGGGCAAACCCTGACCGCGATTTCAGATAATGGCCATGAATTCGTCCTGGCCCGCTTTGCCGGCCTGTCAGACCCGGCCGGTACCGAAGCCGTGCTGGAACTGCAGGGCGAACCCGGTGGCCTGCGGCCCGGGGCGTTGCTGCCCCTGACCCTTGAACGACCCGCCCGGCAACAGGCGGTGGACGTGCCGTTCAGCGCCCTGTATGGCGCAGACAGTGTTTACCTGATGACCGATGATGGCCGAATGCAGCGGGTTGAAGTAGAACGCATCGGCGAGGCCCGCAGTGAAAACGGCGAACGCCGGTTGCTGATTGCCGGAGAGCAGCTCACCCCCGGTGCCCGCCTGATCACCACCCACCTGCCCAATGCTGTGACCGGCCTGAAAGTCGAACTGGCAGATGCTGACGGGGAGCCTGCCCAGTGAAGCGCAAGCAGGGCGTAATCGGCTTCTTTGTTCATCACCGGGTTGCCGGCAACCTGGTGATGCTGGTGATGTTGCTGGGTGGCGCACTGGCCCTGACCCGCATGAATATCCAGTTTTTCCCCACTTTCGCCCTGGATGTGGTCAGTGTGCGGGTGGTCTGGAGTGGCGCGTCCGCTGAAGACGTGGAGCGCGGTATTACCGACCCGCTGGAGCAGCGCCTGCGCAGTGTCGATGGCCTGAAAAAGATGACATCCACCTCAGCCCAGGGGGTGTCCTCCATCAGCCTGGAATTCCATGAAGGCACCGACCCGATCCAGGCGGTGGACGATGTACGCCAGCAGGTGGATGAATTCAACAACCTGCCCGGCGACGCCGAGGAACCCCAGGTAGCCCGGGTGGAGCGGTATGAACCGGTGGCCCGGCTACTGGTATACGGCGAGGTGGACCGCAGCGAACTGCGCCAGTTGGTTTACCGGTTTGAAGACGAGCTGCTGGAGCGGGGTATTGACCGCATCAATATCCGTGGTCTGCCAGAACAGCAGGTCAGCGTGGATGTGCCGGTAGAACGGCTGGAAACCCTGGGGCTGTCGCTGGAGCAGATTGCTGACCGCGTTGCTTCCCTGTCCCGGGATTTGCCCGCCGGCATGATGGCCCAGCAGGATGCCACCCGGGAATTGCGTTCGGTGGAGCAGCGTCGCAGCCCCCAGGCCTTTGAAACGATTCCGGTACTCAGCGGAGACCGCATTCGCCTGCAGCTGGGTGATATCGCCATCATTCGCCAGGAAGCCCGGGACAACCAGACGGTGATGGAAAACGAAGGCCTGCCGGCGGTGGAACTGCAATTGCAGCGGGCGGAGAACGGCAATTCGCTGGCGGCTGCCCGGGTGCTGGAAAGCTGGCTGGAAGACACCCGCCCGGCTTTGCCCCCCACCATCAAAATGAAGGTGTATGACGAAACCTGGCAGCTGTTGGAAGACCGGATTTCCCTGCTGGTGAATAACGGCCTCAGTGGCCTGGTGCTGGTGATTGCCCTGTTGTACCTGTTCCTGCCCGGGCGGGTGGCGGCCTGGGTGGCCATCGGTATTCCCACCGCCTTTATGGCCGCGCTGGCGGTGCTGTGGCTGCTGGGCGGCTCCATCAACATGATGTCGTTGTTCGCGCTGATCATGGCGCTCGGGGTTATCGTGGATGATGCCATTGTGGTGGGGGAGGATGCCGACGCCCATGCCCGCATGGGGGAGCAATCCATCTACGCTGCCGAAGGCGCCGCCAAGCGCATGGTGTGGCCGGTGCTGGCCTCGTCCCTGACCACGGTGGCTGCCTTTATGCCGCTGCTGGTGGTGGGCGGCATTATCGGCAATATTCTGGGCGATATTCCGCTGGTGATGATCTGTGTTCTGGTGGCTTCGTTGCTGGAATGCTTTGTGGTATTGCCGGCTCACCTGCGCCATGCCTTTGTGGTCAAGGACAAGGGCGACAAGCTACCGGAGCAGGGCGCCCGACCGCGCGGTAATCCGGTAAGCCGGTTCCGGGACCGGTTCGAACAGGGTTTTGACCGTTTCCGGGAAGGCCCGTTCCGCCGGTTTTCCCGGTACAGCCTGAAACACCGCGGCGCCACCGTGGCCAGCGCCCTGGCCCTGGCGATTGTGACGGTGGGCCTGTTGGCCGGCGGCCGCCTGGGCTTTAACTTCTTCCCCACACCGGAGCCTTCCGTGTTCTATGCCAATGCCAGCTTTGTGGCCGGCACGGACAAAGGCACCGTGGAAGATTTCATGCGCCAGATGCAGCAGACCCTGAACGAAACCGAACAGGCCCTGGGCGGTAACCTGATCCGCCATGCGGTAACCACCTTCGGGGCCACCCAGGGTGCCGAGGGCAGCTCCCGTAACGATGACGAACTGGGCTCCATGCTGGTGGAGCTGGTGCCGTCCGACCGGCGGGATGTTCGCAACCCGGAGTTTATGCGGGAATGGCGCAGCCGCATGGCGCTGCCCGCCGGGCTGGATGCCCTGAACATCAATGAACGCCAGGCCGGGCCTCCGGGGCGGGATGTGAACGTACGCCTGACCGGCGATAACGCAGAAAACCTGAAACGGGCCGCCGATGAAGTGGCCCAGGCCCTGAGCACCCTGCCCGGGGTGCTGGATGTGGAAGACGACATGCCCTGGGGCCGGGAACAACTGATCTACCAGGTGAGCCCGTTTGGTGAGGCCCTGGGCCTGACCACGGTGGATCTTGGCAGGCAGTTGCGGGCCGCCTTTGACGGCCGGATCGCCCAGATCTACCAGGATGGCCGGGACGAAGTGGAAGTGCGGGTGCAGCTGCCCCGGGATCAGCGGGAACAGTATTCCACCCTCGAGCGCATGACCGTACGCCTGCCCGACGGCCGGTTTGTGCCCCTGGCCCAGGTGATGAACCTGGATCACCGTCAGGGCTTCCAGGCTCTGCGCCACGCCGATGGCAAGCTGGCGGTGGAAGTGACGTCGGCACTCAATACCCGGGTGGCCACGACCGACCAGGTGATCGAGAGCCTGCAGGCCGGCGCGCTGCCGGATATTGCCAGCCGTTATGGTGTGCGTTACAGCTTCGAAGGCCGTTCCGCTGACCAGCGCGAAACCATGGACGACATGAAAACCGGCCTGGTGATTGGTGTTGCGCTGATGTACGTGGTGCTGGCCTGGGTGTTTGCGTCCTGGAGTTTGCCGCTGATTGTGATGGCGATCATCCCGTTTGCCCTTGTGGGAGCCTTGCTGGGGCACTGGATTATGGGGCTTCAGCTGACGATTCTGTCGTTGTTTGGCCTGTTCGGCCTGTCCGGTATCGTGGTCAACAACGCGATTATCCTGGTGGCTTTCTACAACCAGCAACGCCAGAAAGGCCTGGGCATTACCGATGCCCTGAACGAGGCGGCGGTGCAGCGGGTGCGGGCAGTGTTGCTGACCTCCCTGACCACCATTGGCGGTCTGTTGCCCCTGCTGTTTGAAACCTCCCTGCAGGCCCAGTTCCTGATTCCGATGGCGACATCCATCGCCTTTGGCCTGGGATTGGCGACCTTCCTGGTGTTGCTGGTGATTCCGGCACTGTTATCCTGGGTGGAGCAGTTCCGGGAATGGCGGGCGAGCCGTCGGGGCCAGCAGCCGGAGGCGTCGGAAGCCTGAGTGCCGTTACTCAGGTTTCCTTGAGGTCTTTCCAGGCTGCGTACTTGTGCAGGTCGGATTCCACCAGTTTCAGGCACAGGGCAACGACGCCGGCATCATCCAGCAGGCCAAAGCCGAAAATGAGGTCCGGAATCAGGTCCAGCGGGTTCATCACGTACAGCAGCGCACCAGCGATGGCGGCGATGGATTTCCAGGGAATGGCCCGGTAGTCGCCGCGCCAGTAGTCCCGGATCAGCGAGAACATCAGGTGGATGTCGGTGCCAAAGCGCTTGAGCTTGCCGCTGTTTTTCACTTTGTCTTCGATGGCTTTCTGTCGCTCCAGCAGGGATTGCAGGTCCTCTTTCTGAACCTGGCTGGCTTCCTTGTCCAGCTGATGCTTAGCCGTTTTATCTGTAATCCACGCCATACACTCTTACCTTACTAAACGTTGGTGCGCCCAAGATAACCCGTCAGCCGACAAAAATCCGCTTCGCCAGGCTGGCTCCCTTGAGGCCCTGGGTGGCAGGGTTGTTACCAGCCCGGCATGTTATTCAGGCTTCGCCTTGCCAGCGTGCCACGAAATGCCCTTCAGGATCGTACTGGCTGGCTTGCTTGTCCAGATTAAACTGGCGCAATCCACGGGGGTCTGCGCCCACACCGGCCAGGTACTGCCAGTTGCCATAGTTGCTGGCGACATCGTAGTCCACCAGTTGCTGCTCAAACCAGGTGGCGCCGTAACGCCAGTCCTGGGCCAGTTCATTGACCAGGCAACTGGCCACCAGTTGCCGAGCCCGGTTACTGATATAACCTGTGAGCCGGAGCTGGTTCATGGCGGCGTTGACCAGCGGGTAGGGTGTGGTGCCCTGGCACCAGCTCTCGAAATCCGGCCGGTGGAAGGCGGTGTCACGGCTTTGCTGTTGTACGCCATCCCGCAGGAACAGCCGGCGGCCGTGCTTCATGGCGTACCAGTAAAAGTATTCCCGCCACAACAGCTCGAACCACAGCCAGTAGGTGGAATCGTTGCGGGTTTCGGACTGCTCGTATTCGTCAATCATGCCGGTCACCTCGCGTACCGACAGGCAGCCATTGGCCAGCCAGGGTGACAGGCGGGATGACGCCAGCGGATCATCCAGTGCGTTGCGGGTTTCCTTGTAGCGGGCTATGCCATGACTGACAAACAGATATTCCCGTAATTGCCGCAGCCCGGCTTCTTCACCACCCCGGAAGCCGGCATCGTGTTCCGGCTCGGTAATCGGCGGGCAATCGCCCCGGTTGTCCTTCGCAAATCCCGGAGGCGGCGGCAGGGCCGTCATGGTGCGGATGCGTAGCCGGTCGGTGCAGCGGTCACCCTGTTTCTCCACCAGCTTGCGGAACTGGGAGAAGGTGTGGGGTAAGTCGGCCAGGTCCATGGGCAGGGATTTTTCAGTGAACAGGCTCAGGGTTTCAAATTGCTGGAAGTGCACATCCGGCAGCTTCTCCTGAAGGCCCTGCCATTGACTAGCTTCTTCTGTGCCTGGCTGCCGGGTGCGGATTACCTGGTTGACCTGGTGTTGTTGTACCAGTTCGGGAAGCACGTTTTCTGGCTCCCCAAACGCGATGTGGAGGCGCTGGCCAAGGGGCCGGAGATTGCGTTCCAGGGTCATCAGGCTTTGCCACAGGAAACGCCAGCGGTGTTCGCCCATGGCGCTGAGCCCGAGCGGCCCGGGTTGGAACCAGCGGGGCTCTACCACGTACACGCACAGCAGCATGTCTGAGCGGCCGGCGGCCAGCAGGGCGGCGTTGTCGTGCATGCGAAGATCGCGGGTAAACCAGTAGAGTGTGCGCACCTGAAGGGCCCTTTCTGACAGTTCGGGAATCTATACGCCCGCGCCTGCGTATGAGATTGCAGCGCGGGAAAGCCTGCAGCCGGCAGGCGTGTTAAAGTTAAGAGTGTATCCCGCAAGCCTGACCCGACCAAACGGAAACGAGGAGACTGAACGTGATCAAATCCCGCGCAGCTGTGGCATTTGAAGCCAATAAACCGCTGGAAATTGTTGAAGTGGATGTGGCACCACCCAAGGAAGGCGAAGTGCTGGTGAAGATCGTGGCAACCGGTGTGTGCCATACCGATGCCTACACCCTGTCCGGCGCTGACCCCGAGGGCCTGTTTCCGACCATTCTGGGCCACGAGGGTGGCGGCATTGTCGAAGCGGTGGGCCCTGGCGTAACCGGCCTGGAAGTGGGCGACCACGTGATTCCGCTGTACACCGCCGAGTGCGGCAAGTGTAAATTCTGCACCTCCGGCAAGACCAACCTGTGTGGCGCTGTGCGTGAAACCCAGGGCAAGGGTGTGATGCCGGACGGCACCTCCCGCTTCTCCTACAAGGGCCAGCCGCTGTACCACTACATGGGCTGCTCCACCTTCTCTGAATACACCGTGCTGCCGGAAATCTCCCTGGCCAAGATCCCCAAGGAAGCGCCCCTGGACAAGGTGTGCCTGCTGGGTTGTGGCGTAACCACCGGCATCGGTGCGGTACTGAACACCGCCAAGGTTGAGGAAGGTGCGACTGTGGCTATCTTTGGTCTGGGTGGCATCGGCCTGGCAGCCATCATCGGTGCGACCATGGCCAAGGCTGGTCGCATCATTGCCGTCGACATCAACCCGGGCAAGTTCGACATCGCCAAACAGCTGGGTGCTACCGATGTGGTTAACCCGAACGATTACGACAAGCCGATCCAGGAAGTCATCATCGAAATGACCGATGGCGGTGCCGACTACACCTTCGAGTGTGTGGGCAACGTGAAGCTGATGCGTGCCGCCCTGGAAGCCTGCCACAAAGGCTGGGGAGAAAGCACCATCATCGGCGTGGCCGGTGCCGGTGAAGAGATCAGCACCCGCCCGTTCCAGCTGGTCACCGGCCGGGTATGGCGCGGTTCCGCCTTCGGTGGTGTGAAAGGTCGCACCGAACTGCCGTCTTACGTGGAAAAAGCCGAGAAAGGTGAAATCCCGCTGGATGTGTTCATCACCCACGAGATGCAGCTGGAAGACATCAACAAGGCGTTTGACCTGATGCACGAGGGTAAGAGCATCCGGTCGGTGATTCACTTCTGATCATTGCTGGCCAGAAGTGAATCAACGAGTTACCGGGGCGCGGGTGTTTGCCCGCTCCCGGTTAACTCAGGCTTTGCAGGAGTTGCGAGGCCAGGGTCTGAGGGCATTCAACGGAAGGTACGTGCCCGATCCCATCCAGAATAACCGGGTCCGAAGCGCCACTGAACTGTACCAGTGCTTTCAGGGACTCTGGTGGTGTTGCCAGGTCTTTGGAGCCACCGATCAGCAGTAACGGTACCTTGTGTCCGTGCAGCTTTTCCCGGAAGTCCGCTTTGCCCAGCATTTCGCACAGCAGTGCATAGCTGTTGGCGTCGCCCCGTCCCATAATCACTTTCCAGCCGTCCAGAAGCGCAGGCTGTTCCTGACAGGCATTTGGGCCGAACCAGCGGGGTACGATTTCGCCGGCCATCGCCACCAGGCCTTTCTCCCGAACGTTGGCCGCACGCAGGCTCCAGGCCTCCTCGGTGCCAATGATGGCGCCGGTGTTGGTCAGTGTGGCAGTTTCAAGCTGCTCGCTATGGGCGGCAATCAGCTGCTGACCGATTACCCCGCCGATAGAGGTGCCGGCAAAATGAAAGCTGGATACCCCGGCTTCTTTCGCCAGTGCCAGGGCTTCCTGTGCCAGATCTTCCGGGGTGATCTCTCCGGCCGTTTCGGGCCAGGCGCCACTTGCACCGTGCCCGGGCAGGTCCCAGGTCAGAACCCGGAACTTTGGTAACAGCGTGGGCAGCATGTCGTCCCAAACCCCCTGGGTCATGCCCAGAGGGTGTGCCAGCATCAATAACGGCTTTTGGCTGTCGCCCAGCAGGCGATAGCAGATGGTGCGGCCGTTGTGATTCAGAAAAGCCATGTTGTCTCCTCAGAATGGGTCCGATCAGACCCGTTCAATCAGTGTAGCAATACCCTGACCCACGCCCACACACATGGTGCACAGGGCGTAGCGGCCGCCAGTGCGCTGCAGTTGGTGTGCCGCAGTCTGCAGCAGGCGCGCGCCGGACATGCCCAGTGGGTGGCCTAGGGCAATGGCACCACCGTTCGGGTTCACCCGGGGATCGTCATCGGCAACGCCCAGCTCCCGCAGCACAGCCAGGCCCTGGGCGGCGAAGGCTTCGTTGAGCTCAATCACGTCGATCTCATCGATGCTGATGCCCTGTTTTTTCAGCAGCTTCTGGACAGCCGGGACAGGGCCAATACCCATGATCCTCGGTTCTACGCCAGCGGTCGCCATGCCCAGAATTTTCGCCATAGGCTTCAGCCCGTGCTGTTTGACTGCTGCATCGCTGGCCACCAGCATCGCGGCGGCGCCGTCGTTGACGCCCGAAGCGTTGCCGGCGGTCACACTGCCGTTTTCACGGAATGGAGCTGGCAGGGCCGCGAGTTTCTCCAGGGTACTGGCGCGGGGATGTTCGTCGGTGTCGAACACCAGCGGGTCTTGTTTGCGGCGCGGAATGGACACCGGCACGATCTCTTCGGCAAATACACCTTCCTGCTGTGCCCGAGCGGTTTTCTGCTGGGAGCGGAAGGCGAACAGGTCCTGATCTTCCCGCGACACCTTGTACTGCTCGGCCACGTTCTCCGCCGTTTCCGGCATTGAATCGACGCCGTACTGCTTTTTCATCAGCGGATTCACAAAGCGCCAGCCGATGGTGGTGTCTTCGATCTTCTGGCCGCGGGAGAACGCGGAGTCAGCCTTGCCCATCACGTAGGGCGCGCGGGACATGGATTCCACGCCGCCGGCCAGTACCAGGTCCATTTCACCGGCGCGGATGGCGCGGAAGGCAGTGCCCACGGCGTCCATGCCGGATCCGCACAGCCGGTTGAGGGTGGTGCCGGGCACGGAAGTGGGCAAGCCCGCCAGCAGCGCAGACATACGCGCTACGTTGCGGTTGTCTTCACCGGCCTGGTTGGCGCTGCCCATCATTACTTCGTCGATGGCGGCAGGGTCCAGTTCCGGCGCCTGCTCCAGCACGGCCTTGAAAATATGGGCGGCAAGGTCGTCCGGGCGCACACTGGCCAGGGTGCCGCCGAAACGGCCGATGGCGGAGCGGCGGGGATGGCAAATGAATACGTCAGTCATGGTGGACCTCACTGTTGGCCGGAATGATGGGCATTGGTGCGGGTTTTCAGGTCCCGCAGCACTTTGAGTTCCTCGGCGGTCGGCGCCGGGGTGGTTTCCAGCTGCTCGGCGAAGCGGATGTCCCAGCCGGTCGCCTCGATCACGTCTTCCCGGGTCACGTTCGGGTGCAGGGAGGTGACCACGAGCTCCTTAGTCTCCGGATCCGGCTTGAGGATGCACAGGTCGGTAATGACCACCGTGGGGCCCCGGCCAATGTTCGGTACGTTGTCCCGGGCCTTGCCGTCACGGCCGAAGCCGACGGTGGTCACGAAGTCCACATCCTTCACGAAGGTGCGCCTGGAGTGCTTCACGGTAATGAACACTTCCTTCGCGTTGGTGGCAATTTCCGGGGCGCCGCCACCGCCGGGCAGGCGAACTTTCGGCTCGCGGTAATCGCCGATCAGGGTGGTGTTCAGGTTGGCGTAACGGTCGATCTGGGCGGTGCCCAGGAAGCCAACGCTGATGTGGCCGCCCTGCAGCCAGTAGCGGAACATCTCAGGCACGGAAACCGTGGTCAAGGCCGATTCGCACAGCTCGCCGTCGCCGATGGACAGTGGCAGCACGTCTGGCTTGGTTTGCAGGGTGCCGGATTCGTAGATCAGGGTGACATCCGGAGCGTGGGTCAGGCGAGCCAGGTTGGCGGCCTCACTGGGCAGGCCGATGCCCACGAAGCAAGTCATGTCGTTGGTCAGCGCACGGGCAGCGGTAACGCTCATCATTTCGGAAGATGTGAATTCAAGGCTCATCACGCGGCTCCTTTCTCGAATACGTTTTCTTGCAGCCAGGTCTGGAAGGTCTCGCGGTCGCGGGCAATGCCGTCCCAGTCTTTGTAGAAGGCGTTGTCGCGGTCGTAGTAGCCCAGTGCATAGGACGGCCTGGCGCCTTTCGGAGCCTCGGCAATCGCGGTGATCGCCCAGGACGGCAGCACGCAGGCATTAACCGATGCGCCCAGGTCATCCACGATTTCCTCGACGGTGACAATGCTGCGCTTGGCGGCCAGTACCACTTCTTTCTGGATACCGACGATGCCTTCAATCAGCACATTGCCCTTGCGGTCGGCCCGCTGGGCATGGATTACCGCCACGTCCGGGCGAATCGACGGCACGGCCGCCAGGCGCTCACCGGTGAACGGGCATTCGATGAACTTGATCTGGTCATTTACTTTCGGCAGATCGCTGCCTACATATCCGCGCAGAACTGCCAGAGGCAGGCCGGCAGCGCCAGCTTCATAGGCGTTGGCCATGGCCGCATGGCTGTGTTCGAGAATCTCCAGCTGGTTCGGCCAGCCCTTTTCAACAGCATCCCGCAGGCGGTGCAGGGAGCCCACACCCGGGTTGCCGCCCCAGGAGAAGATCAGTTTTTTGGCACAGCCGGCACCGATCATCTGGTCATACACCAGGTCCGGGGTCATGCGGATCAGGGTCAGATCCCGCTTTTCCTGACGGATGATTTCATGGCCCGCAGCAAACGGGATCAGGTGGGTGAAGCCTTCCATCGCCACGGTATCACCGCTGTTGATGTACTTGCTCACCGCTTCCTTGAGGGGAAGAAACTCGGCCATCGCAATGCCTCCTGTGTCACTTTTGTGATGAGTTCGCTGTACGAACATAAGTTTAATATGCGAACATGATGGCGCGATTGGTTTTGGGTCGTCAAGTACAAATTTTGTTCACAAGGCAAAATGTACAGTTGTTCGTTGTGCGAACACGCTGTGGGCGTGCGAAACTAAGGCCAGTAACGGTACTTAAGGAGTCAGAATGGACGAGCAGATTCTCAAGCCCGGTGATCGGGATTACGTGGGAGCGTTGGCTTCGGGGCTGGAGGTTTTACAGGCTTTTGATGCGGAGCACCCACGAATGACCCTGAGCGAAGTGGCAGCCCGCACCGAGATGGATCGGGCCAAGGCTCGGCGCTTCCTGCTGACGTTGCACGCACTGGGCTTTGTGAAGCGAACCGGCCGGCAGTTTGAGCTGACCCCCCGGGTGCTTCAGCTGGGTTATGCCTACCAGGCGTCAAACCAGTATCGGGCTGTGATTCAACAGTACCTTGAAGACGTGACAGCTGAACTCGGGGAGTCGTCTTCTCTGGCCGTCCTGGATGGTGATGACGTGGTTTACGTGGTGCGCTCGGCGGCCCGCCACCGGTTGATGGCCATTACCTTGTCGGTCGGCACCCGCTTGCCTGCGGCTTATACCTCGATGGGGCGGGTGTTATTGGCCCAGTTGCCGGAGCATGAGTTGAAAGCGTATCTCGACAGGGTCAGTCTTGAGCCTTATACCGAGTTTTCCATTACCGACAAGCAGGCGCTTCGGAAAGAAATAGATAAGGTTCGCGAGCAGGGCTATGCGATGGTTGACCAGGAACTGGACCAGGGACTGCGCTCGGTGGCAGTACCAGCGTTTGCTGGCAGTGGCGAGTTGCTGGGGGCACTGAACATCAGTACCAACGCCGCACGGGTGGATATGGATACCCTGATGAACACCTACCTGCCCCGCCTGCAGGCAGTGGCCGAAAAGGTCCGGCAAACCGCTCGCTGATGCTCAGGGATACCGGCCCATCACCCGGTTTTCGATCAACTCCCCCAGAATCGTATTTGTCAGGCGCATGACTGCGTTGGGGCTTTCTCCTCTTCGGCGGGAGGCGATCACCGGCGTGGTAATGTTGTCATCCTCCAGCGGCATATAGTCCACCCCTTCACGGTGCAGACGGCGCACCTGCTCTGGCACCAGGGTAAAGCCCATGTCAGAGGCCACCAGAGACAAGGCGGTTTGCAGGTCGTTCACTTGCTGGATGACATGTACTCTGAGGCCGCGACGGTGAAACAACCCCTGGGTAATATCGGAAAAGTTGGGGCCGGCGCCGGCGGGGAAGGTGATCATGGGCACCTCCGAGAGCTCCTTCATGGAGGGCGGGTGCCGGGTGAGGGGGTGGCTTGCCGGAACGGCTGCAATCATCGGCTCGTCGAAGAGGATTTCCTGTTCTACGTCCGGATCCTGGATGTTCAGCCGGCCAAAGCCGATATCAATCCTTCCCACCTTCAGAGCTTCGACCTGTTCCCGGGTTTTCAGCTCGTGCAGCACAATTTCCAGGTTTTTGTTCTGCCGAAGCCGGCGGACCATCAGGGGTAATTGCCCGTAGAACACCGATGGCACAAAGCCGATCGAGAACAGGGTTTTCCGGTGCTGGGCGATCCGGCGGGTATCGTCCACGGTGGCATTAACCTTGTCCAGTACCTGCTTGGCCTGCTCCAGAAAGTACTCGCCGCCGGTGGTCAGCTCCAGGCCCCGTGGTTTACGAATAAATAACTCCACACCTACTTCCTGTTCCAGCTGTTTGATCGCCCGGGTCAGGGGTGGTTGCGCAATAAACAGCTTTTCGGCGGCGCGGGTCAGGTTGCCTGCTTCGGCCACTGCGACGAAGTACCGCAAGTGTCTCAGCTCCATCCATACCTCCAGGGTATCGGTTATTACTTAATCAATATTGGTTCACGTCAGTGAAACTTCGTACTGTTTGAATCACAGGATTTTTACCTTGCGATTCGGAGTAGTCATGTCAGCCACCATTCAGTCCCTTGAAGCCATCCTGGTCGATATCCCGACCATTCGACCGCACAAGCTTTCCATGACAACCATGGGGGTTCAGACCATGGTGATTGTGCGTGTTAAGGATTCTGATGGCGTGGAAGGCCTGGGCGAGGCAACCACCATCGGCGGCCTGGCCTACGGCCCGGAAAGTCCGGAAAGCGTAAAGCTTACCATTGATACCTATTTCAAACCGCAACTGATTGGCCAGTCGGCCGATAATGTCAATACCTTAAGGGTAATGTTAGACCGCTCCACCCGCGGCAACAACCTGGCCAAGTCTGCCATCGAGACCGCCCTGCTGGACCTTCAGGGCAAGCGCCTGAATCGCCCGGTGTCGGACCTGCTCGGCGGCGCACTGCACCAGCACATCCCGGTGCTCTGGACCCTGGCCAGCGGCGATACCGCTAAAGACATCGAGGAGGCTCTGGGGCTGCTCGAAACCCGCCGCCACTGTGACTTCAAGCTCAAGATCGGTTCCCGCCCGGTGATGGACGATGTTCGCCATGTGGCGGCGATTAAAGAAGCGGTCGGTGACAGCGCCAGTGTCCGCGTGGATGTGAATCAGGCCTGGGATGAAGCGACTGCGGCAAAAGGCATGGCCGAGTTGCAGGCTGCCGGTATTGACCTGGTAGAGCAGCCCACCCCGATGAAGGATTACGCCGCCCTGGTACGGCTGTCTGAAAAGTTCCACCTGCCCATCCTGGCCGACGAGGCCGTGGCAGACGCCAAGGATATGTTCAGCCTGGCGGCCGCGGGTTTCAGCGGCGCCGTAGCGATGAAAATTGCCAAGGCGGGTGGCCCGATGAAGGCACTGGACCAGGCGAAGGTGGCCCAGGCAGCGGGTATCGGCCTGTACGGCGGCACCTTGCTGGAAGGCACCATCGGCACGGTCGCATCCCTGCATGCGTGGTCCACGCTCGAAACCCTGCACTGGGGCACGGAGATGTTCGGCCCGCTGCTGATGAAAGACGACATCGTGGTCAAGCCGCTGAACTTCCACAACAACGGCGTCGACCTGCCGAAGGGCCCGGGCCTGGGTGTGGAAATTGATGAAGACAAGCTGGACCGGTACCGCCGCAAAGCCTGATACGCCAAAAGATTCAGTAAACGGAGGAAAGCACATGCTGTTCAAAGTTGAGATGAAGGTGAATATCCCCCACGACATGCCCGCCGAAGTTGCTGCGGACATCAAGGCCCGGGAAAAAGCCTACGCCCAGGACCTGCAAAAACAGGGTAAGTGGCGCCACCTGTGGCGGGTGGCGGGCAGCTACGCCAACGTCAGTATCTTTGACGTGGCAGACAACGCCGAGTTGCAAGACCTGATCAGCAACCTGCCGCTGTTCCCTTATATGGATATCACCGTCGCGCCCTTGTGCCGGCACCCGTCTTCCATCCATGAGGATGACCGTTAATCACACCCATTGTTGCTAACTGATGAACTGATACGAGCAACAAAAATAACAGTAACCGAGGAGAACAATCATGACCGTTAAAACCATGCATACTGCGGACGTGAAGGACCTGTTGGAGAAAGTGGCCGGCTTCAACCAGGAAGGTGGAAACGAGCGAGTAAAGAAAATTGTTCATCGTCTGATGCACGATATTTTCCAGATTGTTGAAGACTTTGACGTGACAGCCGAAGAGTTCTGGCAGGCCGTTTACTACGTTGGTGACCTGGGCAAGAACGGCGAAGCCGCCCTGCTGGCGCCGGGCCTGGGCATGGACAAGTACCTGGACATCCGTATGGATGCCGAAGACGAGCAAGCCGGCCTGGCCGGTGGCACGCCGCGCACCATTGAAGGCCCGCTGTATGTAGCCGGTGCCCCCATGAGCGAAGGCTTTGCCCGCATGGATGATGGTTCCGACGAAAGTGCCGAGACCATGATCCTGACCGGTCAGGTGACAGACGAGAATGGCCAGCCTGTCGCCAACGCCGTGGTTGACGTATGGCACGCCAACACCATGGGCAACTACTCTTACTTCGACCAGTCCCAGACAGACTACAACCTGCGTCGTCGCATCAAGACCGACGAAAATGGCCGTTACACTGCCCGGTCCATCATTCCGGCTGGCTACGGCTGCCCGCCCGAGGGTTCCACCCAGGCCCTGCTGAACCTGCTGGGTCGTCACGGCAACCGTCCGGCGCATATCCACTTCTTTATCGCCAAGCCGGGTTACAAGCACCTGACCACCCAGATCAACCTGGCCGGTGACGAGTACACCTACGACGACTTCGCCTTCGCCACCCGTGAAGAACTGGTGGTTGAAGCCAACCGCATCGAAGACCCGGCCAAGGCTGAGCAGTTCGGCCTGAACAAGCCGTTCACCGAAGTGGAGTTCAACATCCAGCTGGTTGCTACCGACAAGCCTGAGCTGCAAAGCCGCCATGAGCGCAAGCGCGCCCTGGAAGGCGAAGCGGCCTGATTCCAACCCTTTAATCCCAATGTTCTTGTGATCCGACCGGCCTGTGAATGCAGGCCGGCCAGGGGGCCCTCACGCCCGAAAAACGGTTTTCACAACAACAAAATGGAGTGACGAACATGACTCGCCAACTCGACCGACTTGAGAAAACGATCCGCAACGCGGTGGAAGCCGATGCACAGACTGGCCACTACCGCTGTGACCGCAGCATCTTCACCGACGAAGAGCTGTTTGAGCTGGAGATGAAACACATCTTCGAAGGCAACTGGATTTTCCTGGCCCATGAGAGCCAGATCGAGAATCCGGGCGACTACTACACCACCATGGTGGGTCGTCAGCCGGTGATCATCACCCGGACCAAGGATGGCGAGCTCAAGGCGATTCTGAACACCTGTACCCACCGTGGTGCCACCCTGTGCCGCAAAAAGCGCGGCAACAAGACCTCCTTCACCTGCCCGTTCCACGGCTGGACCTTCAAGAACGACGGCAAGCTGCTGAAGGCCAAGGACCAGAAGAAGGGCGGTTACCCGGAAAGCTTCAACGTTGACGGTTCCCACGACCTGAAACAGCTACCGAAGTTCGAAAACTACCGCGGCTTCCTGTTCGGCAGCCTGAACTCTGACGTATTGCCGCTGGAAGAGTACCTGGGTGAAACCACCAAGGTGCTCGATGCCATCGTTGACCAGGCGCCGGAAGGCCTGGAGATCCTGCGCGGCGCGTCCACCTATACCTACGAGGGTAACTGGAAGCTGACTGCCGAAAACGGCGCGGACGGCTACCACGTAAGCACCGTGCACTGGAACTACCTGTCTACCATGGGCCAGCGCAACTACGAGAAAGGCGGCACCGAGGCAGTAGACGCCAAGAGCTGGTCCAACGAAGGCGGCTTCTACTCCTTCGAGAACGGCCACATGATGCTGTGGACCCGCCTGACCAACCCGGAAGTACGCCCGGTATACAACCAGCTGGAGCGCCTGGAAAAGGAAGTGGGTGAGGCGAAGGCCGACTTCATCGTGCGCACCACCAAGAACCTGTGCCTGTACCCGAACGTCTACGTGATGGACCAGTTCTCCACCCAGATCCGGGTGCTGCGCCCGATCGACGTCAACAAGACCGAGATTACCATCTACTGCTGGGCACCCAAGGGTGAATCCGCCGAAAACCGCGCCAAGCGCATCCGCCAGTACGAAGACTTCTTCAACGTGTCCGGCATGGGCACGCCGGATGACCTGGAAGAGTTCCGCGCTTGCCAGCAGGGCTACTACGCCAAGGGTACCAAATGGAACGACATGAGCCGTGGCGCCCAGCACTGGATTGAAGGCGCGGACGACTGGGCCAAGGGTATCAATCTGAAGCCAATCCTCAGTGGCGCCAAGCCGGAAGATGAAGGCCTGTACGTGACGCACCACCAGCATTGGGTGGAAGAGATGACCAAGGCGATTGATACCGAGCGCGCCCGCTTTATTTCCCTGACCGAGGAGGCTTCCGCATGAGCATGTCATACGAGCAGATCCAGGCCTTTGTCTACCGGGAAGCCCGTCTGCTGGATGATCGGCAGTGGGATGAGTGGCTGAAGTGCTACCACGAGGACGTCACCTACTGGATGCCGGCCTGGGACGATGACAACGAGCTGACCGAAGATCCGCAGACCGAGATTTCACTGATCTACTACCCGAACCGTAACGGTCTGGAAGATCGCGTCTACCGGTTGAAGACCGAGCGCTCCGGTGCCAGCTCTATTCCCGAGCCGCGCACCGTGCACCTGACCAGCAACCTGGAAATCCTGGAGCGGGACGGTGACACCGTAAAACTGCGTTTCAACTGGCAGACCAACAGCCACCGTTACCACAAGACCCAGTCCTTCTTCGGCGTGTCTTTCTACACCCTGGACTGCAGTGGCGAGCAGCCGCTGATTACCGAGAAGAAGGTGGTTCTGAGCAACGATTACATCAATCAGGTGATTGATATCTATCACCTGTAATTGATGGGGAGAGCATCATCATGAGTTACAACATCGCGCTTAATTTTGAAGACGGCGTTACCCGGGTGATCACCTGCAACGAAGGTGAAACCGTTCTAGACGCCGCCTACCGGGCCCAGATCAACCTGCCAATGGACTGCTCCGACGGTGTCTGCGGAACCTGTAAGGGTTCCTGCCACCAGGGCGAGTTCGACATGGGCGACGAGTACATCGACGAGGCACTGTCTGACGAGGAAGCCGAACAGGGCATGGTGCTGACCTGCCAGATGGTGCCCTCCAGCGACTGTGTGGTCGAGATTCCGGCGGCCGCGTCCCTGTGCAGCAAGACAGGTAACGAGGCCGTGACCGGCACCGTGGGTGAGGTCAACCTGATTTCCCCCACCGCCATCGAACTCAAGGTTACTGCAGACGCCGATATCGGCTTCCTGCCGGGCCAGTACGTGAACATCCAGGTGCCCGGCACCGAGGAAACCCGTGCTTACTCGTTCAGCTCCCGCCCGGGCAGCCGCGAGTTGAGCTTCCTGATCCGCAACGTGCCCGGTGGCCTGATGAGCTCCTGGCTGGTGGGCAAGGCCAAGACCGGCGACAAGGTGACCCTGACCGGCCCCATGGGTGTGTTCTACCTGCGCCCGGTTCAGCGCCCCGTGCTGATGCTGGCCGGTGGTACCGGCCTGGCTCCGTTCCTGGCCATGCTCGAAAGCCTGAAGGAAAAAGGCTGCGACCAGCCCACTCACATGATCTACGGCGTGACCAACGACGACGACCTGGTGGGGCTGGAAGCCCTCGAAAAGTTTGCCGAAGAGATTGAAAACTTCAGCTTCAAGACGGTATTGGCCAGCGACGAAAGCACCCATCCCCGCAAGGGCTATGTCACCAACCACATGGAAGACGCACCTATCAACGATGGTGATGTAGATGTGTATCTGTGTGGCCCGCCTCCGATGGTCGACGCGGTACTGGGTTACTTCCGGGAGCAGGGCATTGAGCCCAACTCCTTCCACTACGAGAAGTTCACCCCGAGCGTATCCGCCGTTGAGGAGAAAGTGGCATGACCCCGCGTTTCACCGGCAAGGTGATGGTGGTCACCGGTGCTGCCCAGGGCATTGGCCGGCGAGTGGCCGAACTGGCCGCCGCCGAAGGTGCCCGCCTGGTACTGGTGGACATCGCGGACTACGTGCAGGGCGTTGCCGCCGAGTTGCGCGACCAGGGCTCTGAAGCCCTGGCCGTGCAGGCCAACCTGGAAACCTGGGAAGGTGCGGAAATGGTGATGGCCAAGGCCCATGAGCAGTTCGGCCGCATCGACATCCTGGTCAACAACGTGGGCGGCACCATCTGGGCCCAGCCGTTCGAGCATTACCAGCCGGAACAGATCCACAAGGAAATCCAGCGCTCGTTGTTCCCGACCCTGTGGTGCTGCCGGGCGGTTCTGCCTTACATGGTGGAGCAGAAGGGCGGTGCCATTGTGAACGTCTCGTCTGTGGCGACCCGTGGCCTGATGCGGGTGCCCTATGGCGCCGCCAAGGGCGGGGTCAACGCCATGACCGTGAACCTGGCTTTCGAATACGCCGAGCATGGCATCCGGGTGAACGCCACGGCGCCGGGTGGCACCGAGGCACCTCCCCGGCTGACGCCGCGCAACACCGAGGCACAGGGCGAGCGGGAACAGGCCTGGTACCAGACCCTGATCGACCAGACCAACGCCACCAGCTTCATGCACCGCTACGGCACCCTCGATGAGCAGGCGGAACCGATTTTGTTCCTGGCTTCCGATGCGGCCAATTACATCACCGGCACCATCCTGCCCGTGGCCGGAGGCGACTGCGGCTGACGGGCAGCCACGCCAGATGAATTTCCTGGCCCTGGCAACCAGTAATTAAGAAATCAGCGTTGATGTGACCTGAGGGAGACAGTCAGTCATTCGGACCCCTCTTTGCCCCGGCACCACAGTGACCGGGGCTTTTTTGCTGTTACATGGCTCAAACAGAACTCAACAACAAGGAGCTGAATATGCCCCAGCTGTTTCGGGACTAGTCTGTGTCTGCCGCAGGCTTTCTGGCGGGTGATCGGTTAAGGTTGTTACCGGGTACTCAACGGAGGGAAATAAGGTTGGGCTGGCGGGCGCCAGCCCAACCGGGACGTCAGCCTTCCTGCAGCGCCTGCAGTACAGCCTTGGCCGCACCTTCAGAGGACGCTGGGTTCTGGCCGGTAATCAGCTTGCCGTCCACCACAATGTGCGGTGCCCAGTCATCGCCGCGGCTGTAGCGGCCGTTGTTCTGCTTGAGCATGTCTTCCAGCAGGAAGGGCACGATGTTGGTGAGCTGTACGGCGTCTTCTTCCGTGTTGCTGAAGCCGGTAACTTCACGGCCACCCACGATGTTCTGGTCTGGCTTTACGAACACATTCTTGAATACGGCAGGGGCGTGGCACACGGCACCGATCACCTTGTCCTGCTCGTAGGCGGTCTTGATCAGGGCGACAGACTTGTCGTCCTCGGCCAGGTCCCACAGTGGGCCGTGGCCGCCGGGGTAGAAAATGGCGTCGTACTGGTTCATGTTCACGTCGGCCAGTTTCCTGGTGCTGGCCAGCATTTCCCTGGCGTGGGTATCTGCCATGAAGCGCCGGGTGGAATCAGTGAGTGCGTCTTCTGCTTCACTGTTAGGGTCTACCGGCGGCTGGCCGCCTTTAGGAGAGGCCAGGGTGATATCCGCGCCAGCATCCTTGAATACGTAAAAGGGCGCGGTGAATTCTTCCAGCCAGAATCCGGTTTTATGGCCGGTGTCGCCCATCTGGTCGTGGGATGTCAGTACCATCAGAATTTTCATATCGGTCGATCCTCCTGTCGGGAATCGGGGAGTTTGTTCGGGCGTTACTCCACAATTAGTGGTGGCCCGGGATGCAAATTTCAACAGGAATTACGGCAATAAGGCGGGAATGGATGCCCGGAGTGTCTATACTCCGGTTACATATTGCTCAATGGGTCAGGGAAAGTGTCCGCAATGAAGGTAACGCTCATCAAGGCAGCCATGCTGTGCCTGTTCGTGCTGGCTGCAGCGCCTGCATGGTCGCAGCAGGGGACGGAAACCGTGGAGCCGTTGACGGTGGTGGTCGGTGTGGACCACGCACCACCTTACCGGATCCTGGAGCCGGGCCGGAAGACCGGGCTGTACCTGGATATGTTCGAGGAAATGACCAATCGCCTAGGCTGGGATGTCGAATACCGGGAAGCGCCGTTTCGCCGGCTTCAGCTGATGTTGCACCGGGGTGAGATCGACATGATGCTGGGCCTGGTGCGCAACGGTGCCCGGGAGCAGTGGATGGAGTTTGTGGCGCCGGCCTTTCCACCGGAGCGGCGATTGTTCCTTTACCTGGATGAAACCAATCGAGTAGACCGGTACCAGGATCTGTACGGCAAAACCATCGGGGTACTGGAAGGAGCCAGTTATTTCAGCCGGTTCGATAAGGATACGGATTTGCTGAAGGCCTCGGCTGCCCATTATGAAAACCTGATGCTGATGATGCAGAAGGGCCGGGTGGATGTGGTCGTTGCGCCGGAGTTGGTGGGGCTGTATACCGCAAAGAATCTGGGTATTGAGGCCCGGGTCTCACCGTTTTTTGTGCCGGGGGAGCGATCCTGGATTGTGGTGTCCGGGCAATCACCCGTCGTGCGCTATGCCGATGATATCCGGGCTGCCCTTAAGCTGATCGAGCGAGAAGGCATTCGGGAGAACCTGGTGCTGAAGTACCTGGAACAGCCGCTTCCCTGATGCGCCCATCGGGAGCCCCTCCCTTATCGGAATTTGATCCCGGTCTGCCCACCATTAACGGAACTTAGTATGCTCACGGTTGTCTTGAGGCAGAACCTGTTGTGAGCATAAGGAACTCGTATGACAACCATTCGGTTATGGGATTTACCGACACGCCTGTTTCACTGGTTGCTGGTACTGGCGGCTGTGGGTGCCGTGATCAGTATTAAATTGGGCGCGATTGACTGGCATGAACGCTTTGGCCTGGCAGTAGTCGGGCTGTTGTCGTTCCGTATTATCTGGGGTTTTACCGGCTCTACCTATGCCCGGTTTGCCAGCTTTGTTCGTGGGCCGGGAGCCATCATCAATTATTTGCGCGGACGCTGGCAGGGGGTAGGCCACAACCCGCTGGGGGCGCTTTCCGTGCTGGCGCTGATCGGCCTGTTCGGCTTCCAGGCGGCAAGCGGGCTGTTCGCCAACGATGAAATTGCCTTTAACGGCCCGCTGACTCCGCTGGTGTCATCGGCCTGGAGCGATACCCTGAGCAGCTGGCACCGTTTGACGGAATGGTTCTTGTACGGGTTGGTCATCCTGCATGTGGCAGCCGTCGTGCTGTATTCGAAAGTGAAGAAAGACAATCTGCTGAAGCCGATGATCACCGGTAAAAAGCCGGTTGAGAAGGGTCTGGCGGAAGATGCCCGGGGCGGTGGTGCGTTAGCGTTTGTGATTTCGCTGGTGCTGGCGGGGATTGTGGTTGTCGGTGCCAGTGGCAGCTTTGTATCGCCGCCACCGGCACCGGAGCCAGCACCCCAGAATCTGGGGTGGTAAGCCCGGGGCAGTCTTACTTCGCGCGGAAGTTGTCGTGGCAGGCCTTGCAGGTCTCGCCCACGGCAGCAAACTGGCGCGCCAGGGCGGCTTTATCACCGCTAGCAGCAACTTCCTGCAGCTTGTTGGCTTCACGGCCGAAGTTCATGCCCACTTCACGGGCTTTTTCCGGCTGCTCGAAAAACTCAGGCTTCAGGCGGGTGTTCTCGGCTTTGTCCAGGGTGGAATCCGGGCTGTAGAGTGCGCCCATGCCGGAGTTGGCCACTGCGGCAATGGCATTGGCTGCGGCTTTCATCTGGTCGGCGTTGAACTCAACCTCGCCATCGACCGCCTGCGCCTTGATCTTGCCCATGTTCCAGGACATGAACTGGTAGGCTGCCTGGCGGGCTTCAATCTGGTCTTCAACCGTCATCTGGGCGCTGGCCGGCATGGCAAAAGACAGTGCCAGAGCGGCGGCGGATACAAAACTTGTTTTCTTCATTTCAGGTCCCTCTCGTATGGTTTGCGTTTGGTCTGATTGGTCTTGCTGCAAAAATGCCTTATAAAGGTTTGGTTATGAGCATGCTACCTGTATAGACTCATTGCTGACAGTTATAAAAGCCTAAAGTTCAATCCGGAGAAATTCCACCATGGCAATATGGACAGTAACCCCCGATCTTGACCAGATGATGGCACACAGCCAGAAAACTGCCGTCAGTCACATGGGCATTGAATACCTTGAGGTCGGTGACGACTATGTGAAAGGCCGCATGCCGGTCGATGAACGCACGGTTCAGCCGTTTGGCATTCTGCATGGGGGCGCGTCGGTATTGCTGGCGGAAACGCTCGGCAGTATGGCGGCCAATTGTTGCCTGAAAGACAAGAACACCGTGGCTGTAGGGCTCGATATCAATGCCAACCACATCCGCCCGGTGACCGGCGGCTGGGTGTATGGCACCGCCCGTGCCCTGCATATCGGCAGTGCGACCCAGGTCTGGGAAATCCGGCTGGAGAACGAACAGGGCAAGGTAACCTGCATCTCGCGCCTGACCATGGCGGTCACCAAGCGGCCATAAACCCGGAAGCGGGGTCAGTCCGAGCAGGTGCTGACCCGGCCCCGGCCCTGATCCTTGGATTGGTAGAGTGCCCGGTCGGCCCGGTGCATCAGGTCTTCCAGGGTCTGGTCGCCCACAATGAGGCGGGTAATGCCAAAGCTGGCACTGGCGTGAATGGAACGGCCTTTGTGCTGGATGACCAGCTCGTTGAGCATTTCAAGCATCCGCTCCGTCAGTTCGATGGCTTCGCCCATTGTGGTGTCCGGCAGCAGTAGCGCGAACTCTTCGCCCCCCAGCCTGGCGACAATGTCCGATTCCCGAACCCGGTTCTGCAGCAGCCGGGCGATCTGCCGGAGCACCTCGTCGCCGGCATCGTGGCCATAGGTGTCGTTAACCTGCTTGAAGTAGTCCAGGTCCATCATCACCATGGCCAGCGGGCTGGCATGGCGTTTGGCGTGGCGGAGCAATTGCCCGCCAAACTCGTAGAAGGCGCGGCGGTTGTGAAGGCCGGTCAGCTCGTCTTCCAGGGCCGCGGCCCGGGCTTGCTGGTGGGCCTCCTGAAGTTCCAGTTCCATCTGCTTGCGCAGGGTGATATCGGTGGCAATTTCCAGCCGCACCAGCCGGCCGTCGGTCCAGTGGATGGCCTGGTCACGGCACTGGTACCAGTGGCCGTCCAGCTGGTTCTGGAACTCCCACACGTGTGGTGGGTTGGGGGTGCCGTCTTCGGCCAGCAGCAGGTGATTGGTGCAGAAGCTGCAGGGGCCATCGCTGTCTTGCAGCACCTGCCAGCATTTTCGGCCCTCGATGTTGCCCCAGATGCGCCGGCCGTAGGCGTTCATATACAGCAACTCGTGGGTCTGGAAGTCGGAAACGTAAACCAGGGCATCAAGGTTATCGAGTACAGCCTGAAGCCCGGCCGCCGGGGTGGTCCCGGAGGCAGGAAGGCCTGCATCGGCAGGCAGGTTGAGAGAGGGGATACCTGATTTCATTGCGTTGTTTTCGTTTGTACGGTTTCCTGTCATCACTGCAGTATGGCCTTTTTTTACACAGGTTGTCTGTACTGAAATTGATACCGAGTGTGGTAATTAACTATGTCTGATTCTAATGGCGGCCAGATTTGCCCCTGTGGTAGTGGCCAGGTTTATTCGGCCTGTTGTGGTCGTTGGCATGCCGGTGCTCCTGCACCGTCGCCCGAGGCCCTGATGCGCTCCCGCTTCACAGCCTTTGTAACCGGAGACAGCAACTACCTGCTGGCTACCTGGCACCCGGACACCCGCCCGGAAAGCTTGTCACTGGACGGCTCTCCCGAGTGGACAGCTTTGCAGATTTTCAGTGCCGGTGAGCAGGGAGCGAAAGGCCTGGTTCATTTTCGGGCCATATACCGGACGGGATCTGGTTGGGGGTACCTGGAAGAACACTCGGACTTCGTGAAAGAAGGCGGGCACTGGCTCTACGTGGCCGGTGAAACCAGCGAAGGCACCCTCAAGCCCGGCCGTAACGAGCCCTGCCCCTGTGGCAGCGGGCGAAAGTACAAATCCTGCTGCCTGAACGGATGAACCTGCTATGACCAATACAGTGCCGGAAACCGGCAAGGGTGTGGCCTATGGCCTGGCGGCCTACACCATGTGGGGCAGTTTTCCCCTGTACTTTGCCCTGTTTGAGGGTATTCCGGCCTGGGAGGTGCTGATCCACCGGGTGATCTGGTCATGCCTGTTCCTGGCGGTCGTGATTTCACTGCTTCGGCGCTGGCCGCCAGTCACCGCAGCCCTGAAACAGCCGAAGAACCTGGGCTTTGTGCTGGGCTGCTCGGTGTTTATTGCTGCTAACTGGGGTATCTATATCTACGCCGTGGAAACCCGCCATGTGCTGCAGGCCAGCTTGGGCTACTTTCTTACGCCCCTGGTGAACGTCGCCATGGGCTTGTTGATACTCGGTGAGCGTATTTCCCGCCTGCAGGTGGTGGCGGTTGTGATGGCCGGCGTTGCCATCCTTTACCAGTTCTTCCTGCTGGGCGAGCTGCCCTGGATAACCCTGGCGCTGGCGTTCAGCTTTGGCACCTATGGCTTGTTACGCAAGAAGGTGGAACTGGATGGCCTGTCCGGCCTGTTTGTGGAAACCCTGTTGCTGCTGCCTCTGGGGTTGCTGACGCTGGCCTGGTTGTCCTCGCAGAATCTTTCGCACTTTACCGAGTCTGCTTACAGCACGCTGCTGTTGCTCTCCAGTGGTGCAGTCACGGCCATTCCCCTGTTGGCGTTTGCCGGTGCCGCCCGGCGGCTGAAGCTCTCCACCGTGGGTTTTCTTATGTACATCAACCCCACCATCCAGTTTCTGATCGCGCTTTATATCTTCCATGAACCACTGAGTACCGCAAAGTTACTGAGTTTTGTGATGATCTGGGTAGCGCTGGCGCTTTACTCGTGGTCTGCCTGGGTGGGGCGGGCACGCACTGTGTAAAATCCTGCAAAATATGCAGAGTAAAGGCAGGTTTATGTCGGCTCCGCAGGTACCATCCTTATCATTCGTTGGCTAAACCTTTCTTTGGTAAGGATGAAATGATGAAAACAGGTAAGTTGATGGCTTCTCTGGTAGCCGGTGTTGCGTTGTCTGGTTCTGCCTCCATGGCGCTGGCACAGCAAGGCTATGCGGGTATCAGTCTGGGGCAGGCTGAGGTTAAGGCTTTTTGTGACGGCTGGTCTGGTGTTGATTGTGATGACACTGCGTTGAGCGGTCGGCTTTACGCGGGCGGTTTCTTCGATAAGTATCTGGCATTTGAAGCAGGCTATCGCTATATCGATGAAACGTCCGCAGAAGGCGCAATTCCTGACGTAGTTTCCGCTGGTATTGATGCCTCCTATCATATGTTTGATAGTTCTTTGCTTGTCTTTACACCTGAGTTTGGGCCGGTTCGATTATTTGCCAAGGCTGGCTTGCAGTTTTGGCGCCAGGATGTGGACGCGAAGCTAACCGTTCTATCTGAGAGCTTTAACGGTTCGGAGCAAGAATCTGGCCTGGCTTTCCGCACCGGCGCCGGCGCGACCATCGACTTCACCGAGTCCTTTGGCCTCCGGCTGGAGTGGGATTACCTGCAGAATGTGGGTGATGATGTCATTGATAACCTGGAGTCGGATATCCACATCTTCTCCGTAGGGCCTGAATTCCGTTTCTGAAGCCGGCATAGCGTTTGATAGCCGGTGTGAGGTTTTGACATGAAGCAGTCCATCACCGGCTATCACAAAGACCACGAAAACCACTGGGTAGCCCAGCTGGCGTGTGGGCATAACCAGCACGTGCGCCACGATCCGCCCTGGGTGAACCGACCCTGGGTTACTGCCGTGGAAGGACGTCGGTCGATGTTAGGCTTCGAGCTGGATTGTAAGAAATGCGACAACGGCGCGCCGGCGGATGAGCGCCCGGGCCAGCAGGCCGAGCCCTAGGAAAGAGTCTCCAGATAGGCTTCCAGTTCGTTGGCCAGCCAGCCCACCACAGCGCCCCCTTGCGCCTGTTCCGATTCCAGTGCGCTGAACACCTTCCACCAGCGGGCACTTCGATGGTGGATGGTTTTCAGCTGTTCCTTTCTTAACGCCTCTGCAATCAAAGGTAACGGCAAGTCGGCCCAGCCGGCGCCGTCAATCACCGCGTCCCGTATCAGCTCGTACTGGGTGAAGGCCAGGTAATTGGCGGTTTCCGGCGAGTCTGCCACCAGCACTGAATCCTGCATGTAGGCAATAGTGATTTCGGTGTGGCTGATCAGGTCGTCCTGGGTTACCCGTTTCAGTTGGCTAAGCGGATGCTCTGGCGCAGCCACAGTCAGCATGCGCACGTCAGCCAGCTCGCGGAACCATTGATAGCCCTCATTCATCAACTCCGGCATCAGGCCGTAGGCGACATCCACCGACTGGTTGCGGACCAGCGAGGGCAGCTCTCGCGGAGGGGCAAGATAGATCGACAGGCTGGTTTGGGGGAAGCGTTGTTTCAGCCGGCGCAGGATGTCCCGCCAGATGTCCTCTGGAATGGAATCGTCCCGGGCAATGCGCAGTACCGATTCGGCTCCGCTCAGGTGATGCTGGCAGCGGGCCAGTATCTGGCCGGCCACCTGGTCGAAACGCCGGCAGTCGGTGAGGATGGACTGGCCGATGGCGGTCAGGTGCAGCTGGTTGCCACTGCGTTCGAACAGCTCCACGCCCAGCTCATCTTCCAGCGATGCGAGCACGGTGCTGACCGTGGTGCGGCTGCGGTTCAGCTCCCGGGCAGCGGCGGCTACGCTGCCGTTGCGTACCACGGAAAGGAAGGTTTTGATCTGGGAGGTTTTCATGGGCTTACCTATGCGACGGATTTTCCGTCGCTCAGCGACTCACGCCTTTTGAATGATGCCGATAATATGGCCGGCAATTCTCAGGAGGTCAAAATGTTTACTTCTCTGGCGCGGGAAAATCTGGCGCTGACGTTATCTGCCGTGGGTGCGGGCCTGTTTGCCCTCGCCGGCATTACCTGGGGCCTTTGGGTCGATTCACTGGTTATTCTCTTCGACGGTGCTTATTCCCTGATCAGTCTGGGGCTGTCGCTGCTGTCACTCTATGCCGCCCGCCTGGTGCGCCGGCCCGCCAATGAAGACTATCCGTTCGGAATGGGTGCGGTGGAGCCGCTGGTGATTGCCGTGAAAGGCCTGGTGATCGGGTTGGTGTGTGTGCTGTCACTGGCCTCTGCCGTGGTGTCGCTGCTTCAGGGCGGCCGGGCCGTTGCTGCGGATATGGCGATGATTTTTGGTGCAGTGAACGTGGTGGGCTGCCTGGCGGTGTGGGTTTACCTGCGCTGGTCGAGTTTCCGTAATGATTCCGGGCTGGTGAAAGCCGAACAACGCCAGTGGCTGATGGACAGCGCCCTGAGTGCCGCCGTCATGATCGGCTTTGCGGCCGCCTGGATGCTTGAGCGCAGCCAGTGGTCAGAACTGGCGGTGTATGCTGACCCGGTGATGATGCTGGTGATCTCGGTTTACTTTATGACCGTGCCGGTGAAGATGGTCCTGGAATCGGTTCGGGAACTGTTGCTGGCGGCGCCCCGGAACGAAGCCCTGGACGACATCCACGAGACCCTGGAAGACCTGGGCCTGAATCCGGAGCAGGTCAAGGTGGCCAAGCTGGGCCCCAACCTGTTGCTTGAAGCCCGCATGGTGCGTATCTGATTCCAGCTCAGCCCAGGCCGAGCCCGCCCATGGCCAGAATCTGGCGGCGGGTGTCGGCTTTTTCCTGCCCGATCAAGTCAATGATCCCGGCAACCGCCTCCGGCAGGGTTTCCGGGGCATCTTTCCGGAACTGCTCCAGCAGTTCCAGCTGTATGTGCAGGTCCTGGAAGCGGCCGTAAAGGTCTTGCCGCTTTCTGAGGGTTTTCAGGTCCTGCTTTCTCGCCCCGGGGTCCAGCTCCATTAAATAGCGTATGCGTTTGAGTTGCTTGCGCAGCGTGTGGAAATCTTCATCCGGAGCGGTATGCAGCAGTTCTGCCGTCCCCCGGTTGAAACTCCGCAGCCGTTTCAGAATGGCCTTGCGGATGTCTCCGGCACTGAGGCCAGATACCAGTTTACAAAATTTGCCGGAGTCTATTTCGCTTTCCCAGCTGTGCAGGCTGTTGCGGTAGCGGACGCTGCCGAGGCGTTTGGCCAGGCGTTTCTGGCGGCTGGCGGCCTTGCTTCCGGCCCAGGTTTCCAGTGCCGCACGTAACTCCGGGGTATCCGGACACAGCGCAGGCAAGTCCGCCAGGAATACGTGCAGGTCCCGCAGCCGGCCGGTTGCCCGGGCATGCCGCTTGAGTTGGGCAACGGCCGGGCGCAGTCGGGTGGTGCCGCTTACTTCAGCAATGGCTTCGGCCAGGGCCAGGCTGCGGCGCAGGGCAATGCGGTACTGGTGCAGGAATTCGTCATCCAGCCCGAGTATCACGCCCGGCTCCAGTTGTTTCAGGCGCTCAGCCTGAAGCTGCAGGGTAGCCGGAAGGTCGTTAATGGCGCCTGGCGCTGGTCGCTTTATCGGGTTCCGGTGTTTGCGTTCGAATTCCCGGTAACTGTAGTTTCTGGGTGTGAGGAAGTGTTCCAGTGTGCCGGAGTTTTTATCGAGCTTGCGCCAGTGCTTACCGGGCAGGCGAATGTGCAGAAAGCTGGCGGTGGGCAGGGCCATCGGCGCGTGCTTTGCCAGCCAGTCGGCCAGCTCCTGCAGCGCCGGGTTATGGCCGATAATAACGACCCTTTCGATCCCGTCATCCTGCTTTTTCAGCCACTCCAGAAGACGTTTGAAGTCGAAAATATAGAGGCCCGGGTCTATATGAAACCGGTCTGCGGGGAAGTCCGCCGGCAGAATGCCCCGGGCGGTATGCCGGGCTCTGGTTGCATCACTGGCAAAGACGTCGCTCGACTGGAATACTTCCAGCCGCTGAAGGGCCTTGCCCAGAGGCTGCAGCTGCTGCTCGCCCCGGTTGTTCAGGGGGCGGTCCCGGTCGGCCAGGCCTTCATCGGCCCAGCTGGATTTGGCGTGGCGGATAAGAAACAGGTGCTTCATGGTGCTCGTCCTGGTTGTGCACTCGGTCAGCGGTCAGTGTGGCACAGCTGCAAGTCGTTTACATGACGGCGCCGGATTGGCGTTGGGGGCTGCCGCAGGTATCATGTTTTACCGTTCCCTGAACAGTTCAGACCAACAACACAATAACGGAAGCCAACACCATGCACATCCGTAAAACACTCCTGGCGGCAACAGCGGTTGCTGTGGCGGCCTTCAGTTCGTCGGCCCTGGCCGAGAAATATACCCTGCGCCTGGCTGAAACCTGGGGCCCGAATTCCCCCATTCTGGGCGAGACCACCAAGCACTTCGAAGACATGGTGGAGAAGATGTCTGCTGGCCGGATTGATGTTCGCATTGATTCTGCCAACAAGCACAAGGCGCCTTTCGGCATCTTCGACATGGTGCGTAACGGCCAGTACGACATGGGCCACACCGCCTCTTATTACTACAAGGGCTCCATTCCCAACGCCATGTATTTCACTACCGTGCCGTTCGGTATGCTGGCTCCCGAACAGTACGCCTGGTTCTACTACGGTGGCGGCATGGAGCTGATGCAGAAAGTGTATGAGCCCTTCGGCCTGCTGTCGTTCCCAGGCGGCAACACCGGTAACCAGATGGGTGGCTGGTTCAACAAGGAAATCAATTCCCTGGAAGACCTCAAGGGCCTGAAAATGCGTACCCCGGGCTTTGCCGGCGAGGTGATGGCAGAGCTGGGTGTGTCGGTGACCAACCTGCCGCCGGGTGAGCTCTACACGGCACTGGATCGTGGCACCATTGATGCGCTGGAATGGGTAGCACCGGCCCTGGACTTCCCCATGGGCTTCCACCAGATTGCCAAGTACTACTACTCAGGCTGGCAGGAGCCGGGCGCGGAAGTGCAGTTCCTGGTTAACCAGAAAACCTGGAACAAACTGCCGGAAGACCTGCAGGAAATCCTGCGGGTAGCCATGCGTACCGCTGCCTATGACATGTATGCCAAGAGCACCAACGACAGCGCCGATGCCTGGAACCGCATGCAGAAAGACTATCCGGAGGTAACCCACAAGGTGTTCCCGCCGGAAGTGATTGAAGCCCTGCGCGAGACCACTCACCGGTTGCTCGAAGAGGAAGCCGAGAAGGATCCGCTGGCCCGGGAAATCATCACGTCTATCCGTGAATACCTGGCGGGTGTGCGCAAGTGGACTAACATTTCCGACAAGGCTTACCTGAACAGCGTGGCTGATCAGTAAGTATCCGTTTCAGCAGGCTGGAACAAAAAAGGCGTGAGGGTAATCCGAAACCCTCGCGCCTCTTTCTGTTCGGGGCTGTTTCTGGAAAAATACGCCGCTCAAACTTTGGGCAGGGCCGATGAAACAGACACTGCTATCTCTGAGCAATCTCACCAAGCAATTTGACGGCAAGAAAGTACTGGATTCGCTGGATCTCGAGATCTTCGATGGCGAGTTCATTACCTTGTTAGGGCCGTCTGGTTGCGGAAAAACCACCCTGCTGCGGATGATGGCGGGTTTCGAGCACCCGGATGAAGGGTCCATCACCCTTGGCGGGCAGGATCTGACCCACACGCCGCCGGAGCATCGACCGCTGAATACGGTGTTCCAGAACTACGCGCTGTTCCCCCATATGTCGGTGTTCGACAACGTGGCCTATGGCCTGAAAATGGAGAAGCGGCCAAAAGAGGAAATCCAGCAGCGGGTAGAAGAAGCCCTGGCCATGGTGCAGCTGGAAGACTTTGCCAGGCGTAAACCGCATCAGCTTTCGGGCGGCCAGCAGCAGCGGGTTGCGATTGCCCGGGCGGTGGTAAAGCGGCCGAAAATGCTGCTGCTGGACGAACCCCTGTCTGCCCTGGACTTCAAGCTGCGTCGCACCATGCAGGTGGAGCTCAAGCGGCTGCAGCGGGAGCTGGGCATTACCTTTGTGTTCGTCACCCACGACCAGGAAGAGGCGCTGTCGATGTCTGACCGGGTGGTGGTGCTGAAAGACGGCCATATCCAGCAGCTGGGCACCCCGCGCGAGGTCTATGAACGCCCCGCCAACCTGTTTACCGCCCGCTTTGTGGGTGAAACCAACTTCTTCCCGGGCCGGGTGGATGCCGCCAACGGCGATGACACCATCACCGTGGACGTGTTCGGCCTGAAGCGCACCTTCCGCAAACCCGACTTCCCGGTTACAGAAGGGCAGGGTCTGCACGTGTTGCTGCGCCCCGAAGATATCCGGGTACTGGCGCCGGACGATGAAGACGGCGTGGCCGGCAAGGTGGTTGAGCGTAACTACAAGGGCAGTACCCTGGATTCGGTCATCCACCTGAGCGATGGCACCGAAGTGCTGGCCTCGGAATTCTTTGATGAAGACGACCCCACCTTTGACTACCGGCTGGGCGAGCCGGTGAAAGTCAGCTGGGTTGACGGCTGGGAATGGCTGCTGCCGGAAGAACCGGCCGTGGCCACAGACGACGAGCTGATGGATGAGTAGCGTTACCCGGCAGCCGTTCCGTGCGGCGGTGCTGGTGCTGGTGTGGGGCTGGTTGCTGTTCCTGGTGTTCACCCCCAACCTGCTGGTGGTGGGTGCCAGTGTGATGACCCGGGACCCGGGCTCATTCATATCGCTGCCCCTGAACCTGGATGCCTACCGGCAGTTGCTGAACCCCCTGTACCTGGATGTGTTCCTGCATTCCCTGTACATGGCCGCCATGACCACGCTGATCTGCCTGTTGATTGGCTATCCCTTTGCCTGGGCGTTGTCGAAGGTGCCCAAACAGCGCCAGGTGTTGCTGATCTTCCTGCTGATTGTGCCCTTCTGGACCAATTCGCTGGTGCGTACCTACGCCCTGAAATTGCTGCTGGCCACCAACGGCTTGCTCAACAACGCCCTGATGTCCCTAGGCCTGATTGAAGAGCCCCTGAAGATGCTCTACACCGAGGGTGCGGTAATTGTCGGGCTGGTGTACCTGCTGCTGCCGTTCATGATCCTGCCGCTGTATGCGGTATTCGATGACCTGCGGGAAGACTATTTGCGGGCCTCCCACGATCTGGGCGCCGGCCGGTTGTCCACCTTCATCCACGTGATTGTGCCGCTGACCCTGCCGGGCGTGCTGGCCGGTGTGATGCTGGTATTGTTGCCGGCCATGGGGTTGTTCTTTGTGCCGGACATTCTGGGGGGATCCCGCAACCTGCTGGTAGGTAACGTGATCAAGAACCAGTTCCTGGACGCCCGCAACTGGCCCTTCGGTGCGGCCGCCAGCATTGTGCTGACCCTGGCCATGGCGTTCCTGATGTTCGCCCACCGGCTGAGTAAACGGCGGATCGGGGAGGACGGCGTATGAACCGCTGGTTGCCCCGCACCTACCTGACCCTGGTGTACCTGCTGCTGTACGTGCCCATTGTGGTGCTGGTGGTGTTCTCCTTCAACGAATCCCGCACCGGTTACGAATGGGGCGGCTTGAGCCTGCGTTGGTATGAAGCCCTGTTCAACAACCGGGCCATGGTGCAGGCCATGTGGAATTCCCTGTGGCTGGCGCTGTCTGCGGCTACCGTGTCTACCCTGATTGGTGCGCTCACCGCCCTGGCCCTGCACCGTTACCGGTTCCGGGGCAAGAAAGTGCTTAACGGCATGCTGTTTATCGTGATGATGTCGCCGGAGATTGTGCTGGCCATCTCCCTGCTGGCCCTGTTCCTGCTGGTGGGGCTGCAGCTGGGTTACGTGTCCCTGCTATTGGCCCACGTAACCTTCTGCCTGCCGTTTGTGGTGATTACCGTGATGGCGCGCCTGAGCGGCTTTGACGAGCGCCTGCCGGAAGCAGCGCGGGACCTGGGTGCCTCCGATTTCACCATGACCCGCACCGTACTGATCCCGGTGATCATGCCGGCATTACTGGCAGGCTGGCTGCTGGGGTTTACACTGTCACTGGATGATGTGGTGGTCAGCACCTTCGTTAGTGGCCCGAGTTACGAAATTCTGCCTTTGCGCATCTATTCCATGGTGCGGGTAGGCCTGAAACCCGAGGTAAATGCCCTGGGCACACTGTTGCTGGTGTTTTCACTGGTCATGTTGATCTTGTCTCAATGGATACTGTTAAGGAGCAAACGATGAAGAAACTGGCACTGGCCGGCGCGCTGGCACTGGGCCTGGCGGGCTGCAGTGGTTCCGAGGAGCCGCAGGTACTGAACCTGTACAACTGGTCCGAGTATATGCCCCAGGAAGTTCTGGACCGCTTCACCGAGGAAACCGGTATCCAGGTGGTGTACACCACCTACGACAGCAACGAAGCCATGTACGCCCGGCTGAAACTGCTGGACGAGAGCGCCGCCTATGACCTGGCCGTGCCGTCTACCTACTACGTGAGCAAGATGCGCCAGGAAGACCTGCTGATGCCCATCGATCGCAGCAAGATCGAAGGCTTTGACCAGCTCGACCCGGAACTGGTGAACCTGGATATCGACCCGGACAACCAGTACAGCGTGCCTTACCTGTGGGGCACCACCGGCATTGCCGTGGACACTGCCGATGTGGAAGGCGAAGTGACCGCCTGGGCAGACCTGTGGGATGAGCGCTTCGAAGGCCGGGTGATGCTGACCAACGACATGCGCGAAGTGTTCCATGTAGGCCTGCGGGTGCTGGGTTACTCCGGTAACAGCACCGATCCCAAGGAAATCGAGGAAGCCTACGAGAAGCTGACCGAGCTGATGCCGTCTGTGCGGACCTTCAACTCCGATGCCCCGCGCATGCCGTATCTGGAAGGTGAAACCGACGTGGGCATGATCTGGAACGGTGAAGCCGTGATGGGTCGTGACACCCTGGAGTCCCTGGAGTACGTGTATCCGGAAGAGGGCATCATCGCCTGGCTGGACAGCTTCGTGATTCCCAAGAACGCCAGGAACCCGGAAGCGGCCCACCAGTTCATCAGCTTTGTGCTGCAGCCGGAAATCTCTGCCCTGATCAGCGAAGAGATTGGCTACGCCACACCGAACCTGGCTGCCCGGGAACTGCTGGATGACTCTGTGGCAAATGACCGTGCCAGCTATCCGAACGCCACCGACATGATCAATGCGGAGTTCCAGACCGACATTGGTGACGAGGCGCTGCAGGTGTACGCCAAGTACTGGGAAATGCTGAAGTCCGGTCAGTAAGCCTTTCCTGGCGTATCAGCGATCAAAAAAACGGAGGCTTCGGCCTCCGTTTTTGCATCCGGGTTTCACAAAACTGAAATACATGGTCTATAACTTCCTGATAACAAAACGGTAGCGAAACCGCATAACACTGTTTCAGGGGAATGAATGACCATGGCACTGCGCAAGACACGGATATCAGCACTGGCCACCCTGCTGGCCGCCACGACCGCCTCCGGTAACCTTCTGGCTGAAGAACTTCGCCTGATCACCTGGGGTGGCTACGCTCCGGACGAGGTGGTGGCCCAGTTCGAAGAAGAAACCGGCATTGATGTGCAAATTACCCTGTCCAACAACGAAGACATGATCTCCAAGCTGCGGGCCACCGGCGGTGCCGGCTTCGACCTGGCCCAGCCCAGCCAGGACCGCATCGTGGGCGTGCAGCGCCAGTTCAACATCTACAAGCCCATCGACTACAGCCGGGTTAATACCGATCAGCTGCAGCCGTCAATGGTCAAGGCGACGCAAGAATCGACAGCCCTGAACGGCCAATCCTTCGGGGTGCCGTCTGTCTGGGGCACCAGTGGTCTGATCGTACACAACTCGGTGGCAGACACCGTCACCGACTACACCGACCTGTGTGACCCGGCCGTGGCCGGCAAGGTCAGTTACCGGCTCAAGCGCCCGACGCTCATGGGCTTTGCCTTCGCCATGGGCATGGACCCGTTTGCTGCCTATAACGATCGCGCTGAGTACCAGTCCATCATGGCGAAAGTGGAAGACAAGCTGATCGACTGCAAGGCCAATGTGAAAACCTACTGGACCGGCGGCGACCAGCTGCTGTCGTTGCTGCGTACCGGTGAAGTGACCGCCGCAATGGCCTGGGATGCCGGTGGCTGGAAGCTGAACGCAGAAAACCCCGAGATCCGCTTTGTGGCCCCGGAATCCGGTGCCCTGGGCTGGATTGACACCTTTGCCATTCCCCGCCGCAGCGAGAACGAAGAGGCCGCCTACAAGTGGATCAACTTCGTGATGCAGCCGGAGATTGCGGCGAAAATTACCAATGCGTCCGGAAACTTCACCGCCTCCAAAGGCGCCGACGAGTTTGTGAAGGCCGAGCTGCGGGATGCCTATCGCCTGAGCTTTGATGAGGAAGCCATCAACAACATCAAATGGTATCCGCCGGTACCGCCGGGGCTGGAAGCCATGGAAGGGCAGGTGCTCGATCGCGTCCAGGCTGCCAACTGATTCTTATGGCAACAGAGTCTGACCTGTCCTGTAACGGGCTGATCCGCCGCTTTGGCAAAACCGCAGCGGTGGATCACATCTCGCTGGATGTGCCGGCCGGCACCTTCTTCTCCATTCTGGGGCCTTCCGGCTGCGGCAAGACCACCCTGCTGCGGCTGTTGGCGGGCTTCGACAAGCCGGATGAGGGCGATATCTTCATCCGCGGCCAGCGCATGAATGACGTGCCGCCTAACAAGCGCCCGGTGAACATGGTGTTCCAGCACCTGGCGCTGTTCCCCACCATGACCGTCGGCGACAACATCGGCTATGGCCTGAAACGCCGAAAGGTGCCCGTGGCCGAGCGCCGCAAGCGCATTGCCCGGGTGCTGGAGCAGGTGGGCCTGCCCGGGCTGGAGCACCGTAATCCGCAGGAACTCTCCGGCGGCCAGCGCCAGAGGGTGGCCCTGGCCCGTTGCCTGGTGCTGGAGCCCACCCTGCTGTTGCTGGATGAGCCGCTTGGTGCGCTGGACCTGAAGTTGCGGGAACAGATGAAGGTGGAGCTGAAGCACCTGCAGAAGCAGTTCGGCACCACCTTTGTGTACATCACCCACGACCAGTCCGAGGCCATGGTGATGTCGGACCAGGTGGCGGTAATGAAAAGCGGCCGCTTTGAACAGGTGGCGCCGCCAGAGGAGCTGTACCGGGAACCCGCCACACCCTTCGTGGCGGGGTTTGTGGGGGATAACAACCGGCTCTCCGGAGAGGTCGTCACCCTGGCGGACAACATGGCCGATATCCGGCTGGATAACGGCGAAGTGGTTCGGGGCCGGCTTGCCGCCAACGGGCTGTCTAACGGTGACCGGGCCGAGCTTTATGTGCGCCCGGAATCCCTGATGTTCACCGGTGAGGCCCTTAAAGACGGCTTCTGTGCCATGCAGGCGAAGGTACTGACCACCCTGTTTGACGGTGCCAACAGTCGGGTTGAGGCAGAAAACGGCGGCCAGCCGGTGTTTGCTCGCCTGCCGCAGGATGGCACGGCACCGCGCCTGACCACCGGCGCGGAGATCCGCCTGGCCTGGGATCCGAAACTGGCGCGGGTCTACGGAGCCTGTCAGTCGTGAATGCCTCTGCCAGCCGTTTGTCCCTCTGGTTGCTGTTAACGCCGTTTCTGCTCTGGATTGTGTTGCTGGTTCTGGTGCCGCACCTGCAGATGCTGCGCGTGTCGTTTCAGGTGCGGGAAAGCTGGGATACCCTGGCCTGGGGGCTGGAGCAGTATCAGAATTTCTTCAGCGAATCCTATTACTGGCGAACCTTCGTGCGTACCGGGGTGATGTCGCTGTTCACCACCTTCCTGACCCTGCTGATTGCCTTCCCCATTGCCTGGTACATTGCCCGCCTGGCCCGGGGCCGGAGCAAGGGCATCCTGTTCCTGGCTTGCCTGATCCCGTTCTGGGCCAGTGAGTTAGTGCGTACTTACGGCTGGATGATCCTGCTGCGGGAAAGCGGCCTGTTCAGCTCCTGGCTGCAGGCGCTGGGCTGGGTCGACGGCCCGGTGGAGATGCTTTACAACGATGTGGCGGTGATCATCGGCCTGGTCTACAACGGCCTGCTGTTTATGGTGGTGCCCCTGGTCACCACGCTGGATGGTATGGACGAGAACCTGGTGGAAGCCGGTTACGACCTAGGCGGCGGCCACGCTACCGTGCTGCGGGAAGTGGTCATTCCCTGGGCCATGCCGGGCATTGTTTCGGGCTGTATCGTGGTGTTCATGCTCACCCTCGGCAGTTACCTGACACCGATACTGATGGGCGGCAAGGACAGCGCCTGGTTTACCGAGCAGATTTTCACCCAGTTTATTACCCGCTTTAACTGGGAGCAGGGTGCCGCACTGGGGGTCTTGCTGCTGGTGTTGTCATCACTGATGGTGTGGCTGGGCCTGAAACTCACCGGCCAGTCCCTGCGCAAGGTGATGGGATGAGGCCATGATCCGCTCCGTACCCCGGTCCCGGCTGTTTGATGCCCTCTACCTGAGTTACTTGGTGGCGTTTTTCCTGTACCTGGCCCTGCCGTTGCTGGTCACCGCCGTGTTCGCATTCAACGATTCCTCGTTCCCGTCACTGCCCTGGCAGGGCTTCACCCTGGACTGGTACCTGGCGGATGGCTCGGAAGGTCGTACCGGGCTGTTCCATGACGATGGCCTGCTCAGTGCCCTGTGGGTCAGCGCCAAGATCGCGTTCTGGGTCACCCTGGCCAGTGTGGCGCTGGGTTGCGTGAATGCTGTGCTGTTCGAGCGCTTGCAGTTCCGGGGTAAGGAATTCCTGTATCTGTTAATGCTGTTGCCGCTGGTGATTCCCGGGGTCATTCTGGGGGTATCCATCCTGGTGTTCTACAGTGGCACCGCCAATGAGGTGTCGCGGCTTTGGGGTATCGAACTGGATGTGTTCCGGCCCGGTATGCCCCTGGTGGTGATGGGCCAGGTGACCTTTATCACTACACTGGCTACCCTGGTGATTGGCGCCCGGTTGCGCAAGTTTGACCGGCAACTGGAGGAAGCCGCCCTGAACCTCGGAGCAACGCCGCTGGTGGCCTGGTTTACCGTTACCTTGCCCTGGTTGCTGCCGTCCATTCTGGGCGCGGCCGCCATGGCGTTCCTGATGTCCTTCGAAAACTTCAACACTACCGTGATGCTCACGGGCAGCGATACGCCGCTCACCGTGGCGCTGTTCAATCGCCTGCGGGAAGGTTCGACACCGGTTCTCAATGCGGTGGCGCTGTTCCTGATGGTGGTGTCGGCCCTGCTGGCCCTGTTTACCCTGCGACAAAAAGGCTCAGGCTAAGCGGGTTCTGTCGCGGTTGGTTACGGTCTATACTGCCTGAACAATTCATATAAGCAGGTTTAATCTTGCGTGCGGCCAATCGATTCTCGCTTCTAGCTTTCCTGGTCAGCTTTGTGCTGCTGTGCCTGCCGTTAACCGTCCAGGCTGCCATGCAGCCGGTGGATGAAGGCTGGCAATACCGTTGGGGGGATTCACCCCTGATGCCCGATGGCACTCCGCAATGGATTGTGCAAGATGAACCGGGGCAGTGGCACGACATCGGTTTTCCCTCTAATCCCCCCGGCCGGGCCGGGCGCGAGCACGCGTGGTTCCGGGTAACCCTGCCGGAAGGCGAGTGGTTTTCCCCCATGCTCTACATCTACAGCGTGGATATCATTGTGCAGGCCTGGTTTCAGGGCGAGCTGCTCTACCAGTATGGCACCTTTGATGAACAGGGCCGGGGCCGGTTTGAAGGCTGGCCCTGGCACGAAATACCCCTGCCGGAGAACTACGAAGGCGAAACGGTGTATTTCCGGGTCTTTTCCAATTACACCGATATCGGGCTGTGGGGCGAGGTGGCCATACTCGACCACCAGGACCTGGTGCTGCACCTGGTCAGTCGCTCGGCGAAGAGCCTGGTAATTGCCAGCATTTGCGGACTGATTGCCCTCCTGGCCCTGGTGTTTGCCAGCATCCAGCGCGGGCCGATGGGTTTTGCCAGTATTGCCCTGTTCTCCCTGGTGACCGCGACCATGCTGGTGGCGGAAACCCCCGCCAGTTTGCTGATTGCCTACCAGCCACTGCTTTGGGACTACCTGGCGGCGGGTTCCTATTTCCTGGTTCCGGTTACCCTGGCTTTGTTGCTGCAGCAGTGGCTGGCCCACCAGAGCCCGGCTGTACTGGGCTGGCTCTGGAAATTCCACCTGGGGTTTGCGGTGCTGGCGCTGCTGGCGTCGTTGTCGGGGCTGATCAACCTGTCGTCTGCCTTTCCGGTGTTTGACGGCTTGCTGCTGGTGTCGCTGGTGCTGCTGGTGGGCTCTGCGGCGCTCCGGTTCCGGGTGTTGTACCGGGAGCAACAAATCCTGCTGGTAGCTTGCGGGTTATTCGCGGTGTTGCTGATTGCCGATATGGCGGTGGCACACGGTTTCCTGCCCTGGGGCTGGTTGGTACCGGCAAGCTGGGGCGCACTGGCCTTTGCCCTCGCGGTGGTCAGCATTTCCGTATGGCATTTCAGCCGCACCCAACAAGCACTGCAGCAGATGACGGTGCAGCTGGAGCAAAAGGTGGCCGAACGTACCGCCCGGGCCGAGGCCCTGGCCGAGCGGGAGGCAGCCCGCTCCCGCCTGTTGGCCCTGGAGAGCCGGAAAAGCCAGAAACTGGCGGACCTGATCTCCGGAATCCAGGACTGTGCGGTGCTGGAGGAGGCGTTCGAGCTACTGGCCCGGGCCCTGCCAGGGCTGTACATGCCGATGGCCGGCAGTTTCTACCGCCGCAGACCGGATGGCAGCTATGAGCGTGAAGCAATATGGGGGCCGGCGGCCGAGAGCGCCTTTCCGGCGAGTCTTGACAGGGGGCTGCCTTCATTGAAGGAGACCACGCTGCCATTGCGCAGCCAGGCGTTACCCGACCCGTTATGCTTTTTGCTCAGGGTAGAACCCGGGCTGACCGGCGGCAGCCCGGAGGGCGTGCTGCTGTTGGCCCATCCCAGATTGCCTGAAAGCCTCAAGGGTTATGGCACGGTGCGGGTTGTGGCCTGGGTATATCAGTCGGTGGAGAAGCTCGGGATTACCCTGTCCGGCCTGGCGCTCAGGGAAGAATTGCAGCGTTTCTCTTACGAGGACGGACTGACGGGCCTTAAAAACCGCCGGCATTTTGATGAACTGTTCCGCCATGAACAGGAAGTTTCCCGGCGCAGCGGGCGAAGCCTGAGTTTGCTGATGCTGGATATTGACCATTTCAAACGCTTTAACGATACCTACGGCCACGAAGCCGGAGACGAAGCCCTGAAAATGCTCAGCCGGGTGCTGGCACGGCATTTCCGGGGTAGCGATACCGTGTGCCGGTATGGCGGTGAGGAGTTTGCTGTGCTGCTGCCGGGAGCTACGTCTGCGGAGGCTACCGAACGTGCGGAGGCCCTGCGGCGAGCGGTTGCCAGTGAGCCGGCGGGGGAGGGGGGTGCGGTGCCTGAACACCTGACGGTGTCGGTAGGGGTGGCCTGCTGGCCAGAGAGCTGTACCGAGTTTGGTGACCTGTTCCGGGCCGCCGACCGGGCCCTGTACCGAGCTAAACATGCCGGCCGCAACCGGGTGGCTGCGGCCGAAGCATGAAGGTCAGTGCCAGATATTGCTGTCGATTTTCTCGTGCAGTTCCGGGTAATCCTGTGACTTGAAGTGGGGCACCAGGCCTTGCTTGCGCTGGGCCAGGTAGTCCTTGGTCAGTTTCACCACGGTACCGGACAGCAGCACGATGGCAATCAGGTTGATGGTCGCCATCAGTCCCATAGAGGCATCGGCCGCGTTGAACACGGTTACCACGGCCTCGTAACCACCCCAGACCACCATGCCCAGTGCGGCCAGGCGCAGAATAGTCAGGCCCAGTGTATTGCCGCCCTTCAGGTACACCAGCGCGTTCTCGGCATAGGTGTAGTTGGCCACAATGGAGGTAAAGGCAAAGAACAGGATGGCGATGGCAATGAAGTAACCGCCGAAATCCCCCAGATGAACTTCCATGGCCTGCTGGGTAAGCTGGGTGCCGGTTACGCCGGAACCTGGCTCCAGAACGCCGGCCAGCAGGATCATCACGGCAGTGGCGGTACACACGATAATGGTGTCGATAAACACGCCGAAGGCCTGTACCAGCCCCTGTGAGGACGGGTGGTGCGGAGCAGGTGTGGCCGTGGCGGCGATATTCGGGGCAGAACCCATGCCTGCCTCGTTGGAGAACAAGCCGCGCTTGATGCCGTTGAGCATGGCCGCGGTGATGGAACCGGCCGCGCCACCGGCGGCTTCTTCAAGGCCGAATGCGCTCTTGACGATCATCGCCAGGATGCCCGGCACTTCGGTGATGTTCATGGCCATCACAATCAGCGCCAACAGCACGTAGGCACCGGCCATGAACGGCACCACAAATTCCGCGAAGCGTACAATCTTGCGCAGGCCGCCGAAAATCACGATGCCGGCAAAGAACGCGATCGCAATACCCACGCCCAGTTTCGGTGTACCGAAGGCACCTTCCATGGCATCTGCAATGGAGTTGGCCTGTACTGCGTTGAATACCAGGCCGAAGGAAATGATCAGGCACACCGCAAAGATGGCGGCGGCCCAGGGCGCTTTCAGGCCCTTGGCAATGTAGACCGCCGGGCCGCCCCGGTACTGGCCTTTGCCGTCACGCACCTTGTACAGCTGCGCCAGGGTGCTTTCGGCATAGCCGGTGGCCATGCCTACCAGCGCCACCATCCACATCCAGAAAATGGCACCGGCGCCACCCAGGTAAAGGGCGACCGCCACGCCGGCCAGGTTACCGGTACCCACCCGCGACGCGAGGCTGGTACACAGGGCCTGGAACGGCGAAATACCGTGTACATCGCTCTCGCGGGAACCGCGGATGGCACGGACCATTTCGCCAAAGTTGATGAACTGCAGAAAGCCAAGGCGAATGGTAAAGAAAACACCCACGGCCAGCAGGCCGTATACGAGGACGTAGCCCCAGAGAATCGAATTAAGAAAATCGACAATTGCAGTCATGGAGTGACGCCTTGTGATTTGTGGATGAAAGTTAACGAAGTCGCGGGGAAGTCTAGCACGGTGAAATTACAGGCAGACTGCGGAAATCCGTGATTGCCGGGCTGCTGGGGATGTGCAGTCCGGCCTGAGTGGTGGCCTCAGACCACCAGTACCGGGCACTTGGCCTGGGAGGCCACCCGGTGGGACACACTGCCGAGGAACATGCCGTCTTTGTCGCTGTTGGTGCCCTTGGTGCCAACCACGATCAGGTCTGCTTCCTTTTCCTGGGCAAACTTCACAATCACCTTGGACGGCCTGCCCGCTTTCACAAAACCGCGCACCTTGGTAGCCCCATGCTCCTTGGCAAACTCCTTGGCGTGATTCACCACCTCCTTGGCGTAGTCCGACAGCACCTTGTCCGGAATGTCCATGTCATCCGGACGGCCAATCGAGAGCGAGGCCTCGAACAGGCTGTGGTGTTTGTAGACACAGATGATGAAAATTTCCGCATCCGGTATCAGTCGCTGCAGCTCGATGGCCTTGTCCAGGGCCTTCAATGAGGTTTTGGAACCGTCTACGGCAGCCAGAATTCGTTTGAACATACCAGTCTCCTGTCAGTGGCCGGTTGCCCGGTTCAGTCTCGGTAAGCCAGGTCCCGCAGGAACAGCGCAATATCCGGGAAGGCAATGATCAGGCCGGCAGCAGCCACCAGCATGAAAATGAAAGGCGGCGTGCCTTTGATCACTTCCAGGTAGGGCCGCTTGAAAATCGCAATGGCGGTGAAAATATCGCAACCAAACGGTGGTGTGGCAGAGCCGATGGCCACCTGCAGGGTAATCAGTACCCCCACCAGCACCGGGTCCAGCCCGGTGGCCTGGATAGCCGGGGCGAAGATCGGCGTGAGTACCAGGATCACCACAATCGGGTCTACAAACATGCAGGCAATGAAGAAGGCCACACAGATGGCAATCAGCACGCCGACCGGGCCGGCGTCATTCACACCCACTGCTTCAAGAATGCTTTGCGGAATCTGGGCGAAGGAGATAATCCAGGAGAAGCCGTTACCCACGGCCACCAGGATAAACACCACGGCGGTGATCAGGCCGGTGGACTTGGCAATCCGGTAGACATCGGTGAGTTTGAGCGACCGGAAAATCACAAACTCCAGCAGGAAGGCGTAAAGCACGCATACAGCAGCCGCCTCGGTGGGGCTGAAGATACCGCCGTAGATACCGCCTACGATGATCACCGGGAACATCAGCGGCCAGGACGCATCCCGAACCGACAGTGCCCGCTCCTTCCAGGACGCTTTTGGCTCTGTAGGTACCTGGTTCTTGTAGGCGTAGATCAGGCAGTACACCGAGAACATGAACAGGATCAGCAGGCCGGGGCCGATGCCGGCAATGAACAGCTCGGCAATGGAGGTTTCGGAGATAACCCCGTAGATGATCATGCCGATACTGGGCGGGATCAGGAAGGCGATATCACTGGCGTTGATGATCAGCGCCAGGGTGAAGGGATCGGAATAACCGGCTTTCAGCATCTTGGGGCGCAGGGGCGAGCCTACCGCCACTACCGTCGCCTGGGTTGAGCCGGAAACTGCACCGAACAGGGTGCAGGAGGTGGCGGTACTGATCGCCAGGCCACCTTTTACATGGCCGATGAACGACATGACCATGTTGATCAGCCGGTCGGCCGACTGGCCCCGGGTCATGATATCGGCGGCCAGGATAAACATGGGCACCGCGATCAACGACGCCGGCCGGATGCCACCCATCATCTGCTGGACGAATGTGCCCATCTGGCCGAAGCCGTCAAACATCATTACAAAGCCGAACACCGCAGCGGTGATCAGCGGGATCATCATCGGGAAGCCCAGAAGCAGCAGCCCGATCATGATAATCATCATCATAGTTGCCATGGTGTGAATATCCTTAGTGGTTCGGGTTCATGCGCTTCAGACTTCGGTTTCTGTATCGGCGTAACCATCCACCACACCCGTCGAGAGGTAGACGTCTTTGCTGGTGAGGTTTTTGATGGCGGTCAGGAAATACTGGATGCCGGTAATGGCAAAACCGACCGGTACCCAGACGTAGATCCACCAGATGGGCAGGCCCAGCGCCGGCAGAATGCGACCACGGCCGTACAGGGTTTCGATGTAGCCGTAGGAGTGGTAGCACAGGAAGAACATCACCACGGACGTGAACAGGGCAATAAAAATCATCAGAGCCTTGCGGCCCTTGGCAGGAAAAGCATCGTAAACGGCAGACATCCGAATGTGGCGGCCATGGCGGGCAGCGTAGCCGATGCCGGCAAAGGTAATCAGGATAATCAGGATCCGGTTGATCTCGCCGGAGAAAAACAGGCCTTCTCCGAACACAAACCGGGCAATCACGTTAACGCAGGTGTTGACCGCCATGAGGATAACGCCGCCGGCCAGCATGACGGCTTCAATCCTGGCAATCCATTCATCAATAGTGCCCAGAAACCCGGGCAAACCGGATGCGTAGGCACCGGTATCGTCTTCCACAGCCTCCTGAGGACGCTCAGACATGGATGGGGTACTCCGAAACAGGTCGCTCCCGGCCGGTAAATTCCCCGGCGGGGCGGGGTTGAACCAGGGCCGGACAACAAGGGGTGGCCGTGGCCACCCCCTGAATCCTGCCGGTTAGTCTTCCTGAACTGCCTTGAGGTCGGCCTTGAACTGGTTCAACAGTTCTTGACCCTGCTCACCGGTCATCTCGATGAACTTCTCTTCTACCTGCGGTGCCCGGGCACGGAAGGCTTCGATCTGTTCTTCGTTCAGACGGGTAACGGTAACCTCGTCGCTGGCAGCCTTGATCTTCTCAAGGGCTTCGTCGGCCAGGCCGTCGATGTGTACGATGATTTCCTCAAAGGCGAAGTCTGCGGCATCTCGCACCAGCTTCTTGTCTTCGTCAGACAGGCCGTTGTAGAAATCCTGGTTCGCCATCATGGCGGTGGTGAACCAGCCGTGGCCGGTGAAGACCAGGTTCGGAGATACTTCGTACAGTCCGCCGGACTCGATCCAGAAGATCGGGTTTTCCTGGCCCTGGATCATGTTGGTCTGCAGGGCACCGTACACTTCACCCCAGGGCAGTGGAGTGGGCGTGGCACCGAAGGCAGAATAGGTTTCAGACAGAAGCGGGTTGGTCATAACCCGGATCTTCTTGTTCTTGAATTCCTCGGGGGAGGTGACCGGCTCGTCTACGGTCACCACGAATTCACCTTCCGGGTACATCTTCAGCAGTTCCAGGCCCTGCTCGGAGTACAGCTTCGGGAAGTCTTCGTTGATGGCCTCGGACTCACGGAAAAACTCAATCACCGTGTCCATGTCGGTGGGCATCAGGTACGGAATGAAGAAAATCTGCGCTTCGGGAATCAGTGCGCCGGTAAAACCGGGGGACTGGTTCACGAAGTTGAGGATGCCAGCCTGGGTCTGTTCCATGATGTCGTCAGACTCGCCCAGCTCACCGAAGCGGAACACCTGCAGCGTGTGGTCGGAGTTCTCTTCGATGTATTCCTTGAATTTGTAGGCGTAAACGTCTTGAACATCGCCCTCGTATTCTTCGTGGGCGTAGCGCCAGTTGGCTGCATTTACCGCATTGGCTGCGGTCAGACCGGCAAACGCCAGTGCTGAAATACCCGCCAGTTTCCTGAATTTGCTTGTGCTGTTCATCGCGTTGTCTCCGCTCTTTTTTTCAGTTAATTCCTTGTTACCTTTTTTTAGACTGGCAAAACAAAGCGGTTTTCGCAAGGAAATGACCGAAATCAGGAAACACTGGCGACAGGTTTCGCGGTATCGCAAGTCTATGAATTCAGACTTTATTCGGATTTTTGAGACAGGTTTCGAGGAATCGGTGGAACTCCCGGGCCACCCTGTCGACACTTTTCTCCAGCCGGTGGCCGTCTGGCAGAACCAGGGTTTCGAGGCGCTGCTTACGGGCCAGTTCCAGAACGGGCATCACCGGTACGACATCATCATCCCAGCCATGAATGATGCGGGTATAACGGGCGCCGATCAGCGGGCTCGATTGCGGATATTTCGGCAACGCCAGTGCCGGGGCCAGCAGGAAACAGCCCAGTACCGGTGTGATTGCGCTGGTCTGGGCGCACACCCAGCCACCCATGCTGGAGCCGGCCAGGATGGTCCGCTCCGGCACCGCGCCGGCACTTTCCATGGCGGCTCGCATCTGCTCCAGCCGGACTGCCGGGTCTTTGCTGCTGCGGTGGTCGATGGCCTCGGCGCGTACGCCATCAAACTCTTCAGCCACCGCTTTCAGGGCCTGGATCTTGGTGCTGCCCGGGCCGCTTTCCAGGCCATGGGACAGAAACACGAAAAACGGTTGTTCGGGCATGTCAGGCTCCCTGCATTCGGTCAGTCGGTTCAGGTCCGGGTTTGGGCCAGGATGTCGAGGGCGTGGCGGCGCTGGGCCGGCTCGTAGATATCAACGGTGAACATCAGCTCCTCCACCTGGATATCCGACAGCAGTTCGTCAAGCTGTTGTTTCAGGTCATCGGCGTTACCGATGACCTGCAAGCCCAGAAAATCCTTAACCCCGGCTTCTTCAGCGGCATTCCACAGGCCATCCATGGACTCCACCGGCGGCTTCATCCACAGCGGCTGGCCACGGAACAGCGACAGAATCCGCTGGTAGCTGGTGGTGCTCAGGAATTTGGCTTCTTCCATGGAGTCCGCCGGTACGGTCGGAATAGCCAGCATGGCGTAGGGCTGCTGCAGCTGCTCGGAAGGCTGGAAATTATCCCGGTACACCCTGAGCGCTTCGCGATACAGGCGCGGTGCAAAGTGGCCGGCAAAGGCGTAGGGCAGCCCGCGCATGGCGGCTAGCTGGGCGCTGTACAGGCTGGAGCCAAGCAGCCAGATCGGCACGTTGGTGCCGGCGCCGGGAATGGCTTTGACCGGCTGGCCCGGCTGCAGCGGCCCGAGCAGGGTTTGCAGGCGGGCAACATCTTCGGGGAACTGTTCCGCGCCCAGCCCCTCCCGGCGCAGTGCCCGGGCGGTAATCTGGTCAGTCCCCGGCGCCCGGCCAAGGCCCAGGTCAATGCGGCCCGGGTACAGGCATTCCAGGGTGCCGAACTGTTCAGCAATCACCAGGGGCGGGTGGTTGGGCAGCATCACGCCACCGGAACCGACGCGGATGCTCTCGGTCTTGCCGGCAATGTGGCCCACCAGTACCGAGGTGGCAGAACTGGTGATGCCTTCCATGTTGTGATGCTCGGCCAGCCAGAAACGCTTGAAACCAAGCTTCTCGGCATGCTGGGCATAGGCCACGCTGTTGGCCAGGGTGGTGGAGACGGAATCGCCTTCGCGGACGGAGGCCAGTTCGAGCAGGGAAAAATCGGGTTTAATGGACATGGAGCTCCGGGATTCTGAAGGACTATCGATAGTGATCAATAAACAATGATGGTTCGGGCCGGTTTCTTCAAGGGCTGGCACGGTAGCGGGGCCGGATTTCCCTGCAAGTGCTAAAGTGCATGAACAGTCTGGCGCTCTGGTTCGTATATACCGGCCAGACAACAGGAGGAAAGATCATGCGTAGGGTGCTGATGCAGTGTGTGAGTTTGGTTGTGTTTCTGGGCTTTGCCTCTTCGGCGGCTGCCCAGTCTTGCCCGGAATTCCTGGACCACGAGCAGCGCAAGCTGCATTCCCGGGATTCCGTTAATCTTTGCGAGGTGGCGGCGGGCCAGCCCATGCTGGTGGTTAATACCGCCAGCCGTTGCGGTTATACCGGACAGTTTGAAGGGCTGGAGGCGTTGCACCAGCAATATAAAGACCGGGGCCTGGTGGTGGTCGGTTTTGCCAGTGATGATTTTCGCCAGGAAGCGGACACCGAGGAAGAAGCGGCCAAGGTCTGCTTTGTGAACTTCGGGGTGACCTTCACCATGATTGCGCCCACGCCGGTTACCGGCGAGCAGGCCAACCCGGTGTTCCGGGAAATCAACCGCCAGAGTGAGCAGCCGCGCTGGAACTTCACCAAGTATGTGGTGGACCGCAGCGGGACGGTGGTTGAGCGTTTCCCCAGCAAGGTCCGGCCGGACGACCCGCAACTGATCGAGGCGGTAGAGTCTGTACTGTAACGCCCGGGATGGCATAACCGGCTACCCTTACAGGCAGGGTATCTGAACCGTTGTACAAGGAACCTTCAATGGCAGAAAGCATCTTTGCCGCTGTGCGTGAACAGATAAAACAGAATGTATCCGACACCCTGAATGCGTTTGGCGATGGCCAGGCGGACTGGGGGGAACTGGCGGTGCATGCCCTCAGCCAGCTTCTGATTTCGGCCTTGTATCTGGGGCTGTTTCTGGTGGTGTACGCCCTGCTGATCAGCATTGTGCGTTTTGCCGTGGGCAAAAAGCGGGCCCAGCATCCGTTATTTAACCATGCCCGTACGGGGATCCGGTATCTGTTCGGGCTGGGCGCTTTGCTGGTGATCATGGCCCAGTTCGGGGCGGCGCCGGAATTGCTGAAATCCATGGCCCGGGCCGGGCTGATGGCCTTGGGGTTCTTTGTGGGCTGGCTGGTTGCCGGCCGGCTGATCCGGGAAGCCATGAGCCGCTACCGGCTGGATCCGTCCATCCGGCAGCTGGTGGAAAACCTGTTCTCTGTGCTTACCGCTACCTTTGCGGCGGTCACCGTGCTGGCACAGTTTGGCTTTGATGTGGTGTCGATTGTGGCCGGGCTCGGTATTGTCGGTATTGCGGTGGGCTTTGCGGCTCAATCGACCCTGTCCAACTTCATTGCCGGCATTACCCTGTTGATCGAACGGCCATTCCGGATTGGCGACTGGGTGACCATCAACGGCCAGGACGGCAAGGTGGTCAAGATAGCCCTGCGCACCACATGGCTGCGCACCCGGGACAACATTTTCACCATGATTCCCAACGACAGCGTGGCGTCTTCCGATATCGTCAATTACAGTGCCGAGGGCGCGACCCGGCTGAATATTCCGGTGGGCATCGCCTACAAGGAGTCTGCCAAGGCGGCCCGGGAGGTGATCATGCCGGTGCTGCTGGCGCATCCGGAAGTGCTGCAAAGCGCCGGTATGGAACCCCGGGTGGTACTGAAAAACCTGGGCGATTCCTCGGTAGACCTGGAAGTGAAAATCTGGATTACGCCGGATAACCTGGATGTTCAGCCCAGAATCATGGCCGATGTGCTGGAGCAGATTAAGGAAGCACTGGATGACGCCGGCATCGAGATTCCTTTCCCGCACCTGCAGCTGTTTATTGATGAAGCCAAGGGCCTGAAACCCCTGGTGGAACCGCTTTACTCGAAACTGGCCGGCAAGTCCTGACCTGCCGGTACGAGGAGAACACAATGACGGAGCCGACCGGCTACTACGAAGACAACACCACCCTGGCCCAGTACCTGGAGTTCCACTTTGGCGAAAGCTGGCATGGCGAGGCGAACTTTCCGAAAGAGCTGGCGGATGCCGCCATGGAAGCTCTGGACGGCCGGCAAACCTGCCGGGCCCTGGATATTGGTTGCGCAGTAGGCCGGACCACGCTTGAACTGGCCCGGCATTTTGACCATGTAGACGGCGTGGATTTTTCCCAGACCTTTATCAACAAGTGCCGGGAAGTCATATGCGACGGCGCTGCCCGCTACGCCAGGCCCGAAGAAGGGGAGCTGGTGAGCTATCAGGAGCGTTCGTTGGAAGCCCTCGGGCTGTCAGACGCGGCGCGCAGGGTGGCGTTTCACCAGGGTGACGCCTGTGAGTTGGGTGACGATTACCGGGATTACGACCTGGTGCTGGCGGGCAACCTGATTGACCGGTTATACAAGCCGTCCCTGTTCCTTGAAACCATCCACGAACGCATCAACGACCTGGGTCTGCTGGTGATTGCCTCGCCCTACACCTGGCTGGAGGAGTACACACCGAAGCAGGAATGGGTGGGCGGTTTCCTGAAAGATGGCGAACCCTACAGCACCCTCGATGGCCTGAAAGATAGGCTGTCGCCCCGTTTCCGCCTGCTGACAGAGCCCCGCAGCCTGCCGTTTGTGATCCGGGAGACCCGTAACAAGTTCCAGCACAGCTTCTCGGAGCTGACCGTCTGGGAAAAGTTGCCGGCTTAACCGGTATTGTCACGAAAGGGTCACATGGGGCGGTTATTCTGACCACTCATCAGGACAATGCATTGTGTTGGTGCATCGTGTGATTACTTCAGCCGGGGTTCTTCCCCGGTTTTTTTAGGTCTGGCCAGAACAGGGCACGTCAGCTCTTCGGCAGGTACTGGCGCTCCGGCCGGCCAACTGAACCGTAGGCTACTTCGGCGCTGAGTTCGCCAGTGCCCACCAGGTATTCCAGGTAACGGCGTGCCGTGGTTCGGGACGCGCCCATCTCGGCGCCCATGTCTTCTGCATTCCAGCGGCTGCGTTGTGGCAGAAGATCACGAACCTTGTCCAGGGTCAGGCCGTCTATGCCTTTGGGTAGTCGTTGGCGGCCGGTGTTTGCGGGCGCGGAGGTGGCCCTGGGCAGCAGGGCATCGACTTCGCTCTGGCCCAGTTGCTCAAGGGCAGACAGCTTGTCGAGGTGGCTCCGGTAGCGTTCGATGGCCTCGTGCAGGCGTTCGAACACCAGGGGTTTGAGGATGTAATCGAACACTCCACCGCGTAAAGCATCGCGCAGAGTGTCCACTTCCTTGGCTGCGGTGATCAGGATAACGTCACTGCGACTGTTGGCCGCCCGGAGTTCCCGCAGCAGGTCCAGCCCATTGCCATCGGGAAAGTAGACATCAAGCAGAATCAGGTCCGGCTCCAGGATGTCAGCCTGATCCCGGGCATCGGCCAGGGTGTGGGCGATGCCGCAGAGTTCCACCATCTCCATCCGCTCGATAAAACGGCGCTGGATCTCTGCAATCTTGCGGTCGTCTTCAACGATCAGAAGCCTGACAGGCATCACAGGCTTTCTCCTTCTTCCTGATACTTTGGCAAATACAGTGTAAACCGGCTACCGCCGGCGGGCAGGTTTTCAATGGTGACCGAGCCACCCCAGCGATTCAGGAACTGTTGTACCAGGTACAGCCCGATGCCATGGTCTTCGCCCTTGCCGCTGACGCCGCGCTCGAAAATGGTCTGCTGGACGGCATCGGGTACGCCGGGGCCCTGGTCCTCGATCTCGAAGATCAGCTCATCGCCAAGGTCCGTCATCGACAGGCGTACCCGGCCATTCTCGCCGGTATGTTGGCGGGTTGCTTCAAGGGCATTGTCGATCAGGTTGCCGAGCACGCTGACCAGCTGTTCCCGGGGCAGGTTGGCTGGAATATCTTCCATGGCGCTGTCCGGATCTATGTCCAGGTTCAGCCCCATTTCCCTCGCCCGGTTGTACTTGCCCAGCAGGCAGCCGGCAATGACTGGGTCGGGTACGGCTTCCAGCAGCAGTTTCAGCAAGGACTGGTGGTCGCTGACTTCGCTTCCGATCAACGTGAGGGCTTCGTCGGTCGCACCGATCTGGATCAGGCCGGCAATGGTGTGCAGCTTGTTGGAGTATTCGTGGGTCTGGCTGCGCAGCGTGTCGGCGTACTGCTGGATGCGGGTAAGCTGCTGGCTGACCTGGTGCAGTTCGTCACTGGGCCGGAAGCTGGTTACCACGCCGATCACTTCGTTGTTCTGGCGCACCGGCAGGCGGTTCACCACCATTTTCCGGCCCCGTAGCCAGACTTCCCGGTCAAAGTCTGGCTTCCGGGTTTCCAGCACAGACAGCAGGGTACTTTCCGGCAGAATTTCAAGGATGGGGCGGCTGGCGAGTTCGGTTTCTCCAGGCAAGTCCAGATTGGCACAGGCGGCCCGGTTAGCCATGGTGATTACGCCGTCCCGATTGACGGCAATGATGCCTTCACGCACGGATTGGAGGGTGGCTTCCTGCTCTCGGAACCGGCGGGCAATTTCTTCCGGCTCAAGTCCGAAAATGGCCTTCTTGAACCGGTTGGAGATAACGATCGCGGAGATCACCGTCGCCAGGATCATCAGCCCGATCACTCCATAAAACACCAGGTTGTAGCGCTGGATGGTGGCGTCGACCTGCTCAAGGCTGTAACCCACCGAGACAATGCCGATAATGCGGCCGGTTTCCGGATCGATCACCGGGGCCTTGGCCCGCATGGATTCGCCCAGGCTACCCCTGGCGCGGGCCACATAGGATTCGCCGTCTTCCAGGGCGCGCCGGCCATAGTCTCCGTCGTCATCGGCCATCGAGCGGCCGAGTCGTGTGGGGTCCGGGTGAGCCAGGCGCAACGCCTGCCTGTCTCCGATCACAACAAACAGTGCCTGGTTGGTGGCGGTCAGGCGCGAGGTGGTTCGGTTCAGGGCAGGAATGTCCCGGCGGTTGATGCCGGCGATGACCGAGGGGGCAGCGGCAACGGTTCTCGCTACCATCAGCGCACGTTGCTCCGTCTCCTCATACAGGGACTGGCTAAGGTAATAGCCGGCGATGCCGCCCACCAGCAGGGTCTGGATGATGCCAGCCAGCCCCAGAGTCAGGATCATCCGGGTTTTCAGTCGGGTTTTGCGCATGCTGGGTCTGAATCGGGTTCTTTTCGTTATGGTATCCAGAGTAATGCATCAGGGCCGGATACACCCGTGCCCTTTATGAACAAAATGGTTTTTTTACTCTTTAAAGGCTTTACGCACACAAACTTCAAGACTGCCCTGCTCAACTTTTAACCTGCCTCAAGCTGCTTCCGGTGGCCGCCTGTTCCGACGCCCTGTCTGCACAAGTGTTTCGGGAGCCCGCACAAAAACAAACTCACGAGGCAACAACCATGTTGATCAAACGAACTCTGTCTTTTGTAGCCGCTGCGGCTGTCTCTTTCTCGGCCATGGCCTGGCAACCCTCCGGCAAAGTCGAATGCCTGGCGCCTGCCGACCCGGGCGGTGGCTGGGATTTCACCTGTCGCAGTGTGGGTAATGTGATGCAGGAGCTCGATCTGGTCAGTGGCAGTGTGCAGACCGTGAACATGGCCGGTGCCGGCGGAGGTGTTGCCTATGCCCACACGGTCAGCAAGCGGGCGGAAGACAGCAAGCTGCTGGTGGCCGCATCCACCGCAACAACAACCCGCCTGGCACAGAAACAGTTCCCGGGTATGACCGCTGACATGGTGACCTGGATCGGCGCCCTGGGTGCCGATTACGGCATCATTGCTGTGGGTAAGGATTCCCGCTACCAGAACCTGAACGAGCTGCTGGCGGCGGTTAAGGAGAATCCGAAGTCGGTGAAGTTTGCCGGCGGCAGTGCCCGGGGTGGCTGGGATCACCTGAAGGTTCTGATTGCTGCCAAGGCTGCCGGTGCGGAGAAGCTGCCGTCTGTGCCCTATCTGTCATACAACAATGGCGGTGAAGCCATGAGCCAGGTTGTGGGCGGGCAGGTTGATGCCTTCACCGGTGATCTGTCCGAAGCCACCGGGTTCATGAAGTCCGGTGATTTGCGGGTGCTGGCAGTGCTGGCCGAAGAGCGTCTGCCCGGTGAGTTTGCTGATCTCCCGACTGCGAAAGAGCAGGGGATTGATGCGGTGGGTCCGAACTGGCGCGGTTTCTATATGCCCAAAGGCGCCGAGGAAGGTGCCCGGGAATACTGGGTCGATGCGCTGAACACCCTGTATGCCAGTGATCAGTGGAAGAAGGTGATGAAGAACAACGGCCTGATTCCTTTCCACCCGCCGGCGGGCGAGTTTGAGGCCTTTGTTCAGGCCCAGGTAAAGGACATTGAAACCCTCTCACGTGAAATCGGGTTGCTGAAATGACGGGCCTTGGTGATCGTATTCTCGGCCTGGGCCTGCTGGTACTTGCCGTTGCCTATGGCTGGGTTGCCCAGCAGTGGCCCGAGCCTTTCGGTGGCGCGGAAGCGGTAGGCCCCGAAACTTTTCCGACCATTCTGTCGGTGGTGCTGGTAGTTGGCAGCCTGTACCTGATGGTAAAACCGGACCCGGACGCCCAGTGGCCGGTTGGCAAGTCGGCACTGGAACTGGTGGTATCACTGGTGGTGCTGGTGGCCTATGCGATGCTGCTGGAGCCCCTGGGCTTTGTCATTGCGACGACGATGGCGGTTGGCACACTGAGCTGGCGGATGGGGGCGAACCCGAAGCCGGCGTTTATTACCGGCCTGTTGAGCGCCATCGTGGTGTTTGTTCTGTTTAACTACGGCCTGTCTCTGAGCTTGCCGGCCGGCTTGCTGGAGGTGCAGTGATGGAAACGCTTGGTTATCTGATGGAGGGTTTTGCGGTCGCGCTGACCCTCAATAATCTGATGTATGCGCTGTTCGGCGCCTTTGTGGGCACCCTGATTGGCTGCTTGCCCGGACTGGGCCCGGCAAACGGTGTTGCAATCCTGATTCCCCTGGCGTTTACCCTGGGGCTGCCGCCGGAAACCGCGATGATCCTGCTTACCTCGGTGTATGCGGGGGCGATGTATGGCGGGCGGATTTCCTCCATCCTGCTGAATATTCCGGGTGATGAGCCTGCCATGATGACTTGCCTGGACGGCTATCCCATGGCCCGGAACGGGCGTGCTGCGGACGCATTGGCTATCTCGGCGGTGGCGTCTTTCGCCGGTGGCCTGATCGGTACCATTGGTTTGATCATGCTGGCACCGGTACTGGCCCGGTTTGCGCTGAGTTTTGGTCCGGCTGAATACTTCGCCCTGTTCCTGCTGGCGTTTGCCACCCTGGGCGGCATTACCGGTAAGAACCCGATGAAAACGGTGATTGCTGCTGCGCTTGGTATCATGATCTCTACCGTGGGTATCGATATCTCGACCGGCACCCAGCGTTACACCTTCGGTGTGCTGGAGCTGTATGAAGGCATCGATTTCATCCTGGCGATTGTCGGTTTATTTGCGATTTCGGAGCTGTTGTTCTTCGTAGAGCATCGCATGGGCAGTGGGCGCGACAAGATGTCTGTGGGTAAACTGAGCCTGAGCTTCAAGGAAATCGTCAGTACCATTCCTACCCAGATCCGGGGTGGTGTACTGGGCTTTATCTCCGGTGTTCTGCCTGGTGCCGGTGCGTCTCTGGGGAGCTTTATCAGCTATACCCTGGAAAAGCAGGTGATCGGCAAGAAGGGCAAGTTTGGCGAGGGTGATATCCGGGGTGTGGTTGCTCCGGAGGCGGGTAACAACGGGGCGTCTTCCGGCGCGCTGGTGCCCATGCTGACCCTGGGTGTGCCGGGTAGTGGAACCACGGCGGTGCTGCTGGCCATGCTGATCTCCCTCAACATTACTCCGGGACCGCTGATGTTCACCCAGAATGCCGACATTGTCTGGGGCGTGATTGCGGCGCTGCTGATTGGCAACCTGCTGTTGCTGGTGCTGAACATTCCGCTGGTGGGCTTCTTTGTGAAGCTGCTGTCGGTACCGCCCATGTACCTGTTGCCGATCGTGACCATGGTGGCTTTTGTCGGTATCTACTCGATCAGCCACAGTGCGTTTGACCTGTACTTCATGGTGGCCTTCGGTGTGGCCGGTTACTTCCTGCGCAAGCTGGAAATACCGCTGGTGCCGATCATCCTGGGCCTGTTGCTGGGGCCGGAGATGGAGAAGAACCTGGCCCACGCCATGGTGTTGTCAGACGGTGAGTGGAGCATTCTGTGGGGCAGCCCGCTGGCAATGGGGCTGTGGATTTTTGCCGGCCTTGGCCTGGCGCTGCCGTACCTGGTGGGCCCGATTCTGCGCCGCCGTATGCGTGCGGCGATCAAGGAAACGCCCGTCAGCGACTGAGTGGTTCCGCTTTCCTCCGATGTTGTCAGTCTTTGCACCGGGCTTGCCCCGGTGCTTTTTTCTTTCTGCTCACCCGGATTGTCGGGTGCTGCCCCGGCGCACGGCCCTCTCCCGCCGGCGTTCACTTTCTGAATGCGCCGAAATCGCTTGCTGCACAAAGCCGATGTGTTCCCCCGCAATGGCCCTGGCGTCTTCCGCCCGACCTTCCATAATTGCGGAGAACAGCGCTTGGTGTTGCTCAATCAGGCCCTGACGGGTGGCCGCGTCTTTTGAGTACATGCCACCGATATTGGTCACGATGTCTTTTTTCAGGAGATTAAACAGGTTGCGCATGGTGTGCAGCAGCACTACGTTGTGGCTGGCTTCGGCGATAGCCATATGGAAGCCGGCATCTGCGGCACCTTCCCGCTCGATATTTTCCTCGCTGGGTGACCGGTAGCAATTGTCCAGTTCCTGCCATGCCCGGGTGAGCAGTTCCTGGTCTACCTCGGTGGCACGTTGGGCCGCGTAATAGGCGCAGTCTGCTTCGAGTGTGCGGCGAAACTCCAGTAAATCCCGATGGGCTTCAGGGCGATTCTCCAGTAGCAGGACCAGCGGGTCACTGAAGCTGGAGCCCAGACTTTCTGTTACGAAATTCCCGCCTCCCTGCCGACTGGTCAGCAGACCTTTGGCGGCCAGCCTTTGCACGGCTTCACGCAGGGAAGGTCGGGACACCCCGAACTGTTCTGCCAACACCCGCTCCGGCGGCAGCCGCTGGCCGGGCTTTAGAGTGCCTTCCAGAATCATGGTTTCCAGTTGTTCCACGATGGTGTCGGCCAGTCGCCTGGGTGCAATGTGGTTAATCGGCATGTTGGTTCCCGCATTTAAAATTGGTCTGACCAAAAATATTTAATGCTTGTTTGTACCTGTTTTTCGGGGGTTTTTACAAGCCCTTAAGACTAAAGTCTTAAAGGGTCATTTTGACAGATAGAGGGTTGCTCAAATAATGTGTCCTACCTCTTTTTGTAAATTGGTAATACCAATTGATCAAAAGTATCAACTAACAAGAAAACGCTGGAGAACATCATGTCATCCGGATTACTCGCCCTGTTGGCATTTGCCCCCATCCTGCTGGCCGGGGTTCTGTTACTTGGATTGCGCTGGCCCGCCCGCAACGCGATGCCCGTTGTTTTCCTGGCTACGGCCGTCCTCGGCTATACAGCCTGGGACATGACCTTCAACCGGATTGTCGCCTCTACCCTGCAAGGGCTTGTGATCACCATCGGCGTGTTGTGGATTATTTTCGGCGCCATCCTGCTGCTGAACACCCTGAAGCACTCCGGTGCTATTGCTACCATCCGTTCAGGTTTCACTAATATCACGCCAGACCGCCGCATTCAGGCCATCATTATCGTCTGGTTGTTTGGCAGCTTTATCGAAGGGGCCTCAGGGTTTGGTACGCCGGCAGCTATTGTGGCGCCGTTGCTGGTAGCTGTCGGCTTTCCGGCCATGGCTGCGGTTATGCTGGGCATGATGGTGCAGAGCACGCCGGTCTCGTTTGGCGCGGTGGGTACGCCTATCATTGTGGGGGTTACCACCGGCCTTGACCAGGCGACCATTTCCGGCCAGTTGTTGGCCAATGGTTCTGATTGGGACGCCTACCTGCAGCTGATCACTTCTGAAGTGGTCGTGACCCACGGTGTTGTGGGCGTGTTCATGCCCGTGTTGATGGCCGTTATGATGACTCGCTTCTTCGGTCGCAACAAAAGCTGGATGGAAGGTCTGGAAGTGTTGCCGTTTGCCCTGTTTGCCGGCGTCGCCTTCGTGGTGCCCTACGTTATCACCGGTATGCTGCTGGGGCCGGAGTTCCCGTCGTTGCTGGGCGGCCTGATCGGCCTGGCGATTGTCACGTTTGCGGCCAGGAAAGGCTTTCTGATTCCGAAGAAAACCTGGGACTTTGCCGGGCGTGAAGACTGGCCGGCCGAGTGGGTTGGCAAGCTGGAAATGAAACTGGAAGACATCGCCGCCCACCCCATGAGTGGCTTTCGTGCCTGGTTACCGTATGTTCTGATGGGTGCGATTCTGGTGATCAGCCGCACCGTGGAGCCGGTGAAAGACTTCTTCGTCAGCATTGGCGTATCCTTCTCGAACATTCTGGGTGAGGCCGGTGTCAGCGCCGGTGTGCAGCCACTGTATCTGCCTGGCGGCATTCTGGTGATGGTGGTGATAGCCACCTTCTTCATCCACCGAATGAGCACCCGGGCCATGGGTGAAGCCCTGAAAGAGTCGGGCGGGGTGTTGCTCAGCGCGGGTTTTGTACTGCTGTTCACCATTCCGATGGTGCGGATCATGATCAACTCCGGCGTCAACCTGGCCGACCTGCCAAGCATGCCGCTGGCCATGGCCACCTGGGTGGCGGATTCTGTGGGCGGCATCTATCCCTTCCTGGCGCCTATGGTCGGTGCGTTGGGTGCTTTCCTTGCCGGCTCCAATACCGTATCGAACATGATGTTCAGCCAGTTCCAGTTTGGTGTTGCCCAGGGCCTCGGGTTGTCTACGGCACTGATGGTGGCGGTGCAGGCTGTTGGTGCGGCTGCCGGTAACATGATTGCGATTCACAACGTGGTTGCGGCCTCTGCCACAGTGGGTTTGCTGGGTCGTGAAGGGCAGACGCTTCGGAAAACCATTCGCCCGACCATCTACTATCTTGTAATGACCGGTGTAGTTGCCCTGGTGGCAGCCTATGCTTTGGGCGTTACCGACCCTTTGATGAACTGATCTGAAACAACGGGCAGGGCTGCTCCGCAGCCCCCAGAACCCGGAGACAATGACTGATGAGTGAGCTGTTCTACGACGCCGCCCCAAATGCCACCCGCGTGGCTCCTGAGCGACCCAGGCCACGAACGTATCCGGCCAAGCCGGCCGAGGTCACGCTGTTCGGCACCTGCGTGGTGGACCTTTTCTTTCCCGAGGCCGGCCTGGATGCCATCCGCCTGCTGGAACGGGAAGGCATTCGGGTGCACTTTCCGCAGGAGCAATCCTGCTGCGGCCAGCCGGCCTGGACTTCCGGCTACGTGAATGAGGCCCGGGAGGTGGCGCGGGCACAGCTCAACCTGCTCGACAACGGCTTGCCGGTGGTAGTCCCCTCGGGCTCCTGTGCCGGCATGTTCCGGCAGCACTACCGGGAAGTGTTTGCGGAAGAGCCGGATACCCTCAAGCGTGTGGATGACCTGGCCGAGCGTACCTTCGAGCTGACCGAGTTTCTGCTGCACGTATGCAAGGTAGACTGGCAGGATCTCGGTCAGCCCACGCAGATTGCCCTGCACACCTCCTGTTCCGCCCGTCGGGAAATGAACACCCACCTGCACGCCCGGGAGTTGCTGGGCAAGCTGGCGAACGTCGAGCGGCTGGACCACGACCACGAAAGCGAATGTTGCGGATTCGGCGGCACTTTCTCCGTGCGCATGCCGGAAGTCTCCGGCGCCATGGTGCTGGACAAAACCCGCGCACTGCGGGAATCCGGGGCGGTGGAAATGGTGACCGCCGATGGTGGCTGCCTGCTCAACATCAACGGCTCCCTGGAAAAACAGCAACAGGCGTTCCGGGGCCGGCACCTGGCCAGCTTCCTGTGGGAGCGGGTAAGCGGAGAGGTAAAACCATGAGCCAGCGTATACCGGTAAAAAACCTCACCGACAGCTTCCGTGGCCGCGCGGTGGGCGCCCTGGCCGACGACCAGCTGCGCACCAACTTCCGCGTCGCCATGGATTCGCTGATGCAGAAGCGGGCCGATGCCTTCCCGGACGAGGAAGAACGCGAAGGCCTGCGGGAGCTGGGTAATCACATCAAGGCCCGGGCCTTGTCGCAGCTGCCGGATCTGCTGGAGCAGCTGGAAGCCAAACTTACCGAAAACGGCATCAAGGTCCACTGGGCCGAGACCACCGAAGAGGCCAACCGGATTGTCCATTCCATCATCGAGGCGAAGCAAGGCTCTCAGGTGGTGAAGGGCAAGTCCATGGTCAGCGAAGAAATGGAGATGAACGACTACCTGGCCGACCGCAATATCGAGTGCCTGGAGTCCGACATGGGCGAGTACATCGTCCAACTGGATGGCGAAAAGCCGTCCCACATCATCATGCCTGCGATTCACAAGAACCGCTTTCAGGTCTCCAAACTGTTCCACGACAAACTGGGCGTGGATGAGACCGAGGATGTGAACGAGCTGATCCAGATTGGCCGGCGCACCCTGCGCCAGAAATTTCTGGAAGCGGATGTCGGGGTGTCTGGCGTCAACTTCGCCATTGCCGAAACCGGCACCTTGCTGCTGGTGGAAAACGAAGGCAATGGCCGCATGAGCACCACGGCGCCGCCGGTGCACATTGCGGTCACCGGTATCGAAAAGGTGGTGGAAAACCTGCGGGACGTGGTGCCCCTGTTGTCGTTGCTGACCCGCTCCGCATTGGGCCAGCCGATCACTACCTACGTGAACATGATTTCCGGCCCGCGCAAGGCGGATGAGCTGGATGGCCCGGAAGAAGTGCATCTGGTGCTGCTGGACAATGGGCGCAGCGGCGCCTTCGCCGATGCCCAGCTGCGCCAGACCCTGAACTGCATCCGTTGCGGCGCGTGCATGAACCACTGCCCGGTGTATACCCGGGTGGGTGGCCACACCTACGGTGAAGTGTATCCGGGGCCGATCGGCAAGATTATTACGCCGCACATGGTCGGGTTGCACAAGGTGCCGGATCATCCCAGCGCGTCCTCCTTGTGTGGCGCCTGTGGCGAAGTGTGCCCGGTGAAGATTCCGATCCCGGAAATGCTGCAGCGCTTGCGCCAGGAAAACGTGAAAAGCCCCGCCGAACAGCCGAAAGTGAAAGACGGTGGCGCCAAATATTCCCGCAAGGAGCGGGCGATCTGGCGCTTCTGGGCCAGCCTGAATACGTCGCCGGTGTTTTACCGCCTGTTCCTGTGGGGCGCGACCCGTTTTGGCAAACTGGCACCGAAAAACGTCGGCCCCTGGACCGAGAACCACTCGGCGCCGGTGCCGGCTCGCCGGTCTTTGCATGACCTGGCCAAAGCCCATTTGAACCAGGGGGATCAGCGATGAGCGCCCGCAGTAACATTCTGAACAAGCTCCGTGCCGGCCTGGCCGGCACCACCCCCCGGCCGGATGATTTCGATGAGGGCCTGGTGACCCGCCCCTGGCAGTATGCGCCGGAGGACCGGATTACCCGCCTGCGTTCGCTGATGGAAGCGGTGCACACCGAAATCCACCAGCTGACGACTGAGCAATGGCCCGCCAAGGTTCAGGAATTGCTGGAAAGTCGCGGTCTGAAGAATGTGCTCTATGCCCCGGGTACCGAGCACGGCAAGCAGCTGGCGGAGCACTGGCAGCGTGCGGAGCCCAGACCGGAGCTGTTGGTCTATGACCGCCCCATTGAGGAATGGAAGGAGGAACTGTTCTGGCAGGTGGACGCCAGCGTGACGGGTACGGTGGGCGGGATTGCTGCCACCGGTTCACTGGTGCTGTGGCCGGATCGCCATGAGCCGCGCCTGATGAGCCTGCTACCGCCGCTGCACATTGCCCTGCTCAAGGCCAGTGAAGTGGAAGACAACCTGTACGGCATGATGCAGAAGCACAACTGGTCCTCGGGTCTGCCCACGAACCTGTTGCTGGTTTCAGGCCCGTCCAAGACGGCGGACATTGAGCAGGTGCTTGCCTATGGGGCCCATGGCCCGAAAGAGCTGGTGGTCCTCATCCTTGAGGACGCCTGAGGGAGGGGTTATTTAACCCCGAAGCCCCGCTTGTTCAGGAAATCCTTCATGTGCGGCCGGAGCTTGCTGGTAAACAGCGGCTTCAGCTGCTCGGACCAGTTGGTGTCCTTGTTGCCGCCGGTGCGCTCCTGGTAGTACTGGTGCATGGTGTCGTCAAAGCTGGCCACCAGGGCTTCATCGTCAGAATCGTCGTAGGCGTCTTGTTTCAGGATGGCGGCCAGGGGCAGACGTGGTTTCACTTCCGGATCCTGGTCCGGGTAGCCGAGGCACAGGCCAAATACCGGGTACACATGCTCCGGCAGGTTGAGCAGTTCGCTCACTTCCTGCGGGTTGTTGCGAATGCCGCCGATGTAGCAGATGCCCAGCCCTTCGGATTCAGCTGCCACCACAACATTCTGGGCGATCAGTGCGGCGTCAACGCTGGCCACCAGCAGCTGCTCGGTCATGCCCCGGACCACCTCGGCACCGGCTTTCTCGGCGGATTCCGTAGCGCGCTTCATATCGGCACAGAACACCAGGAAGTCCGAACAGGTTTCGATATAGGCCTGGCCGCCGGCCAGTTCAGCCAGCTTCTTCCGCTTTTCCGGATTGACCACGTGAATAATGGTGTAGGCCTGCACGTGGTTGGAGGTGGCGGCACACTGGCCGGCGCGGATCAGTTCTTCAAACAGCTCCCGGGGAATCTGTTGATCCTTGAACTTGCGGATGGAACGGTGGGATTTCAGGAGTTCAATGGTCGGATTCATAGCCCCTCGTCTGAGTCAGGAAAAGACAGACGATAGCTTGCTTAACAGAGCGGGCGCAACCGGACGAAGGTGGGTAGTTGCCGCAGCGGGTGGGACACAGGCACAAAAAAGGCGCGCCGGGTGGCGCGCCTTGGCAGGGGGAACGAACCCGGTAATTACGGAATCATGTCCACCGGCTTGGGAGTGTCAGCAGTGCTCGGCGGCAGCACCGGATAGGTGACCTCCGGAATGTTGCCGGTCAGGGTTTTGAGGAACGCCACGATGGATTTCACTTCGCTGTCGTTCAGCTCGGTACCCAGCTGGGCAGTGCCCATAACCGCAACGGCTTCTTCCAGGCTTCAGACGGCACCAGAGTGGAAATACGGCGCGGTCAGTTCGATGTTGCGCAGTGGTGCTGCCCGGAACACATACTCGTCAGAGGCGGTTTCGGTTACGGAGAAGCGACCTTTGTCGCCGGCGGGAAGGATTTCGGCACCGGGCTTGGCGACCAGGCCGAACGGATAGTAGTTCTGGCCGCCGAGGTTCACGCCACTGTGGCAGGCGGTGCAGCCGCGGTCCATAAACAGGGCCAGGCCTTCTTTTTCCTTCTCGTTCAGGGCCTCGGAGTTGCCGCGCAGGTATTTGTCGAAAGGCGCTTCCGGTGTGATCAGCGTTGCTTCATAGGCTTCGATGGCGACTGCCATGTTATCGAAGGTGACCGGGTTGTCCTGGCCCGGGAAGGCATCTTCGAAGCGTTCGATATACTCGGGCATGCTCTTGAGGGTGGAAACCACGCGATCCGGGGTGCTGCTCATCTCAACACCGGCCTGTACCGGCCCTTTCGCCTGTTCGGCCAGGTCTGCGGCGCGGCCATCCCAGAACTGTGCTGCGTTGAACACCGCGTTGAACACGGTCGGAGAGTTACGGGGGCCTTTCTGCCAGCCGTGGCCGATAGAGGTGGGCAATTCGTCATCGCCGCCCAGGCCTACGTTGTGGCAGGTGTTACAGCTGATCAGGTGGCTGGAAGACAGGCGCGGTTCAAAGAACAGCATCTTGCCCAGTTCAACCTTGGCCTGGGTCAGTTCATTGCCGTCGATAACCGGGGGATACTTCGGGATTGGCTCGAACATGCTATTGGCACGATCCATCAGGTCGTCGGCCATTGCGGAGCCGGCCATCATACCAAGGCTTATGGCCAGGGCTTTTACCAGGGGGCGTTTGATCATCGTTCTCTCCTTATGAGACAAGTTGGTCTCCCTCTACTAAAGCTAACAAACCACCCGGTAACTGCACGAACTATTGGTAACAGTCGGCAGCGAAATTGACGGTCGTCAATTTATGTTTTTTGTCATGACAACCGGGCTTCGGGTGCGACATTTCGCCGCGAGTTTGGCGTGCCTGTTGGCTGTCCAAGTCATGGTTATATCGTTAATCTCGTGGTGAAACTTGGAAAGCCTCAGGAGAGTGTGATGAAGAAGTTCATGTTAACGACGTTACTGGCTTTCGGTATGGTGGCCGGAGCCCAGGCAGAGGAGGCGTTGTCACTGACGCCGGAAGACACCTATAAAATGGTTCAGGAACAGGGCGATGAAATGCTGTTCATCGACGTTCGGGATCCGGTGGAGATCATGTTCATCGGCTTCACCGATGCGGTGGACCAGAACATCCCGTTCCAACTGGTAGACCGCACCCGCTTCAACGACGAGAAGCAGGTTTTTGCCATGGACCTGAACGAGAACTTCGTGGCTGAGGTAGATGCCGCGCTGGAAGCCAAGGGCCTGGATCGTGACTCGCTGATCGTGACCATGTGCCGCTCTGGCTCTGCCCGTGGTAAACCCAGTGCCGACTATCTGCTGGGAAAGGGTTTTACCAATGTGAAGTACGTGGACAACGGCTTCCAGGGTAGCACTGCGAAAGAAGGCGAGAAGAAGGGAATGCGCGTGGTGAACGGCTGGCAGAATTCCGGCCTGCCCTGGGCATCCAAGGCTAATCCTGAAAAGATCTACCGTCCGTGATTGTTCGGGTGCCCGCCATGGCGGGCACCCTGATCTGTCTTATTCCATCAGAAACTGAATGTGCGGATTTTGCGATCCAGCATCTGGCCGGCCATTTGCGGGGGCATGGCAACGCCAACGCCGTCGATCAGATCGTCCTTGCCGTACTCGCTGTTGGGCAGGTACAGGGCGCATACGTTGGCGGTACCACCGGCTTTCAGCAGGCCGCGGAGCATCTGCCCCGGGGTCACATTTTTAGGCGCCAGGGCCTCGGCTTCATAGGACTTCAGGGCCAGGTCGCCGGCTTCGTCGCACAGCAGTACGTTCACCCTGGCACCCTGCTCGGCCATGGTGTTGGCCAGTACCATGGCCATGCCCTGGGTCTGGTTGGAGTCGCTGGACAGGATTACCAGTACTTCGTCTACGTTGTTGCCCTTGTTGGCGCGGTTGTCTTTTTGCTTCTCGGCCATGGCGTGGGCGGGGGCCAGGGCTACGAGCATTGCGAGGGTAAAAACCTTGAGTACATTCGACATGGGTGTGCTCCTTTTAAGTTTGTCTTCCTGATCAATATAGACGCGTCGAATTCTGCGGTTCAGTGACATTGTCACTGTTCGTTGATGATAGGTGGCATAGATTGATCTTGCTTAAGTCTCAATCAGGTAGGCCTGCAAGCGTCAGATAGCGGGCTAAACTTACAGGCAGGTCTTCGGGATGGGCGGGTGATTGCTATGAACAAGGATGCACAAAGGATGGTTTGGCGCACATGGCATGGTTGGGCCGCCGTGCTGTGCCTGTTTCTGGCGCTACCGGCTATGGCTTTGGAGAAATCGCCCACCACGGCCGACCACAGCAAATTCAATGCGTTACAGGGGCCTTTCGAAAAGGCCGAAGATGTCACTGCCGCCTGCCTGCAGTGTCACACCGAGGCCGGCGAGCAGATTCGGGGGACTACCCACTGGACCTGGCTCTACGACCACGAGAAAACCGGGCAGGTACTGGGCAAGAGCAAGGTGATCAACAGTTTTTGCGGCATGGCGGTCACCAACGAGCCCCGCTGCACCTCCTGCCACGTGGGCTATGGCTGGCAGGATATGAACCAGCCGCCCCCGCAGGCGGAGAATGCCGTGGATTGCCTGGTTTGTCATGACACCACCGGCGACTACTGGAAGTTCCCTACGCTGGCAGGTTACCCGACTTCAATTCCCCGGGAATGGCCTAAGGGCAGTGGCAAGATGGTAATGCCGCCGGACCTTGAGCACATCGCCCAGAACGTGGGCGCCAGTGGCCGGGCCAATTGCGGTAGCTGTCATTTCCATGGTGGCGGTGCAGATGGCGTGAAGCATGGGGACCTCGACTCCTCACTGATCAACCCGCCGAAAGAACTGGATGTGCATATGTCTCCGGACGGCCTGAACTTTGGCTGTTCGGATTGCCACACCACCATGGGCCATGCGGTATCCGGTAGCCGATACCAGGCCAATGCCCGGGATACCCTGGGCATCGATGTGCCGGGCCATACCGATTTCTCCCGGGCCAGTTGTGAGTCGTGCCATGGCCTTGCGCCCCACGATAAGCCCAAGCTGAACGATCACGTAGATAAACTTGCCTGCCAGAGCTGCCACATCCCGGCCTTTGCCCGGGGTGGCGTGGCGACCAAAACCTGGTGGGACTGGTCGACGGCGGGCCGGCTGGATGACGATGGAAAGCCTGTTAAGGAACTGGATGAAAACGGCCATCCCAGTTATCTGAGTGAGAAAGGCGATTTCCGCCATGGCGAGAATGTGGTGCCGGAATACGCCTGGTTTGATGGCACTGTGCAGTACACCCTGGCTGGTGACCCGCTGGACATTGATAATCCGCCGGTGGCCATCAACAAGGTGGAAGGCGGCCCGGATGACGGCAAATCCCGCATCTGGCCGTTCAAGGTGATGCGGGGCAAGCAGCCGTTTGATACCGAGCGGCAAGCCCTGCTGGCCACTCACGTATTCGGGGCAGACGATAGCTCTCTCTGGAGCAATTTCAACTGGGAGAAAGCCCTGCAGGCCGGCAGCGACATGTCTGGCATGCCATACAGCGGCCAGTTCGACTTTATTGAAACCACCATGCACTGGCCGATCACCCATATGGTGGCGCCGGCTAACGATGCGGTGAAATGCGGTAGCTGCCACAAGGCCGAAAGCCGGCTGGCGGGGTTGGGTGGCATCTACATGCCGGGCCATCACAGCAACGTGTGGCTTGACCGGATAGGGTGGTTGCTGGTGGCGGCCACGCTGTTTGCGGTACTGGTGCATGCCATGGCGCGGATCGTGTTCAGCGGGAGGAAAGGGCAATGAGCCGGGTATTGATGTTCAAACGCTTTGAGCGCTTCTGGCACTGGAGCCAGGCGCTGCTGATCTTCGTGCTGCTGTTTACCGGGTTCGCCATTCACGGTACCTATGAGGTGATGCGGTTCAGCACCGCGGTGCAGGTACATACCCTGGCGGCCTGGGCGTTGATTGTGCTTTGGGTGTTTGCCATTTTCTGGCATTTCACCACCGGTGAATGGCGCCAGTACATCCCGACCCGTGATGGTTTGTTCGCGGTCATGCACTATTACCTGATTGGCACCTTCACCGGTGCCTCCCATCCTTACAAGAAAACCTCCAAGGCCAAGCACAACCCGCTGCAGCGGCTGGCGTACCTGTTTTTCAAGGTGGTGATCTCGCCGATTATCTGGGTGTCCGGGCTGTTATACCTGTTCTACAACGACTGGCCGGCAACCCTGGCCGGCGCCCTGGAGCTGGAAACCGTGGCCCTGGTGCACACTGGCGCGGCCTTCGCCATGCTGGTGTTCATCATTGCCCATGTGTACATGACGACGATGGGCAAAACCCTGACCAGCCACATCAAGCCTATGATCACCGGCTATGAGGATCTGGACGAGCACCATTAAAGCGTGTGTCCAGTTTTCATTTTGTTAAAACTAATGGAACTATAGATATATTCTTTTTGATATAAGAGGTGTGGCCGGATACTCTGGCCTTGTAGTCAAACAAAGCCAACTATCTGGCAAACCGACAGGAGAAAGATTATGTCCATCCGTCTTGGCGAAACCGCTCCGGACTTCAAAGTAGACACCACCAAAGGCGCGATCAGCTTCCATGAGTGGGCTGGTGATTCCTGGGTGTTCTTCTTCAGCCACCCCGCTGACTTCACTCCGGTATGTACCACTGAAATGGGCCGTACTGCCCAGCTGGCCCAGGAGTTTGCGGCCCGCAACGTGAAGCCGCTTGGCCTGTCTACCGACTCTGTAGACGAGCACATGAAGTGGATTGACGACGTAAACGATACCCAGAGCTGTGACCTGCAGTTCCCGATCGTTGCCGACGAAGACCACAAGATTGCCCAGCTGTACGACATGATTCACCCGGGTGAGAGCGAAACCGCCGCCGTACGCAGCGTGTTCATCATTGATCCGGCCAAGAAAGTCCGCCTGACCCTGACGTACCCGATGGCGGTTGGTCGTAACTTTGACGAAATCCTGCGTGTTATCGACGCGCTGCAGACAGCCGATGCCAGCAAGGTTGCCCTGCCGGCGGACTGGCGCAAGGGTGGCGATGTGATTATCCCGCCGTCCATCTCCAATGAAGAGGCGAAGGATATCTTCCCGCAGGGCTGGAACGAACTGCGTCCTTACCTGCGCATGACCAAGATCTGATTTGACGCTGCACTGAACTGATCAGGTTCACAGCCTGCCCCCGGCCTGGTTGCTCACGACACCGAGCAGCCTGGTTCGGGGGCTTTTTTGTGTCAGTCTCTGTCGAAGGTCAGGCTGTCGGAGTTGCCGGCGAGGCTGCCTTTTTCCAGCCGGATTTTCACTTCCAGGTTGTGGCGGGAATCGGCGTTGGCCAGCGCGGTGTCTTCGGTGATCTTGCCCTGGTGGTAAAGGTCCATGATGGCCTGGTCGAAGGTCTTCATACCCTGCTGCTGGCTCTTCTCCATGACTTCGGTAATGCCCTCAACTTCGCCTTTATTGATGATGTCCTTGATGTAGGGGCTTGCGAGCATCACTTCGACCGCTGCGCAGCGCTTGCCATCTTTGCCTTTCAACAACCGTTGGGCCACCACGGCTTTCAGGTGCAGGCTCAGGTCCATAAACAGCTCTTTGTGGGCATGCTCCGGGAAGAAGTTCACGATCCGGCGCATGGTCTGGTCTACGTTGCTGGCATGCAGGGTGGATATGCACAGGTGCCCGGTTTCCGCATAGGTGAGGGCTTGCTTCATGGTTTCACGGTCGCGGATTTCACCGATCATGATCACATCCGGTGCCTCGCGCATGGCCCGGCGCAGGGCTTCGCTATAGGAGTGAGTGTCTACGCCCACCTCCCGCTGGTTCACAACACTCTGCTTGTGGGTGTGGGTGTATTCGATGGGGTCTTCAATGGTGAGAATGTGGCCGGTGGTGTGGTTATTTCGATAATCCAGCATCGAGGCCAGGGTGGTGGACTTACCAGAGCCGGTGGAACCCACCACCAGAATCAGCCCCCGGGGTTCCATAATCAGCTTCTCGAGAATCTTTGGCAGGCCAAGGGTATCGATGGACGGAATCTCGGTTTTCAGGTGGCGAATCACCATGCTCACTTCGCCCCGCTGCCAGAGCACGTTCACCCGGAATCGCCCGATATTGGCCAGCCCCACCGCCATATCCAGCTCCAGCGACTTCTCGAACTCCGCCCGCTGCTTGTCTTTCATGATCGAGTACGCCAGTTCCTTCACGGCGCCCGCTGGAAGGTGCTTCTGGGTGATGGGGGCAGTGTGGCCTTCGACTTTCATCATCACCGGGGCTCCGGTGGAGAGGTAGAGATCGGAGGCACCTTTGTCGGCCATGAGTTTGAGGTAGGCGGTGAGGTCCATCGGCGTTCCTTTAGGCGTTGAAAAACGATGATATGTGCCAGTGTAGTAGGTCTTAGTCTTGAATGGCGATCTAACGATACTAAGCGCTTATAGCTCGCACTTTCTAAGAGCCTTCGGCCCTGTTTTAGTGCGATTTAACTCTCTGATATACAGATATTTCTCAGTGTCAGATCGAAATTCCGCCAATGTGCTTGTTCTTTGATCAGCTACTGCCCTGATTTCAAGAAAAGGCCAATCTGGCACACCTTGTGCTCATCTCCGAATCAGGAGCGTACCAACGCCCTTTCCCTACACTCGGAGGTTTTCATATGCTCAGTACAAGGTTTGCCCTCGCTGCGCTGGCAGGTGTTCTGATTTCAGGAACCGTCCAGGCGGCCGATAAATTTGTGCCGGAAGTGCTTACGGTTGAGGAACGGATTCAGCCCGGGCCGAATCTGTTTGTATTGGACCAGAGTTGGGATGGGTCAAGCCAGACCGTTGTGCTCTCCCAGGACGACCTCAGTGTTAAAGGAAACCTGAGCTTTGGCATTGTTGGTCAGATGGTCGCCAATAGTGATTTTTCCCGTCTTTACAGCCTGTCTCATTACGCTAAGCGGATCACATACGGCCCGACCGAGTCCGTACTTCAGGAGTTTGATGTGTCTACCCTGAGTCTGCTTCGGGAAGTGGTGGTGCCTGAAAAAGCAGCTCAGGTAGCCCCGTCCAACGCCATCCTGAAGATCTCTCACGACGACCGCTACGCCTTTATCCAGAACGCCACACCGGCTACCTCCGTGACGGTGGTAGACCTTGAGACTGGCAGTGTTCTGCAGGAAGTACCAACACCAGGTTGCTTCGGCGTGTTCCCGGCTGCGGATTCGGTGAAGTTCACCACGGTCTGTGGGGATGGCCGTTTCCAGAGCTTTTCCCTCGCTGCGGATGGCCGGTTCGGCTCGCCGGACAGCAGTGACAAGATCTTTGATCCGGACAAGGACCCGGTATTTATTGTCGGCAAGCGGGCCGGTGATGAGCTGCTGTTTGTCTCCTTCTTCGGCACTGTTTACCGGGTTTCGGACAGCGACAAAGCGCCTCGCCTGATCAGCCAGAAATCCTTCACGGAAGGCACTGAAGGCCAGTGGGCCCCCGGTGGTGTGGATGTGGTGGCCTACAACGAGGCCCATAAGGTGCTGTTCGTAACCATGCATTCCGAAGCCTACAACGGCAGCCACAAAAATGGCGCCGAGGAAGTGTGGGCGGTGGACCTGGCCAGCGCCAAGGTGCTGGGGCGCTCCGAGGTCAAGCACCTGGTGTCGCTCTCGGTAACCGACGGCGAGCAGCCGGTGCTGTTTGGCCTGGATGAAGAGGGCGTGCTGTACCGCTATCAGGTGAAGGCGGATGCTGGATTCGCCCTGGAGGAAACCAACACGGTTGAAGATGTTGGTGGCTGGGCCATTTTCTCCATCGCAGGCTCCTGATCATGGGCCCCGATCTCCTGCAGATGTTCGTGCTGACCACCATGGTTCTGCTGGCCCTGCTGTTTACCCACGCAGCCTGGCACAAGGCTTCGGATTACGGTCGGTTTCTCGGGTATGTCATCAACTACCAGTTGCTTCCGGAATGGCTGGCGGGGCCTTTGGCCAGAGCGTTGATAGCGGCCGAGGCGGCGTGTGTGCTGTTGCTGGTTTATCCGGACACCTCCTGGCTGGGGGCGTTGGGGATGGTGGGGCTGTTGTTGGCTTACGGCGCAGCCATGGCCGTCAGCCTGTTCCGGGGCCATGCCGAGATCGATTGCGGCTGTGGTGGCGCGGCGCACCCGGTTTCGTGGCTGCTGGTGCTGCGCAATCTGGTGCTGGCGGGCCTGGCAGCCCTGGTTGCGCAGCAAGGTGTGCAGGCACCCGGGCTGGCCGGGTTGATGGTGGCGATACCCGCCGGCACCGGGCTGTGGCTGATCTACAACCTGTTCGGAAAGCTGGCCGAGAACCAGCGGCTGCTGCTGGCTAACAGCAAATACTGACATTCAGAGGGAAATACTGTGGCAATTCTATCTTTTACCGTTGTTTTGCTGGCCTTGATGGTGGCCGGGCTCATTCTGGGCTTCTTCGTGCTCGCCCGACAAGTCGGCATCTTGCACGAGCGGGTGGCACCTGTGGGCGCCATGATCAACGACAGCGGCCCCAAAGTGGGCGAGCTGTCCCCGGTGTTCAACCTGGATAGCCTGACCGGCGGCAAGGTGAACCTTGGCCAGCCGTCCGGCAAGCATAGCCTGGTGTTCTTTCTGTCGCCGACCTGCCCGATCTGCAAAAAGCTGCTGCCGGCGCTCAAGTCGATCCAGAAATCCGAAGCCGGCTGGCTCTCTGTGGTGCTGGCCAGTGACGGCGACCAACCCCGCCACGAGCAGCTGATTGCCACACAGAAGTTGGAGCAATTTCCTTACGTGTTGTCGGAACATCTTGGGGTGACTTACCGGGTGGCCCGCTTGCCATTTGCCGTGCTGCTTGACGAGCAGGGTGTGGTGCGGGCCAAGGGCCTGGTGAATTCAAGAGAGCAGTTGGAAAGTTTGTTCAATGCGCTGGAAACCGGCTATGCCTCTGTGCAGGAGCTGGTCAGTAAAACCGCTAGTTAATAAGTCCGGGAGGACACTATGCCCAGAATGATAGATCGTTTGTTTAACCTGATTGATAAGACATCCGAGCAATCCACCAGGAAAGCGGCGCAGAGCTATGGCCGCCGATCCTTCCTGGCCAAGGCCGGAACCGTCATGGCCGGCGCCATGCTGGCCCCGGTTCTGCCGTTTGACCGGTCTCTGGGGGGCGCCGCGTTTGCCGGCACACTGGAAGACGAGAACGATTGTAGCTACTGGAAGCACTGCGCACTGGACGGCAACCTCTGTTCCACCTCTGGTGGCTCTCTGACTTCCTGCCCACCGGGCACCGAGGCTTCCAAGGTGGCGTGGGTCGGCACCTGCCGCAATCCGGCCGACGATAAGGACTATCTGGTGTCTTACAACGATTGCTGCGGCCGGGCCACGGTGCCCAGTTCCACCTTCTGCTTCACCAGCGAAGGGGAGCGCCCGGGCTACCGGATGGGACTGCACAACGACATCAACTGGTGCATGGCCAATACCAACAAGGGGTATCACTGCACCGTTTCCGTGGTTCTGGGCGTGGCTAATGGCTGAACCCTGGAATGAGTACCCACTGAACTTAGGGAGTTAGGAAGATGATACGGAAACGGACAGGAAACCTGCTGCTGACAACCCTGCTGGCTGCACAACTGCTGGTGCCGGCAACGGCTGCCGAGCGATCGGCGCAATCCAACTACATGCTGCGCTGTACCGGTTGCCATGGCATGGATGGCATGGGCGTGGAAGCCGCAGGCATTCCTCCGTTTCCGGGTTTTGTGGAGGTGTTTTTCAACGATGCACAGAGCCGGCTTTACCTGATGCATGTGCCCGGCGTTGTTGGCGCTGGTCTGAACGATGCCGAGATTGCCGAGGTGATGAATTATGTGGTGGAGCGCTGGGGCCAGCCCGGTGTGGCAGTCGAGCATTTTACTAAAGAAGAGGTTGATCAACTCAGGCAACGGGAGGTCCGGGATGTGGTGGCGCTGAGGCGGGAGATTACGGAGCGGTTGGCCGGGGAGGGGGTGGCTTTGCCGGAGTATACCTGGCCTTGAGAGCTGGGTTTCATTTTCGATAGTTGATACGACCTTTCGGGTGTTCTACTTTTCGAGCACTTCCTTTATCGTGCCGGAAGGCTTATCTGCACCCAGAGGTTTCAGTGGCGACTCTCAGAATTCTTATTGTTGGTGCCGGCGGCATCGGCGGCTATTATGCCGCAAGGTTGGCTGAAGTCGGCCAACAGGTTGTACTGACCGCCCGTGGAGATCACCTCGCGGCCCTACAAGCGAACGGCCTGACCGTTGATTATGAAGGGCAGGTTTTCCACCACTCCCTCCCGGCTTGCCACCACCAAGACCTTATTCATAACTATCAGGCGGATGATTTTGACCTGATCGTGATAGCCCTTAAATCGACAGCCACCAGCGCAGTGATGACGGAGCTTTCTGAATGGTTGAGGGCTGGTTCGGTTCCGGTGCTGTCTCTTCAAAACGGCGTAGATAACGAACCCCTCATTTCAGAAGTGGTCGGAGAGGGCCGTGTCTTGGGTGGCCTTGCGGTGCGTATTGGCGGCCATATTACCGAGCCGGGCAAAGTCTTCGCCGAAGGCGTTGCCCAGGTAGTGATGGGCGTCTGGCCTCAGCAACAGCCTGATGACCCAAGGGTGGCTTTACTGAAGAGGCTGGAGGCAGCCTTTAATGAGGCGGGTATTCCAACCACCGTAACCGAAAACATCCGTTATGAGCTTTGGCGCAAACTGGTGATTAATAACGGTGTTAATCCGCTGTCTGCGCTCACTCTTCTGGACACCCGAAGCCTGACCCATCATCCGGAATTCGGCAAGATGGTCTACGGGATGATGGCTGAGACTGTAGAGGCCTCCAGAGCCGATGGTGTGAACCTGGCGCAGCGGGATCTCGATGACATGTTTGAGCTGATCAGCAGCTTTAACGCCATCAAAACCTCCATGCTGGTGGATCAGGAGAAAGGCCGGCCGCTGGAGCTGGATAGCATTGCCGGGGCGGTATTGCGGCGATGTGAGAAACTAGGCGTGGAAGCACCTTACACTTTCACCGTGAATGCAGTTTTGAAACACCAGAACTAGTCCTGGTGGCGCATATAGTGCACACCCAATCAATTTCCCGGACACCGGCCCGCTGCTGGCAGGCGCTGCGTGGCGGGGAGTCTGCTGAGCAGTGTCGGGAATTTTGTCCGAATGCAGATACCTTTGATCGGCTTTAAAGCATAGCCCGGTACTTGTTTGACCAACAAAAAGGCCTGAGAAACCTCAGGCCTTTTTGCTATCTCAGAAGAGTAATTCCGGCAACCAGGTTGCGATCTCCGGGAAGATCATGATCAGGATGATCCCAACGATTTCTACCAGTACAAACGGAATGATCGACTTGTAGATATCGTTCATTGTGACCGACGGAGGCACTACACCTTTCAGGTAGAACAGGTTGAAACCAAAGGGTGGTGTCTTGTAACCGATCTCCATGTTGATCACGAACAGAATGCCGAACCAGATTGGGTCAAACCCTAATGCCGTGATAATCGGAATAAATACCGGCAGTGTGATCATCATAATGCCGACAGGGTCCAGAACCATCCCCAGGAAGAAGATGATGACCATCATGGCAATAATAGTGCCCCAGGCTCCACCCGGGATCATGGCCATAATGCTTTCAATCAGGGCCTGGGCTCCCATGCTTTGATAAGCAGAGCTGAATGCGTGGGCCGAAAACAGGATCCACATGGTCAAGCCAGTCAGCTTGAGGGTGCGGATCGCGGCTTCATTCAGTACCGACCATTTGAACTCGCCGTAGACCGCTGCTGAAATCAGCGCACCGAGGACACCCATGGCTGCGGCTTCTGTGGGTGTAGTGAGTCCGCCCATGATGGAGCCCAGTACCATTCCCACCACACTGATCGGCAGGAGAACAGAGCGCAGGGCGCGGAACTTTTCAGGCCAGGATGCCCGGTCTTCTTTAGGAAGCGCTGGTGCCAGGTCTGGCTGCAGGGCGCAGCGGACAACAATATAGAGGGTGGTGAGTACCATCAGCATAATGCCGGGCATAACACCTGCAGCAAACATCTTGCCTACGGATACACCCGTAATCAGGGCATACAGAATCATCAGGATACTTGGCGGAATCAGAACGCCCCAGCCGCCACCGGTATTGATAACCCCGAGTGCCATCTGCTTGTCGTAACCCCGGGAGAGCATGGAGGGGAGTGCGATCGCACCCATAGCGACCACTGCCGCACCGCTGATGCCCACCATGGCTGCAAATACCGCACAAATACCCAGAGTACCGATGGCCAGGCCGCCCCGGAGGCCGCCGAACCAGAGATACATCATGCGGTACAAGTCTCGCGCAACACCTGTGCGTTCGAGAATCATCGCCATGAAGACAAATAGTGGTATGGCCACCAATGTAAAGCTTTCCATGGTGCCCCAGATCTGGGAAACCACCATGTAGAAGGAGTCAAAGCCCCAGGTGAAATAAAGAAAAACAACAGACACACCACCCAGCACGAATGCCAGTGGCAGGCCAAGCAACAGGAAAAACAGCAGCGAACCAAAGAAAAGAAGCGTCATGACTTCAATGCTCATTATGCTTCTCCTTCTTCAGAATGGCTTTTCCGCTCGGCGGGGTCGTAATAGCTCAGGTTAAATGCGATGGCGATATCCTCCAGCAACCTCACAATGCCTTGCAGCAGCATCAAAACAGAGGCAACAAAGATGGCTCCCTTGGCTGGCCAGATAGGCGGGTTCCAGGCAGAAAAGGAGGTTTCCCGGCTTTCGAACGACTCAGAGGCCATGTCAAAGCTGAACCAGACCAGCGCCAGCATGAAAATGAAAAACAGAATAGAGGTGAAAATGTCGACAAAGCCTTGGGCCCTCAGCTTAAGCGTCGAGTGCAGCAGATCGACATTCACGTGCCCGCGGTGGGCCATGATGTATCCGCCAGACATTACTGCGTATACACCGAACAGCAGCTGTGTCAGTTCATTTGTCCACACCGAAGGTGAATTGAAAAAATAGCGCAGAGCTACTTCAAGTATCAGAAAGACAAACATGGGAAAGACGATCAGGGCTATACATCGGCCAACGTACTCGTTGAGCCTGGTGACGCCTTTCATGAATGCGCTGACTACGCTCATGGCACTCTCCGGGGGACTTTGATGTGAACTGAGAAAACAGGCCCCGGGGGTTAATCGGGGCCTGTGGTGTTGCGTTTAAGATCAGAGGTAGCCAAGTTCGCCAAGGAACTGCTTGAGCAGGCTCAGAGCCTTCTTGGCCTCATCGCTGCGCTTGGCTTCTTCATCCCACATGCCCTGGGCGGTCTGGGCAAGCTTCTGCTGAACATCATCAGGCATCACGTTTACTTCAACACCTTGATCAGCAACGGCCTTGGCCAGGGCGATACGCTCTTTGTACAGATACTGGTTGGTACGAATCCAGAATTGCTCATCCAGAGCCTGCTTCACTACCTGTTGGAGGTCTTCAGGAAGTTTGTCCAAGGCCTTCTGGCTGACGATGATGACATCAGTGCCGGCAATGTTCAGCGCAGGCTGAACGTGGTACTTGGCAACATCGTACAGGCCCATGCTCGCAGCACCCTGGGCAGCGCCCCAGTGGGCGCCGTCTACAATGCCGGAATCCAGTGCGGTGTACAGTTCACTGCCCGGGATATAGGAAGCGGAAGCACCGGCTTCGGTCAGGAACTTCTGAAGCGCACCGGAGGAACGGATTTTCAGCCCCGTGAAGTCCTCCCAGCTGTTGATGGGTTTGCTGGTAACCATTTCGGTCGGGTAAACCTTGTCGGTTGCCCAGTAAACGCCAGACTTGGCGGCTTCATCCCGCAGCATTTGTTCGAAGCCCATGTTCTGGTGGAAGTACGCGGCTTCCCAAACGTTTCGGAATGCGAAGGGCAGGCCAGAAGCAATGCCGGCCAGGGTCATCTTGTCCTGGGCATAACCGGGAGAAATCGTACCCATTTCCAGAATGCCACGACTCACGGCATTGAAGGTTTCTGTGGCCTTGAACATAGCGCCTGCTTCAAACAGCTGGAGCTTGATCCGGCCTTCAGAGCGTTCTTCGATCACATCCTTCAGTCGACCAAGGCTGTCCTGGTAGGAGCTGCTGGAGCCTGGCCAGTGGGACTGAACCTTCCAGGTGTAGGTTTTTTCAGCGTATACAGGTGCGCTGGCGATAACAGCAGATACACCCAGTGTTAACGCGGATGCATAGGTAGTAAGGTTTTTTCTGAATGTGGCAAGGAAGCCCATAAGTTTGCTCCAGTATTTGTTATAGTTGCATTGCTTGTGTTTCGCAGTGCAGAATATAAGACTGCACCGTGAACTTTTGTTGTTCGACTTTATCACAAGATTTGCCATTTGCAATAGGACGTTTTTCTCCTGTTTCAGAGGGGGAGGGCGACACCCAGGAGATGTACATGATCAAGAAATATAGCCAAGAAAAAACGATCCATCTTGTTATAGATCGTCCGGATAAAAAGAACGCCCTGAACCGAAACATGTATGAGCAGCTGGCAGGTTATGTGCGGGAGGCAAGTTCTGACCAGCATGTGCATGCCATCGTCATCTCGGGTGCTGAAGGTGTGTTTACCGCCGGCAACGATCTTGATGATTTCCGGGCGCGGGCTACGGACGAAAACCCGAAACCCTCTGCCGGCCTTGCATTCATTGAAGAATTGATGGCGTGTGATACTCCGGTGATAGCGGCGGTGGAAGGGTTGGCGATTGGTATTGGCACCACTATGTTGCTCCATTGCGACAGCGTATTTGCGGGGCGCTCGGCCAGGTTCAAAACTGCCTTTGTCGATTTGGGATTGGTGCCGGAGGCTGCTTCAACTGTGACCATGCCATTGCACCTTGGCTCTCGTATGGCTGCTGAATTGCTGTTGCTTGGTGAAACCCTGGATGGCACCCAGGCCGGTGAGTGTGGCCTGGTAAGCCGGGTGGTAGATGATGGGCAGGCTGTGGATTCGGCCCTGGCCCTGGCGGGCAGGCTGGGAGAAAAGCCCCGAGAGGCATTGCGGGCCAGCAAGCGTTTAATGAAGGCGCCATGGCGCGACCAGGTGCAGCAGGCATTGGAGCGGGAGCGCGGTGTGTTCAGTGAGCGCTTGCGTTCCGATGACTGCCGTGATGCCCTGAATCGTATGCAGCGCCGTTAACCGGCGCTGTTATCCCAGTAAGGCGTTCTTAGCTCCCGCTTCAAGACCTTGCCAATGGTAGAGCGAGGCAGTTCCTGCCGGAACTCTACGGCACTGAGGCGCTGGGTCTTGCCCAGATGCTGGTTGGCCCAGTCCCGGATTTCCTCTTCTGTTTCCTGGCATCCGGATTTCTTTACCACCAGAGCGAGGGGAGTTTCGCCCCATTGGCTGCTGGGTATGCCGATAACCGCAGCATCGAATACCGCAGGATGGCTGAGGACGACTTTTTCCAGGTCTACGGCGTAGATGTTGAAACCGCCGGAAATAATCATGTCTTTCCTGCGGTCGAGAATATGAACAAAGCCGTCTTCGTCAATGCGGCCCATATCGCCGCTGCGATAAAAGGCAAGTCCATCGGGGCTTTGCCACAGCATCTCCCTGGTCTGCTCCGGGCGGTTTACGTAACCCCGCATCATGGAAATCGCGCGCCCGACAATCTCGCCGATCTCACCCTGAGGCAGCTCCTTGCCATCTTCGCTGACCACCCTTACTTCAGCCCCTTCGGTGGGCAGTCCGACGGTATCCCATTTGTCCGGATAGGCAGCGCAGTCGAGGCTGGTGGAAATGCCGCCTTCTGTGAGGCCATAGACCTCCCGGATATTGCCTGGCCAGCGTTTCATGGTTTCGGCGATCACATGGGCCCGGAGCGGCGCACTGGTACAGAGCTTGAGCTTGAAGCTTGAAAGGTCAAACTGGTCGAAGTCCGGAACCGCCAATATGCGCTCAAACTGCACGGGCACCAGCATGGCGTGGGTGACTTTGTGCTGTTCTGCCAGTTCAAGGAAGCGACGGGCATCAAACTTGGCCATCAGCACGAGGGTGCCGCCATAGAAAATGGTCGGTAGCACCGATACCAGGGTGGTGTTGGAGTACATTGGTGTCGATACAAGGTTAACGGCTTCACCGTTGAGCCCGAACCGGCTCATCCTGACCATTTGTCGCTGGCGGAAGCGGTAGTCGTGGAGTATGCCCTTGGGAGTTCCGGTCGTGCCTGAACTGTAAATGATGTTGAACGGATCGTTCAGCGTTACCGGCGCCGGGTCTGGCTCGGCGGGAATCGAGCCCAGCCAGTCCTTTAAATGCTGTCCGGCAGCATCGTTGTCCAGCCCGATCACCTCATCGTGATTCAGGCCGGCCCTGAGGCTGGCTTCGGCCCAGATATCGAGGTTTTTACGGGAAACGAACAGGAACCTGGAGCCGCAGTCACGAATCATCAGAGCCAGGGATTCGCCGCTGGCCATACCGGAAAGCGGTACCATGCAACCACCCGCCACCAGGGTTCCCAGATATAGGGCCACCATTTCCCTGCTGTTTTCCGACAAGGCCGCAACGCAGTCGCCTTTTTTAAGGCCGGCCTGTCGCAGCCTGTTGGCAATGCGGTTGACCTCATGCAGCAGGCCGGCCCAGCTGAGTGCTCCCTTTTCGTCGGTGATTGCGGTCTTGTCGCCTTGTCCGCTGGCAAAGGCCTGAATACGAAAACCGATGGCCTCCATGGCTTCGCCGGAGTCAGTGGGAGCGTATACGGGCATTTCGTCAAATCGCGTTTTCATTTTGTCATCCTTTGATGTTGTAGTTTTGCTAGATGAAATTAACTTCCAATTATATTGACTCATAACCGTTGCGCGTGACAAATTATCTGGAAAGCAAAATAGAACACACAAAAATAAATCATGTTAGCGGGGAGAATTTCATGGGGCGATTTGATCAGCGAGTGGTAATCGTCACCGGGGCCGGAAGTGGTATCGGGCGGGCAACCGCACTCAGGCTGGGTCGCGAAGGGGCATCCGTTGTGCTTGTTGATGTCGCCGAGGGTGGCTTGCTCGAAACCGAAAATCAGATGGCCGATGGTGTATCTGTGCTGCGTCGGGTGGCAGATGTTGCTGATGAGGCTGCGGTAACTGCCCTGGTAGCCGAAACCATGAAGACCTTTGGCCAGATTGATGTGCTGTGCAATATCGCCGGTATCGCCAGTATTTCCGGAGCCCATCCGCCGGTCACCGAGAACAGTCGTGACGAGTGGGAGAAAGTGCTCGCTGTAAACCTGCTGGGAACCATGCTGACGATAAAGCACGTTGCACCTCACATGCAGGCCCGCAAGAAGGGCAGCATTGTCAATACTGCATCGGTTGCTGGTATTCGTTCGGGGGCTGGAGGCAATGCCTACAGCGCATCAAAGGCCGGCGTGATCAACCTGACCATGACCGCAGCCTGTGATCTGGGGATGGACAACGTGCGGGTAAACGCTGTTTGTCCGGGGCTGGTTGAAACCGGTATGACCCAGAAAGTCTTTGACTATGCCCGGGCACACGAAAAAGCCCACAAACTTGGCTCCCGTTGTGAACTCCGCCGTTATGGCGACCCTGCAGAAATTGCTGCCGCCATCCTTTTTCTCGCCAGTGACGACGCAAGTTACATTACCGGCCAGGCCCTGGCCGTTGATGGCGGGAACACCGCGTCCCTCAACCTGCCTGGAATGAAAGTCTGATGAGCAACAGTAGTCTGCACATTACCGGTGGCAAAGACTTGCCGGGTTTTCACAACATGCTGGGCTACCGGCAGGTGTCGTGGGAAGAGGACGAGGCCGTGATCGAGCTGGAAATCCAGTCCGATCACCTGAATCTGGGTGGTGTGATCCATGGCGGAGTACTTACCTCCTTGCTGGATATTGCCATGGCCGAGGCCGGCACTTACTGCCCCTATCCCGGGCGCATGCGCAAGGCTATTACGCTTTCGCTGACCACCACGTTTACTGGGCAGTGCACCGGGGGCGTAATTCGGGTGACCGGTCGTAAGCGCGCGGGGGGAAGCCGGATTTTTAACAGTACCGGTGAAGTTCACGACGAGCAGGGCAATCTGCTAGCAATCGGTGAGGGCACTTTCCGGATACGTTCTGGTAGTGAGAAACCTGAAGGCGTTCCCGTCTGAATGCCTGCTAACGCGATTGCCGGCGTTAGTAGCAGTCGCAAATAACTAAACAGAGAGGAAGCGGATATGTTCGAGCTGTCTGACAAGGCCAAGAAGCTGCAGGCCGAATTAACCGAGTTCATGAATGCCTATATCTACCCGAATGAAGAAAAGCATCACCATCAGGTGGCAACCGCGGAGAACCGTTGGGCACCGGTTCCGATCATTGAAGAGCTGAAAGAAAAAGCGAAGGCTGCCGGGCTGTGGAACCTGTTCCTGCCAGAAAGTGATCTGGGGGCCGGCCTGACAAACTTCGAGTACGCACATTTGTGCGAGATTATGGGCCGTTCCGAGATGGCTCCCGAGGTATTCAACTGCTCCGCGCCGGACACCGGCAACATGGAGACCATTGCCCGTTACGGAAACGAGGAACAGCAGGAGCAGTGGCTGAAGCCGCTTCTGGATGGAAAAATCCGATCCTGCTTTTCCATGACCGAGCCGGACGTCGCTTCCTCTGACGCAACCAACATTGCTTGCGAGATTCGTCGGGAAGGTGACGAGTACGTTATCAACGGGCGTAAGTGGTGGTCTTCAGGTGCCATGACCACCACCAGCAAGATTGCCATCGTTATGGGCAAAACCGATCCCACCGCTCCCAAGCACCAGCAGCAGTCGATGATTCTGGTGCCACTGGATGCACCCGGGGTGAAAATGATTCGCCCGCTGACGGTATTCGGTTATGACCATGCGCCGCACGGCCACGCCGAGATTCACTACGACAACGTGCGTGTACCGGTCAGTAATATCCTGCTGGGTGAAGGTCGCGGCTTTGAAATCGCCCAGGGGCGCCTCGGGCCGGGCCGTATCCACCATTGCATGCGCACCATCGGTGTCGCCGAGCGGGCCCTTGAACTTATGTGCAAGCGCGCGAATGCCCGTGAGGCCTTTGGTCGCCCGCTTTCCGAATTTGATTCCATCCGGAAAGACATTGCCCGTAGTCGCATCGACATCGAGCAAGCTCGCCTGATGACCCTTAAGGCTGCCCATATGATGGATACCGTAGGCAACAAAGTGGCCCGTCAGGAAATTGCCATGATCAAGGTGATTGCCCCGAGCATGGCCCTGAAGGTCATCGACCGCGCAATACAGGTGCACGGTGGTGCTGGCGTGAGCCAGGACACCTTCCTGGCGTCGGCCTGGGCGAAAGTCCGTACCCTGCGCCTGGCAGATGGCCCGGATGAGGTTCACCTGGATTCCGTCGCCAAACTTGAATTGCGTCAGTACCGCTGAAACAGCTGTTACCCAGAGTAATAAGGATTCGGAAATGACTAATCCATTATTTGATATGACCGGGAAAGTGGCTGTTATCACAGGCTCCACCAAGGGCATTGGCCGGGCCATTGCCGAAGAAATGGCCCGCTGTGGCGCCCGGGTTGTGATCTCCAGCCGTAAGGCTGAAGCCTGTGAACAGGTTGCCAGTGAAATGCGGGCCCAGGGCTTTGATGCCATGGCCATCGCTTGCCACGTCGGCAAGAAGGAAGACCTGCAAAACCTGGTCGACAAAACCAACGAAGCCTGGGGCAGCATCGACGTTCTGGTTTGCAACGCCGCGACCAACCCGGTGTATGGTCCGACCGCGGAAATGACCGACGACGCCTGGGACAAGATCATGGACACCAACGTCAAGGGAACCTTCTGGCTCACCAATATGGTGCTGCCACAGATGGCCGAAAAGGGCTCAGGTTCTGTGGTGCTGCTGTCCAGTATTGCCGGTATTCGCGGCAACACCACTATCGGCACTTACGGTGTGTCCAAGGCGGCAGAAGCTGCCCTGGCGCGCAACCTGGCCGTTGAGTGGGGGCCGAAGGGTATCCGTGTGAACAGCATTGCGCCGGGCCTGATCAAGACCGATTTTGCCAAAGCGCTTTGGGAAGACCCGGTTCGCGTAAAGCGGGCAGAAGACAAAACCCCGCTTCGGCGCATCGGTGATCCGATCGATATTGCCGGCCTGGCTGTTTTCCTGGCGACCCCGGCCAGTGCCTACATTACCGGGCAGGTGATTGTTGCCGACGGTGGTGAAACCATCTGCTGATACCGGGAAACCGGAACACCCCTGCCGCCGGGCACCTGTCTGGCGCCAGGGGTAGTCAGAACATAACGACAAGAGATAATCATGAGCATGACTCCAGAGCTGGTAGCGGTTCTGCCAGCCCACAAATTCGATGAAGCCCACCTGCTCAACTGGCTTCAGCAGGCATTGCCGGAATTCGGTAACCAGATGGACGTGAAGCAGTTTCAGGGCGGGCAATCCAACCCTACCTTTCTGCTGGATACCGGCAACAGGCGTTATGTACTGCGGAAGAAGCCCCCGGGAAAAACGCTGCCTTCGGCTCACATGGTGGAACGGGAATACCGCGTTATGCGCGCGCTCGCTGAACACACGTCCGTTCCGGTACCCAATGCTCGCGTACTGTGTGAAGACAGTGAGGTCATTGGCACTCCCTTCTACGTGATGGATTTTCTGGAAGGCAGGATTTACTCCCATTCAGCACTCAAAGAGCTGGAGCGTGATGAGCGAATGAGGGCTCATCACTCAGCCATCGACACGCTGGCAGCTTTGCACTCTGTGGATGTCAACGCTATTGGCCTGGCAGATTACGGCCGCCCGGAGGGTTATGTGTCCCGTCAGGTGGCTCGCTGGAGCAAGCAATATCTCGCATCCCGGACGGATGACCTGCCGGCCATGGACAAGCTGATGTCCTGGCTGCCGGAGAACCTCCCGGCCAGGGATGAGACTTCGATTGCCCACGGTGACTACCGGTTTGGCAACCTGATGCTGGCACCGGATCGCCCGGAAGTAATCGCGATCCTGGATTGGGAGCTGTCGACTCTCGGGCATCCGCTGGCAGACCTCGCCTATTACTGCCTGCCATACCACCTGCCTGCTGACATGCCCGGTATGCGAGGCCTGAATGGTGAAGATCTGCAGGAGCTTGGTATACCAAGCGAGCAGGAAACCATTGCCCGGTACTGCGTGAAAACCGGCCGGGACGGCATCGATGACTGGCACGTGTTCCTGTCGTTCTCGTTATTCCGGCTGGCGGCCATTCTTCAGGGCGTTTACAAGCGGGCCCTGGATGGCAATGCTGCCAACGCCAATGCGCTGGAAGTTGGCAAGCGTGCCAGCCTGCTGGCGGATATCGGCTGGCAGATTGCTTGTGAAGGCCGGAAGCCATGAGCGGAGAAGCGATGATGCAGGGAAAGATTGCCAATCGAATTCTGATTACCAACGATGACGGCATCAATGCGCCGGGTATCGCTATCCTTGAAGCCATTGCCCGGCGGTTGGCCGATGAGGTCTGGGTTGTGGCTCCGGAACATGATCGCAGCGGAGCTGGCCAGAGCATATCCATTCACAGTCCGTTACGGGTTTATCAGGTTGGGGCTAATCGTTATTCGGTTTCAGGCACACCGGCCGATTGTGTGTTGTATTCCCTGGCCGAGTGGTTCGGGGAAACACCGCCAGACCTGGTGCTCTCCGGTGTGAATTGCGGAGCGAATATCAGTGATTCGGTCCAGTACTCGGGTACCGTTGGAGCGGTACTGAGTGCCCACCACATGAACATTCCGGCCATTGCGCTGAGCCAGGCTTACCTGAACCGGGACGACGTCCGCTGGTCGCCGGTGGAAACCTTTGCTGAAGCGGTCATTCGCAGGCTTTACCACCCCGGCCAGGTTCTGGCGTGGAATGTGAACTTTCCAGCCTGTGAAGCGGCCGATATTACCGCAGCCCGATGGTGTCGGCAGTCCAACGGCTCTATCCAGAAGCCAACACTGGTCGCTGGCCGTGATGCGCGCAGCCTGCCTTACTGGTGGCTTGGTTTTGACCGGAGCTCACGCCACATTGTGGCGCCGGATGCGGATGTGACCGTACTTCGTGAAAAAGCCGTTGCCATTTCACCGTTACGCCATGACGAGCCCTTGCCCGGGGCTGTTGATTATTTTGATTTGTCCGCTCAAGCGGTTGACTGAATTAACCCAGGGGGAGAACAAGAATATGTTTACACGCCACTACAAGGTTTGGCCGAAAGATCTGCCCAAAACCATGACCCTGCCGAAAACCAGTCTGTACACCAACCTGGAAGTCTCGGCACTGCGTTATCCGGACCACAATGCCATCGTTTTCTACGATGCGCCCATGACCTATGCCCGGCTTAAGCGAGAAGTCGATACTATGGCGGGTTACCTGCAGGCCCAGGGGGTCAAGAAGGGTGATCGGGTCCTGCTTTATATGCAGAACTCCCCGCAGTATGTGATCTCCTACTATGCCATCCTGCGGGCCGACGCCGTGGTTATTCCTGTGAATCCCATGAACCGCGCGGCGGAGCTTGAGCACTATATTTCGGATACTGGCTCCACGGTGTGCATGGCGGGCCAGGAACTGGCGGGCTTCATCGCGCCGTTGATTGGTGAGACCAACCTGGAACAAGTGATTGTTGCATCTTACAACACCTACATTAACCCGGAAACCGACCTGACATTGCCGGCTGAAGTTGCTGCGCCCGCGTGGTCCAGGGATATACCGGGAGTGGTTACCTGGGAGGCGGCCCTGGAAGCCGGACACAAGCCCGGTGAACATACTGCCGGCCCGGATGACCTTGCCGTTATTCCGTACAGCTCCGGTACCACCGGGGCACCCAAGGGCTGCATGCACACTCACCGGTCGGTGATGGCGACAGCCGTGCACCGGGTATTCTGGAATCTGTCCACTCCGGATAGTGTTCAGCTATCCACGCTGCCGTTCTTCCACGTAACCGGCATGACTGGCTCCATGAACGGTCCCATATTCTGCGGTGCCACTTCTGTCATCATGACCCGTTGGGACAGAACCACAGCGGCACGTTTGATTGAGCGTTACAAGGTTACCGGCTGGACCAACATCGTCACCATGGCGGTGGACTTCCTGTCGAATCCGGATCTGGGCAAGTACGACATCAGCAGCCTGAACATGATTGGTGGTGGTGGTGCCGCCATGCCGGTTGCGGTCGCCGAGAAGCTCAAAAAGCTGACGGGCCTTGATTACATTGAAGGCTACGGTCTGTCTGAAACCATGGCAGCGACCCATATCAATCCAACCAAAAGCCCCAAGCCCCAGTGTCTGGGCATTCCGGTGTTTGATGTCGACAGCCGGATTATCGACGTGGATACGCTTGAAGAGAAAGGCGTGGGAGAAACCGGAGAGATCGTGTCCTGCGGGCCTCAGGTCACGCTGGGCTACTGGAATCGCCCGGTGGATACCGAGGCTTCATTCGTCGAAATCGATGGCAAGCGTTTCTTCCGTACCGGCGACCTGGGTTACTACGACGAAGACGGCTATTTCTTCATGGTGGATCGGGTCAAGCGCATGATCAACGCCTCTGGCTTCAAGGTCTGGCCATCGGAAGTGGAAGGGTTGATGTACCGTCACCCATCCATCCACGAAGTCTGCATTATTTCTGCCCCGGACCCCAAGCGTGGTGAAACGGTCAAGGCTTGTATTGTACTAACGCCTGAGGCTGAAAACACAACAACCAAGGATGACATCATCAGTTGGTGTAAGGAGCAAATGGCGGCCTACAAGGTACCAACCATCATTGAATTTGTTGATGAGTTACCAAAATCACCGACCGGAAAGCTGATGTGGCGGGCACTCCAGGAACAGGAGTGGCAGAAGTAGCTTGCACAACACTGGAAGTTAGGAAGGCGGCTCCCCCCCACTCTCAGGGCTTGCCGCCTTTTTGCACTGACCGGAAGGCTCAGACCACGTACATGGCCAGATTTTCCAGTACGCAGGCTGGCTTGTCTTCGTTCCTTATTTCCACCACGGTCTGGTAGGTGGCCAGCAGGCGGTGATCATCCACCTGCTTCAGGGATGCCAGCTCAACCCGGGACCGGATATCCGAGCCAGCCTTCACCGCCGCCGGAAAACGCAGCTTGTTCAGGCCATAGTTGATGGTGGCTGAAGTACCGGTCACCTTGATGACCTCGCTGTTGAGCTTGGGGATCAGTGATGCCGTCAGGTAGCCATGGGCTACCGGGCTCTTCCAGGGTGACTCCCGGCTGGCCCGGTCGACATCCACATGGATCCACTGATGGTCGCCGGTGGTTTCGGCAAAGGCGTTTATCATGGCCTGGCTCACGGTTACCCAGGGGCTGTGGCCAATCAGCATGCCCTGATAGGCTGCCAGTTCATTAATATCAACAGTAATCATAGGACCTTCCTGATAGTGGATTGATGAAGGGCTCAAACGTTGTAGCCAGGAGACCTGGCATCAAGCAGTCTCAGAAGGGCGGGCCAGGTAAGCTTTGCTGCCTTGCCGAGTGAGCCTGATTGATCCGCCGTGGTGTCGATAGCCTGTTGGGTGGGCATGTATACCGGGCCACAACTCTGCGCTTTTACCTGTATCTCGCAGGCCTTCATCAGGAAGTAGAGGTATGTGAAGGTTTCCGGCACGTCGCGGCCCACGGTCAGAATGCCGTGATTTCGCAAGATCATCATGGATTTGTTACCCAGATCCCGGATCAGGCGCTCCCTCTCATCAAGGTTGAGCGCTACGCCTTCATATTCGTGGTAACTCAGGTGCTCAAGGCACAGCATGGCGGTCTGGCTCAGGGGCTGGAGGCCATCACGGTGGGCTGATACCGCAACACCATCTGATGCATGCAGGTGCATGACGGCTCCTGCATCTTCACGCCCCATATGTACGGCGCTGTGGATGGTAAACCCCGCCGGGTTAACCCTGCGCAGCCCGCCGGCTTCCACGACTTCGCCATTCTGGTCGACTTTCACCAGGGATGAGGCAGTCATTTCATGGAACAGCAATCCGTAGGGGTTGATCAGAAAGTGATGCTCCGGGCCGGGCACCCGGGCCGACAGATGGGTGAACACCAGGTCGTCCCAGCCAAACAGGGCTACCAGTCTATAGGCGGCAGCCAGTTCGGTTCTTATTTTCCATTCGGCTTTTCTCAGATCAGCCTGCATTTCGTCCGGATGGTTTTTTGTCATGATTGTTCCTCCGTAGAGATTTATTACTCAAGGTTATTCCAGGCATAAAAAAGGGGTGGCATAGGCCACCCCGAAAGAGGGTCCTGACTGAATGTGGAGGCAGACCCAAGGTTCACTGATTCAGTATCAGTTGGCTTCCAGCAGGGCGGCATAGCGCTCCAGGTGGAAATCATCATCGCCCAGCTGGTGGTTGATCATCACCAGGCGCTTGGCGTAGTGGGCAAAGTTGTATTCCCAGGTCATGCCAATACCGCCGTGTGACTGAACGCCCTTCTCGGAAATAAACTGGGCGCTGCGACTAATTACGTTCTTAGCGGCCGCAATTACCCGGCGGCGCTCGTCACTCTGCGGCTCATCAGCCACGCTGGCGGCAAGGATGGCCATTGAACGAGCCTGCTCCAGTTCGGACATCATGTCGGCCATCCGGTGCTGAAGCACCTGGAACTTTCCGATGGGCACACCAAACTGCTTGCGCTGTTTGAGATAGTCCAGGGTCAGGTCACAGGCGACTTCCATAACGCCGACCGCTTCACCACACAGAGCGGAAATGGCACGGCCAACCTGGTATTCAATAACATCGGCAGCCTCACCTTCGTTGCCCAGCAGAGCGTCTGCGCCGACTTTGACGTTGTTCAGGAATAGATCGCAGCCCTTCGCGCCGTCGATGGTCGGGTAGCTGCGACGCTCCAGGCCTTCAGCATTGGCGTCGATGACGAACAGGCTGATGCCAGCGGCATCACGGCTGTTGCCGGCTGTGCGGGCAGAAACCACCAGCAGGTCGGCACTATGGCCACCGATTACGACCGCTTTGCGACCGTTAAGAACATAGTCGCTGCCGGCTTTCTCGGCGGTGGTTTCTACGTCATTTGTGTTGTAGAAGCTCTGGGGCTCCTGCAGGCCAACGGCTACCTGGGTTTCGCCTGTTGCAATGCCGGCCAGCCACTGTTCTTTCTGCTGTTCATTGCCGGCCTGGCTAATTAGCCCGCCACCAAGAACCACAGATTGAAGGTACGGCTCGATGCACAGGCCGCGGCCCAGCTCGGTCATCACGCTTTGAACTTCAACACCGGTGCCGCCAAAGCCGCCAAGTTCCTCGGGGAATGGCACAGCCATCAGGCCCAGTTCGCCCAGTTGCTTCCAGAAACTTTCACTGAAGCCAAGTTCGGTTTCGCTGTATTCCAGCCGCTTTTCAAAGCTGTATTCACCGCGAACCAGACGAGCCACGGTGTCCTGCAGCATTTGCTGCTCTTCGTTGAGTCGGAAATCCATGGTCGCCTCCTTAAAGTCCCAGAATCATTTTCGAAACGATGTTCTTCTGGATCTCGTTTGATCCACCGAAAATAGACAGCTTGCGGTTGTTGAAGTAATGGGCAGCCAGAGGAGCAGCATCCGGGTCAGACAGGAATTCGCCGTCATAGGCCTGGTCCATCTCTTCTTCAACAAACGGAATGGCGTAAGGCCCGATCGCCCGGCGTGCCAGGTCGTTGATGGCCTGGCGAATCTCGGTGCCGCGCACTTTCAGCATGGAACTTTCCGCTCCCGGAACGCCGCCGCCCTCTACCGAGGCAACAATTCTCAGGTTGCTGATCGCTGCTGCCATCAGGTCGATTTCGACCTGCGCGATACGTTGGCTGAAGGTCGGATCCTGAATCAGGGGTTTGCCGTTCTTCACCCGACGGCTGGCCAGCTGCTTGAGATGTGTCAGCGCTGCCTTGGACAGGCCGATGCCGGCCAGGCCGGTGCGCTCGTAGGTGAGCAGGTACTTGGCATAGGTCCAGCCTTTATTTTCTTCACCTACCAGGTTTTCGGCCGGAACCTTCACGTCTTCAAAGAAGACTTCATTAACTTCGTGCTCGCCGTCCAGAGTGATGATCGGACGAACGGTGATGCCCGGGGTATTCATGTCGATCAACAGGAATGAGATGCCTTCCTGCGCCTTCACTTCTGTGTTGGTGCGAACCAGGCAGAAGATCATGTTGGCGTGCTGGCCCAGCGTGGTCCAGGTTTTCTGGCCATTAACGATGTAATGGTCGCCTTCGCGTACAGCCCGTGTTTTCAGGGAAGCCAGGTCAGAGCCGGCGCCCGGCTCGGAATAACCCTGACACCACCAGTCTTCGCCGCTCAGAATCCGGGGCAGGTATTGCTGCTTCTGTTCTTCGGAGCCGAACTTGATGATGACCGGAGCCACCATATTTACGCCGAAGGGAATGGAGCGGGGCACACCGTAACGGCAGGACTCTTCATCCCAGATGTGCTTCTGGACCGGTGTCCAGCTGACACCCCCGTACTGTTCCGGCCAGTGCGTGGCGTACCAGCCTTGCTCGCTGAGAATTTTTTGCCACCGCTGGTGGTCTTCCTTGCTCAGCTTGCGAAAGCCTTTCACCTTGGCTGCGATGTCCGCAGGCAGCTTGGCATCCAGAAATGCGCGAACTTCGTCGCGGAAAGCCAATTCCTCGGCTGTGTAATTCATGTTCATAGGTAACCCTCACCGTGCTCTTAGCGAAAATGTATACCGCATAGCAGAATTGATCCATGATCCATCAACCAAACGGTGGATGTCAATGCTAACGGAATCAACTGTCAAAAAAATGCGCCGTTGTAGACGTGCAAAAAGATAAATGGACTTGTTGATCTAAAATTCTTCATCTATATTCGGATGCGTGGAAGATGATGCTGCATAATGAAATGCAAATAACCAATAGTTCCGCTGTGCGGAATTATTGCGGGAAGGTATGTGCCAGTCCCGTAGATTTAACAATAAAGACGCTAACCAACTCCGATGCGAGGTTTTTCAAGATGACAACAACAACCCGTTTTGCCACCCATCCGCTGGTCCGTGCCGTAGCCCTGGCTGGTGCACCTCTGCTGATGCTTGGCTCGGTAACTGCCCAGGCGCAGAGCAACACAGAACTGGAAGAGCTGCGTGAGCGCATCCAGGTTCTGGAAGGAAAGCTGGAAGGTGCTGTGTCGACTGCCCCTGAAACGCGGGACGATAGCCGTTATCTGTTGCGTGATGGCAAAGGCATCAAGATTGGTGACACCACGATTTCATTTGGCGGGTTCATCAAGGCCGATGTGATTTTCGGATCCAACGGTAATGGAATCAGCAACGGTTACTCCATTGGTTTGCCCCGGACGCTTGCCAAGGCGGCCAATGAAGGTGAAAGCGACTGGAAAACAGGCTTCTCTGCTCGTGAATCTCGTATCAGCATTGGTACCAAGACCGAGGATGTTGCCGGCCATGATTTGACCACGTACATCGAAATGGATTTCAACACCGCGGCTGATGCTCCCGGCAATGAAGTTGTCTCAAACAGCTATAATCCGCGCATGCGGCAGGCGTATGGCTCCTGGAATGGTTGGGATTTTGGCCAGACCTTCACAACCTTTACCGATCTGGCTGCATTGCCAGAGATTCTGGACCAAGGTAAACAGGCTGCCTTTATCTATACCCGACAGCCGATGCTCCGCTATAACATGTCCGCTCCGGGTGGTAAGTTAATGGTGGCGCTGGAAAACCCGGAAGATGGTTTTGGCTCTGAATCCTATGGCGATCAGTCCTATCCGGATCTCGTAGCGCGCTATCAGACTCGCGGCAACTACGGTATCTACTCTGTTGCGGCCCTGTTGCGCCATCTGGAAGATGATGCTGCGGAGGACACCAAGGCAGCCGGTGCTGTATCTCTGAGTGCCCGTATTCCTACGTTTGGGCGTGATGACTTGCGTCTGCAATACAGCTATGGAGCGCTTGGCCGTTACATGGGGCTGTTCACCTACCCGGATGTGGATCGGGCTGAGCAGGCGGCCGGAAAGGTTGAGCCGCTGAATACCTACGGGGTCACTGCGGCCTACCGTCACTTCTGGAATTCAACCTGGAGAAGTAACCTGACGGTTTCCCATACCGAGATTGTGGACGATCTGGACTTCTCTCCTGCAGGGACTCTCAGCTACTTCGACTCCTCCACCTCTGTCCACGCCAACTTGCTGTGGTCCGCCCACAAAAACCTGACGCTGGGCCTTGAGTATGCCTACTGGGACTTTGGCGAGATTGCAGGCAGCGGCAGCCAGCAGTATGAGCAGGTAATGGCTTCCGCCAAGCTGTCATTCTGATCAGCGATTTCCGTTGAGTTAAAACGAATATCAGGTATTTCATCGCTTGCCCCGGGTGCCCTGCACACCGGGGCTTTTTTGGGCCTGCCTGAAACTCGTTGCCGGATGTCAGGCATTAAAAAACCCCTCCGCGGAGGGGTTCTTTGCTTACACTGTTCCTGAAAGGATCAGCTGAAGGCCTGAATGCCGGTCTGGCCACGGCCCAGAATCAGGGCGTGGACGTCGTGGGTGCCTTCGTAGGTGTTAACTGCTTCCAGGTTCATAACGTGGCGGATAACGTGGTATTCATCAGCGATACCGTTGCCGCCGTGCATATCGCGGGCCACGCGGGCGATGTCCAGGGCTTTGCCACAGTTGTTACGCTTCAGAAGGGAAACGGAATCCGGGGTGGCAATGCCAGCATCCATCATGCGGCCCAGCTGCAGCACAGACTGCAGTCCAAGGGTGATTTCAGTCTGCATGTCTACCAGCTTCTTCTGGATCAGCTGGTTGGCGGCCAGGGGCTTGCCAAACTGCTTACGCTCCAGGGTGTAGTTGCGGGCTGCATGCCAGCAGAACTCTGCGGCACCCAGGGCGCCCCAGCTGATACCGTAGCGAGCCTTGGTCAGGCAGCTCAGCGGGCCTTTCAGGCCTTCAACTTCCAGGCGGTTTTCTTCAGGAACGAAGACTTCGTCCATAAAGATAGAACCGGTGTCGGAGGCGCGCAGCGAGAACTTGCCCTCAATCTTCGGGGTTTCCAGGCCCGTGGCGCCTTCGCGCTCGATCACAAAGCCGTTTACCACGCCGTCCAGCTTGGCCCAGACCACGCAAACGTCGGCAATCGGGGAGTTTGTGATCCAGGTCTTGGAGCCGCTCAGCAAGTAGCCGCCGTCAACTTTCTTGGCGCGGGTTTCCATGCCGCCGGGGTCAGACCCATGGTTGGGTTCGGTCAGGCCGAAACAGCCAACAAACTCGCCAGAGGCCAGTTTCGGCAGAATGCGCTTTTTCAGCTCTTCTTTGCCGTAAGAGAAGATCGGGTACATCACCAGTGAAGACTGTACGCTCAGGGCGGAGCGGTAGGCGGAGTCGACCCGCTCAACTTCCCGTGCGATCAGGCCGTAGCACACGTGGTTCAGGCCGGGGCCGCCGTACTCTTCCGGCAGGGTGGCACCCAGCATGCCCAGTTCACCCATTTCGGTGAAGATGCTGCGGTCGAATTTTTCGTGGCGGTTTGCCTCGACGATGCCGGGCATCAGACGGTTATCGCAGAAGCTGCGAATGCTGTCGCGTACCTGACGCTCGGTTTCGTCCAGTTGTGATTCAAAGTTCAGCAGGTCGTCCCAAGGTGCGGAAGCCATTGTTGTTCTCCTGAAAAGTTAGTTGGAAACCCGTTCAATTACAGCAGCAATGCCCTGGCCTACACCAATGCACATGCTGATCAGAGCGTAACGGCCACCGGTACGTTCGAGTTGGCGTACCGCCGTCAGGGCAATCCGGGCGCCGGAAGCGCCAAGAGGGTGCCCCACGGCGATGGCACCGCCGTTCGGGTTGAGTCTGGAATCGGAAGGATCGATTCCCAGTTTGGTGGTGCAACCGAGAACCTGGGCGGCGAACGCCTCGTTGATCTCGATTACATCCATGTCTTTTAGTGTCAGGCCTGCCCGGGCCAGGGCTTTCTGGCTTGCCGGAACCGGGCCGTAGCCCATTACATTGGGCGCAACGCCGGCGATGGCAGCCGATACGATACGTGCGCGGGGCTGGATGCCAGCCCGCTTGCCGGCTTCTTCGGAGCCGATAATCAGGGCGGCAGCGCCATCGTTCACGCCGGAGGCGTTGCCGGCAGTAACCACGCCATCTTCAGCCAGCGAGCGAAGATTGGAAAGCGCCTCGAGGTTGGATGTAGGCCTTGGATGCTCGTCGTCCTGCACGGTCAGTGGCGGTTGCTTGCGCCCCTGAGGCACCGAAATGGGCAGGATCTCGTCCTTGAAGAAGCCTTCCTGGCGGGCCGCCTCGTAACGGGCCTGACTTTGCGCGGCAAAGCGATCCACTTCCAGTCGGCACAGGTTAAGTTCGCGCGCAATGTTGTCTGCGGTTTCAGGCATGGTGTCAGAACCGAACTGACGTTCGATCAGTGGGTTCGGGAAGCGCGCGCCAATGGTGCTGTCAAAGGCCCGGAATTCACGACTGTAAGGTGATTCGGACTTGGCCAGCACAAACGGCGCGCGGCTCATGCTCTCGGCACCACCGGCTACAAACAGCTCACCCTCGCCACAACGGATAGCGCGGGCAGCATCGATGATGGCGGCAAGGCCTGAGCCGCACAGCCTGTTAACGGTCTGGCCACCGGTTTCAACCGGCAAGCCTGCCAGCAGTCCGGCGTGCCGCGCCAGGTTGCGGGCATCTTCACCGGCCTGGTTGGTGCAGCCGGCAATCACGTCTTCATAATTATCCGGAGCAAAGGCGTTGCGCTCAATGAGTGCGCGAATGACCTCGGCCAGCAGGTCGTCGGGGCGAACCTTGGCCAGGGCGCCTGCATGCCGCCCAAATGGTGTTCTCAAGCCATCATAGATGTATGCGTTCATAAGAATTGCCGTATCGATTATGGTTAGGTAATTCCGAACTGCGGAATATAGTTTTGTAAATGATATTGGAAAAGACTAATCTGGGTCTATCTCAATTGCAAGAATTGTTCATCATTGGTGGCTGACTGGTTTATGAATGGAACTCTTCGCTGGCTGCTGGCTTGTGCCGTGGTCATGGAGCTTGTCGCGATTTGTCTGCAGAGCAAAGCCCTTAGCGCCTCTGCCGGGCTGGTATTCATCCTGGTGTTTGTTCTGGGCGCGATGCGCCTTCAGGTCTATGCAAGGACGTTGTTCCTGCTTTCCCTCACGTTTAGTGCTGGTTTGTTTGTGACCGGCCGTCTCGGAATGGATGGTGCCTTTGATGCGTTGTCGGATGCAGCGTTCTATTCGGCGTTTTTGGGCAGCCTGGGGATGATGCAGTGCCTGGTGCGCCGCTTTGAAGTCCTCAGGCGTATCCACGATGTGCTGCTCGGGGGCCGGGTATCCCTTTTATACCCAAAGTATGCGGCGGTGAGCTGCGGTATTGCCTCGGTACTCAGCTTCGGGATGATGAGCCTTTTATGCGGCACCCTGGCGGACAGTCTCAAAGAGCGGGGCATTGAGGGCGCGGCGCGGCTGCAGTGGCTCAGGAGTGTGCTGATCAGCGCCTTGCGGGGATTTGCGCTGGTGCCGTTGGTGGCGCCAACCAGTGTGGCGGTCGCCATTCTGACCCGGGAGCTGCCGCAGCTGAGCTGGTCTTCGCTTTTGCCTTTTGGTTTTGTCGCAGCGTTACTGATGATTGTGGTTGGCTGGGTGCTGGAAAGGCAGCGGTTCAGGGAAATCAGCAGTGAGCGGGTTGCCCTGGACGGCTGGCCCGCCGGAACCGGTAAGTTAGTCGTACTGGTCCTGGTGGTGTTTGCCTGTATGGGGTTGCTGGTGGCGCTGGCGGGAGTGAAAGTTTCGGTGGCGGCTATGCTGGCGGTTCCGGCGGTTACCCTGGCCTATATGTTGTGGCAGGAGCGCTCTCCGGGGGCCACGGTGGCAGAGGGGGTGGGCCAGTTGGCAGTAATGTCCAACGAGATGGCGATCTTTGCCGGGTCGGCCATGCTGGGGGTGTCGATTGCCACTGTGGTGCCTGCAGATCTGTTTGACGGGCTTGTGGTGAGCGGGTGGGGCAGTTACCTGATTGCAGCTGCTGGCTTGTTAATCATGCCATTGTTTTCCATGGCGGGCGTGATTCCGATTACCGTGCTCAGCGTTCAGTCCGGCATGCTTGCGCAACTGGTAGCTAGCGGCGCTGACCCGATGCTGGTGGCAATTGGCCTGGTTATTGGTTTCTCACTGGCAATGATGGTGTCGCCGTTCGGGCCGTCGGTGATGTTGCTGTCACGGTTTGGTCAGGTTTCCCGCAACGTAGTGGCCTTTCAGTGGAACGGTGTTTTTGTCTTGCTGGTGGTGCCGCTGTTGCTGTTATTGCTGGCGGTGTTTGCGGTGATTCTGCCGGCCCCGGGCTGACCGGCAGAATCGGCTTGCGGGTTAGTAGCCGCGGGTTATGTCGACTATTCCTGTGATGGCTCGCCCGCTGGCGTGGTCCCGGATTTTCCCGGTGATCTGCTCCAGGGTGGCATCCCGAAGAGTTCGCGCCGAAATGTGCGGCGTGATTGTGATGTCGGTTCGCTCCCAGAACGGGTGGCCAGCCGGCAAAGGTTCCTTGCGGAACACATCCAGGGAGGCCCGCTGCAGTTTCTCCTCATTCAGGGCTCTGAGCAGGTCTTCTTCCACGAGGTGCTCCCCCCGGCCGACGTTGATCAGCACCGCACCCGGCTGGAGCTGGCTGAACAGGTCGTAGTTGAGGATGTTTTCGGTTTCGCTGGTCAGTGGCAGGGTGTTAACCAACACTCGCGTTGCCCCCAGAAACTCTCTGAGTTGCCCGTTGCCTGCGAAGGTGCGCACGCCTTCTACCGTGTGCTCACTCCTGGCCCAGCCGTTTACCGTATAGTCCAGGCTTGCCAGTGTGCTGGCCACACGCTTGCCGATGTGCCCTAGCCCCATAATGCCGATGGGCCACTCTTTCCGGCTGATGGGGCGGTGTATCTTCCACAGGCGCTGGCGTTGCTGCTCCCGGTACAGCTCCATCTGCCGGCTGACTTCCAGTATCTGGTGCAGTACATGCTCGGCCATCTGTACTGACATGCCGGCATCTTCCAGTCTTACCACGGTAAGGTCTGCCGGCAGGTTGGGCACTTTCAGCAATCCGTCGATACCGGCGCCCAGGTTGAAAACGGCCTTCAGGTGGGTCTCACGCTCGAACAGTTGTGCCGGTGGCTGCCATACGATGGCGTAGTCTGCATTTATCGCCGGGCCGTCCGGATCCCAGACATAAATGTCTGCTTCTGGTAGCAGTTGTTTGATAGGTACGGTCCAGCGCTCTGGTTTGGGATCGCCCGCTACAAAAAGTACCTTCATACATGCTCCTGAGTAGTGTTTGTTGTCGTGCATATGACTTTGTTCCGCATTGCAGAATAAAGTATCGCTCTACTATGGTAAAGGTTGCCCGGGTTTCCGTCATGGTTATTTCGTGGCATCGGGTAATGCCAGTGTTTCGAATCTGGCATGAAATTTGATGGCAGATTGTGGTTCTTGAGTTTCTCATAGACTAGAATGTGTCCAATTTTCACGCCCACGGTTCTTCAGGCTATCCGTGACAGGCAACGCAGTTCAGGAAATAGGCAAGTTATGGCAAAAAAACAGCAGGACAACTCACCGGAGTTGCAAGTGGCATCCGGTGATGGTGAGCCGGTTCAGCCGGGTAAGGATCGCAAGTTTGTGGAGGCATTGTCCCGGGGGCTGGATGTTCTGCGCGCGTTCAGTCAGGGGTCTGTCATACTCGGCAACCAGGACATTGCCAGAATTACCGGCCTTCCCAAGCCCACCGTTTCGCGCATGACCTATACGCTGACCAAGCTGGGTTATCTGGGCTACAACCAGCAGCTGGAAAAGTATCAGCTTAGTTCCGGCGTGCTGGCTCTGGGTTACGCCTATGTATCAAACCTGAAGGTGCGTCAGCTGGCCAAGCCCTACATGGACGAGTTCGCCCGGCAAACCAACATGTCGGTTGGTCTGACTTGTCGCGACCGCTTGCACATGATTTATGTAGAAAACCGGCTGCCGCCTGAAGCAACCCTCCTGCGGATGGATATTGGCCTGAAGCTGCCTATGTCGACAACCTCTGCAGGGCGCGCCTATTACTGCGCGATCAGCGACCCGGCCCGCAAGCTGATCGACGATGCCATGGCGAAGAAGTACGGTGAAAAATGGCCGGTAATTAAAGAAGGCCTGGACCAGGCCATGGAAGATTACCGGGAGCACGGTTTCTGCCTGTCGCTGGGAGACTGGGATCGGAACATTAACTCCGCCGGTGTACCTATCCACCTGCAGGATGGCACTACGATGGTTCTGACCTGTGCGGCGCCGTCGTACCTGGTGCCTGGCGACAAGTTGCGCGACTCCTATGCTCACCAGCTGGCTATGTTAGCCCGGGATATTGAATCGCTCGGTGTCTAGGCCAGGCTGCCGGTAGCCGGCCGGATCAGACAGAAAGGCATAAAAAAACCGCAGACGAAAGTCTGCGGTTTTTTTATGCCTGAACCAAAACGGTGGTTGAAATGAGGGGTAAACTTGTATTAAATCGTTAATTGATTTCGCTAGATAAAACCATATTTCATCATAAGGCGAGGGGAGATTATGTCTGAGGTTGTTGCTTATACCCGTGAAGGGAATGTCGGTGTCATTTCCGTAAACTACCCGCCGGTTAATGCGTTGAGCCACGCGGTGCGTGCCGGTCTGGTTTCCGCCCTGGAGCAGGGCCAGAAGGATGCAGAAGCAGATATCCTCCTGCTGGTATGTGAAGGCCGTACGTTCATTGCTGGCGCGGACATCCGCGAATTTGGCAAACCTTTGCAGGAGCCGGGCCTCCCCGATGTGATCAATGCCTATGAATCAAGCGACAAGCCCATTGTTGCCGCTATTCATGGCACCGCACTGGGCGGTGGCCTGGAAACGGCCCTGGGTTGTCATTACAGGGTTGCCCTGGCGTCTGCCAAGGTGGGCTTGCCTGAAGTAAAGCTTGGTCTGTTGCCCGGTGCTGGCGGTACCCAGCGCCTGCCTCGCCTTGTGGGTGCCCAGAAGGCACTGGAAATGATTACGTCTGGCAACTTCGTAGGCGCCAGAGACGCGCTGGCTCTGGGCATTGTTGATGCTGTTGAAGGCGGTGACGATATTCGCCAGGTTGGGCTGGCCTATGCGCGGAAACTGGCAGCTGAAGGTGCTCCGGTGCGCAGGGTGCGTGATATTGCCGACAAGGTTGAAGCTGACAAGGGCAGCGATGTCTTTGACCAGTTCCGTGCTGGTCTGGCCAAAAAAGCCCGTGGCCTGTTCTCTCCTTTCAAGTGTGTCGACGCCGTAGAAGCAGCTTTCACCTTGCCGTTTGCCGAGGGCCTGAAGCGTGAACGTGAACTGTTCAAGGAATGCATGGAATCGCCGCAGCGTGCTGGCCTGATTCATTCGTTCTTTGCCGAGCGCGAGGTTTCCAAGGTCAAAGGCCTGGCCAAGGATACTCCGGTACGTGAGGTGAAGAGTGTGGGTATTATCGGTGCCGGCACCATGGGTGGTGGTATTGCCATGAACTTCGCCAATGTGGGCATTCCTGCCACCATCGTTGAGGTCAAACAGGACGCGCTTGATCGAGGCCTTGCCGTAATTCGCCGCAACTACGAAAACTCCGCCAAGAAAGGCAAGCTCACTGCAGAGCAGGTGGAAGAACGCATGGGGCTGATCAAAACCAGCCTGAGCTATGACGATTTCCGTGATGTGGATCTGGTGATTGAAGCCGTCTTTGAGAACATGGCCGTCAAGAAAGAGATCTTCGCCAAGCTGGATGAAGTGTGCAAGCCGGGCGCCATTCTCGCGTCTAACACCTCCACCCTCGACATTGACGAAATTGCCTCGGCTACCAAACGCCCCGAAGACGTTGTGGGCATGCACTTCTTCAGCCCGGCCAACGTTATGAAGCTGCTGGAGAATGTTCGCGGCAGCAAGACGTCCGACGAAGTCAAAGCCACTGTCATGGCAGTAGCGAAGCAGATCAAGAAAGTCGGCGTGATGGTTGGCAACTGTCACGGATTTGTGGGCAACCGGATGCTGCACAAGCGCGGTGCCGAGGCCATGGCGTTGGTTAACGAAGGCGCCTCGCCGCAGCAGGTGGACAAGGTGCTGACAGATCTGGGCTTCCCGATGGGGCAGTTTGCGATGTCTGACCTGGCCGGCATTGATGTCGGTTATCGTATTCGTGAAGAGCGTCGTAACGCCGGTGAAGATGTGCCGGCCAGTTGGATGGACAAGCTGGTTGAGCAGGGTCGTCTGGGACAGAAAACCCAGGCTGGCGTATACAAATATGAGGAAGGTAGCCGCGCGCCGGTTGTCGACCCGGAAGTGGAACAGCTGATTGAAAGCTTCCGCGCGGAACAGGGGATCGTAGCCCGGGAGGTTACCGACCAGGAAATCCTTGAGCGTTGCATGTATGTAATGGTCAACGAAGGTGCGAAGATCCTGGATGAAGGCATTGCCGACCGGTCACTGGACATCGACGTGGTCTGGATCTACGGATATGGTTTCCCCGCGTATCGTGGCGGCCCCATGTTCTGGGCAGATCAGGTTGGGCTGGACAATATTCTGGCGGCAGTGAAGAACTACAACAACACAGTGGGTGGCGAGCAGTGGAAGCCTGCGCCGTTGCTCGAGAAGCTGGTGGCGGAAGGCCGCAAGTTCAGCGATCTATAATTATAAGGAGTTCATCTTATGTCTGATGCTGTCATCGTTTCGAGCGCGCGTACCGGCCTTGGCAAGTCCTATCGTGGTGCCCTGAACAACACGCACAGTGTTGATCTGGCCGGGCACGTTATCCAGCACGCCGTTGAGCGTGCCGGAATTGATCCTGCCATTGTTGAAGATGTCATTTTGGGCGCAACCTTCCACGAAGGTTGTCAGGGCAAGAACATGGCACGCCTGGCGGCTATTCGCGCCGGGCTCCCGGTTACTACGGCCGGGCTGTCAATTAACCGGTTCTGCAGCTCCGGCCTGCAATCTATTGCTATTGCTGCGCAGCGAGTGATGTCGGAGAAGGTGCCTGCCATCGTGGCTGGTGGCGTAGAGTCCATCTCCCTGGTTCAGAACGACAAACTTAATGGCTTCCGTGCTACTAACGAATGGCTGATGAAGAACAAGCCGGAACTGTACCTGTCGATGATCGAAACGGCCGATATTGTCGCCCAGCGTTACAACGTAAGCCGTGAAGCCCAGGATGAGTACGCACTGATTTCCCAGCAGCGCACCGCCGCGGCCCAGCAGTCCGGAAAGTTTGACGACGAGATCGTGCCGTTCGACGCCACCATGCTGGTTAAAGACAAAGAAACCGGTGAAGTGAGCGAAAAACAGGTAACCCTGGACCGGGACGAGTGCAACCGCCCGAATACCACACTGGAAGGGCTGGCCTCACTGGACGCGGTACGTGGCCCGGGCCAGTTTGTTACCGCGGGCAACGCCAGCCAGCTTTCTGATGGCGCCTCCGTCTGTACGGTCATGGACAGCACCTATGCCGAAAAGCACAACATTGAGCCTATGGGCATTTTCCGTGGCTTTGCTGTTGCGGGCTGCGAGCCCGACGAGATGGGTATCGGCCCGGTGTTTGCTGTTCCACGCCTGCTTGCCCGCAACGGCCTGACCATGGACGACATTGACCTGTGGGAGCTGAACGAAGCCTTTGCATCCCAGGTGGTCTACTGCCGCGACCGTCTGGGTATTCCGATGGAAAAGCTGAACGTGAATGGCGGCTCTATTTCTGTGGGTCACCCCTATGGTGTGAGTGGTTCCCGCCTTACCGGCCATGCCCTGATTGAGGGCAAGCGCCGGGGTGCCAAATATGTGGTGGTCACCATGTGCATTGGCGGCGGTCAGGGCGCAGCCGGCCTGTTCGAAGTGGTATAAACGGAGAGCGCCGTCATGCAGCAGAAAATCGTCAGTACCCGGGACCTGGCTTTCCAGCTTTATGAACTTCATGAAGTAGAGAAGGTGCTCAGATTTGAGCGCTATCAGGACCATAGTCGTGAAACGCTGCAGGCGGCGCTGGACCTGGCGCTGAAAGTTGCCGCAGAGGAGTTCGCACCCCATGCTCGCTTGGTGGATGAAGAAGAGCCGACCTTCGAGAATGGCCGTGTGCACATGCGCCCGGAAGTTCACAAGGCGCTGGACGTACTGAAAAGTACTGGTCTGATGGCGGCCAGCCAGGACTACGAGCGCGGTGGCATGCAGTTGCCCAGTGCGGTTGCCCAGATGTGTGTGGGGATGCTCAAAGGAGCCAACGTAGGGACTCAGGGCTACGCCGGGCTGACTATTGCGGCAGCTAACCTGATTCTCGCCCATGGCTCCGACGAGCAGAAAAGCCGCTACGCCGAGCCGATGCTGGCGGGGCGTTTTTTCGGCACCATGTGCCTGACCGAGCCCCATGCAGGTTCCTCTCTGGGAGATCTGCGCACTCGCGCGGAGCCACAGGCGGATGGCAGTTATAGGTTATTTGGTAACAAGATCTACATCTCGGGTGGTGATCACGAGCTGAGCGAGAACATCATTCATATGGTACTCGCGCGTTTACCCGGGGCCCCGGCCGGCGTGAAAGGAATTTCCCTGTTTCTGGTGCCGAAGGTCCTGGTTAACGAAGATGGCTCTTTGGGTGGGCGCAACGATGTCGCCCTGGCTGGCCTGATTCACAAAATGGGATACCGTGGCACGACGTCTACCATGTTGAACTTTGGTGAGGCAGCGGGGGCGGTCGGGTATCTGGTTGGCTCGCCCCACCAGGGCCTGGCTGCCATGTTCCATATGATGAACGAAGCCCGGATTGGTGTTGGCCTGGGCTCGGTGATGCTGGGTTACACCGGCTATCTTCATGCGCTTGAGTATGCCCGCGAGCGGCAGCAAGGGCGTCCGGTTGGAGAGAAGGATCCGGAAAGCCCCCAGGTGCCTCTGATCCGCCATGCTGATATCCGGCGCATGCTGCTGGCCCAGAAGGCCTATGTGGAAGGTGGGCTGGCGCTCTGTCTGCAGGGTGCAGTATTGGTGGACGAGAAGAAGTTTGCGGAAACTGGCGAGCAGCGTGAGCTTGCTGCCGGGCTGCTCGACTTGCTCACGCCGGTGATCAAGTCCTGGCCTTCCCGTTATTGTCTCGAAGCTAACAGCCTGGCAATTCAGGTGCATGGTGGCTACGGCTACACCCGGGAATATCCGGTAGAACAGTTCTACCGGGATAACCGGCTTAACCCGATCCACGAGGGCACCCATGGTATTCAGGGCATCGACCTGCTTGGTCGCAAGGTTTCCATGGCCGATGGCCGTTACTACCGCGAACTGGTGCGCAGGATCGAAGTTACTATTGCCGAGGCCTGCAAGCAGGAACGGCTGGCTTCTAATGCCGGGTTGCTTGAACGGTCCCTGGCCGCAATGGTTGAAGCTACCCGGGTGATTAATGAAGTAAAGGCCTCTGGTGATAAGGAAAAAGCACTGGCCAATGCCACTCTGTACCTGGATGCCTTCGGGCAGGTAATTGTCGGCTGGCTCTGGCTGCGACAGGCCCTGAAAGCCCTTGCTGGAGTCAGTGGGGCCGGTGATCAGCCTGAGTCCTTCTATCAGGGCAAGTTACGCGCCTGTGATTATTTTTGCCGGTATGAATTGCCGGGCGTGGTAGCAACGGCTGAGTTGCTGCAATCGGTGGACTCAACGGCACTGGATATGTTTGACGAGGCATTCTGACCGGCCTCGCCAACTCTGAATCAACACAAAAACAACAGGAGTCAGGGTAATGGACAGACAAGCAAAGGCGGTGGTCTGCCGGGAGTGGGGCAAGCCGGTACAGGTCGAACAGATTACGGTGGACGGACCAAAACGGGGCGAGATAACCATCAAGGTTGCCGCCTGCGGCGTATGCCACAGCGACCTTTCAGCCACCACTGGAAAGATTCAGTATCCACCGCCATTGGTACTGGGCCACGAGGCGGCCGGTGTGGTGGTTGAAGTTGGCGAGGGTGTGGAAGGCTTCAGTGAAGGCGACCACGTTGTTAGTTCGTTTATCTCAATGTGCGGCAAGTGCCGCCAGTGTGTGCGTGGCCATCCGGTTCTGTGTGAAAGCGCCCGCAAGGCGATGTTTACACTGCCCGATGGAACCGTTCGAACCCGCGACAGTCAGGGCGAGCCCTTGAATGTGTTCGGCGCCTGTGGCGTGATGGCGGAGTATGCAACCCTGCATGTGGATAACTGCGTGAAGGTTGCAGAGGATGTGCCACTACAGAACGCCGCATTGGTGGGCTGTGCCGTGATGACCGGTGTGGGTGCTGTATTTAATACTGCCGGGCTGGAGCCGGGTTCCAGGGCTGCGGTGTTCGGTATTGGCGGTGTTGGCCTGAACGCCGTTCAGGGCTGCGCAACCGCCGGTGCCGAAATGATTGTGGCGGTGGACAACAACCCGAAAAAGCTCGCCATGGCGCGGGAATTCGGTGCCACCCACACGATTGACCTCAATGAAGTGGACGATGCCGCCAAGGCCATCAGAAAACTGACCGGCGGCGTGGATTACGCCTTTGAGTGTGTTGGTGCCGGTGCCGTGGTTGAGCAAGCCTATAAGTCTCTCGGGCGCGGTGGTACCGCCGTCGTGGTGGGCGTTGCTGACCCGAAAGACAAAACCTCGATTACTACGCTCACCCTGCCGGCCGACGAGCGCACCCTGAAGGGCAGCTGGCTGGGTTCAGCCCGGCCGCAACACGATTTCCCGCGGCTTCTAGGTTTGTACCGTGCGGGTAAGCTTAAACTCGATGAGCTGATCACCCAGACTTACTCCATAGATGAAGCTGTTCAGGCCTTTGACGATATGATCTCGGGCAAGAACGCGCGTGGCGTGATTGTCTTCGACTGAGGGAAAAACATGAAGATTCTGAACAAGAACTACATTAATGGTAGCTGGGTCGACTGGAGCGGCGACATGGCGGATGTGCATGAAGCGGCCACCGGCGACGTGATTGCCCGGGTGCCCATGTCCGATCCGGGACAGATGGAACTGGCAATTGCCGCTGCGCATGCAGCATTTGAGGTCTGGTCTGAAAGTTCTGTAGAGCAAAGGGTGAACGTGCTTGGCCAGCTGCATGCTGGACTCAAGCAAAGGGCACCGGAAATTGCGGAAGCGGTCAGCCGGGAAGTGGGCATGCCACTGAAGCTTGCCACGGCAATCCAGGCTGGTCTGCCGGCTACTGTAACCAAGACCTATACCGATATGTTGCCGGAGTTTCCGTTCGTTGAGCAGTCTGGTAACTCGGAAGTGCAATATGCGCCGGTCGGAGTGGTGGGCTGTATTACGCCCTGGAACTACCCGCTGCATCAGATCATTCTGAAGGTAGTACCGGCGATTGCTGCCGGCTGCACCGTCGTGCTGAAGCCCTCTGAGATTGCGCCGCAGGCAGCTTTTATCCTCGCAGACATTCTGGATGAAACCGACCTGCCGGCGGGAGTGTTCAACATGGTATGCGGGGCCGGGCAAACCGTTGGTGAAACCCTGATCCGGCATCCGGATGTACGCATGGTGTCTTTTACCGGATCCACTCGTACCGGCCACACGATTGCCCATGCCGCTGCGGATGACTTCAAGAGGATTGCGCTGGAAATGGGCGGCAAATCGGCATCGGTTGTTTTATCGGATGCGGACCTGGAAGCCGCAGTAAAAGGCACAGTGAGCAACTGCCTGCTCAACTCCGGACAAACCTGCACCGCCCTGACCCGGCTGCTGGTGCCCGCCGATCGCCATGACGAGGCGTGCAAGCTGGCGGCTGCAGCCGCGGCCAGAATGACCCCGGGCAACCCGCTGGACGAAGCCACCCGTTTGGGCCCCTTGGCCTCCGCGCAGCAGCGGGACCGGGTAGTGGATTACATCCGGCTCGGTGTTGCGGAAGGCGCCACCCTGGTAGCCGGCGGCCCGGACGCGCCGGAAGGCCTGGACAAGGGTTACTTTGTACAGGCAACCGTGTTTGGCAATGTAGACCCGAACAGCACAATCGCCCAGGAAGAGATTTTCGGCCCGGTGCTGTGCGTGATTCCCTACAACGATGAGGCAGAAGCCTTGCGTATCGCCAATGGCACTGCCTACGGGCTGTCTGGAGCGGTCTGGTCGGCGGATCAGGAAAAGGCAAAGGCTTTTGCCGCAAAACTCCGGACCGGACAGGTGACGGTGAACGGTGGCGGCTTCAACCCGCTGGCTCCCTTTGGTGGTTTTGGCCATTCCGGTATCGGGCGAGAGTTCGGCAAGTGGGGGCTTGAGGAGTTTCTGGAAGTGCGTTCGCTGCAGCTGTAATCGCAAGACAACGAAGGAGCCGCAGCAGCGGCTCCTTCGCGTTTCAGAGACCGGAAACATTTATCAACAACAAAAGAGTGATGCCGTGAAAACACGAATTACGGAATTATTTGGAATCGAACACCCGATCGTACAGGGTGGCATGCACAACGTAGGCTTTGCCGAACTGGCATCGGCGGTATCCAATGCCGGTGGTCTGGGCATGATTACCGCCCTGACCCAGCCTACGCCTGAACATCTCGCCAGTGAAATCGCCCGCTGCCAGCAGATGACGGATAAACCCTTCGGCGTAAACCTGACCTTCCTGCCTTCCTTCAATGCGCCGCCTTACCCCGAGTACATTGACGTTATCATCCGCAGTGGTGTCAAGGCGGTTGAAACCGCCGGCCGCAGCCCCGAGCAGTACATGGAGCAGTTGAAGGCTGCGGGTATCAAGGTTATCCACAAGTGCACATCTGTTCGCCACGCTTTGAAGGCCGAGCGAATCGGTTGTGATGCCGTCAGTGTGGACGGCTTTGAATGCGGCGGCCATCCCGGTGAGGATGATGTGCCAAACTTCATCCTGCTGCCTCGTGCGGCTGAAGAGCTGAAGATACCTTTCATTGCATCTGGCGGGATGGCCGATGGCCGGAGCCTGGTAGCGGCTATGGCATTGGGTGCCGAAGGCATGAATATGGGCACCCGTTTTCTGGCCACCAAAGAAGCGCCGGTTCATGAGAACGTGAAACAGGCAATTGTGGACGCCAATGAACTACAGACCCGGCTGATCATGCGTAACCTGAAGAACACCGAGCGGGTGATGGATAACGCAGCCGTGCGGGAAATCATCCGGATTGAGAGTGAAAAGGGTGACCAGGAAACCATTGACGATATCCGCCACCTGGTCACAGGCGCAAAGGGTAAGCTGGTACTGCAGGAAGGCAAGATGGATGAAGCCGCCTGGAGTTGTGGCATGGTTGTTGGGTTGATTAATGATATCCCTTCATGCGATGAGCTGGTCAGCAGAATCATGGCCGAGGCCGAAGGGATTGTGCGCCAGAGACTTGCCGGCTTTTTGTAAATGAATAGCCCGGAGGGTGCATCACCCTCCGGGCACATGGTTTCAGGCCAGGGCCTTTTCCCTTCTTTCGTATCTCTGGTGCGTCAGTGCGGCGGCGATGACCGCAGGAATGATCAACGCAGCACTAATAAGAGACAATTCCAGATTGGTCAGCGGAACCGGTCCGCCACCGGGGATGGCAAGGATCATGCCACCGGCAATGAGTCCCAGCCGGATTGGCCATTGCAACAGCTTGCTTGCTGCCAGAGAGCCTACCCCGATCAGCCAGCCTTGCATGGCCGATGCTATCAACGTTACCCCGATCAGTGCTTGTACAATCACCAGGAGAATCTCGCTCCAGGTGCCCTGAAAGATCAGCGCCGGATTAAGCACAAACAGGAACGGGATAAAGTAGATCACGCTGCCCAGCCGCATGGCTTCCACACCGGTTTTCATTGCGTTGGAGCCGGCAACCGTTGCAGCGGCAAAGGCGCCCAGGGCAACCGGTGGGGTGATGAAACTGAGCATGCCCCAGTAAAGGATGAACAGGTGAACGGCCAGGGGATCCATGCCGCCGCCGTTTATCAGGGCCGGTGCCAGCGCAACCGCCAGGAAAATATAGGCAGCTGTAACTGTCATGCCGATGCCGAGCACAAAGCTGGTCAGTGCTCCCATCAACAGCAGTACCAGGGTGTTGCCACCGGCAAGGTAGATAAGGTCATTGGCAATAGTGCCTGACAGCCCGGTAACCGACAGTGCACCTACCAGCAAGCCAACACCGGTGAGGATCGCGATCAGCTCTGCAAACAGCTTCCCTGACTCTGCGAAGAAGTCCTTCACGTCTTGCCACTTCCAGCGCTGATAGGGCAGTACCTGGTTGATCACCAGCAAGAGAACCGTTGCAAAGAATGGTGCCGTGGCCTCTCGTCGCAGGAAGAACAGCATCCAGATCAGCAGGGCAAACACGAAGATGAAGTACCAGCCTTCCTTTAATGTTTGCTTGAGCGATGGTAATTCACTGGCGGGCAGGCCCTGAAGCTTGTTGCGGGCAGCATAGGCATCAATCTGGATAAACAGGCCGAGGAAATACAGTACGGAGGGCACGACTGCCGCCAGTGCAATGGTGCCGTAGGGAATATTCAGGAACGCGGCCATGATGAACGCGGTGGCACCCATAACCGGTGGCATCAGAACACCGCCCGTAGAAGCACAGGCTTCTACGCCGGCTGCGTAGGAACGGCTGAAGCCGACGCGGCGCATTGCTGGAATTGACATCACTCCGGTTGTCATCACATTAGTGATTACGCTGCCGCTCATGGATCCCATGAGGCCGCTGGAGAAAACCGCAACCTTTGCCGGTCCGCCCCGAACATGGCCCAGCAATGCGAAGGCCAGGTTGATAAAGAAACGACCGCCGCCGGTTTTCTGCAGGGCGACGCCAAACAGAAGGAAGCCGATCACGATGTTGGCAAAGGCTTGCAAGGGCACGCCCATGATGCCTTCTCGACTCATGGCCATGTAGATAGCGGTCTGGTCGGGGGCAGATGGAAAGCCCTGGATGGGGCCCGGCAGCTTGTCTGCAAATATCGGGTACAGGCTGGCGACACCGACAATCATGGCAATCGGCAGGCCGCCGGCCCGGCGAATGGCTTCGATGACGGTAACCCAGAACAGGAAACTGAACACTACGGCGTATTGGGGAGCCGCGTATTCCCAGCCGTAATCCAGAATAGTTTCCGCGTTGTAGACAAAGAACCCGCAGATAATGGAGGCGGCAAGGAACAGGATGATGTCGTACCAGGGAACCTTGTTCCGGGAAGCGTGGCGTGACATTGGCCAAAGCAGAAAAACCAGCGGTAGCATAAGTGCCACCACCACATAGAAAAACTGGCTTTCTACTTTGGTAACAATATTGATCAGCTGCAAATTGAACAGGTAGTCAATCGTCAGCAGAGTCAGGACAAGGGTTGCAACCCTGGGGACCCATGGCCATCCGCCGGAAAGCTGCCGGATGCCGCTGACGGTTTCTTTCGATGGTTCAGTGTTGTGTGTTTCAGACATGCAGTAAGACTCCTGAAAGAACTCCGGTGTAACAGACCCCTTGTCTTTACACCGGAATCAGGTTTCAACCAGGACAGCAGGTTTTACCGGAATACCGGATTCATGCCAGCCGCTTGAAGTGCTTCTGCCCGCGCCGTCATCCAGCCCTTTTTGAAGGCTTCCTTGTCGGCAGGCGGGTTGGCCTTGGTGTAGCTCTCCCAGGTGTCCAGGAGGATATTCTGGCGCTGTACCAGCATGTCCTGGTGCTGTTGCATATCTTCCGTCCAGTGGCCGATTTCCTTGTAGTAGTCGACGACCACATCATGCAGCGGGATGACCCAGTTGAGATTCTGGTTCTCCAAGGCATAGCCTGCATTGCCCGGTGCGGAGTCCTTGTACTTGTCGTAATCCTCGGTGAAGACACGAATCAGCCCGTCCACCAGTTTTTTATCGGCATCGGCGTTGGCGATAATGATGGGGTAGGGGTAGCTGGAACCAATCCACGGCTCATCCTTGCTGATGCCGGCGCCGGAAGTAACCCGGTGCGGTTGGAAATAGGGAGCCACGGAGCGCAGTCGCTCCCAGCCCTCGGTGTCTTCAGGATCAAGCTCCAGCCAGGATATACCGCGCGGACTGGCGGAAAGCTGTTGTGGGCCGCCGGCGACAGAAACGGTAAATGCGGTATCGCTTTGATTGGCAACAATGCCTTCAAAGGCCCTGCCGTATCCTGGGAAGTCTACCCGCTCCACGTCATCCCAGGTGAGGTCGCCAAAGGCCAGCATGGCTTCGGTGCCGAGGTTCAGGGCATCGTCACCACGAATGTAGGAAATGCGTTTGCCCTTGAGGTCATAGGGGGTTTCTACGCCGATATCGCCGGCTACAGCAATGCTCAGGCCAAAACTGGCAATGGAGGTGGTAATAACCCGAACCGGCTGCGGCCCCCAGTTGTCCTCGGAGAACATCAGTACGCCTTCGGCGGCGTAATAAGCGGCAATGCCACAGGAACAAACCGGTACGCGCCCGGTTCTGAGTGGTGTCATCCGGGAAACGTCGTTCTCGCCGGGCAGGATCCGCAGGGATACGCCGTACTCATTACGTAGCAGGTTGCCGATAGAAACCATCTGGCTATAGCCGGCCGAACTGGTGCCATAGGCGGTCATCCCGATGGTTTGTGGCAGATCAACATTTCCTGCAGCCCAGGCAGTGGTTGCACTGCATGCAAGAAGTGCGGATACGATCTTGGTTTTTGTTTTGTTCATAAAGTCATCCTGTTTTATGTTTATTGTTTCGCTGTGCAAAATATAATTCTGCAGTAAATTCTAGTGTAGGCCGCTGCTTGTCGGCGTGTCAATTCAGACTATGGGCTGGTTTGTTCGCTGTGTACTGGTGCCCGGTCTACAGCCAGGTGGTCGACATTCGGCTTGATTGCGGGCAAAGAATGTGTGACATTTGTCCTCGCGAATCGAAAATCGAACGCCATGACCGATTATCGAACAAAGTTGTTCGAGGCTGGCGTTCCGCTACCTGAAATTCAGTGGAGGCCGGCATGGCACTTGATAAAGATACTTTGAATCAGTTTGTGGATAGCGTCAGGCGGTATGTCCGTGAGCGCTTGGTTCCCCTGGAAATGCAGGTTGCAGAGGAGGACCGGATTCCGGAAGAAGTTATCGACGAAATGAAAGATATGGGGCTGTTCGGCCTGTCTATCCCCGAGGAATTCGGTGGCCTCGGGCTGACCATGTCTGAAGAGGTCGCGGTGGTTCAGGAAATGGGTTACACCTCGCCGGTTTTCCGCTCCATGTTTGGTACCAACGTGGGAATCGGTTCGCAAGGCATCATTATTGACGGAACTCCGGAACAGAAAGCCCACTACCTGCCGAAGATGGCCCGCGGCGAACTGATCGGCTCGTTTGCCCTGACCGAGCCGGATGCCGGTTCCGATGCGGGCTCCGTTTCCACCATGGCGCGCCGCGACGGTGACGAATACGTGATCAACGGCACCAAGCGCTACATTACCAATGCGCCCCGTGCGGGAGTCTTTACGGTCATGGCGCGTACCGGAACCAAAGAGGAAGGTGGTCGTGGCGTTTCAGCCTTTCTGGTTGATGCCGACCTGCCGGGCATTACTCTCGGTAAGCCCGACAAGAAAATGGGGCAGAAAGGTTCTCACACCTGCGATGTGATTTTTGACAACGTGCGTGTGCCTGCGACTGCGCTGATCGGTGGTAAAGAAGGCCAGGGTTTCAAGACAGCCATGAAGGTGCTGGACCGGGGCCGTCTGCACATCAGCGCGTTGAGCGTCGGCACCGCAAAACGTTTGATTGAGGAAAGCGTTAATTATTCCAGCCAGCGCAAACAGTTTGGAACCGAGATTGCCAATTTCCAGCTGGTTCAGGCGATGCTCGCAGACAGCCAGATGGAATACTATGCCGGCAAATGCATGGTGGAAGAAGCCGCAAGATCCTATGATGCGGGTGAGCCGGTGTCGATGAATGCCTCTTGCTGCAAGCTGTTCTGTACGGAAATGGTCGGACGCGTTGCAGACCGCGCGGTGCAGGTTCATGGCGGTGCAGGTTACATTGGTGAGTACTGTGTCGAGCGCTTCTACCGCGATGTTCGTCTGTTCAGGCTGTATGAGGGAACTTCCCAGATCCAGCAGCTGGTCATTGCCAGGCACCTCATTCGTAACGCGCAGAACGCTTGATACATCGGGGAGATTGAGATGTCAGGTCCATTATCAGGCATTCGTGTACTGGATTTGTCCCGTGTTATGGCGGGGCCCTGGAGCACCCAGATCATGGCGGATCTGGGGGCCGAGGTTATCAAGGTTGAGCGCCCGAAGCTCGGTGACGACACTCGCCATTGGGGCCCCCCCTGGCTGAAAGACAAAGACGGCAATCCGACAAAGCAGTCTGCCTACTTTTTGTCTGCAAACCGGGGTAAGCACTCGGTTACGATTGATCTTGGCAGCGAAGAGGGGCAACAGCTGGTCCGTGAACTGGCGGCGGACTGCGATATTCTGGTTGAGAACTTCAAAACGGGCGGGCTCGCCAAGAAAGGCCTGGGCTATGACGATCTGGCCAAGGTGAATCCGGGGTTGATCTATTGTTCAATCACCGGCTTCGGCCAGACCGGCCCAATGGCCAGTTACCCCGGCTATGACTACCTGGTGCAGGCGCAGGCCGGGTTGATGAGTATCACCGGCGTTGCCGACGGCAACCCGGGTGCCGGCCCTCAGCGAGTTGGCATGGCGGTAGCTGACCTGACCACCGGGATGAACGCAACGATTGCCATCCTGTCGGCACTCCATCATCGCTCGAAGACGGGTGAAGGCCAGTACATTGATATGGCTCTGCTTGACGTGCAGGTTAGCTGGCTGGCAAACCAGGCCCTCAACTATTTCTGCAGTGGTGATGTGCCAACCCGGACCGGTGAATACCACCCGAACCTAACGCCTTATCAGCCATTCCCTACCAGTGATGGGCAGATAATTATCGCCGTGGGTAACGACGGCCAGTTCAGGCGTTTGTGTGATGTTCTGGGGTGTCCGGAACTGTCTGAAGATCCGCGCTTTGAGACCAACCCCCAGCGGGTTGCTCACCGTCCGGAACTTGTCGGCAAGATCTGCGAGCGTACCCGCACCGGAACCAGTCGTGACTGGATGGAAAAACTGGTTGCTGTGGGTGTGCCCTGTGGCCCGATTCAGGATATTGCAGCGGTATTCGAAGACCCTCAGGTTCAGGCCCGCAATATGAAGATCGAGCTGGAGCATCCGGCTATTGGCCCGGTTCCGGGGATTGCAAACCCGATCAAGTTCTCCAAAACCAGGCAGGCCTACCAGAAGGCGCCTCCGCTGCTTGGAGAAGACACCGCTGCGGTGTTGAACAGGGTGCTAGGGAAGTCAGACGATGATATCAAGGCGTTGCGCGACAAAGGCGTAATCTAGCCCGTATTGAGGTGTTCTGTAGAGCCGAACCGCGTTCCCGATAGTGCGGGATCGGCTCTTTTTTTATCAGAAGAGGAAATTCCGTATGTTGGTTACTTATGAGCTGGTTGGTGACTTCGGCGTTATTACCATCAATAACCCGCCGGTAAATGCCCTGTCGCAAAAGGTGCGTGAGGGCGTGATGAGCGCCATTACAAACGCTCAGACGGACAACTCAAAGGCCATTGTCCTGATCTGTGAGGGCCGAACCTTTGTGGCCGGAGCGGATATCAAGGAGTTTGGCAAACCGCCTATGGCTCCCTCCCTGCCGGAAGTGAACGAAGCCATTGAGTCTTCCGCAAAGCCTGTTATTGCCGCATTACACGGCACGGCTCTGGGCGGCGGCTTTGAGCTGGCGCTCAGCTGTCACTATCGTTGCGCGCTGAATACGGCGGCTGTGGGCCTGCCGGAAGTTAATCTGGGCATCTTGCCCGGAGCCGGTGGAACACAGCGTTTGCCCAGACTGGTCGGCGTGGAAACGGCCCTGGATGTTATTACCTCTGGTAAGCGAGTGGCTGCGCCGAAAGCTCTGGAACTGGGCATGATTGACCGTGTGGTTGAGGAGCCCCTGCAGGATTCGGCCCTGGCATATGCTCAATCCCTTCTGGAAGAGGGCGCGCCGCTGCGCCGGGTCAGAGACCTGGAGGTGCCTGCTGCCGAAAGCGATGCAGATGTCTTCGAAGTATGGCGCAAGAACATGGCCAAGCGCCGGCGTGGGCAGGTTGCTCCGCAGAAGATTGTTGATTGTGTGGAAGCGGCGGTCTCGAAACCCTTTGAGGACGGTCTGCAGTTCGAAAGGGCGAGTTTTGTTGAGTGTGTCGGCTCTGACCAGGCGGCCGCCATGCGACATATGTTCTTTGCCGAGCGCAAGGCCGCAGTTGTTGAAGACCTTAACGAAAATGCAAAGGCGAAACCCATCAACCGTGTTGGCATTATCGGTGCCGGGACCATGGGTGGTGGCATCGCAATGACCTTTGCCAATGCCGGAATCCCGGTAACGCTGTTGGAGCTTAACCAGGAGGCGCTGGATCGTGGCCTTGCGATGATCAGCAAGAACTACGGCATCACGGTCAGTAAGGGCAAGATGTCGCAGGAGGTGGCGGATAAACGTCAGGCCCTGATTACTGGCAGCACGAGCTATGACAGCCTGGCCGATGTCGATCTGGTTATCGAAGCGGTGTTTGAAAGCATGGATGTGAAACGGCAGGTTTTCGGTGAGCTTGACCGCGTGTGCAAGCCCGGGGCCATTCTTGCCTCAAATACCTCCTACCTTGATGTGAATGAAATCGCTGCCTGCACTTCGCGCCCGCAGGACGTGGTCGGGCTGCACTTTTTCAGCCCGGCGAATGTGATGCGCCTGCTGGAAGTGGTTCGCGCCGACGCCACATCCGAGGATGTGATTGCGACCTCTATGGCGCTGGGCAAGAAAATTGGTAAGGTGCCGGTTCTGGCTCGGGTGTGTTACGGCTTCATCGGCAACCGGATGCTGCGCCCCTATGCGCGGGAAGCCCAGCTGTCGATGATTGAGGGGGCGTCACCTGAGCAGATTGACGGTGTTCTCACGCGCTTTGGTATGGCCATGGGGCCGCTCGCGGTTGGTGACCTTGCCGGCCTGGATATCGGCTATAAGGCCCGTCAGGCCCTGACTCCTGAGCAAAAAGGCGACCCCCGCAGCTATTGCATTGCTGATGCGCTTGTCGAGATGGGACGTTTGGGGCAGAAATCCGGAGCGGGATACTACCGCTACGACCCAGAGACCCGGGCCAGGTCTTCGGATCCAGAGGTTCTGGAAGTAATTGAAGCGCAGGCCAGGGCCCACGGCGTGCAGCGCCGGACCATGACTGATCAGGAAATTCTTGACCGGCACCTGATGGCACTGATTAACGAGGGTTTCCACATTCTCGGTGAAGGAATAGCGCAACGGCCCAGTGACATTGATGTAGTTTATGTGAATGGCTACGGCTTCCCGGTATTCCGCGGTGGCCCCATGTTCACGGCAAGCCAGATGGGGCTCAGGGAAGTGTACGACTGCATCTGTGCGCTGCGTGACAAAACCGGGGCGGATTACTGGCAGCCTGCACCTTTGCTGGAAGAACTGGCTCTTGAGGGAAAAACACTGGATAGTTGGAGCGCCGATAAGGGGTGATGTTGTTTTACCTCAGCTTTATGGACCGATTTAATGACTGATCAAAACAAGGATATGTCAGGAGCTGACAAGGAGTTTCTGACCACTTTTGCGCGAGGGCTGGAGGTTATCCGATCGTTTGATACGGAAAACCCTTCCATGACGCTGTCCGCCGTTGCAGAGAAAAACGGGTTGTCCAGAGCGGCAGCCCGGCGTTTTTTGTTGACTCTGCAGAAACTGGGTTATGTGTCTCTGGAGGACAAAAAGTTCAGGTTGACGGCCAAGGTGTTGGAGCTTGGATATGCCTACCTTGCGTCATTGGACTTCTCGGAAACCATAACCCCCCACCTGGAAAAGGTTGCCTACGAGTTGGGTGAATCCTGCTCTGCGCTCGTTCTGGACGGGGCAGACATCGTCTATGTGGCTCGTATTCCGCGCAGGGGCCTGATTCCGATCAATCTGCAGATTGGTGCGAGGTTGCCGGCCTATGCCACTTCCGGTGGTCGCGTTCTGATGGCGTATTTGCAGAAGCCAGAACTGGAGGCGGTGTTCGAAAAGTCTCGTTTTGAGAAGCATACACCGAACACCAAGGGGCCGGACGAACTCAGAGTGGAGCTTGAAAGGGTTCGAGAGCAAGGGTACGCGATCGTAGATCAGGAGCTGGAGTTGGGTATGCGTGCTGTGGCAGTCCCTGTAATTGACCGGAGGGGGCAGGTGCGGTTTGCGCTTAACTCCAGCAGCCACGTCAGTTCTGTCACCCTGGAGCGAATCGTTGATGAGTATGTGCCGATAATGAAAACGGCTGCTCGTAACATAGCGGCCGTGTTGCCCTGAAGCTGTTCATGCCCGGAGTCGGTGTACTTGATACCGGCCCCGGCGTTTTCCTTTCCCCTGTCTTTTTTGCCTCCTTGCATCAGCCCGTCTATTAGTCGTATTGCCCTCAGTTGATCAGATTTTGTTCGTAAAAGTACTTGCACGAACAAGCGTATTATGTGAAATTGGCGTTCGACAATACGAACATATGTTCGATAATCGAACCAAAGATAAGCAGGACAATGACAAGATGATTAGTACATCAACTAAACTGTTCAAATCCGCGGTTGTTGCAGCCGTTGCATCTGTCACTATCGCCATGACTGGAGTCGCGCATGGCAAAGAGTGGCCGAGTGATAACATTCGCCTGGTCGTACCCTATTCGGCTGGCGGCACTACAGATCTGCTCTCCCGTAAGGTGGCAGACCTGCTTCAGAAAGAACTCACCACCGTTGTTGTCGAGAATCGTCCAGGTGCGGGCTCCACTGTTGCAACAGCACAGTTGGCACGTGGCGGCCGTGGTTCCGATCACATGCTGGTGATGGCATCCCCGGGGCACACAATCGGCGCGTCGATTTATCCCAACCTTCGCTATGACCCGGTTGAGGATTTCGTGTTCATTCGTAATGTCATCGACATCCCGAACGTGATGGTTGTGCCGGCAAGCAGTCCCTATAACTCTGTTGCAGAGTTCGTTGCTGCGGCACGTGAAGGGCAGTTGTCGTTCAGTTCCCCAGGCATCGGCAGCTCGATCCATATGTCTGGTGAGCTGTTCAAGAACCTGACCCAGGCTAACCTGATTCACGTCCCTTTCCGGGGTTCAGGCGAAGCACTGCCGGCGCTGTTGGCAGGGGATGTAGACGTGGCCTTTGAAAATATGCCAACGGTTTACCCCCATATCCAATCCGGAAAGCTCAAGGCCCTGGCGGTAACCACTGCTGAGCGTTCAGAATTCCTGCCGGAGGTTCCTACGCTGCAGGAAGTTGGTTCTGAATTTGGTCTTGGCGATTACGTGACTTCGGCCTGGTTTGGCCTGATTGCTCACAAATCGCTCCCCGAGGAAGCGCAGGCGAAGCTTGAGGCGGCGCTCGAGAAAATTGTTGAAAGCGAAAACTTTAAAAGCTTCTTGCCCCAGTTTGGTGCGGTAGCAGGTAAAGAGGTTGGTGACGAGTTTCGTGCCTTCGTTGCTGACGAGCTTGAAAAGTGGGCAGACGTTGCTGAGAAGGCAAACCTGAAACGCTGATCAATCTTGCGCTGGGCGGGACCGGTTTGACAGGCCGGCCCGCCTTTTCTTTATCAACGAATACTGTCGAGAGTTTTATCATGGCTATCTCCGAGAACCAGAGTGCCGATACGCCGGCAACTCATTACGGCCGACTCAATCCGAATACAATCGTGGGTGCGGTATTCTTTATTCTGGCCTTGGTTTTTCTTTATTACATCATCCCCAGCTACATTTCAGCGCCTCCGTTTATGCAGCATCCGCTGCTGTCGCCGCGATTCTTGCCGCAGGTTGCCGGCTGGTCAGTGCTGGTTCTGTCTCTTGTGCTGATGGTCTCCGGCCTTCGAGTTCCCCCCGAGCGAGAGCCTGGAGATGAGCTTCGCCGAGGCGTGTCTTTAATTCGTCAGGCCTTGATGGTAGCGGCAGGTGTTGTCTATGCGTTTTTCTTTGAGCAGTTGGGTGCCATCGGCAGTGGTGTGCTTGCCTGCGTGTTGCTGTTTTTGGCCAGCGGCCTGCGCAATCCGCTGATATACCTCCTCGCGATCGCCTTTCCGGTGCTTGTGACCATGTTGTTCATTTACCTGCTGAATGTGCCCCTGCCTGTTGGGGAGCTGTGGGAAGCCTGGTTCTGAAGCCAGCAAAAACTCGTTAAGTATGCGCAGGCTCCGGTCAGTTGGGGCGGGCGTTGGTCCAAAAGCTTTGGGTGCCAGAGATGGAAAATTTTTCAGAAGTTATGTCGCTCTTTCTGAGCGTTGATAATTTTATAGCGATAGCTGTCGGCGTTCTGATTGGCGTTGTGGTGGGTGCCATCCCCGGGTTGACGGCAACTATGGCGGTTGCGCTCGCCCTGCCGTTTACCTTCTCCATGGAGCCGGTAACCGCGATCCTTCTGTTGGTTGGTATTTATAAGGGCGGAATGTATGGTGGTTCGATTACTGCGATATTGATTCGCACCCCGGGTTCTCCGGCCTCAGCCTGTACCTTGCTTGATGGCTACCCGATGGCTCAGCAAGGCAAGGCTAAGAAGGCGCTGAAAACGGCGTTGTATTCATCGGTGGTTGCCGATGTGATTTCCAACGTGGCGTTGATTTTCTTTGCCGCCTACCTGGCGAAGATTGCGCTGAATTTCGGGCCACCGGAGTATTTCTGGCTGATCTGCTTCTCCCTGACCATTATTGTTTCGGTTTCAGGTAGTTCTGTTGTCAAAGGGCTCATTGCAGCGTTTCTGGGTATTATCGTCTCCACAATCGGGCTGGATGCGGTATACGGCACGCAGCGCCTGACTTTTGATAACTACAACATGATGGACCGGGTGTCGTTCATACCGTTGCTCATCGGGTTGTTTGCAATACCCGAAGTTATCGATTTTTACACGTCCAAGGTTGCTCCACACATACGTACCGCGGTTACGGGTGCGTCTCTGACCTGGAAAGAGTTTAAAGCGTCTCTGAAGACCATTATCCGGGGCAGCATTATTGGTGTAATCATTGGTGCTATCCCGGGAACGGGAGCCACGTCTGCCGCGTTTATCTCATACAGCGAAGCCAAGCGGACATCCCCCAGAAAGGATAACTTCGGCAAAGGTGAGGTTGAGGGTGTTGCGGCAGCCGAGGCCGGTAACAACGGCGTTGCCGGTGCAACCCTGATTCCGTTGCTGTCGCTGGGGATTCCCGGGGATGTTATTACCGCCATTATTCTCGGCGCCTTCATGATTCACGGGCTGACTCCGGGGCCGGTGCTGTTCCAGGAAAACCTGACGCTGGTTTATGCCCTGTTCTGTGGGATTCTGGTGAGCTCTGTGGTTCTGCTGGTAGTGGGTAATGCGGCTATCAAATATTTTTCCCTGATTGCTGATATCCCTAAAACCATTTTGCTGCCGATCGTTTTGATGTTCTGTATTTACGGCGCCTATGCTGTCAACAACAGTACCTTTGATATCGGCTTGATGCTGGCATTTGGCATTCTTGGCTTTGTGTTCAATCGCACTGGTATTGCTGCCGCTCCGTTTCTCATCGGTTTTATTCTGGGTCCCATGTTCGAGGACAACCTGCGCCGGACCATCCTGATCAGTAAGGGTGACCCGTCGGTGTTCTTCCGTGGTCCGATTACCTGGGTATTTGTTCTTCTGACCGTTGCCTCGCTGGCGTTCGCAATTCGTCGGTACTGGGTAAGCCGTAGCTGATGGATGTGCCTCTGTGTTTCAGCCGGGGGATGGGCTGAAGCGCCGGGGTTTAGTGTTGACCCTCCTTTATACCGCCAGACTTTGAACAGGAGTCTCGGCGGTCTTTTTTTGCAGGCAATGTTTTTAACAACAATATGAACGTGCGGGTGATACGAGGATGACAGCGTTTCTGCGACCATACGGGTTGGCCAGCTACCGGACGGTTCTGACTTATCTGGCACTTCTGGCCGGTGTATTCACTTTTCTGCCAGGCTTCAGTTATCTGACAACCGCGCTGGCGTGCCTGGCTATTGTGCTTGGCTGGGCCAATCTGAGAATGGTTGCTCGGGTGATTTTCAGCCTGATCCTGATTCTTGGGGGGCTCGCGCTTGCGATAGAGCCGGTCGCACTCGAGCGGGCATCCGGCAACATGGCGAGGATCGGTGCACTAATCATCACCGTGATGCTGTTGTCTGCCGTTCTGGCCCAGTCGAATGATATAAAAATCATTTCCAGAAGTTTGTTTAGCGGCCGGCCTGCCCATCGCTACCTGGGCGTGACCACTGGCACCGCCGTTTTGTCGGTGCCGCTGAATTTTGGCGCCGTGGGCGTTATTGCCACCATGATTGGTGTTCAGATCAGGGAAAGGGGCGACAGTGGGCTGGCAAGAAATGCCGCCAGAGCGGTGGTGCGCGGATTTGGGGCATCGCCCATGGCATCGCCTCTGTCTATTGCGATTGTCATGGTGGTGACGTTTCTGCCCGGGCTTTCCAGCTGGAAGCTGATTGCAGCCTCCCTGCCGTTTGCTGCTTTGTATCTTGTCGCCGGCGCTGTGTTCCGGGAGCAGGAGGCCCCGGAGAGTAAGGTTGTGGTAGGCGCTGTTGAGGGAGCGGGGCCAGCCTGGGTCCGATTCCTGAGTACTATCGCGCTGATATGTCTTGGTGCATTTGCCCTCACCAGTCTAGCCGGTCTGATTTATTCCCAGGCGGTGACGCTCAGTTGCCTGACCGCAGTCGTTCTGGGGTTGCTGTACCGCCGTATTCAGGACGGCAAGCTTTTCATACCGTCGCTGGCGATGATGAACAATGAGTTGGCGATTATGGGGGGCTCGTCTTTTCTGGGGGGTGTGATTGGCACCTTCGCCCTGAACTGGATGGGTTCAGACTTCTCGCTGCCGGTGTGGGCTTATCCACTGGTAGCCATGTTGGTGCCCTGGCTGTTTTTTGCCGGCGGTGCCGTCGGTGTCAATCCGATCATTTCCGGTACTTTGTCGGGCAGTATTCTCGGCCCGATATGGCCCGATTACGGGTTACTGGCGCTGGGGTTCGGCATTGTGACTGGATGGGGAATTACCATTGCCGGCACGCCGTTTTCGGCTAACGCGCTGCTGCTGGAGCGTTGTACCGGTTACAACACCCGGGTTGCTGCCTATGACTGGAGCTTCAGGTATTCAGTGATATCTCTGGCGGTTTCCAGCCTGATTTGTGGCGTCCTTGCCCTGCCTTTTTAGGCTCAGATGGCAAGCCCGCCAAGCTTGGTTTCCAGATATTCCTCAATGCCTTCCTGGGCGCCTTCACGGCCAAGACCACTGTTCTTCATGCCGCCAAATGGCGCGGCTGCGCTGGTGGGATTGATATCGTTAATCCCGATAATGCCGAAGTTCAACGCTTCAAATGCCCGCATGGAGGTGGCCAGGTTGTTGCTATAGATGTAAGCCGCCAGGCCATAGTCTGTGTCGTTTGCCATGGCAATAACGTCGTCTTCCGAGCGATAGGTAATCACGGGTGCAACCGGCCCGAAGGTTTCTTCCCGATAAATCTTCATGTCCGCTGTTACTCCGGACAGCACCGTGGGTGCGTAGAAATAACCCCCGGCCAGGCCGTTATCGGTCAGGCGGTGGCCGCCGGTTTCAGCTTTGGCGCCTCGGGCAAGGGCGTCCTGAACCTGGTCGTCCACTTTCTGTATGGCCGCTTCGTTGATCAGCGGCCCAATGCCAACGCCGTCACTCATACCGTTACCCGCAACAAGTCGGCTGGCGCGGCTGCTCAGTTCCTTGATAAAGGGCTCTGCATGGTCTTCATGCACGAATATCCGGTTTGGGCTGATGCAGGCCTGGCCGGTATTGAGGAACTTGACCATAGACAGGCCCTTGGCCGCATGCACCGGGTCTGCATCGGGGAATACGATGGCCGGGGCATGGCCGCCGAGCTCCATTGAGACTCGCTTCATGTTGGCGGCCGCTAACCCATTGAGCATTTTTCCAACGGGAGTAGAGCCGGTGAATGTGAGCTTTCGGACGCGCGGGTCTGTACAGAAGGCTTCGCCAACCCGGGCGGGGTTCTCAGCCGTAATCAGATTTATTACCCCTGGTGGAAAGCCGGCTTCCTCAAAGATTTCCATCATGGCCGCGGCACACAAAGGCGTGCTTTCGGCGGGTTTGAGAACGACGGTGCAGCCGGCGGCCAGGGCAGGAGCAAGCTTGCGGGTAATCATCGAAATAGGGTAATTCCAGGGCGTAATTGCGCCAACAACGCCCACTGGGGATTTCTGTACCAGGAAACGCTGATTCTCGCGGGCCGAGGGAATGATCTGTCCGTACATGCGCTTGGCTTCTTCTGCAAACCACAGCAGGAAGTCTGCGCCGTATTGTACTTCGTTCAGGGAAGCTTTCAGGGGTTTGCCCTGTTCGCGGGTCATCAACTCTGCCAGTGAGCGCTTCTGGCGGATCATTAGCTCCCAGGCCCGGTAAAGTAGCTGCGAGCGTTCATGGGCCGTTGTTTTTCGCCACGCCCGGAATGCCTGGTCGGCGGCGGCGATGGCCGATTCGATATTCTGGGCGGTGCAGTCTGGCACCCGTCCTATGGTCTCGCCGGTTGCCGGGTTGGTAACGATGAAATCCGGTCGGTCTTTAATCCAATTTCCATTGATGTACATGAGCGGTAGCTCCAGAGGGTTCTGTTTAAGGCAATGTCCGATTCAACTCATAAACCACCATATTCACCGCCGAAGCAAGATTCAGAGACTCCACCGCAGCCGCGCCGGGGATGGTGAAACGCCCGGCGCCCAGGCTGGTCAGAGCCTCTTCCGGTACGCCCCGGGCTTCGTTGCCAAAAAGATAGCAGTCGTGGCTCAGGAAGCCTGGGCTGGTGATTGGCTCTCCGCCAATGTCCAGGCAGGCAATGCGGGGATAACGGCTGGGGAGTGTGTTCAGGTTTACATCGGTTTCCAGCGGAACATGGAAGATGGCGCCCATGCTGGCGCGCACAACTTTCGGGTTATAGGGATCGACACTACCGGGGCTGAGCAGGCAACGCATGCCGCCAAACCAGGCCAGGGTGCGCAGGATCGTGCCCAGGTTTCCAGGATCCTGAACCTCATGTAGATAGACCGCTTTCCCGCCGGCTGTTGATGTACCTGCCTTATCAGAGGGAAGCGGTGCCACGGCAAGAATGCCTTGCGGAGTTTTGGTGTCAGCCAGTTGAGCCATCTGGCGGTCGCTGATGGTGGTTTTTGGCCAGGGGCTGGGCCAATGTTCATAGCTGCTGGTGACAAACAGCCTGGCCTTTTGCCAGTGCGGGTTTCTGGTGGCGGCTTTTTCCAGCTCCAGTACCAGGTGCTCCCCTTCCACCAGGAAGTGGCCCAGCGACTGGCGATACTTTTTCTGGTGAAGTTTCTTGATGTCATCCAGTTTCACGGCCGGGTTCCTGCATTGGGTAGCGGTTGCAACAGTGGCGTCATTGTACTGTTGCCCCGTTGTATTGTCAGGCTCGGCGGCTTTTGCGGTAGTGAGGGTGGCCGCGTACAATGCAGTCTTTCCCGCAGTAGACAGAAGACACCCCATGGCCCGTTCCAAAAGCAGTAACCGCTGGCTCGAAGAGCACGTCAACGATCCCTTTGTGAAGCAGGCGCAGGTAGATGGCTATCGATCCCGTGCCAGTTACAAACTCCTGGAGATTAACGACAAAGACCGGCTGATCCAGCCTAATATGCTCGTGGTTGACTTGGGCTCCGCCCCGGGCGGCTGGTCTCAGGTTGCAGCGAAGCTGGTAGGTCACAAGGGGCGAGTGGTGGCCTCGGACATACTTCCCATGGATGCCATTGCGGGTGTTGAATTTATCCAGGGTGATTTCACCGAGCAGGACGTGTTTGACCAGATCATGGCCGTACTCGACGGCACCCGTGCCGATGTGGTCATCTCCGATATGGCGCCCAATATCAGCGGCGTGAATGCGGCAGACCAGGCCGCTTCCATGTATCTGGTAGAGCTGGCGCTGGATATGGCGTGCCAGGTGCTCAAACCTAAAGGCAGCTTTGTGGCCAAGGTGTTTCACGGTGAAGGCTATGACGAATATGTGAAGGCGGTGCGTGCCGTATTCGATAAAGTAGTGGTGCGCAAGCCGGATTCTTCCAGGGCCCGGTCCCGGGAAGTGTACCTGGTAGCGAAGGGGTTTCGGGGTAACTGAGGTTGCGTCAGTTCGAATTTTGCACATTTCGTGCAAGGGTTGAACAGTTCTGGTTGTCCTGATAGCGGGAAACCGAAATAAAGAAAAATAATTTGGGAATCAGCGTTGACAGTCTCGGAGAAGAATGTAGAATTCGCCTCCTCGTTGAGCAACACAGCTCAAACGCTCTTTAACAAGTTAACCAAGTAATTCGTGTGGGCGCTGGCCGAGGTATTTCGGATACGAAATATCAGGACAGTGACTCGTCGAAAATTGAGTTTTGTCTTGAGCAAGAATTAAGAACTTTCGAGTTCTTGTATGATTTAAACTGAAGAGTTTGATCATGGCTCAGATTGAACGCTGGCGGCAGGCTTAACACATGCAAGTCGAGCGGTAACAGGGGGTGCTTGCACCCCGCTGACGAGCGGCGGACGGGTGAGTAATGCTTAGGAATCTGCCCAGTAGTGGGGGACAACAGTCGGAAACGGCTGCTAATACCGCATACGCCCTACGGGGGAAAGCAGGGGATCTTCGGACCTTGCGCTATTGGATGAGCCTAAGTCGGATTAGCTAGTTGGTGGGGTAAAGGCCTACCAAGGCGACGATCCGTAGCTGGTCTGAGAGGATGATCAGCCACATCGGGACTGAGACACGGCCCGAACTCCTACGGGAGGCAGCAGTGGGGAATATTGGACAATGGGGGCAACCCTGATCCAGCCATGCCGCGTGTGTGAAGAAGGCTTTCGGGTTGTAAAGCACTTTCAGCGAGGAGGAAGGCCTTAAAGTTAATACCTTTAAGGATTGACGTTACTCGCAGAAGAAGCACCGGCTAACTCCGTGCCAGCAGCCGCGGTAATACGGAGGGTGCAAGCGTTAATCGGAATTACTGGGCGTAAAGCGCGCGTAGGTGGTTTGGTAAGCGAGATGTGAAAGCCCCGGGCTTAACCTGGGAACGGCATTTCGAACTGTCAGACTAGAGTGTGGTAGAGGGTAGTGGAATTTCCTGTGTAGCGGTGAAATGCGTAGATATAGGAAGGAACACCAGTGGCGAAGGCGGCTACCTGGACCAACACTGACACTGAGGTGCGAAAGCGTGGGGAGCAAACAGGATTAGATACCCTGGTAGTCCACGCCGTAAACGATGTCAACTAGCCGTTGGGACTCTTGAAGTCTTAGTGGCGCAGCTAACGCACTAAGTTGACCGCCTGGGGAGTACGGCCGCAAGGTTAAAACTCAAATGAATTGACGGGGGCCCGCACAAGCGGTGGAGCATGTGGTTTAATTCGACGCAACGCGAAGAACCTTACCTGGCCTTGACATCCAGAGAACTTTCCAGAGATGGATTGGTGCCTTCGGGAACTCTGAGACAGGTGCTGCATGGCCGTCGTCAGCTCGTGTCGTGAGATGTTGGGTTAAGTCCCGTAACGAGCGCAACCCCTATCCTTGGTTGCTAGCAGGTAAAGCTGAGAACTCCAGGGAGACTGCCGGTGACAAACCGGAGGAAGGTGGGGATGACGTCAGGTCATCATGGCCCTTACGGCCAGGGCTACACACGTGCTACAATGGCGCGTACAGAGGGCTGCCAACTCGCGAGAGTGAGCCAATCCCTTAAAACGCGTCGTAGTCCGGATCGGAGTCTGCAACTCGACTCCGTGAAGTCGGAATCGCTAGTAATCGCGAATCAGAATGTCGCGGTGAATACGTTCCCGGGCCTTGTACACACCGCCCGTCACACCATGGGAGTGGATTGCACCAGAAGTAGTTAGTCTAACCTTCGGGAGGACGATTACCACGGTGTGGTTCATGACTGGGGTGAAGTCGTAACAAGGTAGCCGTAGGGGAACCTGCGGCTGGATCACCTCCTTAAACGAAGCCGAATGCTTCGGTCAGAGTCCACACGAATTACTTGGTTGGCTA